>JAXGMP010000001.1:0-1939082 GCA_040768605.1 Anaerolineae bacterium | reverse complement strand
GGCACCTACTCAAAAAGAAGTGCGAAAGGCTTCAGTATTAGAGCGCTGCCTGCTGGATGTATTATTGGCACAAAAGGTCCCGCTGTCCTAAGCGAGTCAAAGGTTCTCCCCGCCTACATAATAGGGTGGTTAAATTCCCGTCTCATCCGGTCGTTGATTCATATTCAGGCAAATGCCTATGAGTTCAACACAGGGATTCTAAAACGCCTACCATGGCAATACGCTGACGCGCCAGAGAAGCTTGTTAACGATGTTCTTGAAGCCATCCACGCTCTTCGCCGAGAAGCACGCCTAAACGAGGCCAATTCCTGCTTCATTTCGGTCATATTGGCTTCGTCAATCGCTGGGATCGCAGACAGGATCGCGCGTCTCTCGTTTGAGGTCGCCCAAACTGTTGCGACGTGTCAGATGACTTGTGATGAAACGATGGATCGACTCTATGTTGTGGACTCGACGTCCTTAACGGCACTTTCTGTGGAAAACGCGGAGGATTCAGACGGGGAGGAAGACCGAGACGACTTTGAGGAAGATTCGGAATCTCCGACTTCTGTAACAGGAGGCGACTGCACAAAGGCTGCGTTTGAATTGATGTCTTATTGCGTTGGCGTTTGCGTTGGCCGCTGGGACGTCCGCATCGCCATCGACCAATCGCTTGCGCCGAAACTCCCCGACCCCTTCGACCCGTTGCCGGTCTGCCCGCCGGGGATGCTGGTCGGCCCGGACGGCCTGCCCGCCGAACCGAACCGCATCGTCAGCGAGGAGTGGCTCCGCGTCCGACCGGACGCGAACACCCTGCCGCCGGACGGCTCGGTCAAGAACCCGGCCATCCCTGATTCCGAGTATCCGCTCCGCATCTCCTGGGACGGCGTCCTGGTGGACGACCCCGGTTTCAACGGCGACCGGCCGCACCGGGACGACATCGTCCGCCGTGTGCGCGAGGTTTTCGACCTGCTCTGGAAGGACAAATCCCACGAGATCGAACAGGAAGCCTGCGACATCCTCGGTGTCTCCGACCTGCGGGATTACTTCCGCAGGCCTGCGGGATTCTTCCATGACCACCTGAAGCGCTATTCCAAGAGCCGGCGCAAGGCCCCGATCTATTGGCCGCTTTCCACCGCTTCGGGATCGTACACCATCTGGTTCTACTACCACCGTTTGAACGACCAGACGCTCTACATGGTCGTGAACAAGTATGTTGAACCCAAGATCTCGGAAGTGGAACGCGGGATCGCTCAGATTGAAAACGAGCTGAAAGCCGCCTCCGGCCGAGAGGCGACCCGTTTGACCGACCGGCTGAACGAGGCCCGCGCGTTCCTCGGCGAGCTGCGTGACCTGCGGGAAGAATTGCTCCGCATCGCCGCGCTGCCCTACAAACCGGACCTCAACGACGGCGTGATCATCAACGCCGCGCCGCTGCATAAGCTTTTCCGCCTGCGCTCCTGGGCCAAGGACACGGAGGACTGCTGGAAAACGCTTGAGAAAGGCGACTACGACTGGGCGCACCTGGCATACACGATATGGTCCGACCGCGTCCGGGAAGTCTGCAGACGCGACCGCTCCATCGCAATCGCCCATGGGCTTGAGGACCTCTGCGAGGTCGAAGCCCCGGAATCCAAGAAGAAAGGCGGCCGCGGCCGTCGGAAAAAGGAGGCCGCCCGATGAAGTTCACCTCGTTCCTGCACAAGAAGCTTGTCGATCTGTTGGGCGACCGCCGCATCGTGGTCTGGTACGACGCCGAAGGGGACTTCAAATCTTTCGCCGCGGAGTTCAACGCGCCGAACTGCGAGGTGTTGTCCACTGAAGCCTCCGTCCTTAAGACCCGCCGCCGGGCCGACGAGATTTACCGGCTGATGAATGAATCCGAGAACCCAGCCGAACGGGACCGTTGCCTGCTCATCTACGTCCCCGGCCGCAGAGGGGTGAGCGAAGAAGAAATGATGCTGGACCCGTTCGAAGTTTATGCCAGGGTGGGTATCGGCTTCGGTCATGCTTCGTTGGAGCCCGAAAATCTTGAATCTCTCGCTAAACAAGCCATGCCGGGCAAGGCCGACGAGATCACAAGGCTTTTCCGCGAGGGGAAGCCGGACATCGCCCTTCTGGACGGTTTGGAAAAGACGCAGCGCTGGCCGCTGCTGAACGACGTCTTCCGGACGGAAACCCCGGCGGAAATCATCGCGGCTGCCCTGTGCGACACGGCCAAAGCAAAGGAAGCCGCCGCCAAGCCGGGCTGCGTCGACGAGCTGCTGCGGTTGCTCGCCGCCGCCGTCGGGTTCAAACACACAGGCGGCGGCCGCGATTGGAATGTGCTGAGGCCGAAAGCCGCCGAATACATCTTTTTCAGCGAGTTCGTGTTCGATCTTCCGGAAAGCGTTCCCGACGCCTTGAGCGCCGTGCCGCGCGCCGGCGTCGAAGCGAAGTCCGTGGTCTATGCGGCCTGCGACAGGATGCGCAGCGACACGGGTCTGCGTGAAACCTATGTCGAACTGGCGATGGGGATCGAAAGCGGACTCCGCCTGCCGGACCTCATGCCGAAGGATTTCGACCCCGGTGAACGCGACACCTTCCCCTTCGAGGAACGGCGTCTGCTCGGCCGCGCGGTCGGGCTTGTCGTCACCGGCGACCCGGCGGCGGCACGAATGGTGATCGAAAACCGCAAACGGTCGATTTGGCGGAGGGACCCGCAGAGGTCGCCGGCCTGGACGGCGCTTGAGAGGGCGGCCGCCATGATCGAATCCGCCGCCGCGGTTTCGGGGGGCTTGACCGGGAAAAAGAACCTCACGGATTTGATGAACGCCTACACCGAAGGCGGTTGGTCGGACCTCGACCGGGCGTCGCGCCTGTTTGAAACCGCCCTCACCGCCTGCACCGACGATGACGTCATCGCCCCGGTCGTCGACCTCTGTCGTCGTCACTACCGCGAAGCCGTCACGGCCTTGCAGGATGCTTTCCTCGCGGCGGTTCAAGCGGAGGGCTGGCCGCCGGACGGAGCGTCGAGGCAGACCCGTATTTTCGACGAACATGTGGCCCCGTTGCTGGAACGCCGCGAGAAAACCGCGTTCTTCATGGTGGATTCCCTCCGCTACGAAATGGGCCGCGATTTGGGCGAGGCCTTGGCGGGAACGGGCGAAGTCCACGTCAGCCACGCCGCGGGGGTTGTCCCGACGGTGACCGGCTGCGGCATGGCGGCGCTCATGCCGGGTGCGGACGGAATGCTCCGGCTTGTGGAGAAAGACGGGGGCCTTGTCCCGGCCCTCGGAACCCGCCTGCTGAAGACATCGGCGGACCGTATGAAGCTGTTGGCCGACACTTACGGCGACCGGTTTTTCGAGACCACATTGGACGACCTGCTCGGCTCGCCGAAAAAGGCCGCCGCCAACCTGAAGAAAGCGGAGCTCTTTGTGGTGCGGACCCAGGACCCGGACACGGTGGCCGAGAACCTCGGTGCCTGGCGCGCCCGGCGCTACCTCTCAGACGTGATCGGGGATATCGCAGCCGCGGTCCGGTGGGCGGTTTCCCAGGGGGTCGACCGTGTGGTGATCAGCGCCGACCACGGCCACATGATGCTGCCGGAAATCCCGGCGGGCGATGTGGTCCAGACGCCTCCGGGCGGCTGGTTGGAGAACAAGCGCCGCTGCCGGTTGGGTTCGGGCCTTTCCGGATCGGCCGGAACCGTCACCCTGAAGGCGGGCCATGTGGGGATTCAAGGAGATGTGCAGGAAGTCTGCCTGCCCATCGGGTTCCGCGTCTTCTCGGAGGGCGAGGGTTATTTCCACGGCGGACTGAGTCTTCAAGAGGCGGTGGTGCCGGTGATCGTCTTCCGGGCCGGACGGGAGAAACAAACAACCGCAGGCAAGCCTGAGATCGACGTCCGCTATCGGTCGGACAAATTCACCAGCCGGGTTATCGGTCTGAAATTCCACCTCCAGAGCGACATGTTCGGCACGGCCGCCCGGGTGAAGATCGAGGCCTACGACGGCACGGGAACGAAAGCGAAGGTAATAGGCGAGGCCGCCGACTGCGAGGCGCGGGACGAGAAGACCCGTGAGGTGACCCTGCAGGCGGGCAAAGAAACGCCCGTTCCTGTGTTGCTCGACCCGGATTTCGACGGGGCGGAGATCGAAATCAGGGTGAGCGACCCGCAGACGCGCGTCGTGTGGGCGAAGCGGAAGCTGAAGAACGCGATGCTCGATTAAGGAGACCGGAATGCAACAGGACGACCTGGACAAGAAAGCAACGGGCGTGTTCGCCGGGAAAGTGGTGCGGAAGGACCTTCTGCACCAGATCAAGGGCGGCGAGAACGTACCGTCCTATGTGCTCGAGTATCTCTTGGGCAAATACTGTGCTTCGGACAACGACGAGGAAATCCGCATCGGCGTGGACGCCGTCAAAGAAACCTTGACGACGAATTACTTCCGCCACGACGAGGCGAACAAGGCCCAGTCCATGGTCGAGCAGAAAGGCAGGCATCGGTTCATCGACCGCGTTGAGGTCCGCTTCCTCCCGAGCGAGAACAAATATTGGGCCTCCATGGATCACTTCGGCTATGCCAAAATACACATCGCCGAAGAATTCTACCGACGGTACGAACGGCTGCTTGAGGGCGGCATCTGGGCCATCATCGACGTGGAATTCAGGCTGTCCGAAGAGGGCAAAAAAGACAGTCCCTTCCATATCGTCGATTTGAAACCCATCCAACTCGCCCGGTTCGATCTGGAAGAATACCTGGAAGGCCGGGGCGGAATGACAAGGGACGAGTGGATCGATCTCCTCCTTCGGAGCGTCGGCTTGGAGCCGCTGCGGATGGAGCGCCGGCTGAAGATTCTCCTGCTCACCCGCCTCATCCCCTTCGTCGAGAAAAACTATAACTTCATCGAGCTCGGTCCGCGCGGCACAGGCAAATCCTACGCGTTCAGCGAGATGTCCCCTTACTGCATGCTGCTCTCGGGAGGCAAGGCGAGCACCGCGAACCTGTTTTACAACAACGCCCGCCGACAAGTCGGGCTCGTGGGGCACTGGGACGTCGTGGCATTCGACGAAGTAGGCGGCATGAAAATCACCGATCCCGACGCGGTCCAGATCATGAAGGACTACATGGCCAACGGCCGCTTCAGCCGCGGGGTCACCCAGGTGCTGGCGGAAGCGTCCCTGGTGTTCATCGGCAACCTGAACCAACCGGTGGAGAGCCTGGTCCGGAACTCGGCCACGGACCTTTTCCAGCCGCTGCCGAAAGAATTCGATCTGGCGCTGCTCGACCGGATGCACTTCTACCTGCCCGGCTGGGAGGTTCCGAAAAATTCGAAGGACATGCTCACGGTCCACTACGGTTTTGTCACCGACTATCTGGCCGAAGCGTTCCGGGCGCTCAGAAAACAGAACCGCTTCGACGAGGCCGAGCGGGTCTTCCGTTTCGGATCGCATGTTGAAGGCAGGGACGCCACAGCGACGAAGAAAACGGTGAGCGGCCTTCTCAAAATCCTCCATCCGGGCGGAGGCTGGACGAAGGAGGAGCTCACGGAGTACGTCGAACTGGCCATGGAGGGGCGTCGCCGGGTCAAGGAGCAGCTCAAGAAACGCGGCTCGTTCGAATTCTATAAGACCAGTTTTTCATACATCGATCTCGCGGACGACACCGAGCGGTCCGTAGGCGTCCCCGAGCAAGGGGGGGCCGGAGTCATTTCGCAGGACCCCCTGCCTCCCGGAACGGTCTACACGGCCGCGGTGGATTCCGAAGCCAAGGTCGCTTTGTTCAGGCTTGAGGTCACTTTGACGGCGGGCACGGGCAAGCTCCGCACCCCGACGGGCCTTGAAAAATCGCTGAAGGAATCCCTCAACCGGGCTTTCAGTTATCTGCAGAGCGTCAAAGACAAGCTCGGGCTCACACAGATGCTGGCGCAGAAGGACATCTATGCCGAAGCCGTGGACCTCTCCGGCGGCCGCATCGACTGTCCCTGCGGTGTTGCGTTTTTCGCCGCCGTCATCTCCGCTGTCCGCAACCGTCATGTGCAGGCCGGTACGGTGATCCTCGGCGACCTGACCATCCAAGGGAACATCAAAGGTCCGGCTTCGATCACCGAACCCCTGCAACTGGCGCTTGAATCAGGGGCGCTCCGCGCCCTGGTCCCCGTTTCCAACAAAACGCAGTTCGCGGGACTGCCGGAGGACGTGATCGAACGCCTGGACGTGGTGTTTTACGGCGACATAGACCGGGCTGTGCTCAAGACATTGGAGATTTAATGGATGCTGCCGGAAGCGACGGATACCCTAAAACCAACATGCGATCCCTCCGGGACAAACCGCTTCCATTCCACGGATGAAGCCGGCGGTTCAGTCGGCCCATCGGTAAGTAACCTCCTGAAAACGCTCATGGGGAGCGCCTATTCGAACAAAAGGAGGTTTTTCCGATGAAAGGCAAGGCGAAACGAAGCAGAGGACTCCGTCCAAACGGTGACGGCAAGCCCACGGCCGTCGACCTGTTCTGCGGTTGCGGCGGACTGACGGTCGGGTTGAAAAGAGCCGGATTCAGGGTCCTGGGTGCGGTGGACGTCGATCCGCTGTCCGTCAAGACCTACAAGGCGAACCATCGCGATGTCACATTATGGGAAAAGGACATCAGAGAACTTGATCCGCAGGAACTGCTCGACACGCTCGGATTGAAGAAAGGCGGACTCGATCTCCTGGCGGGGTGCCCGCCGTGCCAGGGTTTCTCCACGATGCGGACCCTGAACGGGGCTCTCATGGTTGATGACCCAAGAAACGACCTGTTGCTGGAGTTCGAACGGTTCGTGGAGGCTCTCCGGCCGCGTGCCGTGATGATGGAAAACGTCCCTGGGCTGGCGGACGACGAACGGTTCGGGGCTTTCCGCCGGAAGTTGAAGAACCTCGGATACCTGGGAGAGCATCGCATATTGAACGCCGCCCACTACGGTGTTCCGCAGAGGAGACGCAGGTTGATCTATTTGGCGGGGCTGGGCGTGACAATTCCTTTCGCCGGCAAAGCCGCCAAGATGAAAACGGTTGAGGATGCGATCGGCGGGCTGCCGAAAGCGGGTCAAAGCGGGGACCCCGTGCATGACATGCCTGAGAATCGGACCCCGAAAGTTCTGGATGTCATCCGGCTTATCCCGAAAGACGGCGGAAGCCGCAGAGACCTTCCGGAGGAATTCCAGCTCGAGTGCCACAAGCGATGCAACGGATTCAAGGATGTTTACGGGCGCATGGCCTGGAAGAAACCGGCTCCGACGATCACCGGAGGATGCTTCAACCCGTCAAAGGGGAGGTTCCTGCATCCGGAGGAGGACCGGGCGATCACCATGCGCGAGGCGGCGCTTCTGCAGGGTTTTCCACGCCGGTACAAGTTCCCGACCACCGAAAACAAGTCCGCCGTAGCCTTGATGATCGGCAACGCCCTGCCGCCGCCGTTCATCGCGGCACACGGAAGAAGCATCAAACGGGTCCTACGGAACAGCACCGGGACGTGACCATCAAAGAGAGGGACTTAATTCACATGAGTATCGACCAGATCTTGAGAAACGAGTTGACGCCGCAGCAATACGACGCGGCTGTGGATACCGCCCGCGAGGTTTTGTGTCTGGCGTGCGCCGGCTCGGGCAAGTCAAGGACATTGGCCTACCGGATCGCCAGACTCCTCGCCCAGAATGAGCCGCCCGAAGGTATCGTGGCCTTTACGTTCACCGAAAAGGCGGCCGAGTCCATCAAGCGCCGGGTTTCTCAAGCCCTGGCCACCGCAGGACTCGATCCCACCGTGATGGGGGCGATGTATATCGGAACCATCCACTCTTACTGCCAGCGCGTACTGGGCGACATGGACGCAACGTATCGACAGTACGACGTTCTTGACGAGAACCGGCTCAAACTCTACATGATTTCGCGTTATCACCGGTTGGGTCTTCAATCCTTCCGACCGCGCGCACGGAACAACAGCTATTTCGACACAGTAAAGCAGGCGTCGGATGCATGGAAGACCGCCAACGACGAGCTGTTGGACTTCAATACGGTCGCCGCCGAAGATCAAGACATCGGTGGCTTGCTCACCCGCATTCGGGACGGTCTCAGGGCGGATCAATATATCGATTTCTCGTTGATGATCCGGGATGTGGTCGAGGCGATCCGTTCCAATGCAGCCGGCGTGGAAAACGGCATTGGGAATTTGCGTCACCTCATGGTGGATGAGTACCAGGACGTCAACCCTTGTCAGGAGGAGCTGATCCGACTGCTGCATCAGCGCTCGCAGACGCTTTTTGTTGTCGGGGACGACGACCAGTCGATCTATGCATGGCGGGGGGCCGACGTCAGCAACATTTTAGGTTTTCAACGACGCTATACCGGCTGCAGCGTGCACACCCTCTCCCAAAATTTCCGCAGCACGGAGCCCATCGTCCAGGCTTCGGACGCCTTCGCGGCCGCCATGCTGGGCCCGAGCCGGATTCCGAAAAATCCGGCGGCCTTTGCGAATCGGACGCCCCAGGATTTCAGAGTGATGTGGTTTCCGGACCGCGCCGCCGAGGCGGGATGGGTTGCGGATAGAATCCGGGATCTGTTGGGCACCGCCTATGATGACAACGGCGTCGTCCGTGGTTTGACGCCCGCAGATTTCGCGATTCTGATGCGCTCGACACGTCAGGCGGAGCAGGATGATACGCCGAGACATGCGGCGTTTACGACCGCACTGGAGACCCTCGGCATTCCTTTCAGTTTGGAAGCCGGCGGAGGGCCCTTCGACCGCCCGCAGACATCAGTTCTGCGGAGCACTTTTGAACTCCTCCGCAATACCCCGCTCGACCGGACCACGGTGCAACAGCATTTCAACAGCGAGGTGCTGCCTGCGTTTCCCGACGCGGATTTCAATGCCCTGATCCGTGTTCTCACAGATTGGAGCCGCCGCATTCACCGTCCGCAAGGCTCGACGAGAATCCGACTCTATCCTCAACAGCTTGTCTACGATCTATTGGAAGCTTTCAACATCGCACGGACGAATTTCAGCGACGATGTCATGCGGGACATCGGACTTTTCAGCCGCATGATTCTCGACGTCGAGACGGTGTATATGAGCGTGGACTCCAGACAACGCTTTTCGGACGTCCTCAACTTTCTGCAGAACGCCGCCGAGACCGGTTACGATGTTTCCACCGACGATGTGCTTCAACGACCCGATGCCGTCACCGTGTCGACCGTTCACAAGATGAAAGGTCTCGAATTCCCTTGCGTTTTCGTGGTTGATGTGGAAGCGCATCGGTTCCCCAAACGGAGGAGCAACTATTCGGGATGGCTGCCGCCGGGGGTCATGGCTGCAGCGATCAACCGCGGTGCATACCAGAGCACCCCGGATGAGGAAATCCGGCTCTTCTACACCGCGGCGACGCGTGCCGAACGGTATCTTTACATAAGCGGGGCGGAGAGTCTGCCGCAGGCCAGACGGGCAGCCCGCCGGTCTCCCTACGCGTTGCAGCTTGCGGCCCATCCGGCGGTGGTTCAAAACTCCGCAGGTCTTCCGGCCGGTCTTCTCCAAGCTCCGCCGCGCCGGAGGGTCGAGGATACCGATTACCCGACCAGCTTCACCGAGATCAGATACTACCTGCAATGCCCCAGGAGTTATCAGTTTCGGGAGCGCTACGGTCTCAACCCGGTCGTCCCCGAAATGTTCGGTTACGGCCGGACCGTTCATACATCGATCCAAAAGCTTCACGAGCTTCACCCGGACTCTCCGCCGGCGGAGAACCAAGTGGAGCAGGTTGTGCTGAAAACATTCCATTTGAAGCACGTTCCCCAAAGCGGCGATCCGGTGAACCGACCGGGCGCTTACGAGAATTCGAGAAATCGGGCGGTGGAAATCGCACAGGATTACGTCGCGTCCTTCGGCGGGGATTTCGAGCGCGAAAGACAGGTTGAAGCGGTATTTGAGATTCCGGCCTCCAACTGCGTCATCACCGGCTCGATTGATCTCCTGCTCCACGAGGATGACGATGGAAATATCCTCCAGGCCGAGATCATCGACTTCAAAACGATGGAAGGCGGAGAGACGCCGGGTGAGAACGACGACCTCGATTGGACCGAGCTTGCTTTACAGGTTCAACTATATGCAAGAGCCGCCGACCAGGTTCTCGGGCAGAATGCGAGAACAGGCAGTGTTCATCTTCTGAAGGACAACCAGAGAGTTGAAGTGCCGATCACCCAGGAGGCGGTGGATTCAGCACTCGCAAACATCGAATGGGCGGTCACAGGAATTCTCGCGTCGGACTTTCCGATGCGACCGCATCCCGACAAATGCTCCAAGTGCGACTTCCAGAAAATCTGCCCCGGAACGCCGCAAGGCTTTCAAGTCCTCACGACCACTCCCCCCGAGCTCCACCTGCCGGGGCGCAGGGAGATGGCCAGGGCTTTCAGTTTGTATCAGGGACAGGACTGATGCCGGACAACCTGACACCCGAACAGCGCAGCTACTGTATGTCCCGCATCAAGGGGAAGGATACGAGTCTGGAGGTGCGGGTGCGGTCAGCGCTTCATAGGAGAGGTTTGAGGTTCCGCAAGCACGTCAAAGAACTGCCCGGCAGGCCGGATATCGTCTTCAGCAAGGCTCGGGTCGCAGTCTTCGTGGACGGCGATTTTTGGCACGGATACCGATTCCCTTCCTGGGAGGACAAGGTCTCTGATTTTTGGAAAAAGAAGATAAACAAGAACCGGGAACGGGACGCCGCAAACCATCGGAAACTGCGGCAGATGGAATGGACGGTGATCCGCCTGTGGCAGCATGAAGTCGAAGAGGATTTCGATGCATGCATTGATCGGATACTCGCAGCGGTCCGCGGGCACGAAGAGAAAGCCAACTCAAATCAGGAGGTATGAAAATGTCGAAGCGCAAGACTTACCATGTGACACCCAATACCGACGGCGGCTGGAAGGTCAAGGAAGAGAAGGCATCAAGAGCATCCAGCAGCCACGATACGAAGGCGGAGGCTGTGGATCGAGCCAAGGAACTTGCGAAAAACCAGGAGCTCGGGCAGGTGGTGATCCACAAGAAGGATATGACGATTCAGACCGAGCACACCTACGGAAAGGACCCATATCCGCCCAAGGGATAAGAATGTGCAATGTGATGGAGGCGGCGCTGAATAATGAAGACACCGAAACATTCCCTGCGGAAGATCGTCAGCTTCTTAAACAATCCTGACGAGGACGGCGGTTTCTGGCTGCCCAATATCCAGCGGCCGTTCGTCTGGAGCGAGGACCAGATCTGCCGTCTCTTCGACTCGATTCTGAGGGAATACCCCATCAGCACTCTGCTGATATGGAAGACCAAGGCTGAGGTCCGCCACAGAAAGTTCATCGACAACTACCGCAGCAAGCTCCGGTTGAGCGATTTTTACGTCCCCGAAAACGGCAGGAAGAAATGTCTGGTTCTGGACGGTCAGCAGAGACTTCAAAGCCTGTTCATCGGTCTGTGCGGCAGCTACGAAGGGCGGGAGCTTTTCCTCGACATTTTAAGCGGAGAGGTGTCCGCTCCGGACGACGTCAAGTTCAGGTTTGCCTTTCTCGACGCAGGCAAAGCTGGCTTTCCGTGGATCAGATTCAAAGACCTGGTCTTCAATACCGCCGATCCGCTTACCGCCGCGGAGGACCTGATCGCCAAAGCGGGCCGCGGACTCTCCCCTGATGAACGTCGCAAAATCAGCCGCCACGTCGGCATCGTATTCAAGACTTTTCATTCCGACGACGGGATTTCATACCAGGAGCTCGACAGCACCGAAAACGCCGAACTCTACACCGAAGACGACGTTGTGGAGGTCTTTATACGGGCTAATTCCGGCGGCACCCGGTTGGGCAAATCCGATCTGCTTTTTTCCTTGCTGAGCTCAAGCTGGGACCGCGCCGACGAACAGATGGAGGACCTCCTGTCGGACCTCAACCGCCACGGCTTCGCATTCACTCGTGATTTCGTTTTGAAATCATGCCTTACGCTGTTGAACCAAGGCGCACGCTATGAGGTCTCGAAGTTCCGCAAACCGGGCGTGCGGGAGGAAATCGAAACCAGGTGGCAGGACATCACGAAAGCGCTGAAAGACGTTCTGGACTTCGTCCGCGGGAAAACCTTCATCCGATGTGACAAAGCCTTGCCGTCCTATCTTGTCCTGATTCCGTTGGTCTATTCCCGCTATCATTTTCCGGATAACTGGAAGGCCGCGCAGGGGATAGACAGTTACCTGCTGCGTGCTCTAATCAGCGGCGCATTCAGCGGAACCCCGGACCAACTCATCGACGACTGCGTCGGAAAGATCAGGGAGCGGAACGGCTTCGATCTCAATCATCTGTTCGACGCCATCCGTTCGAAAGGACGAAGTCTCGAACTTACCGAGGATCGCTTCTGGCAGATGGGTTACGGTTCCGACTCGATCCATCTGCTTTTCAATCTGTGGTACCGTGAGTTCAATTACACACCTGCTTACGACAACAACCTTCCGCAAGTCGACCACATCTTTCCGCAGAGCGCCCTGAGAAAGATCAAAGCCGTCAGCCCGGAAACGGGTCGGCTCAGCATCGTGAAATACAAACAGGATTCGCGCGACCAGTTGGCCAACTGCATGTTGTTGACCCAGGCGGAGAACGGAGCTGGCGGCAAATCCGATACCCTGCCCGAAGTCTGGTTCGCCGACAAGCCGGAAAGCTACCTCGACATGCACTTGGTACCGAAGGATAAGGACCTTTGGAAGATCGACCGCTTCGAAGACTTCATTGAAGAGCGCAAGAAGTTGATTAGAGATAAATTCTCGTATCTTCTTGCGCAGAAGACTCAGGATAATCAGATTGCACAAACGGGCAATGATGGACCCGCGCCATCTATTCATTGATGAACGCCACACCGGCATGTGCGTTTATTGCGGCACCCATCCGGATACGCGCGACCACGTTCCTTCGAAGGTCCTGTTGGATGAACCCTATCCGCCGGAGTTGCCGGTCGTCGGTGCCTGCAAAAAGTGCAACTCTTCGTTCTCGCTGGATGAGCAATATCTGGCTTGCTTCTTGGATTGTGTCATCCACGGCGGCGCAGAGGCCTCTGATCTTCATCGTCCCAACGTCAAGCGCATTCTGGAAGGTAATCCGGCGTTGCAATTGAGGATAGAGGGGGCTTGGAAAAAAGATGAGGCGGACGACTTGATATGGGAACCGGAGGCTGGTCGGGTTCGGAACGTGATCCTGAAACTCGCAAGAGGGCACGCCGCATATGAGTTGTACCCGAAACTGGAGAAACCGAGCATAGTCGGTTTTGCGCCCCTACAGATATTGAGCGATGACCAAAGATCGGCGTTCGAGCAGGTCGCCGGCGATGACGAGACCGACTTGTGGCCGGAAATCGGCAGCCGGGCGTTCCTGAGGGCGTTCGGGAAATCTCCGGACCGACTCCCGCTCTCAGGAGGTTGGGTCGTGGTTCAACCGGGGCGTTACCGATATTCAGTGTCCGAAACAGGCGGGGTGATTGTACGAATGGTCCTGAGCGAATACCTGGCCTGCGAGGTTGTATGGGAACTTTGAACGGTCCTTTGGAAAGGAGGTGATCTTTGCGACAGGTTTGCGACACAACTTGCGACAAGCTCACGACTCGACTTGCGACATTCGCGTCGTGTAGAGTAATTGGGAAATCGACATTGACGCCGCTTCCGGTCCGCCGGGAACCGCCTGATCTTTGATAACCCGTTGATATTGAAGGTTTTCGGTTAACGGCGGGAGAAAGAGAACGGTTATGAAGAGGGTTGCATACGGGGAGCCAGCGCATACACTCGGCCCCGCACAACAAGTGCGGGGCTTTGTGTTACCTCGCCCACGTGGCGCGGGGAGTGGAGCGCCCAGACGAGCTGTCCCCCGCGCCCAGCGCCCGCTGCCTAGAGCTTGGCCACCACTTGGGCAAACTCCTCTTCGCTTAGGGCGCGCATTGTTTCGGTGGTTACGAGGCCGTTGCTGGCTATGGCCAACGCGAACCGTGCCGCGGTCTTGTCGTCCGGGGCGTCGGCAATGCCGACCACGTCATACCTGCCCATGGTCACCCAGATGCCGATGACGCGTACGCCCATCTGCTCGCCCAGGGACCTCGTGCGCTTCATCGCCTCGGGGAGCTCCTTGAGGTTCTCCAGCGCCTTGGGCGTGAACCTGAACAGCCCCACATAACCCGCCATGTGCACTGCTCCTGTCTTCCGCAACGACGGACAGCACCCGTCGCTGGCCATGCGGGATCATCGCCGCCCTCTCCCGGGCGGCGGGCCCGCACTACGACACATGGATCTGCAATCGGCAAGCGCTCTGGGCGCTCTCACTCGGCAACGGGGGGAGGAGGGTGCTAGCGTGGTGCGGGGGCAGCGACAGGGTTGGGCGGGCTCAGAAGGGTGGGGCAGGGCTCGGGCGCAGCGGGATGTAGTGCACGATTATCATAGCATGGGGCGCCCGCTGGCGCAACGGTCCGTCAGGGGCGGGGGTCTTGGGGACGGCGTTCCTGGCGCACCAGGCGCACGGCCAGCCCTACGGTGAGGGCAGCCACCCCGGCTACCAAAAGCAGGAAGAGACGCGGATCGATCAGCGGCCGGACGGCTTCCTCTGGCGTGCTGGCAGCTGCCTCCGCCTGGGCGGAGGGACCGCCCGGGCCCGTGGCGAGCGGCGTCGCCGTACTGCCGGAGGCCGGCCCGGTCACCGCGGCGGGAGCGGCAGGTGAGGCGGGTGAGGCGGCCGGGGCTGTTGGCCAGGCCGGGGCCGCCGTGGCGGGAACGGCCGTCAGGGTGCTGCCGCCGGCCGGCGTGGATACCGGCTCCGGCGTGGCGGGGGCGAGGGCAGTCGCCTCAGCCGGCGGCAGCGTCTCCTCGGGTTCCGAGGTGGCGCTGGGCTCGGGCGGGGCGGGCGTCTCCTCCGTCGGGGAAGATGGGTAGGCTGAGTCGCTGCCGGCGGTCGGTTCTGGCGTTCCAGGCAGGGGGGTGTAGGGGACGGGGTACCCTGGCGGGAGCGGGGTGGGGCCATCCTGGGCCAACACTCCGGCTGGCGCGACGGCCAGCCAGCCGCTGGCCAGCGCCACGGCCATGATGCGCGCGACTCCCCAGATGCGTAGCCTTCTCACAGGTCCCTGCCTTCCCCGCTGGGCGGATGCCGCCCGCCCCTCACCCGGGCATTGTAGACGAGCCGTCTCCCGCTGCCAAGGCATCGGGCGGCGGCTACGGGACTTGACCGCGACACGCGCCTCAGGTACAAGGCGTCCGAGGTAGGTTCTTGCGGATCTGTGCCGCGGGGTGCGTGCACGCCGGCCATTACGGAGGAAGAGTCATGCTCGCATGGCTAGAGCAGTTCTCACCCGTTACGCAGGCCCTGATCGCCACGCTGTTCACCTGGTTCGTTACGGCGCTGGGGGCCGCGACCGTTTTGTTCACCAAGACGGTAAACCGCCGCCTTTTGGACGGCATGCTCGGCATGGCCGCCGGGGTGATGATCGCGGCGAGCTTTTGGTCACTCCTGGCGCCGGCCATCGACCTGTCGGGCGGCTCGATCGTCCCCGCCGTGGTCGGGTTCCTGGTTGGTGGGATCGTGCTGCGGGGGATCGACCGAATCCTGCCGCACGTTCACCCGGCGCTCAGAGCGGCGGATGTGGAGGGACTGCGCACCTCCTGGCAGCGGAGTACGCTGCTGGTCTTGGCGGTGACGTTGCACAACATCCCCGAGGGGTTGGCCGTGGGCGTGGCCTTTGGCGCGGCTGCGGCGGGGCTGGGGGACGGGTCCATCGCCGGGGCGGTGGCCCTGGCAGTGGGCATCGGGCTGCAGAACTTCCCGGAGGGCGCCGCGGTGGCCATGCCGTTGCGCCGCGAAGAGGTCAGCCGCGGCAAGGCCTTCTTTCTCGGGCAGGCCTCGGGGCTGGTGGAGCCGCTGGCCGGCGTGCTGGGCGCCTGGGCCGTTATCGGCGCGCAGGCCATTCTGCCTTACGCGCTGGCCTTTGCGGCGGGGGCCATGATCTTTGTCGTGATCGAGGAACTGATCCCCGAGTCACAGTCCGAAGGGCACGGCCACGTCGCCACCGCCGGGGCCATGCTGGGCTTTGCCGTGATGATGGTCCTCGACGTACTCCTTGGCTGAACCTAGCGCCGCCGCCAGAGGCCGCCGGGCCCGCGTTCAGTGGGCCCGGCGCGTGCTCGGCAACCCCACGGATAGGGCCAGCGCGCTGAGCGCCAAGGCCAGGGCCACGGCGAACAGAGCGGGGTAGGAAGTGACGCGCAGGAGCCAACCGCCAAAGGGTGGGGCCAGCATCACCAGCGCGGCCAGGGTGTTGATGGTGCCGATGTACAGCGGGCGCTGCTCTTCGACAGCGTACTCCAGGATATAGTTAAAGAAGGGCCAGCCGAGGCTGCTCATCGAGATGCCCAGGAAGAAAAAGATCACCATGTACACATACAGCGCCGCGCCGCCCCAGCCGGCCACGAAGGGACCGGCCACCAGCGCCAGCAGGGCGGGCAGGCCGGCCAGTGTGCAGATGATGCGGATGTGGGCCAGCGGGCCGAGGTGATCCTGCACGTAGCTCATCAGCAGCCCCGCGGCCAGCGAGCCCGACACCTGCGCCGTCACCAGCAGGCCCGTAGAGGCCAAGGGGAGCTGTCCGATGTCGGCGGCGTGTAGCACGTAAAAGGAACTGGCCACGGTGACGGAGCCGACCAGGATGCGGGCGATGACCAGGCGTGAGAAGGACCGGTCACCGCGCAACAGGTCGGGCAGCCCCCGCACTACCTGGCCGAAGGAGGCCACCGGGCCGCTGGGGGCCTTGCTCTCCGGCTCGCGCAGCGTGGTAAGGCCCACCGCCGAGATCATAAAGACCACCGAGGCAGCGATCAGCAGGATGGCGTGGTCCTGGGGATAGGCCCAGGGGCTCTGGTCGCTCAGGATGTAGCGCACGGCGACGCCACCGGCCATGCCGCCCAGGCCTCCCAGTACTTGGGAGGTGCCGATCACTTTGCCGCGTCGCCGCGGCGGAATCGCCTTGGCCAGCAGGTCAAACCAGGGGACGCTGACCACCGCATCGATGGCAAAGAACACCCCGAGGGTGGCGATGATGGCTACCAGGGTCCAGCGGGGGTTGCTGACCGCGTACTGCCCGACGATCCAGCCCAAGAGTAGAAAGAGGGGTCGGCTCAGCCAGGCCGCCCAGACGACGACCGGTTTCTTGCGACGCATGCCGGCTACGGCGCTGGCCACCAAGAGCTGCGGCAAGAGCCACCCGCCCGTGCCGACGCCGCTGGCCAGGCCTACGGCCACTGGTGACGACGTCAGGCGGGAGATAAGGGCGGGCAGAATCGTCGTCGTGCCGACCAGACTCATGCCAAGCGTGAACAGCGACGAGTCCAGCACGAACGACGCAAAGTTCCACGCATAGTGCGGTGGGGTCTCATCCTCGAACAAGGGCGGTCGTGCGACGTCCTCGGACACGGGCACCTCAACCAGGGATACGCGAAGGGCGATGGGCTGCCGTTCGGCTAGGGGCGCGGCTCGCGCGGCGAGCGCACCCGGTCTTAATCGAGGGGCGGTAGCCCCAGCAGGGCACGACGCACCAGGTCGAGGGCCAGATGGATCAGCCATCCCTGGCCCGAGACGCCGGACCGCCCGGGCCGCGGCACGCCGCGAAGCAGACGGCCCGCGATGCTCAAGGAGAGGTACACGGGCGGCGCATCGGGCGCGCCTGGATCGGTCGGACCGATAACCGCCAGCCCCAGGTCCGCGCCCTGGCCGCGGCGCACGGCCTCGGCCGCCAGGTCAGCTGCCTCCTGGCTGATGGTGCCAGCGGCAGCCAGCGCCTCGGCCGGCAGGCGGAGCGCAGCGCTCAACTCCTCGGCGCTGGGCAGCACCAGGCTGCCGGCCAACACGCCGGCCGACCGCGCCGCCCGGGCCAGGTCCTGGGCCAGCTGCCCCTGGGTGACCGTCTCGACCACCGCCAGGCGCTGCGAGCGCTCGAGGAGCAACCGCGTGACCACGTCGCCGATCGACTCTTGGTCCACCCCAAAGACATAGTCGGCCAGGCGTCGGCGCAGCTCGGCCTCTACTGGGGCAATGAGGGCGGCTGCCGCTGCCTCGCCATCGGCCTTGGCCGTGATGCGCACATCCGTCTGGCCCGGGTGGGCGGCCGTCCCGACGGTGGGGTTGGAGGCATGCATCAGGTCGCCGATACGGGCGTCGATGGCGCTCTCGCCGATGCCACAGGTACGCAGCGTGCGGCTGCGGATCACCCCGTGCAGCCCGAAACGCTCGCGCAACAGGGGGATGACCTCGTGCTCCATGAGGTACTTCATCTCGTGCGGCACGCCCGGCAGGCAGATGACCATGTGGCCGTTCCACTCACTAGTGAACGCCGGCGCGGTGCCCACCGGATTGTGGATGACGGTAGCCCGCGCCGGCCGCTGGGCCTGCTTGCGGTTGTTCTCCGTCATGGGGTGGTTGCGCCGCGCAAAGTAGCAGGCGATCTCGGCGAGGAGGTCCTCGTCGAGGATCAGGGCCTGGTCGGTGGCGGCGGCCACCGCCTCTCGCGTGATATCGTCCACCGTGGGGCCCAGCCCGCCAGTGGTGATCACGACGTCCGAGCGGAGCAGGCTGTGGCGGAGTACCTCGGCCACACGCTGCAGGTTATCCCCCACGATGCCGGTGTAGAACAGGTTCAGCCCGATCTGGGTCAGTTCCCTGGCGATCCAGGCGGTGTTGGTGTCGACGATCTCTCCGAGCAGGAGCTCGGTACCGATGGCCACTATCTCTGCCTGCACGTACTTCTCCCGAGAAGGGTGAGCCCCGGGGGGCTCTGCGGCGCCTATAGATACTCCTGTAGGCCCCGGTCGCGCAGCTCGCGCACCAGGGCGCTCACGTCCTGAGCGCGCTCTTTGGGTAACACCAGCACCACGTCCCCGGCGTCGACGACGACGGCATTCTCCAGACCGAGGGTGACTACCAGGCGGCCGCTCGAGAACACCAGTGACGAGTGCGTGTCGACCGCGACGTGCTGGCCGGCGCCCAGGTGGGCATTGCCCTGCGCGTCGCGCGGGAGGATGTCGAGCAGGGTGGCCCAGTTGCCCACATCGTTCCAGCCGAGCTCGCAGGGGATCACGCCGATCTGCCGGGCGCGCTCGAGGATGCCGACGTCGATGGTCACCGGGCGGATGGCGTTCCACACGGCAGCATAGTCGGGGCTCGTCGCGTCATCCATGGCCACCAGGCGGCGCAGGGCGGCCAGCGTCTCGGGCAGGTAGCGGCCGAAATCTGCGCTGATGCGCCCGAGGGTCCAGGCAAAGTAGCCCGCGTTCCAGAAGAAGCGGCCCGACTCGACGTACTCGGTGGCCACCTCGAGGGGGGGCTTTTCACGGAACGACTCGACGCGGTAAGCCTCGAGCCCCTGCAGCGGCCCGAGGGGCGCGCCGCGCTCGATGTAGCCAAAGCCGGTCTCCGGATGGGTGGGCACGATGCCCAGCGTGGCGATGGCGCCCTGACGGGCGAGGGCGGCCGCGGCGCTCAGGGCCTGGCGGAAGGCGGGCTCGTCACCGATGACGTGGTCGGCGTGGAGGGAGATCATCACCGCGTCGTCGCTGCCGGCCACCTCGCGGAGCCGCAGGGCGGCGAGGCCCAGGCAGGGGGCCGTGCCCCGCGGGGCCGGCTCTACCAGAATGTTGCCCTCCGGCAGGTCGGGCAGCTGGGAGGCGATGGCGGCGGCGTGTTCGGGGCCGGTGAGGATGTAGATGCGCTCGACCGGCACCAGTGGAAGGACGCGCGCCACCGTCTGCTGCAGGAGCGATCTGTCGCCGGCGATGGGTAGCAGCTGCTTGGGCCGCTCGGCCCGGGAATAGGGCCAGAGGCGGGTGCCGCTACCCCCGGCCAGAATGGTGATGTATACGTCCGCCAGGGTGTTGCCCGACGGTGACGAGGCGGCGCCCATGGCCCCTCTCCCTTCTGCACTAGAAGCCGAGCACATAGCTCATGTTCTCCACACGGCGCACCAGCCCCTTGAGCTCCATGATGGTCAGGGTGCTCGAGACGACCGACGTCTGCAATCCCGAGCGGCGCACGAGCTCATCCAGGTGTAGGGGCTCCGCGGAGATGTGCTCCAGCAGGGCGATCTCGGCGGGCGTCTCGGGGACCACCTGGCGCACGACCCGCTGTTGCGGCACCATGGCGAGGTTCAGTTCCTCCAGGATGTCGGCCACGTCCATGACGGGCTTGGCCTCGCCGCGCTGCAGCAGGGTGTTGGTGCCCACGCTTTTGCGGTTGTCTATACTGCCGGGCACGGCAAAGGTCTCGCGCCCCTGCTCCAGGGCAAAGTGCACGGTGATCAGTGCCCCGCTGCGTTCGCCCGCCTCGACCACCAGGGTGCCGAGGGAGAGGCCGCTGATGATGCGGTTGCGCGGCGGAAAGTTGCTCGGTTCCGGTTGGGTGCCCAGCGGATAGTCAGAGATCAGCGCGCCGTGCTTGCGGATCTCGGCGGCCAGGGCCCGGTGCCGCGCCGGGTAGACCGCGTCAAGCCCGCAGCCCAGTACGGCCAGGGTGCGCCCGCCCGCCTCGAGCGCGGCCCGATGGGCGGCGCCGTCGATGCCAAGGGCCAGCCCGCTGACCACGGTAACGCCGCTCGCCGCCAGCCCGGCGGCGAAACGCTGGGCCACGCGCAAGCCGTAAGGGCTGGCGTCACGCGTGCCAACGATCGCGACGGCCCAGTCATCATCCGGCGTGACCTGGCCGTCGACATAAATGAGCGGCGGAGGTTGGTCGATGTTCCTGAGGAGGGAGGGGTAGGCCTCGCTCTCCCAGGTGAGGAGATGTAGCCCCCGCTCCTCCACCTTGCGCAGCTCGGCGTCCAGGTCCAGGGTCAGCCGGCGGTACTGGAGCTCCTGGATGGCGTTCTGCGGGAGCCCTGCGGCGCGCAGGTGGGCGGCGTCGGCCCGCCAGGCGCCCTCCAGGTCGCCAAAGTAAGCGAGCAGGGCGCGCACTCGCATCGGCCCGATATAGGGAACGAGGTTGAAGCCAAGCCAGAAGCGGATGTCGCTCATCGGCGGACCCCTGGCCTCGTTGGGCGCGCTCTAGAGGAGACCCTCGGGGACGCGCACGTGCATGCGGCCACTGGCCAGATCGACGCGCAGGATGACGCCCTCCAGCGCCGGCAGGAGGACCTCACCGCGGCGGCCCTGGACGACGTAGACGTCGTTGGCGCCGGTGGAGAGGATCTCCGTTACGCGGCCGAGCGCCTCGTCGTCTTCAGTCACCACCTCCAGCCCGACGATCTGGTGGTGGTAGTACTCGCCCTCCTCGAGGGGCAGGGCATCGTCGCTGAGGACGTAGACGTAGGCGCCCCGCCAGGCTTCGGCCGCGTCACGGTCTTCGATGCCCTCGAGCGTGAGCAGCGCCTGGCCGCGATGAACCCGGGCACTCTCCACGCGAAAGGGGACGTGGTCCTCGCCGAGCAGGACGCGCTCCAGGTCGCCAAAGCGCTCCGGAGCGTCGGTCTCGATGTTCACGCGCAGCTCACCCCGCACACCGCGCGGGGCCGCCACGCGGCCGATGACGAGAAACAGAACGTGATCGCCTCCGGCCGGGCCGCGGGAAGCACCATGCGAGGCGTCGCCCCCGAGGGGGCGTCGCCCGGCTGGTGCGCGGTCGGCCGGGCGCATCTACTCGATCTCGAGGATGGCGTTGCGGCCCGAGTCGGCGGCCGCCACGCGCAGGAGCGAGCGGATCGAGTTGGCCACGCGGCCGTGCCTGCCGATGACCCAGCCCTTATCCTCAGGGGCCACCCGTAGCTTGAGGATGGTGGCGTTGCGTCCGCGAATCTGCGTGACTTCCACCTTGTCGGGCTGGTCCACGATAGATTTGGCAATATAGGTCACAAAGTCTTTCATACGGGGGCTCGCCTAGGCGCTCTCAGCAGGGGCTGCCTCAGCGCTGCCCTTGCCGATGCTGGCCAGGATGCCGAGCGAGTCCAGCATCCGGCGAACCGGCTCGGTGGGCTGTGCGCCCTGCTGCAGCCAGTACACAGCGCGCTCCGCCTTGATGCTGACGGTGGGCGGCTCGGTGCGCGGGTTGTAGTGGCCGATGTTCTCGATGAAGCGTCCGTCTCGCGGCGAGCGCTTGTCGGCTACCACGACCCGGTAGCTGGGCTGTCCTTTGGCACCTACGCGGCGAAGTCGGATCATTACCATGCGTGACTTGTACCCTCTTTGTCTAGGCTTACTGCCTGCGATTATACACCAGAAGCGGCCGAACGGCTAACGGAAGAGCGACAGCAGACCACGGCCCCGGCCCTGCTGTACCTGCTTCATTACCTGCTGCATCTGACCGAACTGCCGCAGCAGCTGGTTCACTTCCTGGACGGTAGTGCCACTGCCGCGGGCGATGCGCCGCTTGCGCGAGGCGTTGATGATCCTGGGGCTACGGCGCTCGTGCCGCGTCATCGAACCGATGATCGCCTCCGTGACCTTCATCGACTCCTCGGCGACGCCGGCCGGCAACTGCTTGGTGACCTGTTGCATCCCCGGGATCATCCCGAGGAGGTCGCTCAGCGGGCCCATCTGCTTCATGGCCTGCAACTGCTCGACAAAGTCCTCCAGCGTGAAGGAGGCTGTGCGCAGCTGCTCCTCCATCCGGCGGGCCTGCTCTTCGCTGAACGATGCCTCGGCCCGCTCGATGAGGGTGAGCACGTCGCCCATGCCCAGAATGCGCGACGCCAACCGGTCGGGGTGGAAGGGCTCTATATCGGCGGGCCGCTCCCCCACGCCCATGAACTTGATCGGCACCCCCGTGACGCTGCGGATAGAGAGTGCCGCGCCGCCGCGGGCGTCTCCGTCGACCTTGGTGAGAACCAGGCCGGTGAGCGGCGTCTGCTTGTGGAACTCCTCGGCCACGGCCACGGCCTCTTGGCCGGTCATGGCGTCGACGATCAGGAGGACCTCGCGCGGCTCGGCGCTCTGCCGGATCTGGGCCACCTCGCGCATCATCTGCTCGTCGATCTGTAGGCGGCCGGCCGTGTCGAGCAGGACGACGGAGAGCTGCTCGCGCGCCGCCCGCTTGATGGCGTTCTTGCAGATGGTTACCGGCGCGGTGCCGGCTGGCTCGCTGTGCACGGGGACGTTGATCTGGTCGCCCAGGGTCTGCAGCTGGGTGACGGCCGCCGGGCGGTACACGTCAGCGGCCACCAGGAGCGGCGTCTCACCATTCTTGCGCAGATGGACGGCCAGCTTGGCGGCCATCGTCGTCTTGCCGGAGCCCTGCAACCCGACGAGCATGATCACCGCCGGGCGGCGGCCGCCCAGGTCCAGCGGGGCAGCCTCCCCGAGTAGGGTGATGAGCTCCTCATGGACGATCTTGATGACCGTCTGGGCCGGCGTCAAGGACTTGGCCACCTCGGCGCCGATGGCGCGCTCGCTGATGCGCTTGGTAAAGTCGCGCACCACGCGATAGTTCACGTCCGCCTCGAGGAGGGCCAAGCGGACCTCGCGCAGGGCCTCGTTCACGTCCGCGTCGGCAAGGCGCCCCTTGCGCGAGAGCTTGCGAAAGCTTTCCTGGAGTTTTTCGGATAGGGCGTCAAACATGGCGGCTGTCCGGTTCTGCACGTGGAAAGGCCGGCCGCCGGGCGAGCCGGCGCACCGGGGCACAATAACTCGGGTATTCTACAGGCAATGGGGACGGGCGTCAAAAAGCGGGGCGTTGTTCCGGACGGAACCCGTCGTGCGCCGCGGGGCGGCGTCCGCTGGAGGGCGGGGCGGTGACGCGCCGCATGCGCACCGGCGGCGGCTCCACCGCCGACACGCCCTGCGGCACGGCGGCGCTGGTATGCACGATCACCTCGTGGAAAATGCGCAGCGAGTCCTGCTCGGGGCGGGCGATCAGCACGCCGAGCTTCCAGAGGACCTGCCCGTCGGGACCGTCCAGGGTGGGGCGCCACGTGGCGGGGACGTCCAGGCAGAACTCGTAGGTGAGCGCCTCGGAGGCGCGGATGACCTGGCGATCGGTCAGGTCCACCTCGCTCTCCAGCCAGACGTAAGAGGTGCCCTGCCCGCCGGGGCGCCGCTCGCCGCGGATCAGCCCCGAGTCCGAGTCGACCAAGACGACGTAGACGATGTGATCGTCCCCCACGGGGACGTTCTCGATGCGCAACAGGACGGCGCGCAGCTCGTCGATAGCGAAGCTCTGCCGCGGCACCACGCGCAACGAGGCGTACAGGGCGTCTCCGGGGGTGTAGAGGATCTTGTCCATCGAGAGGATCATCTGGCAGACGTCGGAGGAGACCATGGCGCGGTAGCCGCCCGTGTAAAAGGGCACCAGCGGCGGGGCCGCCATGACCATGATCTCGCGCTGGGCCTCCAGCCGGGGCATCTGCGTGGTGCCCAGGCGGGCATGGATGTTCCAGTCGATGGCGTAGACGTTGCCGTGCTGGGTGGGCAGGGCATCGGCGGGCAGGGTGAACTCGAACGGGTAGCGGAAGGCGGTGTCGCGGCCGACGGTGCGGGAGGGGAGCGATCCCGCCTGGACTACGAGGTAGGGGATGGTGTCGGAAGCCAGCTGCGGCTGGTCCGAGTCGAAGAGCAGCTCATCCCAGGCGCGGCTGCCGCGGCAGATCAGGTGGATGTCTCCGCCGTCGAGTGACATGGTGCGATGGGCGGCGACGAGGACGTGCCCGCGGACGACGTCGCCGGCGCGGAAGGGGCCCTCGGGGCCGTCCAGCCGGATGGTGACCACGGCCGAGTCCGAGTGGTAAAAGTAGTTGGGACCGAACAGGGCGCCGAGCAGGCCGCCGACCGCCAGGCCGCCGGCGGCGCCGGAGAGGCCGCCGATGAGGGCGCCGGGGAGGCCGCGGTTGAGGCCACCGAGGATCGCGCCGATCAGGAGGAGAGGGAGGCCGCCCCACAGGGCGCCGATCACCAGCCCGCGACGGACGCCGCCTTTGAGGCGGGCCACGGCGGGCAGGCGTTCGGATGCGGCCAGGGCCGCATCGAGCCATCTCCAGGGCACGATCATGGGGCGCGTTCCTCCAGGTGCGTTGCGGGTCGCGCGCGTGTCCGGCGCTCTGGAAAGAGGCGAGAAGAGTGCGCGGGCCACCGTGAGGCGATTATAGCAGAGACGGGGAGGGGGCGAAAGCGCGGCAGGGGGAGGAGGATTTGCGTGACGGAGGCGGAGGTGCTATACTGCGGGTGTGAGCGGGGCGTAGCGCAGCCAGGTAGCGCACTTGAATGGGGTTCAAGTGGTCGGACGTTCAAATCGTCTCGCCCCGACACGCCAGGGCCAGCGATCCTAGGATCGCTGGCCCTGTTGCTTTTCCGTGCCTGCCCCGAGACGAGGGGACAGATCCCGCCACACGGCGGATTCCCCCGCGACCATGGCGACTTCCTTGGTGTACAGTCGCTTTGCAGACGGGCGATCCCACTTGAGAAGTAGACATCTGCATGTTATGATAGGGCTTCGGAATGCTTCCTCTTGTGGTATCCTGCGCCTGGGTGCGCAGGTGGAACCCTTCCACGCCGCGCGCCGGCCCGTCCGCGGGACCGGCAGCCTCCGGTGAGACAACGCCGTGCCAGTAGCAGCCAGATGAGACCCACGGAGTAGCGCGCATGAAGCCCGAAGCCATGGCCCGTCGGCACATCGACGCCCTCCTCGTCCAGGCCGGCTGGACCGTGCAGGAGTGGCCCTCCTTCAACCTGGCCGCCTCACGCGGCGTGGCCGTCAGCGAGTTCCCCTTGGCGGGCGGTACGCCTGACTACTTGCTCTTCGTCGACCGCAAGGCCGTCGGCGTGGTCGAAGCCAAGGCCGAGGGGCACACCCTCAGTGGGGTATCTGAGCAATCGGCCGCCTACGCCGCTAGCGCGCCGCCCCAGGTGCCGCAGGTGCAGCAGCCGCTCCCCTTCGTCTACGAGAGCACCGGTATCGAGACCTTCTTCCGGGACCTCCGCGATCCCGACTCGCGCTCCCGGCGTGTCTTCGCCTTCCACCGGCCGGAAACCATGGCTGACTGGCTGAGCCAGCCCGACACCCTGCGCGCACGCCTCAAGGCGATGCCCCCTCTGGCGCTCGAAGGGCTGCGCGACTGCCAGATCGAGGCGCTCCAGGGGCTGGAGGGCTCCCTGGCCCATGGCCGCCCGCGAGCCCTGATCCAGATGGCGACCGGCAGCGGCAAGACCTACGCCGCCGTGACCTCCGTCTACCGGTTGGCCAAGTTCGCGGGCGCCAAGAGGGTGCTCTTCCTTGTGGACCGCGGCAACCTGGGCCGCCAGACCCTGCGTGAGTTCCAGGGCTATGAGGCTCCCGATGACGGCCGCAAGTTTACCGAGCTCTATACCGTGCAGCGCTTGACCTCTAGCACCCTCGACGCGGCCAGCAAGGTCTGCATCAGTACCATCCAGCGCCTCTACTCCATGCTCAGAGGCGAAGAGATCGATGAGGAACTCGAGGAGGTCTCAGGGTTCGAGCTGGACGCCGAAGAGCAGGCCCCGCGCTTGGTCGCCTACAACTCGGCCCTGCCCATCGAAACCTTCGACGTGGTCATCGTCGACGAGTGCCACCGCTCGATCTACAACCTGTGGCGGCAGGTGCTGGAGTACTTTGACGCCTTCCTCATCGGGCTCACCGCCACGCCCTCCAAGCAGACCCTGGGCTTTTTCCACAACAACCTGGTCAGCGAGTACGGCCACGAGCGGGCAGTGGCCGATGGCGTCAATGTGGACTATGATGTCTACCGGATCCGCACCCAGGTCACCGAGGGCGGCAGCCGCGTCGAGGCGGGCCACTATGTCGACAAGCGCGACAAAATGACCCGCCAGCAGCGCTGGGAGCTTCTGGATGAAGACCTGGAGTATGGGGCCAGCCAGCTCGACCGCGACGTGGTTGCCCCCGACCAGATTCGTACCATCATCCGGACCTTCCGCGACCGGTTGTTCCAGGAGATCTTTCCCGGCCGCAGCGAGGTGCCCAAGACCCTGGTGTTCGCCAAAGACGACTCTCACGCAGAGGACATCGTCCACATCATCCGCGAGGAGTTCGGGCAGGGCAACGACTTTTGCAAAAAGATCACCTACAAAACGACTGGGGACAAGCCCGACGATCTCATCGCTGCCCTGCGCAACAACTACTATCCCCGCATTGCCGTAACGGTTGACATGATATCCACAGGTACCGACATCAAGCCGCTGGAATGCCTGCTCTTCCTGCGCGACGTCAAGTCGCGCGTGTACTTTGAGCAGATGAAGGGCCGCGGCACCCGCACCATCCTGCCGGATGACTTTCAGAGCGTCACCCCCGACGCAAAGGCCAAGACGCATTTCGTCATCGTTGACGCGGTGGGCGTGTGTGAGACGCTCAAGGGGGACGGCAAGCCACTCGAACGCAAGCGGACCGTCCCCTTTGACAGGCTGCTGCAGCTGGTGGCCCTGGGCCAGCGCGATGAGGATACCCTCTCTTCGTTGGCGAGCCGCCTGGCGCGCCTGGACCAGAAGATGAGCGAGGCCGACCGCCAGGACGTGCAGGAGGCCGCCGGCGGGCTGCGCCTCGGCGAGATCGTGAACGACTTGCTGGACGCGCTGGACCCCGACGTGCAAACCGAGCGGGCGCAGGCCCTGTACCGCGTCGAGGAGCCCTCTGACGAGCAGCGACGTCAGGCCGCCGCGGAACTGGCCGAGCACGCCACCCGGCCCTTCGACGAGCCTACCCTCCGCGAGACGCTCGTGGCCGTGCAGCGCCGCAGCGAGCAGACTATCGACACCGTCACCCAGGACGTCTTGCTCGCGGCGGGCTATGACGCGGGAGCGAAGGAGCGCGCGCAGGCCCTGGTGAGCAGCTTCCGGCAGTTCATCGAGGAGAACAAGGATGAGCTGGCCGCCCTGCAGATCCTCTACTCCCGGCCCTACGGCCAGCGGCAGCTGACCTACGCCCACGTGAAAGAGCTGGCCCGGGCCATCGAGAGGCCGCCCTACAGCCTGACGGCGGAGGCGCTCTGGCAGGCCTACGAGCAGCTGGAGGCGGCCAGGGTGCGGGGGGCCGGGCCGCAGAAGCTCCTGACGAACCTGGTCTCGCTCTTGCGCTACGCCCTGGGCCAGACGGAGACGCTGGAGCCGTTCCCGACGGTGGTGCAGGAGCGCTATGAGGCGTGGCTGGCCGGGCAGCGGGTGGCCGGCCGTGAGTTCACGCCGGAACAGATCGCCTGGTTGGAGATGATACGTGACCACGTTGCCGCTTCACTGGCCGTCACTCTGGAGGATTTCGAGTACGCGCCGTTCTATGAGAAGGGCGGCGTCATGAGGGCATACCGCCTGTTTGGGGAGGAGCTGACTGGGCTGGTGGAGCAGATGAATGAGGTGCTGGCGGCGTGAGCGAGCACAGCGGGGGTCCAGCCCTGCCCCGGAGCTGGGCATGGGCAGCGCTTTCGGACGCAGCGTACATCATCATGGGCCAGTCACCACCGTCGTCTACTTACAACACCGAAGGTCGAGGCCTTCCGTTCTTTCAGGGCAAAGCGGAGTTTGGCGAGCTCTACCCATGCGTGCGGAAGTGGTGCGCAGAGCCGAAGAAAGTTGCCAATGCTGAGGACGTTCTGATCTCGGTGCGGGCGCCCGTGGGACCGACCAACCTCTGTCCTGAGAAGGCCTGCATCGGGCGCGGCCTGGCAGCCATCCGAGGATGTCAGGGGACCGAGGCGCGCTATCTTCTCTACGTTCTGAGGGCATTTGAGCGGCAGATCTCCGACCAGGGGGCGGGCACCACGTTCGCTGCCATCTCCGGCGCCGACCTCAAGTCTTTTGGAATTCCGATCTGCCCCCTCCCCGAACAGCGTCGCATCGTGGCCAAGATAGAGGAGCTCTTCACCCGGCTGGATGCCGGGGTCGCGGCGCTGGAGCGGGCGCAGGCTCTGTTGGAGCGCTACCGCCAGTCGGTGTTGAAGGAGGCCTTCGAGGGCAGGCTCACCGCGGCCTGGCGGGAGGCCCACCGGCATGAGCTGGAGCCGGCCGCGGCGCTGCTGGAACGCATCCGCCGCGAGCGCGAGACCGCCGAGCAGACCGGACAGCGCCGCCTGCCGGGTGGTGAGCTGCCCACTTTGGCCATTGAGGAGCTTGCAGACTTGCCCGACGGCTGGGAGTGGGCGCGACTGGGCGACCTGTCGACGGCCATTCAGTACGGGTACACAGCCAAGGCTGTGCCCGAGCCTGTCGGGCCGAAGATGCTGCGTATCACTGATATACAGAACCAAAGGGTGTATTGGGACAGCGTTCCCCACTGCAAGATCAAGAAGGACGAGGCGGACCGTTACTTCCTGAACTCCGGAGATCTGCTGTTCGCCAGGACTGGGGCAACAGTAGGCAAAAGCTTCCTCGTAACGGGGCAAGTGCCCGATGCAGTGTTTGCCTCGTACCTAATACGTGTGCGGCTCGCAGGAGCGCTGAGCAGCTCATTCATATATCAGTATCTCCAGAGCACTCTCTACTGGCAGCAGATCAGTGAGCTTCAGCAGGGGATCGGGCAGCCCAATGTGAACGGCAGAAAACTCGCCGGACTTGTCGTGCCCCTGCCACCGAAGGCCGAGCAGGACGTGATAGTTCGCGAGCTTTCGGAAAGGCTCAGCACCACGTACGCCGTGCGTAGCGGCATTGAGCAAGCGCAGAGACGTGCTGACCAGCTCCGTCAGTCCATCCTGCGCCGTGCCTTCGAGGGCAAACTGGTACCCCAGGACCCCTCCGACGAGCCCGCCGAGATACTCCTCGAACGCATCCGCGCCGCGCGACAAGACCCAGGGAGGTCGCTCTAGATGGCCAGCACGTCGGCAAGCATCGTAGACAAGCTCTGGAACTACTGCCACGTGCTCCGCGACGACGGCGTGAGCTACGGGGACTATGTGGAGCAGCTCACCTACCTGCTCTTCCTAAAGATGGCCGAGGAGGGCACCCAGTCTCCACTGCGGCGCGCGTCCGGCATCCCCGCGGAGCTGGGCTGGCCGACCCTCCTGGCCCGCGACGGCGACGCGCTGGAGAGCCACTACCGCCATATCCTCACCGAACTGGGCCGGGAGCCGGGGATGTTGGGCGTCATCTTTCGCAAGGCGCAGAACAGGATCCAGGATCCGGCCAAACTCCGCCGGCTCATCCTGCTCATCGATGAGGAGACCTGGCTGGGCCTCGACGCCGACGTCAAGGGGGACATCTACGAGGGCCTCCTGGAAAAGAACGCCAGCGACGTCAAGAGCGGCGCGGGGCAGTACTTTACGCCGCGTCCCCTCATCCGGGCCATCGTCGCGGTGATGCGCCCCGAGCCGGGGATGACCATCCACGATCCGGCCTGCGGCACAGGGGGCTTTCTCCTGGCCGCCCACGACTACCTCACCCAGCCGGGCCGCTTTCACCTGGACCGCGACCAGGTCCGCTTTCTGCGAGACGGCGCCTTTAGCGGCGTGGACATCGTCGACAGCGTGGTGCGGCTGTGCACCATGAACCTGTACCTTCACGGCATCGGCGGGGAGCAGAGCCCCATCCTGACCGATGACGCCCTGCGGGGCGACCCCGGCGTGCGCTACGACATGGTCCTCACCAACCCACCCTTTGGCCGCAAGAGCAGCATCACCGTGTGGAACGGGGAGGGGGAGGCCACCCGCGAGACGCTGATCTACGAGCGGGCCGATTTCTGCGCCAGCACCTCGAACAAGCAGCTGAACTTTCTGCAGCACGTCAAGACCCTCGTCAAGATGCAGGGCCGAGCGGCCATCGTTGTCCCCGACAACGTGCTCTTTGAGGGCGGGGCCGGTGAGACGGTGCGGAGGCGGCTCTTGCAGGAGTGCGACGTGCACACGCTGCTGCGGCTGCCCACGGGCATCTTTTATGCCCAGGGAGTCAAGGCCAACGTCCTTTTCTTTGACCGCAAGCCGGCCAGCCCGCGCCCCTGGACGGAACGCCTGTGGATCTATGACCTGCGCACGAACATGCACTTTACCCTCAAGCAGCACCCGCTGGGCGACGAGGACCTGCGCGATTTCGTGGCCTGCTACCACGCCGATAACCGCGACCAGCGGCAGGAGAGCGAACGGTTCCGTGCTTTCGCGTACGACGAGCTGACCCAGCGCGACAAGGCCAGCCTGGACGTCTTCTGGCTCAAGGACGACAGCCTGGCGGACCTCGAGAACCTGCCGCCCCCCGAGGCCCTGGCCGCCGACATCGTCGAGAACCTGCAATCCGCGCTGGAGCAGTTCGGCAGCATCTACGAGGAACTGGAAGGCGAATAGGAGCAGCCCATGAAATCCGTCCTCTGCTACGGCGATTCCAACACCTGGGGCTACGACCCCCGCACCCGCGACCGCTACCCGCGTGAGGTGCGCTGGACGGGCGTCCTGCGCGGCGCCCTCGGCGAAGGCTACCTCGTCATCGAAGAGGGCCTCTGCGGGCGCACCACCGTGTGGGACGACCCGATCGAGGGGCACAAGAACGGGCACACCTACCTGATCCCCTGCCTGGAGACGCACCGCCCGCTCGACCTGGTCATCATCCTGCTCGGCACCAACGACCTCAAGATGCGCTACTCCGTCTCGGCGTACGACATCGCTAACGGTGCCGGCGTCCTGGTGCGCACGGTCTTGCAGAGCGCCAGCGGCCCGGGCGGCCAGGCGCCGGCGGTGCTATTGGTGGCTCCCCCGCCGGTGACGCGGCTCACCGGCTTTGCCCAGATGTTCCACGGCGCGGGGCCCAAGTCGGACCTCTTTGGCGCAGAGTTCCGCCGCGTTGCCGAGGAGATGGGCTGCGGCCTGCTCGACGCGGGCAGCGTGGTGCGCTCGTCGGAGGTGGACGGCATCCATCTCGACCCGGAGGCCCACACCGCCCTCGGCCAGGCCCTGGCCGAAGCGGCGCGCGGCATCCTGGCATAGACGCCCGAGGGGACCACAAGAGAGGATAGAGGACAGGATTTACAGGATTGACAGGACTCTCAGGATGGATGGCTGTGAAGGGTCCGAAATCCTGTGAATCCTGTCAATCCTGTCTCTTTTCTCCCTCCAGCCAACGAGCGATAGTGGCGATGGCCTCGGGGGATAGGCGGGCCCGGCTGGGTAGGGCGTCGCTACCCAGCACCAGGAGCACCACGGACTCGGCGTACTGCTCGGAGGGGATCTCCGCCCACTGTCCCGCGGAGGGGTCGGTAGGAATCTCTGCGGGGCGCCAGGGGGTCCCTGGCGGCAGGCCCTGGGCGGCCAGGAAGGCGGGCCGCAACGCAGCCTGCGCCGGGCACTGGAACTCGACGTGGTGCGCCCACTCGTGGACGAGGGCGCCCTGCAGCACGGCTGCCGTGCCGGGCACCCGCACGGTCACCGTCGCCGTGGCCGGGTCGTAGGAGGCCTGGCTGGCGAGCGCTGTGGCAGCGCGCAGGCGTACGTCGTCAAAGCAGGCCTGCCGCGCGGCAAAGGCGCCGAGGAAGCGCTCCCAGGCCTCAAGGGCCAGGGTGCCGAGGTCATTGCCCACCGACGCGTCGGCGATCATCTGCGCAGGAGGGTCCTGGCCGGCGGGCGTGAGGTGCCCGCCCGCCAGGAGCATCGCCAGGGCCAGGGCGGCGGCCGCTGCCAGCCGCGTGACGGCCCGCCCGTTACGGAACCCTCTCACTCGCTGGCCGTCGCGGGAGGCGGACCCCTCAGCCGGGCCGGGCCGCGGCATGCTGCTCTTCTCCGAGGAGGTCGCCCAGCTCCTGCTGCAGCCGCACGAGGTCCTCCCCGCCGGCCATCAGGTTGAGGAGCTCCTCCTGGCAGATCTCGTCTTTGCGGCAGTCGGCCAGGACGTGCCCGCGCCGCAGGACGACGAAATGGTCGCCCACCGGGTAGGCGTGGTTCGGGTTGTGGGTGATAAAGATCACCGCCACGCCCCGCCGCTTGGCCTTGACCATGTAGTGCAGCACGATCCCCGCCTGCTTGACGCCCAGCGAGGCCGTTGGCTCGTCCAGGATCAGGACCTTGGCCCCAAAGTGAATGGCCCGGCTGATGGCGATGCACTGGCGCTCCCCGCCCGACATCGTCCCTACGGGCTGGTCGGGGTCGCGGATGTCGATCCCCATCTTGCCCAGCTCCTCGCGGACGGTGCGCTTCGCCTGGGCCACGTCCAGGTACTTGACGGGCCCCAACCCCCGCTGAGGCTCGACGCCGAGGAAGAAGTTGCGCCAGATGGACATCAGCGGGATCAACGAGAGGTCCTGATACACGGTGGCGATGCCGCGCTCCAGCGCCTCGCGGGGGGAATGGAAGAGCACGCGCTGCCCCTCCAGGTAGTACTCCCCGTCGCTGGGCTGGTGCACGCCACACAGGATCTTGATCAGGGTGGACTTGCCGGCGCCGTTGTCGCCCAGCAGGCAGGTGATCTCGCCGGGGTACACGCGGAGCGACACCCCGCTCAGCGCGATGACGCTGCCGAACATGCGGGTCACATTGCGCACGTCGATGATGGGTTCGCTCATCTGCCTAGGCCTCTTCCGTCCGCGCCCTGGCGGCCGACACGCTGATCTCCTCCGCCCGCCGGCGCGTATAGTTGTTCACCAGAACAGCGACCAGGAGCATGACGCCCAGGAAGCTATAGAACCAGTCGGTGTCCCAGCCGGCAAAGACGATGCCGACCTGGGCCATCCCAAAGATTACGGCGCCGATGGCGGCACCGATGACGGATCCGTATCCGCCGCTCATGCGGCAGCCGCCGATGATGGCGGCAATGATGTAGACGAACTCTTGCCCGATCCCCTGGCTGGCCACGGCCGAGCGCAGCCGCACGATGTTCATCATGCCCACCAGCCAGGCCGCCAGCGCGGTGGCCATGAACAGGCTGACCTTGACGCGCCCCGCCGGAACGCCCGCGTTGCGCGCGGCGTTGGCGTCTCCGCCGGCGGCAAACACCCAGCTGCCGTACCTGGTGCGCAGCAACACGAAACTCGCCACGAGGGCGAGCACGACCCACCAGATGATGGCGCTGCGGAACTCGACCCCCAGGAAGTTGATGCCGGTGTTGAACAGGGTGCGCGCCGCGGCAAAGCCCGCGGCCTTGTCGATGCCGCCGACGTAGACCTGCTCCGTCACCAAACGGGTGACGCCCACGTTGGCGCCTCGCAGGATAAAGAAGGTTGCCAGCGTTACGATAAAGGAGGGCAAGCCGGTACGGACGACCATCACCCCGTTGAGGTACCCCACGGCGAGGGCAAAGACGAGGGCGGCCAGCATGGCTGGCCACAGGTTCCAGCCCGCCCGGGTGGCCAGCAGGCCGGCGACCAGGCCAGTCGTGCCGGTCATGACGCCGGTGGAAAGGTCCGTCTCTCCGCCGATCATGAGCAGAGCCACCGCCGTGGCCATGATCCCCAGCGTCGAGGCCGGGTCCAGGATGCGCGCCACGCCGGTGATGGAGACCCAGTGCTCGGGCGTGATCAGGGCAAACAGAACCCAGACCACCACGGCGCCGATCAATGCCCCGATCTCCACCCGCCGGAAGAGCCCCCTGACGGCGCCGACCCTGGCCAGCCGTTCGTCGGTGGCCGTTTGCGATGCCCGCGTCTCAGCCGCCATGGTGCTTCCTCCCTCGTGCCCGCGCCGGCCCACACGTGGCTCCTGCCCCTGCGGCCGGCATAAAGGGGGCGGGATGGGGCGGAACCGGGTTCCGGGGTCCCATCCCGCGTACTGATGCACTCGCCGTATGGACGTCACTGGCCGGCAGGCCCGGCCCTGCCAGGGTCAGCGCGTGCCCTTGGCAGACAGGTCCATCACCTGCGTGACGTTCGTCTTGTCGACGATGCCCGGGCCCGTGAGGACGGGCAGGCCGCCGCCGACGGTGTTCAGGTTGGTGTTGTACAGGTAGAGGAACACGACCGGCAGGTAGCCCTGGATGTACTGCTGCTGGTCGATGGCGAACATCATCTCGCCATCCTCGATGGCCTTGAGCACGTCAGGGCTCAGGTCAAAGGTGGCGATCATCTGCTTACCGCCAGCGGCCTTGACGGCGTCGCGCGCGGCAATGGCGATGTTGGTGTTGAGGGCCAGGATGGCGTCGATGGCCGGGTCGGCGATGAGCTTGTTCTGGATGGCGGCCAAGGTGCCGGCGATGTCGCGGACGCCGGTGGTGGCCACGTTGAAGCGCTCCACCTCACCGGTGAAGGTGTCGGCGCAGCCGTCGGCGCGCTCCTCGAGGCCGATGTTGCCCTCCTCGTGGATGACGACGAGCACCTTCTTGGCGCCGGCCTTGGCGAACTGCTCACCGGCACCCTGGCCGGCCACGAACTCGGTCTGGCCGACGTGGGTCAGCGCGCCGAGCTCCTTGTAGACGCTCACGCCCGAGTTGATGGTGATGACCGGGATGCCGGCGGCCGTGGCCTTCATCACCGCGTCTTTGAGCGCATCGGGGTTGGCCAACGAGACGATGATGCCGTTGACCTTGGCGCCGATCAGGTCCTCGATAAGCTGCGCCTGGGCGACGGGGTCAGAGCTGCCGCCCGAGCGGAGGTCGATGCCGTAGGTTGCCGCGGCATCCTTGGCGCCCTTCTCGACCACGGCCCAGAACGAGTCTTCAGCCGGGTTGGCGTGCACGGCCAGGCCCAGGACGAGCCCGGCCTGGGTGACCTGGGGCGCCTCGGGCGCGACGGCAGCGGGCTGGGCGGCCGGGGCGGCCGTCTCGGGCGCAGCGACACAGGCGGCCAGCAGCAGGCTGGCGACGATCAGCAGCACGGAGAGAGTTCTGATGCGTGACATGTCTCCCTTTCTCCTTTGCAGTCCCGATCCACACCATACCTATCGCTAGACGTCCGACGCATGGGGCGGTGTAGGGGTCACCGAGGATTGCGACGCCCGGGCGCGGGCCAAAGGGCCGACGCGCTGGCCGTCGACATCGGGGTGACCTACTACTGCGCGGTCTCGGGGGGCGGCGACCACCTCCTTTCCGTCCGATAGAGGGCGGCGGTCGCCAGGCACACGGCGTGGCGGAGTGCAGACTCGCAGGGGAAGGCGCCCGGCCGCAGGCGTCGGCGGGCGGAGGCCGGCGCGTCAGCCTGGGGTGGGCGCAGCGGGCGACGGGCTACGAGTGGCACCGTCACGGTATGAGGCATGGTAGACCTGCCATGGGCCCGAAGCTCACCTGTGAGCCTCCTCTCGGGCGGGCGACCTCGCCGTCGCCAGGCGAGGGACGCGTGGGGCACGGTCGCTCGCAGCAGCGAACAGCCCGCCTATGGGCTGCTACGCACTGCGGCCATCGTATCACAAGTGATCGCCATTGTCAATGCACACGTGTGCGGATGAGGGCGTGGCAATGTGCCCCGCTAGAGGGCAAGGAACCCCACAGTTGCCCGCCAGTGGGCGAGGGAACGAGATGAGCGGATCATCACTTGTAGTTCGGGGCCGAGCCGGCAGGCAACTCCTGAGAGGCGTACGCGCTGCGCGTTCCTCTTGCCTCAGCCGAGGACTGGCTCGACGTGGACGAAGGCGTGGTCGACCTCGTCGAGCGCCTCGATGCTGGCGCGCACGCTGTGGCTGGCGCGATGGACGTCGCGCAGGGGCGTGTCGGCGCACATGCGCACGTGGATGTCCACGCTGATCTTGGGGCCGTTGTGCTCCAGGATAACCCGGTCCACGGCGACGACGCCCTGGACGCCTCGTGCCGCCTCCACGACGGCAGCGTGCAGTTCGGGCGTGCCGGCGCCGCCCACCAGTTGCCTGATGCCGTCTATCAGTACGCCAAACGCCGCGTACGCGATCCAGGCCGTTACGGCAAAGGCCGCCAGGGGGTCCAGCACGGGGAAGAGCAGGCGGCTGCCCAGGTAGCCCACGAGGGCCATCGCCGAGGAGACGATGTCAGACAGGTTGTCGCTGGCGGTGGCCAGTAGCGCCGGGCTGGCGGCCCGGCGGCCCAGCCGCCGGGCGACGATGTACATGCCCGTCTTGACGAAGCCGGCCACCAGAGGGACGGCCAGGGCCAGCGGAGTCAACGCGGGGGCAACGCCCCCCCGCCAGGCCCGCAGGCCTGCCTGGGCAGCCTCCCAGGCCGCGTACGCCATCATCAGGCCGATGGCGAGGTTCACCAGCGACTCCACGCGGCGATGCCCATGGGGGTGCCCATCGTCGGGCGGGCGCAACGAGAACCACAGCCCGAACCCCATCAGGATGCTGTAGGCCACGTCAGAGGCGGAGTTCCCAGCATCGGCATAGATGGCGCTGGAGCGGCTCGTCAGAGCAGCGGCGCCCTTGGCCAGCAGGAGAAACAGGTTGCCCCCCAGGGCGACGGCGCTGGCTTGCAGATAGAGCCGCCGCAGAGCGGGGTCGATATTATCGCGGTCGACGCGATGCGGTTCCATAGACAACGGCAACACCTAGTACGCTACAAACGGTCAGAATCGATCCGGGTCCTTTCGACGGGTCAGCGCCTCACGACAGGCGCGGCTCCGTGTGCACAAAGACCCGCGTGACGCCGGGCACCGCGGCCAGGATCTCGTGCTCGAGGGCGTCTCCGGCGCGGTGGGCCTCGGCCAGGGTCGCGTCGCCCGGCAGGTAGCAGTGCAGAGAGACCGTGCGCCCCTCGATCCCCTGGATCACGCGCACGTCATGGCAGGGGTCGGGCCCCAGGCGTCGGGCGACCACCTCTCGCACCGCTGCCACGGTGCTGTCGTCTGTGGCCTCGCTCTGGTCCGCCGCCACGAGCAGCCCCGTGGGCTCGAGGTGGGTAGTCACCTCGGCAATGTCAGGGATCTCGGCCACCGCGCGCGCCTCAAACTCGGACGCCATGGCGTGGACGTCCCGAAGTGGCAGGGCGCCATCGGCCTCCAGGTGGACGTCGACATAATAGGCGTCATCCAGATGGTGAGCCCACACGGAGTGCACGCCCAGCCCCTGGCCGTCGGCGAGGCGCCGCAGGCGGGTGGTGATCTGCTGCTGCGGCGTCTCGACGGAAGGGCTGGCGGAAGGCTCCACGTGGACGGTGATGTCGTGCAGGGAGGGCTGTGCCTGTGCCAGGCGGTGCTGCACCTCATGGGCCAAAGCGTGGGCCTGGGCGGCGCTCATGGCCGGGTCCACACGGATGTGCAGGTCCGCCATGACGGCCGCCTCGTGCCCACGTGTGCGTACTCGGTGCGCCGAAGCAACCCCAGGGACCGAAAGGATGATCGGCTCCAGGGCACTGGTCGGCAGGGCCACCTCGTCCATCAGGGCGGAGGTGGTCTGCCGGACGATGTCTACCCCGATCTTGCCGATAGCCGCGGCCACCACCAACGCCATCAGCGGGTCGGCAATGGGGATGCCGAGGCGCACGGCGAGCAGCCCGCCCGCCACGGCCAGGGAGACAAAGATATCGGCACGGGTGTGCATGGCGTCGGCCACCAGCACCTCGCTCTTTAGGCGGCGGCCCTCGCGCATCTCATACCAGACGACCAGGAGGTGCACGGCGATGCTCACCGCCAGGGCGCCAAAGCTCAGCCAGGTCGCCTGGCCAGTGATCAGGGAGGGGTTGCGCAACCGTTCCACGGCCGACTTGGCCAGTTCCCAGGTCGTCACAAAGAGGAGCATGGCGATGACCAGGGCGGAGAGGGTCTCTGCCTTGCGGTGCCCGTAAGGGTGGCGCTCGTCGGGCGGGCGAGAGGCCACGCCGATCCCAATCAGCCCGATGATGTTGGAGGCAGAATCGAAGACAGAGTCGTACCCGTCGGCGACCAGGCTCAGCGCGCCGGTGGCATAGCCCACGGCCAGCTTGGCCACCGTGGCGATGAGGTTCATCCCCATGGTGACCCACAGTACCCGGCGGATGGCCGCGAACGTGTCAGGCGCTGCGTGCGGGTCCGTCGTAGTCATCGTCTGCTCCTTCGGCAGGGCCCACAGGCCTTGCCAGCGAACGATAGGAACGCGCCGCCACGGCTCTGCCTGTGGCGGCGCCCACTGTGCTCCCGATTGCCAGTGATCTTAGGCGCATGACCTGCTGCTGTCAAGATCTCTTGGGTTCCTCCGGCAGAGGTGTGCGCCATCACTCCGCGGCGACGGCACCCTCGGCGCTTCGGGGCAGCCTGGCACTCTCCTCCGCGCGCCGGCGCATGGTCTCACGAAAGCGGGTGATCTCGGCGGGCACGGCGCGGGCCAGGGCGGCAAAGAGCGCTGCGCAGATGACCCAGGTTACCACGCAGATGGCCAGGATGGCCACCCGTAGAGACCAGCGGTCGCCGATGATCCCGGCCAGCCAGGGGGCCAGGGCGGCGCCGGTGCCCTCTACGAAACTGAGCATGGCCAGGGCCGAGCTGCGCACCTCGGGTTCGGCGATGTCCTGTACGGTGGCCGAGACGTTGGGTGCCGCCATCGACATGGTCACGCCGGTGAGCGCCATCACGGCGATGAACAGCGCCTTGCTGGCCGGGGGCACGTTCATGGCGATGGTCAGGAACACGGCCCCGGCGATGACGCCCCCGCCGGCCGCCAGCACCCGGCCGTCCAGCCTACGGCGGAAGAGCCGATCTCCCAGAGAGCCGCCCACGACGTAGCCGCTGGCCAGGGTGACGATGGCGACCATCATCGTCGTGGTCGCCTCCTGCGAGGTGAAGCCGCGTTCCATCTCCAGGTAGCGGAAGAACCAGTAGGTCAGCACGTTCCAGGGGAACAACCCAAAGAAGCCCTGCAGGAAGATCAGCCCCATGCTGCGGCTACCCAGGAGGCGCCGCGCCACCGGCCAGCTGAAGCGAAAGGCCGGCACCTCGTCGAGCCCCTGCAGTTCGGGCTCGGCGCCTCCGCGCGGCGCCTCTCGAACTACGAGGAAGATGATCACCGATAGGAGGATGCCCAGCCCACCCGTCAGGTAGAACACCTTGCGCCAGCCGAGTGACCCCCCCAGCGCCGCGGCCAGAATCAGGCCCAGCATGTACCCGAAGGGCATGGCCGTCTGCAGCAGCCCAAAGATCCGTCCGCGCAGCCGCGGCCCAAAGTAGTCGGCCAGCAGGCTGAAAATGCCCGGGTAGGCGGAATCGTCAATGCCGGTGGACCCGCGGGTCACCAGGAAGACCCCGTAAGAGCGCGCCAGGGCGTTCAGCGAAGTGCTGGCGCCCCACAGGAATGAGGCCGCCGCCAGGAGCCGGGCGCGAGCGTAACGGTCGTACAGGTAGCCCCACACCGGGTAGCAGATCGCGGAGACCAGGATGGCCAGCGTGGAGACCGCCCCCATCTTGGCCTGCGTGATGCCGAACTCCTCGATGATGGGAGTGGTCAGTGGGCCGATCAGGAGTTTGTCGGCCTGGTGGAGCAGCACAAAGCCGTAGCAGATGGCCAGGACGAGCCAACGGTGCTTGTTCCTCACGGCGACCTCCTTGTCTGTCTGTGCGGTGATCTTAGCACGCGGTGAGGTCTCCGTCAATGGTTTTCGGCAGGGTAGGGTGCTGGCTGGTCGTCAGGCGATTGCCCTGGGTGGGGCAGCGTGCTATCATCGTACGGCAGCGGGCCTCCCGCGGGCATCACGGGCGGAACCCAACCAAAGGGCAGGGGAGGGATCGGTGTGAAACCACGGCGCGTCAGTGGCATCCTGTGTCACCCCACCTGTATGCCCGGGCCCGACGGGATCGGCGACCTGGGTGAGGGGACCCGTCGCTTCCTCGACTTTCTGGAAAAGGCGGGGCAACGCCTCTGGCAGGTGCTGCCGCTGGGGCCCACCGGGTACGGCGACTCTCCGTACCAGCCCTTCTCTGCGTTTGCCGGCAATCCGCTGCTCATCAGCCTGGAGGAACTCCTCGCCGAAGGCCTGCTGGCCCCCGAGGACTTGGCCGATCGTCCCTTCTTCGCTCCCGACGCGGTGGACTATGGTGCCGTCATCGCCCACAAGGACCGCGTGCTGCGCCGCTCACACGCGCGCTTCTTGCGCGATGGCACGCTGGTAACGCGTTCCGCCTACCTGGCCTTCTGCGAAGAGAACGCCACCTGGCTGGACGATTTCGCCCTCTTTATGGCCCTGAAGCTCCATTTTGGTTGGGCGTCCTGGGTGGACTGGCCTGAGGCGATCGCCCTGTACCAGCCAGAGGCAGTCAGCGACTGGCGCCAGCGGCTGGCGGGCGAGGTGGGCTACCGCCGCTACCTGCAGTTCCTGTTCGATGCCCAGTGGCGGCGCGTGCGAGCCTATGCCGCCGAGCGCGGGCTGACGATTATGGGGGACATGCCCATCTTTGTCGGGCATGACAGCGCCGACGTCTGGGCGCACCAGGATCTGTACGCCCTCGACGCGGGTGGCCGGCCCACGGTCGTGGCTGGGGTGCCGCCCGACTATTTCTCCGCCACTGGCCAGCTGTGGGGCAACCCTCTCTATCGCTGGGACGTGATGCGCGAGCGGGGCTATGACTGGTGGCTGGAGCGGCTGCAGCGCACTCTGGCCCAGGTGGACGTGGTCCGCATCGACCATTTCCGCGGGTTCAGCGGCTACTGGGAGGTGCCCGCCACTGAGACGACGGCCATCAACGGGCGTTGGGTGCAGGGGCCCGGGGAGGCGTTCTTCCGTGCCGTAAGTGAGCGCTTTGGCGAGCTGCCCATCATCGCCGAGGACCTGGGGCTCATCTCGGCCGATGTGATTGCCCTGCGGCAGGCCTTTGGCCTGCCCGGCATGCGCGTCTTGCAGTTTGGCTTTCACGGCGATGCGGCCAACCCGCACCTGCCCCACAACTACACGCCCGACTCGGTGGCCTACACCGGTACCCACGATAACGACACAGCCCAGGGCTGGTACGCCGAGCAGGAGCACGATGTGCAGCATCGCGCCCGCGTGTACGCCGGCAGCAGCGGCAAGGCGCTGCACTGGGCCTTTGTGCGCCTGGTGTGCAACTCGGTGGCCGATACGGCCATCTACCCGCTGCAGGACGTTCTGGGGCTCGGCTCGGAGGCGCGCCTGAACTGCCCCGGGCGCCCCCATGCCAACTGGACCTGGCGCTTTCGGCCCGAGGTCCTGGGCGACGACCTGGCCCATGCTCTGTGCGAGATGGCGCTCCTGGCTGGCCGCTGGACGCCGCCCGGCCAGGAGCTGACCGGTGACGCGGCCCCCCTCCTCGCGTACGAGCAGCCGGGCCGCCCCACTCCGCTGCCCTCCGTGCCGTGAGCCCGGGAGATGCAACCATGCAGCCCTTCGTCACCGGCCTGGAACTGAGTGGGCGGTTCTACGGGGAGGTGGTGGCGCCCCTGGTGCGCGCCCACTGGCCCACGCTGCCCTACTCGGCGGCCCTGCTCGGGGCGGGCAGTGAGGTGCTCGGTTACGACACGCCCATGTCCACCGACCACGACTGGGGGCCCCGGGTGCTCCTTTTCCTGCCAGAGGGCGATCCGGGGCTGACGGCGCGCGTCGTGGCCCTGCTCCGGGAAGGGCTGCCGGAGGTCTACGCCGGCTGGAAGGTGCCCCTGCCCGTGGGGCCGGGCGAAGCGGGGGCGCCTTCACGCACCTACGTGGGCCCGCTGAGCACCTTCGTTGAGCGGCTGCTGGGCGTCGGGGTGGAGCGCGGTTTGGCCGCCGCCGACTGGCTGAGCATCCCCTCCCAGGCGCTGCGCGAGATGACCGCCGGCGCGGTGTTCCACGATGGGCTGGGCACGCTGCTCCCCCTGCGGGAGCGGCTCTCCTACTACCCGCGCGACGTGTGGCTGTACATGCTCGCGGCGGGGTGGCAGCGCCTCGGGCAGGAGGAACACCTCATGCCGCGGGCCGGGCACGCCGGCGACGAGCTCGGCTCGGCGCTCATCGGCGCGCGGCTGGTGCGGGACGTGGTGTCGCTCTGCTTCCTGATGGAACGTCGTTACGCGCCCTACGCCAAGTGGTTCGGCAGCGCCTTCCGCGGCCTGGCCTGCGCCGCGACACTGGAGCCGCTCCTGGCCGCTGCCCTGCGGGCGGAGCGTTGGCCGGAGCGCGAGGAGGCCCTGATCTCCGCGTACGAGCACCTGGCGCGGCGGCACAATGCCCTGGGCCTCACCGAGCCCCTGCCGCCCGAGGCCCGGCCGTTCTTCGACCGGCCGTTCCGCGTCATCGAGGGAGAACGCTTCGCGCGGGCGTTATGTGCCAAGATCGTCGACCCGGCTGTGCGCGCCCTGCTGGAGGCCCCTCTGATCGGCAGCATCGACCAGTGGAGCGACAGCACCGACCTCAAGGCGCCTGCCCTGCGGCGGAACGTCCGCAGCCTGTACGAGGCGGCGGGCCACACTCTCTGACCTGGCCCCCGCGGGGCCGCTCGAGAAGCCCCGCACCGGATAGAGCGACGGCCGGCCCCCCGGGGGGGCCGGCCGTCGGGCGTGTCAGGAGAACGGGCGCGATTATGGCCGCATGCCGCTGGGCGCCTCGATGGGGGTGGCCATGAGGCGTTCGGCCAGTTCCCGGTAGGCCGTGGCCACCTCCGACTCGGGGTCGGAGAGTGCCACCGGCTGGCGCATCACGCTGGCCTGATACATGGCCAGCGGGGCCGGCGGAATGACCGCCAACACGCCCAGCCTGGCCTGGCTGGCCAAGGACGAGGCCGTGTCGCGGATCGGCTCGGGCGAGCGGTCCACCAGGACAAAGCCGGGCACCTTGGCGTCAAAGCGGGCCTCGGCCAGCCAGCGGCGCAGGGCGTCCAGGTGCCACATGCCTAACGGGTCGTGTTCGGCGATGGGGATCAGCGCGGTCGACTGGCGGATGACCTCGGTGCTCTGGGCCAGGGCCGAGGCGTCCAGGTCGACGATGACGGCGTCGTACTGGGTTTGCAGGAAGGCGAGCGTATCGGCCAGGACCCCCTGGCGGAACGTGCCGCTGCCTACGGCGTGCGGCCGGGCAGCCAGGTAGTGCAGGCCGCTCGCGTGCACCTGTATGCACGGTTGTAGCGCAGACGATGACAGCCGGAACCCGTCGGCCACGCTCAGGTCCAGCAGGGTCTCGCCGGGCTGCAGGCCGAGCTGCCAGGCGCCCGACAGCCCGCACTGCCCCAGTTCCATGAGTACCACGCGCGGGTGGCTGCTCAGCAGCGATAGGGCCACGTTCACGGCTGTCGTGGTGGACCCGACGCCGCCCTTGACCCCCACGAACGCGATCAGCGGCGGCACCGCCTTGGTACGGCCGGCGCGGGCGATCAGCGCCCGCACGCGGGCCAGGATCTCTTTGGGGTCCGCCGGCTTGGGCACATAGTCATCGGCGCCCGATTCGAACCCGCTGAGCCTGTGGGGCACCTGGGTGCGGGCGCTGAGCATCAGGATAGGCGTCTGCCCGACGGCGGGCAGCGCCCGGATGCGCCGGCAGATCTCGTACCCGTCAACATCGGGCAACATCACATCGAGCACTACCAGGTCGATCGGTATGGTGCGCAGGAGCTCGATGGCCCGGCTGCCGTCGGTGGCGGCGACGGTCTCATACCCCCCTCGCGTGAGCACGAAGGTCAGCATCTCGACCAGAGTGGGATCGTCGTCCACGATCAGGATACGTTGGGCCATGTGGTATGCCTCCGGTGGTCCCGTTGGAATGGTTCGTGGATGCTACTCGCGGGGCAGAGTCACCGTAAAGGTGCAGCCCTGGCCGGCAGCGCTTTCCACCCCGATATCGCCCCCCAGGGCGTGAATGATCTCCCGACTGATGTACAGGCCCAGGCCCATGCCCTTGCGGGGTAGCCCCTCACGTTGCGGCGCCTGGAAGTAACACTCAAAGATGTGCGGCAACGCTGCCTCCGGGATGCCGGGCCCGCTGTCTTTCACGCCGATGAGCCACTGTTCTCCTCTGCCCTGCAGCGAGACGTTGATCTCGCCGCCGATCGGCACGTACTTGAGCGCGTTCTCGACCAGGTTGCCGACCACCTGTTCGAGGCGCACTGCGTCGGTCCGCGCCCAGGAGGGCGTCACCGGGGAGTGCAAGATGAGGGCAATGTCCTTGGCCGCAGCGCTGGGTGCCAGGCGGGCTACGAGGTCGGCCAGCATCTGGTCGACGCGCACGCGGCTGGCATCGATAGAGAAACGGCTCTGCTCGATGCGCGTCAGCTCAGCCAGATCATCCACCAGGCGGGCCAGCCGGCGAGACTCGTCGTTGATGTGCCCAAGGAAGCGTTGCAGGGTGTCGTCGGGGAGCTCGCTGACGTCCGAGATGATGCTGGCAAAGCCCATGATGTGCTGGATCGGAGCGCGTAGCTCGTGGGCCACCTGGGCGATGAACAGGCTGCGGTCCAGCGAGGCGGCGCGGTCCGGAGTAACGTCCAGCACCAGGCAGGCCACGCCGCCCTGCTGGCCGCCCAGAGCCGAGGGGAGCACTTCGAGCGTGGCCGGCCCTTTCTCGGGCAGGTCCAGCATCACGACGTAGGGGCCCAGGACGTCGGCCCGCGATGGGTCGACCAGCTGGCGAAGCAGCGCTGGGCAGCGTGCCTCATCGGAGCCGCATGGGAGCGGCACCTGGTCGGGGCTCAGGCCGAGAGTCCGCTCCAGGGCGGGGTTGAGTCGACACACGCGGCCGTTACGGTCCAGTAGCACCAATCCCTGGGCCAGAGAGTCTACGATCGTGTCCACGCCCGGCGCGAGGGTCTCTCGGCCCGGTACGGGCAGCAGTTGCACTAGGGCGCGGCAGACCTGCTTACCGAGCACACCGAGGCGCTCCGCCTCCGGCTGGGGGCCTGGCCGGGGTCCTGCGCACCACAGGGCCAACAGGCCAAGGGGCTCCTCGCCCGTCAGCAGCGGAGCCAACAGCAGGGAACCCCTGTCCAGGCCGTCCTCGGCCGACAGGGCCAGGCTGTCCATCTCGTCGGCAGAAAGGGCGGCGACCTCACCGTGGACGAAGGCGCGCTGCGCTGGCCCGGCATCGAGCGGCAACGCCCCCCAACGAGAGGCGAGGCCTTCCGGGGCAGGGCCCTGCGGCAGCAGCCAGCGGCCAGTACGGTCGACGGTGTAGAGGGAGGCTGCAGTGGCACTGGGGCAGAGGGCCAGGGCCGCCTCCGTGGCAACGGCGGCCACCTCGTCGACGTTTTCGGCAGTCAGCAGCCGGCGGCCAGCAGCAGCCAGCGCCGCAGCGAACGCCTCCGACTGAGAGACTCCCGGGTCGCTCATCTCCATACCGTCATTCCCGAGACCCTCCCGCCCTGATGCGTACAACGACGTCATATGCGTAGCCACGCAACCTCTGCAATCTGTACTCGAGCCTGCGACACGGCCGCTGGCGGGCACGCCGGCGCCCCGACGTGCCGTCAACATTATAGCAGGCCGAAAGTCGGGCTTCAAGACGCCATGACTGTCAGAAGGCTTAATAACGCGTAAAACTCAAGGCGCCCGAGGCAGGCGGGCCGACGTAGACTTGCCGCGGCCGGGCGGCCGGGCTATAGTGCGGGGCGAGCGGCCCCTGGGGCCGGGAGCGTCTTGCCGTAGAAGGGGGAACCGTGAGCCGAGACCTGGCCTGCGCGCGGGCTGAACTGATCGATCTGGACGCTGCCACGCGTCGCCGCGGGCTGGAGGCCCTGGCGACGGCGAGGGAACAGGGCCGGCTGCCACGCGCCGAGTGCCGCGACGCAGTCAACATGCACTGCCACACGTTCTATTCGTACAACGGTTACGGGCATTCCCCGTCCTCGCTGGCTTGGCTGGCCGCCGAGCAAGGCTGGCGCGCGCTCGCTACCGTCGACTTTGACGTACTGGACGGCGTCCGCGAGACGCTCAGCGCTTGCGACCGTGTGGCGGTGCGAGGGGCCTCGGGCCTGGAGACGCGTACCTACATGCCAGAGTTCGCCCGCTGGGAGATCAACTCTCCCGGCGAGCCGGGCGTCTGTTACCACGTTGGCTTGGGGTTCATTAGCAGCGAGGCTCCCGCTGCGGCGGCCCGCGTGCTACGCGAGATGCGCCAGGGCGCCGAGCGGCGCAACCGCGAGATGGTGGCGCGCCTCAACGCGCACCTCAAGCCGCTGACCATCGACTATGACCGGGACGTGCTGCCCCTCACGCCGGCGGGCAACGCCACGGAGCGGCACATCCTGGTGGCCTATGACGCGGCGGCGCGGCGTGTTTTCGCCGAGCGTGCCCGCCTCGTCGACTTCTGGGCCGCCAGGCTGGGCAGCGACCCAGCGGCCGTCGAGGGCTCTCTGACCCCCGAACCCAGCCCCAACGATCTGATCCGTTCGCGCCTGATGAAGCAGGGCGGCGTGGGCTATGCCCAGCCCGACGAGGGTACCTTCCCGCCGCTCGCGGACGTCATCCGGGCGATCATCGCCTGCGGGGCGATCCCGGTGTGCGCCTGGCTCGACGGCGCTACCGAGGGGGAGCAGCACATGGACGAGCTGCTGGCCTGGATGGTGGCCAGGGGGGTGGGTGCGCTGAACATCATCCCCGAGCGCAACTGGAACTATCGCGACCCGGCCGTGCGCGAGGCCAAAGTGCGCGCGCTGTACGCGGTGATGGACCTGGCGCGAGCGCACGATCTGCCTGTGGTCGTGGGCACCGAGATGAACAGGGCCGGCCAGCCCGTGGTCGACGACTTGAGCAGCGAGGCGCTACGGCCGTTGGTGCCCGAGTTCCTGCGCGGGGCGGACTGGATCTATGGGCACACGGTGCTGGCGCGGGCGCTGGGCCGCGGCTACCAGAGCGATTGGGCCGCGCGAAACCTGCCTCAGCGCAGCGAGCGGAACGCCTTTTACGCGGCGGTGGGCGCGGCGGCGGCGCCGGGGACCGCGCTGGGCGCTCGACTGGCAGCCCTGGGCGACGTGGAGGCCCCCGAGGCTCTCCTGGCGCGCCTCCAAGACCTTGGCGCGTGACCCGCGCGGGGCGCGCCGCGCCCTAGTGTTGGCGGATGTTCACTTCCTGGTAGCACTCCGGGCGGACGGGCACTGCCCCCAGGCCCTGGGTGGCCAGGGTCTGCTCCTGGCCGCCGATGACCAACCGCACTATCTCGACGTTCTGACCGTTGGTGAGGTATAGCTCGTACCAGCCCGAGTCGTTGGACACGGCCGGCACGTCGTAAGCCCAGCCGTCGAGCGTCACGAACACATGGGCGCCGACGATGATGTTGCCCTGGCGGTCGAACACGCGCCCCTTGAAGGTGCTGCCGCCCGGCGAGAGGCAGCCGCTGTATTCCAGGCTGTAGCTACCGGCCAGCGGGTCGACGGTGGGGGTCAAGGTGGCGGTGGCCTCGGGCGTGGGCACCTTGCTCGGTGTGGCGCTGACGCTGGGCATGGCCGAGGCCGGCGGCACGGACGGTATGGTCGACGGCTCGCGTGGGGTGATCGTCGGCAACACCGTGGGCGATTCCTCTGCGGTAGGCGTCGGCGTGCGGGTGCCCAGCAACAGGGCGCGGCGGCCGTTGGATTCGAGGACGGCGCTCAGGGCGCCCCCCTGGTAGACGCGGTACAGGCCGCCGCATACCGCGATGCTCACAGATAAGAAAGCCACCAGCGCCAGGATAAAGCCCAGCCTGCCGCTATCTGCCCGCCGCCCGGAATGTGACACTTCCGCCCCCTCTCCTCCAGCTCGCTGAGCCGTGATTGTACCCGCCGAGCCCCGCGTGGGGAAACGGGCCGCCCTCAGCCGAACATCGTCCCCGGCTGACAGCGCCGGCAAAAGTTGGTGGCGCGGCCAGCGCCGGTGACCTCCGAGATCGGCTGGCCGCAGCGCGGGCAGGGCTCCCCCTTGCGCAGGTGCACACGCAGGTTGCCGCGGTGGATGGCGGCAGTGTCATCACCCATGCCGGCGCGCACCTCGTCGATCGCCCGCGCCAACACCGCCCGCATGCTCTCATAGACGCGCAGCCGCTCCTGGCGGTTCAGCCGCGTCACCGGGCGGAAGGGGTAGATGCCCGCCTCAAACAGGATCTCGTCGGCGTAGGCGTTGCCGATGCCGGCCACTAGGGCGCCGCGCGTCAACACCCCTTTGATCTCTCCGCGGAACGACCGGATGCGATCCAGGAAGGCCTCGGGCGTGAAGTCTGCCGCCAAGGGTTCCGGCCCCCATTCAGTATAGCCGGGGATCAGCGCCGGCTGCGGGGTGATGTACACCTTGCCCATGCCCTCAGAGTCGTGGTAGACGAGCTGCGTGCCATCGCTCAGGGAGAGGGCCAGGTAGTCTCGCACCAGCCGGGGGAGGGGCGCGGGGCCGTGACGCAGGCGGCCGGCCAGCATCGGGTTGACGCCCATCCACAGGCCACTGTCCAGACGGAAGAGAAGGCACTTGTGGCGCCGGGTGATCTCATGGATGGTGCGCCCGGCCAGCAGGGGGGCGGGGTCGCCCCCGTCGGGCAGGGTGCGTACCACCAGCGGCCGCAACTCCTCGGCAGAAAGGATGCGCCGGCCCAGTACCTTTCGCGTCAGAAGTTCGGCGATGACTTCCAGGTCGGGCAGCTCGGGCATGGTGGCTAGTCCTCGCGGGCGATCTCCATGGCAATGATGCGATCGACGCGAAACGTGCGCAGCTCGTGCCGCAGGTGGCATTCCGCCACTAAGGTCGTGACGCCGTCCTGCACGGCAACGCGCAGCGGCGTCACGGTGCGCTCCGACTCGACCCCCTTGTCCGAGCGGTAACGCAGCCACAGCGCGCAGCCGGCCTCCAGGGCCTCGGCGATGGGTGTGGGAACCGGCAGGCGGGTGCGCGTCTGCTCGTGGACGCGGCCGCCCTGCAGGGCCTGCAGGTGGCGCGTGGAGAGCGGGCCGCTGCCGTCGAGGTCATCGAGGAGCCCCTCGAAGACCAGGCGGGTGAGAAGCACGTCGGCCATGGCCCGGTGTGCCCGCCCGCCGATGGAAAGGCCCAGGGCCTCCGCCAGGGCGCCGAGGCCGTAGCGGCGCAGCGTGTAGCGCCTCCGCGCCAGGCGCAAGCTGTCGAGCCCCACAAAGTGGGGCGGCATGCGGCGCCCTGCACGGCGCAGTTCGGACTGCAGGAAGCCCACGTCGAAGGCCAGGTTGTGGCCGACGAGCACCGCCTCGGAAAGCACCTCGACCACATCGTCGGCCACCTCGGCAAAGGTGGGCTGCCCGGCCAGCATCTGGTCCGAAATGCGGTGGATAGCGTAGGCGCCGGGGTCCATCGGCCGCTGTGGGTTGATGAGGTGCATAAAGGCGTCGACAGGCTGGCGGTTCACGCAGCGCAGCACCGCGATCTCGCAGATGCGGTCGCCGCCAAAAGGGCTCAGGCCGGTGGTCTCCACGTCCACGTACGCGACGGGTACCTGGTCGATAGGGGCGTCAAGGTCAACCACGGCGGCTCAGTGAGAGGGTGCGCAGCGGGGCAAAGCTGGCGCGGTGGTGGCAGGTGGGCCCCAGGCAGAGGAGGGCCTGCTGGTGGGCCCGGGTGCCGTACCCTTTGTGCTGTGCAAAGCCATAGCCTCCGTTCTGCTCGTCAAGAGAGGCCATCCAGCGGTCGCGAGAGACCTTGGCCACGATGGAGGCGGCCGCTACCGACAGGATCGTGCGGTCAGCCTTGGGGCGGGAATCCTGCGGGATGGGCAGGTCGCCCAGGCGGACGGCATCGATCAGCAGGTAGTCCGGTGGCAGCGCCAGCCCCTCCACAGCGCGGCGCATCGCCAGGCGCGTGGCCGGCAGGATGCCCCGGCGGTCGATCTCCCCGCAGGTAGCGCTGCCGACGGCATAGGCCAGGGCGTGGGCGGCGATCACGCCGTAGCACGCCTCGCGAGCGCGCGGCGTGAGTTGCTTGGAATCGCGCACGTGCGCCAAGAGGTCGACGATATCGCTCTGCCCAGGGGGCAGAATGACAGCGGCCGCGACCACGGGACCTGCCCATGCGCCACGGCCGGCTTCATCGATTCCTGCGACCCGCGCGAACGACCGAGCCCACAACGCCTGCTCCATGGACAGCGTCGGTTGGTCGCTCACGAGTGACTCCTCCATGGTGGAGGGTGCGGGTCATCCACGCACAAGAGGGACTATTGGCTCCTGAAGGCGCCCCGGTCTTCCTTCAGGCGCGCGGCCTTGCCCCGGTACTTGCGCAGGTAGTAGAGGTTCTTGCGACGCACAAGGGCGCGTCGCAGGATCTCCACCTTCTCGATGCGGGGCGAATACATCAGGAAGGTGCGCTCGACGCCCACGCCGTGAGCGGCTATACGCCGCACCGTGAACCTCTTGTTGCTGCCCTCGCCGCCGATGCCCAGGATCACGCCCTGGAAGACCTGGATACGCTCACGCTCGCCCTCGACGATGCGCGCGTGCACGCGCACCGTGTCGCCGGAGCGGAGATCCGGGATGTTCGGGTTCGCCTCGGGCTTGAGTGACGCGATAATATCGTCCATGTGCGGTTTCCGCCTTTCATCCAGACTCACAAGGGGCGATTATAACACAAGCCCCCGGGGCCGGCAAATCGTTGCGCGATTGTGGAACAGACTGTGGGCCAGCGATGTGCATCGGCCTAGGGCGCGCCTAGGCCTGGCCCTCTTCCTGCGCGGAGGAACGGAACGACTCGATCAGGCGGCGGTCCAGGTTGCTGAGCGGCGCATCCGCCAGGAGCTCGGGACGGCGCTCCAGGGTGCGCCGCAGCGACTGCTCACGCCGCCAGGCGGCCACCCGGGCGTGGTTGCCGGAGACGAGCGCCTCGGGCACCTCCAAGCCGCGAAAGACGCTGGGGCGCGTGTACTGCGGGTACTCCAGCAGGCCCTGGGCGTGCGAGTCGTCAATGATGGCGCGCATGTCTCCGAGCACCCCGGGGAGCAGCCGCGTGACCGCTTCGATGACCACCATGGCCGCAATCTCGCCCCCCGAGAGGACATAGTCGCCGATCGACAGCTCTTCGGTGGCGGCCAGCGCGCTGACGCGCTCGTCGATCCCCTCATAGCGCCCGCAGATCAGCACTAGCCGCTCGTACCGCTCGTATTCGCGGGCCACGGCCTGGGTAAAGGGCCGGCCGGCCGGTGTCAACAGGATGACGGGCGCCTCGACGGGGCCCGCGCCCTTCTGGCGAGCGACCAGTTCGGCACCGAGCAGGTCTTCGACAGCCAGCACGATCGGCTCCGCCTTCATCACCATGCCGCCTCCGCCTCCGTAGGGCAGGTCGTCGGTGACGTGGTGTTTGTCGGTGGTATAGTCGCGGATGTTGTGGACATGCAGGTCCACCCGCCCGGCGTCGATGGCCCGGCGGACGATGCTCTCGCGGAAGACGCTCTCGAACATGTCGGGAAAGAGCGTCAAAACGTCAAAGCGCATGGCTTCCTCCCCCTAGAAGGGCGCTGCCATTCTAGCCGGGGCTCGCGCCCCTGCCAAATCGGCGGCAGCACGGCAGCGGTAGGCCACTCCCGAGGATGGTTTGACGGCCCACCCCGCCATGGTACAATGGCCGCACCGTCTGGAGGATACCACCGTGCTCGACCTGAATGAGGGGCCGCGCCGCTCTCCGCTGCGCTTGCTCCTTGGCCTGTTCGCCCTGGGCCTGATGGCCATCGCCGGAGCCGCGGCCTTTGACCTTACCCCGGGCCCGGTACGATCTCGGCTCGGCTTTACGCCGCCACCCACGGCGACACTTTCACCCCTTGAGGCTACCGCGCAGGCTCAGGCGGCGTTGGCTGAGGCCAGCGGCGAGCTACCCGAGCCGACCGATACGCCCACACCGGCGCCACCGCGCGAGGACCACTATTGGCTGGAGCGCCCCATTGCCCCCAGCGGCACGAACTGGGTGGACTATAGCTACTCCTACGGCTCGCGGGGCGATGGCTCATTGCGCGTCCACCGCGGCGTCGAGTTCGTGAACCCGGCCGGCACGCCGATCATGGCCAGCGCCGCGGGGACGGTGGTGTTCGCCGGCGATGACGGCGTGGAGGTCTCGGGGGCGCGCCCCAACTACTACGGTCTGGTCGTCATCGTCGAGCTGGAGCGACGCCTCGACGACCAGCCTGTCTACGTCCTGTACGGGCACATGTCAGAGATAGCCGTGGCCCCCGGCGACCGCGTGGACGTCGGCGAGACGATCGGGTACGTCGGCATGACGGGCATCGCCCTGGGGCCTCACCTGCACCTGGAGGTGCGCGTGGGGCGGAACGATTTCGCCGCCACCGCGAACCCCGAACTCTGGCTAAAGCCGTTTGCCGGCAAGGGCACCGTGGCCGGCCTGATCGTCTCTTCTGACGGGAGTCCCGTGCCGGAGGTGGACCTGGAGGTGCGCCGGGCGGAACAGCCCAACATCACTGTCCGCGCGTTGACCTCCTATCCCGAACTGGAAGTGCGCCCGGACCCTGCCTGGGGTGAGAACTTTTGCTTTGGCGACCTAGACCCGGGGCGCTGGTTCCTGGTGGCCACGCGCTCGGGCTACGTGATGACGATGCCCTTCACGGTGGAGGTCGGGCGGACCAACTGGGTCACCATGCCCGTTCCCTGGTAGGGGCGCTCTCGGCCGAGACGCGTGACCGGTGAAGCAGGGCTGAGCGGGGCCTCATTCGCAAACAGGGGGATGCGCACGATGCAGTTGACAATGGAACGGATCGAGAAGCCCGAGGAGGCCAACCTTATCCTAGGGCAGAGCCACTTTATCAAGACGGTCGAGGACCTGCACGAAGCCCTGGCGAACGCCGTGCCGGGGATCCGCTTCGGCCTGGCCTTCTGCGAGGCGTCGGGGGCCTGCCTGGTGCGCTCCAGCGGCACCGACCCGGCCCTGCAAGCGCTGGCCGAACGGAACGCTCTGCGCCTGGCCGCCGGCCACTCCTTCGTCGTTCTGCTCGGCGAGGGGTTCTACCCCGTGAACGTGCTGAACGCCATCAAGCAGGTGCCCGAGGTCTGCCGCATCTACTGCGCCACGGCCAACGCCGTGGAGGTGATCCTGGCCCAGACGGAGCAGGGCCGCGGCATCCTGGGCGTGGTGGACGGCGCCTCGCCGGTGGGGGTCGAGAAGGCCGAGGACGTCGCCTGGCGGCACGGCCTGCTGCGGACCATCGGCTACAAGCTCTAGGGTGCGCGGCCGCCCGGCGGCCAGGACGGGAAAGGACACGTGCCTCGGGCTTGCTGGCAAGCCCGAGGCACTACTGCTTCCTGCCGGAAGCCTCAGGCCATGAGGCGCTCAAGCTCGCCGACGAGACGCTCGAACTCGGCCAGGGCGCTGGCCACCGGCCCGGGAGTGGTCAGGTCGACCCCGGCCTCCTTGAGCAGGGCCAGCGGGTAGTCGCTCCCGCCGGACTGCAGGAAGCGCAGGTAACGCTCCAGCGTCCGGTCCTGCCCCTGCAGGATCGCCGAGGCCAGGGCGATGGCGGCGGACATCCCCGTGGCGTACTTGTAGACGTAAAAGTTGTAGTAGAAATGGTCGACGCGCGCCCACTCCCAGGCGATGGGCGCGTCCTCCTCGTCAAAGGCCACCGAGGGGCCAAAGTAGAGCTTGACCAGGTCATAGTACGTGGCGTCCAGCCAGTCCTTGGTCAGGGGCTGGCCCTCCTCGACGTGCGCATGGACGGCCCGCTCGAACTCGGCGAACATCGTCTGGCGAAAAAGCGTGGCGCGGAAGCTATCCAACTGGCGGTCTACCAGGTAGGCGCGCGCGGCGCGGTCGGGCGTAGTGGCCAGCAAGTGCTGGTTCAGCAGACTCTCGTTAGTGGTTGAGGCGACCTCCGCCACGAGGATGCGATAGTCGGCCAGGTGGTAGGGCTGGGCACGGTTGGAGTACAGCGAGTGCATCGAGTGCCCCAGCTCGTGCGCCAGGGTGAACACCGAGTCGAGCGTGCCGGTATAGTTCGTCAGGATGTACGGCCAAGAGTCGTAACAGCCCGACGAGTAGGCTCCCGAGCGCTTGCCGGCGTTCTCGTAGCGGTCCACCCAGCCACCAAGGAGACCACGTCGCGCCGTCTCGACATAATCCGAGCCGAGTGAGGCGAGCCCCCGGCAGACCACCTCTACGGCTTCGTCGTACCCGTAGCGCATCGAGACCTCGGGGACCACGGGCACATAGTTGTCATACATGTGCAGTGCTTCGACGCCCAGGAGCCGCTTGCGGAGGGCCACGTAGCGGTAGAAAGCGGGAAGCGCGTCGTGCACGGCAGAGATCAGGGCGTCGTACACGGCCACGTCGACGTTGTCGTCAAACAGGGAGGCTGCCCGGGCCGAGGGATGATTGCGGGCGCGGGCCTCAAAGATGTGCGCCTTGACGGCGCCGTCCAGCGTGGCGGCAGCGGTGGCGCGGTTGCCGGCCCATTCGTCATAGTAGGCGGCGAAAGAAGCCCGGCGCACGGCGCGGTCCGGGTTCTCTTGCATCTCGATGAACGACGCGTGGGTGAGGCGCTGGCCCACCCCCTCAGCGTTGCTGACCTGCGGCAGGCGCGCGGACAGGTCGACGTTCTTGAGCACGCTGTAGGCGCGCTGCAGAGCGGCCAGCGGCTCAGAGACCATGGCCATCAGGCGCTCCTCGGGCGCCGAGAGGGTGTGCGGCTTGGCCCGCAGCAGGTCACGCAGCCAGACGCGGTAGGGGGCTAGGACCTCGCCCTCTAGCCAGACGGACATGGTGGCGTCGTCGATGGCCAGGACCTCGGGGGCCAGGTAGGAACCCGCTGAGGCTAGCCGGGTGTACAGCGAATAGGCCCGGTCGTACATGCCCTGATTGGTGCCGTCGCCCAGGTCCTGGTCGTTGCGCAGGTGGGCGTAGACGTAGAGGCGATCGAGGCGGCGCAGGGCGGCGAACCAGGCCTCCAATGCCTCGGCCAGCACGGCGGCCGATTCGGCCAGGCGCCCGGCGAAGGAAGCCACGCCGTCGGGCAGCGCCTGGGCCGCCTGATAGTCTTCCTCCCACGAGGCGGGAGTGGCGTAGAGGGGGGTCAGGTCCCACTGGTCGCCGACGGGTACCTGCGCGCGAGAGGCGTAGCCGGCGCCGGGCGTGGACTCGGTAGCCATGGGGCATCATCCTTTCAGGCTGGGGCGCCAGACGGGCGCCCTGCAATGTCCCGCCGATTCTAGGCGGGAGGCGGTCCGCCGTCCAGCCAGGCAGTGGGGGCCTAGAGGCAGTTGGCAGGAGCGGGCCCCCGTTCTATACTCGGGTGCCGGCCTGTACGGGCTGGCTGGCCCGGTCCGACTGCTGCAAGGAGATGCTCGATGCGCCCTGCCCTGCGTGCTCTGGTTCTGGTGCTGTTTGCGCTGTGTACGGCGCTGGCGGCCGGGCCCGCCCTGGCCCAAGGGGCGGTCTCGGTAACCGTCTATTACTCGCCCACCTGCGGCCACTGCACCGACTTTTTGGAGGGCGTCTGGCCGGGCATTGCGGAGCAGTACGGCGCTGGGCTGAGTCTCTCTCTCGTCGACGTCCGCGACGTGCAGGGTATGGAGGCCCTGGAGGCCGACGAGGCGCGGCTGGGGGCCAAGGCGCCCGACATCCCTGTGGTGGTGGTGGGGGATCGCCTGCTCTTTGACCTGGACGTCGAGCGGCTGGGGCAGGCCGTGCGTGAGGCGATCGAGGCTGCCCAGGCCGGTGGCGGGGCGGCCGGCCTGGTGCCCTCGGCGACGGCTGCGGCCGCCGAGGGGACGCCGAGCAGCGCGGCCATCCACCTCGCCTATGTGGAAAAGGACGGCTGCTCCGAGTGCGACCGGGCGCGCCTGGTGTTGGAGGCCGTCGCCGCCGAGGTGCCCTCGCTGGTTGTGACCACCCTGAACAACGTGCGCGACGCGTCCCTCGTCGAGGCCATCGGCCTGTACCGCGACTTGCCGGAAGCGAAACGCCTGGCCGCGCCGTCCCTCTATGTGGGGGACGCCGTCCTCATCGGCGACGAGATCACCACTGCCAACCTGCGTGCGGCGCTGGCGCCCTACCTGGCCTCCGGCGCGGGGCCCTTCTGGGAGGCTCTGGAGGCGAGTGCCGGGCGCCAGAGCATCGTCGAGCGCTTCCAGCACATGGGCGTCGTAGCGGTGGCCGCCGCCGCCCTGCTTGACGGCATCAACCCCTGTGCCTTTGCCACGATCCTCTTTTTTGTCTCTTATCTGGCCGTCAGCAGGCGGCCGCGCCGTGATCTCCTTTTCGTGGGGCTGGCCTTCACCGTAGGGGTGTTCCTGACCTACCTTCTGGTGGGGCTGGGGGCCATGAGGCTCCTGGCGCTGGCCTCGGCGGTGCGCATTGTGGGGCCCATTCTCTACGGCCTCTTGGGTGCGGGTTGCCTGGTGCTCGCGGGGCTGAGCCTGTACGACTATGTGCTCGCGCGCCGCGGGCAGCTGCAGGACATGCGGCTCAACCTACCCGATGCGTTGCGCGAGAAGATCAAGAGCCGTATCCGCGCGGCGAGCGGCGCCTACATAGGAGCGGCGCTGGTGACGGGCCTGATGGTCTCACTCCTGGAGCTGGCCTGCACCGGGCAGGTGTACCTGCCGACCATATCGTTCATGGTGGGGGTGGCCGAGATGCGTGCCTCCGCGGTGGGCTACCTGGTGCTGTACAACGTCGTGTTCGTGTTGCCGCTTCTGGCGGTGTTGCTCCTGGCCGTCTACGGGGTAAGCGCCGGGCGCGTGCAGGACTGGTTCGTGCGCCACGCGGCCAGCACCAAGCTGCTGATGGCGGTGCTCTTCCTGCTCCTGGGGGGGCTGCTGATTGCCCAGGTAGCCGCGATGTAGGACGCCCGTGCGAGTGGGACGCCGCACTCGGCAAAGCGAGGGGCTTGCCGGTGTACCACCGGCAAGCCCTTTTCGATCCCCAGGTACCACTAGACCGGTCGGCATAGCTGGCAGTGGGGTTGGTTCCTCCCGGAGAGAAGTCGCTCGTTCAACGGTTCACCGCGGGGGGCCGGCTGCGCCGCCCGAGGGCTCCCCTGCTCCCGACCCCCGCGGGTCTAGCGGGCCGAGCGCGCCGCCAGGCGCAGGCGCCCGTCCCGGAGGATAGCGGCCAGCGAGGCCACCGGGTGTTCGTACTCGCTGGCAAAGATGGCCTCGGCGAGGTCCTCGGCCCGCGAGCCGGCCAGCTGGATCGGCGTCGGCGCGGTCCGTTCGTAGGTGGCGATGAGGAACGCTTCCCCGGCCTGCACGTCCACCTTTTGGATGCAGAGGCGGTCGCGGGCCACGATGGCCAGGTATCCGGCGGCGGCAGAGAGGTCCACTGCCGCGGCGATGCGCGGGGTGCTCAGGTGGTCGTGCTCAAAGTCCATGGCCAACATAGCCAGGGCCAACGCGTCGCGCAGGGGATAGCCGAGGCTGACTTTGTCGATGGCCGGGTCCACGTGGCTGCCGTTGGCCACGATGGCGACCTGGCCGTGTTGGCGCAGGCAGTTGTACGAGATGTAGGGGTTGTCGGACGGGGGCGCGTCGGGCGTGGGCAGCACCACGGCGCGGTCCTCCTGGACGACGATGCGCCGGTTGGGGAACGAGCGCGACGAGACCCGGTACCCGAGGTACCACTCCCCGGCCGGCGTCTGGCCGACGATGACGAAACGACCGATGTACATTGGCTCCTCCCAAGGAATCACACGCGGCGCTCCCGGCACCCCTGGCGAGCAGGATGGGCGGCGTGGGCGCCGCTGCGCAATCAGTCCGCGATGCGGCGCGGTCTACGCCCAGCCGAGTTCAAAGCACGTCTCATACATGGCCACGATGTTCTCGGCCGGGCTGATGGCCTGGATGTTGTGGCAGGGCGCCAGGATGTACCCGCCGCCGGCGCCCAGGATGCGCAGGTTGTCCTCCACCTCGCGGGCGACCTCGTCGACCGTGCCGAAGGCCAGGGTGTACTGGTTATCCACCCCGCCGTGGAAAACCAGGGCCTCGCCAAAGTCGCGCTTGAGCCCCTCGCGCTCCATCCCCCGGCAGCGCCACTGGATCGGGTTCAGGACGTCGATGCCCGCCGCGATCATGTCGGGGAGGATGGCACGCACCGCGCCGTCGGAATGGTGAAAGACATAGGCGCCGGCGGAATGGGCCAGGTCGATGATGCGGCGCATCCGCGGGATCAGGAACTCGTGGATCTGGGCCGGGGAGAAGAGCAGGCTTTCCTGGCTGCCCATGTCCTCGGCCACGTAGGTGATCATCACCTGCCCGGGGATGGCCTCATAGATGCGCAGGGTGTTCTGGTAGGCCAGCTCGAAGAGCCGGTCCAGGCAGTAGTGGACGATCTCGGGGTTGAGGACGAGGTCCATGAAGGCCTGCTCCTGGCCGCGCAGCGCCTTGTAGGTGAGGAATGGCTCGGAGCCGCCGCCGCGTATGGGATACTCTTCCCAGCCGACGACCTCCGTGGCGACGTCCGAATAGTCCCACCAATCGGGGGAGGGCCAGGTGTAGTGGGCCTCGATCTCTTCCACCGTCGCATAGCCGGCCAGCGGGTTGGCGGCCACCTCCGAGTAGGTGCCGCTGCCATAGTCGGCCAAGCGATGGGGGATGCCGAACACATCACAGCCCGCGGGGATCGGCGGCCCGACGTAGCGCCCGCCGACCGTCTTGGGGCGGTCGATGTGCAGGCGGCGCAGGAGGGCCCGCTCGGACGTGACGCCGAGATGGGCCATCAGGAGATCGGTGGCCTCGGGCGTGGACCAATAGTCGGTAGGCACCCGGTCGGGCGTCTCGCGGCGCAGGACGGCGAGCCAGCGCTCCCGGGGGGTCATGGTTTCCCGCGGCATGGGTCCTCCTCGAGGTGTTGGCATGGGTCACGGGACGATTCTAGGTCCCCGGGGCGTCCCGGTCAACCGTGCGGAGCGATGACAGGTGTCCGCGTGGCGTGCGGGCAGGAAGCAATCGCAGTACCTTCTTGACGTGGCGGCCCAACGCCTGTATTATCTCCTGCAGTACCATCGGGCTGGTATGCGACCCGGCGTAATCGGCCAGCAGGGCCGACGCCTGGTGGGCCGCCACGATGAACCGCCGCGTGCGATGAGCGCTTCCGGCGGGGTTTGCACGCGAGGAACGCCGGCGTTCTCGTCCTCTCAGCGCCTGCCGGGGGACGACGCCGGCGTTTGGGCAACGAGAGACCGGCACGCCTGGCCGGGCAGGGGCGAACGCCTCGGACCGACGGGTATTGCTGTAACGGGCGTGAGTCGATTGCACTATCGGAGGAAAGAGTCCATGCAATATCAGGTCAAGAACAAGAAGCTGGTCGCGTGGGTGAAAGAGGTGGAGGCTCTGGTGCAGCCGGAGCGGGTCTACTGGTGCGACGGCAGCAAGGCCGAGTATGACCGCCTCATGCAGGGGATGGCTGACAGCGGCATGGCCGTCAAGGTGGAGAAGCGCCCCAACACCTTCCTGTTCCGCTCTGACCCGTCGGACGTGGCGCGCGTCGAGAACCGCACCTTTATCGCCTACCCGGAGAAGGACCAGGCCGGCCCGACCAACAACTGGGTGGAGACTGAGGCCCTCAAGGAGACCATGACTCCCCTCTATGAGGGCTGCATGAAGGGCCGCACGATGTACGTGATCCCCTTCTCGATGGGGCCGATCGGCTCGCCGATCGCCAAGATCGGCGTGGAGATCACCGACAGCGCCTACGTGGTCTGCAACATGCATATCATGACGCGCGTCGGCACCAAGGTGATCGAGGCGCTGGGAGACGACGGCGAGTTCATCCCCTGCCTCCACTCGGTAGGGGCCCCGTTGGCCGAGGGCCAGCAGGACTCTACCTGGCCGTGCGCGCCGATCGAGCAAAAGTACATCAGCCACTTCCCCGATGAGAACCTGATCTGGTCGTACGGGTCGGGCTATGGCGGCAACGCCCTGCTGGGAAAGAAGTGCCTGGCGCTGCGTATCGCCTCGGCGATGGCCAAGCGCGAGGGCTGGATGGCCGAGCACATGCTCATCCTGCGCCTGACCAGCCCCGAGGGCCGGCGTTACCACATCGCCGCGGCCTTCCCCTCGGCCTGTGGCAAGACCAACCTGGCCATGATCCAGCCCACTATTGACGGCTGGAAGGCCGAGACGATCGGTGACGATATCGCCTGGATGAAGATCGGCCCCGACGGCCGTCTGTACGCCATCAACCCGGAGGCCGGGTTCTTTGGCGTCGGGCCGGGCACGTCGTACGACTCGAACCCGATGGCGATGGACACCTTCCGCGAGAACGCCATTATCACCAACGCCGCCCTGACCGACGACGGCGACATCTGGTGGGAGGGGATGAACGGCGCGCCCGACCATGCCATCGACTGGAAGGGACGCGACTGGACGCCGGACTCCAAAGAGCCGGCCGCACACCCCAACGCGCGCTTTACGGCGCCGGCCTCGCAGTGCCCGATCATCAGCCCTGACTGGGAGAACCCCCAGGGCGTGCCGATCGACATCTTTATCTTTGGCGGGCGCCGCGCCAGCCTGGTGCCGCTGGTCTTCCAGTCCTATGGCTGGGACCACGGCGTGTACCTGGGGTCCACCGCCGCTTCGGAGACGACGGCGGCCGTCATCGGCGCCGTCGGGAACCTGCGGCGCGATCCCTTCGCCATGACGCCCTTCTGCGGGTACAACATGGCGGACTATTTCCAGCACTGGTTCGACATGGGCGACCGCCTGGGCGACAAGGCCCCCAAGATCTTTTACGTGAACTGGTTCCGCAAGAACGCCGAGGGCAAGTGGCTGTGGCCTGGCTTTGGCGAGAACAGCCGCGCGCTCAAGTGGATGTGCGAGCGCATCGACGGCAAGGTCGGCGCGCGCGAGACGGCCATCGGCTACGTCCCCAGCGCCGAGGACCTGGACCTGACGGGGCTCAAGATCTCGCAGGAGTTCCTGAACGACCTGCTCCACGTGGACGTGGAGGGCTGGAAGGCGGAGCTTCCCGGCGTCGAAAAGTTCTTTGATTCGTTCGGTGACAGGACGCCCGCCCGCCTGCGCAAGCAGCTGGAGGCACTGCGCAAGCGCCTTAGCAGGTAGCACGCGCAGGACTCACGTCGAGCCAAGGGCCTCCACTGCCCGTAGAAGGGTAGGGGAGGCCCTTTCTATACGCTGGGGCGGGCGGGTGCCGCATCCCTAAGGAGAACCATGAGCACAGAGAGCGAGCCGACTATCCGCCTGGACCAGTTCCTGAAGCTAGTGGACGCGGTGGCCTCAGGTGGCGAGGCCAAGCACCTGATCCAGGAGGGCGAGGTGACGCTGAACGGCGCGGTGGAGACGCGCCGCAGCAAAAAGATCCACGAGGGGGATGTGGTCGCCTTGGCGGGCCACCAGTACGTCGTACACCTGGAGCGCTAGCCCCCCTTGCGCCCGGCAGGGGGCCAGCGGGCCTAGTTGTCCTCGCGGAGGGCCTCATCCGGCAGGAGGCGGCTGCAGGTTAGGTCCAGGCGCATGCGCTGCCGTTCCCCCTCGTCGTGGTCGATGACGAAGGTCAGGCTGCGGTAGAGGGCCATCGCGCGCGCGTTCGACTTGGTCACCGCCAGCGTCAGGGTGTGGCAGCCCCTGGCGCGGGCCAGCGAGATGGCGTCGTGCATCACCTGGCGGCCCAGGCCGCGCCCCCAGTGCCCCTCGGCCACCTGCACGTGGCGGACGTGGGCCGTCGCCCGGGTGGGGAAACTGAGCCACAGCCAGGCGACGATCTCCCCGTTCTCCTCGTAGACGTACACCTCCCCGCGGCCGGCGCTGACCTTTAGCGAGGCGGTGAACACCCATGAATCAAACCGCCTGCCGGGAAAGTTGATCCGCCACGACTGGCGATGCATCTCCAGTAGCGTTTCGGCGTCTTGTTCGTACTGGGCGGGGCGACGGTTCATGCAGGACTCCCGCAAGGGCAAGGTGCGACCGGCGAACGTGCCGCAGAATACGCCACCGCGGGCCTCAAGGCAAGCGCCACCGTTGGGCAGGCCTGCCCCCTAACGCAGCCAGCGGTCGGAGAGGGCCTCGAGGGTGCCATCGGCGCGCCAGGCAGTGAGAGCCGCGTCCACCTCGCCGATCAGGCTCGGGGCATCCAGCAGTGCTGCGATAACCAGGGGCTCGTCGGTGAGCGGCTCCCCGGCGATCCGCCAGCCGGGGCGCTCGGCCAGGTAGCCCGTAGCCTGCATCCGGTCACAGATGAGTGCGGTCACCGTCGGGTCGTCCATGAGGGCCAGAATGTCCTCCGGCTCACGAGCAGGCAGGATCACGAGGTCCAGGGCGTCATCTCGTGAGAGGCGGCGGGCCAGCTGGTGCCCCTCGGCGCCCAACTCCACGGCCACGCGCTGGCCGCGCAGGTCACGGACGGAGGCGGGGGCGTCGGCAGCGTCACGCACCAGCAAGACCTGCCCGGCGTTCCAGTAGGACTGCGAATAGCGCAGGTCGCGCGTCAGGGTGCGGTCGTAGGGCAGGGCAGAGATAATCAGGTCGAACTTATCGGCCCGCAGGGCATCGTACAGCCCGTCAAAGTGGACATTGACACACTGCACCTCGACGCCCCAGCGCTCGGCCAGGGCGCGGGCCAGGTCCACGTCGTAGCCGAGGAAGCGCCCCTCGGCATCGACCACCTCAAAGGGCGGGTACGAGGCGTCCATCCCCACCCGTAGGACGCCTTCGCGCTGGATGCGCGCCCAGGTGCGGTCGCGCTCGCCAAACAGCTCCCCGGTGCGGAGCACCAGCCACCCCGCCAGCGCCAGCGCCGACAACGGCGCGACGTACCAAGCCCAACGGGGCACGCGAGGGCGGGCCGGCGTCATGGTGCTGCCTCCAGGTACTCGTAGGTCTCCCCGGCGGCATAGTGGGCCACGTCTGTATAGACCGGCTTGGCCACAAACTCGGGCGACACGAAGGTATAGTAGTCCTGGTAGGTGTGCTGCGGCCAGGGGTAGCGAAAGGCCCACAGCGCTACCGCCCGGCACCAGGGCCACTCCTCGATCGCCTTCTCGTAGGCGCGCACCGTGTATGCGATGCGCTGGTAAGGGCGTACGGCCTTGGTCCAGCGGGGATGGTCGTTCCACCCCCCCTCGGTGACGTAGGCGGGCTTGGCTGCATCACCGTTTCGCACCATCACCTCTCGCAGGAGCGCCGCGCGGGCGTAGTTGATCTGCTCGGGGTCAGCCGGGTCGTCGGGCGGGGCGGTGAGGCCGTAGGCGTGGATAGCCAGCCCGTCAAAGAAGGGCGCCGCGCCGGCGTCGTACATGCGCTGGAGGAAGACCAGGTCGTCCATGCCCCATTCGCTGCCCGGGGGCGCCAGGGTGGGGGCCAGGCCGGCGGCCAACACCTCCACCGCGGGGTCGGCTTCTTTGGCGGCCCGGTAGGCCAGGCGCAAGAGCTCCGTGTAGGCTTCCGGATCCGGAAGGCGATAGCCCCACTCGAAGGCGAGGTTGGGCTCATTCCAGACGATGACGTGGCCGACCTTGCCGCGGTAGCGGCGCACAAAGGCGCCCACAAAGTCGGCATAGTCCTGGAAGTGGTCGCGATCCAGGAAGCGGTAGGTGGTCTCCGGCGGGCGGGCCCACTCGGGCACAAAGTCGATGCGGGCGATCAGGTGCAGCCCCTGGTTGACGGCGTGCTCGATGACCATGTCCGGGTGGCTCCAGTCGTAGCGCCCCTTGGCGGGCTCATAGTAGCCCCAGGGAAAGTACTCCACGACCCAGGGGCTGCCCATCTCGCGGACCATCTGCAGGGTGCGCTGGACCTTCCATTCCTCGACCTCATCGGTCAGACGCGTGTGCACGCCGATGAGGGGGTTCTGGGTAACGACCGTCTGCGGCGGGCCGAGGATGACGAGGCGCTGCGGCGGCGCGCTGAGGACGTAGGTCAGAAGGAGCAGAGCACCCAGGCGCGCCGCACGGGCCAAGAGGCGGACGGAGCGGGCAGGCAGGCGGGAAGGACGGGGCACGGCGTTTTGTGGCCCTCCGGTGAATATGTTATACTCTGTCAGTTACTGCCCCAGTAGCTCAGAGGATAGAGCAGAGGTTTCCTAAACCTTGTGTCGGGGGTTCGACTCCCTCCTGGGGCGCTGTTTCCTAGCGCGCAGGATACCACGCCTTGCGGCGAGGGCCAAGGACCTGCCCCTCGGCTGGCGCCAGTGCTGCCTCCAGGATCACTCCCAGCGAAAGAGGCGGGCCGCGAGCAGGGTCCCTACCACTACCAGGGCGCCCAACACCGCCACCTCCTTCAGGTGGCTGCCCCAGGGGTCGCCCACCCACAGGCCCCTCAAGAGCGTCACCACATGCGTGAGCGGCAGGACCTCAGAGAATCGTCGGATCCCCAGGGGCAAGAGCTCCCGTGGCATGCCCGCCCCCGACAGGAAAAGCATCGGGTAGAAGATGGCCATCGCCACGATCTGCGTGCTGCGAGCCGTAGGCAACAGTGCCCCGAGCAGGAAGCCCAGGGCGTAGAAGCCCAGGCAACTCAGCAGAAAACCCAGCGCAAAGCCCCCGGCGCGGCCGTGGAACGTCAACCCGTACACCACGACGCCGACCAGGATCAGTAGGGCCATGCCGAGGATCGTCATGGCCAGCATCACCGCTCCTTGGGCAACCAGGATCGTGACGGGTGCGACCGGCGTGACCCGGTAGCGCCGCAGGACTCCCTTTTCTCGGTAGCCCGCTACGGTGATGGGCAGCGACATCAGGCCCGTGGTGCCGATGATCATGGCGGTGTACGCAGGGACCGAGACGTCGATGGTCCCGAGGCCACCAAAGATATCGGCCGGCTCGTTGCCATAGATGCTCCCGAACAGGAGCAGGAGCAGCACCGGAAAGGCCAGGCTGAAAAAGAGGCCGATCGGTTCCCGCGCGAACAGTCTGAACTCGGCCCGGACCAGGCGCAGTAGAGCAACCATAGCAGCATCTCCCTCAGTCGCGCATCTCCCGTCCGGTCAGAGACAGGAACACGTCCTCTAGGTTGGCCTGCTCGGTGCGAAGGTCGCGGAAGCGGATGCCCGTGGCCAGCAACCGCTCCACAACATCGACGACCAGGCGCTCGTCACGGCCGTACACAATGGTGCGGGGGCCGTAAGCCTCCACGCGGATGACGCTGGCCAGCTGCCGCAGCGCGTTGGGCACGTTACCATCCTCGGAGGATAGCACCACGCGGTGTTCCACGCCCAGGTTGCGAATGAGGGCCTCGGGCGAGTCCATGGCCACGATCCTGCCATGATCGATGATCGCCACCCGATCGCACAGGCGCTCGGCCTCCTCCATGTAGTGCGTGGTGAGGAAGACGGTCTTGCCCTCGTCGCGAACCTGATGTACCAGGTCCCATATGCCGTGGCGCGCCTGCGGGTCCAGGCCGGTGGTGATCTCGTCCAAGAAGACCAGTTCTGGGTCGTTCACCAGGGCCAGGGCGATGAAGAGGCGCTGCTGCTGGCCGCCGGAAAGCCTGCAGAACATGTCGTTGGTCTTGTCGGCCAGGCCCAGCCGGTCGAGAAGGGGGCGCCAATCCACGCTGCGGGGGTAGAACGAGGCGTAGAGGTCCAACGCCTCCCAGACCTTGAGGCGGTCAGGCAAGGCGGCCCTCTGTAGCTGGGCGCCCAGGCGGGCGCGCCAGTGGCGGCCGGCCCGCCAGGGATCGTGCCCCAGCACCGTGACTTGGCCGCTGTCCGGCCGGCGCAGGCCCTCCAGGCATTCGATGGTCGTGGTCTTGCCGGCCCCGTTGGGGCCCACCAGGCCCACGATCTCGCCGGCCTGCACCTCCAGGCTGACGCCATCGACCGCGACCACCTGTCCGTAGGCCTTGCGGAGCTGGTCGACTCGGATCACTGTCTCCGCCACCGCAGTACCTCCCTGGGGTTTTCCGCCGACCGACCCTGGTCGGCGCGCATACACTCCGGGCCATCCATACACTAGCCGATGACGTGGCAACGCACACCGCTCCGGGCGCGAGACAGGGGCCTCGACGACAGGGCAGTCTTGGGCCTGGGCGTTCGGCCAGCGGGCCGGCGGAGAGGCAGCTGCTCAGGGCAGGCCGCGTAGGCGCGCCAGGGCGTCTCTCAAAGGCCCGCGGAGCTCGTCGGCCAGGGCGGCCCGGCGCAGATAGGCGTCGCGGCGCGTCGGGTCGGGCTCAAACCGGCTGGTGACGTGCACGGCCACGTCTACGGCGGCGGCCAGAGAGGGGTAGAGGCCGGCGCCGACGCCCGCCAGGAGTGCCGCTCCTAGGGGGGCCGTGTCCATCACGCGGGGGCGTTCGACTGGAAGGCCGAGGACGTCGGCCATCAGGCGCAGCCAGCGATCCGAGGCCGCCCCGCCGCCCGCTGCGCGGAGCGTCTCGACGCCGAGGCCGGCCCGCTCGCAGCGGGCCAGCGCCTCACCGACGCCGTAGGCCAGCCCTTCGAGGATGGCGCGGATGATCTCGCCACGCGTGGTGCTGTGCCCTACGCCCAAGAGCGCCGCGCCGTCCCCCTCCTCATCGAGCTCGCCGGCCGCTCGGGAGCCCAAGGCCAGGAGGCGCGTGGGTTCCTCGGGCATCTCGCCGAGGAGGAGATCATAGACGCCCGGGCCGCCGCGCAGGGCCTCCCGCTTCTCCAGGGGGGCCAGGTTGTCGCGGTACCAGCGCAGGGTGCGCTCTCCGTAGGCGACCTCCCAGGCGCTGAGGAAGAGCCCCGGCGCCACGTGGTGGGCGATCGGCAGCCCCTGCTGCAGCATCAGAGAGGTGAGGGGGATGGCCTGAAACGCGGGCGCCACGCGCAGATCGGCGCCCATCTCCAGAAGGGCCAGGCCGGCCTGGGCCACTCCGGCGCCGAGGGCCTGGCAGGCCAGGTCGTTGGCCCCCAGCACCAGGCGGGCGCCCCGCGGCAGGCCCCACTCCTGGGTGGCCCGGGCGGTGGGAGAGCCTATCGGCGTGCCGGCGCTCATGAGCTCGGGGAAGGCCCGCCGGGGCAGGCGGCAAGCCTCCAGCAGCTCGCGGGCCCAGGTGCGGTAGGTCAGCGAGAGCGGGTAGGCGTGCCCGGCCTGAGAGTAGTCGCAGACGGTGGATCCGCCCAACAGCGCTCCCACCATCACGCCGAGGGGCACGAACCGCCAGGCCCGCTGGAACACCTCCGGCCGCTGATGGCGCAGCCAGCAGAGCAGGCCCAGGGCGTCGCTATGCCCTGGCAGGCGGCCGGTGAGCTCGAAGAAGCGCTGGACGCCGAGCGCCTCCTCGGCCTCGCGCATCAGCGACTGCTCCCCGGCCACACCCAGCAGGCAGGGCCCCAGCGGGCGCCCCTGCGGATCGAGGGCCACGATGCCGTCCCCCGTGGCGCAGATGGCCACCGCGGCGACGGGATCTTCGCCGCAGGCGGCGACAACCTGGCGCGCGGCGTCACTGACGGCCTGCCAGACGTCCTGGATGTCGATCTCTAGCGCGGGGGGGTTCTTGCTTTCCGGTCGGTAGGCACGGCCGGCCTGGGCGAGGCGCGCGCCGTCGAGGGTATAGGCCGCCACCAGGCAGCGCTTGGAACCGACCTCGACGCCCAGCAGGCTCATGCGGCATCCTCCGGCGCGTGCGGCATCCTCCGGCGCGGTGGGGGTGGGCAGCCCCATTGTACTAGACCATAACCGGGGCGTCAATGGGCCGCGGCCAGCGCCGGCCGGCCGAGGCAACCCGTCTACTAGCGGTCGGCGAGCACCGCCGGCTGGGCCGGGAAGTGCTTGAGCTCGCCGACCACGCGCGAGACGGCGTCGCGCAGGTCGGCAAAGACACCCTCGATCGGCTGAGTGGCGTCCACGTTGTAGAAGCCGTATTCGCGGCCGAGCCTGCTGAACTCAACGGCCATGCGGCGCTGGTAGGTCTGGTAGTTGCGGAAAAAGTCACTATCGCCGGAAAAATCCATGCCCGACTCCCAATAGTCGAAGCCGCCCGACTTGAGCGCGCGGGGGATCAACATCTCCACCGGGCAGGAGAGGTAGAACACGGCGTCGGGAACCAGGGCAAAGCCGAGGACGGAACGGAGCCAGCGGCCATCCACTCCCCGCACCACAAAGCGGGCGATGAGGGAGTACACGTAACGGTCAGTCAGCACGACGAACCCGGCGCGAAGGGCCGGGATGATCTCCCGCTCCAGGCGGTCGGCGAGATCGGCGATGTAGAACAGGGCCATGGTGATCTCGCTGAGGGTGTGGCCGCTCTTGGCCTCGGCGATGCCGGTGCCGGCCAGCTCCGAGCGCTTGAGCCCGCTGGAGGAGACGGCATACCCCTGCGACTCGAGCCACTCGCGCAGCAGGGCCACCTGGGTCGAACGGCCGACGCCATCCTGGCCTTCGACGGCGATCAGCTTGCCGGGCAGATCGGTGCCGGCCAGCCCGGGGAGGCCCCGCCCATAGAAGGTGATGTCCGTCATGGTCGCTCCTCCTGAGGGGGATGGGCGAGATAGCGCCCCGCCAGGTGCTCGGCCGACAGGACGCGGCTGTAGGGATTCTGCTCGGCGCGCAGGGCTCCGTCGAGGTAGGGCTGCACCACGCCGCGGACCAGTTCCTGCTGGTGCACGATGGTCTGTGTGGCGTCCACCACGTGGAGTGCGTACTCGTTCACGAGGGTCTCATACTCACGCAGGATGCGCCCCTGGAAGATGCGGTAGCACTCGTAGGGGTCGTCCGAAAGGCCCAGGTCCAGCCCGGCCTCATAGTACTTGAGCTCCGGTCGGCCGCCGATGATCCTGCGCAGCGACTCCTCGAGGGGCACGCGAAAGTAAAAGGCCACCGTGGGGCGCACGGCGAAGGAGTAGATGTCGCGCACCCACTGGCGGTCGACGCCGCGGGCGCCGTCCCTGGCAAAGGCGGTGTAGATATAGCGGTCGGCCAATACAATGGCCCCGGCCTTGAGGGCGGGCAGGATCTGCTGCTGGAAGCGATGGGCAAAATCGACCGCGTGGATGAGGCAGAACGTCGTCGGCGTGAGCAGCCGCTTCTTCTTGGCGCGCTTGGTCGTCCTCTTGACCAGGGGGGATGAGTTCCACTCGCTAAAGGCCACCAGGTAGTCCGAGGCGATCAGCCACTTGTGCAAGAGGTTGAGCTGGGTGCTCTTGCCCGAGCCGTCAATTCCCTCGACGACGAATAGTTTGCCGGGAAGGGGCGTTCCATCCGGAAGCCATGCCATCAGAGCCCTCCCTCATCTGTGGGCGCCAACGCGCTGCGCAGGTGGGCGCGGGCACCCGGCGGATGCTGCAGCCTATACGAACCTAAGGCGATTGTAGTCCCGCGGGTGTAACGCGTCAACGGAATCTGTGGGTTCAGACGGCAGGGGGCCAGGCCAGCCCAGGCGGCAGGTTCCTGGACAGGCGCAGACCGGGACCTCAGGCCGGCACGGCCTGGCCGCACTTGGGGCAGAAGCGTGACCCCGGCCGGAGCACGCTGCCGCAGTGCGCGCAGTGCAGGGCCTCACTCCGCTCGGGAAGCACCGCGCCACAGTGCGGGCAGAAGGTTCCTTCGGCGGGCAGCGGCCGGCCGCAGGCGGCGCAGGCCTGCGCCTGAGACTCGCGGCGCGCGGCCAGCAGCGCCTCGAGCTTGGCCAGCTCGTCCTTCTGTTCAGCCAAGGCGGTGCGGATATCGACCACGTGCTGGCAGAGCGGGGCCAGCTCCGGAGAAGCGAGGCGCCCGGCCGAGTGTAGGGCGACGGCCTGCACCCCCACGGCCGTGATCGTCTCGGTGAGTTGGCCGTCCAGCCGCGCGAGCTCGGCGCGGGCGCGGTTGATGGCCCGCCGCTGGTCGGCCTCCGCCATCTTGTGGCGGATCCCCTGAATCGTGCTGCGCAAGCCCCCGGGGCGGTTCAGGTCCTGCAAGAGGGACTCTGCGCGTGACTTGACGGCGCCGAACAGGTCGTCCATGGGATCCTCCTTACGTGGGGCCTACTATCTCATTACGCACGGGCGGGCGCAAGGTCGCGCGGCCTAGGGAAACGCGGGATGCGCGGGGAGGGCGGTTGCCGGGGTGGGCGGCCATGCTATAATGGCCTCGGGCTGGCCGGGCCGGCAGCCCCATGTTCGTGGAGGCGGGAGAGTCCTGTGGCGCACCGCGGCTGGGAGGCCGAACTGAAAGCCCTGCGCAGCGAGGCGCACGCCTCGGGCCGTGACAGGGAGCTTCGCGCCGCCGCTATCCTCCAGGGTGCCCTGGCCGACCTGGCGCCGGCCAACGCCGAGGACTGCCTGCGGCAGATCATGGCCGCCGGCCGGCGCGTGATCGCGGCCCAGCCGGCGTCCGCGGCTATCTTTCGGCTGGTGAACGACATGCTGTGGGCCGCCTCCCACGGCACCGATGCCGACGCCATGCGCACGCGGGCGCTGGCCAGCCTGGCCGAGCGCTACGAGGCCGGCCGCGCTGCCGAGCAGGCCTTGGCCGACCAGGCGGGGGCCTGGCTAGCGCGCTACCCGGCCGTGATGGCCTACGCGCGCAGTGAGGCGCTCGTCGCGGCTTTGCTGGGGGCCCAGGCGCGGCGCAAGGATCTGGCCGTGGTCTGCGGGGAGTCTCGCCCCGGGCTCGAGGGGCAGCTCCTCGCTCAGGAGCTGGGCAGCGCTGGCGTCCCGGTGACGCTGGGTATTGACATGGCCCTCTTTGGCTGGCTGCCGACGGTGGCGGCGCTGATCGTGTGGAGCGAAGGCGTCTCGGCGCTGGGCCTGGCCGTCAAGGTGGGCGCGCGGGCCCTGCTGGAGGCGGCCGCTGATCGGGGCATCCCGCGCATCGCCCTGGCGACCACGATCGATTTCCTGCCGGCCGAGTATGTCTCGACGCCAGAGCAACCGGCCGCGGACCCGGACGAGATCATGCCGCCCACCAAGAACGTCTCCGTCCGCAACCAGACGCTGGAAGCGGCTCCGCTCGAGCTGGTCTCTTTCCTGCTCACGGAGGGGGGCCGCATGGACCCGCCCGCCGTGCGCGACGTGTTGGCCGCCCTACAGGTATTCCCGGGACTGGTAGGTGTGCCGGCCCGCTGACCCGGCCGCCGGCGGTCTGCCCGCTCGATGGTGTTCCCGCATAGCCGCGCAAGCACACACGAGGATGACGCCTACATGGCCAAGGTTCTGAATCGCATCAACCTGTGGGTCCGTATCGGCGCGGCGGCCATTCTGGTCGTCGTCATCGCCATGGGGGTTCTGCAGCTTAGGAGCTTTTATAGGGACAGAGTCGGCGCCACCGCCGAGAAGGCCGTCTACGCCTACGTCGCGGCCCTCTCCGCGGGGAATCGGGCCGAGGTCTACCGCCTTACGGCCAAGGACCGCCTGACCGATATCTACGGTCGACGGATCACCGAGGGGGAGTTCCTCAAGCAGCTGGGCGCCATCACCGGCGGGAGCACCCTGCCCTTGCGCGTGGTCAAGGTGACCAAGCTCGCCGAGCAGCGCGACACGCAGTACTTTGTGGTGACCCTGGGGGCCGACGTCGGGGGAACGCAGGGGGGCAGCCGGCTGTTCCTGGAGGTCAGTCAGCAGGGCGGCGAATGGCTGGTGACCTATCCGTTCGCCATCGTCCTGTAGAGGGGGACAGCCAGGGGGCGAGGCCGTCTGCTGTTGCTGGGATCAGGCCCCGGGGCCCCGCCGGGCGCCGCAGCACGGCTAGGAGCGAACAGGAGGCGCAGTGACCATCGGATCGTTCCTGATACGTGGCCGCGGGGCGATGCTCGAATTCCTGCCCCAGCCGACTCCTGAGAACCTGGCCGAGCAGATCGTGGCCTTTTCCAACGGCATGGGGGGCACCATCGTCCTGGGGGTGGACGCCGAGGGCCACGCCACCGGCGACGCCGCCGACGACCTCGAGCCGATCTTTGTGCGCGCCCTGGGCCTCTGCGCACCCGCCTTCCGCCCGCTCGAGCTGCCGGAATGGTCGGTGCAAGACACCTCCGGTGGCCAGGTGGTGACGGTCACCGTCCGCCCCGTGCCGAGCACGCTGCGCACCGCCCGCGGGGTCGCCTACGTGCGCTCGGGCGCGCTGAACGTACGGCTCAGCCCGGAGCAGGCCCGGCCGGCCGGCGAAAAGCCGCCGGCGCCTGACTTTGAGGGGCAAACGATGCCGGACGCCACCCTCGACGACCTGGACGAGGCCGTCATCGAGGAGTACGAACGCAACCGCGCGCGGCGCGGCGCGCGTGCCGACGCCTTCACTCGCCTGGACCTGCTGCGCGACGCGGGCGCCGTCGATGCTGACGGGCGGCCCACCGCAGCCGGCGTGCTCCTGTTTGGCCGTCACCCCGAACGGTTTTTCCCCCAGGTGGGCGTGATCCTGGTGCGCTTTCGCGGCACCAGCCTGCGCGATGCTGCCGTGGGGGGTGAGCGCTATGCCCGCCGGGTGGAGATCGTAGGGCCGGCGGCCAGGGTGGTAGAGCGCACCTGGGCCGCTCTCCTCGAGGAGATTGACCAGCAGCCGGTCGTTCTGGGCCTCGAGCGGCGCGAGCGGCACGCCTACCCCCTGGAGGCGGTGCGCGAGGCAGTCGTCAACGCCGTCTGCCACCGGGACTATGGCATTCGGGGGCAACGGATCGAGCTGCGCCTCTTTGACGACCGCCTGGAGATCATGTCTCCCGGGGGCCTGCCGGGGCACATCACCCTGGACAACATCCTCGACGAGCACTATTCCCGCAACCCGCGGCTGGTGCGCGGCCTGTTCTACTGGGGGTATATCGAGGAACTGGGCCAGGGCGTGGACATCATCTACGAGGCAATGCGGCGCGACCACCACCCCGCCCCCGAGTTCCGCGATACGGGGCGCGTCTTTACTGTGACGCTGTACAACGCCGTCGATGATCTGGAGGCAGAGTACGAGGGCGTGCTGAACGAGCGGCAGATCCTGGCGCTGCGCTACCTCGGTGAGCACGAGCGGATCACCAACCGCACCTACCAGGCGCTCTGCACCGACGTCTCCAGCGAGACGCTACGCCTCGACCTGCGCGACATGGTGGAAAAGGGATTCCTTCTCAAGATCGGCGACAAGCGCGGCACGTTCTATGTGCGCAAATAAGCCAGGGAATCCCCAAGTTATCCCAAACTGTATCCCAAGTATCCCAAGTCCGCGCTTGGGTTATCCCCGGCTCATTCCTCGCTCGGCGCCTCGTGCGGCTCCGTGAGAGAGCCCAGCAGCCACTTGGGCAGGCGGCCGCGCACGTGGATGCCCTCCTCCCCGTAAGAGATATCCTCGATGATGCCTTGTTTGTGCCAGAGGTTGAGCGCCTCGCCGGAATCGTAGGGCAGCAGGACGTCGGCCTCAGCCATCTGCTCGGCCAGGGAATCCTCCACGGCGCTCAGCAGCTCGGCGATGCCGACCCCCTGCTGCGCCGAAACCGGCACCACCCGGCCAAACTCGTGGCGCAGCGCTTGCAGGCGGCTTTCGCGCATGGCAAAGCGCCCGCCGCCGCCGGGTTCGAGTTCCGTCTCGGGGTCGACCAGGTCGACCTTGTTGAGGGCCACCAGGGCCGGCTTGTCCCCTGCCTCGATCTCCGCGAGCACGTGCCGGACGGCGTCCACCTTGCTGAGCATGTGGGCGTCGCTGACGTCGACCACGTGCATGAGGATATCCGCGTCGCGGACCTCCTCGAGGGTGGCGCGGAAGGCGGCCACCAGCTGGGTGGGTAGCTTCTGGATAAACCCGACCGTGTCGGTAAAGAGGGCTTCCTTGCCACTGGGGAGCACCACCCGGCGGGTGGTGGGGTCCAGCGTGGCGAAGAGCTGATCCTGCACGAGCACCGCCGACCCGGAGATGCGGTTGAGGAGGGTGCTCTTGCCGGCGTTCGTGTAGCCGACGATGGCGATGACGGGCAGGCCGGCACGGCGCCTGCGGCGACGCTGCAGGCCGCGCTGCTGGCGGACCTGGTCCAGCTCGCGGCGCAGCTGGGTCATGCGGCGAGAGATCTCGCGGCGGTCGATCTCCAGCTGCGTCTCACCGGGGCCCCGCAACCCGACGCCTCCCACGGCCTGCCGGGAGAGGTGCGTCCACATCCGCGTCAGCCGCGGCAGCCGGTAGGCGTACTGGGCGAGCTCGACCTGCAGGGCGCCCTCGCGAGAACGGGCGTGCAGGGCAAAGATGTCGAGGATCAGGGCCGTGCGGTCGACGATGCGGGCCTGGATCCTGTCCTCGAGGGTGCGCAGCTGGGCCGGAGAGAGCTCATCGTCAAAGATGAGGACGCTGAAATCCAGCTCACGGCGCAGCGCCTCCAGCTCCTCGACCTTGCCAGAGCCGATGTAGGTGGCGGGGTTCACCGAAACGAGGTGCTGAATGTCGCGGCCAACCACGGTGAGCCCGGCCGTGGCGGCCAGCTGGGCCAGTTCGTCGAGGGATTCCTCGGGCGTAAAGGTGCTGGCGGGGCCGCGCACAGAGCCAGCGATGAGGTAGGCGCGCTCCGGGGCACCTGGCTCCGCTCGGTTCGTCTCCACATTGCTTCCGGTAGCTATGATCGTTCACCTGCCTCTCTGATGTGTGCCCTCAGGATCGTTGCGGCGCGCCGCCCGCAGCGCTCGATGGCCAGAACCGCTCTTAGGGCGAGTCGGTCGCCTGGGCGAAGGGTTGGCCCTCGAGTAGAGCCTGCAACACGTCCCCCACTCGCTGGAGGCTCTCGGCGCTGATCTTGTCGACCGTGTCGTGGGTGGTGTGCCAGTAGGGATAGTCAAAGTCGATCACCAGGGCGGCGCTGTTGCCGCGCTGGAGGAAGGGCGTGTGGTCGTCGAGTACCGAGTAGCGGTGCTCGGGGATAAACTGGCGGCGGTAGCCCAGGTCGTCCGCCACGGCCCACAGCCGCTCCTGCAGCCAGAGCGACGAGGTCCACTCATAGTACACCTGTTGGTCGGCGTCGCCGATCATGTCCACCACGATGACGTACTCGGCCCGACGGTCCAGGCTGTTGGCCATGTGTGTGGAGCCCACGCACCAGGGCCAGTCGTTCAGTTCCCCCTGGTCCTCCCCGTCAAAGAAGGCCAGCCAGATCTCGGCCTGGTCGGTGGCCTCCTCGCCCAGGGTGCGGGCCAGTTCGAGAAGGACGGCCGTGCCGCTGGCGCCGTCGTTGGCGCCGAGCACCGCTGCCGAGCGGTTGTCGGGGTCGCGATCGGCGACGGGGCGCGTGTCAAAGTGGGTGCCGAGGATGATCAGGGGACCGGAGCCCTTTTTCCCGATGATGTTGCGCAGGGGCATCTCGCCAAAGGCGAAGGACTGCTCCTCCACCTCCCAGCCAGTGCTCTTGAGGTGGGCGGCGATATAGTCGGCAGCCTGACGGTTGGCCTCGCTGCCCACCGGGCGGGGCCCGAGGTCACACTGTGCCTGGACGTGGCGCAGGGCACGCTTGCCGCTGAATCCGCCGGCGGCCACGCCGCACGACGACACCATAGCGGCCAGGACGGCGAGCAACACGACGAGCAGCAGGCGGTGCGGTGCGTGGGCCAAGTCAGATGTCCTCCGTCGCGATGGCAGGGAAGGTGGCGCCGTCAAGCGGCGCGTTGGCCAGCAGGAACTCCTCCAGGTCGCGCTCGGCACGGGCCACCAGGGCCGCGTAGCGCTCGCGCTTCTTGCGCACCGGCGGGTCGAGCGGGGGAAAGAGGCCAAAGTTGGGCTTCATCGGCTGGAAGCCGCTGCTGGCCATGCCGGGGCCCTCACTGCCGGAGGCCAGCTCGCCCCCCGAGATGTAGGCCAGCAGCGCGCCAAGCATGGTGGTGCGCGGGAAGGTGAGCGCCTCTTGCCCCAGGACGTGGCGCGCCGCGTTCAGGCCGGCCACCAGGCCGCTGGCGGTCGACCCGACGTACCCTTCGGTGCCGGTGATCTGCCCGGCAAAAAAGAGGTCGGGCCGGGCCCGGAACTGTGTGGTGGCTGCGAGCAGGCGCGGCGCATCGAGGAAGGTGTTGCGGTGCATCTGGCCAAAGCGCACCCACTCGGCCTTCTGCAGGCCGGGGATCAGGCCGAAGACACGCTTTTGCTCCGGCCAGGTCAGGTTGGTCTGAAAGCCGACCAGGTTATACAGGGTGCCGGCGCGGTCATCCTGGCGCAGCTGCACCACCGCATAGGGCCGCCTCCCGGTGCGCGGGTCCGTGAGGCCCACGGGGCGCAGCGGCCCGTAGGCCAGGGCAAGCGGACCGCGGGCGGCCAGCACCTCGACGGGCAGGCAGGCCTCGAAGAAGCGCTGATCCTCGCGCTCAAAGTCGCGCAAGGGCCGCCGTTCGGCGGTGACCAGGGCGGCCACCAGGGCGTCGTACTCCTCGCGGGTCAGGGGCAGGTTGACGTAATCTGCCTCCCCGTGGCCGTAGCGCGTGGCACGAAAGGCGTGCTCCTGGTCGATCGACTCGTACGTGACGATGGGGGCCATGGCGTCGTAAAAGTACAGGCTGGCCGCGCCGGTAAGGCGGGCCAGGGCCTCGGCCAGGCGGTCGGAAGTCAGCGGCCCGCTGGCCACGACGGTCGCCCCCTCGGCGGGGATCTCGGCGACCTCTTCGCGAATGACGCTGATGTTCGGGTGCTGCTCGACGGCTCGGGTGACGGCGCGGGCGAACGCCTCGCGCCCCACGGCCAGCGCCTCCCCGGCGGGGACGGCCGTCGCGTCGGCGCAGGCGATCAACAGCGACCCAAGCCGGCGCAGTTCGCGCTTGAGCAGGCCTGGCGCGCGGTCCGGCAGGTTGGAGCCGAGCGAGTTGCTGCACACCAGCTCGGCCAGGTCGGCGGTCTGGTGTGCGGGGGTGGGATGCGAGGGGCGCATCTCATAGAGCGAGACGCGCACGCCGCGCGAGGCGGCCTGCCAGGCGGCCTCGCAGCCGGCCAGGCCACCACCGATGACGACTAACGAGGGATCTGGCGCCATAGTCCCTTCATGCTCCCTGACTCTAGGCAAAGAGCCCCAATGGATGATAGCATGATGCCGGGCGAGCAGCAAAGCGCCGGCCGCGCGGGCGACGCCCCCCACCGGTAGGGGGCTGGGCAAAGGGATTGGTGCAGGGCCTTGTGCTGGCGTATACTAGTGCACAACACAATCGAACAGGAGAAGCCATATGGCGACAGACGTGCGCGCTGTAGCGGAGGCCGGTCGGCGCATCAGCGAGTCGGTGGGCCGGGTGATCGTCGGCAAGGAGGACGTGATCCAGCTGATGCTGGTGGCCCTCTTTACCGAGGGGCATATCCTCCTGGAAGACGTGCCCGGCATCGGCAAGACGACGCTGGCCAAGGCCATGTCGCGGTCGCTGGGGTGTTCGTTCCGGCGCATCCAGTTCACGCCTGACCTACTCCCCTCGGATATCACCGGTGTGTCGGTCTACAATCAGGACTCTCGGCAATTCGAGTTCCGCCCCGGGCCCCTCTTTGCCCAGATCGTGCTGGCCGACGAGATCAACCGCGCCGGCCCGCGCACGCAGAGCGCCCTCCTGGAGGCCATGCAAGAGCGCCAGGTGACCGTCGACGGGCAGACCCGCCCGCTGGCGCGCCCCTTCCTTGTTCTGGCAACACAGAACCCGATCGAGCTGGAGGGCACCTTCCCTCTGCCCGAGGCGCAGCTGGACCGCTTTCTCCTGCGGCTCAAGGTGGGCTACCCCGAATCCGATGAAGAGCGCGCCATCCTGCGCCGCTTCCGCCTCGATGACCCGCTCGAGTCTCTGCAGCCGGTAGTCGACGCCGGGGAGACCCGCGCGTTGACGCGCACCTGCCGCGAGGTGTACGTGCACGAAGTGGTCGAGGAGTACATCGTCGCCCTGGTGCGGGCCACGCGCCAGAGCGAGGACCTGGCCCTGGGGGCCAGCCCGCGGGGTTCCCTGGCGCTCTACCAGACCAGCCAGGCCCTGGCGGCACTGGAGGGGCGCACCTACGTCCTGCCGGATGACGTCCAGCGAATGGTGGTACCGGTGCTGGCGCATCGCCTGATCCCGGGGGCCAAGATGCGGCTGCGCGGGGAGTCGGTCGAGGGCGTGCTGAACGCCGTGCTGGAGCGGGTGCCGGTGCCCGTGGAGGAGAACTGGGCCCAGGGAGCGCCCGCATGAACCGCCCGCCGTGGTGGTCGGTTCTCGTCATCCTCCTGATCCTGGCGCTGATCTTTCGGCGCGGGGCGCTGGCGGTCTTTTCGTTCATCCTGCTCCTGGCCACGCTGGCCTCCGAACTGTGGGCGCGCTACAGCCTGAGCAACGTCACCTACCGCCGCGTGCTGGGTGACGCGCAGATCTCCTTCGGCGAAGAGACCACTCTGACGCTCGAGTTCACCAACGCCAAGCCGCTGCCCCTGGCCTGGCTGCTGGTGCGCGACCGCTACCCGCGGGGGGTGAACCTCCTCACGGAAGCGATCCAGGCCGGCGCTACAGGCCAGCAGGAGTTCTTGCTGACCATGGTGGCGCTGCGCTGGTACGAGCGGTTGCGGCGGATCCACCGGGTGCAGGGGCCGCGTCGCGGGGTGTTTCAGTTCGGCCCGGCGCAGCTGAGCTCCGGGGACGTGTTCGGCTTTCGCCGGCAGTTCCGTGACGATGTGGGCGTCGAGCGGCTGACGGTCTACCCGAAGGTGGTGCCGGTGCATGAACTCGGCCTGCCCGCCGGGCGGCCGATGGGTGAGTGGGGGGCGCGGCGCAAGGTCGTCGAGGATCCCCTGCGCTTCTCCACCGTGCGCGAGTACAATCCCGGGGACAATCCCCGCTTCATCCACTGGAAGGCCACCGCGCGGACCGGCAGCCTGCAGAGCAAGGTGTTCGACCCGTCCGACACGCTCTCGGTGACGCTGGCCGTCGACGTGCGCACCCGCGCCCGCGCTTACGAGTACGTGCCCGAGTATCTCGAGTACGTCATCAGTACGGCGGCCTCGGTGGCCGTCCACGCTTTGGGCGAGCGGTATATGGTGGGCCTGGCGGCCAACGGCCTGGGCGAGGGGGGCGAGACCTGGGTGCACATCAAGCCGGGCCGGCACCCGCAACAGGCGACCCAACTCCTGACGATGCTGGCCTCGCTGGAGCCGTTTCGCGGCCTGCCTTTTGAAGAGATGCTCTACAGCATTCAGGCCAGTCTACCCTTTGGCAGCACCGTGGTGGCGGTGACGGCCGTCCCCACCCCCGGACTTTACGAGGCGCTGCTTTCGCTGGAACAGACCGGGCACCGCGTGTTGCTCCTCACCGTGGGAGATGAGGAGCCCGCCGTACCCGAGCTGCTGAACAGCTACTATCTGGGGGGAACCGATGCCTGGCATCGACTTGAGGCGTTGGCGGTGGCTTGAGTCCGGCCTGATCCCGCTGGTCTCGGCGCTTATGCGTGTGGCCTGGGTCACGCCTCTCTTGCACTTTTGCCTGAACAACCTGTTCGTCATGCCGAGGGGCGTGCACTACCCGGCCTGGTTGATCCTGGTGCTCCTGCTGGCGGCCAGCGCCCTCGACGGCCTGGTGCAAGAGCGCTCCGACGGGCCTGCTATCATGGCCGGGGCCGGGATGGCCGCCGTGTTGGTGGTGGTAGGGTATCTGTTTCGGCTGGACGTCGCCCATCTGGGGCGCTGGCTGATGCGCATCTTTGCGAACCTTACCGATTTCAGCACAGCCTTCCCGGCAACGCTCCTGGTGGTGATCGCCACCGCCCTCATCTGGCGCCGGGGGATGACCGTGGCCTGGCATGACTATGGCGAGCTGTTTCGCGGCTTTGTCACCGGTGTGCTGGTGTTGGGGTTCCTGCTCCTGGTCCCCAGCCAGGCGGCCTGGCTCTCCAACGGGCTGAGCATCTGGGGTTCGCTGATCGCCTTTGTCTTCTCGGCGCTCCTCTCGCTGGCCATGATCAGTGCCCACCAGACGCTGGCCGTGGAACGCCTGAAGGATGAGCGCGTCCCGCCGCTCAGCCGGCAGTGGGTGGTCGTGGTCGGCTCGATGGTTCTGGCCGTGATGCTGACGGGCTGGCTGGTTGCCCAGGTCCTTTCACCCGATTCGGTAAAGGAGATCCTGCGCCTGGTACGCCCGGTGTGGGAGATCCTCAAGACGGGGATCATGTACGTCATCCTGGCCATTGCCTACGTCTTTTTCTGGGCGCTGGGGCCGCTCATCGACCTGATCCAGTCGCGAGTGGCGAACAACTGGCAGGAGGCCACTAAGAGGGTGGCCGAGCGGCTCGAGGAGGAGATGCAGATGCCCGAGCCGGCCAAGACGGCCGGGCTGCCGCCGGCGCTGGTGATGGCCATTCGCATCCTCGTCGTCACCCTGCTGGTAGTGGGGGTGGCGGTGCTGCTCTACAGGGCCTACCGCCGGCGCGCGCGGCGCACGCGCACCGCGGTGACGGAACAGCGCGAGTCGGTGCTCTCCAGGGACCTGCTGGCACAGCAGCTGCGCGACCTGCTGGCCGGGTTGCGGCGCAAGCCTGCCGTGGCGCCCTTTCTGCAGGTCAGCGGGGAGGACCCCAGGGTGGCCATTCGGCGCCTCTATCGGCAGATGCTCGAGCGGCTGAGCACCCAGGGGCGCGGCCGGTCTCCGCAGGTGACGCCCTACGCCTACGCCCGCAGCCTGGGCGACCTTCTTCCCAGCGAGGGTCCCGCCCTGCGCACCCTTACGGAGGCCTACCTGGTGGCCCGGTACGCCCCCGATCCGCCCACGGCCGCACAGGTGGACGAGGCCGGCAAGGCCTGGGAGAGGATTTCCTCACACTTGGGCGGCTAAGGGCCCGCACCCGCGCCGGCGGGCCGTGTTGGAGGAGGTCTCGGTGCGCGCGCTACGGCTTCACAAGTGGCCCTGGCTGGAGGCTGGCGTCATCCCGCTGGCCTCCGCCCTCATGCGGGTTGCCTGGCTGACCCCCCTGATTCGCCATCTACTCCATTCCGACGTCGTGGCCCCCCAAGGGGCGCGCTTCCCCGCCTGGCTGGTGCTGGGTCTGCTGGGCTCTGCCAACCTGCTGGCCCGCCGGCGCAGCCCCGTGCTGGGCATGTGCGCCGGGTTGCTGGCAGTGGGCGGCAGCGTCGCCTATGCCTTTCGGCTGGACCTGGCCCACCCGGCCGCCTGGTGGGCGAGCCTGGCGGCAAGCGAGGCGGACATCAGCGAGGGGTTCCCGGCGGTGCTGGTGGTGGTGCTGGCGGCGGGCGGCATCTGGTGGCGCGGCCTGACGGCCGTCTGGCACGACTACCGCGAGCTCTTTGTCGGTTTTGTGGTGGGCATGACGGTTCTGGGGCTGCTGATGCTGGTAGTCGAGCCGGCCTCCTGGGAACGCCGCGGGCTGAACGTCTGGGGGGCGACGGCCGGGTTCATCCTCTCGGCGCTCGTGTCTCTGGCGCTGCTGGCCGTGTACGAGATGCTCTCCTGGGAGCGCTTCCGCGGGCGAGGCCCCGGGCTGAGCCGTTACTGGATCACCGCGCTCGGCTCGGTGATGGCCGGCATCCTGGCTCTCGGCTGGGGTGTGGGGCAGGTGATCGCCTCAGACATGACCCACGAACTGCTGCGGGCCCTGCGCCCCGTGGGCCAGGTTGCCGAGAAGGGCCTGGAGCTCCTCCTCTTGGCCGCAGGTTACCTGGCCTTCGAGGTGTTTGGCGGCCTGTTGGAGATCCTGAAGCGGATCATCGAGCGGACCCTGGGTGCCCTGCTCATTATACTGAGGCTACTCTTTAACCGGGGCGCGGAGGCCGTTGGCGAGGCGGCGGCCCGCTCGGGGGCGAGCGACCAGGCCGCCAGGGTGTTCTTCTGGGGGATGCTGCTAGGCCTGCTGGGGTTCCTCTTTTACCTGGCGCTGCGGCGCTTTCGGCCTCTCTATGCCGAGGGCGCCATCGAGAAGCGAGAGTTCATCTGGTCGACCGCGCTGCTCCTGGGGCAGATTCGCAGCGTGCTCCGCGGGCTGCGGCGGCCGCCGGAGCCCACGGCGTTCCTGCAGATGGGCGAGGCGGAAGAGGCGCGCCGGGCCATTCGCCGGCTGTACCGCGAGATGCTGGCCCGCCTCAGCCATGCCGGGCACGCCCGCCCGCCCAACCTGACCCCGCGGGCCTATGAGCAGAGCGTCTCGGACCTGTTGCGCGGCGAGCGCCAGGCGCTGCACATCCTCACGGACGCTTACCTGGTGGCGCGCTACTCGCCAGAGGTGCCCAGCGACGCGCTGGTCCGTGAGGCGGGGCAGGCCATGCGGCGCATCGATGCGCTGCTGGGAGGGCAGTAGCCGGGCGCCGGCCGCGGCGCAAGCCGACTGCCGGGTGTGGCGCAAGCCGTCCTGTCGGGCGAGGCCTACGCCTCGGACAGGTCGCCGTTGCGCCAGCGCAGCGAGACGGCGCGGCAGGCGATGCCCAGCAGCCGCGCGACCGACTCTTCCAGTGCCCCCGTTGGGCCGCTGGTGGCGTAGGTGCGGGTGGGCACGGCGCCGGCCGGGGCCACCAACCCCTCGCGCGCCAGGACACGGGCCGTCTGCCGGGCGATCGCCTCGCTTGGCTCGACGAGCTCGACCCCGTCGCCGACGATGCTGCGCAACGCCGGGATCACGAACGGGTAGTGCGTGCAGCCCAGCACCAGGGTGTCGGCGCCGGCCTCGAGCAGTGGCTCGACATAAGAACGCAACAGCCCGACGGTGGCGGGGCTGTCAAGGTCGCCCGCCTCGATCCGTTCGACCAGGCCATGGCAGGTCTGCGAGAGGACGCGCGCCCCGTGGGCATGTCGCTCGACGACCTCGGTGAACAACCGGCCGCCAAAGGTGGCCGGGGTGGCCAGCACGCCGACCACGCCCGTGCGGGTGCGCTCCGCGGCGGGCTTGACGGCCGGCACCATGCCGATGACCGGCACCGCCGGGAAGGCCTCGCGCAGGCTGGCCAGGGCGGCGGCCGAGGCCGTGTTGCAGGCCACCACCAAGGCCTTGGCTCCCCGATCGATGAGGTGCCGGGCGATGCCGGCGCTCAGGCGGCGGATCTCCTCGGCCGAGCGCGACCCGTAGGGGCACTTGGCCGAATCGGCCAGGTAGTAGTAGCTCTCCGCGGGGAGGGCCTCCAGCAGCGCCCGCAGCACCGACAGGCCCCCCACGCCGGAATCGAAGACGCCGATCGGTCCTCGCGGGTCACGCATCGGTACACCTCCTGATAGCGGGCTGCGCAGCACAGGCCGCGCAGTAAGCGGCAAAGAGCGCCCGGGTGGCCGCGTCGTGGGGGGCTAGATCCTCCGGGTGCCACTGGACGCCGAGCACAAAGCGGTCGGCTGCATCGGCGGGCTCGATCGCCTCGATGATGCCGTCGGCGGCCCGTGCCGTCACGCGAAAGCCCTTGGCCAGGCGGTCGATGGCCTGGTGATGCCGGCTGTTCACGCCGATCACGAGAGGAGCACTCCCGTCGTGCCCGTCGGCGTAGATGGTGGCCAGCCGCGAGCCCGCGGTGACCTCCATGGCGTGCGCCCGGTGCGGCGCCGGCTCGTCATCCTGGTGGGCCAGGGCGCCGGCCACGTCCGAGGGAATGTCCTGGAGCAGCGACCCGCCGGCGGCCACGTTGAGCAGCTGGATCCCGCGGCAGATGGCCAGGATAGGCAGGCCATCGGCCAGGGCCCAACGGGTCAGGGTCAGTTCCAGGGCATCTCGCTCGGCGTTCACGAACTTGACCTTGCCCGAGTTGGCCGCGCCGTAGCGCTCTGGGGCGACGTCACCGCCGCCGGCCAGCAGCAAGCCATCGAGGCGCCGGTAGGCGGCGCACAGGAGCGGCTCGCTGGCGGGGGGCACGAGCAAGGGCACGCCTCCCGCCGCCGTGAGAGCCTCACAGTAGGAGGCCCTCACGGCGTACTCGCTGGCGCTCTTGCTGCGGGCGACGGCGGGGATACCGATGACTGGGTGCAAGGCGTTCCTCCGTGGGCGGGTTGGTGTCCGGTGGCTCAGGATGCGGCGTGCTGGCCGCCTAGGTCCCGGCAGAGGTACAGGCGGCCAGCGCCGGCGACGCGGCTAAAGCCGCAGACCTGAAAGCCGGCGTGAGTGAAGAGGAGCAGGCCCGGGTTTTCGGCCGGTACCGCGGCCAGCAAGGAGGCCGCTCCGCGCGCGGCGGCCGCCCGGGCCGCCGCCTCCAGGAGACGCGTGCCGATCCCCCAGCGGCGGTATTCGGGGCGCACGTACACGTCGCGCAGCGCCAGGACACCCTGCGCCGAGGCGTCATCCGCGCCCAGGTAGCCGACGACCTCCCCCTCCTCCAGGGCCACCAGGAGGAGCGGCGACTCCTCGACGGGGCGCTGTTCGGCGGGCGGGCACAGGGCGGCGACGCCTTGCGGGGCCAGGCCGGCCGCGCGACGGCGCTGGGCCACGTCAGCCTCCTGGCAGCGGATGGTGGCCGCCCGCGCCCACTGGCCCAGCACGCGGCGGTGCAGGGGGAAGGCGATCTCGGCCGGGAGGCCGCCCGGCGCAAAGAAGCGGGCCTCGGTGGCATCGGCCCCCGGGCGGAGCACCCCGCCCACGGCGTGCGCCGAATAGATCACCAGCACCCCGCCGGGGAGGGCGTCCATCTGGAACGAATAGACGCCGATGAACTCGTCGAGTGCGACCTCCAGGCCGGTCTCTTCCGCCGTTTCTCGCGCGGCGGCCTCTTCCGGGCGCTCGCCGGCCTCGGCATAGCCGGCCGGCAGGCCCCACTGGCCGCAACCCGGGTCGACGCCCCGGCGCACCAGGAGCACGCGGTCCTCTTGGAGAACGAGGCAACCAGCAGCCACCACCGGGTTGACGTAATGCACGTATCCGCAGGTCGGGCAGACCATGCGCTCTCGCTCATCCGTAAGGCGTAGCGTGAGCCGCGCCCCGCAGCGCGGGCAGTAGTTCGCCTCCAGCACGTTGCCCCCCAGACTCATGGCGGACCAGACCCCCGGTATTATAGGCGCTGGGAAGAGGGGGCTCAAGTTCGCGCCCCATGAGAAGGCCGGCTGCTATGGCACGATACCGGTCGAGTACGGTATTATGTATTGGCGCCGCGTTGACGCCGTCGCGGCGCACGCCTATACTTACGGTTCAGATCGACTCTGGTGGCCCGAAAGGGGCGGCTATGGCCAAGGTCAGGGACGATACGCCCGTCCGCCGACAGTACCTCGACATAAAGCGCCAGCACCGCGACGCCATCGTGTTCTTTCGCCTCGGCGATTTCTACGAGACGTTCGACGAGGACGCCCAAATCGCCGCGCGCGAGCTGGACGTAGTGCTCACCTCTCGCAACGTGGCCAAAGGCCAGCGCGTGCCGATGGCCGGTGTGCCGTACCATGCCGCCGAATCGTACATCGCTCGGCTGATCGCCCGCGGGTACAAGGTGGCCGTCTGCGAGCAGCTCGGTGAGCAGGAGGGCGGCGGGCTGATGGCCCGGCAGGTCGTCCGTGTGGTGACCCCGGGGACCGTGGTCGAGCCGGCCCTCCTCGCCGACAAGCGCAACAACTATCTGGCCGCCTACGTGCAGAGCGCCAAGGGCGTGGCCCTGGCCTATGCGGACATTACCACCGGCGAGTTCGCCGCCACCGAGATCGTCGAACCGCAGGCCGAGGTCTCGGCGCTGCGCGAGCTTGGGCGTCTGGCTCCGGCCGAACTGATCGTCTCGGACGGCGGCGACCCCTTTGCGGCCCAGGGCGGCGCTCTGGCGCAGGAGGCCGCGGCGCGCTACCCGTCCCTGGCGGAGCTGGGCGCCGCGCTGGCCCTCTACGACGAGTGGCGCTTTGAGGCGGGCAACTGCGAGCAGGCCCTCCGCGAGCACTTTGAGGTGACCACGCTGGAGGGCTTTGGCCTGGACGGGCACCCCCTGGCGGCCCGCGCGGCCGGCGTGCTCGTCCAGTACTTGCGAGAGCATCAGCCGGGCGCCCTGGCGCAGCTCGGATCGCTAGCGGTCTATTCGGTGGAATCCTACATGACGCTGGACGCCGCCACCCGCCGCAGCCTGGAGATCACCGAGTCGATGCGCGGGCGGGGGAGCGAGGGGTCGCTCCTCAGCATCATCGACGAGACGCTGACGCCCATGGGCGGGCGCCTGCTGCGTCGCTGGCTGGGCCAACCCCTGCTAGACCTGGCGGCGATCACCGAGCGGCAGACGGCCGTCGACGTGGCCTACCGCAACACACCACGCCGGGCCGCTCTGCGCGCCGCGCTGCGCGGCTACGGCGACCTCGAACGGCTGGCCAACCGCGTCGTCCAGGGGCTGGCCGGGCCGCGTGACCTACTGGGCCTGCGCGCCGCGTTGGAGCGCAGCGCCGAGATCGGCGCCCTGGCAGCGCAGTTGGCCGAGGAGAGCGACCTGCCCGGCGCCGCCGCGCTCTACCCGCTGAACGGACAGGGCCTGGCGCCCCTCGATGACGTCATCGCGCTCATCGGGCGGGCCATCGTCGACGAGCCCCCCGCTACCCTGGCCGGGGGGGAAGTCATCCGTGAGGGGTACTCGGCCGAGCTGGACGCCATCGAGGCCTCCGTGGCCGACGCCAAGCGCTGGGTGGCCCGCCTCGAACAGGTCGAGCGCGACCGCACCGGCATCAAGTCGCTCAAGGTGGGCTACAACAAGGTCTTTGGCTACTACCTAGAGGTTACCAAGGCCAACGCCGAGATCGTCCCGGCGGACTATATCCGCAAGCAGACCCTGGTGAACTCGGAGCGCTACATCACCCCCGAGCTGAAGGACAAAGAAGCCCTCATCTTGAACGCTGCCGAACGCACCCAGGAGTTGGAGGCGGCGCTCTACCGGGGGTTGCTCGTCGAACTGGCGCTGCAGGCTCCGGCGCTGCTGGCCACGGCGCGGGCCGTGGCGCACCTCGACGTCTACCTCGGCCTAGCCGAGCACGCCGCTGCCCACCACTATGTGCGGCCCACGCTCTCCGACGACGATCGCCTGGAGATCGTCGCTGGGCGGCATGCCGTCGTCGAGCGGATGTTGCCGGCTGGGGCCGCCTTTGTGCCCAACGACGTACGCCTCTCGCGCGAGGAGGCCATCCACATCATCACCGGCCCCAACATGAGCGGCAAGTCGACCTTCCTGCGGCAGGTGGCCCTGATCGCCCTGCTGGCGCAGGTGGGCTCCTTCGTGCCGGCCCAGTCGGCGCACGTGGGCCTGGTGGACCGCATCTTTGCCCGGGTGGGCGCCCAGGACCAGATCGCGGCGGGGCAGAGCACCTTCATGGTCGAGATGGTTGAGATGGCCAACATCCTGCACCATGCGACCCCGCGTAGCCTGTTAATCCTCGATGAGATCGGCCGCGGCACCAGCACCTACGACGGCATCTCTATCGCCTGGTCGGTGGTCGAGTACCTGCACAACCACCCGCGCCTGCAGTGCCGCACGCTCTTTGCCACCCATTACCACGAGCTGACCGATGTGGAGGCGCTGCTGCCGCGGGTGCGCAACTATAACGTGGCCGTGGCCAAGGCGGGCGAGCATATCGTCTTTACCCATCACATTGTGCCGGGCGGGGCCGATCGCTCGTACGGCATCCACGTGGCCCAGATGGCCGGCCTGCCCAAGGCGGTGGTGCACCGCGCCGAGGAGATCCTCCAAGAGTTGGAGAAAACCGACCAGCGCAGCCCCGGCGCGCGGCTGATCCGCGAGCCGCAGCAGCTGCCCTTGTTCGCCGCACCCCATCCCGTGGTCGAGGCGCTCCGCACGCTCGACGTGATGTCCATGTCGCCGATCGAGGCGATCAACACCCTCTACGACCTGCAGCAGAGGGCCAAGTAGGCCATGCGGCCCCGCCGGCGCCTGGCCTGGCGCCTGCTGGCCCTTGCTGCGGGGTTGGCCGTCGTGGCGGGCTGGGCGCTGACGGCCTTCCCCGCCAAGAGCGTGGTCGACGCCGAGCAGGGCCGGCTGGAGGCGCCCTCTCCCTGGCTCGCGCCCGGCCGCACCGTCGGGCAGACCTTCCGAGCCCGCTACCCCAACGTGCAAGCCATCGAGTACCGCGTGGCGGTGCGCGACGCGGAGGTCCCCCTGCCCGCCGGCGCGCGCCTGCGCCTCAGGTTGGAGCGGACCGACCGCCCCGGCGCCCCGCCTGTGGAAGCCTCGGCCGACCTTGCCGGCCTCCGACACAACGACACAGTACGGCTGACCTTCCCGCCCCTCAGAGGCTCGGCGGGCGCCGCGTACCGGGCCACGCTGTCTGTGGTGGACGACTATGGGCTGGCCCTGTGGGCCACCTCCGGCGACGCCTATGCTCCCGGAGGGATGCTCGTCGACGGTGCGCCGCAGGCCGGCGACCTGACCTTCACCACCGAGTGCGCCGTCACCTGGCGCGAGGTGGCCGGCGACCTAGCGCGGCTGGCCGCGCGGGGCTGGCGGCTGCTCCCGGGGGTGTTCCTGGCGCTCGTGGCCCCCGGCTGGGCAGTAGATAGCCTGCTCCTGGGCGGCCGGCGCGACGACCCGTGGGTGCGCGCCGGCCGCCTGGTGGCGCTCAGCCTGGCCTTCTGGGCCCTCCTGACGCTCTGGTCGGGCGCGGCGGGCATCCATGTTGGCGGCCGGGCGGCCTGGGGAGTGCTGGCGCTGCTGGGGCTGGCCGCCCTCTGGCGGGCCTACCGGCGGCGGCTCAGGGAGGCCCCTCGCCGCCGACCCTTCTCCCACCGCGTGGGAGAGGGGAGCCGGCCTCGCTGGCTGCGCGGGGGTGAGGTTCGCCTCCGCCCCATCAGCCCCGCGGACCTGGCCATGGTCCTGGTGCTGGTCTTTGCGGTGGCCGGGCGGGCCCTCAACGCCCGCGCTCTGCTGGCCCCGGCCTGGGTGGACGGCCTGCACCACACCGTGCTCACGCGACTGATCTCCGAGAACGGTGGCGTGCCGGGATCCTACCTGCCCTATCTCCCCGTGGAGCACCTGCACTACCATTTCGGCTTCCACGCGACGGCGGCGGCGCTGACCTGGCTAACGCCGCTCGACCCAGCGCAGGCCGTTCTGGTGGCCGGCCAGGCGCTGAGCGCGTTGGCCGTGCTGGCCGCCTACACTCTGGCGACCTGGCTCTTCCGCCGGCGCTGGGCGGGCGTGGGCGCGGCGCTGGTGGCCGGGTCGCTCTACTACCTGCCGGCCTACTATGTCTCCTGGGGGCGGTACACACACCTCGCCGGGTTGGTGCTGCTGCCGGCGGCCCTGCAGGCCGCGCAGCAGACCCTGCGGCGCGGCGGCGCCCGCCACGCGCCGGCGGCCGTGCTGCTCGCGGCTGGGCTGGCCCTCACGCACTACCGCGTTCTGCTGTTCTACCTCCTGGCCTGGCCGCTCCTCTTGGCCTGGCAGGGGCTGCGCGGGCGGCCGACAGGTCGGCGGTGGGCGAGGATAGCGAGCGCGGCAGGCCTAGTGGCCGGCGGGGCGCTGGTGGCCATCGCCCCGTGGGTCTGGAGGATGGTCGGGTGGGTCCTTCCGCAGCTGGGCAGCATCTACGGCGGCTGGCGGGCGACGGAGGGCGCCTCCAATGCGCTGTCGACCGGCCTCTTGACCGCCTACTGGGCGGGGGTGCTGCTCTGGCTGGCGGCGTTTGGCCTCGTCGTGGGGCTGGCACGGCGGCGGGGAGGGGCGGCCTTCCTGGGCGCCTGGGTGGGGGCCTGGTTCCTGGCTGCCAACCCGCGAGCCCTGGGCTTGCACGACATCTGGCTTCTGGATAACGAGGCGGTGGTGATCTCCCTGTGGCTGCCGATCGCCGCCCTGTGCGGCCTGCTGGCCGCCGAGGCCGGCACGGCGGCTCGCTGGGTGCGGGGGCGCCTGCGCTGGCCGCGGCCGCAAGGGTGGCTCGGCGCGGCGCTCGTGGGGGGCACGGCCATGCTCGCCACGGCCGGCACTTGGGCGCACCTCAACTTGGTCAACCCCGTCACCGTGCTGGTCACCGAGGACGACGTCGCCGCCTTTGCCTGGGTGCGGGAGAATACCCCGCCCGAGGCCCTTTTCCTGATCAACTCGCGCCTATGGGTCGGCGACCTAGTCGTCGGCAGCGACGGGGGCTACTGGCTGCCAATGCTGGCCGACCGGCAGACGACGCTCCCCTGCGTCCTCTACCACCACGGAACGCCCGCCTACCGCGCCGCGATCACGGGGCTGGCTGCCGCCGTCGAGGAGGCCCCGTCTCTCGACGACCCCGCCCTGCTCGGACTCCTGCGCGAGGCCGGCGTTACGCACGTCTACGTGGGGGCGCGCGGCGGCCGGCTGATGCCGCGCGACCTGGACGCGAGCCCCCACTGCCGGACGGTGTACTCTTCGGGGCCGGTGCGCGTCTACGCACTGGCCCCGTAGGGCGGCCCCTAGAGGATGTCCGCGACGTAGACCGGGTTGCTCCAGGCGGTGCCGCCCCGGCCGTCGTGACATTCCACGCGCAGGAAGACCTGCTCCTCGCGGATCGGCAGGGTGGCCGCGTCCAAGGACTGCCCCGCCGGCGCGTCAAAGCGCTTGCCGCGCGGGCCGCGGGCGTGGAAGACGATGGAGGCACAGGGGCTGCAGCGCACCGTCAGGGCCGGTGTGCCGTCGGCGGTGGGCACCACGGCCAGATCGCTGATCGCGGGGCCCGTAGTGGAGTAAAAGGCCCCGTCAGCCAGCGCCGCCAGGACGGCGGTCTCGCTGTTCTTCTCGGCGCGCACCATGACCCAGCCGCGCCCCTCGGCGCCGTGCTTCCAGTGTACGTCGTCGACGGCCAAGCCCGTCAGGCGCCGCCCGGCGCCCAGCAGCTCGTCCCAGTGAACGCGCGAGTAGCCCAGCCCGCGGGTGAGGTCGCACACCGCGTTGTACACCTCGATCCCGGCGGCCGGCGTGACGGGCATGATCTCAGCGGAGGACTGGCCCGTCCAGTACGGATGGGCAAAGTAGGGCAGCCCGCCGAGGGCGCGTACCGCGTTGGCCAGCTCTTCGGGGCACGCCTCCAGCTCGCGCGGGGGCAGGGCCGAGAGGCCCACGCAGAGCATGTGGTAGCCGGGCCCGTGCAGCTCAGCCCCGGCCACCTGTAGCAGGCCATCGGCACGCGCCACCCCCGAGCCGGGCGTGAACACCCAGTGGTCGGTGATGGCCAAAAAGTCGTACCCGTGGTCGCGGTACCAGTCCAATGCGTCGGCCGGGCTGAGTGCGCCGTCCGACTGGATGGTGTGCGTGTGCAGGTTGCCCTTGAGCCACCTGCCGGGCAGGGAAAACGGAGAGGTCCAGGTCATGGGTCAGCCTCCTGCAATGCGGGGATGCGCCGGCTGCCAGCAGGCAGCCCGGCGAGTATAGCGGGGCGTGCCCGGCGCGGCAACCAGGCCCAAGTGCCTAGAGCGGAGGGCTCTCTGCGGCGCGGCGACGGTCGAGGGCATCTTTGGCCCGCTTGAGGCGAAAGCGCTCCTCGCGCTCCTTCTCCTCGAGGGTGTCCTCGATCCAGCGCAGAGACGCTTCGTACTGGGGGATGAAGACGTGCTCGAGGGCGTTCACGCGGCGCTGGGTGCGCCGCAGCTCGTAGGCCAGGCGCCAAACAGTGGTGACCGCCTCAGACAGGCGGCCCATCATGCCCAACGCCTTGGCCCACTCTACGCGGGCCTGGTCCAGGAGGACGCTGGTGTCGCCAAACCCGTACACCAGGACGGCCTCGGGCACCTGGGCGTGCACCATGGGAACGGCCACGCCCATCACCGCGCGAGGGGTGATGCGCACGTCGATCTCCTGCCCCCGCTGGAGTGCCGTGCGCCGCACCCGCTCGGTGCCCATCACCGCACGGGCCTGCCGCAGGAGGCTGTAGGCTACGTCGAACTGCTCCTCCACGGCGTGCTGCACGTCCTCGGCATCGCCAATCACCCGCACGATCTCGGCCACCAGCACGTCGCGTTTGCGGTCCAGCAGCTCGTAGCCCTGGCGGGCCAGGGCCAGGCGCTGGCGCACCGTTTGCAGGTTGCTGCGCGTGGCTGAGAGCCTCAGGCGCGGCATGGTCAGGCCTCCTTGGGCGGGGTCTCAGGGTAGTAGGCGTCAAGAAAGGAGGAGCGGATGCGGGTGAGTTCGGCACGGGGCAGCAGGCGCAACACGCGCCAGGCGGCGTCCAGGGTCTCCTCCACCGTGCGCGCCTGGTCGCGCCCCTGCTGCACGAACTCTTGCTCAAAGCGGCTGCCCATCTCGAGGTAGCGCCTGTCCGTGTCGGAGAGTTCCTCGTCGCCAATGACCGCTGCCAGTGAGCGGATCTCCTGGACGTGGGCGTAGGAAGCGTACAGCTGGTTGGACACGTCCGGGTGGTCGGCGCGCGTATAGCCCTCGCCGATGCCGTCCTTCATCAGGCGAGACAGGGAGGGCAACACGTCGATGCAGGGGTAGATGCCGCGGCGAAAGAGGTCGCGGCCGAGGACGAGCTGGCCCTCGGTGATGAAACCGGTAAGGTCCGGGATAGGGTGGTTGATGTCGTCGTTCGGCATGGTCAGGATGGGCACCTGCGTGATCGATCCGGGCCGGTCCGCCAAGATGCCGGTGCGCTCGTAGAGGGAGGCCAGGTCCGAGTACAGGTAGCCCGGGTACCCCTGGCGGCTGGGGACCTCGCCATGTTCGGAGGCCAACTCGCGCAGGGCCTCCCCATAGTTGGTCATGTCGGTCATGATCACCAGGACGTGCATGCCGCGGTCAAAGGCCAGGAACTCGGCCAGCGTCAAGGCCACCCGTGGGGTCATGATCCGCTCCATCGGGGGATCGTCGGCCAGGTTCAGGTACATGGCGGTTGAGGAGAGCGCGCCGCTTTCGGCGAACGACTGCCGGAAGAACTCTGCATCGTCATGCTTGACGCCCATGGCCGCGAACACGACGGAAAAGTCCTCCCCCGTGTTGGCCAGCTGGGCCTGCCGGGCGATCTGGGCGGCCAGCTCGTTGTGTGGAAGGCCGCTGCCGGAGAAGACGGGCAGTTTCTGCCCGCGGATCAGGGTGTTCATGCCGTCGATGGCCGAGATGCCCGTGACGATGAGGTCGCGCGGGTAAGTGCGCTGCGTAGGGTTGATCGGTGCGCCGTTCACATCCCGGTGGTCCTCGGCCACGGGCGGGGCGATGCCGTCGATCGGCTCTCCCAGCCCGTTGAAGACGCGCCCCAGCATGGCGGTCGCCACCGGCGCGTACAGCGGCCGCCCGGTAAAGCGGACGCGGGCGCTGCTCACCTGCATGCCGGTGGTGCCGCCCCAGACCTCGACGACGGCGGCCCGCTCGCCCGCCTCGAGGACGCGGCCGCGACGGATCGCGCCGCCGGGCAACAGGACCTCGACCGCCTCGTTGTAGCCGACGTCACCGGCGCCCTCTACCACGACGATGGGCCCGTAGATGGCGGCCAGGCCCTCAACCTGCTTGGTGGGCAGCAGGGGGCGGTAGGGCGCCCGTGGCTGTACGATGGTGCTCATGGCGCATAGTCCTTCGCGATGCGGTCCATCGCCTCGTCCATCTGGTCGCTCAGGGCGGCGTACTCCTCGAGATGGTCGTTCGGCACGCCCCCCTTGGAGCGCACCAGCGCCGGCCAGGCGGCCACCTCGTCCTGCAGGCGGAAGGAGGGCGCGCCCATCGCGATGATGCGGCTGCCCCGTTCGTAGCCGTGCAGGATGGTCCGCAGGATGGCCATCTGCTTGGGCGGAGTCGTGTAGGCGTCGACGGGGTCCAGCGCGTTCTGCTGCAGGAAGGCCTCGCGGATGATGCGCGCCACGAAGAGAAGGAAACGTTGCGCATCGGGCAGGCTGTCAGGGCCCACCAGGCGAACGATCTCCTGCAGCTGCGATTCCTGCTGGAGGATGCCCATCACCTGCTGGCGCACCGCATCCCACTGGTCTGAGACGTGCTCGGCCCACCAGGGGCGCACGGCCTCGACATAACCGGAGTAGGAGTCGAGCCAGTCCACGGCAGGAAAGTGCCGCGCGCTGGCCAGCGTCTTGTCCAGCGCCCAGAAGGCGCGGATGAAACGGCGGGTATGCTGGGTGACCGGTTCGGAAAAGTCGCCCCCCGGCGGCGAGACGGCCCCCACAATGCTGACGGAGCCACGCCCGCCGCCCAGTGTCGCCACCAGGCCGGCCCGCTCGTAAAAGGAGGCCAGGCGGGAGGGGAGATAGGCGGGGAAGCCCTCCTCGGCCGGCATCTCCTCGAGGCGGCCGGACACCTCCCGCAGCGCCTCCGCCCAGCGCGAGGTCGAGTCGGCCATCAGGGCCACGTGGTAACCCATGTCGCGATAGTACTCGGCCAGCGTGATGCCGGTGTAGATGGAGGCCTCCCGCGCCGCCACCGGCATGTTCGAGGTGTTGGCGATCAGCAGCGTCCGCTCCATCAGCGAACGCCCCGAGCGGGGATCGGTAAGCAGGGGGAACTGGGTCAGCACGTCGGTGATCTCGTTGCCGCGTTCCCCGCAGCCGATGTAGACGATCACGTCAGCGTCGGCGAACTTGGCCAGGGCGTGCTGTAGCACCGTCTTGCCCGCGCCAAAGCCCCCCGGCACCGCCGCGGTGCCCCCCTTGGCCAACGGGAACAGGGTGTCGATGACGCGCTGCCCGGTGATGAGCGGCTCGGAGGGCACCAGGCGTTCGAGCACCGGGCGCCTGGTGCGCACCGCCCAGCGGTGCATCATCGTCAGGGTCTGCTCGCCGAGCGGGCCGGCCAGGCGGGCGAGCGGCTCGTCGACTGTGTAGGCGCCGGCGGCGGCCATCCAGGTGAGGCGCCCACTGACCTCCGGCGGGACCAGCACGCGATGCTCGACGAGCGGCGTCTCTGGCACGGTGCCCAGCACCATCCCAGGGTGTGCCTCGTCATCCACCTGTAGGGACGGGCGAAACTCCCAGCGTCTGGCGCGGTCGAGTGGCGGGGAGGCGGCGCCCCTGTGGATAAAGCTCCCCGAGTGGGCGGCGAGCTCCACCAGCGGCCGCTGGATGCCATCGTAGATGCCGCCGACCAGCCCGGGGCCCAGTTCCACGCTCAGCGGCGCCCCGCTGCCATAGACGCCGTCCCCAGGGGTAATGCCGGTGGTGTCCTCATAGACCTGAATGGTGGCCACGCCCTGGTGGATGGAGATCAGCTCGCCGACAAGGCGGTCCGGGCCCACCAACACCTGCTCCATCATGCGGGGCGCGCCGGTCAGGGTGGCGCGCGCCACCGGCCCGCTGACCCACACGATCTGGCCTACTTGGTCCACGCTAATCCTCCGAACAGTCTCTGCCGCGCCGGCGGCGGGTCAGGCTCCGGGGCGTGCGGGTGTGTCGGGCGTCAGGCGGCGCTCGATCTCATCGCGCAGCATACGGCGCGTGAGGGCTAGGCGCTCGTCAAAGGAGTTGTCTACCATCTGTCGGGAGCCCGTCTTGCGAGCGATGACGCCGCCAAGGATCGGTGCGGCGTCATGGGCCAGCTCAACCCCTGCGACGCCGTAGATGGCCAGGCGCTCGCCGAGCGAGGCCAGGTAGGCGGCCGATAGCAGGGGCAGGTCCTGCGCGGCCACGGCCACCTGCATGGTCCAGGAAGGGCCGGCCAGCTGCGCAGCAGCATCCTCCAGGAGGTTGGCAAGCACCTTCCGACGGGCATCGTCGGGCTCCTCGGCCAGGGCCTGCAGCCGCTGGGCGGCCCGCGCCCACAACGAGTCGAGCAGGGCCTGCCGTTGGGCAACGGCCGCCCGCCTGGCCGCCAGCCTGGCCTGGGCGAGCGCCTGCCTGCGGCGGGCCGCCAGGTCCTCGGTGGTGCGGGCCACGGCAGCCAGGCGCTCCGCCTGCGCGGCTTCCTCGGCCTCGCGCAGCAGGCGCTCAGCCTCTTCCTGGGCTTCCATGACGGTGTTCAGCGCCCGCTCGCGCGCCTCGCGGTGCATGTGCGTTTCCAGGCCAGAACCGATCGCCTTGAGCATCGTTACCCTCCCAGCCGTACCCCAACCGCCCGCTGGACGAGGTCCCGCAGAGAGGTCGGTGCGACCTCAGCAGGGGTCGCGCCCGGGATCTCTACCAGCAAAGGCGTCAGGCTGGAGACCTTGAGCTGATCCACGCGCTCCCGCGCCCAGCCCGCCACGTCGCGCGCAACGAGGAGCAGGCCGATGGCCGGGTCGGCCAACGCCTCGTCGAGGGCGACGCGCAGCTCTGCTGCGGAGCGCACCGCTTGGCCGGGCACTCCCACCAACGAGAAGCCCAACACGCAGTCCTCATTGCCGATCACCCACATGCGCATTGCCGCGGCACCCTCCTCCGGCGTACTCAGGACCGGAGGATGATGAAAGAGACGATCAGACCATAGATGGCGATCCCCTCGGCCAGGCCCACAAAGATCAGGGTGCGGCCCAGGATCTCGGGCTTTTCGGTAATGCCGCCGATGGCAGCAGCGCCGGCGATGCCCACGGCGATCCCTGCGCCGATGCAGGCCAACCCCGTGGCCAGGGCAGCGCCGAGCGCCACGTTCGAGGAGGCCCCCGCGGCAGGCGCCGCCGCCTGCGCCAGCACAGGCGGCGGCGCGGCGAGATAGAGGGCGACCAGCAGCGCGCAGCCGGCCGCTACCAGCCCGTTCACGCTCAGCAGGCCGCCGACGACGGCACGCAGCGTCGGAAGGGGCCGCCTGCCGCATCGGGCGATGGCCACTGCGACCATCCCGCCGGCCAACAGCCCGGCGAACACCTGCAGGAAAGTTCTCATCATCTGTTCTGCTCCTCTGTTGAGCGCCCCGTGCCTACCGCGCCCTGTTCGCCGGATGGGCCGCGTCCAGCGAGGGCAGGGTGAGCGGCTGGAAGGGCACCCCGGTGCCGGTAAAGAACTTGCCGAACAGCTCATAGTATTCGAGCCGCAACGTCTGAATCCCGACGATGAGGCCCTCGAACCCGATCACGAACAGGTTGCCCAATACGAGCACCAGCCCGCGAGCGACCACGTGGATCCCGCCGCCCCCGGAGACCATACCGGCCAGGAGCAGCACCACCGTGGTCAGCCCCACGTGGGCCACGGCAAAGGCCCCCAGCCGCACGTACGAGAGGGTGTTCGAGACGTACGAGATGAGCGCCTCGAACAGCTCAAAGAAGGCCTGGATCAGCCCTTCCCCCAGGTTGCCGCGGAACAGGGGCCGCTCGCCGGTCAGGAGGTTGGTCAGGGGGTCGCTGAAGAAGAGCATCCCCGCCAGCAACACGGCGCCGGCGGCCAGCCAGATCGGCTCACCACGGCCCGTGGCGATCAGCAGCACCGACCCGACCAGCGACCAGTACAGCAACACGCCGACCAGGCCGTAGCGATCGACGATCACCTTGCGCAGCTCTCTGCGGCGGATGGCCGTGATGATGTGCAGGGCGAACCCGATGTTCAGGAGCACCACGCCAAAGGCCACCGATACGCCCAGCAGGGTAAAGATCCCCTCCAACGGGTGCAGCCACAGGGGCGGCACCAGGCTCTCGACGCCAAAGACGCTGCCGTACAAGAGGCCGAACAGCGCCGAGGAGGCGCCACAGGCCACCAGGATCCCGCCCAGGTTGGCAACCGGGGCCAGGAAGGGCACCACCCGCAACATGGCCAGAGCACCGACGGCCGCCAGCACCAGCCCGTGCCCGAGGTCGCCAAACATCATCCCGAACATGAGCACGAAACTGAAGGCCAAGAGCGGCGTGGGGTCCATCTCTTCGTAGGCCGGAATGCCGTAAGTCGTCACCAGCCCCTGGAGAGGGCGCATGGCCTTGGGGTTGCGCAGCAGGGTCGGCACCTGGTGTGCGGGGCCCGGGGTGTAGGGCGAGTTCTCGTCAAACGTAACGCGCCCGTCCGCCGCGCTCTCCACAGCGGCGCGCAGCCGGGGAACCTGGTCCTTGGGAACCCACCCGGCCACCAGGTAGACCCGCCCGCGCTGCCCAAAGCCAGACATCGCCGTGGCCAGCGACTGGCAGTCGAGCGCGCGGGCGTACAGGGCGTGCAGGCGGGGGGCCACCTCGCGCACCAACGCCTCTCGCAGGGTGATCAGTTCCTGCAGGCGGGAGGTGGCCTCGGTGATGCGCTCGCCGATCTGCCCCAACACCTCCTGGGCGTTGCCGGTGTACTCCTCAGGGATCTCCAGCCGGTCGAGGAAGGCGCTCTCCAGGGCGCGATCCAGGATGGCGGCGTGTTCCAGGGCGCAGAAGGCGAACACCAACACGCGGCCCGCCTGCTGGTGCACGGGCATGATCGAGTAGGGGATGCGGAACAGGCTGGTCTCCAGCCGGGCCAGGTTCTCGGCGGGGAGGGTGCCGGCCACCAGATGGAGGTGTTGCAGCTGCCGCAGGTCCGCGATGCTCACCGATAGCGGGGCCAGCATCTCCATGGAGCGGGCGGTCAGTTCCCAGCGTTCCAGTTCGTGGCGCAGGGTGTTTTCCTCGTCGCTGATGGCGTGGGCGCGCGCCTCGATCTGCTGGAGCTCCTCCTCGATGCCGGCCAGCGCCTCAGCGGGATCGAGCGGTGGTCCGCCGGCCGGCCCACGGCCCTCAGCGATGCCGAGCGACTGGCAGAGCTCGCGGATGCGGCGCAGCTGGTTGCCGTACGCCGAGATGCGCCCGGCCCACTCGGTGCTGACGTGCTCGGCCCATTCGCCCAGGGTGTGCACGTCCAACAAGTGCACGACGCCCATCTCGGCGATGGTCTGCGTGACCACCTGGATGTCCCCCTCAGGGACAAAGATGTCGACCTCGGACATTTCGGCCGGTACGATCATGCCCTACTCCGTTCGTCGCACCAGGTACTCGCGGATGCGTTCGGGCGGCCAGAGCATCCTCTTGGCCTCCAGAACCGTCACCAGGTCACGCGCCTCGATCTCCTGAAGGACGAGGTACCCCAGGATGGTGCCCATCTTGAACGGGTAGCCGCCCATCTCACGGCGGGCCAGTTCGCGCCAGTAGCCCTTTAGGGCCAGCTCGAGGGCGGGCATTACCGCCTCGCCCCGGAGCCCCTCGAGGGCCGTCAGGTCGACCCGGCCGGGGCCGAAGACCTGGTCGACCACCTCGCGCGGCTCGGCCCCCAGGGCGATGGCGCGGATCAGGCGGGTATCGGTGCGCTCGGTGTGCCACATGGTATAGTTCACGATCTCCTCGGCCGACATGTGATAGTACACGCGGTGCCGATAGGCCCACAGGATGTTCAGCATATCCAGCCAGGTACCGAGGATGTGCCGGGCATCGTCCCGGTCGGCCCCGCCGAGGTCGTGGATCGCGGCAGTGATATCGCGGTAGTAGCGGATGTCGAGGGCGATCTCTAGAGGAAAGAGCGAGCGGAGCCGCTGGTAGGCCGGGAAGGCGTTCCGAAGCGGGTTGATGTAGTGGGTCCCACGCATCCGTTCCACCAGCCCCGGCACAGAGACCTCCTGCACCAGGCTCTCCCAAGGGAGGGTGGGGTGTTCGCCAAGGGGTACCAGCAGCCGCTCGATCTGCTGTGGGGCCAGGCCCTGGTCGACGCCGCGAAAGACCGTCTTGAGGTTCTCGAGCTCGTACTGGCGCCACCAGACAAAGAGAAGCGCGCGCACGCTGCCACGGGTGAGCCGCATGGCCCGGCGGTCGTTTTCGGCGGCGTGGGCCACCAGCAACCCCTCGAGCAGGTCCAGGCGCGGGGCCTCGCCCTGCTCCAGACGCTGCAGGGCCGGGCCGTAGCCGGTGCCGCGCAGGATGTACAGGGCCGAGGCGAGGGTGTCGGCGCGGAGGAGTTCGTCCCAGGTCGATGCATCCAGCAGGCGCGAATAGAGGCCGCGCACGCGCGCCGTAGAGGCGGAGTAGGTCACCGCGTCCCACCCGCTGGCCACCCTAGGCCCCCCTTCTGAGGGTGACCACGTCGAGCACGAACTCGAGGGCCTCGTCCTGGTGGCGGGAGGCGCGCTGCACCCAGGCAGCGGCCTCCTGCGCAGCCTCGTCGCGGATGGTACGCGTCTGGGAGTCGATCTCCGCCTGCGCCGCTGCCGCCAGCGCCTGCGTCTCGGCAAGGAGGCGCTCCTCGGCGCTGGCGCGGACCTTGTGCACCTGGTCGCGCGCCTCGCCGACGATCCTCTGCGCCTCTTCCTGCGCCTCGCGGAGGGTATCCCGGGCGTTCCGCTCCAAGAGGAGCACCTGCTGGAGGGCGTCCTCCCCAGAGGCCGCCACCCCATCCGTGCGAAGGTAGGTTTCGTCCATCGAGGTGTTCTCCACCCGCCCCAGGGGATGCGCGGGCATCCCCACGATCCGGCGGCCATGGCACGCCAGGCCGGCCCAATGCAAGACGCGATGAACGGACTGCGGAGACAAGGAGCACGTCGCCCGACGGGGTGGCCGTCGAGGAACGCCTAGCCCGCCGGGTAGCGAGGAGGGTACTGAGGCGGCGGAGTACTCTGCGGGAGCAAGCGACAGCGGCCACGCGGCAGCGGGCCATCCCGGCACGTGCCGACTGGCGCCTCACGCACAGACATTGTATGACCAGGGGCCACGCCGTGCAACCGGCCTACTGGTCTGCGCGGTCAGGAAACGAGCGCCACGCCCGCCACGGTGACCGCCGTGCCGACCAAAACTGCGCGCGAGGGCCGCTCGTTCATGAACAGGACCGTCATCGGGATGGCAAAGAGCGGTGAGGTGGAAGTGAGGATAGCGGTGCGCGTGGGGCCCAGGTGAGAGAGCGCCACCACAAAGAGCAGGCTCCCCACGCCCATGCCGACCAGGCCGCCCAGGGAAATGGTGAGCCACTCTTTGCGGGAAAGGGTGCGCAGCGTTCCCGCGGTGCCCCGCAGGCCCACCAAGCCCCAGAAGATGAGGGCCAGGGCCGGCAGGCGGACCGCTGACACCAGGATCGGGTCGACTCCCTCGGTGGCCGGGCTCAGAATGATCGACGCCCCCGCCCAACAGGCCGCAGCGAGCAGGGCCAGGACCACGCCCGTCCGGTGTGCGCGCGCTGAGGTGGGGCGGCTGTCGGTGCCTGAGGGCCGGCTGATGAGCATGACGCCCCCAATGACCAGCACCATGCCGGCGACGACCGCGGGCGTGATCGGCTCATCCAAGAACAGCGCGGCCAGGACGAGCGTGATGGCCGGATAGCTGCAGGAGATGGGGTAGGCGCGCGAGACGCCGATGAGGGACATACTCGTGACGTAGAGGCTATCCCCCACGCCGCCACCCAGGGCCATGCTGCCCACCATGAGGATAAGCGCCTGCGGGGACAGGTCCTGGGCGCCGCTCGTGCGGCCGGTGGCGGCCGCCAGGATCAGGAGGGCGATGCCCCCCACCAGCGCCCGCGGCGCGTTCAGGGTAAAGGGGTCCAGCTTCTTCGAGAGGTTCTTCATTGAGACGGAGCCGGCGGCCCAGCTCAGAGCACACGCCAGCGCATACAGCACACCAACCATACGACCCCCGCAGCATAAATGACGCCCTGGCGTGGGCGCGCAGGGCACGACTCAAGGATGATAGCCGCGACGCGGCGTTTGGCCAAACGGCGCTTGCGCCAGGCTCGCGGGAATGCTTTAATGCCCGGGAACATGCGCTTGCCACGAAGGGGGGAACCATCGATGGAGTACCTACGCCTGGGCCGCTCGGGGATGAAGGTCTCGCGCGTCTGCCTGGGGACGATGACCTTCGGCCGCGAGGCGGACGAGGACACCTCGTTCAAGATCATGGACCGCTTCCTCGAGCTGGGGGGGACGTTCATCGATACGTCCAACACCTACGCGTCGGGCGCCTCCGAGGAGATCGTCGGGCGCTGGCTGAAGAAGCGCAACGCGCGCCGGCAGATCGTGCTGGGCACCAAGGTGTACGGCACCATGGGGCTGGGCGCGAACGACGGCGGCCTCTCGCGGCTGCACATCTTTCGAGCCGTCGAGGATAGCCTCTCGCGGCTGCAGACCGACGTCATCGACCTCTACCAGATTCATCGCTGGGACCCGAACGCGCCAGTGGAAGAGACGATCGAGGCGCTGAACGATCTGGTGCGCTCCGGCAAGGTGCGCTACATCGGTTGCTCGAACCTGACGGCCTGGCAGCTGGCCAAGTTCCTGTACGCCTCGGAGCGCGGCGGGCTGGCCCGCTTTGTGAGCATCCAGCCGATCTACAACGCCATCAACCGCGGCATCGAGCGGGAGATCCTGCCGCTCTGCGAGGACGCCGGGCTGGGGGTGATCACCTACAACCCACTGGCGGCCGGCATGCTGACGGGCAAGTACCGCCGCGGTGAGGCGCTCCCCTCGGGGGCGCGCCTGGGGGCCTTCTCCTCCTACTATGATCGCTACTACACGGACATGGCCTTTGACGTGGTGGAGGGCTTTGTGGCCGCCGCCCAGGCCCGCGGGGTGACGCCGGCGCAGCTGGCCCTGGCCTGGGTGCTGGGTGAGCCGCGGGTGACCTGCCCGATCATGGGCGCCCGCAACCTGGAGCAGTTCAACGACACCATCCAGGGCCTGCAGATCGTGCTGACGCCGGAGGAGCGCGAGGCCATCCCGGCCGTCCGCTCGGGCTGCTGGGTCGGGCACGACCCGGTGTACGACCGCGCCCTCTAGGTAACATCCCACGCCCTGCCCGCCGATATAGACAGCACCACCGCAGACGCGGTGGTGCTGTTCTCTGTTCTGGGGCCGGGGTTCAGGAGGGGACCGAGTAGTCGCAAAAGCCGTCGCCGTCTCTATCCACGTACAGGCGGCAGTGGCCGGGGTAAGGGTCGTAGCGGAACCCCTTGCGACAGGCCACCGTGCCGGTGTTCGCGACGGCGGGCAGGGTGGGCGCGGCGGCAACGGTCGCCGTGGGGGCGCTCGTTGAGACGGCGCTGGGCACTTCTTCGGCCGTCGTTGGGGCAGTGGGCCCGCCGCTGCTGCTGACGGCTGCCGGGCTTCCGCTGCTATTGGCTGTTGCAGAGCCGGAGGCCCCTGGCGCGTCGGCCGTGTAGGCCGCCTCCACGCCCGTCGAGAGCGCCCTCACGAGCGCCGCCGGGAGCGCGGCACCGATCGCCACCATCGCGGCCGCGCGCAGAAACCGGCGGCGGCCCAGCCAGGTGCCGGCCACCGGGGCGTCGAGGCGCGCATCCCGAGGCCGCGCGGCCAGGTTCTTGCGCGTCATCTGCGCAATCCAGGCCCAGTGTAGGGCCAGGTGCGCGAGCACGCCGGCGATCATTACTAAGCTGGCCCAGACGTGTACCAGATCCCAGGTGGCCAGGGGTAGGCCGAGCACGCTGCCCGCGCCCACTGGCAGCAGAAAGACCAGGCCGCTCACGGCGCTGGCCACGAACGAGGCGCCAATGGCCACGTCGACCCAATAGTTGACCGTCGTTCTCTTCATCGCGGGTGCTCCACATCACGCGGGTGCGAGTGCGCTCGGGGGCGGCCCCGTGTTGGGCGGGCCCTCTTGGGGGGTAGCGGCCGGCTCCCGGCGACTCGCCATCGACTCCTGGAGCACTCTAGCGCCCGGCTGTTCAGATCCCGCGAGCGAGTTGTGGGGGTTGCGTGAGGCTGGCGGCGCCAGGAAACAGAGCGCGGCCCCGCCGGGTAGGCGACGGGGCCGCGCGGCGCACACAGCGCCGACGGACTACTCGGTGACCGTCATCTCGAGGCCGTGGGGCACCACCCTGGCGGGCATCACGCGCGCCCCGGCGGCCTCCAGCGCCGCGCGCACCGGCCCCAGGGTGCCCGGGCGGGCCGCGGTGATCATGCAGCCCCCGCCGCCGGCCCCACAGATCTTGCTGGCCAGGGCGCCCGCCTCGGCGGCGGCGGCCATCATCTCTTCCACCTGCGGCGTCGAGACCCCCTCGGCCAGGCCGCGCCGCAGCCGCCACTCGGCCCCCAGCAGGCGCACGAACTCGTCCATGTCGAGCGCGTCGAGCGCTGCGCGCATGGCCAGGGCGATCTCTTTGATCTCACGAATGCGCTCTACCGAGTCCCCTTCCTTCTCAATGTAGCGCCGCAGCATGGCCCAGTTGGTCACCGCGGAACGGTGCGGGATGCCCGTGTATGAGACGATCAGGCGTTCGTTCAGCGCCCGGCTGAGCGCCTCGCCCTGCAGCGGCTCCAGCTCCCAGCCGTCCAGCCCGAACCAGATGGCGCACACCCCGCCGTAGATGGGGGGAAAGTAGTCCTGCTTGCCGGTGGGGATGCCGATCACCTGAGCCTCGATGTTGGCGCCCACGTCGATGATCTGCCCCGGCGTGAGGCCCTTGCCGCTGACCTCGTTCAAACAGGAAGACAGCGCCATCAGGAGCGCCGAGGAGGCGCCCAGCCCCGAGCCCTGCGGGGCCTCGCTCGCCACGGTGATGTCCAGTCCCATCGGCGGGCGGTAGTAGGCCAGCGCCCGCCGGACCAGGTCCAGCGGCGCGCCATAGTCCATGGCGTCCAGCGAGGGGATCTCTTCGACGTGGTCCAGGTCGAGCGAGCGAATGCGGATGCGGCTATCGGCGCGGGTCTCGACGGTGGCGCTGGCCATTACGTCTATGGCGGCGTTCACCGTCAGCCCGCCGCCCTCAAAGATGTACAGGGGATAGACGTCCAGCGTTCCGCCGGCCAGGTCGATGCGCATCGGCACGCGCGCGGTGATCTTCACAACAGGCTCCTCTTCGAGTGGGGGTGCGGTCAGACGGGCAGGTAGATGCCGCCGCGGCCGGTTCGTTCACGGGTCTCGGGCGGGCGCGCATTGTCTCGCAGGCGCTGGCGCTCCTCCTCTTCGCTAAAGAAGCGCTGCCAGCGCTCCGGAGCGTTGGGGTCCTCGGCGCCATGGCGGGTAAGCCGGCGGCGCACACGGGCGAGCACCGGGGTGTTCACCGAGGCGCCCGCGACGATCACCTGCCCCTTGGTCAGGGCGGGCAGCTCGGCGATGAGGTCGCGCCCGACCGACTCGACGCTCTCGGCGACGCGGGCCTGGTCGACCGGGTTGACGATGCGCATGATACACTGCGTCATACACTGAGACAAGACGTCGCTATCCAGCCGGCCGGGGCGCTGCGAGATCAGCCCCATGGCCACGCCGAACTTGCGCCCTTCGGAAAGGACCTGCTTGAGGATGCCCGTCGTGATGATGTCCGCGTTGGCCGGGGCATAGTTGTGTGCCTCTTCCACCAGCACAAAGGCCGGGTAGGGCAGGTGCTTTTCGTCCCCGGAGCGGGCCAGGCCCCGCTCGGTATCCATCCGCGCCCGCATGATACGCCGCAGGAGCGTGGCCACGATGGTCTGCTGTTCACGCTCAGCGATCTCGTTCAGCTGCAGGACGGTCAGCCGCCCCGGGCGCAGGAGCTCGGTGAGGTGTAGGTTGCCGACGTCGTCAAACAGGCGCGACTCGACCAGGGTCGAGTTCACCCGCCAGATCAGGGCGCCGACGGTGGGGTCCTCCTCGAGGTCAGAGTCGTCCGGGTCCGTCACGGGCTTGTCCTGCATACCGGCGCGGATCTCGACGAGCAGCTGCCCGGCGGTCCACTTGTCGGCCCCATAGCGGCGCCGCACCCGGCCGTAAGCGCGGCCGAGGAGGTAGTGCATCCGCTCCGACAGGTTGGGGAGCAGGTAGCGCAGGTCTCCGAGTTCCAGTGAAGAGACGCGCACGCGAATATCATCCGGCCGGACGATCTTGACCTCGGGGCGGTAGCCCTCGGCGGCGAAGGCCGGGTCGCCCTGGATCTGGTCGAGCGTGTCGTACTCGCCGTGCGGGTCGACGACGAGCACCGCGGCGCGGTTGTGCGGCTGCATCAGCTCCTCGAGGATCACTCCGGCCAGGTACGACTTGCCCGAGCCGGTGGAGGCAATGATGGCCATGTGCGTGCTGGTAAAGCCGGCCGCGTCGAGCACGATCGGGACCGCGTCATCCCCGCGGGAAAGGAGTGAACCGATGTGCACCCCGCCCACCTCACCCGTCCTGCGGCGGCACAGCACGCCCGCCAGTTGCTCGTCGCTGGCGATGTAGATCGGTGCGCCGGCGCGCGGCGGAACCCGCGGGTTCACAAAGCCGAGCGCCGCGTCGTAGTAGCCCAGGATGGTGGCCGACAACTCGTACAGCTCGTGCGTCTCTTCCTGGTAGCCGAGCAGCTCCCCGATGGCCTGCGGTGGAACGGAGGGGTCGGCCATGAACGAGTCGGGGAAGAGGCGTAAGGGGGTCCGCCCCGTCACGCGGCCCAGGATCTGGGTGGGGCGGCCGTCCGTCTCGGCCTCATAGTAGACGAACTCGCCGTACTTGACGCGCTGCTCCGGGTCGGGGGCCACGAAGGTGAACTCGTGCGGCGTCTCGCCGGGGCCCTTGGTGGTGCCTATGGGTGTTGGCGGCATGTTGCCTTCCTTCCGGTGCTATCCGAGCGGCTCCACGCGGGCCTTCCAGGCCAGGTTGTCGGCGAGCACGCTGAGGCGCTGGGCGTCCTGCGGGAAGAGGCCCCGCAGCCCCTCGATGATCTGCAGGAGGAGGTGCGGTGCCAGGGGGCTGGGGAGCGAGGTCAAGAGGGGCACGTAGCCGAGCGCGACGCCCCCCGCGCCGGTGTGAAAGGCCACCACCTCGTCCACCGTCAGGCGGCGAACGGCGGCGTCGATCTCGGCGGCGACGGGCGGCACCCCCTGCAACACGGCGCCGTCAGCCGCCATGGCCCCCAGTACCACGATGGCCACCAGGGTGAGCTTTTCCTCGAGATAGTCGGGGGAAAAGACGCCCAGGTCGCCTCGCGGGGAGAGGCGCGGCCCCAGGCTGCCGAACTCGGGGTTCAGCAGGGTGGTGTCGCTGATGACCCCCACCAACGAGGACCCGTCGGCCCGCTCGATCCCCACGAAGGTACCAAAGCCATAGTCCTGCGGGCGCGGCACGACGTCGGCCTCTCCCCTGCTGGAAACCTGGCAGACGTAGGCGATATGTGAGCTGGAACTGGCGATCTTGCCGATGACCATGATCCCTCGCTTGTCGTTCGAACTGGCCCGCCCGGCGCTCTAGCGGCGCCCGCGCTTGCTGGCCGCCTTGCGGGCGTAACGGAGGCCGATGCCCAGCTCCTCCAGGTATTCCTGAAAGGCGCGGTAGAAGCGCTCGCGGTCGGCCATGGTGATCACCGCGAGGGCGTCGGCCGTCTCCAGTGCGTACGGGTAGCCGGTGCCGGCAACGCACTCGGCGCGCACCACGTCCACGACGCGCTCGAGTTCGCCCGCCTGGAGGAGCCAGGACGGCACCTCCAGGCGGGCGGGCGGGTTCGGCTGGGTGGTCTTGAGGTATAGAAAGTGAACCCGCTCGTAATAGTCGGCCGCCGGGTCGAGGCGTTCGAACAGGCGGTCGTTCCGCGCACAGACCAGTGCCTCGCTGCGGTCTCCCCACAGCATCCGCGGCGCCAGGAGCGCGGCGTCGCCAAGGGTGGGCAGGGGCGTGCTGGGTTCCAGCCAGTGCAGCATCCAGGCCAGGTCACGAGAGCGCGAACCGTCCACATAGCCGACCACCGGCACGCGGGTGTCTTCCGAGGCGGCCAGCATCCCGCGGACCGCCTCGACGTAGCGCGAGCGCAGGTCCGGGCGCATCTGCGCGGCGAAAGAGATGGCAAAGGAGCCGTCAAAGATGCACAGCGGCGCGGGTCGCTGGCCGGCAACGCGCCGCATATAGTCGACGATGGCGGCGCACTCTAGCTCAAAGCGGCGGACGTTCACCTGCAGGTCCGGGAAGCCGCCCGCCGCGTCTTCCGGGGGCGCGGCGCCCTGGTCTTCGGGGACGAGGACCTCGAAGCGGAGGTCCTTCTCGTAGGGCACCTCCGGGTCGTGACCGTTCACGAACCAGCCCACCTGCACGGCGCCCACCGGCACCGAGTAGTCGCTGCTCGGGGCGATCTGCGAGCCATCGGCGGCCATCACCGGTACGCCGCGCAGGACCTCCAGCGCCCAGGCGCGGGCCTCCTGATGGTTGGCCCAGCGCTGCCCGAAGGGGATGACCACGTCGCGCCCGGCCACGCGCTCGGCCGTGGGGCGCGCCCCGGGGTGGGGGATCTCTGCGAGGGCGCGGGCGATCTCCTCCTCGCCGCGGCGAGAGACCGCCTCGAGCGCGGCCCGATAGGCCTGGGCCTGCCGCCCGGCCTGAACCTGCGACTCGCCGAACGCCTCGGCCTTGGCGCGGAGCGCCGCCCGGACGTGGGGTAGAGAGAGCATCAGCCCCCCTCGGGCCCGACGAGCCGGCTGCCCTGCTCGTCCTTGGTGATGCGGATAAAGTTCTGCGCGCTGCGCTCAAAGGTGTCGTCGTGGCTGATCACAAAGAGCTGCGAGAAGCCTTTGACCTGCAGGATGCTGTCGGCCAGGCTGTCGCGACGTTCCGTGTCCAGGTGGGCGGTGGGCTCGTCAAAGAGGGCGATGTCGATGGCCGAGGTCTCGCGGAGCGCGGCCAGCCGCACGGCCAGCGCGGCGGCCATCTGCTCCCCGCCGGACATCTGCCGGAAGGCGCGCTGCCGGCCGCGCACCTCAAAGGTGACCTCGTAATCGTCCGACCAGTTCAGCTGCCCGGCGTGGTCGTCCATGATGTCCCCGTAGAGACGCGACGCCTCGCGCGAGATGTAGCGCACCAGGCGCTGGGTGACGTAGGGCCCCGCCTGGCGGAGCAACTCGCGCACCAGGCGCACGACCTCGAGCAGGTTCCCCTGCTCGGCGTGCGCGGCGCGCAGCCCGTCGAGCCTCTCGCTGACGCCGCGCAGGCCGGCCACCTCCTCGCTCACGGCGCGGTGCCGAACGGCCTTCTGCTCCTGTTCCGTGCGGGCTGAGGCCAACTCGGCCAGCAGCCTGCTGGCCTCCCCGCGCAGGCGGGCGTGCTCGGCGGCATCATAGGCGGCCAAAGCCGCGGCTTGTTCCTCTACGGCAGCGGCCGCCGCCGCGCGGCAGGCCGCCAGGGACTCCTCGAGGGAGGTGACGTGGGCGCGCCGACCGTCGGTCTGCCCGGCCAGCTGGCGGTTGGCCAGGTAGAGGCCGTGGGCCTCCTCGTGGCGGGCGCGCGCGGCCCGCGCCGCGCGCAGGTCCTCGTCGAGGGCGGCAAAGGCGCTCAGCGCCTCTTCCAGGGCGGCGCGCCGCTCCTCGGCCGCCGATTGGCGCGTGCGCAGGGCGGCCTGCTCCTCTTCCAGCCCGGCGCGCTGCGCAGCGCGGTCCTCGTGACGCTGGTACTCGCGCCGCGGGTCTCCGAGGGTGCGCAGTTGCTCGCCGATGGCCGCGATCTCGTCGTCGGCGCCCTGGAGTGCTGCCGCTTGGACGGCCGCCTCTGCGGCGCGGGCGCGGCGGGCGGCCAGCACGTCGCGCAGGCGAGCCACCTCCGCCTCCCCAGGGAGGTTGCGCAGGGCCGCCTCGGCGCGCTGCGCCTGGCCGTTCAGGCTGACGTACTCGTGGCGGGCTGCCTCGCGCTGCTCGGAGAGGGCGCGGATGCGCTCCTGCAGGGCCGCGATCTCCAGGTGGTTGCGCTCCAGGAGTTCCTGCCGACGCGCGGCGCTCAGGTCCGACTCGCAGACCGGGCAGCGCGCCGAGGTCGTGGCCGTCAGCGCGGCGACCTGCTCTTGCAGGCGGGGGATCTCCGCCTCTGCAGCGGCCCGTTCGACGTTGGCCTGCTGGCCCCGCTCGATCGTCCGCTCGAGCCGCTCGCGCAGGGAGGCCAGCCGCCGCGTCGCCTCTTGCGCGCGCCCGAGCCCCACCTCGCCATCGTGGAGGTCCCGCTCGGCGCTGGCCACCTCCTGCTCGGCCGCCAGGCGCTGGGCGGCGGCCAGTTCCGCCTGCTGGGCGCGTGCGGTAGCCGCCTGCAGGGCTGCTTCGAGTTCGGCCTGGCGGGCGGCCAGCGGGGCCAGCGCCGCGAGCCGCTCGGCCGAGGCGGCCACCTGCTCCAGCGAGCGGTCCAGCAGGGAGCGCCGCTCGGACAGGCGGGCCAGTTCCGCCTGCAGCGCCTGCCCCTGGGCCACCAGCTCGTCCCGCTCGGTGCGCCTGGTCTCCAGGCGCTGCAGGACGCGCTCCGCCTCCTGGTAGGCGCGGTGCCCGTCGGCGGATTGGCGTAACCGTTCGGCGGCGTCCTCCGCCTCGCGGAGGGCCAGGCGGCCCGCCTCCAGCAGGCGTGCCTGGGTGTGGGCCTCGGCGCGGGCCCGCTCGGAGCGGGTGTGGGCTTCGCGGGCGCGCTGCTCGGCGGCGTCCAGCCCCGCGAGGGCGGCGCTGACCGCCTCGAGGTCGCCCTCCAGCCCCGTGACGCGCTCAGCGAGGCCCTCCAGGTCGCCGCCCAACTCCTCAGCCTCGGCTTCGAGAGCCGGCAAGCGGGCCAGCAGCCCTTCGGCGCGGGCCATCTCCTCGTTCAGCCCCGTGATGCGTTCGCTCAGCAGGCGCTGGCTGTCCAGCAGGCGGTCGGCGGCCGTGGCGTACTCTTCCACCTGGAGCAGCGGGTTAAAGATGGCCTTGCGCGCGGCGGGCGGCTGCTGGAAGGGCGCCGTATAGGTGCCCTGGGGCACGCCGACGGCGTTCTCAAAGAGGGCGTCGAGGGCGGCCGTCGGCGCCACGCGAAGGTGCTGGCGCAGCCAGGCCTGCACGTCCTCGTTCCCCTCGGCGACAGCGATGCGGCCCATGTCGGTGTCGAGCACGCGGTAGCGGGTGGTGGTCTTGGAGGTAAAGCCACGCTCCACCTCATACTCGCGCTCATCGAATGACGAGATGAGCGTCACCACCACCCGGCCCGACTCGGCGCCCTCGCGCAGGCATTGCGCTAGCGACGCGGAGCGGTAGCCGAACAGCGCAAAGCCGATCGCCTCGATGATGCTGCTCTTGCCAGTCCCGTTGGGGCCGACGATGGCGTTGGTCCCCTCGCGGAAGGGGATGGTGGCCCGGCGATACGACTTCCAGTCCTCAAGCTCCAGCCGGGTGATCAGCATGGTGCCCCCGTCTCGCCGTCGAGCGCTTCGTCGGCGCTCTCCTCGGTGCTCTCCCCGGCGCCGGCCGCCTCCCGCTCGGCCAGCAGCCGCGTCAGGGCCGCCAGCTCGTCGACGATCTCGCCCGGGCCGCTGCCGGTCAGGGCCATCTGCTTGACCCGCAGCACCAGGTCGGCCCAGTCGGCGCTGTGCTGCCTCCGGCGCACGTCGCGCTCGATCAGCTCGCGCAGGACGTGGCGCTCCAGTTCGGGGCGCGTGAGCCCCGTTGCGGTGGCCACCTCGAAATCGGCAGGGGCGGTATCGTCTCGCACGCGGCAGGCCGTGGCGGCGAATAGATCGGCCACGCGTGCCTCCAGCCTGGCAAAGTCCAGGTCGGCGCGGCCGAAGGGCAACGTCCCGACCAGGTCCACCTGCACCACGGGCTTCTGCTCCCGCAGGCGGGCGGACGCCTCACGGGCAAGGTGCCGGAGCAGGGCCTGCTCCAGCGCCGCGGGGGTATTGTGCCCCTCGACCGCAAAGGGGTAGCGTAGGAAGGGGCGCCGCGGGTTACGCACCGCCGTGACGGCGTGCGCCGGGCTGTGCGCCGGGTCCACATCGACGACAAAGTAGCCGCGGTCCTCCCAGGCCGCCTCCGCAATGCTGCAGGTCTCTGGCGAGCCGGGGTTGAAGATCCAGTCGTCCTGGCAGAAGGGCTTGTGGATGTGCCCCAGGGCCAAATAGTCGACGTATGGGCGCAGCGGGTCCAGCTGAGCGCGGCTCAGCGTCGCGGCATAGTTGTCCAGGACGCCCTGCAGCCCGGCATGCATCATCAGGATGGTGTACGCCGGCCGGGGCGAGGTGTCGGCCTCCAGCGCCTTGACCAGGTCCTGCACGGCGCGGCCCGTCGAGGAGCCATAGTAGGGCAGACCGAGGATGCGGATGCCGCCGGGCAGGTCGACATAAGTGCCCCGCTTCTGCTCGGCGGACCAGGGGTCGACGATGATCCCGTCCCTGCCGTAGCGGGTGCTGAGCACCCGCAGCACGCCGAGCTGGGCGAGGTAGTCGAGCCAGGAGGCCGCCTCACCGGTGTGGGGGCGCTCGTGATTGCCCTGCACGGCGTAGGCGGTGATGCCCGCTTCGCCCAGGCGGGCCAGGATGCTGGTGGCCTGCCAGAGGGTCAACGGGTCGATGGAGCGCTTGTGAAACAGATCGCCCGCCAGCAGGAAAAAGTCGGCGCGCGCGTCGATGGTTGCGTCCACCAGGCGTTCCAGGGCAGCGGCAAAGTCGTTGTACCGCTGCGGGCTGCCGTACTGGCGGAAGCCCAGGTGGATGTCGGCGGCGTGCACGAATCGCGTCGGCATGTTCCTCACTCTTGTCAGGCGGGATGAACCGGGCACTCGCCCCGCACTAGGATGACGCTCAGCCGGTCGGCAGACAGCGCAGCGCGCAGGGCGGCTGCCAGCGCCTGGGGCTCGTCGGCGCGGCAGTCGGCCGGCTCGATGCCCGCGCCACGAATCAGGGCAGCCAGGTCGGTGGCCGGGCGCGGCCGGCCGCGCTCGTCGTGGGCGCTACCTGGGTGCGGCTGGCCCCCCGTCAGGGCGGTGGTGCCGTTATCCAGGACGATGACCACCATCGGCAGCCCCTGCTGCACGGCGTAGGGCAGGGCGTTGACGTCGGAGTGGAAGAACGATGAATCGCCCAGGAGCGCCACCACCCGGTGACGCCGGTCGCTCATGGCCAAGCCTAACCCCAGGCCCAGCCCGGAGCCGAGCGAGTACTTGACGTCGAACAGCTCGTAAGGGGGCAGGTTGGCGCGCACCATGCAGCCCGTCTCACCGACGACGATGTACCGCTGGCGCCCTCCGTGCGCCTCCATGGCGGCGACCAGGGCCTCGACGGCTGGTCGGTAGGGGCAGCCGGGGCAGAGGGGCCGCTCGGAGGCCATGGCCGGCGCGGGCTCCTGTGGGGCGGCACGGCGCAGGGCAGGGTCCAATATGCCGGCGGCCCGGACGATGTCTGCGGAGGTGAGCTCTCCCTCGGCAGGGAGGGCGCGCGAGTCCCTGCCGATGATCTCCACCGCCAGCCCCGCACGCTGCGCGAGGGCGGCGAGGGCCTCCTCCACAAAGGGGCCGCCGTCCTCAACCACCAGAACCCGTTCGACGCCGCCCAGCCAGGCGCGCAGTGCCTCCTGCGGGAGCGGCCACACGCTGGCCAGCCCCAGCAGGCGGTAACGGGCCGCGTCTTCGCCCAGGGCTAGGGCGACCTTGCGGTGCGCATAGCCGACCCCGACGATCCCCAGGCTGCCCGCGCCGCTCGACACGTCATAGGGCGAGGTCTCGAACATGGTCGCTACCTGGCGCAGCCTGGCGTGCAGCATGTGATGCTTGCGCACCGATAGGTAGGGCAGGCTCACCCAGCGGTTGCGCTTGCGGGCAAAGCCACCCCGCGCCACGGGCAGCGTCCAGGGTTCCTCGGGTTCCCCCTCGGCCAACGCCAGGGCCCGGGTGATGCGCACCATCACGGGCGTACTAGCCGCCTCGGACCAGGCGAAGGCCTGGGCCATGATCGTGGCCGCCTGAGAGACCGAGGTCGGCTCCACCACGGGCACTTCGGCCACGCGGGCCAGCCAGCGGGAGTCCTGCTCGTTCTGCGAGCCCCAGGATCCCGGGTCGTCGCCGACGAGGATGACCAGGCCGCGGTGGCAGCCCGTGTAGGTCATCGTAGCCAGCGGGTCGAGGGCCACATTCATGCCCACGCTCTTGACCGCGACGAGCGCCCGCGCCCCGCCCAGCGAGGCGCCGATGCCGATCTCCATGGCGACCTTCTCATTGGGCGCCCAGTCGATGTGGATCTCGTCGGGGGAGGTACGCTGCAGGAGGGCGCCAAAGACGCCCGTCACCGGCGAACCGGGGTAGCCCGTCACGACGCGAACGCCCGCTGCCAGGGCCCCCCAGGCCAGGGCCTCTTCGCCACGCATGGTCTCGGCCATAGATCAGGCACATCTCCTCACGGGTACGTCGCGGTGGGCGGGTCACGTCTCAGCCAAGAACGCTGACCTCGAACCCATCATGCCAGGTATGCCCAGGAGCGTCAAGGCAGCGGGCCGGTTGTTGGCCGGGGAGGGCGCCGCTATACTCGGCGCTGTACGCGATGCTCCGCCCCGCGCAGAAAGGACCGCCGTGCCCGAGCCCTCCCCGTCCCGAGCCTACGCCCGTGGGCTGTTCCAGGCCTGCGGAGTGCGCCACCTCGACGAGCGCCTGCTGGTGGGAATAGCCTCCTCGTGGAACGAACTGGTGCCCGGGCATGCCCACCTGGATGGTGTGGCCCGCGCCGTGCAGGAGGGCGTCCGCGCGGCGGGGGCCAACGGTGTGATCTTTCAGACCATGGCCCTGTGCGACGGCATCTGCCAGGGCGCCGGCATGCACGCCGTGCTGCCCTCCCGCGAGGTGGTGGCGGCTACGGTCGAGCTCACCGCGCGGGCCTACGGGCTGGACGCGCTGGTCTGCGTGGCCTCTTGCGACAAGATCCTGCCCGGCATGCTCATGGCCGCCGCCCGGCTCGATCTGCCCACCCTGTTTGTGACCGGCGGGTTGATGCGCGAGGGCCTCTGGCGCGGGGCGACCCTGGTGGCCAGCGACGTCAAGGAGGCCATCGGGCGGGCCAGCCGCGGGGAGATCACCCCCGCCGACCTGGCCGAGATCGAGGCTGCCGCCTGCCCGGGACCGGGCATCTGCAACATGATGGGCACGGCCAACAGCATGGCCATCGCCGTGGAAGCCGCTGGCCTCAGCCTGCCCGGCAACGCCACCCTCGAGGCGGTCGCCGGCGAGGGAGGCGGCCTGCACCCGGCCCTCCTCGAGGTGGCCCGTTGCGCCGGCGCGGCCGCCCCCGCGGCGCGCACCTTCCGCAGCGTGGTGACCGAGCGGATGCTGACCAACCTGATCACCGTGGCGCAGGCCGTCGGTTGCTCCACCAACCTGGTGCTGCACCTGGCGGCGCTGGCGCACGAGATGGACCTCACCCTCGACCTGGCGGAATGGGACCGCCTGGGCCGGCGCACGCCGCTGGTGGGCCGGTTCAAGCCCGCCTCCGAGCGCACCATCTCGGACCTGGGGCGGGCCGGAGGCGTGCCAGCGCTGCTGCAGATCCTAGCCCCCCTGCTGACCCTCGATCTGCCCACGGCCTGGGGCGGGACGCTTGCCGAAGTGGCGGCGGGCGCCGAGTGGCGCGATCGGGAGGTGCTTTGCCCATTGGAGCAGCCGCTGGCGCTGGAGGGCGGCATCGCCGTCCTGTACGGCAACCTGGCGCCCGAGGGGGCCGTGGTGAAGGCCAGCGCCGTCAGCCCTGGGATGCTGCGACACAGCGGCCCCGCGCGCGTGTTCGACTCGGAAGAGGCCGTCCAGGAGTGCCTGCTGGGCGGCCGCGTGCAGCCCGGCGACGTACTGGTGGTGCGCTATGAGGGGCCGCGCGGCGGTCCCGGGATGCGCGAGCTGTCGCTGCCGGCGGCCATTCTGGTGGGCCTGGGCCTGGCCGATTCGGTAGCCATGGTGACCGATGGGCGCTTCTCGGGGGCCACCCGCGGGCCCTGCGTGGGGCACGTCTGCCCAGAGGCCGCCGAGGGCGGGCCGCTGGGAGCCCTCCGGGATGGGGACATCGTCGAGATCGATATCCCCGCCCGACGGCTGGACGTGCGCCTGTCATCAGAGGCGTTGGCCCAGCGGCTGCAGGAGAGGCAGCCGCCGAGCAAGCGACCGCCGCGCGGCTACCTGCGCCTTTACGCCGAGCGGGTGGGCCCGGCCTCGCGCGGCGCCGTGTTGGAGTAAGCATACTCAGGATACCGTGTTCGTGCGGTGCCTGGCCGGGCGCTGCGATGACCAGCAGGAGGGAAGCCATGTCCGTTCCGATGCCCGCCGATCGCTGGCGGGGGCCCTACCGCCCCGATCCTCGCTATCCCCATCACCTGGTGGACGATGCCGGCCGGCACCTCTTCCTCCTGGGCAAGACGGCCTGGACGTACTTGGTCTGCGCGGACCCGGAAGGGGTCTGCCGCCGCGCCGCAGCCCAGGGGATCACGGTGCTGCGGGTGGCCCTGAACGGCGCGCCCTACTATGACGTGCTGGGGCACGACTGCTGGCCCTGGCTGGGCACCTCGGGGGCGCCCGACTATTCCGGGTTTGGCGCCACCTATTGGGGCGAGGTTCGCGAGCGCACCCGGCTGGCGCGGCGCTACGGCCTGGGGCTAGACGTGACCCTGTACATGCGCCACCCGCTGCCGACCCGCGAGGACGTGCCCCGCGAGCGGGCCTACTGGGAGCAGGTCCTGGCCGTGCTTGGCCCGGAGCCCAATGTCTTCTGCTGGGAGATCGCCAACGAGACGCTGGCCAACCATGACTTTCAGGCCGCGGCGGCCAACTACCTGCGGGCGCGGGATACCTCTCAGCGCCCCGTCTGCACTTCCGACGGGACGACCGACGACGCGGCCTGGCCCACGGAGCCTTTCATCGACCTGGCCATCAACCACACTTGCACCGGTTCGCGGTCGTTGGAGCACTGGTACCGGGCCCTGGCCCTGAATGCCCGCGCCCATGGCAGGCCGGCCTGGTGCAACGAGTCAGGCAGGGAGCGCCGCCACAAGAACGACGACGCCGTCCACCGGCGCAAACAGGGCTGGGTGTGGTGCGCGTCCGGCTGCTACTGGACGCACCACTCCTGGGACGGCTGCGAGGGGATCGACGACAACGCCTACCGGGCCCCCGGAGAAGAGTTCCTGGTCCCGCTGGCCGCCTTCTGGCAGGGGTTGGCCTGGTGGCGCCTGAGCCCTACCTTTTCCCTGGTGGCGGCGCCGCCGGCGGGAACCCTGGCCTGCGCGCTGCAGGCGCCCGGCCCGGCGCGCGACCTGGCGGTGCTCTATCTGGCTACCGAAGAGACCGGCCGCATCGTGCCGGCCGGGGAGGTGGGCCTGAACCTGGTGGAGGGGCTCTACGCGGTGCGCCTAGTCGACCCGGCCAGCGGGGCGGTCAGCGAGGCTGGCGTTCTCCGCGGCCGGGGGCGCAATCACGTCACCCCGCTGGCCCTGCCCGCCTTCACCGATGATCTGGCTATCCGTCTCGACCTCGTCGAGGGCGCGCAGGCCGAGCGTCTGCGTGGCACGGGCTGAGAGCGGACCTTGGCGCCAACAAACAGAGGCCAGCTGGCCGGGCGACCCCGGCCACCTGGCCTCCTGATTCCCGCTGCCTAGCCCTGCAGGAGCCCCAGCGCAGCGCTCAGCTGCGCGGCGGTTGGCTCAACCATCCGCACGACCAGGTCCAACGTGGGTACCGAGGCGTACCCTCCGTTCCAGGCCATCACCTGCTGGCGGGCCTCCGGGTTGTCCTCGAGAGAGATCGCGCGGTAGGAGAGGGCCTGCTCGTCCAGCCAGCCCAGCACGGTGTGGCAGGCGGGGCAGTGGGCCGTCTGGTACACCGTCACCTCGACCAGGGTGGCCCGCGAATCGATTAGCAGGCGATACATCTCCCGCAGGGTCGGCTCCACTACGATCTGCCGCAGGACCAGCGAGGGCGTCGAGCGGTAGCCGCCCGTCCATCCCTCTACCTGCAGCGCGGCCTCCTCGTTCTGCTCGATGTCGACCACGTCGTAGGCGATCCCCTTGCCGTCCAGGAAGGCCCTGGCACGGCGGGAGAGGTAACACCAGGAGGTTAGGTACACGGTGACTTGGCGCAGCCGGACCACCTTGCTGGGGGCCAGCGCCGCGGCGACCTCCTGCGCCTGGTAGGCCACTGCCGGGTCATACCCCTCGCCGACGAACAACTGGCAGCGACAGTGCTTGTCGCGAGCGATCTCCTCGTGATGCCACTTGCAGGGGCAGATGTTGTTCCGGTCGATGGCGGGGTCGCCGCTCAGGTCGCGGCAGGGGCAGTAGGGGAGCCCGTACGAGATGACGCTGCGCACCAGCCCCTTGACAATGCCGTCGACCACGGTCGCATCGGGGTTGAGGCGGTACCCGCTGACCTCCGGCCAGCGCTCGACCATCCTTCTGAGGCGCGCCTCGACCATAGCGCGGGGCTGCAGGCGCGACGCGATCTTGCCTAGCATGTCGTCCCTCCCCTGGCCTCCCGAACCGGGTTCTGGTCGGCCTCTGCCGGATTGCTGCCGGATTCTCCTGCGCCGTCGAGGGCGCGTTCCATCTGGCTGAGGGTGTCGGCTACCTGCTCGATGGCCACTCGCTGCTTGCGGTAATAATCCGACTCGCTCATCGACAGGCGATGGGCGATATCGCGGATGCGCTGTCCCTGGATGAAGCGCAGGTCGAGGATGTTATATACAACCCACTCGTTGGCGTCGAGTGAGCGCTCGCCGGACGGCTTGAGCATCTCGATGGCCTGCTGGAGCACGCCGCGGACCGCCTTGGCGGGGACGTTGTCCATCTCGGCCAGCCGCTGGGCGACGATGCGCATCTTGAGCAGGGGGCTCTGGCTCAGCTTGGGCCCGCCCCAGTAGTGGTTGAGGGCGTCCTTCACCAGCTGGTCAAACCCGGGTGACTGCACCGGGTTCGACTCGAACCCCTCCAGCGCGGGCGCGCCGGCGTAGCGCGGCAGTGAGCGCCACTGCTGGATCTCGTCCACCTCCGATTCCAGGCTGCCCAGCACGGCAAAGACGCGCTGCTGCAGGCGGATATCCTCCAGGGCCATCTCGGCGCGGCGCACCAGCACATAAATTGCCTCGAGGTCCTCCTGGCCGAACTCCGGGTTGGCTCCCAGATAGCGCATGCCGAGGATGCCGAGCGTGATGCGCTCGCTGCGGGCCCGTAGCGGCAGGCACCAGTAGCCGTCGGCGGTAGCAAAGTCGGACGATTCGAGCAGGTCGTCACGCCGGCTGTTGGCCAGCCGCTCCAGGAGGTCGGGCACGGTGGTGTGCGCCAGGAAGCGGGCAGCGGCGCCCTTTTCGCCACAAAATACCCGTAGCGACAGGCGACTATCCTCCATGGTCACGACAAACCCGGAGGGGACGCGCAACAACTCGCACAGGGCGATGAGAGTGTTCTCCAGGATCTGCTCCAGGTCCGTGGAGGTGAGCAGGCGCTGGTCGAGCGACTGGATCCAGGCCAGTTCGGAGCGGTCCTTGCGATAGATGAGGCGGTCAATGGCCGGCTTGGCCATGTTCACGAACAGCTCCAGCAACACGACGCCGGCCACCACGGTGACGGCCAACACCGTGTCGCGGGGCAGGCCCAGGACCGCCTCGACCCGGGGGACGGTCAGCATCAGGGCCACCACCAGGATCGCCACCAGCGGACCGCGCAGCAAAAAGTGCACCAGGTTGTGCTTGATCACCCGGTCGGGCAGCAACACCCCCTGGTAGGCCACGATGTAGCCGATCACGACGATCATGATTCCCGTGGCCAGGTTGCCGGCCAGATTCATGAGGGTCAGGACGTTCGCCGAAAGGATGCGCGCCGTGGCAGGAATCAGCAGGTACGGCAGGACGCCGATGCCCGGGGCGGCGAAGGCCCACTTGAGGTAGGCCATGCGCCGGCGGGAGGTCGTCGTCAGGCAGCGCGCCTCAGCGCGCAGAATGTTGCCCCAGCCGGCCGCACTGGTCAGCACATAGTAGGCCGCAAAGAGCCAGAAGAGCGGGCCCGCAAGGAGGTGGAACATGCCGTCTCGGCGGCCGAGGCCGCGGACGACCAGGTCGCTGGAGCAAGCCAGCACCAACGAGGTCACGCCGACCAGGTAGCTGGCCCACACCCAGACCCGCTGGAGCCGCGACGTGGCGCCAGTAGTGCGCAACACGGCCACCGAGAAATGCAGGTAGGCGGCCGGCACCAGCGAGATCCCCGCCCACTGCAATCGCAGCCAGATAGCGACCGCCTCGGGAGAGATGACCAGGTTCGCGCCAAGCTCGACGACAAAGACGAGGGACACAAAGGCGGTCAGCGCGCAGAAGGCCTGGGCCACCGGGCTGCGAAAGTTGTGGGCAAAGACGTAGACAAAGAGGGAAAACCCGAGGATGACGTTGGCGGAAAGCAGTATGGGGTTGGCAATGGACAGTATTTCGCGAATCACTTCAGAACCTCGGGGAGATCGGCTAACCCGGGCGCCCCGCGCCTAGAGGAGCAGGGTCACCAAGTAGTAGGCCAGCGGTCCCACGTACAACAGGCTATCCACACGATCGAGCATCCCGCCATGGCCAGGGATGAGATGACCGGAATCCTTCACCGTCAGCTGGCGCTTGATGGCTGACTCGGACAGGTCGCCGGCCATGGCGGCCACGGTGATGACCAGACCCAGCAGCAGGGCTTGCCAGAGCGCTACCGGTACCCCCAGGAGCAGGCAGGTGCCCGCTACGCTCAGGGGACCCACGACCAGGCCGCCAAAGGCGCCCTCGAGCGTCTTCTTGGGGCTGATCTGTGGGAAGAAGGGCCGGCGCCCCCAGGCCCGTCCTGCCAGGTAGGCACCGGTGTCGGCCATCCAGGTGCCGGCCAGGGCTACGACCACCCACTCGCGCCCCCACTCCAGCTGGCGCAGGCGCACAAAGTGGCCCATCGTAAAGCCCACGTAGGCGGCCCCGGCCAGCGTCAGCGCCCACCCGTTGAGGCCGCCGGGGGTATTCCCCCGCAGAACCTGGGCCAACAGGGGAACCAGCACCCCCAGGACCAGCCCCCAGGAGGAGATCCCGATCTGGGGCCACTGTCCGTCGGCAAAGAACAGGGCCGATAGCAGCAGGCCCAAGATGATCGACGGCGACGCCGGGCCCTGCGGTGAGGTCGCATCTCGCCGTACCAACCTGAGGAACTCGAACGTGGCTACGCCGCTGGCGACCAGGCCCAGGGCGAACCAAAGGGCACCCCCCAGGTATGCACCGAGCGCAACAACGGGAATGAGGACGGCCGCGCTGATGAGCCGGGTACGCAGCATGAGACTCCTCTCGACGACCGGGTCAGTAGCGCGTGGGACGTGCGTTGCGCCCTACTGCGACTCTCCTTCGACGCGCCCGAACCTCCGCTCGCGGCCCTGGTAGGCCTGCAGGGCGCGGTACAGCTCCTCGCGCCCAAAATCCGGCCAGAAGGTCGGAGTGCAGTAGAACTCGGCGTACGAGAGCTGCCAGATGAGAAAGTTGCTCAGGCGCATGTCTCCGCCGGTGCGGATGATGAGGTCAGGATCAGGCAGGCCCGCCGTGGTCAGCCGGGCGCCGATGGCTTCTTCGGTGACCTGTTCGGGCGTCAGCCCCTCCGCGACGATGCGCCGCACGGCGTCCACGATCTCGGCACGCCCGCCATAGTTGAAGGCGATGTTGAGGATCAGGGTGTCGTTGTGGGCGGTGTGTTCCTGGGCGCGGCGCATCTTGGCCGCCAGCCGGGCAGACACGCCATCGGTGCGGCCGATGTGCCGGATCTGGACGCCTTCGGCGTCCAGCGCGGCCAGCTCGGCGTCGATCACCTGCTCCATCAGGGCCAGCAGCGCCCGCACCTCAGCGGTGGGGCGCTGCCAGTTCTCTGTGGAAAAGGCATACAGCGTCAGGATGCGGATGCCAAAGTCCTTGGCCGCGCGCAACACCACCCGGAGGTTCTCTGTGCCGGCGCGATGCCCGGCCACGCGTGGCAGCCCTCTGGCGCGCGCCCAGCGTCCATTCCCGTCCATGATGATCGCGACGTGACGAGGCACGCGCTGCAATCCGTGGGACGGGGGGACGGCTGGCTCGCTGATGCCCGTGTCCATCAGACTTCCATGATCTCGGCCTGCTTGGCCTCACCGACGCGATCCACGTTCTGGATGTACTGGTCGGTGAGTTTCTGCAGGTCATCCTTGGCGCGGAAGAACTCATCCTCGGAGATGTCACCCGCCTTTTGCAGGTCGCCCAGCTCTTTCAGCGCATCGCGGCGCACGTTGCGCACGGCCACGCGGGCCTCCTCGGCGCGGCGGCTCACCACCCTGGCCAGGTCCCGGCGGCGCTCATCGGTGAGCGGGGGGATGCCTAGGCGGATGATCTTGCCGTCGTTGTGCGGCGTCAGCCCAAGGTCAGACTTGAGGATGGCCTTTTCGATGGCGCCGATGATGCTCGCATCCCAGGGACGGATGGTGAGCAGGCGTGGTTCCGGCGCGGCGATGGTGGCTGCCTGGTTCAGCGGCAGGATTCCGCCGTAGGCCGACACGGGGATGTTCTCAACCAGCGCGGGGCTGGCCCGACCCGTGCGGATCGACAGAAGGTCGCTGCGCAAGGAGGCCACGGATTTCTCCATGTGCTCCTCGGCGTTCAGGAGTGTATCGTCTATCATCCGGTCACCTCCCTGAATGGTCGTTGATGGTGTGTCTCCTCGACGGCGGCGGCCGCCGGGTTACCCCTCGCGGGTCACCAGGGTGCCGATCGGTTCGCCGCGAATGGCTCGCGACAGGCTATCGGGAGGGAGCAACTTGAAGACCATGAGGGGCAGGTTGTTGTCCATGCACAGCGACAGGGCGGTGCTGTCCACCACGCGGACGCCCATGTTCAGCGCCTGCAGGTAGGTCAGCCGCTCAAAGCGCTGCGCGCTCGGGTTCGTCAGCGGGTCGCTGTCGTAGATGCCGTCCACCTTGGTGGCCTTGAGCAAGATGTCGGCGTTGATCTCCATGGCGCGCAGAGACGCGGCGGTATCGGTGGTAAAGTAGGGGTTGCCCGTCCCGGCGCCAAAGATCACGATGCGCCCCTTCTCCAGGTGACGGATGGCCCGCCGCCGGATATAGGGCTCGGCCAGCTCTCGCATCTCGATGGCCGTCTGCACCCGGGTCGACATGCCCATGCGTTCCAAAGAGTCCTGCAGGGCCACGGCATTCATGACCGTGGCCGCCATGCCCATATAGTCGGCGGTGGCCCGGTCCATGCCGCTCGCCAGGGCGGCGCCGCCCCGCCAGATATTGCCGCCACCGATGACGATGGCCAGCTCACTGCCCAGCTCACTGGCGGCCTTGACCTGCGCGCTGACCGAGTCCACCGTGGCCGGGTCGATGCCGAAACCGCTCGGCCCGGCCATAAAGTCCCCGCTCAGCTTGAGCAGGACGCGCTTGTACGTCGGTTCTCCCACGGACGAGCCCTCCTTGCGACCCCTGATACTCCTCCTACTCGGCACCGATCTGGAAGCGCGCGAAGCGCCTGACGACGATGTTCTCCCCCATCTTGGTGATGGTATCGGTGATCAGGCTCTGAACGTTTCTCTCGGGCTCGCGAATGTAAGCCTGATCGAGGAGGCAGTGATCCTGGTAGAACTTTTCCAGCTTGCCCTTGATGATCCGCTCCATCACGGCGGGGGGCTTGTTCTGGCCGGCCATCTCCTCTTCGTAACGGCTGGTCTCCTCAGCGATCACCTCGGCCGGCACGTCGCTGCGCGACACCCAGCGCGGGTTCGAGGCAGCCACCTGCATGGCCAGGTCGTGCGACAGGGCGATGAACTCATCGGTGCGCGCCACAAAGTCCGTCTCGCAGTTCACCTCGACGATAGTGGCCAGCTTGCCTCCAGCGTGCACGTAGGGTTCCACGCGCCCTTCAGAGGCCACGCGGTGGGCCTTCTTGGCGGCGGCGGCCAGGCCCTTACGGCGCAGTTCTGCGAGGGCCGCTTCCATATCTCCACCATTGTCCTCGAGAGTGCGCTTGCAGTCCAGCACGCCCGCGCCGGTCTTGTCGCGGAGCTCGCGGATCATGTCGGTCGTTACAGCCATGGTGATAGTTCCTCTCTTTATGTGTTCCACGAGCCGGGCCCCAGCGCGCGCTTGCCCTCGCGCCAGCGGGGCATAGGCGGGTGACCCGGCTCGCCCGGAGTCGGCCGACTGGTCAGTACGCGAGAGGCCTGCTCAGGCCTCTTCGTCGATGATGATGATGTCGTCGTCCTCAGTATCGTCAGCGGCGGGCACGTACTGCTCTTCCTCGTCGGAGACGGCGGGGACCTCTTCCTCATCCCACTCGTCCTCGTCGTAGGCGCGGGCAAAAGTGGCCGCCACCTGCGAGGGAACAGGCCCCTGCTCTTCCATCACGATGCCGCGCATCTGCTGCCCCTCGATGACCGCGTCAGCCATCTTGGTGAGCAGGAGGTTGATGGCGCGGATGGCATCGTCGTTGGAGGGCAGCACGATGTCGATAGGGTCGGGGTCGCAGTTCGTGTCCACCAGGGCGATGACGGGAATGCCCAGACGGTTGGCCTCCTTGACGGCTATCGCGTCGGTCATCGTATCGGTGACGAACAGCGCGTCGGGAAGCTGGTACAGGTTGCGCAGGCCGCCCAGGCGGCGATGGAGCTTGGCCAGCTCGCGGACCTTGAGGGTCACTTCCTTCTTGGGGAGCGACTCCCACTCGCCGCGCTCCTGCTGCGCTTCGACGTCGATCATGTACTCGATCCGCGAGCGGATGGTGCGAAAGTTGGTCAGGGTGCCGCCCAACCAACGCTCGTTCACGTACGGCATGCCACAGCGTTCTGCCTGGATGACGATGTTTTCCTGGGCCTGCCGCTTGGTGCCGACGAAGACGATGGTGCCGCCCTGCGCGACCGCATCGCGGATAAAGGCGTGCGCCTCCTCGATCTTGTACATGGTCTGCTGCAGGTCGATGATGTGGATGCCGTTACGTTCGGTAAAGATGTACGGCCGCATCTTGGGGTTCCACCGGCGGCTGCGATGGCCAAAGTGCACGCCCGCTTCCAGCAGTTCCCGCATTTTCGCAGTGCTCACGAAATGTCCTCCTGTGTTCGTTTTCTGTCCACCCGCCCCCCTCTACCCCGATGAACCGTAGCGCGACGTGCCCATGCCAAGCGTGGCACTGCGCCGAGCAGTCACGAGCGCTCTCGGCACGACACCGGGAAACAGGAGGCGTGTTTAGTGATCGGGCCCGCGGCCCGGCGGAAAAGTATAACACGACTCCCCAGGCAGGGCAAATGTTTGGGCGCCCAAGGCCTTTGTGCTATACTCGGAGCGCTGGCCGGATGCTGACTGGCTGCCAAGCAAACCTTGCCCACAGCACAGGAGTATAGATGCTGAGCGAAGAAATCCTGGCCATACTTGCTTGCCCGGCCTGCAAGAGCCGGCTCGAACTCGTGCATGACCAGTGGCTCGTCTGCCAGAACGAGGCCTGCCGCCGGAAGTATCCGATCGTCGATGACATCCCCAACCTGTTGGTTGAGGAGGGAGGCAAGTACGCCGATGTCGCCATCGAGGATCTCCCCACGCCTTCCGGAGGCTAAGCCCGCGCTGCGAGCATGGCAGCCGCGCTGCGCCCTCCTTCTGGCGCTGTTCCTGGTCCTGGCCACTCTGGGGCCTTTGCCCACGGAGGCTGCCGGCCTGGCGATCAGCGACAGCCGGGCGACGTTCGCCTTCTCCGAGTCGCTCACCTTTGAGGCACGGGTGACGGGCGCAGCGCCCCTGACGGAGGCGATCCTGTTCTTCGGGCGGGTCGGGTACCCTCTGGTCCGCCGCGTGTACCCCCCACTGCCCACCGGCACCGACGGCACGCTCCGCTATGTGGAAGAGCTCGAGCAGGGGCAGTTTGCCCCCGGAACGCTGTTCCAGTACTGGTGGGAGTGTACGGCGAGCGATGGTTCCACCGCCACTAACGCCACCCAGACCTTCGAGTACACCGATCCGCGGTTTGGCTGGCAGGTTCTGAGCGGTGAGCGGGTGGACCTGTACTACTATGGTGCGGCGAAGCGGGGCCAGGCCCTCGCCGAGGCGGGCGAGGCGACCATTCGCGGCCTTGAGCAGGACACGGGGGTGCCCGCCGGCGGGCGCGTGCGCGTCTACGCATATGAGAGCGCCCGAGACATGTCTCTGGCGCTGACGCGTCGCAGTGCTGCCTACGACGACCGCGTATTGACCCTCGGGGTGGCCGTCGATGACCATACCCTCCTCCTGCTCGGCACGCACCGCGACGCCCAGGAGATTCTCGCCCACGAGCTGAGCCACATCATCGTCGGCGCCGCGACGGCCAACCCCTTCGCGGGGCTGCCCCGCTGGCTCGACGAGGGGCTGGCGATGTATGCCGAGGGAGCCCTGCCGGACGCCAACCGGCAGGCCTTGGAACAGGCCGTCAAGCACGACCAACTCATCTCGCTGCGCTCAATGACCAGCTACTCGGGCCAGGCCGAGGACGTGGACCTTTTCTATGGCCAGGCCTACAGCGTGGTGCACTATGTCCTCGAGGAGTTCGGCCGAGACAGGATGCGCGCGCTGCTGGGCGTCTTTGCCGAGGGGGTCCGCCAGGACGACGCCCTGCGCGAAGCCTTTGGCTTTGGGCTCGACCGGCTCGAGGACCTGTGGCGCGGCAGCCTCGGCCTGGAGCCGCGCCCGCGTGCCCAGGCCACCACGACGCCTGCTGGCAGGCCATAGATGCCGGAGCTCCCTGAGGTTGAGACGATCGCGTGTGACCTGCGGCAGCCCCTCGTGGGGCAGCAGGTTGCCGACGTCGCGGTGCGCTGGGAGCGCATAGTGGCCAGCCCGCCGGTTGACGAGTTCCGCATCCGCCTCCTGGGCCAGACGATCCTCTCGGTGGGGCGCCGCGGCAAGTACCTGATCTTTGACCTGGGCGCGGACACCCTCATCGTCCACCTGCGCATGACCGGCCAACTACTGTTTGCCGGCGGGCATACGTCCGGTCCTCCCGTTGCGTGCGATGATCCGCACGTGCACCTGGTGCTGCGCTTCACCTCGGGCGCAGCGCTCTGCTATCGCGATGTGCGCAAGTTCGGGCGCTTCTGGCTCGTGGCGGACCCGGCCGAGGTGCTCGGCTCTCTCGGCCCGGAGCCCCTCGACCCCGGCCTGACCGCCGAGCGGTTCCACGCTATGCTGCTCGCGCGGCGCCGCCGGCTGAAGGACCTCCTGCTGGATCAGACCTTCCTGGCCGGGCTGGGCAATATCTACGTGGACGAGGCGCTGTGGAAGGCCAGGCTGCACCCACGACGCCTCGGGTCCACGTTGGCCGAAGAAGAGTCGGCTCGGCTGCGCGATGCGATGTGCGCAGTGCTACGGAGGGCCATCGCGGCGCGCGGCACCACCCTCCGCGACTATCGTGACGCCTTCAACACCCCGGGCAGCAACCAGGACGGCCTGGCCGTCTACGGGCGCGCTGGGGAGCCTTGCCTGCGCTGCGGGGCCGCCATCACCCGCGACATAGTTGCCGGCCGGGGGACCCACGTCTGCCCCGTCTGCCAGGGCGAGTAGAAGGCGCCGCAGCCGTGCGCCAGGGCATGCCTGGCGATGGAGCAGCATGTACCGGACGCTGATCATCAACCCGGGCTCCACGAGTACGCGCCTCGCCGTGTTTGAGGACGAGACGGAGCGCTACGCTGTCACTCTCGCGCATGGCAAGGAGACGCTGGACGCGTTGGGCCACGTCCTGGCGGAGCTGCCCCTACGTCGCCAGGCGGTCCTCGATGCGCTGGCCGCCGCCGGGCTGCGCGACGTGGCCTACGACGCCGTGGTCGGCCGGGGCGGAATGCTGCGGCCGGTGCCCAGCGGCACCTACGCCATCAACGCCCTCATGCTAGCCGACGCTGCCGACATGCGCTCGCGCGAGCACGCCGCCAACCTGGGCGCGATCGTGGCCGACGAGCTGGCCCGCCGCTACGGAGTGCCGGCCTACGTGGTGGACCCGGTCAGCGTCGACGAGTTCGAGCCCCTGTCGCGGGTGGCCGGTTTGCCGGGCATCGAGCGGCGCAGTCTGTCTCACGCTCTGAACCTCAAGGCCACCGCGCGGCGCGCCGCCGCAGCGCTCGGCCGGCCGTACGAGCGCACGAACCTGGTGGTGGCGCACATGGGCGGGGGGATCTCGGTCAGTGCGCATCGTCAGGGCCGCATGGTTGACGTCAACCAGGCCTTGGACGGCACCGGCCCGTTTTCACCGGAGCGCGCCGGAGGCCTGCCGGTGGGGGACGTCATGCGCATGGCCTTCTTGGGCCAGTACAGCTATGCCGAGATGTTCGCCTTGGTGACGCGCCACGGCGGGCTGTTGGCGCACCTAGGTACCAACGACGCACAGGAGGTCGAACGCCGCATCGCCGCGGGGGATGCGCACGCGCGGCTGATCTACGAGGCGATGGCCTTTCAGGTGGCCAAGGAGATCGGCCTGATGGCCACCGTCCTGTTCGGGCGCGTCGATGCCATCGCCCTGACGGGTGGCCTGGCCCACTCGCGCCTGCTGACCGGCTGGATCCGCGAGCGCACGGAGTGGATCGCGCCGCTCTATCTGTTCCCCGGGGAGAACGAGATGCTCTGCCTGGCGCAGGGGGCGCTACGAGTGCTCCGCGGGGAAGAGGAGGCCAGGGAATATGCCCCTACCGCCTGACGGCTTGACCAGTACCCCTGCGCTGGCGGAGGCCCTGCGGGCCCTTTCCGCCGCGCAGCTATCCGCTGGCGCGGCACGCGCGACCCTATCCATTGCCCAAGCCCGAGCCTTCGCTCGCGAGTTTGGCTGCGGGGTAGGCGAGGTCGAGCGGCAGGCACTCGTCTCCGGGGTGGCGCCGCTACGCTACGAACGCAACCTGGGCACCATCCAGATGGCCGGGCAGGCGCGGCTGCTGCGCGCCGCTGTCGCAGTGGTCGGATGTGGCGGGCTGGGGGGCTGGGTGATCGAGGGGCTGGCCCGCATGGGGGTCGGGCACCTCATCCTCATCGACTCCGACTGCTTTGAAGAAAGCAACCTGAACCGCCAGCTCGGCTGCCTGGAGCACACCGTCGGCCGCCATAAGGCCCCTTGCCTGGCAGAGCGCGTCCACGCGGTGAACAGCGCCGTCATGACCACCGTGCACGTGGAGCGCCTGGTTCCGGGGAACGCCGCGGTGCTCTTGGAGGGCGCTGAGGTTGTCGTCGACGCGCTGGACACCATCCCCGATCGACTCGTCCTGGCGCGCGCCGCACGCGCTCTCGGGCTGCCCATGGTGCACGGGGCCATCGGCGGGTACAGCGGCCAGGTGATGACCGTCCTGCCGGGCGACCCGGGGCTGGAAGCGCTCTACTCCGGCGCCCACGTGCCGGCGCGCGGGGTGGAGACCGGGCTCGGGAACCCGGCCGCCACGCCGATGATGGTCGCGGCTTGGCAGGTGCAGGAGGTGGTCAAGCTCCTGGTGGGCGAGGGGGCGCTGCTACGCGGCCGGCTCTTGGTTTTGGACGCCGAGTACGCAGAGGCGACGGAGATTCGACTATCGTGACGTGCAAGGGGAACAGCATCGCGGCGCCAGGCGCGCGCATCCTGATCGCCGACGACAACACGCGCCTGCTCCGTGTACTCAAGGCCGTCCTCGAAGGGAACGGTCACGAGGTCATTCTCGCCGAGGACGGCCACCAGGCGCTGGAGTGCGCGCGCCAGGCGCGCCCCGCGCTGGCCATCCTCGATGTGAACATGCCGGGGCTGGATGGCTTTGCCGTCTGTGATCGCCTGCGCGCCGTGACGGATGCCCCCATCATCTTCCTGACGGCGCGGACCGGCGAGGTTGACGTTCTGCGGGGCCTATCTCTCGGGGCGGATGACTATCTCACCAAGCCGTTCAGCCTTGCCGAGCTCAAGGCGCGCGTGGACGCCAAGTTGCGCCGCAGCGGCGCGCACGGGCTGGTGGGCTTCCAGGACGGCTTTCTGGAGATCGACCTGGAGCACGGCCGCGTGCGGCGTGACGGCGAGGAGCTCTCTCTGAGCCCCAAGCAGTATCAGTTGCTGGCCCACCTCGTGAGGCACCAGGGAACCATCGTTTCGCACGCGCGGCTGCTTGCTGAGGTGTGGGGAGAGGGGTACGAGGGCGAGCGCGGCTATCTGGCCCTCTATGTGCGTTACCTGCGCGAGCGGTTGGAGAGGGACCCCAGCGACCCTGCGTATATCCGTACGCACCACGGCTTGGGCTACAGCTTCCTGGGGACGGCGCCCAGCGCCCTCGCCTAGTCGATTCCGGCGGGCCTGCCAGGGCGGTGCCTCCCGGTGTCGCCTGCCATGTAACCGGACCGTAATCCGCCATTAACTCAGCGTATACCTCTCCATGGTAAAGTCCCCGTAGGCGGGCAGGCGCGCTCCCGTGGACATCATCTGCATCTTTGCGCCAGTCGCCTAGGGGGGACGGAAGACGCATGGGTGTTCACATTGCCGTGTTGTCGTCCGATCAGGCGGTGGGTCCGCGCATCAGCGCGCTGCTGAGGAATGGGGGGTACAGGGTTACCGAGTGCAACACGTTGGCCAGCCTGATAGCGGTTGCTGCGGTGCCCGATGATCCTGTGGGCATGGTAGTGCTCGCCAGTAGCTTGACGGACGAGGCCGCCCAGGCCATCCGGGCGGTCAGCGACCTGGACGTGCCGCTCCTTCTGGTATCGTCGAGCGTGGATGAGGCTGGCATCGTACGGGCTTTGCGCCTGGGCGCCGATGGTTGCCTCACTGAGCCGTTCGGCCAGGCGGAGCTGTTGGCCAGGGTGGAGGCACACCTCCGCCGGCACTGGCAGTGGGGCCTGGCCCAGCGTCGGGCAGCGCCCGAAGAGGTCGTGGTGGATGCTATCGCCTGCGCGGCCACTGTGGACGGGCGGGAGGTGCGCCTGACGCCGACGGAGTACCGCCTGCTCTCTCGCCTGGCCCAGTCTGAGGGAGAAGTGGTGCCTAACGATGAGCTGTGCACGCACATCTGGGGGCTGGACCGCACGGTAAGCCCGGGATCGCTGCGCTTGTACATCTCTCACCTGCGCAGGAAACTGGAGCAGGATCCCCGCAAGCCGCGCCTCATTCGCACCAAGTGGGGCGTTGGCTATTACCTGCAGGGCAGAACGCTGCCCATGTAGAGCGTATGCTCGCTACCTCTGATCACCAGGCCCTCCGCCGAGAGCGCGGAGGGCCTTTTTCATGGAGGCCAACCTAGACAAATACCTCCTCACGGGCTACCATGGGGGCGTCGCTGGTCGTTCGGGGGGTGCCGCGTGGCGCTCTGCCGACGGCGCGCCCGATCGTGCGAGCCTGGCCCGGCACGGCCGGACGCGTGCGTCTTGCGGCCCGTCTCCGGCCAGCATGTGCGATCGTTGAGAAGGGGGACTGTACTAATGGAACGAGGCGTCACGCTGTACGGAGAGCTGGCCATCGTCGGCGGCTCTGGCAATCCCGAACTGAGCCAGGAGATATCGGATGCGCTGGGCGTGCCGCTCTTGCCGACCCACATCACCGTGTTCCCCAACGAGAACATCTTTGTGCAGCTTCTGGAGTCGGTCCGCTCGCGGGACGTCTTTATCGTCCAGCCGACTTGCTCCCCGGTGCACTATAACCTGATGGAGCTACTGATCCTGATCGACACGGTGCGCCGCGCCTCGGCGGGGCGCATCACCGTCGTGATTCCCTACTTTTCCTACGCGCGCAGCGACAAGAAGGACATGCCGCGGGTGCCCATCACCGCCAAGCTGGTCGCCAGCATGATCGGCGTGGCGGGAGCGGATCGCTTCATGGCTGTGGACCTCCACGCCGGCCAGATCCAGGCCTTCTTTGACATTCCCGGCGACGAGCTCTCAGCCATGCCGCTGCTCAGTCGCTACTTCCTGGAGAAGAGGATCCCTAATCTGGTAGTGGTTGCTGCGGACCTGGGCTTTGCCAAGAAGGCCCGCAACATCGCCCAGGCACTGGATGCGCCGGTGGCCTTTGTGGAAAAGCGCCGCACCGGCACGTCCACCGAGAGCCTGGCCGTGATCGGCGACGTGGCCGGCTGCAACGTCCTCATCGTTGATGACGAGGTGGATCGAGGCGGCACCATGGCCGGCGCTTCGCGCATCCTGCGCGAGGCGGGCGCCAAAGACGTGTATGCCTCCTTTGTGCACGCCAGTTTCTCCGAGGGGGCTGCTGAGCGGATGGCCGAGGGCAACTTTACCGAGATCGTCTGCACCAACAGCACGCCCATCACTCCGGCCAAGCGCCTGCCCAACATGAAGGTGATCCACCTGGGGCACTGGCTGGCCAGCATCATCGAGTCGGTACACCGCGGCCGCTCGGTGGGGCGCACCCTCAGCGAGTATGACGCCGGGCACTAGGCGCCGCGGCCCGCGATGCCCCGCGGCGTGAATCGCCTGATCGCGGCCGTTCCGCTATAATGAGTCTACTAACCACTCGTGGAGAGCAGCCTGCCGATGTTGAAGAACATACTCAAAAAGCTGTTCGGTGACTCGCAAGCGCGCGAGGTCCAGCGGCTTCAGCCTCTAGTGGACCAGATCAGCGCTCTCGAGCCCGAGATGCAGCGCCTCGACGATGCCGGGCTGCGCCGGCTGACGGACGAGTTCCGTGCCAGGCTCTCCGAGGTCACCCAAGAGGCACACGACAGGATCGCCGAGCTGACTGATCTGCTGGACCGCGAGAGCGACGCGAACCAGCGGCGCGCGCTGCGTGCCGAGCTCGAGCGCACCCGTGACGGCCTGGACAAGGCCGAGTGCGACGTGCTGGACGAGATCCTGCCGCAGGCCTTTGCCGCGGTGCGCGAGGCCTCGGTCCGTACCGTAGGCCTGCGCCACTTTGACGTGCAGATGATCGGCGGCATCGTGCTGCACCAGGGGCGCATCGCCGAGATGAAGACCGGTGAGGGCAAGACCCTCGTGGCGACGCTGCCGCTCTACCTGAACGCCCTGACGGGGCGCGGCGTGCACCTGGTCACTCCCAATGACTATCTGTCCAAGCGCGGCGCGCAGTGGATGGGCCCGATCTACCACCTGTTGGGGCTTACCGTCGGCGTGGTGCAGTCGATGGGGGAGAACCCGGCCCTGAGCTCGTTCCTCTTTGACCCGCAGTTCTCCACGGCGGACGACCGTTACCAGTACCTGCGGCCCTGCAGCCGCGCAGAAGCCTATCGCGCCGATATCGTCTACGGCACCAACAACGAGTTCGGGTTTGACTACCTGCGCGACAACATGGTGCTTAACCTGCGCGAGTGCGTGCAGCGCGAGCTGTACTTTGCCATCGTTGACGAGGTGGACAACATCCTCATCGATGAGGCCCGCACCCCCCTGATCATTTCAGGGCAGGCGGAAGAGTCGACCAGTGAGTACCGGCGCTTTGCCGCCCTGGTTCGCAACCTGCGCCCCGAGCAGGACTATGCCGTCGACGAAAAGCTGCGCGTGGTCACCATCACCGACGAGGGGATCAACAAGGTCGAGCGGGCCCTGGGGATCGACAACCTGTACGCTCCCGAGCACTCGGAGCTGACCCCCTACCTGGAGAACGCCCTGAAGGCCAAGGCGCTGTTCACCAAGGACCGCGACTATGTGGTGGACGACGGCGGTGAGGTGATCATCGTCGACGAGTTCACCGGCCGCATGATGTACGGGCGGCGCTACTCTGACGGGCTGCACCAGGCCATCGAGGCCAAGGAAGGGGTCCAGGTGCGGCGCGAGAGCCTCACCCTGGCGACGATCACCTTCCAGAACTACTTTCGCATGTACCGGCGCCTGGGCGGGATGACGGGGACCGCCGCCACCGAGTCGGAGGAGTTCCACCAGATCTACAACCTCGATGTGGTGGCCATCCCCACCCACCGGCCGATGATCCGCGAGGACTATGCGGACGTCGTCTATCGGGACTCCGAGGCCAAGTTCCGCGCGGCCCTGGCCGAGATCAAAGAGCGCCACGAACAGCAGCAGCCAGTCCTCGTCGGCACCCTGGCGATCGAGACGTCCGAAATGATCTCCCAGCGGCTGACGCGCATGGGCATCCCCCACCAGGTGCTGAACGCCAAGCAGCACGAGCGCGAGGCCCAGGTGATCGCCCAGGCGGGGCGCCCCGGCACGGTGACCATCGCCACGAACATGGCTGGCCGTGGCGTTGACATTCTGCTGGGCGGCAACCCTGAGGGGCTGGCCCGCGACGATCTCCGTCGCCGGGGGCAGAACCTTCAGGAGATCGAGCCGGAGGTGTGGCAGGAGGCTCTGGCTCGCGCTGAGGAACAATGCGCGCGCGAGCGCGAGATCGTCCTCGCTGCGGGCGGCCTCCACGTGCTGGGCACCGAGCGCTACGAGGCGCGGCGTATTGACAACCAGCTGCGCGGGCGCGCCGGCCGCATGGGCGACCCGGGGTCCTCGCGTTTCTACGTCTCGCTGGAAGACGACCTGATGCGGCGTTTCGGTGGCGCCTCGCTGGGGCGTATCATGGACCGTTTCGGCGTCGACGAGGACATGCCCATCGAGCACGACCTGGTCACCAAGTCGCTGGAGGGTGCCCAGACGCGCGTCGAGGGCCACAACTTTGACCTGCGCAAGCACCTCCTCGAGTACGACGACGTCGTCAATCAGCAGCGCCAGGTGATCTATGAGCAGCGCCGCCTCATTCTCTCTGAGGCGGACCCCCGCCCCATCGTCGAGGACATCCTCCAGGAAAAGCTGCGCGAGCTGGTGACCTCCTACACCTCGGCCGGTGACGAACGCGACTGGGACCTCGACGCGCTCCATGCCCAGGTGGACCGCATGATCCACGTGCCCGCGGGCCACGCCCCGGCGGCCTGGCGGGGCAAGGGCCCTGAGGAGATCATCGCCGACGTCATTGCCTTGGCCGAGGAGAGCTACGACCTTCGCGAGGAGACCCTCGGCGCGGACGACATGCGCAGTCTGGAGATCATGCTGATGCTGGGCGCCATCGACCGGCGCTGGGTGCGCCACCTGACGGCGCTCGATGAGCTCCGCGAGGGGATTGGCCTGCGCGCCATCGGCCAGCGTAACCCCCTGGTCGAGTACAAGCGCGAGGCGTTCATGATGTTCGAGCAGCTGATGGGCGAGATCCAGTCTGACGTGGCTCAGATGATCCTGAACGCCCAGGTGCAGCACCGGCGCCCGCTCTTGCCGGTGCGCAATGTGCAATATGCCGGGGCCAGCGGGGGTAGTGCCGGCAGCGAGCGGCAACCCGCGCGCAGCGGGGCCAAGGTCGGCCGCAACGATCCCTGCCCGTGTGGCAGCGGCAAAAAGTACAAACAGTGCTGCATGCGTGAGGGGCTCAGCCCCGAAGAAGCGGCGGCCAAGCGCGCGCCCGCCACGGCGGGTCGGCGCTGAGCGGCCCGCGCCCTTGGCAACGGACTCCACACCCGGTTCCCTGCAGGGAGCCGGGTGTTCGTCAATATCGGCCGGTGAGCCTGGCACCCTGGCGAGGAGACACCCCCCATGCCGATCAGGACGTTCCAAGAGCTTCGAGACGCAGCCGCCGGGGCAGGTCCCCGGCGCGTGGCCGTGGTGGCAGCCGCCAACCGTGAGACCCTGGAGGCCGCCCATGAGGCCCACCGGGCGCACATCGCCGAGTGCGTCCTGATCGACGAGCCTGGCCGCCTTCGGCGCGAGGCGGAGGCGCTGGGGCTCTCTCTGGACGGCCTGGACGTGGTCCAGGCCCACAGCCGGGAGGAGGCCGCCCGGCTGTCTATGGAGATGGCCCGCGCCGGCGAGGTCCAGGTCGTGATGAAGGGCGCCCTCGAGACGGCGGCCTTTATGCGCGTGGCCTTGGACCGGGAGACGGGCGTGCGCGAGAGCAGGCTCTTCACGCACGTGGCCGTGTATGAGGTCCCCGGATACGGCCGGCTGCTGCTCATCTCCGACGCCGGCGTCGTGGTGGCGCCGGACCTGGCCCAGAAGGTCGAGATCGTCCAAAACGCCATCGACGTGGCCCACTGCCTGGGCCTCGCCGAGCCCAAGGTGGCCATTCTGGCGGCGGCCGAGCTGGTGAACCCCAAGATCCCCACCACGCTCGACGCAGCCATCCTCGCCAAAATGGCCGAGCGTGGGCAAATCCACGGCGGCATCGTTGACGGGCCGCTGGCCCTCGACAACGCCATCTCGGAGGATTCAGGGCGCATCAAGGGGATCCACAGCCCGGTCCTAGGCCAGGCGGACATCCTCATCGTCCCGGACGTCGTGGCGGGCAACCTGCTGGCCAAGGCCATCACCTATTTCGGCAAGGGCGAGATGGCCGGGGTGGTGGTAGGGGGCAGCGTGCCGCTGGTCGTCACCAGCCGCTCCGACTCGCGCGTCACCAAGCTGGTGTCGATCGCGCTCGGGGTGCTGCTGGCCACGGGCGGACGCCGAGATGCCAACGCGAGCGGCTCCTAGCGGTGAGCACTTGCCCGCTGCGCAAGGTGCAGCGGGCAGGAACGTCTGGGGGGGGCAAGCGGTGGCTAGGGCGTCGGGTAAGCCATCGGCGTCCGGGTGGGCCCTGGGACGTAGGGAGGTTCGGGGTAGGCCTCCGGCGTGTTGGTGGGCGTGGGCGTCAGCGTAGCCCCCTCGGGGCGTGAGATCGTCACGGGTGGTTCGGTCGGCTCGGCTCGCCGTGAGGAGCAGGCGCCCAGAAGGGCCGGCGCCAACAGGGCGATAGCCAGCGCCAGGCTGACGATAGAGATCCATCTTGGCCGTGTTGCGGCAGTGCCACCTGGCATGGTGCGTTCCCCTTGTCGGCTTGTCTGTGGGATCGTCGTGTCTGGGCACAGTATAGCACGTCGCCGGCGGCCCGGCCAGCCTGCGGCGTGAGGGCTGGCTCTGCGCCAACCGTGCACCCAAAGAGAACGAGGCCCCTTCCCGCGCGGGGAAGGGGCCTCGCCGCTGTACATTGGCTATGAAAGCAGGGCCAGCACGACGCCACCCGCCATCACCGAGGCGATCTGCCCGGAGGTGTTGGAGGCCATCGCGTGCATCAGCAGGAAGTTGGAATAGTCCTCTTCCTGGCCGAGCTTCTGGACGACGCGGGCCGACATCGGGAAGGCCGAGATGCCGCATCCGCCCAGCAGCGGGTTCACCGTGCCGCCCGACAGGACGTTCATGAGCTTGCCAAAGAGAACGCCCGCCGCCGTGTCGAGGATGAAGGCGATCAGGCCGAGGGCGACGATCGTCAGCGTCTCGACCTTCAGGAACTCGGCGCCCACCATCGTGGAGCCGATGGTGATGCCCAGGAAGGTGGTGACGATGTTCGAGATCTCGTTCTGGGCCGCCTGGTTGATGCGCTCCACCACACCCGAGACGCGCGCCAGGTTACCGAACATCAGCATGCCGATCAGAGGCGTCGCCGCGGGGGCGATGAGCCCGGCGGCTAGCGTCACGATGATCGGGAACAGGATGCGCGTGGTCCGCGACACAGGGCGCGACGTGTAGGGCATGCGGATCAGCCGCTCGGCGCGGGTGGTCATCAGCTTCATGACCGGCCGCTGGATCACGGGGACCAGCGACATGTACGAGTAGGCCGCCACGGTGATAGGGGCCAGCAGGTTGGGGGCCAGCACCGCCGACACAAAGATCGAGGTGGGGCCGTCGGCAGCGCCAATGATGCCGATGGAAGCGGCCTCATTGATGTTAAAGCCGAGCAGGGTCGCGATGATCATCGACCCAAAGATGCCGAACTGGGCTGCCGCGCCAAAGAGCATGTACTTGGGGTTTTCCAGCAAGGGGCCAAAGTCGGTCATGGCGCCGATGCCCACAAACACCAGGCTGGGGAAGAGCTCGCTCTCGATGCCCGCCTGGTAGAGGACGCGCAGCAGGCCGCCCTCGTCCAGCATGCCCGTGTTGGGGATGTTGGCCAGGATGGCGCCCAGGCCGATGGGCAGCAGGAGCAGCGGCTCATACTCGTAGCGAATGGCGAGCCAGATCAGCACGCCGCCCACCGCCATCATGACCACGCTCTGCCAGGTCAGGCCGGTGAAGCCGATCAGGAGTTTCTGCAGGTTGGCGATATCCATGGGTGATCCTCCGGCTAGCTGATAACGACGAGAGGATCATCGTACTGCACGTTGGCGCCGACCACAGCCACGACCTGCGTGACCGTGCCGCCCGCGGGCGCCGAGATGGGCATCTCCATCTTCATCGCTTCCAGCGTGCACACTACGCTACCCTCTTTGACCTCGTCTCCCACGGAGACCAGGACCGAAAGCACCTTGCCCGGCATAGGGGCGTTCACTGGGGTGGCGCCCGCGCTGGGCTTGACGGGGGCCGGGGCTGGCTGTGCCACCGGCTCCGGCGCGGCCGGTGCGACCGCTGCGGGGGCTACGGGGGCTGCGGAAACCGCCGGGGCAACGGGGGCCGCGGCAGCGACCGGGGCAGCAGGAGCCTCGCGCCAGCTGACCGACTTGGCCTGGCCGTTCACCACCACCTGCACGGGCGAGGCGCTGAGGTCGCCTACCTCGACCGTGTAGGTCTTGCCGTTGATCGTGATCTCGACTTTCCTTGTCATCGCCATCGCCTCTCTTAGGATGTCAGATGTAGCCGGCCCTGCCGACTCCAGTTGGTTTCACCCGGTTCCACGCGGATAACGGAGATGATCTCCCCAGTGATGTTCTCGTAGTCGATATCGGGCGCCACTGCGGCGGTCGCGGGCACCGTGGCCGCCGAGATGACGGTGACGGGTGCCTTGGCCGTGCCCGCCGATAGCGCCAGAGCGATGGCCAGAGCGATCGCAGCGGCCTCGTCAGAGTCGTCGGCCGCGGGGGCTGCGGGTGCGGCGACCGCTACCGCCGGTGCTAGGGCGCCTCCGGCCGCGTCGCCCTCCTCCTCCGGCGCCGCTTTGAAGAGCTTGTCCAAGACTGTGATCACGACCATGATCAGGATCAGGGTCAAGAAGACGAGCCCCATCCCCAGTCCGGTGACCTGCAGCGCTGCCTTGAAGTTTGTGAGTACCTCTGGATTCATGACCTATCCTCGTTGCGGTATGGTGGTGGGTGACCCTCATCCGGCGGAACTGCCCGGAGCCGATCCTCTGTGGACACCGGGCAGTTCCGCGTGGCGGGCACTGTCGGGTGACCCTCAGCGACGGTTCGCCACTCGGCTGGACAGCCGCCAGAGCGAGCGGTCCCTCTCGACGCGCACCGGGCGCGGCGGCATGGGCGCCTGCACGGTCTTGGAGGGCTCTGCGGCAGCCGCGGCGGCCGGCTTGGCGGCCGGGAAGATGCGCGGCTCCTCGATCGGCTTGGCCAGGCCCGCACGACGCAGCTCAAAGAACTCGCGCGCCTGGGCGGGGAACATCGCGTATGATACAACGTCCTCGTCGTTGGCGGCCAGGTCGCCGATCTCTTCCTTGGCCTTCTCAAAGCCGGGCGCGATCCGGTCGGCCGGGCGCTCGGTGATGCGCTCCTCGTCGCCGATGGCCAGCTTGACCAGCTCGGGGTTCAGCTCGGCGGGCGGCCGGCCATATAGCCCCTTGCAATAGTCCTTGACCTCCTGCGAGATGATCTTGTAGCGCGCGCCCAAGAGCACGTTCAGCACTGCTTGCGTGCCCACGATCTGGCTGGTGGGCGTCACCAGGGGCGGGAAGCCCATGTCCTCGCGGACGCGAGGCAGCTCTTTGACGACCTCTTCCCACTTGTCCGAGGCGCCCTGCTCGCGCAGCTGGTTCACCAGGTTGGAGATCATCCCACCCGGCATCTGGTAGAGCAGCACGCGGATGTCCGCCGTGTCAAGGCCCGTCTCAAACTGGGCCAGGTGCTCGGTGCGCACGGTGCGGAAGTAGCCGGCGATGTCGTTGAGCAGGCGCAGGTCGAGGCCGGTGTCCCTTTCGGTGCCCTGCAGCGTGGCCACCAGCGACTCGGTCGGGGCCTGCGACGTGCCGCCGGCCAACGAAGAGATGGCCGTGTCGACGATGTCGGCGCCAGCCTCGGCCGACTTGACCAAGGTGGCCAGGGCAAAGCCACTGGTGTTGTGCGTGTGCACGTGCACCGGCAGGCCCACCTCGGCCTTGATCGCCTTGACCAGGTCGTAGGCGACATAAGGGGTGAGGAGCGCGGCCATGTCCTTGATGCAGATCGAGTCGGCGCCCATCTCCTTGAGCTCGAGGGCGCCCTTCACGAACGTCTCGTTGTTGTGCACCGGAGAGATCGTGTAGCAGATGGCGCCCTGGGCGTGCCCGCCGTACTTTTTCACGCAGCGCATGGCCCATTCCATGTTGCGCGGGTCGTTCAGGGCATCGAACACGCGGAAAACCTCGATGCCCGCCTTGACGGCCAGCTCGACGAACTTTTCCACGATGTCGTCGGGGTAGTGGCGGTAGCCCAGCAGGTTCTGGCCACGCAACAGCATGTGGAACGGCGTGGTGGGGATGCGCTGCTTCAGGAGGCGCACGCGGTCCCAGGGGTTCTCCTTGAGGAAGCGCATGGCCGAGTCAAAGGTGGCGCCGCCCCACATCTCCAGGGACCAGAACCCCACCTCCTCGAGCTTCTCGGCAACCGGCAGCATGCTGCCGGTGGACATCCTGGTGGCGAGCAGCGACTGGTGCGCGTCACGCAGGATGGTATCTGTGATGTACAAGGGATTCGAACTCATCGTCTTTCCTTTGTTCTGGAGCGTATCTGGACGGGCCGGGTGCGCCGGCCCGCCAGCCATCGCCCTCACAATGGCCTCGCTAGAGCGGCATTGTGCCGTGCTTTCTCGGCGCGCTGACGCTGCGCTTGTTCTGCAACATCTGCAGGCCGTTGATCAGCGCGGCGCGCGTCTGGCTCGGCTCGATCACCTGATCCACGTAGCCGTGCGAAGCGGCCACATACGGGTTGGCGAACTTGTCGCGGTACTCGGCGAAACGCTGCGCGCGCAATGCGTCGGCGTCGGGGGCCTCCTCCAGCTCCTTGCGGTAGATGAGGTCGACGGCGCCATCGGGGCCCATCACGGCGATCTCGGCCGTGGGCCAGGCCAGGTTCAGGTCAGCGCCCACGTGCTGGGAGCCCATCACGATGTACGCACCACCGTAGGCCTTGCGGGTGATAACCGTCAGCTTGGGCACGGTCGCCTCGCAGTAGGCGTAGATCAACTTGGCGCCATGGCGGATAATGCCGCCGTGTTCCTGCGCCTTGCCCGGCATAAAGCCCGGCACGTCCACAAAGGTCACCACGGGGATGTTGAAGGCGTCGCAGAAACGCACGAAACGGGCCGCCTTGACCGAGGCGTCGATGTCGAGCACGCCGGCCTTCTGGGCCGGCTGGTTGGCCACCATGCCGACCACTGCGCCGTCCAGGCGGGCCAGCGCGATGACCACGTTCTCGGCATAGTGCTCCTGGATCTCCAGAAGGCTGCCCTGGTCGGCCACGGCACGGAGCACCTGGCGCATGTCGTAGGGATCGTTGGGATTGGCGGGCACCACGGAGTCCAGGGCGGCCTCGGCGCGGGCCGGGTCGTCCTGGGGCTGCAGCGCCGGCGCGTCTTCCATGTTGTTGGAGGGGAGGTAGCTCAGCAGCGTGCGGACCATGCGCAGGCAGGAGGCCTCGTCGTCAGCCATAAAGTGCGCCACGCCGCTGACCCTGTTGTGCGTCGCGGCGCCGCCCAGCTCCTCGAAAGACACGTCCTCGTGGGTGACCGCCTTGACCACCTGCGGGCCGGTAATGAACATCTGGCTGGTGTTCTTGACCATGAAGGTGAAATCGGTGAGGGCCGGGGAATAGACCGCCCCGCCCGCGCAGGGGCCCATGATCACCGAGATCTGCGGAACCACGCCGGAGGCCTCGGTGTTGGCGTAAAAGATGTCGCCATAGCCACCGAGGGCCAGAATGCCCTCCTGGACGCGGGCGCCGCCCGAGTCGTTAATGCCGATGATCGGCGCCCCCGTCCTTAGCGCCAGGTCCTGCATCTTGCGGATCTTGTCAGCATGGGCGCGCCCGAGGGTGCCCCCGAGAACGGTAAAGTCCTGGGCGAACACGTACACGAGGCGCCCGGCGATGGTGCCGTAGCCGGTGACCACGCCGTCTCCCGGGAGATCCTTGTCCGCCATACCCAAGTCGGTGGCATGGTGCGTGGCGAGCCGGCCGATCTCCTGGAAGGTGTTTTCGTCAAGAAGCAGAGCGATGCGCTCGCGGGCCGTCTTCTTGCCCTTGGAGTGCTGGCGGTCGATGGCGGCCTGGCCGCCGCCCTGCTTGGCCTGGTCCTGCAAAACGCGCAGCCTGCGGATTGCACTGTCCGCCTTGCCGTCAGAAGCCATTGTACCTCCTTCTGCTATCGTTCGAGTTCCGACGCTGTAGCCCAGTTTTCATACTGCACCGCGGCCTCCTCGAGCATACCGGCGGACAGCGGATCGGGGTAGCTATCCGCACAGACGACGCGCAATATGCCCGAGTTGATGATCATCTTGGCGCAGGTAATACAGGGCTGATGGGTGACATAAATCGTGGCGCCGTCGACGGATACCCCATGGAGGGCCGCCTGGATGATGGCGTTCTGTTCGGCGTGCAGGCCACGGCAGATCTCCTGGCGCTGGCCAGAGGGGATGCCCAGGCGCTCGCGCAGGCAGCCCGTCTCTTCGCAATGGGCGACGCCGCGGGGCGCCCCGTTGTAGCCGGTAGAGAGGATGCGCTTGTCGCGCACGATCACAGCGCTGACGTGGCGCCGCAGGCAGGTGGAGCGCGTGCCCACTTCGCGGGCGATCTGCATGAAATACTCGTCCCAAGACGGCCTCATCGGCGCAACACCTCTTTCGTGAACGCCGTCGCCGTGATCGGCATCGCCTCGGTGTAGAGGTCGAGCACGGCCTCGGCGTATTGGCGGTGTTCCCACTGGGCGGCCTTGTCCAGGCGCTTCTCCAGCCAGTTCATGAGCGACCAGGCGTTGACCGTCCAGATGAACTCGGTGTAGGCGGCCAGCCCGATCACGCCTCGGGCGCGTTCGCGCGTCCAGCCGCTGGCCAGCAGCTGCTCATAGAGGTCAAAGGAGCGCTCCATATGGGCGACGTAGGCGGCCTGCGCGGCTGGCTCTCCCTCGGGGACAAAGTACTCGCGGTCAGCCACGCAGTAGCGCAGGCTCTTCTCGTTAAAGGTGCCCATACGGTGGCGCAACCATTGCCGCGCCACAAAAAGGGGGCACTTGACCCCCAGACGAAAGACGGCGTGTTCAAACACAGTATTGTGTCGGGGCTGTGCTGAGATCAGCCGGCGGATGAGCCGCTCATCAGCATCTGCGGCGCGGGGGGTGGACTGGTAGCAGATCCGCGCGCCGCGAACGACCGCGGCGTCTCCGCCCATCTGCTCCTCGAGCTGCACCCAGCCCTTGTCCAGTACGTTTCGCCTCAGCACGGGGAACCCTATCCTCCAACACGCCACGGGCGGTCCCGTTGCGGCTGGATCATCAATACCACAAAACACAACCTGCCGGCGGGCAGCGCAAGGCGCCACTAAGCCGCCAGTCTGACGCATTGTAGCAGAAACGCGAAATCCTGCCTAGTTTGGCGAAGCGGTGCCACGGCGCGAGATGATGCCTACCGGTCAAAGTGGGGCTTGAGCTTGTCGTAGGTCTGCTCGAGCGCCTCGCAGATCACGCGCGTCTCGCAGAACACGGACATAAAGTTGGTGTCTCCGACCCAGCGTGGAACGACGTGCAGGTGCAGGTGGTCAGCGATGCCGGCGCCTGCTGCCCGGCCGAGGTTCATGCCCACATTGTGGCCGTCCGGCTGCTCGGCGGCGTCGAGGGCCTCGATGCACTTGGTCAGGAGGGCCATCATCTCGTCGCGCGCCGCGTCGCTCAGCTCGGCGAGGGAGGCGGCGTGTTGGTAGGGGGCGATCATGAGGTGCCCATTGATGTAGGGATAGCGGTTCATGATGACGAAACAGTGCTGGCCACGATGGAGGATCAGGTTTTCCCGGTCAGCATTCTCGCCGGGGAAGCGACAGAAGATGCAGCCTTCAGGCTTTTCTCCCGTGATGTAGTCCATGCGCCACGGCGACCACAGTTGCCTCATCGGGTACCTTCCTCTCCAGCGCGTGGCTCTTCGGCCCACACCAGGCGGACGCGGCGGATCGCGCTCTGTGCTGCGTCCAGCCCGAGTTCGTCGATCAGTTCCTCCGGACGGCCGGCTCCCTGGCTGCCGCAGGCCATGCGCAGGCGCAGTAGGTGGTGCCCGTCGGCCCCGGGCTCGTAGGTTGCGCTGTAGAGCAGCGCGCGCAGGTCGTACTCTTGTAGGCGGCCCTTGCGCTGCCGCGCGCGGGGGATGCTCGGCCGCTCGAGCAGGGCGCGCACTGCCTGCGTCATCTCCTGCGCCGTCCGCTCGGCGCGGAGGCGCACTAGGTACTCGGCCTCGCGCATCGTCGCCTGCAGAGCGGGGGCCTTTAGCGGGATATCCTCGGCAGACAGGACGGTCAGCCCTGGCGGGCACTGCGCCCGCACGCTCTGCAGGGTGGCATGCGGATCCAGGTACTCGGCCAGCAACAGGTCCACGAGCTCACACTCGCTCGTATACCCGACGGGCAGCGGCATGCCAAAGGCCATCCGCGGGTGAGGGTTGAAGCCCTGGGTATAGGCCAACGGCAGCCCCGCCCTGCGGAGCAGCCGCTCCCAAAGGCGCCCCAGGTCCAGGACCGAGGCGTAACAAACGGGCCACTCGACGCCAAAGGTCAGCCGCAGCCGCTGGGCAGTATCGGTACGCATCGTTATGGACACCCCCAGGCGCCGGCCGGCACCGCGGCGCGCTCGTCAGAAAACGCCTCCAGCACGCCGCAGCCGTGGCAAGACCGGCGGCAGTCGGGAGAAAGGTCACCCTTTAGGGCGCGCTGGTACTCTCGCCAGAGGAAACGCCGGGAGACGCCGCAGTCGATCACGTCCCAGGGCAGGGCGGCGTCAGGCGCGTAGCCGCCGGTCGCCGCCGCGTCGGGGTCCAGGCCGGCGTCGCCCACGGCCTGTCGCCAGGTGGCCACGTCAAAATGCTCGCTCCAGGCGTCAAAGCGGGCCCCGCTCTTCCAGGCGCGGTAGATGCCGTCAGCCAGGCGCCGGTCTCCGCGGGCCAGGAGCGCCTCGAGCCAGGTGCTATCCCAGTCCGACCAGGACAGGCGCAGCCCGCGGCCGCGGATCCGCTCGCGGAGCAGACCTTGGCGCCGCTCGATATCCTCACGCGCCGCCAGGGGCACCCACTGGAAGGGGGTGTGCGGCTTGGGCACAAAGGTCGATACGCTGACGCTGATGTCGACCACTCTGCCGCGCGTCTCGCGGCCCAGGCGTTGCAGGTCGCGCACCAGCCTGGCGATCTCGAGCACGTCCTCGTCGGTCTCGGTGGGCAGCCCGATCATAAAGTAGAGCTTGATGCGGTTCCAACCGCTGCGGAAGGCCGCCTCGGCGGTGCGCAGGAGGTCCTCCTCGGTAACGCCCTTGTTGATCACGTCGCGGAGGCGCTGGCTGCCCGCCTCCGGCGCAAAGGTGAAGCCCGTCTTGCGCGCGGTCTGGATCTTGTCGGCCAGCGCCACGGAGAACGAGTCGATGCGCAGCGACGGGAGCGACACAGATAGGCCGTCGTCGCGGTGCCTGGCCATGGCCCCCTCGATGATCTGCTCGATGCCCGAGTGGTCGCTCGATGACAGAGACACGAGCGACACCTGCGAATGGCCGCTGTTGGCCAGGATGGCGTCGATGCCGTCGAGCGTCTCCTCGACGGGGCGCTCGCGGATGGGCCGGTAGATGATGCCGGCCTGGCAGAAACGGCAGCCCCGGCTGCAGCCGCGCTGCACCTCGACCATGGCGCGATCGTGGACGACCTCCATGGTGGGGAGGATCGGGCGCGTGGGCACCGGGCCCAGCGTCCGCACGATGCGCTTGGTCACCCGTGCCGGCACGCCCTGCTCGATGGGCACCGTGCCGGCCAGACGGCCGTCCGTGCTGCAATGTGCCTCGTACTTGCTTGGCACGTAGACGCCGCCGAGGTGGGCCAGGCGGGTGAGCAGCGCCGCGCGGCCCTCGGGCTGCCCGGGGCCGCCCTCAGCCTTCCACTGGCCCACGACGTCGAGGAGTTCGAGCAGCACCTCCTCGCCCTCACCAATGACGAGCGCGTCAAAGAAGGGGGCCAGGGGCTCGGCGTTGTAGGCGCAGCTGCCGCCGCCGATGACCAGCGGCATCGCGGCGGTGCGTTCCGCCGCCCAGACGGGCAGGCCGGCCAGGTCGAGCATGTTCAGGACGTTGGTATAGTTCAGCTCGTACTGCAGGCTGAAGCCGATGACGTCGAACTCGTCCACGGAGCGGCGCGTCTCGAGGGAAAACAGCGGCACGCCCTCGGCGCGCATGAGGGCCTCCATGTCGTCCCAGGGCGCATAGATCCTCTCCGCCACGAGGTCCGTTCGGCGGTTCACCAGGTCATAGAGGATGCCCAGCCCCAGGTTGGACATGCCGATCTCGTAGAGATCCGGGTAGGTGAGGCCCAGCGACACGCGGACCCCGGCCCAGTCCTTGGTGACGCTGTTCCACTCCTGCCCGGCGTAGCGGGCGGGCTTTTGCACGCGCGCCAAGAGCGCTGCGAGCCTATCGGTATCCAGTTGCACGTCCACCTCCCCCTCTTCCGGTCTCGTATTATAGCCTGCTGGCGCGATCCTGGGCAATGTAGCCTCGCGCCGTGCAGCAGTACTAGCCAGGGGTCCACGGTGTGTGCGCGCGGCGACGCGGCCTCGGTCGCGCGGCGACGTGGAGGACCAGGGAACGTGAGAGGGCCGTGCTAGGATCACTGCAAAGGCAGAACACCCCTTGAGCGCGCCGGGGCGACGTGCTACAATCGCCGCAGCGTACAGCAGACGACGCGCGCGCGCCGCCAGCCACCCCGAAGGGAGCGACTCATGGAGAACAAGTTCCGCGTGCTCAGGTTCGTCGGCAGTCTCTACAAGGTCATTGCCTGGATACTACTGATCCTTGGCGTGTTGGGTGGTATCGGGGCAATCCTGGCCGGCATCTTTGGCAACAGCGCGATCGGGGGCCAGATGGCCGATCTCACCGGCCTCGGCACCGAGGGGCTGTTGGCCGGCCTGGCGCTGGGCGTGGGCCTCCTGGTGGGCGCGGTGCTGCAGTTCGTGCTGTTGTACGCCGCCGGCGAGGTGATCACCCTGGCGCTCGCTCTGGAGAGGAACACCCGCGAGACCGCCTACTATATGCGGGGGGATGCGCACGCCGCCCCGTACAACGGCTGAGGCCGCCTGGTGGCCGGGCAGAATGAACGCCTCGCGGGCCCCGCGAGGCGTTTTGATGCTGCCGGGGACGGTGCTCTAGGCGGGGCGGCCGCCACAGCGCGGCTTGCAGATCACCTCGAGCACGCGCAGGTCCAGGCAGTCCTGGCTGTTGGCCGAGCGGAGCACCAGCGCGCTATCGGCTCCCTGGCCCGTGCCGCCGATGGCGATCACCTCGCGGCCGGCGGGGATCAGCCCGGCATCGGTGGCCATCAGGGTGATCTCACAGGCCACCTTGACCCCGTCGCAGAAGGTGCGCAGCACGAAGGCCATCACCTCGTCCACCTGGTAGGTGCCCAGCTTGCGGCGGATGGCCCGGCCCACCCCACCAAAGGCGTGCTGGCAGGTGAGCACCTTGGCCCCCGCTTCCTCGATGGTGCGGCGGTGCTCGGCCTGCAACTCCTCGATGTTGGGCCCCTTGAACCCGGCCGAATGCGTTACCACGACGACCTGACGGCCACGGAACACCTCCGCGGCGCGGGCGCCCGTCTGCCCGGAGGTGGTGGCCACGACGATGTGCTCGATGCCCAGCTCTGCGGCCCTCTCCTGGGCCGCCTGCAGGCAGCGCTCAGTGTTGGCGGCGCCAGCCTGGGCAAAGTAGACGCAGGGGGCGATTCGTTCGGTCACGCTTGCTCTTCTCCTCGGCGTGCGTTCTCCCGCGCTCCTTCGACGTCTGCGCTTGCCCCGGCGGGCGCGAGGTTCGCCCGGGCCAGCGCGGCCAGAATGTTGCGTCGCGCTCCATGGCAGTGGGATTCGGCTTGGCGGAGCAGGCCCCTGGCGACGCTGCGCTTGCCCGCAGCCCCGGCGGGGCAGGGCTCGCCGCCGATCGGGTAGCCGGTGGCGCGCGCAAAGGCGGCAATGTCGCGTTCCTCCACGTAGGCTAGTGGGCGGATGACGGTCATCAGCCCAAAGTACTCCCGCCGCATCTCCATCCCCTGGAAGGTGGCCGAGTAGATCAGGTTCATCAACACCGTCTCGGCCAGGTCGTCGGCATGGTGGCCCAAGGCTACCGTCTGGCAGTCGAGGTCTTGGGCCAGCCCAAACAGCGCCTTGCGACGCAGCCGGCTGCAACGGAAGCAGGCGTTGGCGCCGGCCACCTGGAGTTCGGCGAGCACGGAGATGTCCGCCGCAGCAAAGGCGATCCCACGCGCAGCGCACCAGCGCGCCAACCACTCCTCTGGCACGGCCCGCCCGCAGTGGTAGTCGCTGCGCACCAGGCCCGCGGCTAGCACGGTCTTGTCGCGCGCAGTGCGTTGCCGACGGTGGAGCAGGTCGAGGAGGGTCAGGCTGTCCTTGCCGCCGGAGACGGCCACCATCACCCGCTGGCCGTCGCCCAGCAGGCGGTGCTCGCGGATGGCCCTGTTCACTGCCTTGAGCAGGAAGAACGCCAACCGGTCGGCACGGGCAGGGTCACACGGCTGTAGGTCACTGTCCATCACGCGTCGATGATACCAGAGGGGGTCGACGGAGCGCAACCCCTCGCTGTCCCTTGGGTGTGCGGGGCGGAGGCGGTTTGACCGGGCCCGGCGCTTGTGCTAGAATCCAGTAAAGATTGTCTAGAACGTATCCTACCAGCAACCGGGGGCAGCCGATGAAGATCTCCACCAAGGGCGAGTATGGCATTCGCGCGATGATGGAGCTTTCCGGCCGCTACGGGGAAGGGTACATCCAGAGCGCCAACATCGCGGCAGTCCGCGACATTCCCGAGAACTATCTGTACCAGCTGCTCATCACCCTGCGCAAGGCGGGGCTCGTCCGCAGCCGGCGCGGGCCCAAGGGTGGCCACATGCTGGCCCGCCCGCCGGAGCACATCACCCTCGAGGAAGTAGTACTGGCTCTAGAGGGCCCTCTTGCGCCGGTCACCTGCGTGCAGGATGATGTCTATGCCGACTGCGCCTTCCACGAGGGGTGTGCGGTGCGGCAGGTCTGGGCGCGCATCACCGCGGCAACCCGGGCCATCCTGCGCGAGACGACCTTTGCCGCTCTCCTGGAAGCGGAGCAGGCCCACGTCCCCCGGGCCTCCTGAACGATCTACCGATCGCCCCGCACTTCCTCGGCCAGCTCGGAGAAGAACGCCACCATGAACTGGTGGCGGTGTTCGGCGATCCGCCGACCCTCGTCAGTGTACAGCAGGCCTCGCAGCGTCACTAGCTTGAACAGGTACTCGTGCACGGGCGTGTGCTGGCCGCTGGCCAGGTCGCCCTGGGCATCCTCGGGCGGGCGCTGGCGGTAGCCCTCGGCCACGTCGGCCCACAGATGCTGCTCTAGCGCGCCGGCTACGGCATAGGCCCGTGCGACGCCGATGGCGCCGATGGCGTCCAGCTTGTCTGCATCAAAGAGCACACGCCCTTCCGGTGAGGAGGGGCGCTCTGCGCCGCGGAAGCGATGCTCGGCGATGGCCTGCGCCACACGGTCCGCCCGCTCTGCACCCGCCATAGCCAGGATGCTGCGCGCGAGCCGGGCGCTTACCTGTGCGTGGCACTCCCCGGTGCGGAGCTCCTCCGGCCGGCCCACGTCGTGGAGCAGGGCGGCCGCCCGCAACACCTCAAGATCGACCCCCTCCGCCCGGCCGATCCGTTCGGCCAGCCGCAGCACGCGCAGTACGTGGTCAAACCCATGCGCTGAATCCGCCTCGACATAATACGGGCGCGCTTCCTCAACGGAGATCATGGCGCCTCACTTGCGGCAGCGAGGGCCACGGCGGCGGGCTGGCGCGCCAGCCAGCTGCCCAGGCTGTAGACAAGGGCCATCTCGACGGCCACCACGACGCCGATCTTCCACACGGCATCCATCCAGAGGGGCAGGGGATATAGCTGGATCAGTGTGTCGGAGAACTCGAAGGTCCAGGTGCCGGCACGGAAAAAGAGGCCGTGAAAGGCGGTAAAGAAGGCGTCAAAATCCACGAGCGAAAAGCCCACCACGCCGGCGATCAAAGCTCCCGTCGCGACGACGCCGTGCCGCAGCGAGCGGGCCAGGCCGGCGCGCTGCCGACGGAGCCATAGGGTGACCGCCGCGGCCAGCGTCGCGACGGTGGCAACCGCATGGGCGCGAAACAGCCTCTCCATCACCACCCGGACGTCGACGAGGTGGTCGACCTCACGCGTGTTCAGGGCCTCGTCGCCGGTCGAGGTGCGCACCGCCGCGAGCCCCTGGCGCGTGAGGCCGCCGCGGAGATAGTCGACGATCGCATCGGAGATGGCCAGGCGCTCTGCCGGCTGAAAGCGCATCGACGAGGGGAAGCCCCGCTGGGCGTACTCGTGGCGCACGTACGCCTTGGTCACAAAGAGGTGCAGCGGCGCCAAGAGCAGGACCACGGGCATGGCCACGACGACCGTGAACCGCGCGAACCTGTCGAGAAGGGTCATGGGGTCTGCCTCGCTGGGATGGGGAAGGGCCACGGCCCTTCGCAGGCGTGTCGCGGATGCTACCGGGCTGCGGCGCTCCAGAACGATTCGCCGTAGCGCCCCTGGCCCACCGACTCGGCGTACGCGGCGACGTCGCGGCGCATGGCGCCCAGGTCGGGCCAGAAGGTGGAGATCTGGGAACGGTAGGCGGCCACGGCCTCGGTCTTGGCGCGCAGGCTCTCCGCCCCAAAACACTCGCAGGACCTCTCCCAGCCCACCGCGCAGGGGCCGAGGGCATCCAGCGCCCGCTGGACCTCGGCGGGCTGCACGGCGTAAGGATAGTCCTCGTAGCAGCGCACGGTGCGCCCCTCAGAGACGAGCACGAGCGCCGCGCGCAGGGCGATGATGTGGTCCACATGGTGCCCGACGGCGAGGGGCGCGCAGATCGTTGCCGCGGGGTGGGCCTGTAGCGTGGGGCGCAACGCCTCCAAGACCTCCAGGTGCAGGAGCTCTTCCTCTTTGTCCACGTCGCCAAAGATGTGTGTGACGGTGGGGTAGAGATTGGCCCCCGAGCGCGGTCCCCGCCGGTAGACGCAGTCGAGGAAGGGCAGGTGCATCGCCTCTGCCCCGACGGCGCGCAGGGCGGCCACGTCCTCCTCGCGCCGCACTCCTACCGGGTCCTGGGCGCCTCCCCAGCGCTCCTTCAGTTCCTGCGAGAATGCGGTGTTGGCGTCTTCCTCCGGAGAGCCGGCAAAGAGCGTGATCACCAGCGAGCGCTGCCCGCGGAGGGACCGCCGGTGTACCGTGCCCCCGCAAGAGAGGACGACATCGTCGAGATGGGGGGACAGATAGATGGTGGAACAGTGTTCTGGACTCATGCGCACAGTATAGCATCCGCACCCGGCGCGGCCAATCGCCGCCCGCCGCGCCATCCGCTGACAGACGGAACCCGGCGGGGCGCCGGAGCGTCGTGAGAGTAGATGAACCGAACACCCGTCCACCTTCCGCGTGCCGAAAGGAGTCGAGCACTATGAGGAAAACCCTGCTGACTACCCTCTGGATGCTCGCGGTGCTGGGCCTGGTCGCCTCCCCCGTACTGGCAGACGGCATCATCATCCCCGAGCCACCCCGCGAGTGGCCCACCATGCCCCTGCGCAGCCTGGCCATCAAGTACCACCACGTCACGGTGGCCATCGAGGGGCAGGTCGCCGTCACCCGCGTCGACCAGGTCTTTGTGAACGAGTCGCCCTATGACCTAGAAGGGGACTATGTCTTCCCCCTGCCGCCGGGGGCGAGCGTGACCCAGTTCGCCATGTGGGTGGACGGGACGCGCCTCGAGGGGCAGGTGCTGGAGGCCGACGAAGCCCGCCAGATCTACGAGGACATCGTGCGGCGCCGGCAGGACCCGGCCCTGCTCGAGTACGTCGGCCAGAACGCTTTCCGGGCGCGGGTGTTCCCCATCTCTGCCCATGGCGAGAAACGCGTCGAACTGGAATACAGCCAGGTGTTGCCCAACGACGCCGGGCTGGTGCGCTACGTCTACCCGCTGAACACCGAAAAGTTCTCCTCTCGCCCGCTGGAGAGCGTGCGCATCACGCTCGACATCGATGCGCGTGCCCCGCTCAAGTCGGTCTATTCGCCGAGCCACGCCGTCACCGTGACGCGCGAGGGAGACGGGCGCGCCAGGGTGGTCTATAGCAGCGAGGACGTACTGCCCGAGGCCGATTTCAGCCTCTACTACTCGGTGAGCGAGAAGGACGTGGCGGCGGATCTGCTCTCCTACCGCGAGGACCCCGAAGACGGCTACTTTTTGCTGCTCGTCTCTCCGGGGACGGTGGCCAGCGACGAGCAGGCCGTAGCGAAGGACGTGTTCTTTGTGGTCGACACCTCGGGCAGCATGCGCGGGCAAAAGCTCGTGCAGGCCAAGGGGGCGGCCAAGTACGTGCTGCAGAACCTGAACCCCGAGGATCGGTTCAACGTCATCGCCTTCTCGAGCACGATCGAGCCCTTGGGGGGCGGGCTGCGCCCCGTCTCTCAGCCGGACCTGGCCGAGGCGCGCGAGTTCATCAACCGGCTGACCTCGCGGGGAGGAACGAACATCTATGGCGCCCTGACCGAGACGCTGCAGCAGAGCGAGGCCGGGCGGCCGCAGGTGATCGTCTTCCTCACCGATGGGCTGGCCACCGAGGGCGAGGTGCGCAGCGAGGAGATCCTCAAGGCCGTGCGCGACCTGGCCTCCCCCGACGTGCGCCTCTTCACCTTTGGCGTGGGCTATGACGTGAACACCATCCTGCTCGACACCCTCGCCGAGGAACACCACGGCGCCTCTACCTACGTGCAGCCGGAGGAGGACATCGAAACGGCGGTGGCCTCCTTCTACGACAAGATCAGCCTGCCCGTCCTGACCGACGTGCACCTGGACATGGGGCAGGCGCCGACGTCGGACGTGTTCCCCTTCCCCCTGCCCGACATCTTTTCCGGCGGGCAGCTGGTCGTTGTCGGCCGCTACCGTGAGGGGGGCAGCACCACCGTCACCCTGAGCGGCACGCGCAACGGAGCCACCGAGCGCTTGGTGTACAACGATTTCTCGCTGGAGAAGGACGGCGGGAGCGACTTTATCCCGCGGCTGTGGGCCACGCGCAAGATCGGGCACCTGCTCACGCAGATCCGCCTGCACGGGGCGGAGGGCGAACTGATCGACGAGATCGTGGAGCTCAGCGTGCGCTATGGCATCGTCACGCCGTACACGTCGTTCCTGGTGGATGAGACCGAGGATGCCCTCTCGCGCGAGGGGCGCCAGGCCCTGGCTGACCAGGCCCTGAACGCCCTGATGCCCCCTGCACGGGGCGGGGTGGGCGGAGGTGGCGGGCCGGCGGCGGCCCCGACCGTGTCGGGTCAGGCTGCCGTGGAAAAGAGCGTCGCCGAGGAGGCCTTGCGCTCTGCCGAGGCGGCCGCGGCGCCGCAGTCGGCGCTGGTGCGCACCGTGGGGCCCAAGTCGTTCGTCCTGCGCGGCGAGACCTGGGTAGACACCGCCTATGAGGCCGCCGCCATGTCGGCCGAGAAAGTCCCCTTTGGCAGTGAGCGCTACTTTGCGCTCCTGGCCAGCACGCCCGAGCTGGGCAGGTACCTGGCGGTGGGCCCGCACGTGATCGTGCTGTGGGACGGCACGGCCTACGAGGTCGTACCGGGGGACGCGCCCGCCCCCGTGGCCACGCCGCGTTCGCGCGAGTGGAACTGGAGATGGTTCGCGGGCGATTGACCCGGCTCGTCCCCGGCGTGAAGCAGAAGCGGGCCGCCCGAGCATGACGCTCGGGCGGCCCGCTTGCTGCTAGCCTCAGGTGAGAGGATTGCGGCGCAGTGCGCGCGCCAGGAACAGGCGGAAGAGCGGCCGCCGCACCCTGGCGTAGGCCCGCTCGGCGCTGTCTCCCTCGGCGCGGGTTACGCCAGCGCTAGAGTAGCGCAGCCGCTGGTAGGTGCCGCCGATGATGTCGATATCCTGGTCGAGCCCGGCGGCCTGATGGTCCCACCTGCCCAGCTCGGCCTTGAGGTAGCGGACGTACTCGGACGTCGTCTGGCCGCCGACGGGCGCCAGCCCCAGCCAGCCCGCCTGGCGCAGCAGCCCGCTATAGGCCGCATAGACGGCCTGGGCGGGAACCCTCTTGCGGCTGCTCTGCAGGAAGCGTGGCGGCCGCAGGATGACGTACACCCCGGCCACGATCAGGAGCGCCGTCAGCGCCCAGGTCGGCGACAGCGTGATCTCCTCGTCAGCCGGGGTCTGCACCTCCTCAGGGATGGGCGGCGGTGCGGGCAGCGCGATCTCTTCGGGCGCGTCGGGACGGGCGGGCCGCACAAACGTTGACTGCGAGGGCGTCGGTTCGAACTCGATCCACCCGTGGCCGGGGAAGTAGACCTCCGGCCAGGCGTGAGCGTTCACCTCCTGCACCACCCAGCCCCCACGGTAGTGGTCATAATAGCCCTGGTTATATCCCGAGGCGTACCTGGCCGCCACGCCGACAGCGCGCAGCATCACCACCATGGCGGAGGCGGTGTGATCGCAAAAGCCGGCGCCCGTGTCGAACAGCAGGTACTCGACCAGGTCCGTATTGCGGGGCAGGGAGGGCACCTGCAGGTCGTACTTGAACTGGCGGAGGTAGGCCTCGATGGCCCGGGCCTTCTGGTAGCGCGTCTTGGCGCCGACCTCAGCGACGACGTCACGGGCCGTCTGCTGGACGCGCTCAGGAACGTTCACCAACGAGAGGTAGCGATCGGCGATCCAGGTGGGGTAGGGGCTCTCGGCCTCCTGCAAGTCCTGTGCGGTGACGTCGGGGGCCTGCGAGACAACCGTGTACTGCTCGGCGGCCACGGTGAGGGCCACAAAGTCGTTTCGGTCGCGGCGGATGACCGTATAGGCGTGGTCCTCCACCAGCACCGGCTCGTTCACGGCGAAGGCCAGGCCGGCCACGTCGCCGATGATCGTGTAGGTCTGGGTCAGGGGGGCGCTCGTCTCGGGCAGGTCCTCGGTCCAGGCCACGTCGGCGGCCCAGTCGTCGGCCTGCTGAGTCGTGTTCTCCCAGCCGCGGCCGGTATAGGCGTCGTAGGTGCGCTCTCGCCAGTAACGCTTGGGGACCAGCCGGCTGGCGGCCTCGCGTTCCAGCCAGGCCTCGTGCATGTACTCGTCGTACTCCTCGGGAGGCAGGGGGGCCGGGTCGCTGACGCGCACAACAAAGACGTCCTTGCGCTCCAGTACCGGCGCGCTGACGACGGCGTGCCCGCCGAGCGAGCGAGGGTTGGGCGTAGCGGTGGGCACCGGGTTGCGGCCGGCAAAGGCGCGGTCCAGGCGGTCGTAGAAATCCTCAAAGTGGGGGCCGTAGGCCTCCCAGAAGTAGTTGATGGCGCGGTCGTACCGTATGTAGGGCGCCAGCAGGGCCGCCAGGACGATCGCCCCGGAGAGAAAGAACCCGGTGGTCATGGCGCCGCCGCGCAGGTGTGCGGAAAAGTCGATGCCCCGCCTCTGCCAGCTCGCCTCCAGCCGGCTCATGTAGGCCCACACCATGATCAGAAGAGCCATGGTCAGGTACAGATATACATAAGTGATGCCGATGCCCGTGTAGGCCACATTACTGATGACGGCCACGCCAAGGGGCAGCAGGGCCAGCAAGGCACGCCTGCGCCGGAATAGCTCCAGCCCGCCATACAACACCACGACCCAGATGAGCAGGGCGAGGCCCAGGCGCAGAGACGTCGTATCTCGGGTGACCTCGCCCGCCTGCACCGCCTGTGCCCAGCGCACCAGGTGCATCCGCATCTCGGCGCCCTGTGAGGTCATGTGCGCCAGCGACCGCGCAAAGGGAGCAATGGCCTCGGGCGGCCGATGGGTCAGGTAGAACTCCCAGGCCCAGCCGCCGAGCTCGCGCAGGTCTCGCCAGACGAGCACAGCCTTGGGCAGGATGCCGCCCACGAACTGCAGGGTGAACTCGATGCCCAGCGCGGTCCCCAAGAACCCGGCGAGGAAGGAGGGCAACGGCGAGCGGGCCAGGAAGAGGGCCACCACGGCCGCGACGGCCGCCGGAGTCATCATCCGGTAGCCCTGCGGGGCCCACTTGGTGGCGTCGATGCTCCAGGGCAGCGTCATGGAGGCCACTAGGAAGAGGAAGAACAGCAGGGTGTCGCCCCTGTGATCGGCGCGCGCGCGTTGCTCCGTTGCCATCATTCCTGTCCTTGACCCACCGGGACCCAGCGGGAGCGTGGCCGGCGGGGCTCGCTGGCGGGTTGCTCGGGGGTCTCCGTCGGGCGCTTTCGCGCGCCGGGGCGGGGGCGCTGTTCAGGCTGCACGCCGGCCTGCTCCAACTTCATGCCGCGATCGATAATGTGGGCGCCGACGCCGACGTCCGCCAGCGTGCGCACCAAGGCACGGGCGCCCGGGTTGCCGCCGAAACTCTCCGCGTCCAGGAGGAGGGCGGTGGTGTGCACGCCGCGCATCAGCAGTTCCGGCAGCACCCCGACCCAGTCATCCGTCGTCGAGGGGGTGATGAGCGCCGCAGACATCCCCCGGCCAAGCACGTGCTGGGTAAGGCGGAGCACCTCGCCGATGGGGCGCTCTCCCACGGCGCGGGTGCTGGCCAGCACGCGCAGCACCTCCCACAGCTGGTGCCGTCCCTTCTGCGGCCAGAGGACGATCGGCTCTTGCCCGTAGGCCACCAGGCCGACGGCGTGCTGCCCGGCGATGAGCTGGTCGGCCAGCGACGCAGCCAGGATCACGCCGTACTCCTCGGTAGAGAGCAAGCCCTCGCCGGCCTGCACCTCCGCCTGTAGATCCAGGATCAGCCACACGTCACCGGAGGGCTCTATGTCGTACTCGCGGACGTACAGCTCCTCCTGGTCGGGCATGGTGCGGCGGGCAGTAGTGCGCCAGTGAATGCGGTTGAGGGCGTCCCCGGGGATGTACGAGCGCACCGAGGAGGCATTGGTGGTGAGGTCCATCGAGCGCATGTTGGCGCGCCCCGAGCCACGCGAGACCCCCTTGGGCCGCAGCAGCATCGGCAGTCGGGCTATGGCCGGGTAGACGACGAACGTCTCGGAGTAGTTGTGCCGCACCGAGGCCTCAAAGAGGCCAAAGGGGTCGCCCATGGTGATCTCGATGGGCCCGAGGGTAAAGACGCCGCGCTGGGTACACAGGCAACGCTTCTCCCAGCGAGAGAAGCGCCGGGCGCCCAAACCCACGGCCCGGCTGGCGGAGTAACCGGGCAGGTTGCTATAGTCACGCACTTCCGCCCAGGGAACGGCCACCCAGGAGTGATTGTGCATGATAAAGCGCTCTTCGAGGACGTCGCCGACCTGGGCCCAGCCGTGTCGCCTCTCTCGCTTGACGACCAGCCCGCGGGTCATCACGCGGACCCACACGTAGGAGACCAGGAGCGCCCCGGCCAGGCCCCACAGGACGAACTTGGTGGCAGGGGTCGGCGAGAAGATCTGCAGAAAGACCAGGCCGGCCACTATGACAAGTGGCAAGCGTGTCCTCAGACGGTAGGCCCGCGTTGTCATGCGTCTTCCCTCACTCCTGCGTTAGCCAAGTATACTACGATCGTGGCCTGCTATCTACTTGTGGCAGGAATCCGCAAGGAACGCACGGTCGCTCTACGACGAGTCGGCAAAGCATGGGACGCCGGCTGGGGACTTCGGGAAGATGGCACACCGGCCCAGAGCACGCTCTGGGCCGGTGTCTTGCGGCTGGCATACCTACTGGTGGGGGCCGGGGTCCTCGTCGTCCGGCACGAAGGGCCAGCGGGTAGTGTCGAGCGGCTTGGTGTCTCCCTTTTGCGCGGCGTCGGCGCTGCCGGCCTGGTCGGCCGGCCCCGCCGCCGGGGGCGTCGGCGTTCGCGGCGGGCGCGCCGGCAGGGGGGCGGGCAGGCCACGCAGGGTCTCGGTGTTGCCCAGGACGGCCCCGCCCAGGCCCCAACATAGCAGCCCCAGGCCCAGAGCTGGCCCTAGGCAGGGGATCATGGTGGCGATGGTGATCACCGTGGTACCCAGGACAGTCTCAACCAAGGGGGTGGGCCGGTGCACGCGCAGGCGGGGCGCCAGAAACTGCCCGACGATCTGCCCGGCTGCTGCCCAGCCGAGCAGGGCGCCCCCGAGGAAAGCCACCCCCAGCACCACGAGAAGAGGCAGCCCCACACATACGAGGACGAGCACGGCGAACACGACGGTCAGCAGTACCGCCAGGACCACCGTCAGGGCGCCGATCCCCAGGCTGAGGCCCCAGTTGGTGCGCATCACGTCGCTGGTGCGGTGGAGCGCCCCCGGCAGCAGGGTTGCCAGCAGGGCCGCCATGAGCACCGCAACCACCAGAACGCCGAGGCTGCGGCCCAGCCCCGTGGACCCGCGCACGGCCGTCGGCACGGGGCCAGTGGGAGCAGCGGGCGCTGGCTCGGTGGAGGGGCCGGGTCCCTGCCGGGGCGGCACCACGGTGGCCCGGGTGATGCCAGGAAAGTGCGCGGCGGCCTCCAGCCCCTCGATCACGCTGCCCCTCACCAGGGCGCCGCGCTCGCGGGTCAGGTCGCCGAAGACGATCAGGTCACCGATGACCGCCGCGCTGGACTGCAGCGTGACCCTGCCACCCATGGCGACCACGTCTCCCTCCACGCGTCCCTCGACGGTGACGGCGGAGCCGATGGTCATCACGTTGCCATCGACAACGGCGCCGGGCATCAGGTGGACGTTGCCACCGAAGGCCAGCAGATCGCCAACCAGCCGCTCACCCTCTGCTACGACCACGTCGCGGCCGAACGAGGCGCTGGTGCCCCCACTATCGGCCAGGGCGGGCAGCGGCAGCACGACTGTGGCCAGCAACAGGATGATGGTTGCCCACCTCAAGGCTCGCATAGGTTCCTCCGCGCGTGCGCGCTGTGTCGAACGGAAGTCATGGAACACCTCGTCATCACGAGGTCTGCCTGGCGATTGCCAGCGATGCCCGGCCGACGGCCTTCAGCCATACCAGGGCCAGGACCGCTGCCAGGAGCATCAGCCCGGCCAGGGCTAGGTAGGCCGGCGCCCCTACAAAGGCCTCGCCCAGGCGCGCCCCGGCCCCCAGCAATGTGGAAGCCAGCCCGACCACGCGGACCAGCAGGCCCGCCATGGCGCTGATGAAGGGGGAGCTACGCGCCAGCCCGCCGACCGGCGACGCCGGGCTGAGCAGCGGCAGCAGGAAGGCTGATTGGCCCACGGCCATGGCCAAGAGCAGCACCAGGCCGCCCTGTATGATGGCCACCCAGCGGCGGCGCCTCTGCACGCGGGCCATTACCCGCTGGGCAAAGAAGGGCGCCGGCGCCACCGGAGGGGCACTGGTCAGGAACATGTCCAGCCGAGAGAGCATCTCCGCCTCAAGGCTGCAGTCCGGGCACTCGCCCAGGTGCTCGGCCAGGGAAGCGTCCGCCTCCGCAGAGAGCGCCACGTCCAGTCGTTGTGAAACCAGCTCAGATGCCTCTGGACAACGCATTGTCTGGCACCCTCCTTCGGCTTTCGTGTTCGGCCACGGTGGCCTTTTGCATTTCCGCCAGCATGACGGCCATCTGCTGCCTGGCACGGTGCAGGCGAGACTTGACGGCGCTGACCGAAGAACCGGTCATCTCGGCGATCTCCTCGTACGACTGATCGTGCCAGTAGCGCAGGATGATGGCCAGGCGGTACTGCTCGGGAAGCTCCATCAGCAGCCGGCGAATCGCTGCGTTCTGCTCAGCGGCCAGGGTGCGCTCTTCGGGCTTGGGCTTCTCGTCAGGAATCCACCGCCAGGACATGATCTCTTCCATCGAGACGGTGTTGCCACGCTGCCGCCGGAGCCGGTCGATACAGTGATGCGAAGCGACCGAGAGGATCCACGAGGAGAACTTGCGCTGAGGGTCGTAGGTGTCAAGCCGCGTATATGCCCGCAGAAAAGTCTCCTGCGCGGCGTCCTCGGCCTCGGTGGGGCTGCCCAACATCCGATAGGCCAGGTTATAGACGGGATTCTGATATGCCTCCACCAGTTTCGTGAAGGCCTCGGGATCACCGGATCTGGCGCGCAGGACCCATAGACGCTCCTGATCGGCGTCCACCCGTATCTCCTCTGCTGCCGCGGCGGCCGTGGGCGTAGCTAGCGTTCATAGGCATTACGCAGCGGCGTGCCCAGGGTTTCGCGATTGGGGAGGTCGTACGTACCGGCCGCCTGAACCGAAGGACGACGACGCCCCGGTCGGGCGTGCTAGAACTCGATGATCTCGGCCTGGCAGGTGTCGGTGTCATAGATGGCCGCGGAACGTACCCCAAAGCGGCCCATCACCTCGCCAGGGTTCAGCAGCACGGTGCGCCCGACCTGGTCGATCCGCCGGCGGTGGTTGTGCCCGTAGCAGGCCAGGTCGTGGCTCTGGCCGTCGGCAATGGCCTTGGCCACGTCGTAGTAGTGCGTCAGGACCACGGATCGCCCGCCGAGGTCGAGGGTGGCGATCTCCCCGTGGAGCGACACGTTGCCGGCCTTGTCGGCGTTGCGCGTGATCAGCAGCTTGTCACCGTCGTTGTTCCCCCAGACGACGTGTACCGGCCCGGGAAAGCCTTTGGCAATCTCGGCAATCGTGAAGGGAGAACACAAGTCGCCCAGGCAGAGGAGCGCCCCACACCCCTGCAGGTGGCGCAACCCCTCCTCCAGGGCCCAGACGTTGTCATGAATGTCAGAGATCACTCCGATGCGCATGGCTGACTCCTTGGGGCGATGCCCCTGCTTGCCGGAAACCCGTCAGCGGGAGGGGACCCTCTCGGCGCGCAAGTTCTTCGCCACTCTCGCGTAGGTGCTGGCGACGTGCACCAGCGGTAGCGACAGATGCCCGCGCACCTGCCCCCTGGCCAGGCTGGCCAGGAAACTGTCGCGGCAGGTGAAAGCGGGCATCTCGACGTAGGCTCGGCCAATCTCGCTCGGGTGGTGGGCGTCGCTCCCGCCGGTGGCGAGGAGGCCGTAGCGCTCCGCCAGCCCGCGAGCCAGGCGGTTGTCGGCGCCAAAGGAGTTGCGCGCGTTGAACACCTCGATGGCGTCGACCTCGGGGTGGATCTCCTCCAGCGCGGCAGGCTGCAGCGCTGAGCCGCGGAAGCGGTCGACGGGGTGGGGGATACAGACGATGCCGTTCTGTTCTCGGATGAGGCGCACCGTCTCGCGCGGAGAGAGGCCCGGTGGGATGTGCTCCTGCAGAAAGAGGCCGATGATCTCTCCCTGCGACGTGCGGATCTCCTCGCCCACGATGATGAGCAGGTCGGTCTCTTGCTGCAGGCGCAGGGCGCCCTGGATGCTGTTATGGTCGGTGATGGCCACGGCGCTCAATCCCCGACGCCTGGCATGGCCGTCGACGTGTGCAAGCAGGGTCAGCGAGTCTGCCGAGAAGGAGGTGTGCACATGCAGGTCGACCTTGATCAACGGTCTCTCCCCGGGTGGTCCCTTGAAAAAGAGGGGCGAGCGACCACAACAGCGGCCATTCGCCCCTCTCATCCTGACACGTTGCCGCCTACTATTCGCGGCTCTTTTCCTGGCGCTTCCGGGCTTCCTCGGCGATCTGGTCCACGAGGTGGCTCGGGACGATATCGTAGTGCGAGAACTGCATGGAAAAGTACCCGCGGCCCTGAGTCATCGAGCGCAGGTCCGTCGCATAGCGCTGGATCTCGGCCAGGGGAACCTGTGCCGTCACCACGCCGTTGCCGCGGACGTTTTCCATCCCCTGCACCCTGGCCCGCCGGGTGTTCAGGTCACCGAGGATATCACCCATCGAGTCCTCAGGGACGGTCACCGTGATGGTGTAGATAGGCTCCAAGAGCACGGGGCCAGCCAGCGGCATCCCGTTTCGGAAGGCCAGGTGCGCGGCCAGCTTGAAGGCCATCTCGGACGAGTCCACGGCGTGGTAAGAGCCGTCGTAGATGACGGCCTTAAAGTCAACCGTCGGGTACCCGGCGATGACGCCGGAGCCCATGATCTCACGCAGGCCCTTTTCCACGGCCGGCACGTACTGCTTGGGCACGGAGCCACCAAAGATCTCGCTGTCAAAGGCAAAGCCTTCGCCGCGCTCGAGCGGCTCAAAGCGGATCCAGACGTCGCCGAACTGGCCACGGCCGCCGGTCTGCTTCTTGTGGCGCCCCTGGATCTGGGCTGACTTGGTGATCGTCTCGCGATAGGCGATGGTGGGCAGCTCGGTATCGATCTCGACGCCGAACTTTTGCGCCAGGCGCCGCGCGGCGATCTGGATGTGCGAATCCCCCATGCCGGATAGGATCGACTCGTTGGTCTCGGCGTTGCGCTCCACGCGTAGCGTGGGGTCCTCCTCGACGAGACGGGCCAGGCCAGCGCCGAGCTTGTCCAGGTCCGCCTTGGTCTTGGGGAACACCGCGGCCGAGAAGAGCGGCTCCGGGTAGACGATGGCGGGCATCACGTAGGCGGAGCCGCGGTCGCCGAGCGTGTCGCCGGTGGAGGTCTCGCTCAGCTTGGCCACGGCGCCAATGCCACCGGCCGGGATGGCCGCGACCGGGATCTGCTCCTTGCCGCGCATGGTAAAGAGCTGGCCCACGCGCTCTTCCTCGTCCTTGTTGACGTTCTGAACGCGCGAATCCGACGCCATCGTGCCGGAAAAGACGCGGAAATAGCTCAGCTTGCCCACAAAGGGGTCAGCCAGGGTCTTGAACACCTGTGTCACCAGGGGCCCGGCCGGGTCGGCCTGCAGCGCGACCTCCTCGCCGCTGGTCCTGTCGATGACCTTGAGGGCGATATCGGCAGGGCTGGGCATGTAGCGGACGATGGCGTCCATCAGGCGGCGGGCGCCCATGTTCTTGGAGGCCGAGCCGGCCAGCACCAGGACCAGTTCGCCGCTCTTGGCACCCTGAGAGAGGGCAGCGACGATCTCTTCCTCGGTGAGGTCCTCGTCATCCAGGTACTTCATCATGAGTTCGTCGTCAGACTCGGCGGCGAACTCCATCATCTCCATTCGGGCGGTCTCGGCGGCGTCACGTGCCGCCTCGGGGATGGCGCTCTCTTTGCCGTCGGGGCCGAGGTAGGCCTTCATGGAGATCAGGTCGATGACGCCGGTGAACGACGTGAACGAGCCGATCGGAAGAACGATCGGCACGAATTTGGCCTCAAACTTGGTACGCAGCTGCTCAAGGGTGCGCTCAAACGAGGCGTTGTCGCGGTCCATCTTGTTGACAAAGACCATCCGCGGCATGGCCGTCTCGTCGGCGAACTGCCACTGCAGCTCGGCACCCACCTCGACGCCCGACGCGGCGCATACCACCATGACGGCGCTATCGGCGGCGCGCAGGCCGTTCTTCACCTCGCCGACAAAGTCCGAGTAGCCCGGGGCGTCCAGGAACGTCAGATGGGTGTTCTGCCACTCGCAGGGCAAAACCGACAGGTTCACCGACACGCCGCGGTTGTGTTCGTCTTCGTCATAGTCCGAGACGGTGTTCTTTTCCTCAATGGTGCCCAACCGCGAGATCGCGCCGGCGTCGTACAGGAGGACCTCGCTCAACGTGGTCTTGCCACTTGACCCGTGGCCCAGAAGAACAATGTTGCGAATTTCCTCCGGTTTGACGTCTCTCATGAGCAAAAGTCCCTCCTAAGTAGTCGATAGTTACCGGGACATTATAGCATAGCACACCGCAAGCACCAAGATGCCCGCAATTCGCCATCGCGACTCGTGCGCGCGGCGCCTTTTGCGCCCATTGCGGGGCTGATGGGGGGGGCAGGGCCTACGGCGCGCCGTCGGTGACGGTCAGCAGGCGTCCCTGCGTGCCGAGGCCCGCCAGGACGCGCTGCCCCTGAGGATCGGCCGCCAGGCTGTCGATCGGGCCATCCGTAGGGAGTTCCGCCAGCGGCGCGAGAGTCGCGGCGTCCAGGCAGAGGAGGCGCGCTGCCGGCGTGCCGTGGTCACTCGAGTCCAGCGCCTCCACGGCGACCCACAGATGCCCGCTGCCCGGCAGCACCGCCAAGTGCGCGGGGCAACCGTCGGGCAGGGCGCGGTTGGCGACCTCTTCGCCGTCCTCGGCGCGCAGCGCCTGCAGGCGGCAGCCGAACACACGTGCCGAGGCGACGAGCAGGCGGTCGGTGGCCGAGTCGTAGACCGCATCGCGCACGCCCAGCGCGTCGAACGTCGGCGCCGTCTGGCGCCCGGCCAGCGCTGCGAGGACGATGCCGCCGTTCGAGCCCGGGATGCCGTTGTGGGCCAGGGCGTAGAGGTGGCCGCGCCGTGCGTCGTAGACGTAGCCGCGCGGCGGCTGCAGCTGCTCGGTCCAGGCCTTGGCGGCCACCTCCTCGACCCTGCCGCTGGCCAGGTCCAGGCGCAGTGAGCCGGCATAGAGGGCCCCGGCGGAGGGATCGTAGTAGAGACCGCCCGATTCGGGCGCGATCGGGTAGGACGCGAGCGGCTGCCCCTCCTCAGAGAGGATCCAGAGGCGGGCCGGGTGGCGCGTCAAGGCCGCCACACGGTTATCGTCGCTCAGGGGCAGCACGGCCTGCGGGTAGCCCGGCAGCGCCCAGCGAGAGACCGTGCCGTCCGCCGCCACCGCCAGGATGGCGTCCGCGCTGCTCGCGGCCACGTACAGGGTGGAAGTGGCCGGGTTGACGGCCAGGCCAGCGTAACGCCCCGCCAGGGCGATGGTGGCAGCGACGCGCTGGGCACCGACGTCGATGACCTGGACGTTGTCGCTGTCGGCGTTGGCCACGTACAGCCGGCCCGTGGCGGCGTGGAGCGCCAGGCCGCGGGGCGAGAGCCCGACCTCCAAAGCGCCCAGGAGCGCCAGGTCCCGATCGTAGGTAGACAGCCACCCCGCCGCGCCAGAGGCCAGATACAGGCGGCCGTCACGCCCATCGACGATGGCGGCGGCCGGGTCCGCCGGTGCGGGCGTGCGCCGCACTACCTCGAGCGATTCGGCCGAGACGGCCAGCAGGTAGGAGCGGAGCTCGGCCCGGTCGAACTCGGACGTGTAGACGACCGCGCCGTCCGCCGACACGGCCAGGGTCCGGTAGATGCCGTTTCGCTCCACCTGCGCCACGTCCGTGAGGGAGGCCACGTCCACGGCGTGGAGGGTCCCGTAGGTGCTGGCGAAAAGGCGCTCGCCGCCCGGCGAGCCGGCCAGCGCCAAAACGGCATCCCCACCGGAAAGCGGCACGCGGCCGAGGGGGGCGCCGTCCGCCGCGCCGTACACGGCGATCTCGCCGTCGCCGGTGCCCGCCCACAAGCGCCCGTCGACGAGAGCCAGGCTCGTGGCGCCCGGGGCCGACCAGGTGGCTGACACGGTTCCGTCGGCGATCACGTGAATGACCTCGGCGCCCCCATCCAGGGCGTAGAGGCGTCGGGCGGCCTCGTCAGCGGCCAGGGCCGTAGGGCGCCCCCCGGTGGCGATGCAGGAAGCCACCGAGCCACTCCCCAGCGCACACACGTTGCCGCTGGCGGCACAGGCCACCCAAACCTGATCTCCGAGCGTGGCCACCCCTTCGGGAGCGCGACAGACGCCCCCGACGGCCTCGAGGGCCATGCTGGCCGGCACAAAGGGCTGCGGGGTGGAGGTAAGGGAAGGGAGCGGAGTAACCGTGCCCGATGAGGTCACTGTCGGCGATGCGGTGGGCGCAAGAGCCGGTACCGGGACGCCTGCCGGCCATGGCGCGGCGCAGGCGGCCGCTAGGAGCCCCGTCAGCAGGCCCAGCGCACCCCAGCGGGCCTGGCGCTTCACCCGGCCCTTCGGCTGGCCGCGACGAGCCCCGCGGGGCCAGCTCATGCTCCCGGGTCCTCCATCTCGTCCAGGCGCTGCGAGATCTGCAGCATGCGCTCGACGGTGCCGCGCGTCAGGGGGTGCGCCGGCAGGAAGGCGCAGGTGTGCTCGGTGCGCGTCGACGTCTCAAAGGTGCCGATGCGCTGCGCCAGGGCTACGATCTCGCTCTTGTCCATGCCGATGAGGGGCCGCAGAATGGGCTTGGAGATGCCGTGTGAGATCACCTCCATGTTCGCCAGCGTCTGGCTGGCCACCTGCCCGAGGGAATCGCCCAGCACCAGGGCGCTGGCGCCCAACTCCTCACACAGGGCCGCGGCCCGCTGCAGGAAGGCCCGCTTGCAAAAGATGCAGGACCAGCGCTCTTCGCCAAGGGCGGCCAGCCGGCGCAGCGTGGGGGCCACGACCTCGGCGTGCGACAGGACGGTGGGTTTGAGCCTCCAGCCGTAGGAGTAGTGCGACAGCGCCTCGATGTTCTCCAGGGCTTTGGCCGTCTCCTCCGGGTTCGTGGAAAAGTGCAGGGGGATGATGCCGCAGCCGCGCTTCATCATCATCCAGGCGGCCACGGGCGAATCGATCCCGCCGGAGATAAGCGCCACGGCCCGCCCCTCGACGCCCAGCGGCAGCCCCCCGGGCGCGGGCACCGTGTTCCCGTACACCAGGGCGCCCTCGAGGCGCACCTCGACCCCGATGGTCACGTTGGCGCCCTTGGAGAGGTCGACGTCGCCGCGGGTGGCCCCGTAGACGGCCTCGCCGGCCAGCCGGTTGATCTGTGGCGAGGTGTAGGGGAAGGTCTTGTCTGCGCGGCGCGCCTGTACGCGGAACGATACCCCCGGCCGCACCCCGGCCTCGGCCGCCAGGCGCACGGCCTCCTGCGAGATGGCCTCGATGTTGCGCGCGACCTCGAACACGGGGCTCAGCGACACCAGTCCAAAGACCCGGCTGAGGGGCTCCAGCGCCTCGGTGACCTGGTCGGTGCGGACGTAGATGCGTTGCCCGGCGGAGGTCACCTCCCCAGAGAGACCGTTCCGTTTCAGGCAGTCACGCAAGTTACGGCGCAGCTGGCGGACAAAGGTGATGCGATTCTTGCCCTTGAGGGCCAACTCGCCATAACGAAGCAGTATCAGGCCCATGTAGGGCACCTCCGTAGCGGCACATGGTCACGGAACGTGGGGCGCTGCCGCCGTCCGTCATCCGGCGGCTTGACCCCATTATACGCCCCAACAGAAGGCGGGGCCAAGGTCGTTGGCCCCGCCCCGTGCTGTATATGGGTGTGCGCGGCCGCCTGCTCAGGCGGCTGAGGCGCCCCTGCGGGCCAACAGGCGCCGCAGGCCAGACAGCGCGCCCTTCTCCCAGACTACCAGGAGCGGCACGGCGAAAAAGATCGAGGAGTAGGTTCCCGTCACCATGCCCACCAGCATGGTGAGCATGAACTGCCGCATGGTGGCGCCGCCGAACAGGATGATGGCCACCATCACAAAGATGGCATTCAGCTGGGTGGCCAACGACCGGTGCAGCGTCTCCAGCAGGCTGCGGTTGACGATCGTCTCATAGTCCTCATCGCGGTGCCGGGTGATGTTCTCGCGGATGCGGTCAAACACCACGATCACGTCCTGCACCGAAAAGCCCACCACCGTCAACACGGCGGTGAGGAAGAGGGCGTCCATCTCCCACCCGGCCACCACGCCCATCAGGGCGGCCAGGCCCAGCAGGATGAGCACGTCGTGCAGCATCTTGGCGATGGCGCACACGCCGTACCGGAAGGCGTTCGGCACGCTGCGGAAGGCAAAGGCAATGAACAGCAGGATGACCAGCGAGGTGGCCGCGATGGCCAGGCCTGCCGAGCGCGTCGTCTCTCGGCCGATGGTGGGGCCAACGCTCTCGTAGCGCCGCTCGGTCACCGCACCCAAGCGGGAGGCGAACGTGGCCAGCAGGGCGTCCTTGCTGTGCACGTCCATCTCTTTGGTGCGGATCACAAAGGTGCGGTTGTCGTCCACCGTGTTGACGACCGGGTCAGCATATCCCGCTTCCACAACCAGGCCGCGCACCTCCTCGGTAGCGTGGTCCGCGTCAAAGGCCACCTCCAGCAGCGACCCGCCCACAAAGTCGATGCTCAGCCGCAGGGGGCTGCCGATCACGATGGTCGAGTAGACCATCGCCGCGATGCCGAGGACCAGCAGGATGCCGGAAAACCCAAAGTACCAGCGTCGCTTCTGAACGAGGTTATACATGGTCAGTCTCCGTTTCCCCCGCTAGACGCCCAGCAGCCACTTGACGTCGCGCAGCTTCTCACCGCTGATGGCAAAGGCCGAGCGGATAAAGGTCCGCGTGACGGTGACGGCGGTAAACATGCTGACGAGCACGCCGATGGCCAGCGTGACGGCAAAGCCCTTGACCATGCTGGCGCCAAAGGTGTTGCCAAAGGCCCACAGGATGCCGCAGGTGATCCATGTGGAGATGTTCGAATCCAGGATCGAGGTCCAGGCGCGGCTAAAGCCGACGTCGATGGCCCGCCCCAGCGAGCGCCCGTGGCGCAGTTCCTCGCGCATGCGTTCAAAGATGAGGATGTTGGCGTCCACGGCCATGCCCACCGAGAGGAGGAACCCGGCGATGCCCGGTAGGGTCAGGGTTACGGGGAGTAGCTTGTAGATGGCCAGGGTGATAAAGGCATAGATCACCAGCGCCAGGTCGGCCAGGAGCCCGGGAAGACGATAGTAGATCAGCATGAAGAGGAGCACGATGCTCAGGCCGATGGCGCCGGCCCGCACGCTTTTCTGGATCGAGTCCTGCCCCAGGGTGGGGCCCACGGCGCGCGTCTCCACCTCGCGCAGCGGGATGGGCAGGGAGCCATACTTGAGCTGGAGCACCAGGGCTTTGGCCTCGTCGATGGTGAACTGCCCCTCGATGACGCCGGCACCACCCGGAATGGCCGAGTTGATGCGCGGGCTGGAGATCACCTGCTTGTCCAGCAGGATGACGAGGAACTTGCCGATGTTGTTGGCCGTGTGCTCGGCAAAGATGCGCCCGCCCTCGTCGTCCAGCTGGAAGGCGATCACCGGCATGTTGGTCTGCTGGTTGAACTCCATGCTGGTCGACTTGAGGTTGCGTCCGGTGAGCACGGTGTGGTAGATCTTGGCCGTGTCGGTGGGGACCTCCGTGGGCTCGGGCGTCTCCTCCCCGGGCGTCGCCTCGGCCGACATGTAGTCGGTCTGCACGACGGTACCGGGCAGGAGCATGACGTCCGACTCGACCCACTCCATCAGCCCCGTCTCACGGAGGGTCTCGATGGCTTGCTGGGCGTCTTCGATGCCGGGGAGCTCCACCTGGATGCGGCGGGCGCCCACCCTCTGCACGGAGGGCTCTGTCACCCCCAGGCCGTTGACGCGGCTTTCGACGATGGCCCGGGCGGCGTCCATGTCGTCGGATGAGACTTCCTGCCCCTCGGGAACAGCCGCTTCGAGGAGTACCTGCATGCCGCCTTGTAGGTCGAGACCCTGGTAGATCTTGATCGCCCGGTCGATGCCGAGAAAACGAAGGCCGGGGTCCGTCGGCCAGCAGATGTACACGGCAAAGATGGTGACCAGGGCGATGAGGATGAGCAACTGAACGTCTCGGCGCTGCATTCCGTTCGTCTCCTCAGGTGTTGGTGGCCACAAAGAAAAACACCCGGGCGGGTGTTCCCTGCGCTGATCGCTCCAATGAATGATTATAGGTCGGCAACACGTTGGGTCAAATCATCAACGGCTGGACGCCCCCGCAACCCAACGGATGCGGCAGACGGCCGCGTGGCGCCGGTGCCGGCGAACCCGGGAAGCAGCAGGCACAGCGCTCGCACGGCCTCCTCGAGGACTTGCTGGCGGCTGAAGGCATCCGTGTCAATGTACACGTGGCAGTGCTCCCTGGCGTGGGCCAGGCGCTCTCGCTGGGCGGCGTGGTCAGAGCCGCGCAGGCGCATGTCGCGCCGCCGCCGGGCGACGCGCGGTGAGGCGTCCAGGTAGATGAGCACCTCAGGGCGCGTCAGGCGGCGCCACATGTCAGGTATGTACGAGTGCTCCTGCCCGCATTGCCGCGCATTGTACCCCAACTGCAGAAGGCCCCGCTCGAGCGTGCTCTTGCCCGAGGCGCACACCCCCACTATGCCCACGCACCCGCGGACAGGTGGCGGCGGAGGACCCAGCAGCGGCCTCGGAACGCTCACGGCACACCCCCCTGCCTCACGCGGGCCTCGCCCGCCAGGGGCCCGGCCGGCGTCTAGAGAGGGAAGGTGGCGGAGAGCCGACGCACGCGGGGCTCCTCGACGGCGTTGTCCAGCACGGATACTACCACGACGCTGGTATCGTCTACGGGGCGGCCCTCGTCGAGGGCCAGGGCCCGCGCAAGGATGGCGTCGGCGATCTGTTGGGCGTTGCGCTCGCTGGCCAGTATCTCGGCCAGGAGCGGCACCACGTCCAGCGACTCGCCGCGGCGCGATCCGGCCGCGGCGACCCCGTCCGAGGAGACGACCGCAACGGTGCCCGGTAGCAGGGCGATCTCCTCGATGACCGGCTTGGTGTTGGGATACAGGCCGATGGCATTGGCAGGAGCATCCAGAACGCGACAGACGCCGCCCTGTACGACGTAGGCCGCGCAGTGGGTGTTGCGCGAGATCACCAGCGAGCGGCTGGCCAGGTCCACCGAGATGATCTGTAGCTCGGCCGACACCTGCCCGCGACGGTGCGTGCAGAGATAGTCGTGTGCGGCGCGCGCCGCGGCACCGTCACGCACCCCCTCACCGAGGAGAGAGATCGCCTTGCGGGCCACGATGTTGGAGATGATCTTGGCCGAGCGCCCGCTGCGCTGGCCGTCCACGAGTACGGCCGAGACGCCGCCGTTGGGCCGCTCGATCAGCTCGACCGTGTCGCCGCTCTCGCTGACTGCATATTTGGCCACCTTGGCCACGCCCACCTGCACGTCCAAGACACCCGCTCCTCACCGCCGAGTGATCCGCCCCGCTGCCGGGCATTGTACCACCTGAGCGGTGCAGGGAGGAAAACCCGCCGGCGAGGGCTGGCGGCGCTGGGGCTCGCCTCAGCGGCAGTACCCATCGCGCAGGCCACGCAGGTAGGCGACGCTCTCCGTCGTGCTGGGCAGGAAGGGCTCCTCCCCCTCGTACTCGCTCAGCACCGGGCCGTCGTAGCCGCAGGCCTTGAGGGCGGCAAAGACGCCGGGGAGGTCGATATCGCCCCGGCCGGCCGGTAGCAGCGTCCACTGCCCCTTTACGAAGCGCCCATCCTTGACGTGCACGTTGACCGCCAGGGGGGCGAGCAGGTCAAAGAAGCGGTGTGCCGCGTCTACCGAGTGCCCGGCCCAGCAAAAGTTGCCCGTGTCGAGCGTGATGCCCACCAGAGGAGAGCCGACGTCGCGCACCAGGGCAGCCAGCAGGTCGCCGTCGTTCAGCAGCCGGCCGTGGTTTTCGATGCCGATCTGGACGCCCCAGCCGTCGATCTCGGCGGCCACGGTGCGAAAGCCCTCGACGATGCGTGGGTAGAGCGCGTCTACCGAGTGGCCCTCCACCAGGTCGCCCGGGAAGGCGCGCACCACGGGGATCTGCATGCGGCGCGCCAAGTCACAGTAGCCGAGGAAGAGGCGCACCTCTTCCGCCAGGGCCTCGTCGCTCACGGTGGCCAAGTTGCAGTAGCCGCCCAGGCTGGTGGCCGCGACGCCGCTGGCGTCGATCTCTCGCTGCACGCTGGCATAGTCAATGGGCGGTGCCCACAGGTTATCGTGGACGGTCTCGCGGCCGTTCAGCTCCATCGCCTCGCAGCCGGCCAGGCGCGCGGCGGCCAGCACGCGGTCCAGCGGCTGCGCCGCCAGCCCCAGGGTGACGAGCCCGATCTTCATGGTGTCCTCCTCCCTTCCAATGCCACGATTCTAGCACAGGCCCGCTAGGCCTGCCAGGGCGCCGGCGCAGAGGCCCTGGGGCCTTGCGCTTCGCGCCGGTTGGCCGCTATAATGCGGTCAAGAGTAACAGCCAGCAGTTCGCCACGACGGGAGCCCCCACGCAGGAGGAGGCGACACATGCCGTACGGCTATATGGGCAAGGTGCTGCACGTGAATCTGACCACCGGCCAACTGGATGCTGAGACGCCGCCGGAGTCGTTCTACCGGGAGACAATGGGCGGCAGCGGCCTCAACCTGGCCTACCTGCTCAAGATGCTGCCGCCCGGGATCGACCCGCTAGGTCCGGAGAACGTCCTGGCCCTTTCCGTGGGGGTGCTGACCGGTGCGCCGATCAGCGGCCTGAGCCGCGTGATGGTCAACGCCAAGTCTCCGCTGACGGGCGCCATCGGCGACGCTCAGGGCGGCGGCTTCTGGCCGGCCGAGCTCAAGTTCGCCGGGTCTGACGCCATCATCGTGACGGGCAAGTCCCCCAGACCGGTGTACCTGTGGATCCACGACGGCGTCGCCGAACTGCGCGACGCGGCGCACCTGTGGGGCCGCATCACCGGCGACGTCGAGGATGCCATTCGCGCCGAGCACAACGATGCGCACATCCAGGTGCTGCAGATCGGCCCGGGTGGCGAGAAACTGACCCGTTACGCCTGCCTGATCAGCCACTCCAACCGGGCTGCCGGGCGCACGGGCATGGGCGCCGTAATGGGCTCCAAGAACCTGAAGGCCGTGGCCGTGCGCGGCCACAGCCGCCCTGAGGTGGCCGACCCGGAGCGCCTGCGGGCGTTGGGGCGCTGGGGGCGCGACAACTTTGAGGAGAGCGGCGTTTACGGCCTGGGCCTCAACGGCACGCCGAACGGGGTGAAAGACCTCCAGGAGATGGGCGCTCTGCCCACCCGCAACTGGTCGAGCGGGGTCTTTGAGGGATGGGAGGCCATCTGGGGCCAGACGATGACCGACACCATCCTCAAAGAGCGTGACACCTGCTACGGCTGCCTGATCCGCTGCAAGCGGGTGGTAGAGGTGACCGAGGGCCCCTTCCGCGTCGACCCGCGCTACGGCGGCCCCGAGTACGAGACGGTCGCCACGATGGGCTCCTACTGCGGCGTCTCGGACCTGGCCGCGATCTCGCTGGCCAACGAGATCTGCAACAAGTACGGGCTCGACACGATCTCCTGCGGGGCCACGGTGGCCTTTGCCATGGACTGCTACGAGCACGGCCTGCTGACCAAGGAGGATACCGGCGGCCTGGACCTGCGCTTTGGCAACGCCGAGGCCATGGTTCGTATGGTGCAGATGATCGCCAACCGCGAGGGCCTGGGCGACCTTTTGGCCGAGGGCTCCTTCCGCGCTGCGGAGGAGATCGGCAGGGGCGCTGAGGACCTGGTAGTGGCCTGCAAGAAGCAGGAGTACCCCGCCCACGTGCCGCAGGCCAAGCGCTCGCTGGCGCTTATCTACGCGGTGAACCCCTTCGGGGCCGACCACATGTCGCACGACCACGACCCCAACTACACGCCGACGCAGGACAAGGACACCCTCGACCGCCTGTCGACGCTGGGCCTCAACACCCCGCTGGACAAGCGCGATCTCTCCCTCGCCAAGGTGCGCTTTGCCCTCACCACCGAGTACATGTACAGCGCCCTGGACTGCCTGGGCACCTGCCAGTTCGCCTGGGGGCCCTCCTGGCAGCTCTATGGGCCGGACCAGCTCGTCGAGGGGATCCGCGCTATCACCGGCTGGCAGACGAGCATGGAGGAGATCCTCTTGGTGGGCGAGCGGCGGCTGAACATGCTGCGGGCCTTCAACGCTCGTGAGGGGCTGCGCAAGGCCGACGACGCCCTGCCCAAGAAGGGCTTTATCGCTTTGCAGGGCGGGGCTACTGACGGCGTCCGCGTGACGGAGGAAGAGTTCGCCCGCGCCCGCGAGGTGTACTATCAGATGGCCGGCTGGGACGAGGAGGGCGTGCCGCTGCCCGGGACGCTGGCCCGCCTCGGACTAGAGTGGGTCGCCGTCTGACCGGCTGCATCCTAAGGCACAGCGGGGGATGGGCAGTGCGCCCATCCCCCGCTGTCTTTCTGTGCAGCGCGGTCCTCAGTAGTTGTAGGCCTTGACCAGCGGCCGCAGGGTGCCGCGGGCGATGGCCAGCCCCTCGTCCCAGCGCTCGTGGAGGTACTCGCGGTCCTCGTGCTCGACGGCGACGTCCCCCTGGTAGTCGGCGTCCTCGAGGGCGTCAAAGATGTCCTGCCAGTCCAGCTCGCCGAGGCCAGGGATGACAAAGCGCCACCAGCCACGCCCGTGGACGCCCACCCAGGCCAGCTTTTGCTCGTCAAAGACGATGTCCTTGGCGTGCACGTGGTGGATGCGGTCGGCAAAGGCGCTGATCACCCAGAGATGGTCGATCTGCTGCCAGGCAAAGTGCGAGGGGTCATATTCCATGCCCAGGGCGGGGCTGGGCACGGCGTCGATCAGGCGGGTCCACAGCTCGGGCGTGGTGGCCATGTTCGTCCAGCGATAGGGACCGTGGCCGAGCACTCCGCCGGGCCAGGGCTCCAGGGCCAGCTTGACGCCCAGGTCCTCGGCCCGCTCGCAGATGGGGCCAAAGCGCGCGGCAAAGAGGGGCAGGTTGTCGTCAACGGTCAGGGCGTTGTCGCGCCCCGTCAGGCCAGAGACCACGCCGCAGCCGAACGCCACGGCCACCTTCATGGCGCGCTCCCAGTAGGCGACGGCCTCGTCGACCGGTGAGCCGATGGTGTTGCCATAAATGGCCACCGAGGTGACGCCGATGCCGGCCTCGCCCAGGGCACCCTTGAGCGCGGGCAGGTTGGCCTCTATCTCGGCCAGCGACGGGCCGGTGAGCCAGCCGGCACCGACTTCCAGGCCATCGTACGACAGCTTCTTGGCGCGGGCGATGTTCTCGACGTTCAGCGGCATGAGAAAGCTGAGTTTCACCTCGTAACCTCCTGGTAACCACGAGACGGCGGCCGACGGCGGCATTGTACTCCAGGGCAGGGGCGCGTCAATGGGGCCAGCGAGGTTGCAGGGGAGGCCGTGGGAGGCGAAACGCCCGGCTGCCGTGTTGGGCAGCCGGGCGCAATGGGACCGGTATCGCGACGGGGCCAGAGGGGACGCTCAGGAACCGGCGTCTTCCTCACCCTCGGGGGCCTCTTCCTCGCCCTCGACGGCCTCTTCCTCAGCCTCCTCGACCTCTTCCACTTCCTCCTCGACCGCGGCAAAGGCCGGCCGCAGTACGACCGTGTCTTCCGGCGTCAGGACGGTGACGCCTTCGGGCACCTGCAGGTCGGCCACGGTGATCACAGAGTCCATATCGGTGAGGACGGAAAGGTCCACGACGATGGCATCGGGCATATCGCGCGGCAGGCACTCGATCTCCAGCACGTCGAGCAGGGTGTTGATAAAGCCACCCTCCTCGAGGGCCGGCGCCTCCCCGTGGTGCACGATGGGCACTTCCACACGGATGGCGACGTCCGCCTGGGTGCGGTACAGGTCCACATGCCAGAGGGCGTGGGTGACCGGGTGGCGCTGTACCTCACGGACGAGGACCAGCTCATTCCCGTCGACGCCGTCGATGGTGAGCTCGATGAGGTGGCTGGTGCCCGCCTGCTGGAGGACGCGAAGGAGCGTGGCGGTCTCAAACTGGAGCGCCCTGGTCTCATACTTGGGCCCATACAGGACGCCGGGCACGAACTGGGCGCGCCGGAGTGCCCTGGGCCTCGCCTCTGGGCTGCGCGGATGGGCCGTGAGCGATATCGTGGATGCCATGGCCTTACTTATCCTCCAAGACTACTGAGGTCACGGGCGGTAACCAGCGCGCGATTGCGCAGGACGGAACACCCCGCCGGCACGCGCACTCGCCCGCAGATCGGTGGCTGCGGAACGGCAACAGGAAGATTATAGCGACCAGGGCGGGCGCGGTCAAATGCCCGCTGCGCGGCGTGCGCGTTCAGGCCGGCGGCGCAGCCGCGCGGCCTGGTACGCGGCGCAGGGCACGCAGCGCTGCCTCTGGGGTGAGCCAGCCGCGCCCCGGAAAGAGCTGAGCCGTGTGCGGGGCGAACCGCTCCGCGCCAGAGAGCACCCTGGCCGGGGGGCCCTCCGCAACGATGCGGCCACCATCCAGCAGCAGGACGCGGTCGGCGGCCGCAGCGGCCAGTTCCACGTCGTGGGTGACCATCAGGACCCCAGAGCCCTCGTCCTGCCAGCCACGCAAGAGGCGTACCAGACCCTGCTTGGCACCATAGTCCATCCCGCGGGTGGGCTCGTCCAGCAGGAGCAGGGGCGGCCGCGTCACCGTGACGGCGGCCAGGGCCACCCGCTGCCGCTGCCCCACCGAGAGGTCACGCGGGTAGGCCTCGGACAACGCCGCGAGCCCGAGGCGGGCCAGCAGATCCTCAGGCGCCACCGGCGGCTCTTGCAGAAGGCCGTGGTTCCGCAGCGTCACCTCCAGCTCCTCGCGGACGGTATCGGCAAAGAGCAGGTCGTCCGGCTGCTGGGGCAGGTAGGCGACCTGCGCACAGATCTCGGCGGTGGCCCTGCCGCTGGTCGAGCGCCCGGCCAGCCGCACGTCACCCGCTTCCGGGCGCAGCAGGCCCACCATCGCGCGCAAGAGGGTCGTCTTGCCGGCACCGTTGGGCCCCAGGAGGGCCACCAGTTCGCCGGCCCGCACGTCCAGGTCGACGCCGCGCAGCACGGGCACGCCCCCGTAGCCGTGCGCTAGCCCCCGCACCGTCAGGACCGCCTCTGCCGAGGGCGGCGTCGGCCCGGCGGGCCGCGCGACCTCCTCGGTCGTGGCGCCCTGCACCGTGGCGCGGGCCATGGGCAGCGCTTCGGAGACGGATAGGGGCAGCGGACTCCACCCGAGCGCCTTGCCCAGCGTGACCACCGGCGGGGCCAGGTCGATGGCGGGCAGCACCTCGCGCGGGGTGCCGTGGAGCACCGGCCCGCCCGGGCCGGTCAGGTGCACCAGGCGGTCGGCATACTGCAGGACGCGCTCCAGCCGATGCTCGGCCAGCACCACGGTGATGCCCAGGTCACGGTTCATGCGCACCAGCGTCCCGAGCAGGTCGTGGGCGGCCTGCGGGTCCAGCTGGGAGGTCGGCTCGTCCAGCACCAGCAGGCGGGGACGAAGCGCGAGCGCCGCGGCCAGCGCGACGCGTTGCCGCTCGCCCCCGGAGAGGCTGTCCAGGGGGCGGTCTCGCAGGGGGAGGAGGCCCAGGAGCGCCAGCGCCCCTTGCACCTGTTCGTGCATCTGGGGCGGGGGCACCGCCTGCTGCTCAAGGGCAAAGGCCACCTCGTCCTCGACGCGGTCGACGACGAACTGCGCCTCGGGGTCCTGAAAGACGAACCCGACATAACGCGAGAGGACCTGCGGCCCCTCCAGCAGGGCATCGTGCCCGGCGACGCGGACCTGCCCCGCACAGGTGCCGCCGGTGAAATGGGGCACCAAGCCGTTGAGGGCCCGCAGGAAGGTGGACTTGCCCGCCCCCGAGGCCCCCGTCACCAGGACGAACTCGCCCTCGTCGATAGTCAGCGACAGGTCACGCAGCACCGGCGTCGAGGCGCCCGGGTAGGAGTAGGTGAAGCGCTTGATCTCGATCATCGCTCACCCCACCCGACGGCCAGAGCGGCCGGCACCAGGAGGCCCAGCAGGAGCAGGGCCAAGAGGGGGTCGACCGGAGGCACCGACAGGCGCGGATAGGGCGCGTAGGCCAGCACCTCACGGTGGAGGAAAGGCAGGGGCGCCAAGGCGCCCAGCAGCGCCACGCCGACGCCGGCCGTGACGAGGTTCTCGTCAGCGCCCCAGGAGGCGCTGCGGTAGTGCGTGCGCCGGGCTCCGCGCCCGGCCAGCCGCAGCGCGGCGAACAGCATTGCCACGCCTACCACCAGCCCTCCCGCGCCCCAGAGCGCTGCCGCGGGGAAGAACGACCAGGCCAGCCAGCCTCCCACAGTGCCGAGCAGTCCGCAGGCCAGGAGGGCCTGCAGGCCGGCGGTGCGCGCGCGGCTCTCGATGGTGCCGTAGCCACGGGCAACCATCGCCTCCGCCAAGCCCATGGAGCGCTCCAACCCGCTGATCAGGAGCGGCACCACGATCGGCAGCCAGTCGCGCAGGCCGCGCAGGCGATGCCCGCGAACCGCCTGCGCCTCGCGGATGCGTGCCAGGCTGCGCTGCGTCTGCGGGATGAAGGCCAGGGCGATCGACAGCACCACGCCCGCCTCGTGCAGGGCGCCGGGGATGAGGCGCAACAGGTCATGTACGGGCGTCACGCGGTTCACGAGTGAGAAGGCGCCGTAGATCAACGAGAGCACCAGCCCGTTGGTGGCGCCAAACACCACGCTTTCCAGCGTGAGGACCCCGCCGATCAGGGGCCACCCGTCGGGCAGGCGCAGCAGGACGGTGTCTCCGAGGTGAGAGACGAGCGTGCTAAAGACGGCGGCCAGCGGAATGGCCACGGCAGCAAAGCGCAGCGGCGACGGCAACCCGCGCCGCTGGCCGCTGCGGGCCCAGGCCGCGTCGCACAGGGCCACGATGGCCAGGGCCAGCAGCGCGTAGACGGGGTTGCGGCACGACGAGGCGAACACCAGTACGCCCATCGCCCACAACAGCCAGGCGCGGGCATCAACCATGGTGCACCTCAGCGTGTTCAAAGTGCGAGCGCCTCTCGAAGCGCGCGAGGGCCCGCACGGTGGGGCGCCCCAGCGCCAGTATCAGGATGGCATTCCCTACGGCGGAGGCCAGGTCCCAGGTCAGCGAAGTGGCCACGTAGAACGCCGCGTACCGGCGGACCGACTCTGCCCAGCCCAGGCCAGTGGCCCAGGTCTGCGACTCGGGCCCGATGGCGTACGGCCAAAAGTACAGGTTAGTGAGGGCGCCAAAGAGGAACCCCCAGGCGACGCCCGTTGCCGCCAGAAGGCCGACCTCCAGACGGCCACAGGCCCCCTGGCGCAGCCGCTTCCAGGGCAACAGGCGGAGGCCGCCCGCGCTCATCCCCACCCAGCCCGTAACCAGCATCTGGTACGGCAGCCAAGGCCCCACGCCGCCGGTGATCAGCGCCGAGACTACGATCGTGTAGACGCCCATCTGAAAGCCGAACCGTGCGCCAAAGACGTAACTGGCCAGCAGGATGGGCGCAAAGATCGGCGAAAAGCCCCCCGGCATCGGCAGCAGGACCTCGATGAAGCGCAGCACGCTGGTGATGGCCACCAGTACACCGAGCATCGCCACGGTCTTGGCCCCGATCGTTTCGCCCTGGACCTCCACCAGCAACGCCAGCAGAGACAGCCCCACCAGGGCTGCCGTGGCCAGCGGTGCGCTGCGGGCCTGCAGCCCCTGGGCGGCCGCCCAGGGGCTGCAGATCAGGAGCGGGTACAGGAGGGCCAGCGCCCCCAGCAGCGTGCTGAGGGCGTAGATGGCCCCACTCAGGGTGCGTCGCACGAGTTACCTCCGCCGGCGCCGACGCAGGAGCGGCCAGAGGATCGCCGTGCCCAACAGCAGTACGACGAACCCACCAAAGACGTAGGGCGCCGCGCCCCAGGTGGAGGGCTGGCCGCCCTCTGGCGCGGACTCGGGGACGGCCGTCGCGGGGCCCGGCGTGGCCGTAGCCGTCGGGGCGGCCGGTTCGCTGGCTGGCACAAAGATCGTGTCCAGCGGTACCAGCGGCGGCGGGGCAGCGTTCCCCCAGCTCCAGCCCTGGACGTCCCCCGGCTTGACCCGGTAGGTCGCGGCGCCCACCGGTGAGTAGGCCCACTTGCCATCCTGCAGATGCCAGTACGACCAGGTGTCGGGCGACTCACAGAAGCAGTCGGTGGCTGCGCAGCCCTGGCCCGCGATGGAGCACACTGCCGCGCCCAGCGACGAGTAGGCGGCCTCCACCTCCAGACCGGAGGAGAGCAGCACGTCGAGCCCGGTCATCCCCTGCTCATAGGGAACCGTGCGCACCTCGACCCGGTCCTCGTCGATGCGGACCACCAGGCCCACACGGTCGCCGGCGGCTGCCGCGGCGGGCGGGGCAGCAGGGGCGCCGGCCTCGGTCGTCAGGGAGAACGCGACTGCGGGCTGCACCTTCCCCTCGTGCTGGACGCCGTCCGGGTCGCTCACGGTCACCTGCAGCTCATAGGAGGCTGCTTCGCTCAACTCCAGGGCCGCGGTAAAGACGCCCTGGCCGCGCACGACGGCGGTGCCGGTGATCCAGTCGCTGGCGCCAAGCGGGCGGTAGTTCACCTCCAGAAGCGCGTCGCCGTTGGCGTCGGAGCCAAAGGGCGCCACGAGGGTGAGGTCGTCATTGCGCTGGAGGAAGGGCTCCAGCGCCAGCAGGCGATCCGGGTCGGGCCCGGGCAAGAGCGGCTCGAACGGGGCGAGCGCCGCGGCAGGAGCCAGCGGGTAGTGCACGCCGAGGAGGGCCGGGATGGCCTGACTGGTGGCCAGGACGTCGTCTGCGGCGGGGCCAAAGGGCGAGTCCCACATCCACACGAACGGCCCGTCAGCCTTCTGCAGGGCGGCCAGGGCCTCAAAGGGGCTCTGCCCGTTCATCTGCCAGTCGGGAGAGGCGGGGTCCTCGCCCACGGCCAGCAGCCCCTGGAGGGCGCCGGCCGTCGAGTTGGCGTTCTCCCAGCCGCCCCGCGCATCCTGCGCCCCGCGCAGGTAGGCGACCCCGGCGGCCACGGCCGGGTCGGTGGCCGGCCGCTCGGCGGCCGCCAGCGCCTGGAGCGCCAGGCCCGTCGAGTCGGGGGCCGAGTAACCCCAGGCGTCGGTCCAGTTGCCCTCGGCGGTCTGTAGGCCGACCAGCGTCTCTACGGCGCCCTCGGGTACCGTGCTCCCCGCCGCCACCAGGCCCAGGATCGGCCAGGCCTGCGCCCAGGCGTCGGTGGTGTCGGTGATAGTGCCAAAGGCCGACAAAGTCGGTGAGTACCACTCGCTGGCCAGCAGGTCTACGAGGTCGACTCCGCCGACGTCGTGCGGGTCGGAGCCGGCCGCCACCAGCGCCACCGTCACCTTGCCGGCCGCCGCGGGGCTGGTCTTGGCGTAACCGCCGGCCACGGCCTGGGTGACATAATCAACCGCTGAAGCGCCATTGGAGCCGGTCTGAAGGAGGGCGGCGTCATAGCCGGCCGCGGCGAAGGCGAGGATCGCCTCGGCGGTGGCGCCGGCGTCCGGCCCGGAGAAGCCTGCCCAGGCGCCGTCCGCATCCTGCCGCGCGGCGAGCCAGCTGAGCGCGCGCGCCACCCGGCCGTTCTGGCCCAGGGCGTAGACCGGGCGCCCGCTCAGGCCCAGAAGGGCCTCGGCAGTGCTGTAGGCATTGGCGTAGGCTCCGCCGACCTGCCCGCCATCCTGCTGCAGCCCGGCCAGGGCGCTGAGGGGGTCTCCCTCCTCGGTGGCCCAGGAGGCTGCTACTGGCGCATAGCCCGCCGCCTCGAGCGCCTGGATGACCCAGCCGGTCGTGTCGGCATTGAGCGGCTCCTCGTCCCAGGCGGGACGCCAGCCGCCGTTGGCCAACTGCGTGGTGCGGAAATAGCCGCTGGCGCGGGCGACGGCCTCGCTGGTGGGGGCCAGGTGCCCGCTGGCCAGCAGGGCGGTCAGTGCGCGGGCGGTCGTGTCCGGGTCCCCGGCCGCCCAGGAGCCGTCTTCGCCCTGCAGGCTCAGGAGGTACTCGGCCGCCTTGGCGGGGACGGGCGCCCCGGCCGAGGCCAACCCGAGGAGGGCCCAGGCCTGGCTCACGTCCGAGGCCGCGCCGGAGGTGAACTCTTCCGCAGCGGCGGTGGCGTAGGCGCCGGTCTGGGCGTCATAGGTCTCGGCGAGCTCACCGAGGAGGTCCAACCCGCCGACGTCGTGCGCGTCAACCCCCGCGGCAGAGACGGCTGTCAGAAGCAGCCCGGCCCGCGACGGGAAGAGATACGCGGCGCCCGTGTGGCCCGCCTGGTGGGTGTAGGCGGCCGCGTTGGCGGCCAGGTAGGCGGCCATCCCGGGGAGCGCCGAGGTCTCGCCGACGGAGGCGAGGGCCAGCACTGCCAGGGCCGTGCCGGTCGGGTCCGCAGCGCCGCTCGCGAACGAGTCGACGCCGCCCCCGTCGATCTGCTGGGTGGCCAGGTAGCCGGCGGCTTTGGCGATGGTGGCGCTCAGATCTGGCGGCGCGGCTCCCGGCCCTTGCGCCAGCGCGCCCAACGGCGCAACCCCGGCGAAGCCGACCAGCAGCGCCAGGACGAGCATCACGCGGCAGGCAAGCGATCGATGCGACATGATCAGTACGATCCTTTCGAGTGACCCGGCCCGACGTGGGCGGGCCGGCGTGGATGGCAACGCTCCGGCAGAACAAAAAGAGCCCTTCTCCGCGAGACCGTTCAGGTCACCCTGGTGCGGAGAAAGGCCCGACCATTCCTGGCCATACCCTTCACACGCCACCTCCTTTCCGCGAAGGTTGTGTGGTCGGCAGCAGGGGCGGGCATCCTGGCTTCAGCGAGTGGTCTCGCTGCTACAGTTGCGGGACAGCGCCGGACTCTGACCGGCTTCCCCCGTGGCGCTCCGCACATCCGGGCTATGGAGCACCCCTGCTTGGGCCGATTGTTCAATTGTGCGAACAGCACCACTATAGCAGACGGGCGGCGCAAGTCAAGCGCGGCCCGCGCCATGGCCGTCGGTGCTCGGTCTGGGGCGGCAGGGCCGATCTGCCTCTCTCGGGCGGCTGTGGTATAATCGGGGGCGGTGCCCGCCTAGGGGCAGCGGCGCGAGGTAGTGACTGCTTGCGCGCCACGTCGGTTGAGCGGCCCCGCAAGCCTTGGAGACGAGCATGACAGTCAGGCTGAAGCAGATCCGCAATCTCTTGATCGATATGGACGGCGTCCTCTACCGCGGCCAGACGGCCCTGGCCGGAGCCGCCGAGCTCCTGGACTTTTTGCGCGAGCACGGCATCAACTATCTCATGGTCACCAACAACTCGACGCTGACGCCGGCCGAGTTCGTCAAGCGGTTGGGCGGCATGGGCATGCGGGTGCGCGAGGAGGAGATCATGACCTCCGGCGTGGCCACCGCTGCCTACCTGGAGACCTTGGCGCCCAAGGGGGCCAAGGTCAACGTCGTGGGGGAGCCGGCGCTCTTTGAAGAGATCACCAAGCGCGGCTTTATCATCGGCGGGCGCGATAGCGACTTTGTGGTCTGCGGCTGGGACAAGGGCATCAGCTTTGAGAAGCTGCGCGTGGCCTGCCTGGCCATCCGCGATGGGGCCACCTTCATCGGCACCAACTCGGACAAGACCTACCCGCTCGAACGCGACATCATCCCTGGCGCCGGAAGCATCCTGGCCGCGCTGATCGCCGCGACCGACGTTGACCCGATCGTGGTGGGCAAGCCCGAGCCGATCATGGTCGAGCAGTCATTGCGTATCCTGGGCGCGGCGGCCGAGGAGACGGCCATCCTCGGCGACCGCCTCGAGACCGACATCCTCGGTGGCGCCCGGGCCGGCATCGCCACGATCATGGTCCTGACCGGGATCTCGACCGCCGAGGAAGCGGCCGCCTACGAGGAGGCGCCGCCTGACCTGATCTACGACGACGTCCCCGCCCTGCTCGCCGCGTGGAAGCAGGCGCTCGACGGCCAACAGGACTAGGCCTGCCCGAGAATCTTGCTGACCGTGAGGGGCGCGAGGGCAACCAAGGCCTTCGCGCCCTTTGTGAGTGGCCTGGCGCTGCTAGCAGGCCTCGGCAACGGCCAGCCCGGCGGGCTCGGCGGCTGGGAGGGCCCTCGTCCATGAGCAGATGCGCAGGCGCAGGGCCGAACGGCGCTCCCCGAGCGTCTCTACGGTGGCAAAGTGCGGCACCACCCCCAGGTCGAGGCCGTCGAGCGCCACAAAGGTGCGCGCCACCGCCACGGCCTTGATGGCCTGGTTCACGGCCCCGGCGCCGATCGCCTCCATCTCGGCCTCCCCTTCCTGGCGCACCCGCCAGGCGATTGCCCCGGCCAGGGCGGTGGTGCTGGACGTACTGGCCACGCGCATGATCTCCATCGCTAACCTCCTCACTGTGAGCGGCCGGCGAGACGCTCTGCCGCCCTCTGGGGTCAGTGTGCGCGCCAGGGGTTACAGAGAGGTAACCGTTTCGTTGCGTTTGGGGCACAGAAGCGCGCCCGGCGCGTGGCGACGGGAGACGCCCGTCCTGGCGACGGCCGCCCAGCTGGCCGGGGCCTGCCATCCGTTACTGGTACGGCCTTTCCTGCCGCCCGCCAGGGCGGGTCTCATCTGACTGTGAGGGCACCATGTCCGCATCCCACGAGCCGACCGACCGCGTTCTGCCGGGCCTGCTGACCGCCGATCTCCCCGGCACCGGCGGGCAGGTTCGCGTGCGGCCCAAGGACTTTTCCGTCGAGGAGATCCCCCTCTACGAGCCCTCCGGCCGGGGAGCGCACACCTTCTTTCAGATCGAGAAGCGCGGCATCGATACTCCGCGCGCCATCCGCCTTCTGGCCGAGGCGCTTCGGGTGCCCGCGGCGGCCTTCTCCTTCGCGGGGCTCAAGGACGCCCAGGCGGTGGCCCGCCAGATTCTCTCGATCGAGGGTCTGCCGCCCGAGCGCGTCCTGCGCGCCCGGGTCGTGGGGGTGCGGGTACTGTGGGCGCGCCGGCACCCCAAGCGGCTTCAGATCGGCGAGCTGCGCGGGAATCGCTTCGCCATCCGCATCCGCGGGGTCCTCCCGGGCGCCCTCGAGCGGGCCAACGCCATCCTCGAAGTCCTGGCCAGGCGTGGGATGCCGAACGGGTTCGGGGCGCAGCGCTTCGGCTACAGGCAGGCCAACCACCTGCTGGGGCAGGCTATGGTCCGCCGCGACTGGGCGGCCTTCTGCGAGGTCCTCCTCGGCCGGCCGGCGCCCGACGAACCCGACGCGTCTCGCCGCGCGCGGGAGGCCTATCAGGCCGGCGACCTGCGCAGCGCCCAGGCCCTTTGGCCGCCCGCCCTCCGCGAGGAGCGCGCCGTACTGCGGGCGCTGGGCGCCGGGGCACCTCCCGCGGAGGCCGCGCTCCGCCTGCCCCAGGGCGTGCGACGCCTGTACGGCGCTGCCTACCAGTCCTACCTGTTCAACCGTTTGCTGAGCGAGCGCCTGCCAACCATCGACCGTCTGGAGACCGGGGATCTGGCCATCATCCATGCCAGCGATGCGTTCTTCCTGGTGGAGGACGCCGCGCGCGAGCAGGAGCGGGCCGAGCGCCTCGAGATCAGCCCCAGCGGGCCGCTCTACGGCTTCAAGGTGCGCCTGGCCCGCGAGGCCGTCGGCGACCGGGAGCATGGATTACTGCGGGCAGAAGGGATCACGCGGGGCGATTTCCGCGGCGTTCCCGGTGCCTACCTGGTGGGTGAGCGACGCGCCTTCCGGGTGCCGCTCGAGGGCCTGGCCGTCCGCCAGGAGGGCGACGATCTCCTGCTCCGCTTTGCGCTGCCCCGCGGCGCCTACGCCACCAGCCTCCTGCGCGAGGTGATCAAGAGGGAGGTGGCCTGAGGCCGCGCATCCTGCAAACCAAGACGCCGCCCTCTGGGCATCCATGCTGTAGAGGGTATAGATGACTCGCCATTACTATTTCAGCAGAGTCCGGCGTGTTTCAGTTGTTCGCGATCCTGCGATAAGGGGTGGTCATATCTCGGTCCCATGGGCAGACTTTAGTCTGCTCGTTTTTTTTGCACGTGAAACGCAAGGGGGCATCGCCCTGCAAAGAGCGGACCGTCACTTCCGCAGTTCTCGGGACGTGTGACGCTCCGGCTTGCGGTTGAGAAAGGCGAAGGATATGATAGCCGCCTGAATTCGGTAGGCAGCAGGAGGGAACAGGCTCATTTCCACGGCCCCTGCTTTTCTGATCCTAAATGTGCCTTTTAGCTTTCCCTGTGCTTGCGTTTGCGGCGGCGCCCATCGAAAGCCTGACGCGTGCCTGGTGTTTCGCCGATATGGCTGTTTCTGCCGGCTAACATGTATCTTGGTGCAAGAAAGAATGGTGTTGGCGTTCCTCGTTTTTGAGGGCGTTAGTGCCGGGCTTGATATTGTTACGAGTGCCAGTGTTGAACTCCGCAGTCTGATCAAGTACTCGGCTCCGCGCAACATGGGCTGGTCATCCGAGACCGCGCGCAGAAGCCTACACCAGGCTGATCGTGGAGCGACGCTTCATGTTCAAGGACCGGCATCGTCGAGAACTCTCCGTCAGCGACACTGCCCGCGTAACCGGGCATGGCCGCAAGGCCGCTCGCCGCCCCCAGGAGGAGCAGGGGTTGCTCGCCCCCGCTTCCCGAGCTCCCCCCGGCCCACAGGATCGACCCTACCTTTTCAATCGGAGGAGACGTTGTAGGCGGGAAGATCGGGCCTCTAGCACGCCGATGTGTACGGCGGAGTTTAGGGCCAGGGCCACTGGGGCCAAGAGACACAGAGGCGCGCTCACGCGCAGATCCTCTTCCCGTCAGAGGGCCAAAGAGTCGTGTTCCGCAAGATCCAGGTACCCGTGAAGCAGATCACCGACACAGGTGCGGTGATCACGGGCTGAGAACAGTGAGACAGGGAGATTGCTGTCGTTATGACACGAGACACAACCGAACGCTGCGTACGTGTGCTGCTGGCCATCGCCCTTTTGTTCCCGCTGCTCGCGGGCTGTGGGCGTTTGCCCGCAAACAAGGTACGTTCGGTATCGGGCATGCTTAATGCGGAGAGTCCGTCTGTCGGGTCCGACACGCTTTCGCTCAGCATGGGGGCATTCCCCTTATCGGGTGAGGCGAAATGCGAAATCCGGCCCGTCAAAGCCCCTGCCCTTGAGGGTGTGGACATGCAGGCTTTTGACTTTGCCGTGGACACAGAAGAGGAGCTCCTGTCCGTTATGGAGCTCACCATCCCTTACGATGAGAAGGCCTTGGGGGGAAAGCGCCCCGATGGGAATGTCGCCGCAGCCTACTACAACAAAGAGATCGAGACATGGGAACCTGTTTCCTTCCGTGTGAACGAGGGGAACGGCACTGTGACCATCTACACCGATCACCTTTCCACGTATGGCTGCTTTATCATCAAAAACGAGAATACGCGGCGGGCATATGCAGCATACGCCATTCCCGCCTTTGCCTTGAGTGCTATGCATGACTATGGGATTGACGCGGATGCCATTGTTACAAACACGGCAAACAGCGGTGGCGAGCCCGGGGCTGACGCCATCGAGGCCGGGCTCAACATCCTGGACACAACCCTAAACATCGGCTCCGCCGGCGTGGACACGCTGTCCCACGGCTTTGAATCGCTCTCTGGCGTTACAGGGACGCTCAAAGGGAGCTCGCTTCTGGACGATATCGGTAACAAGCTCGGCACCCTCGGCACAGCCTGCGCCGTGGCCCAGGTGGCCTACGGCATGTACAACGTCTACAACGGCGATACTGACGCCATATTCCCGTGTTACGCAGAAGCCCTCAAGGGTGGGCTTTCCTACGCCGCGGGCAAGGCCGGCTCAAAGCTGGTAAGCCTCGCCTTCTTGGGCGTGCTGTGCGTGGAGTATTCCATCAACGAGTTCGCTGAAGCCGCCTGGGAGGGAAGGCAGGACATCTACGAACGAGCGTATTCCCTGTATTACGAGTCCCCCGGCGTGAAAAGAAGCGCCCGTGACTGGGCCAATGAGTTCATCAGGGCGCGAGAGACGGCCTCCTCCCCTGAGCGCTATCAGCTGCGCATCGACGGGCTTGTGCAACGGTATGTTGACCAGTTCTGGCGGGATGATGAGATCGTGGCCGCCTACCAGGCGGAGGCGCAGAAGGGCGGTTTCACCGGCGGCGGCGGCCTGAACGAGCGCATGAAGGAAGAGATATCCGCGGCCTACAAGAACGAGCTGTTCAGGGGCGTGATACAGGACGCGTTCATGCTGATTGCAGAAAAGGACGCCCGCAATGCGGAGAAGGACCTCCTGAAGGTGCTCAACGAGATTCGCGGGGACCTGAACAGGGTCTGCACGCTAGAGATCTACGACGGCAGTCTATCCGCTGACAAGACCATCTCCGACGCCGCGCAGATGCAGGCATACGTTGCGGTGCCCGACTTTGTGGAGGATCCGGATAGCTGGCGCACCGTGATCGACGACAAGGGAAACGGCAGAATCCAGTTCACAGTACTGGGCTATCTCATGGCGGGCGCACCGGGCGAACTCTCGCTGTATGAGAAGGGCGCGTCCACAAGCGAAGGGCCCGCAGCCACAGTGTCCTTCACCATGGAGGACCTTGTACAGCGGGTGGATATCGGGGTGAGCGGACCCTCTCTTGAGGAGATTCTAGGTTCCTACAGCGGAGAAACCGACGTCCTCGCCATGCGCGTGAGCGACGCGGGCTATGAGGCTTATGTGAACGAATCGGAAGGCGACAAAGTCGCGTCCCGCGCGGAGTGCGACGCAGTGCTGACCGAGCTAATGCAGGAGGAAGCCCTGACCGTTTCCTCCATCACTATCTCATCCGACGATCCGGCCTCCGGCCGCTGCACCATCCTGGTGGATGTCATCAACACGAAGGGAGAACCCACCCCGGTTTCGGTGGAGGGGACATACAAGACGGGGATGCTCATTGTGCAGGGAGAACACGGCGAGAGCACCATTGTCGTTACCAAAGAGCCGGATGGCGCCATCCGGCTAAAGAGCTCCGAGACACAGCTTGGCCTCTATGCCCCGAAATACGACATGATCGCCTGCTACCTCACTGTGTCGCTCGATATTGTGAAGACGGGCTGACATGCTGCCCTACATCACCCTGCTCGGCTTTCACGTGCAGACCTACTATGTCTGCGCCGCCCTTGCGGGGGCTGCTGCGATGGGGCTGGCATACTCGAACCTCCGTAAGGCGCGACTTGGGGGCTGGCGGTATCTGCTTCCGCTCCTACTGGCCCCCTCCGCCCTTGTGGGCGCGCGGCTGCTGAACTATGTGCTCAACCCGTCCGCCTATGGGCAGGAGTTTCGCCCGTGGGCGCTTTCCTATCGCAACCTTTCCCTCATGGGTGGCCTGGTCGCCGGCGTTGGCGCGCTCCTTCTCTTTGCGTTCTGCAAGAGACAGAGCCCCTGGCCGCTGCTTGACGCGATGGTGCTGCCGGGGGGCGCGGCGATCGTACTGCTGAAGGTCGGGTGCTTCCTCAACGGCTGCTGTATCGGCAGGCCCACCGGAGGCGCTTTCGGCATGCGGTTCCCGGCGAATGAGGTGATCTATGACTATCTGGATACCCTGCCGCTGCTTCAGGCACAGAATCGCACCGTACACCCAACGCAGCTCTACGAGTTCTCAGGGGCTGCGCTTGGGCTTTGCGCGATCCTGCCCCTGATGCGCCGCAGGCGGCTTCCGAGCGGTGTGGGTGCCTTGCTTTACGCCTTATGGTTTGCCATTGTTCGGCTTGCCGTGCATCCCTTGCGGGCCTTTCCATATGCGCGCTTCATCACCGTGACCGTCTACCCAGTTTTTTACTTTAGCATTCTCATTCTGTTGAGCGTCGTCCTGACCGTTATCATGAGGCGGCAGGGACAACGACGCGCAGGAGCTCCTTCTGACAAGGGGAGATAGCGCGTTCGCCTTACTCGCTTGGTGTCGCAGTCGAGTTCGATAGATAGGAACAAACGTCAGCGAGCTTGTTCGGGATCGTCATAACCGATACCCGAACAAGCTCGCTTTGCTTCCAAACCTTTATGCCCGTTTGCTGCACCTTCCCGCTGCTCCTGAAGCCTGTCATCTTTGCCGTCGAGAAGAGCAGCGCATGCGGTGACGGGGAGGAACGATCCCGTCAGCCGCGGTTCTCCAAGAAGCGGCTCAGGGCCAAGGCCCAGGAACACCATCTTCCGCAACAGGATGACCTAACCCCTGGCAGCGTGAGCCAGCGCAGGCGGCGCGTCTCCAGGTACTGCGGCGTGTCGGCGCCGGGCAGGCTAGCGGGCACGCAGGTAGGGTTGCAGGACGTCCGCCAGGTCCGGGTGCCCCAGCTCCTGGAGCTGGTAGCTCAGCCGTACCATCGGCTTGCTCACCTGCAGCAGCCGCCCCAGGTCGATCGGAGTGGCGACCAGGACGGCGTCACAGGGGGTGGCGTCGATCGTACGCTTGAGCTCGCTGACCTGCGTGGCACCGTAGCCCATGGCGGGAAGCACGGGCCCGACGTGTCCATACTTCTTGTAGACCCCGGCGATTGACCCCACCGCGTACGGGCGCGGATCGACGATCTCGCCGGCCCCGTGCCGTCTGGCGGCCACCAACCCGGCGCCGTAGGCCATTCCCCCGTGGGTCAGGGTGGGGCCATCCTCAACTACTAGGACTCGCCGGCCCTGAATGGCGGCCGGGTCGCTCACCGTGATGGGTGAGGCGGCCTCGATCACCACCGCGCGCGGGTTCACGGCGCGGATGTTGTCGTGCACCTGGCGGATTGCAGCGGGCTCTGCCGTCTCGACCTTGTTGATCACCACGACGTCGGCCATGCGCAGGTTGGCCTCACCGGGGTGATGGGTCAGCTCATGGCCGGGGCGGTGCGGGTCGGCCACCACGATGTGCAGGTCCGGACGGTAGAAAGACAGGTCGTTGTTGCCGCCGTCCCAGACGACGACATCGGCCTCCTGCTGGGCGGAGGCCAGGATCTGGCCATAGTCCACCCCGGCATAGACCACGGTGCCGTGCTCGATGTGCGGCTCGTACTCCTCGCGCTCCTCAATGGTTACCTCGTGGGCCTCGAGGTCGTCGTAGGTGGCGAAGCGCTGGCAGGCCTGGGCGGCCAGGTTACCGTAGGGCATCGGGTGCCGCACCACGACGACGCGACGACCGGCCCCGCGCAACAGCTCGATGGCGCGACGCGTCGTCTGGCTTTTCCCCGCGCCGGTGCGCACCGCACACACCGAGATCACCGGGACGTTGGCGTCCAGCATGGTACTGTCGGGCCCCATCAGGCGAAAATCGGGCCCGCAGGCCAGCACCCGTGAGCCGAGGTGCATGACCTGCTCGTGGGACATGTCCGAGTAGGCCAGCACTACCTGCTGCACGCTCTCACGCGCGAGGATGTCCTCCAGCTCCGCCTCGGGGTAGATCGGGATCCCCTGCGGGTAGAGGGCCCCGGCCAGCTCCGTCGGATAGGTACGGCCGGCGATGTCGGGGATCTGCTCGGCGGTGAAGGCGACCACCTCGTAGGCCGCGTTGTCGCGAAAGTAGACGTTAAAGTTGTGAAAGTCCCGTCCGGCGGCCCCCATGATGACCACCCGCGTCTTTTCTGCCATTCCTCTCCCTTTCATCGCGCTATCGTCATATATCACGCGAGCCGTCGCACCGGCCTGTAGATCGTGGCCAGTGTGACGGCTCGCAACCAGTCCAGGCTGTATCGAGCGCCATATCGCACGGTCGCGGGTGGCGCTCAGTCCTTCGAGCGAGCCCTCCGCGGAGCGACGCCTTCGTCCTTGCGACCGATGCGGGCAAAGCGTGCCAGGATCACGCCCACCTCGTACAAGAGATAGAGCGGGATCATGACGATCATCATGTTGACGGGGTCCGGCGTGGGGGTGACCACCGCGGCGATGATGGCGCAGCCCAGGATGGCGAACTTGCGCACCTTGGCGAGCTGCTGGGCCGTCACTAGGTCCAGCTTGGCCAGCAGGAACAAGATAAGCGGCGTCTGGAAGACCATGCCCATCCAGAACAGGGCATTGGTGACGAAGGAGATATAGTTGTTTAGCGTCCACTGCTGCTCGATGATATCGTTCAGAAAGCCCTGCATGAACGTAATCGCCGCGGGCAGCATGATGAACGAGGCAAAGGCTACCCCTCCGGCAAAGCAGATCCCCACCCCCGGGAGCGACCACAGTAGGTACTTACGCTCGTTGGGGAGCATGCCCGGCAACAGAAAGGCCACCAGCTGGTACACGATGACCGGCATGGCCAGGACCAGCCCGCCGATCAGGGCGACGCGAAAGTAGACCACAAACGCCTCGGTGGGCGCCAGGGTCTGCGGGGGGATGGGGAGCGGCAGCAGCAGGAGCTCCAGCCCGCGCTTGGCAAAAGCGATGCTGACAGCGGTGCCCACAAACAGGGCCAACGAGGCCTTGATCAGCCGCGAACGCAGCTCCAGAAGGTGTTCGAGTATGGGCAGTTCTCTGTCGCGGTCGGCCGTCTGGTCTGCCATGGGTGCTACCCTTCCTTCCTGGTCGGGTCACTGGCGTCCGCCACCTTGTCCGTTGAGAGTGTGCTGTGCTCGTCCCAGTCAAACCCAAACGTCGGTATGGGCGCGTTCAGGCCCTCGCCCACCTCCGGCTCCGGGGCCGTCGTGGGGGCTACAGCGGGCTGGGCGGCCTCCTGCGCGGCGGGGGTGGGCTGCTCCTCGGCCGCTGGCTCGGCGGTCGGTTCGGGCGTCTGGTCCGCTTCTGCGGGGGCTTCCGGGGTGGCCTCGGCAGCCGCGGGCTCAGCGGCAGCCGCGGGCTCAGCGGCAGGAGCGGGGGCCTCGTCGCCAGGGGCTTCCTCGGCCGGAGCCGGTTCTGGCTCCTCAAAACCGAAAGCCCCTCCGAGCAGGTCCGACAGGTCGACAGGTTCTTCCTCAGGCGCAGGAGGCTCTTCCGCGGGCGCTGGCTCCTGGGTGGCCTGGGCCACAGGAGCCTCTGCCGGCGAGGGAGTGGCCTCGGTAGCGGTCCCCTCGGCGGGCGTCTCGGCAGCGGCGCCGGCGGGAGCAGGGGCCGCGGATGGAGTAGGCAGGGCCGTGCCGGGGGCGCTCGCTGCGGGCGGCGGCATTACCGCGGGCTGCGACAGGCCGGCCACGGTGCCCGCGGTGGTGACCAACGGGGGCTTGGCGACCGGCTGGGAGGTGGCGGGTGCAGCGGCTGGGGGCGTCTCGGCGGTGGGCTCGTCTGTTTCGAGCTCCATCGTGAATGCGTCGCGGAACTCCTTGGTCACCTCATCCGTGCTCTCGCGGAACTGGCGCAGAAAGCGCCCCGCCTGGCCGGCGAACTTGACCATGCGCTCGGGGCCGACGGCGATCATGGCGATGACGAGGATGACCAGGATCTCGGGGATGCCTATCCCAAAGATGTCCATACGTGTGGGCTCCTCTCAGGGCGGAGAAGGCATGCCCCCAGCAGCCTTCATGATGTCGTCTGTGGCGGGGTCGGGGGGATGGGCGCAGTGGCTTCTTTGGCGTACTCGTGACGTCTGGCCACCAGGGTTCCCAGAACCCCGTTCACAAAACGTCCGGAGCTATCGCTGCCAAACAGCTTGGCCAGCTCCACCGCTTCGTTGATGGCGACCTTGGGCGGAGTCTCGTGTTGGCACAGAATCTCGTAGGCGGCCAGGCGCAGGATGTTCCGGTCGATGACGGCCATCTGCTCGATGGGCCACTCGGGCGCGATGCGCTGGAGGATCTGGTCCAACCGCTCGCGGTACTGCAGGACGCCCAGGGTCAGGTCCCGGCTGAACTGTTCGCCCTCGGGGGGCATGGACACTTCCTCCAGCCGCATGCGAATGGAGCGGGCGGGATCGTGTCCTACGATGTCAATCTCGAACAGCGCCTGGAAGGCCGCTATCCGCGCGCGACGCCTGAGCTTCAACAGTATCTCCGCTACTTGTCCGCTTCTTCGGGCGCCGGCCGTTCCACGTCCTGGACGCGCACGTTGATGGCCAACACCGGCATCCCGACCATCTCGGTGATGGCCCGCGATATGCGCGACTGGATCTCGCGGCCCAGTTCCAGGACGTTGGCGTCCTGCGCGACCACGATGGCCACGTCAATGGTGACGGCATCATCGCTGACGCCCACGCGCACCCCGTCGGCCGTGCCCTTGCCCCGAAACAAGCGGTCCATGCCGCCCGACAGGTCCTTGGACATGCGCACAACACCAGGCACCGACAGCGCCGTCAGCCGCGCGATAGTGGCCAACACCTGTGGCGATATCTTGACTGTCCCCAGCCTGTTGTCCATTCCTGGTCAACCTCCGGAGGCCTCTAGCGGCTCACGCTGTCGGGCCCGACTAGACAGAAGGGCCGCGCGAGCATCCTCATGCGGCCCCTCAGACGTGGTGTTGTCACGGAGCTAGCTCGCTGACTCGATCCTGATCACTTCCTCGCCGCGATAGTTGCCGCAGTTCGGGCACACGGTATGGGGGAGCCTCTTGGAGCGACACGCCGGGCATACGACCAGGTTCGCGGCAGTCAGCCCATCGTGGCTGCGGCGGCGACGGGTCTTGCCCTTGGAAGTCTTCCGTTTCGGTAGAGGAGTCATCTGTATATCCTTTCAGGCCTTTTGGCTATCCGCGTCCAGCAGCTGTTTCAGAACCATCAGCCTGGGATCCACCGGTTCCGTCGTGCAGCCGCACGGCCCCAGGTTGAGGTTCATGCCACACTGCGGGCACAACCCCTTGCAGTCCGCTCGGCAGAGCGCGGCGACGGGGGCCTCCATCACCACGTACTGCCGCACCACCTCGCCGATATCCAGGATGTGATGCTCGTCGATCACCAGTTCGGGGCTCTCCTCATCGGTGATCGCCAGCTGGGCGCCCGTTTCGATGTCAATGGAGGGGATAAACTCCTCCTCGAACTCGAAGCGGATCTCGCTCTCGACCACGCTCAGGCACCGTCGGCACTCGCCGTTTACCGTTACCTGGGCCTTCCCAAAGGCCAGCACACCGTTCTCGGTGCGCAGCAGCGTCAGCTCCCCCTGTACGGGCACCGGGCCCGGGTTGAGATCGTCGAGATCGTTCAGGCTGCCCGCAATGGCAAGCCTGCGCGAGGCCCCGGTGTTGTCCTTGAGAAGCTGCGCAACGTTGTAGCGCATTGCTACACCTCAATATGACGCTAATGCGTCAAAGATTATAGCCCGGGGCCGGGTGGGTGTCAAAACGAGATGGGTGAATCCGTGTGTGCGCCCCGCCCTCGGCCCAAGATCCTCTGGGGACGTGACGGGTCTAGACCTCCTCGTCCCCATCTTCGTACGGCTCGTAGGGCTGTTCCTCGGCCTCGCCATCATAGTCGGCCGTCTCAGCGGCGGCCTGGGAGCCGTCCTCGCCCGCCTCGCCCGTTTCCTCGTCGTGCGGGGCGTGCTCGGCGCGCCGTCGTTCCAGGTACTCCAGGCCGTTGCGCACCGTGCGCAGCAGGTCTGCGGCCGAGCGGCCGAGCTCGCGGAGCTGCGTCTCGGCGTATTCGTCAGCGCCGGCCCGGATCTCGGCCGCTGTCTGCCAGGCCTCGTCGACGATGCGACGGGCCTGCTGTTGCGCCAGCTCCTGTAGGCCGAACTCATCCAGCTGGCTGGCGGCATCCTCCTGAGCCTGGAGCATGATCTGCTTGGCGTCTTCCTGGGCACGGGCGATGAACTGGTCACGCGCCCGAAGCAGCTCCTGGGCCTCCTGCAGCTCTCTGGGCAGGCTAATGCGCATCTGGTCAATAATGTTCAGAAAGAGACTCTCGGAGACAACCACCTTGTTGGTGATCGGTATGCGCCAGCCCTTCTCCAAAAGCTCCTCGAGTCGGTCTACGAGCTGTAGGATATCGATGGTAATCACCCCTTTCGCGGGCGGCCCTGAACGGCGAGGCGCCTATGGCAGGCGCCTCGCCCCTCCCAGGCGCGTGACAAGGGCTCGAGATACCACGGGCGGCACGAACTGCTCCAGCGGACCGCCTTCGCGGGCGATCTCCTTCACCACCGTAGAGCTGATAAAGGCATGCTCCAGGCTGGTCATGAGGCAAACGATGTCGACTTCGGGAGCCAGCTGCTGGTTGGTCATCGCGGTCTGGTATTCGAGTTCGAAATCGTACATGGCGCGCAGCCCACGCACAATGACCTGCGAGCCGATGCTCCGCACGAAATCCACCGTCAGGCCACCGTAACTCATCACGCGCACGTTCGGCGTGCCCTTGAGCGCCTCGGTGGCCAGCGCGACGCGCTCCTCAACGCTAAAGAGAACGGTCTTTTGCGGACGATCATAGACGGCGAGGATCAACTCGTCAAACAGCACTGCGGCACGCTTGGCGATGTCCATGTGACCATAGTGGACCGGATCAAAGCTCCCTGGGTAGACGGCGATGCGCAAGGGAATCCCCTCCATTACGATGGGCCCCGCCCCCACGGGCGACGCCCGTCGGCTAAGACACAACCTCGTCCGACGCCCAGAAGCGCCGAACGTCACGACACAGAGCGGCGTGTTCCGGCCTGGCCAGCTCGGGGTCGTCCGCGACGAGGCGCGCTGCCTCGCGGCGGGCCTGCTCGAGCACGGTCGTGTCGCCCAGCTGGGCGACCTTCAGGCTGGGCAGCCCGTGCTGGCGCACCCCGAAAAAGTCGCCAGGACCGCGCATGCGCAGGTCCTCCTCAGCCAGGGCAAAGCCGTCGGCGGTCTGCTCCATGATGCGCAGGCGCTCCGAAGCGGCGTCGGAATCCTCATCCGCGAGCAGGATACAGTACGACTTGCTCTCTCCGCGCCCCACGCGGCCGCGCAACTGGTGCAGCTGCGCTAGGCCGAAGCGCCCGGCGCTCTCGATGAGCATCACGGAGGCGTTGGGGATATCGATGCCGACCTCGATCACGGTGGTCGAGACCAGGATGTCGACGGCGCCCTGCTTGAAGGCGGCCATGGCCTGCTCCTTTTCCTCGCCCGACATGCGCCCGTGCAACAGGCCCAGGCGCTGGCGGCGGAACACCGACTTGCTCAGACGGCGATGCTCGGCCACAGCGGACTTGCCAACGGCCTCGTCTGACTCGTCAATACGTGGGCACACCACGAAGCATTGCCGCCCGGCGGCCACCTCCGCAGTCATGAAGGCGTAGATGCGCTCGCGGTCGCCGTCGTCACGGACCGCCGTGATCACCGGCTGACGTCCGGCGGGCAGCTCGTCGAGCACCGAGACGTCCAGATCGCCATAGATGGTCATGGCCAACGACCGTGGAATGGGCGTGGCGCTCATGGCCAGGATGTGGGGCAGGGCTTCGCCACGTTCGGCGAGGGCGGTGCGCTGCGTTACGCCAAAGCGGTGCTGCTCGTCTACGACCATCACCGCCAGGCGGGGCAGGCTCACGCTCTCCTGGATCAGCGCGTGGGTGCCGATGAGGACCTGGGGCTCTCCAGTGGCGGCGGCGGCGCGGATGCGCTCCTTTTCCGCGGCGGGCACGGCGCCCGTGAGCAGCACGCAGTGCACGTCAGGGCAAGCGGCCAGCATACTGGTGATGGTCTGGTAGTGTTGCTCGGCCAGGATGCCGGTGGGGGCCATCACGGCGGCCTGGTACCCGTTGCGCACTGTTGCCAGAAGCGCCGCCACGGCGACGACGGTCTTGCCCGACCCGACGTCGCCCTGCAGCAAGCGTCGCATCGGGGTGTGCCTGCCCAGGTCGGCCAGGATATCGCCGACGGCCCGCTGCTGGGCAGCGGTCAGGCGGAAGGGCAACCCTGCGGCGAACGCGTCGATGCCCGCTCGCGAGGGCTCAAGCGGAATCCCTGCCTGCAGCGACCACTGCCGCCGCTGCCCCAGCACGCCCAGCTGCAAGAGCAGGAACTCGTCAAAGCAGAGGCGGCGCCGGGCAATGGCCAGCGACTCGAGGCTATCCGGAAAGTGGATCTGCTGCAGGGCCTCCTGCAGACCCATGAGGTCCAGGTCCCGCCGGGTGCCCTCGGGCAGCCGATCGACGACCTGGGGCACGAACCGGTCGATGGCCTCTCTGACCAGCGTGCGCAGACGCCGGGCGCCCAGGCCGCGCGTCAGGGGGTAGACGGGCACCAGGCGGCCGGTGTGCAAGAGTTCGGGCTGCAGCGGCTCCCACTCGGGACCGTTGAGGAACAGCCTGCCCCGGTACTGGTCGACCCGTCCGGAGAACACCACCTGGTCGCCCGGCCTGAACTGCCGTGCCAGGAAGGGCTGGCCGAACCAGCGCGCCTCGATGGGGCCCGTGTCATCGGCGAGGGAGACGGCCACCACCGGCAGCCCGCCGCGGGCACGCCCGCTGTAGACCTTGCGCACCGTGCCCACCACGGTGGCCTCCTCACCGAGGACGAGACGAGACACCGTCTTCAGGCGCGAAAAGTCATCATAGCGTCGCGGAAGGTAGTACAGGAGGTCCTCGACGGTCCGCAGGCCCAGGCGTTCCAGGTATTCCTGGTTGCGCGCGCCCACGCCCTTGATGACCGTCAGCGGAGAGGCCAGGGTGGCCCGCGGGGCGGTCGGGCGGCGCGTTCTAGCGCGCGGGGCTGCCGCGGCGCGGCCTTCCGAGCGGGACGGTCCTGTGGACCCTGCAGGGGGCTCGTCTGCGAGGCGGGCCAACACCTGGTCGACCGCCACGCAGCGCTCCGCCGGAGACATGTGCCGGTAGCCCCTCAGGAGGCTGAGGACTACCTCGGCGTTGGCGCGCTCGGCCGCCTCGGGCGGCAGGGAGGCGACCTCGTCGCGCCAGTAGTCCAGGAAGCCCTGGAGCCCGCCCGCTACAGCGCGGTCGGCGCAGTTCTGCCGCTTCTCCAAGAGCAGGATGGGGTTCAGTTTGTCATAGAGTGCCGTCATGAGTGCGTGTGCTTTCGCGAGCGCTGGGGCTGCAGGATGGCCACGTGCGCTGCCCCGGCGCGATGGGGAAGTGCGCGGAGGGGGCAGCGGCGGGCAGGTGAGATTAGTTCCCGCTTTCCACCACCACGACGCCCAGCGCCTTGGGCCCGAGCAGCGCGGCCACGGCCGGCCCGTAGATGTGCTCGTGGACGGCCTCGAGCCGCTCGTTCCCGGCCAGCGCCTCACGCAGGTCGTGAACCTCGGGCATCAGGCCGCTGTGGACGATCGTGACGCTTTCGAAGGCGAGGAACTCGTTGACAAAGTCCACCAGGCGCTCCAGCGCGCTGCCCTTTTTGCGCACTCGGAACTGCTGGACGATGACACCCTCTTCCATGACAAACAGGGGCTTGGCACTGCTCGACGTCGGCAGGGGGTGGTCGCCCTGCTGTAGCGCACCGCTGCGCCGGAGGACGGTCAGGCTGTCCACATAGAAGGCAAAGTAGGTGTGCGGAATGAGTCCGCGCACCAGCCGCACCACCTCTGTGCCGTCGGCGCCGTCGCGGGCGGCCCTGGCGGCCTTCGTGACGATAGCACCCAGGCCCGCCGACATGAACGCGGCATCGACCACCTCGATGCGGGCACGGCCCAAGAGCGAAGAGGCTGCCTCCGCGGCCGGGCGGTAGGTGTTGCACGGCAGGGTGGACACGTGCACTGAGACGATGTCGTCCACCTCCGGGATCAGCCGGGCGTACACCTCACGGAAGTCGGCCATGGGAGGGCAGACCACCTGCGGCACGGTCTTGTCGCGCACCAGTCCTTCGTGAAAGGAGGGTTGCCGCAGCTCGGCCGAATCGGCGACCGTCTCGCCGCGCACGTGCAGCTGCAGCGGCACCACCAGGATACCCAGGTCTGCGGCTACCTGTGGGTCAATCTCGGACGCACTGTCCGTCACGATCCTGGTTTGGCGCATGGCCAGCTCCTTCCCCTGCCCGTCTTACTCGGCCGAGATCACGTAATGGTAGTGGGCCTGCCCGCCGTCCAGCACCTCGATCTCGAGATCAGGGTAGCGCCCGCGCATCTCTTCGGCCAACGCCTCCGCGTCAGCCTCGGCCACGCCCTCGCCATAGTAGATGGTGAGGATCTCTCGCTCGGCGGCGTTGACGCGTTCGAGCAAATCGGCAACCACGGCAGTGACTTCTTCGCCTGCGGTCACCAGGTCGCCGTTCACGAGGCCGATGATCTGGCCATCGCGAACGGCCAGGCCGTTCACCTGGGCAGAACGTACCGCCTGGGTGACCTCGATGGTCTCCACAGCGTTGGCCGCCTCGCCCATCAGGGCGACGTTCTCGTCGAGATCCGCCTGGTAGTTGAAGGCCAGCAGCGCGGCTATGCCCTGCGGCACAGTCCGCGTGGGCACCACCACCACGTGCTTGGCACTGACCTGCTGCGCCTGCCGGGCAGTGAGGATGATGTTCGAGTTGTTGGGTAGCAGGACGACATCCTGGCTCGGCACCCGTTCGATCGCCGCGATCAGGTCCTGCGTGGACGGGTTCATGGTCTGCCCGCCAGAGACAATGGCGCTAGCGCCGATCGACTCGAGCACGCGGCAGAGGCCGTCGCCAGAGGCCACCGCGATGATGCTGATGGACGACATCTGCTCGGGCAACGAGCGTTCGCTGCTACCGTTGCTGCCGGCCGCCGCCGCGGTAACCTTCTGGGCGGCCACAAAGGCCTCATACTGCAGCTGCATGTTCTCGACGATGATCGACGTGACCTGCCCCTGAGTGATGCCAAAGTCGATCGCCTCACCCGGGCTGTCGCAGTGCACGTGCACCTTGACGGTGTGCGGGTCCCCCACCACGAGGACAGAGTCTCCCATCGTGGCGATCTGCTCCCGAATCATGGCCACGTCTAGGTCGGTGCCCTGGATGAGGTACTGTACGTCATAGTTGTACTTTTCGTCGCTGGGGGCGTGGGCGTGCGCCGCGGTGCCGGCGGAGGCGGTGAACGTGGTGACGGCTTCGCCATGGATGTAGCGCGAGGCCCCCTCCAGCAAGACCACCAGCCCCTTACCGCCCGAATCCACGACGCCGGCCTCGGCCAGCACCGGGAGCAGCGTCGGGGTCCTGTCCAGCGAGGCCTGCGCCTCCTGCAGGGCCGCCTCGAGCGTCTCCTGGGGGGTAGCCCCGCTCTCTGCGGCGCGCTGGGCGGCCTCGGCAGCCTCGCGGGCCACGGTGAGCATGGTTCCCTCGACCGGCTTCATGACGCCCTTGTAGGCCGTCGCGGCACCCTCCGTCAGGGCCCGGGCCAGGTCGACGGCCTGTAGCTCCTTCCGGCCGTCGAGCCCCCGGGCAATCCCACGGAGTACCTGAGACAGGATAACGCCCGAGTTGCCCCGCGCGCCCATCAGTGCGCCTTCGGCTACCACGCGGGCCACCTGCGACACGGCCGTGTAGGTGTTTGAGTCCAGCTCTGCCAGGGCAGCCCGCATGGTCAAAGACATGTTGGTGCCCGTGTCCCCGTCCGGCACAGGGAAGACGTTGAGGGCGTTGACCAGGTCCACGTTGACGTCCAACCAGGCTCCTGCGGACCGCAGGGCATCGATGAAGCACTGGCTGTTACAGGCTGCCGTGCTGGTGCGCGCCTCCGTCGGGGGACCTATGCGGTCCTCGTTGTTCTTGTCCTGATGCTGGGGATTGGCGGGATGCTCGCTCAAAACGACGATCCTCCGATGACACAGACCAGACGGCTGGCCTAATCGCTATTAGAGATGCGTAGCCCCTGAACGTGGACGTTCACTGCGGCGATAGGGAGGCCCAGGGACCGCTCCACCGCAAAGCTCACGTTCTCCATCACGTTCTGCGCTACCATGGAGATGCGCGTTCCGTATTCCATAACCACGTAGAGGTCGATGACGATACGCCCTTCGACCACATCCACGACCACTCCGCGGTGCGAGCTTTCGACCTGGAGGATCTCGGCGATGCCGTCCTTCAGGGTCGTCGCGGCCATGCCCACCACGCCGTAGCAGTTGAGAACCGCCTCGCTGGCGATGCTGGCGATGGCCCTGGGAGAGATCTCTATCTTGCCGATGGGAGAGTCTGCGTGCATATGTCTCCTCGTCGCGGTACCGAGACGGACGTTTTGGGTGTGCCGTGTGCCGCAGTCGCCGCTCGCCCCCGATGGTCGGGCGGCACACCGCGTCGCCCGCCGGGAACTCCCCTGGCTCCACTGGGCCGCCGGTGGGGCGCTGCCGGTTCGCCAGAGCAAGAGTGGGCGCCGGTTTGCACGTGCAACCGGTGTATGGTATCATAACCGCCGCTTTGAGGCCAAATCTGCCGGCACGCTGGTGCCGCGCGCAGGGGATAAGGGGTGGTGGATCATGGCTGTCTGCGAAAAGTGCGGCAAGAAACCGCAGTTTGGGCACACGGTGAGCTTCTCCAAGCGGCACAATAACCGGGCGTTTCGGCCGAACATCCAGACCACCGTCGTCATGATCGATGGGCGCCCGCAGAGGATCACGGTGTGTGCCCGCTGCCTGCGCACCATGAACAAGGGCTAGCGCCCCGGCAAGCGCTATCAGTACGGATCAGAAGAGCCAGCCCGCATGCGGGCTGGCTCTCTGTATATGCGCGCGGGCGCCACTAGGCGAGCCGCGCCCGCAACCCCTCGATGGCGCCGCGCACCCCATGCGGGCTGCTGAAGATCGCCGAGCCCATGACCAGTGAGTCGGCGCCGGCCTCCACGACGCTGCGGATGGTCTCCTCGTTCACGCCCCCGTCCACCTCGATCGTGCACCGTAGGCCCCGCTCGTCCAGCATCTGGCGCAGACGGCGGACCTTGTCCAGGGTGGCGGGGATCAACTCCTGGCCACCAAAGCCCGGGTTTACGGTCATGATCAGCACCGTATCCACCATGGCGAGCACCTCGCTCAGGCTGGAAAGCGGCGTGGCAGGGTTCAGCGTCACCGCTGGAAGCGCCCCCACCTCGCGGATCTGCTGCAGGGTGCGGTGCAGGTGCGGGCAGGTTTCCACGTGCACCGTGATCAGATCGGCGCCCGCCCGGGCGAAATCGTCGATGTAGCGCTCGGGCTGCTCGATCATCAGGTGGACGTGCAGCGGCAGCCCGGTCACGGGCCGCAGGGCGCGCACGACCAGGGGACCGATGGTGATGTTGGGGACAAAGTGCCCGTCCATCACGTCGATGTGCAAGAGATCGGCCCCAGCCTCTTCCGCCTCGCGCACGTGCTCACCGAGCCGGGCGAAATCGGCCGACAGGATCGAAGGAGCAAAGAGGATTTTGCGTTCCAGCATTTACCGTTCTCCGTTCTGAGGGGCGGCGGCACGGCCGCGCAGCTGCCCGCAGCCGGCGCGAATCTCGGCCCCGCGCGATACCCGCACGGTGGCCTCGATCGCACCTCGCTGCAGAATCGCGCGGAAGCGCTGCACCCGTGCGGCCGGCGAAGGCCGGAGGGCGCTGTCACCCGTGGCGTTCAAAGGGATCAGGTTGACGTGGCAGAGCGTCCCGCGGAGGCGCTCCACCAGGCGTTGGGCGTGGGCGTCTGAGTCGTTCACGCCGTCGATCAGGGCGTACTCGTACGTCGGGCGGCGGCCGCTGAGCTCGGCGTAGCGGGCAACGGCCGCGAGCAGGCCCTCGAGGGGGTAGCGGCGGTTGATGGGGACCAGCCGGTCACGTAGGGCGTCGTCCGCAGCGTGAAGCGAGATGGCCAGCCCCACCCCCGTGCCCTCGGCCGTCAGGCGCTCGATGCCCGGAACGATCCCGGCGGTGGAGATCGTAAAGCGGCGCATGCCCAACCCCAGGCCGCGCTCGTCGTTCAGGTTGCGGATGGCGCCCCACACCGCTTCATAGTTCAGCAGCGGCTCACCCATGCCCATAAAGACCACGTTGGTGAGCGAGCGCCCCTCGGGCAGCAGGCGGCGCGCCGCGGCGAGGATCTGGGCCGTGATCTCGGCCGTCGACAGGTTGCGCACCCAGCCCGCCTGGCCCGTGGCGCAGAAGGGACAGCCAATGGTACAGCCGATCTGCGAGGAGGCGCACACCGTGTTGCGGTCCGGGTAGCGCATCAGGACGGTCTCGAACGTCTGGCCGTCGGCGGTGCGAAAGAGGGTCTTGTCAGTCAGGCCGTCATCGGTGGCCTCGTCGCGCACGGCTTCCAGCGGGGACCAGTCGGCCTCCTCGAGGAGGCGCTGGCGCAGATGCCGGGGCAGCGTGGTCATCTCCTCGGGGCCGGCGGCCAGCTGCCGGTAGAGCCCCTGCCAGAGTTGCTCCCCGCGGAAGCGCGGCTCACCCCAACTGCGCAGGAGATCAGTCACTTTGTCAAAGGACAAGGCCAACAGGGTGGCCTTGTCCTCGTGTGCTATCGTTCCCGATTTGCTCGTCACTGTACCGTGCACCTACCCGCGTGGTGGCGGACCGCCTTCTGCCCATACGCCGACCCCGAGGCTCGGGCTAGCGCCGCCGCCGGCCGCTCAGGATCGTCATATAGTACAGGATCGTCGAGAGCGCCTGCACTGCGGCGGCCACGTAGGTCAGCGCTGCGGCCGACAGGACGCGGCGAACGCCGCGCTCCTCGGCGCTGCTGATCATCCCGGAGGTCTGCAGCAGGGCCACCGCCCGGCTGGAGGCGTTGAACTCCACCGGCAACGTGACCAGGGCAAACACCAAGGTCAGCGAGAACAGCACCAGCCCTACCAGCGGCAGGTTGGCCAGGTTGAGCAGGATACCGACGATGAAGAGGATCGGGCCCACCCAGGAGCCGATCTGCACCGCGGGGACCATCGCGCCACGGAGCTTGAGCGGCACGTAGCCCTGTTGGTCCTGTTGGGCGTGGCCGATCTCGTGCGCCACGATGCCGAGTGCGGCCACCGAGGGCACGCGGGCCACGTCTTCCGACAGGTACAGCTGCTTGCTGCGCGGGTCGTAGTGGTCGGAGAGCTGGCCCGGCGTCGACCCGATGCCGATGCCGTCCAGCCCGGCGACGCTGAGCAAGCGTTGGGCTGCCCAAAGGCCGGTGACGTTGCGGGCGTTGCGCACCTGTGAGTACTGGTTATAAGCTGAACGCACTCGGAACTGCGCATACATGCCGAACAATAGTGCTGGCAAAGCGAAGACATAGTAAAGTGGATTGAACAACGGAACCTCCCTGCGCCGTGAATGCGCGCAAACAGATGAGGATTACCCACATTATACTACGTGCTCGCGAGGGGCCAAGTTGCGCCGGCCCGCCGCGCGCCTGCGCCCTATGGCCCCTCGGGCGAACACGGGTGCTCCCCGCGCACCGACCGGATGGGCCGGTCGACATAACGCGTGTGCCGGAGCCGGCAGTGTGGGCGGTGGGGGTTAGGGAGGCGGACGCCGCTGCAGAGCCGCGCCTGTGCCCTAGGGACCGCCACCCACGCCCCTCTACAGGACGGCCAGGACCTCCTGGGCGTGACCCTCCGGCTTGACCTTGGCGAAGACGTGCTGGATCAGCCCCTGCTCGTCGATGACGAAGGTCGTGCGGAGGATGCCCTCGTAGGTGCGGCCGTAGTTCTTCTTCTCACCCCAGGCGCCGTAGGCGGAGGCGACCGTGTGGTCCGGGTCGCTCAGCAGGTAGAAGGGCAGGCCGTACTTGGCCCGGAACTTGGTGTGTGAGGCCTCCAGATCGGGGCTGACGCCGATGACCACGGCGCCCTTGCCTAGGAACTGGGAGTAGTCGTCCCGGAAGCTGCAGGCCTCTTTGGTGCAGCCCGGCGTGTCGTCCTTGGGGTAGAAGTAGAGGACGACCTTCTTGCCGCGGAAAGACGACAGGGTTACCTGCTCGCCCGAGTCCGCAGTGAGGGTAAAGTCGGGAGCCTGATCGCGTACAGACAGCATGACACACCTCCTCCAGCGGGGCGCCATCATAGCGCTCACTCTGCCACACGATAACATAAGGGACATTGTTTGTCAACTACCACAAGAACACTCGACAGGGTGCGGAAGGTGACAAAGGGTTGACGGAGTGGCACCGCGCCCCTACACTCCGCGCAACAACGGCTGACCGCGGAGCGAGGAGGTACCCGACATGACCGAGTACCGCTTTCCCGATGGCTTTGTGTGGGGCACGGCCACGAGTTCGTACCAGATCGAGGGCGGCCGCGAGGCGCGCGGCGACTGCATCTGGGACACGTTCTGCCGCTGGCCGGGCAAGGTCGTCCAGGGGCACCATGGCGACGTGGCCAACGACCACTACCATCGCTACCGTGACGACGTCGCCCTGATGGCCGACCTGGGCATGCAGGCGTACCGCTTCTCTATCTGCTGGCCGCGCGTCTTGCCCGAGGGGGCGGGAAAGGTCCACGAGCCGGGGCTCGACTTTTACGACCGCCTCGTCGACGAGCTCTTGGCCAGAGACATCGCCCCCTACGTCACCCTCTACCACTGGGACCTGCCCGTGGCGCTGCAGAACCTGGGCGGCTGGGCGGCCCGCGACACGGCCTACCGCTTCCAGGACTATGTCGCCGTCGTCGCCCGGCGCCTGGGTGACCGGGTGGGCCACTGGATCACCCACAACGAGCCGTGGGTGGTGGCCGTCCTGGGCAACCTCTGGGGCGTCCACGCCCCCGGCTGGGAGGACCTGGGCCTGGCCCTGCAGGTGGCGCACCACGTGCTTCTTTCGCACGGGCTGGCGGTGCCGGTTCTCCGGCAGGCCAGCCCCTCGTCGGCGCGGGTGGGCATTACGCTAAACTTTAGCCCGGCCCACCCTGCTTCCCAGAGCCCGGCCGACCTGGCTGCCGCCCGGCGGCACGACGGGCAGGCCAATCGCTGGTTCATGGATCCCCTCTACAAGGGAGAGTATCCTGAGGATATGTGCGCCCTGTTCGGCTATCAGGTGCCGCGCGTAGCCCCGGGGGATATGGAGATCATCCGTCGGCCGATCGACTTCCTGGGCGTCAACTATTACAGCCGGGCGGTCATCCGGCACCGGCCGGGTGCCTTCCTGGACTATGAGACCATCCGCCCAGAAGGCGAGTACACCGCCATGGGCTGGGAGGTGTACCCGCAGGCCTTGACGGACCTGCTGGTGCGCCTAGAGCGCGACTATGCCCCCGGCGAGATCTATATCACCGAGAATGGCTGCGCCTATGAGGACGAGGTCTCGCCCGACGGCCAGGTGCACGATCCCGCGCGCATCGCCTACTACCGCGGGCATCTGCTCGCCTGCCACGAGGCCATCGCGCGGGGGGTGCCGCTGCGGGGCTACCTGGCCTGGAGCCTGATGGACAACTTTGAATGGGCGCTAGGGTATACGCGTCGGTTTGGCCTCGTGTACGTCGATTTTGAGACGCAGGAGCGCCTGGTCAAGGATAGCGCGCGCTTTTACTCTGCCGTCGCCGCCAGCAACACCATCACCGCCTGAGGAGGGGACCGAACGTGAAGGATGCTCGTGAGCTAAAGAGCCGCGTCTACGCACGCATCGACGCCCATCGGGACGAGATCATCGCTCTCGGTGAAGACATCCGCCGGCACCCGGAGCTGGGCTTCAAGGAGTTCCGCACGGCGCTGCTGGTGGCCGAGCGGTTCTGCAAGCTCGGCATCGACCATACGGCGGGCCTGGCCATCACGGGCGTCAAGGGGGTGTTGCAGGGCGCCCGTGCGGAGGCCACCGTGGCCTACCTCGGGGAGCTCGATTCGGTCTTGGTGCGTGCCCACCCCGACGCCGATCCCAAGACGGGCGCCGCCCATGCCTGCGGACACAACGCCCAGATCGCCAACCTCATCGCCCTGGCCTACGGCCTGGTGGAGAGCGGCGTGATGGCCGAGCTCGACGGCAACGTCGCCCTGATGGCCGTCCCGGCGGAGGAGTACGTCGAGGTCGAGTACCGCATGGGGCTGCGCGCCCAGGGCAAGATCGAGTTCCTCGGCGGCAAGCCCGAACTGATCCGCCTGGGCGCCTTTGACGGCGTCGACATGACCCTGATGACGCACCAGTCCACCCGCGACAAGCCTGGTCTCTTCTCGGTCGGCGGGCCGTCCAACGGCTGCCTGGTCAAGCAGGTGCGCTACGAGGGGGTCGCGGCGCATGCCGGCGGCTCTCCGCACGACGGGGTCAACGCCCTGCGCGCCGCCATGCTGGCCATGCAGGCCATCGACGCCAACCGTGAGACGTTCAAAGACGACGACCACATCCGCGTCCACCCGATTATCACCAAGGGGGGCGAACTGGTCAACGTGATCCCGGCGGACGTGCACCTGGAGACCTACGTCCGCGGGGCCAGCGTCGAGGCGATCACGGCCGCTGCCAAGAAGGTGGACAGGTCGCTTCGCTCGGGGGCCATGGCGGTGGGCGCCACGGCGCACATCTCGACGCTGCCCGGGTACCTGCCGCGCATCCCGGTCGACGCGCTGACGGCCGTCTACCGGGAGAACGCCGTGGCGCTGGTGGGCGAGGAGGGCTGGTGGGAGCCCTCCTTTGGTGCCGGCTCGACCGACATGGGCGACGTGAGCCACCTGATGCCGGCCATCGAGGCGCAGGCCAAGGGCTCGGCCGGAACCGGCCACGGCGCCGACTACCGGATCAGCGACCCGGAGGCGGCCTACATCACCCCGGCCAAGGTCGCTGCGGGGACCCTGATCGACCTCTTGGCTAACGGCGCCGAGCGGGCCAAGCAGGTCCTGGCGGCGTACCAGCCGGCCATGACCAAGGATGGCTACCTCGAGTTCATGCGCGGGCTCTTCCGCGAGGAGCACTGGAGGGCTGCCGAGGAGGGCTGAGCCGCTCGGCTTGGGCGCACAGCTCATGCTACCATGGGGCGGCACGGCGCGGGGGAGGGCCTCTGGCCCTCCCCCGCGCCTTCACGTACTCGGTACAAGCGTCAGGCCAGGTCGGCCTCGGTCCAGCCGAACACCTCGCAGGCGTTCCCCCAGTAGTACCGCTCGCGCAGATCGGCCGGGATCTGCAGGCCGTCCAGGACGTGCTCGGCGGCCTCGAGCCAGATGGGCGGTTCGGGGTTGTCAGTGGCGAAGCAGAGCTTGGTCAAGTACCCCAGGGCCAGGTTTTCCGACGGATCGGCCATGTCGGCGCCGGGCAGCGGCGAGAGGGCCTTGAGGATCCAGCGCCAGTGCTTCTTCTTGCCCGACCCACCGGAAAAGTCATAGTACACGTTGGGGAAGGCCTCGATCATCTGCAGGGCTTCCTCGGCGTGGGGTTTGCCCAGGTGCGCGCCGATGATCTTGAGGTTGGGGAAGGCCCGGGCGATCTTGTCCAGGCGGTAGGGGCGGTAGTTGTCGGCGTTGACGCCGAGCACCCCGTCGGTGCCGTCCAGGGCGCTGGCCAGCCAGCCGGTGTGGAAGAGGATCGGCATGCCCAACGCCTCGGCGCGGGCGTAGAGCGGAAAGTAAGCCTCATGGTTGTAGGGGCGCGAGGCAAAGATGCACTTGAGCCCCGTGAAGCCGTGCTCTTTCAGCCAGTCGACCTTGTCGGGCCCGTCGCACTTGTCGAACAGGTTCAGGGCCCCCATGCCCACCATGATGTCGCCGTACTGGCGGAGCAGGGGCAGGAACTCCTCGTTGGTGAGGCCCTCAGACGCCCGCTGCACGCCGGAGGGGTACTCGGGCATGCACAGGATGCACACCTTGCGCAGGTTGCACTCGCGCCAGAGCCGCACCCGCGTGGCGATATCCTGGCCCTTGTGCAGGTGGGTGTGGACGTTGACGACATAACGTGGCTTCATACGCACCTCCCGATCATGTGCGGCCTCGCTACGCTGCGCCCTCCCGTCCGGCAGCCGGGTGGCGCCGGGCCTGTGCGCGATAGAGGCGGGCGTAGAGGCCATCCCGCGCCAGTAGCTCATCGTGGTTGCCCGTTTCCACGCAGGCGCCCTGCCGGAGCACCAGGATTCGATCGGCGGCCCGCGTGGCGGAGAACCGGTGGGAAACCAGGAGCGTGATCCGCTCCGCCTTGTCCTCAAGCATGAGCGAGTATAGGCGCTCTTCCGCCTCGGCGTCCAGCGCGGCAGTGGGCTCGTCGAGGATCAGGAGGTCTCCCCGGCGCCGCAGGGGCCGGGCCAGGGCCAGCCGCTGCAGTTCCCGCCCGACAGGGCCACGCCGCCGGCAAAGGCGCGGCCGATGAGCGTGTCATAGCCCTCCGGGAGCGCGCCGATGAGGTCCGCCGCACCCCCCAGGCGCGCGGCCTCCTCGACAGCGGCTTGGTTGTGCAGGTCGTCCACCTGGCCGATGGCGATGTTCTCTCCCGCGGTGAGGCTGAACACGCCGAAATCCTGAAAGAGGGCCGCCACCCGCCGCTGCACCGAGCGGGGGGTGTAGGCGGCGGCGTCCTCCCCGTTGATGAGCACCCGGCCGGCGGTCGGCTCGTACAGGCGGCAAAGGAGCTTGATCAGCGTCGTCTTGCCGGCGCCGTTGAGGCCGACGATGCCCAACGCCTCGCCGCGGCGCACTTCGCAGGAGACGTCGCGGAGCACCAGGCGCTCGGTGCCGGGGTAGCGAAAGGAGACGTTGTGCAGGGCCACCCGCTCGATGCTCGCTGTCCACTCGCGGCGGCCGGCCTCCTCCGGCGCAGGCAAGGCGAGGAACTCGGCGAGGTTGTCCAGGTAGAGGCACTCGGTGCGCAGCTCGGCGAGCCCCCCGAGGAGGGCCCCAAAGGTGCCCTGGGCGGTGGCCATGGCGCCCACCAGGAGCGAGTAATCCCCGATGGTGAGGGGCCGGCGGGCGGCCTGGTCGAACACCAGCCAGTAGCCCGCCAGGGTGCCGGCGGCGCCGGTGGCGGTGGCCAGGAGGGTGGCGGCCACCTGCCGGGCGGCCAGGGCGCGGTTCTCGGAGGAAAAGCGCTGGAAGAGGTCCTGGTGGCGGGCGCGAAAGAGGTCCTCCAGGCCGTAGAGGCGCACGTCCTTGATCGAGTAGGGCGAGGTGAGGTGGCTGCCGAGGTACGATTGCCGGCGCTGCTCGGGGATGCGCGCCCGGCGCACGCCGTAGGCCAGGCGCCCCAGGCGGGCGCGCACCAGAAAGGCCGGCAGCGCGGCAGCCAGCACCAGGGCCACCAGGCGGGCGTCGTAGGCCGCGAGCAGCCCCACCACCGAGAGGAGCGTCACCCCCCGCTGCCCCATGGCCAGCACTTCGTCGGCGATCTGCAGCGGCCGGTGGCCCGCCTCCTGGATGGCGGCCTGCAGCCGGTCGTGAAAGGCGGGGTCCTCGAAGCGGGCCACCTCCATCTGGCAGGCCTTGGCCATCACCTGCAGGGTGACGTGGTTGCCCAGGAGGTCGCCCAGGACGGTCCGCACGTACCCCCCCAGCGCGCCAAGCAGGGCGCCGAAGAGCATGACCCCCGCCTGCGCGCCTACCAGGAGGAGCAGCCCGCGCACCGCGGCGGGTCCGGCGGCCGGGGCGTTGGGCAGGAAGCGGGCCACGGCGTCGATGAGCAGCCGCCCGAGCGCCAGCTGCGCCGGCGCCAGGAGGCCGCTGAGGGCGGTGAGAGCCACGAGGAGCAGCGTGTAGGCGCGATGGGTGGCCCAGAGGAGGGCCAGGGCGCGGGAGAGGCTGCGGAGGATGCTGGCGCCCGAGGCGACGGGCGCGCCAGCCGGTCCGCTGCCTCCATGGTCACCGCGGGAACCGATCACTGGGCGGACCACCTCCGAAATCAGGGAGCGTAGCGATGTGCCTCGGGTCTATCCCAGAACAGCTGCTGCGGGTACTGAAGGTGCATCCCACGGAGCTGCGGGTCATGGGGCAAGCCCTCCAAGAAGTTGCGCAGGCCATTGGCCACCAGTTGTGGCTGGGGCGCTTCCCCGAGGACGCCGATGAGGGGTACCTGGTCCGCCCAGATGTCCAGCACCTCTCGGAAGCGGGCCTGCTTGCGCGCCTCATCTGCCTCTGCTCTCATGGCGTCCACCGCATCCCACAGGGCGTAGATCCAGTGCCCGGCGGGGGGCGCCACTCCCTCGGTGGCGGGATACCAGTAGTGGCCATAGCCGCTGGCCCAGGGCTGTGGCTGCCTGCCGTAACCGGCCAGGGGCCACCACGCCTCCCACAACAGCAGCGGAAAGTCGTTCCCCATCCAGGCCGCCTGGATCCCGTTCTCCCGCGTGAGTCGGCTCAGCACGTCATACTCCACGCGCCGGTAGGTAGCCTCGATCCCCACCTGGCCGAGATAGTGGCAGACGAGCATCGCGGCATCGTCGTCGGCGGTGTTCGTCAGTGTCGCTCCCACTACCTCAAAGGCCACCCGCGTGCCGTCCGGGTGCAGGCGATACCCCTTATCGTCTCGCTGGGCGTAGCCCGCCTCGTCCAGGAGCTGGTCGGCCAGCGCCGGGTTATACTCCACAAAGGCGGTGCTCAGGCGCTCGTGGTAATGGGCGGATGCTCGTATTGGGCTGAACTGGCGTGGCGTGCAGAGGCCGTAGTAGTGGAGGGTGTTGATCTCCTCGCGGTCGATGGCTAGCATGAGCGCCTGGCGCACGAGCAGCCTGTTGGCGAAGCGATGCAGCGACTCATCGGCCACGGCGAGGTTGAGCTGCAGGGTCAGGTGCCGGGTGCTGGGCGAGAGGTACACTCGGTATTCGCCATCCAGCGCGTGCTCCTGCAGCCAACCATAATCGGCGGTGCTCAGGCCGTTGGCCTGATAGTCCAGCTCGCCGTTGGCCAGCCACATGCGAAAGGTCTCGTCTTCGGCATACTCGCGCAGCACCACGTGATCCACATAAGGCAACTGACGGCCATCGGGGTCGACCTGCCAGAAGTAGGGGTTGCGCTGCAACACGATCTGTCCCGGGGGAGAGTCAAGGGCCAGCCGCCAGGGGCCGAGCACAGGGCACTCGGGGTTGAGCTGCCACATCGATTTTTCCGCAAAGAGGTTCTGCCAGGTAATGGGTCCCTCCTGCTGGCTCAGTAGGTCGTCGAGCGCCGCGCGGTCCGCGAAATCGGCGTGGAACGGGCGAAGGTAGGCGGAAGGGAGGTACCAGTCGCGTAGGGCGTAGTCGACCACTGCATCCGGATTGGGCTCCCGCCAGCGGAATATAACAGTATAGTCGTCGGGCGTCGGCACTTCGTCGCCAGCCGCTCGAGCGCCGGGACGGTAATCTAGGTAAAAGCGCACATCCTGGGTGGTAAAGGGCGACCCGTCGGACCAGCATAGTCCCTCCCGCAGCCGGATGGTCAGCTCGGTGCCCTCCGGGTTAATCTGCCACCACTCGCAAAGGTTGGGGCGCAGGGTGAGGTCGCGATTGAAGGCCAGTAGCCGCTCGGAGCAGAGTCGGTCGAGCTCGAGCCCCACGCCCACGATCATCTCCATGGTATTATCGGACCACTGGCGGCGGTAGGAGGAGCAGAGTGCGCCTCCGTAGGCACCCGCTGTGCCGTTGGGTTCCAGCACCAGAGGCAGGCTGGGCAGGCGCTCGTCGACGGAAGGCAGCGTGCCGAGGGCCACCTGCTCGGTGAGCATGGGCGCCTCGCTGTAGCGAGCCGTGGCCCCGACCTCTCCGGGTTCCGTCTGGATGGGCAGGGCGGTCGGGGCAGGGACCTCCTCGCTACGTCGGCAGGCGCCCAGGAGGGCGGCCAGGCCGCAGGCCAGCGAAAGCCTGGTGAACGCGCGGCGGCTGATGCGCATGTCTCTGCCTCCTCACGTGATGGCGATGTGGCCCATGTGGCGTCCCCGCTCCGTACCCCATTGCCGACGTCTGCCCGACCGAGCCAGGGCGGATGTCTCGATTGTTGCCCAGCGGGCCTGTTTGCAGGTCTGCTACAGCCAGCAAGGCGGCACCCGGCGCGGTGCCATCTGCTGCCTGCACTGCGGCGTGCGCTCCGGAGAGCCGATCGTGTGTCCGTCCACCGTTCAGTAGACGAGTACGTAGATGCCTTCCCACCCCAAGGTCCGCGGGTTGCCGCGCACTTCCCACGTGTCGGACGGATAGTGGAGGTAGGTGGTGTCCTGGTCGTAGGCGTAGTCACCGGCGGAGCAGTGGCAGTCACACTGGAGGCAGTTGCACTCGCAGACGCACGGGCACTCGCGCTGTGCAGCAGCAGCGAATGCAGTATGGGCCTCTTTGATGTCCATGCGGTCCAGATCATCGATCATCTCTGCCCCCATGGGTTCATAAGCGGGCTTTCCTATATGCTGGTTCTCTACGTTGGTCGGTCTTATGTTATGGATCGTCCTTACCGGTCTGCTACGATCGTGTCGCAGGAGTTTGCGCGGATGCAGGTGCCAGGGGCTCCAGCTCCGCCGGAGATAGGGCGTGCCGTGCCGGGGTGTGCCAGTAGAACTGCTGGGGGTGTTGGAACGCCTCATAGTTGGTGACGTCGTCGTACACTAGCCCATCCTGCACGTTCGCCAAGCCCTCCTTGACGATGCCCACCTGCGCGAACCCGCCCAAGAGGCCCACAACCGGCAATTCCTCCTTCCAGATGCTCAGGTACTCGCGGAACAGAGAGTCTCGGCGTGCCATTTCAGGCTCCTGCAGCGTGATCTCGGCGAACAGCGCGTTGAGGCGACCGATGTAGTGATCGTCCGGGAAATCCCCGAATCCTCGCCAGACGTTGGGGCCCAAGGGCGAGAAGCCGCCCGTGATGAACAGTGTAGGCAGCAGGGTGCCCGAGAGCGGCCCCAGCGAGGCGCGCAAGACGCCGCGCACCTGTGATGCCCAGATATCATCGCCACTGCGCACCCAGTAGTCGCACTCCAGGCCCAGTGCCTCCAGGTCGGCGAGCACGGCGGCCACCAACCGCCCCCCTACCGACTCGGGCTCATAGGGGCTCTGCACGATAAGCCACAGCCACGCCCCCTCCGGCGACACGCGGTAGCCCTCCTTATCCCGATCGCCGTAGCCCAGCCGGTCCAGGATGGCCCCGGCCCGCACGGGGTCGTACTCCAGGTACTGGCCGCTGAGTGCCTCGTCGTAGAAGCAGGACAGGGAGATGGGGCTGAACTGGCGCGGCGTAGCCAGGCCGTCGTAGAGCGCGCTCAGCTGGTCGCGGTTGATGGCCAGGGAGAGGGCCTGGCGGGCCTCGCGCTGGGCGAACAGCGCTGCCAGCACTCTGTCCGACGTGGAGGGGTTCAGCTGCAGGACGATGTGCTCTCCACTGGGGTAGTGCTGAACGGCATAGCCGGCGAGCCGGTAGGCATCCTCACGCTGGGGCAGCAGGCCCTCCACCTGGAAGTCCAGCTCGCCGTTCTGGATGCGCATCTCGAGGGGCTCCTCGCCCCCGACGGGGAGGCAGAGGACGTGGTCCAGGTAGGGGAGCTGCTGGCCCCGGGTGTCCACCTGCCAGAAGTAGGGGTTGCGCTCGTAGAGGATGGTCCGGGCGCTGCGCCTGGTGAGGGGACGCCAGGGCAGCAGTGTAGGCACTCCGGGGCGTGGGTTGGAGGGGTCGGCTAGCACGTTGGCCCGGTAGTAGGTGCCCCAGTCGGGGTAGCCCTCCGCCCGGGCGCGCTGGCGCACCACGGCCAGGCCCCCCTCGACATAGTCGGGGTGGAACTGCTTGGCGTGAGCACTGGGCACCAGACGCAGGGCATCGGGGGAGACGTAGCTGGGCGGCAGGGTGGGGAAGGAGGGCGTCGCCCGAGTGATGGTGAAGGTATGGTCGTCGGGCAACTCGATGGTCAGGAATGGGGCGGCACTGACCCGTTCGGCCTCGGCGTAGCCCCGGTCGGCAAACCAGTAAAAGTAGTAATCCTGGCTGGTGACGGGGTCGCCGTTGGACCAACGCATCCCCCGGCGCAAGTGCCAGGTAAGGCGGGTACCCTCCTCGTTGGTCTGCCAAGACTCTGCGATGTAGGGCCTGAGGGCCAGCTCGCGGTCCAGGTGAACGAGGTTGTTGTCCAGGGGCAGGGGACTGGCCTCCAGGGTGGCGCCAACCTGCCGGTAGGCGCGGCGCCAGGCGCCGCCGTATACGCCGATCTCCTCGTTGACCTCCAGGATGTAGGGGGCCTCGGGCAGGCGCTCGTCGACGGGGGGTAGCTCCCCCCGTGCCACCTGCCCGGCGAGCATGGGCGCCTCGCTGTAGCGAGCCGTGGCCCCGACCTCACCGGGTTCCGCCTCGATGGGTAGGGCGGTCGGGACGGGGACCTCCTCGCTGCGTCGGCAGGCGCCCAGGAGGGTGGCCAGGCCGCAAACCAGCGAAAGTCGGGTGAACGCGCGGCGGTTCACGCGCATCGCATGTCTCCCTCACTCGATGGTGATGTGGTCCATGTGATCCCAGGCGTGGGGTAGTGCTCCAGGGCGGCAAAGTAGGCGGCCGGGTTCTCGGCCACTACTCCAACGCCTATGCCGCCTTACTGCCTCTCCTACGCCAGCGAGTTGGCTGTGTAGCTGCCCTGAGAGGCACTGGCATGAGGACTGCTGAATCCGTTCTGCACACGTTCCGTATCTGCAGGGGCCCAGCCGTACCGCTGCCCCGACCACAGGGCCTAGTACGGCGCTGTAGCGCCCCCCTAGAGCATGACCATCTGCCAGATGCTCGTCTGACTGGTATTGACAAGGTTACCGCTGACGGACGTCCTATCGGAGGGGTCGCGTAGGTAGGTGTTGTCCTGGTCGTAGGTATAGTCGGCACTGGAGCAGTAGCACTGGCAGTCGGTACAACTGCACTCGCATCCGCAGGTCTCGCAACTGCACGCTGCCCTCCCATTCGCCGTGTGGGCGGGACTGATCTCCATGCGATTCAGATCGTCGATCATGGTACACTCCTTTGCGGACCGCCTTGGCTCGCGCCGAGGCAGCCTCACGCCTCGGTCGTGCTTCAGACCATCGGCACCTGCTCGTCGGCTGGCTACTCGGGGGCAGCGGCGCTAGCACCTGCGAGAGTCAGACTCGCGAGTTCCTCCCGCGTGAGGCTGTGCCGTTGCGAACTGCTCCAGTAGAACTGCTGAGGGTTCTGGACCGCCTCATAGTTGGTGACCTGGTCGTACACCAACCCGTCCAGAATGTTCGCCAAGCCCTCCTTGACCAGGCCCACCTGCGCGAATCCGCCCAACAACCCGACTAGGGGCAGCTCGCGCTTCCAGATCTGGAGGAATTCCCGGAAGAGGCTGTTCTTTCGCTCCAGGTCCGGCTGCAAGATCGCCTGCTGGTACAACTCGTCCAGGGCGGCGATATAGTGTTCCTCGGGCACGGCATCGGTTCCCTGCCAGACGTTGGCACGCCCGATCGTGGAGAAGCCGCCCACGACGACGACGCTGGGCAGCAGCGTGCCCCCCAAGGGGGTGATGCAGGCATCCAGTGCGCGGCGACGATGGTTCTCGTAGATTGTCGCCACCGGGCGCTCGAGCAGCGTGCACTCCAGGCCAACTGCCTCCAAGTCCACAAGTACTGCCGCCACCATCCTCCCGCCCACCGACTCGGGCTCGTAGGGGCTCTGCAACATGACCCGCAGCCGCTCCCTCTCCGGAGACACCCGGTAGCCCTCCTCGTCGCGGTTGCCGTAGCCCAGCCGGTCCAGGATGGCGCCGGCGCGCACGGGATCGTACTCTAGGTACTGGCTTGCGGCCTCCTCATCATACAGGGGAGACGACTTGATGGGACTGTATTGGCGAGGCTTGGCCAGGCCGTCATAGAGCGCGCTCAGCTGGTCGCGGTTGATGGCCAGCGAGAGGGCCTGGCGGGCCTCAAGGTGGGATACCATCCCCGCTAGCGCCCGGTTCGGGCTGGATAGATCGAACTGCAGGACGATATGCTCGCCGCTGGGGTAGTGCTGGACATGGTAGCCGGCGAGGCGGTAGGCCTCCTCGCGTTGGGGCAGTAACCCCTCCACTTGGTAGTCCAGCTCGCCGTTCTGGACGCGCATCTCGAGGGGCTCCTCCCCACCGACGGGGAGGCAGAGGACGTGGTCGAGGTAGGGCAGCTGCTGGCCCTGGGCGTCTACCTGCCAGAAGTAGGGGTTGCGCTCAAAGGCAGTGGGGCTGGTGCCGCGCCGAGTGATGGCCCGCCAGGGGAGCAGCGTGGGCTTGTTCGGCTCGCCATAGTAGTAGCTGCTCTGCAGCACCCTGGCCCGGTACATCGTGGCCCAGTCCGCGTACCCCTCTTGCCTGGCCAACGCCTCGAGCGCCTGCCTCCCCCCCGCGACGTAGTCTGGATGGTACCCTCGGGCGAAGGCCGATGGCGCCAGCGGCAGTTCGTACCCCAGCTGGTCGGCGTAGGTGATCGGCTGTGCCTGCGGGGCGGATGGTCCGCCAAGCCACAGGCTGAAGGTATAGTCGTCGCTGACCTCGATCTGCACCTTGTGCTCCAGTCCAGAGTGCCCGATCTCGGGATAGTCCAGCCCGGCGAGCCAGTGGAAGCAAAAGTCCTCACTGGTGACGGGATCGCCGTTGGACCAGCGCATGCCCCGGCGAAGGTGCCAGGTGATGGTGCCGCGCGTCTCGTCCAGCTCCCACGACTCGGCGATGTAGGGCTTGAGGGCCAGGTCGCGGCCCAGATGCGTCAGGCCGTTCTTGGCGCGGAGCAGATTTGGGCTCCCCGTCGGGCTGTCCTGCCGGTAGGCGCGGCGCCAGGCGCCGCCGTGGGTGCCGATCTCCCCGTTGACCTGCAGAACGTAGGGGGCTTCGGGCAGGCGCTCATCGACTGGGGGCAGATCCCCCCTCGCCACCTGCTCGGCGAGCATGGGCGCCTCGCGGTAGCGCTGTGGCCCGCCGGCGCCGGGGGAGCGGGCCTCCACGGGCAGGGCGGGCGGGGCGGGGACCTCCGCGCTGCGCCGGCAGGCGCCCAGGAGGGTAGCCAGGCCGGACGCCAAGGAGAGGCGGGCGAACGCGCGGCGGCTGATGCGCATGTCTCCCTCACTTGATGGTGATGTGGTCCATGTAATCCCAGGCGTGGGAGTTGTGCTCCAGGGCGTGGCAGTAGGCGGCCAGGTTCTCGGCCATCGTCGCCCGCAGCCCCTCGCATCCACGCGTCTTGGATGCCTGCGTAAGCACTCCCTGGTCGTCAAAGGTGGCGTAGCAGACGTTGCAGAAGCGAAAGGCCCAGCACTCCAGGCAGTCGCTACCGTTCATCAGACCATAGTATTGGTTCACGATGTCGGTGAGGCGCCTCGTGTCTATCCCCGCGCTGACGTGCCCGAATGGGAAGCTCTGGTTGATCTTCTCGCACATGTGTAGGCGCCCGTCCACCGTCACGAATAGCTTGCGGTTGCCGGGGAAGCAGCTGGGCACCGTGTCGGCGTGCTCTTGGAGGCCGGCATAGATGGGCCGCTTGTGGATGCGCAGCAGCGGGCTCCGGAAGAGTGCCGTCAACATCTTGCCGCTCTCCCGCCCTTCTACGTGGTTGCGCACGTAGCGTCCCCAGAGCTCGGCATACTGCTCCTGATGCTCCGGGTGTGGCGAGCACTCGGCAAAGAAAGCGGCGTTGCCCGGGGAGACGTTGCTGACGCGCACGTTACTGTGCGTGAACAGCTCGTCTTCAAAGAACGCCTCGGTGGCCAGCAGGTCGTGCGCCGGGGTAAGGGTCGCCGTGAACCCGACGCGCTCTGCGCAATAGACGGGCGCCGTATTGCGAATCATGCGCGCGTTGCGTAGCACGGTCTCAAAGCTAGGCGAGCCGTCGGCGAACACGCGACAGCGATCGTGCTCGGCCTGTGGCCCATCCAGGCTGATGAGCAGGCCTGCGTCGTTGGCGGCCAGGTAACGCACCATCTCCGACGTGAGGAGCGAGGCGTTGGTGGTCATGTTGAAGGAGAGGCGTTTTCCGGCGGGCAGGGGTAACGCGCGCGCGTAGCCGATTACCTGCTGGATGAAGGGGTAGCGCAGCAGGGGCTCTCCGCCGTAGAAGCTGATGGAGAGGAACTCTTCTTTTGAATGCCGATTGCGTTCCACGTACAAGCCCACGGCGCGCTTGGCCGTCTGCAAGGCCATCTGCGCGGATCCATGGGTGCGGTGGCCCGGGTAGCCGCCGCCAAAGGTGCAGTAAGCGCAACGGTAGTTGCAACTTTGGGTGACCTCCAGCGTAAGCATGTCGACCGTGCCACTGCTCGCCTCTGCGACCTGTTCCTGCGTCACGCGCTGTGCGCGGCGCTGCAGGCGCGGCGTGGAGAACAGGCCGTACTCATTTCTCAGGTGGGTCAGCTTGGCATACTCGCGCTCGAGCGTGGCGGCGTCATGGGCTGGCTTGAGGTGAGCAAAGATCCCTTGCTGGGTGTGCGTGTGCAAGAGTCGGGCGACGTCGCAGATGGCGGGGTTGGCCCGGACGATTCGATTGGTGCCGGCATCGTAGATGTACTGGTGACGGCTTGTTTCGAAATAGTGGAGCAGACTGGCCACGTTGCCACCTCCCGTGTTGCCCCTGCTAGAGGGCTTGGGCCAGCCCTTTGAAGGGCATCGCGGCATCCTTGCTGCGGGCACACGCCTGGCGGCAAAAGAGAGGGCGAATCAGCCATCGGTACGCTCATCTATGTTGGCGCGATAGCGCGCATAGCACCTGAAGATATGCAATACCCGGAGGCCGTCCCCTTCCTTTTCCGGAAGAGTCCTCCCCGGCGGTCCGTCCCGCTCCTCTTCCTGCAGCCCCAGCCGCACGGCGCGCGCCGCCGCCTGCACGCGCCCCTCCACGCCCAACCGATCATACAGCGCGCGCAGCGTGTGGCGCACCGCCCGGCTGGTGACGCGCACTTTGGCGGCGATCTCTTCGTCCGTCCGCCCCTCCACCAGGAGCCGCAGGACCTTCCGCTCGCGCTCGGTGAGTGCGTCGGTCTCGGCGATGGCCGCCGCGGCACGTATCGGCATGCGACGCATCGACCTACTCTTTACGAGAGAGGCTCCCGCCAGTGGGGGTTGGCACAGCGCGGTACTCGCGGGGCTCCCAGTACAGCTGCTGAGGCGCCAGGAGCGCCAGGCCGCCGGTCTGCAAGTCATACGGCAAGTCGGTTCGCACGTTGCGCAGGTTCGCGGACACCACGAGCGGTTGGGGCGCTTCGCCCAGGAGGCCGATCACCGGGATCTCTGTACGCCACAGTGCCAGGACCTCCGCGTAGAGCGCGTCGCGCTCCTCTTCATCCACCGTGATGCCGATCTCATCCCATAGTGCCCAGTATGCTCGTATCCAATGCCCTTCCGGCGGCTCGATGGCAGTATAGTCGGGATGGTCCGTACCATAGAGGCGATGATGCAAGTACGCTCCCGCCCACGCGTCGCGCATATCGCCTACCGCGAGCAGACGCTTGTGTTCTGCGACGATGGGCAGAAGCATGTGGTCGCGCTCGGTCAATGCTATCTGTATGCGATTGGCCAGCGAGCGGCGGATATAATCGAGGTGATTCAGCCGTTCTACGCGACAATCCAGGCCGACGTCCTGCAGAAACCCGGCCGCAAGTTGCGCAGCCTGCTCTGCCGGCGCACCCTCGCTGGATGTAGTGACGATTCGCAACGAGAGCCCCTGGCCACCAGCGGCGGTACGCCACCCCTCCGCGTCTCGCTCGGCATAGCCTGCCTCGTCCAGCAGCGTGGCGGCGGCTATCGGGTCATAGGCAACGTGGCTGTTGGCGAGCGCCTGGTCATACTGGGGCGAGGCGCGCACCGGGCTATACTGGCGCGGCCGACAGCGCCCATCGTAGCAGAATGTGTTGATCGCTTCCCTGTCCACGGCGAGCGCCAGCGCCTCGCGCACCTGACGGTCACTCAAGAAGGCACGCAACGGCTCGTCCTGGTACGCTACGTTCGGCTCGAGCACCAGGTGCCATGAGCTAGGCAGCGGGATGAGCGCGTGGCCAACCTCGCCGCACGTGGACTCCAGATAGCCGGTGTCGGCGGGGGTAAGAGTCTCCGTGTGCAGGTCGAGGGCGCCCTCCTGGAGGTCTTGGAGCAGGGCGTTCTGGGTGTCATAGCGGGCTAGAATCACCTGATCCAGGTAGGGGAGTTGCTGCCCCTGGGTGTCGATCTGGAAAAAGAACGGGTTACGCTCCAGGACGATCTCGGTGCCCCGGGGGTCGCCGGCCAGAACCCAGGTGTGCAGCACGGGCAGCTCGGGGTTGCCCGCCCAGTGGCTCTTGATGAGGAACAGTCCCTCCCAGCTACGCAGCCCCTGCGCCTGAGCGGCCTGTGACAGAGCGGCTGGGTCAGCATGGTCACCGTGCCAGTGGGAAAGGTAATGGGCGGGTTGGAGGGGCAGGTCACTGGTCATCTCGTGGGGATGGAACGGGTTCGGTTGTCCAAAGTGAAACTCGACCGTAAAGTCGTCTGGAGTGGAGATACCGGGAACGCCTCGGGTGGCGCCGCCGAGCACGCTGCCGAGCCGAGGGTGCACGATCTGCTCATGGTAGAAGCCAGCGTCGACGCTGGTAACCGGATGGCCGTCTGACCAACGCAGGCCCTTGCGCAGGTGATACGTGCATATCCGTGCGTCGTCGCTCACCTCCCAAGCCTCGCACACGTTGGGGCGCAGACTGAGGCCGGGCGTGTAGGCGGTAAGCCCTTGAACAAAAAAGGGTGCCGTGTACTGACCCGGCTGCCCGTGGCGCATGTCCTGGTAGATGTTGCCCGTCTCTGTGACAAAGCCACGCCTCAGCACCCCTCCGTACACGCCGGGTGTGTCATGGGGCTCCAAGAGCAGAGGGTTGGCTGGCAGTCGCTCCTGAACGGGCGGCAACGCGCCTGCACTCACCCGGTCGCGCAACAGCGGCGGCTCGCCTGCGAGGGTTACCGGTGCGGGCGCTGTCATGATGACCTCAGGCGCCAGGCCAGAGGCGGGGGCACGCTTGCTGCAGGCGGCGGCAAGGCCACCGATGGCCGAGATGGCGGATAGGCGAAGGAACGTTCGTCTGCTGATGGTCATGGTGAGACCTCCAGTGCCTACGTCAAGACGACTTGGTCTAGCGGGTCCCACGCGTGGGCGTTTCGCTCGAGCGCGGCGCAGTACGCCGACAGGGCCAAGGATGCGCGCTGAATCTGCATGGCACACCGACCCCGCTTTTTCTCTTCGCTAAAGGTGCCAATGCCATCCACGCTTGCGTAGCAGCAGTCGCAAAGGCGGAACGCCCAACAGCCAAGGCAGTCGTCTTGGTTCATGATCTTGCAGTACTCATTCACCAGATCCGTGAGGCGTTCGATGTCGATCTCCACGTCCTGAGCAATGCGCCCCACCTGCATGTGCATCCCGATTCGCTCGCAGATGTGGAGACCACCATCTGCGGCGACATACATCTTGCGCGCGAGTGGGAAACACGTCGCGGTGTAGTTCGCTTCTCGCTGACCTCTGCTCGCGATGCTTCGCCTGTGCAGCAACTAGATCGGCCTCTCAAAGAGCGCCGTTGCGACCTTGCCTGCACCGTGGCCCCGCACGTGAGCATCCAGAAAGGCCTGAGCCAGGGTCGCTTCCTGCTCCTCCCTCTGCGGATGCGCCTTGCAGCGGCGAAAGAAGGACTCGTTCCCTGGAGACACATAACTGACTCGCATCCGGTTACCCGTGACTAGATCCGGGCCGTCGCTATAGAACCTCTCCAAAAGAAGCAGGTCGGTGCTGGGCGAGATCGTCGCTGAGAAACTGACGTGCCTGTGATAATAGTCTGGCGCGATTTCCTTGAGCCTGGCCAGGTTTTCCATGACGACATCGAACGTTCCTGTTCCGGTTCGGCTGCGCCGGTGTCTGTCGTGGTTGACTCTGTCGCCGTCCAGACTGACCAGCACCTCAACGTCGTTCCTGGCGAGGAACCGCGCGATGTGCTCGCCCAGCAAGCTGCGCACGGTTCTACATCTGGACTCCGTACATGGTTGTTGGCGAGCCGACCCAGGTGACCTCGTCCTCATAGGCGAACTCTGTGGAGCCGCTGCAGTAGCATGCGCAGTACCAGCAGCTGCACGCCGTAGGTTGTTCGGGCTGACTCTCCTCTAGAACGATCTCCTGGCCATCGATGCCATAGCCGGCTACGTTGTCGATCATGCTCACCTACCTTCCCGTCTACCAGAGCGCGTGGCTCGCCTTGCCATCGCACCCAACAGATCCTTGCATGGGTCGCAGACCCTCTGCAGAGTGCCGCATGCATGCATTGGGCTCCCCCACCATAGTGTAGCGGGTGCGGCGTCTCGGCGTAAGGGGCGAGTCGGTAGTCATCTTGCTACCGACTCTGGCACCGTTTGAGCCCAGCCGAAGGCGGATCTAGTCCACTAGCCCCAGCCGCATGGCGCGCGCCGCCGCCTGCACGCGCCCATCCACCCCCAGCTTGTCATACAGTGCGCTCACCAACTGCCCCACGCGCCGCTGGGAGAGTTGCAGCCGCGCCGATATCTCCCTGTCCGTCCGCCCCTCCACCAGGAGGCGCAGCACCTGCCGCTCCCGCTCGGTGAGTGCCGGGTTGGGGACGGCGTCAGGCACGGGGCGCTCGGGAACGTCCCGCGGGAACCACGTGCCGCCCCGGGCCACCTGGCCAATCGCCTCGAGGACCGTCTCTGAAGACTCGGCCGTGGAGAGGTACCCCGCCACGCCGAGGCGGCGCACCTCGCGCAGGCAGGCGGCGCGCGGAAAGCCGGTGTAGACGAGGACACGCGTGCTGGGGGAACGGTCTCCCACCTGGCGCACCACCTCGGCGGTGGGCGGGCCGGGCAGGCCGTAGGCGAGGATCAGGAGGTCGGGCTGGAGTGCGGCGGCCTCGGCGATGGCCGCCTCGGCGCGCCTCACCTCGCCCGCGACCTCGCAGGTCGGGTCGCGCTCCAGCAGGCGCCGGAGCCAAGCGAGGATCGGCGGGTGGTGGTCGGCGAGCAGCAGGCGGGTCGTGGTGGGCATGGTGGCTTGCTCCTGTGCAGGCCAGGTTGTGCCCGGGGGCTTGTTGCTGTTGCCGTGGGTCTCTGTCTGTATTCTATCAGTAGGTGGGCAAGAGGTCAAGGGGGCAACGACCGGTCTTGCCTCATGTGGGGATGGTTGCGCACCCGCCAGCCGGTTGGCGGGCGCGGCTGGGATGCTGCTGGCTTTTGCGGCCGAGTCTACCCCTGGCGCCCCGCTGCGGCCGCCGCCAGGGCGCAGTCCGCAACGGGGCGACTCTGCCATGAACAAAGGGGGCTGTGCGGGCCAGCCACACCTTCGCCCCGAGCGGCGCTAGGCGAGTAGCCCGGCCTCGACCAGGATCGCGCGCAGCTCCTCGACCTTGGCCGGCTCGAGCGGGCGCAGGGGCAGGCGCGGCGAGCCGCCAGTGTAGCCGAGAAGGTCCAGCGCCGCCTTGAGCCCCGGGACGCCGTAGCCCGCCGTCACCGCGCGGCCGACCGGCATCAGCCGGAACTGGATGGCCTTGGCCTCGGCAAGGCGCCCCTGAGCGACCAGGTCGTAGATGGCCACGCACTCCCGTGGGGCGACGTTGGCCAGCGCCAGAATGCCCCCCGTGGCGCCGACCTGCAGGCCGCTCAGGAAGGCCGGCGAGTTCCCCAGCAGGACGGCAAAGTCGCTCGGGCAGGCCCGCAGGAGCTCGATGATCTGGCCGATATCCCCGGCCGAGTCCTTGATCCCCACGATGTTCGGGTGCGTGGCCGCGCGCGCCACCGCCGCCACGGGGATGTTCAGGTGAGTGAACTTGGGCACGTTGTAGATCAGGATCGGGATCGGCGAGGCGTCGGCAACGGCTACATAGTGGGCGGCCAGCACCTCGGCGGTCAGGCTGCCAGGGAAGAAGGAAGGGTTCACGACCAGGGCCAGGTCGGCGCCGGCGTCGGCGCAGGCCTTGGTCAGGCGGATGGTCGCTTGGGTAGACTGGCGGCCGGTGCCGGCAATGACGGTCTTGCCGACGGCGGCCCGGCGGACGACCCCTACCGCCGTGGCGACTTCGTCATCGTCGAGGTGGGGGCTCTCGCCGTTCGAGCCGGCCACCACGTAGCCGTGCAGCCCGGTGGTGTTCCAGCGGGCGATGTTGGCCGCCAGCGCGGCCGTGTCGAGGGCGCCCCCGTCGGCAAAGGGCGTGGCGATGGGCGGGTATACACCGGTGACGGACATGCTCTCTCCCTAAGATAGTGGGGTGACGGCGCCGCCGATTGTCGGCGGGGTGGGAGGGCCTGTCAAGCAGGGCGAACGGGCGGCCGGGGGAGGGCGGCGCGGGGGCCGCGCGTCTCGTCGATGCGCACCGTCACGCCAAAGGCCACCGCCGCGGCGAGGGTGGCCAACGCAAAGAGCAGGGTATAGCCGAGGCCCGGGCGCCAGCCGTTGGCGGCGTCGATCAGCGGCCCCGCCAGGCGGGCAAGGGCGCTGGGCCCCGCCGTAGCCAGGTTGGCCAGGCCCAGGTACTTGCCCGCCTCACCGCTGGGGACCAGGTCGGTGGCCCAGGCCCAGTTGACGCTGACAAAAACGCCCATGCCGAGCCCGACCACCGCGCCCAGAGCGCGGATCGAGCCGAGGCCGCGCGCCGCCACGAGGCAGCCCAATCCGGCGCCGACCAGGCCACAGGCCGCCAGGCTGAGGCCGCGGCGCCCCCAGCGCTCCGACAGGATGCCGGCGGGCAGGGCGGCCAGTGCCAGGGGGATGCCGATGCAGGTCATCAGGCTGCCCATGGCCGCGGCAGGATCGCGCAGGGAGAGCACGTCGCGAAAGTAGTAAAGAGCAAAAGACTGCACCAGGTAGGTGGCCAGGAGGAGCCAGAAGCGCGAGGTGAGCAGCCGGGCATAGGCGGGGTTCTCGCCGAGGCGCACTCCCAGGCGCCGACGCAGCCCACGGCCGACACCGGCCGGCGCCGCCGCGCCAAGCGGCGCCAAGTGGGCTGGCCGGCGGCAGGCCGTCAGCCCGGCGCTGAGCAGCAAGAGGGCGCCGATCAGGGCCAGGTTCAGCTCGGCGCGCGGGCCGCTGCCGCCCATCAGCCGCCCGGTGACCGCCGCGGCCAGGACGATGCCGGCCATGTCCAGCAGGTTCTTGAGGCCCGAAACGGGGCCGCGATGCGGGGCGGGGACCTCGTCGGGGATGAGGGCGTTAGCCGGGCCCACCATCGCGTTGCTGGCTACCTGCAGGGCCAGGTACCAGAAGGCCAGCGTACCAAAGCGACCGGCGCCGGCCAACCCGGCCAGGCAGAGCGCCGAGGCCGCCGCGCCGGCCAGGATCCAGGGGCGCCGCCGGCCGAGGCGGTGCCTGGTGGCGTCGCTCAGGGCGCCGGCCAGGGGCTGCGCCCCCATGGCCACCAAGAGCCCCACGAAGGTCAACACCCCGAGGCGGGTGTTCTTGGTTTCGTCGGAGCCGTAGGCCAGCAGCAGGATCGGCAGGACGATCGGGTGGAGCGAGTTCCACAGGAAAGAGGTGCCCAGGTAGACGGCGTCCAGCGCGACATAGCGCGCCCAGGGGGTGCGCGTCGTCACCGCTTTCCCCGCGTCGGGAACGCCCTGCCCGGGCTGGCGCGGACCAACACCCCCTCAGTGTCGACGGGTCCTCGTGTCTCGGGGATGCGCAGCGTCTGGTAGAGGGCGGTCATCACCGCTGCGGCGGCCACCACGAACACTAGCTGATAGCCGACGTTCTCGTGCCAGGCGTTGACCAGGTCGATCACCGGGCCCATAAGCCTGCCAAGCGCGCTGGTGCCGGCCGTGGTCAGGTTGGCCAGGCCCAGGTACTTGCCGGCTTGGTCGAGCGGGGCGAGGTCGGTGGCCCAGGCCCAGTTGACGCTGACAAAGGTGCCCATGCCGACGCCGGCCAGCAGCCCGAGGGCCCGAATGGTCGCCACGCTGCGGGCCACCGACAGGAGCACCACACAGACAGCCAACAGCCCGCAGCCCACCAGGCTGAGGCCGCGACGCCCCCAGCGTTCGGAGAGGATGCCGGCCGGTACGACCACCAAGGCCATCGGGATGCCGATGGCGAGCATCAGGTTGCTGACGGCCCCGGCCGGGTCCTCCAGGCGCAGGGAGTCCTGGATGTAGTACAGGCCGAAGGAGAGCAGGAGCGACGTAGCCAGGAGCAGCCAGAACCGCGAGGCCAGCAGCCGCCAGTAGCCGACGTGCTGGCGCAGGTCCACCTGGAGGAGCTCCCGCACCTCGCCGACGGAGCGCACGGCGGCGGCCGCTTCGGCGGGCCGTGCCGGTGCCCTGGCCAGGCGCGAGCCAAAGGTCGTCAGCAGCATGGTGCCAGCCAGGAGCCCGGCCGCCAGGAGCAGGCCGACGGGCGCGTCGGCCCCGGCGGTGCGGGCCAGGAAGCCGGCGCAGCAGGCCGCGCCGATGATGCCGGCCATGTCCAGCAGGTTCCGCAGGCCAATGGCCAATCCGCGGCGCCCCTCGGGGAGGGCGTCAGGAATCAGGCCATGGCAGGGACCGATTACGGCGTTGGAGGTGATCTGCAGGAGGAGATAGGCCGCGGCCAGCATCCAGAAGCTCGAGGCGACGTTCAGGAGCAGCAGGGAGGCGATGGCCGCCAGCGATCCGTACAGCACCCAAGGGCGCCGGCGGCCCAGCACGTGGCGCGTGCGGTCGCTCAGGGCGCCGGCCAGGGGCTGCACCACCATGCCCAGGATGTACCCGGCAAAAGTCAGGATGCCCAGGCGGGTGTTCTTGGTCTGTTCTGAGCCGTAGTTGAGGAGCAGGAGCGGGAGGACGATGGGGTGCAGCATGTTCCACATGAACGAGGTGCCGAGGTAGACGGCGTTCAGCGACAGATACTGCAACCAGGGGCTGCGCAGCTGCACGAGTGGCCTCCTTGCCGCGAACTCGCCTCGCGTGCCTCGTGCTGTCTATCCGGAGTATACCACGCTTTGCCGGCGAGAGAAGCGCTACCCGGGCCCACGAACGGCATTTCCGGCGTGGCCGCGATATGCCTGGCGCGTTGACCGCGCCCTTCTGCCGGCTATACTCGGGGCGCAGAGCGCCAACTGATGCCAGAGAGGAGCTTCATGGCCGACCAGCCCAATATCCTACTGATCACGTCCGACCAGCAGCGCGGCGACTGGCTGCGCGTGGCCGGGCACCCACTGATCCAGACTCCCCACATCGACCACCTGGCCGACGAAGGGGTGACCTTTACTCGGGGCTATTCCGAGTGCCCCGTGTGCATCCCGGCGCGCTACGTCATGATGACCGGGCTTCACCCGGAGACGATGCAGCTGCGGGCCAACAAGAACGTGCCCATGCCGATCGCCGACACGCTCCCCTACCTTCTGGGGCGGGCCGGCTACCAGACCCAGTCGGTGGGCAAGCTGCACTTCACCCCGCAGCGGGCCTGCTATGGATTTGACAACACCATCGTGTGCGAAGCGGGGCGCATGCCCGGCGGGGACGACTATCACCGCTGGCTGCAGACCACGCCCTACGCCGGGCAGGAACGCATGCACGGCCTGGGGAACAACATGGTCCAATCACGGCGCAGCCTGGTGCCCGAGTCGCACCACGTGACCACCTGGACCGTGTCGGAGAGCCTCAACTATCTCGACCGACGCGACCCGACGCGGCCGTTCTTCCTGTACACGTCGTTCACCAAGCCGCACTCGCCGTTCGACCCGCCCGCCCCGTTCGATACCATGTATGATCCCGACCAGGTGCCCGACCCGTACGCGACCGATATCGATCCGCTGGCGCTGCCGCCCTCGCTCCGCGGCCTGCCCCAGACCTACGGGTGGGACCGGCTCAGCCCCGCCGAGGTCCGCCGCATCCGCGCCCACTACATGGGCGAGATCTCACACGTCGACGCGCAGATCGGGCGTCTGCTCGGGGGCCTGGCTTGGCGCGGCCTCCTCGAGAACACCCTGGTCATCTTTACCGCCGATCACGGCGATATGATGGGGGACCGTGGGCTGTTCTTCAAGACGACCTTCTACGAGGGTTCCATGCGGGTGCCCTACATCATGTCACTGCCGCGCCGCTGGCGGAGCCGCGCCACCGGCTGCGTGGTGGATGCGCCGGTAGGGTTGATGGACCTGCTGCCGACGATCCTCGAGGCAGCGGGTGTGGAAGACACGCGCCCGCGCGACGGCGTGTCGCTCCTGGGTTTTGGCCGCGGCGAGGCGCCCTTTGAGCGGCGCGTGGTACACAGCGTGTACGGGTCTACCGAGCAGGACGTGCGCCACTGCGTGACCGACGGGGTCACCAAGTTCATCTGGAACCGCCGCGGCGGCATGGAAGAGATGTACCGCCCGGCCGATGATCCGGGGGAAACACGTAACCTGGCCGCCGACCCGGCCAACGCCGCTGAGCTGAACTCCTGGCGTGCGACGCTGGTCGAGACGCTGCAACGGGCGGGCGCCACCTACTGCCTGGACGGCGACGCGTTGGCCCCGCTGGAGGCCGAGATGCCCGCCGAGGCGGCGCTGCGGGCGGCGGACCGTTTCGGCCGGCGGCAGTTCTAGGGCCCGGTGCAGAGGGCACACTCGCTGCGGATTGCATGAAAACTCTAATGGAAAACGACACGTTCTGACGCAGGGGTGTGCTACAATACTAGTTGAAAGCCTCGCCTGTCTGCTCTTCCCCCCCTGAATCCCAGGGCAGCCAGGCGGGCCTTGGTCTGGAAGGCGGTCCCACTTGTGGGGCCGCCTTTCGGTACCTGGGCAAGTTCCCGTGTCTGCCGGCTGCTCTGCCGGTGGAGGCGCTTGTGCCCTCCGCCGACACTCCGCTATAATCGCCCCGCATCGTGCCTGTGGTTTTCGGTCCTCAGCGTGCCCTCAAGGGAGGTATTCGCCATGTCCTCGACCCTGGCCATCGATGGCGGGCAACCGCTCCGCAGCGCCCCGTACCCCTCCTGGCCCCAGTGGGGAGAAGAAGAGGAGCGCGCCCTCTTGGGCGTGCTGAGGTCCGGCGCCTGGTGGGCCCCCGAGGGAAGCCAGGTAAAGCGCCTCGAGCAAGAGTTCGCCGCCTACCACGATGCGCGCCACGGCGTGGCCGTCACCAACGGCAGCGCCGCGCTAGAAGTGTGCCTGCTCGCGGCCGGCCTGGGCTGGGGTGACGAGGTCATCACCACGCCCTACACCTTCATCGCCACGGCGAACAGCGCCCTCTTGGTCGGCGCCATTCCCCGCTTTGTTGACGTCTTGCCCGATACCTGGAACATGGACCCCGGCCAGATTGAGGCGGCCATCACCCCGCGCACCAGGGCGATCATGCCCGTGCATATCGGCGGTGAGCCAGCTGACATGGACGCCATCAACGCCATCGCCAAGCGGCACGGGCTGGTGGTGATCGAGGATGCCTGCCAGGCCCACGCGGCCACCTGGCAGGGGCGCAAGGTCGGTGCCATTGGCGACATGGGCTGCTTCTCCTTCCAGGCCTCCAAGAACATCACCGGCGGTGAGGGCGGCCTGATCCTCACCAACGATGACGCCTGGGCCGAGCGGTGCTGGTCGGTGGTCAACGTCGGGCGCCAGCGCCACGGCGAGTGGTACCACCACATCACGTTGGCCTCCAACTTTCGCCTGTCGGAGTGGGCCGGCGCCGTGCTCTCTTGCCAGCTGGGGCGCCTGGAAGAGCAGGCCGAACGCCGCAGCGCCAATGCCGCCTACCTTGCCGACGCCCTGCAGGAGGTCCCCGGGCTCAGCCCCGTCCCTGGCGACCCGCGGGTGACGCGCAACGCCTACCATCTCTTCAAGATCTGGTACGATCCGCGCCGCTTTGGCGGCCGCCCGGCCCGCGATTTTGCTGCTGCAATCCGCGCCGAAGGGGTGCCGATCACGGCCGGCTACGGGGCGCCGCTGAGCGCCTCACAGGTTGTCGTCGAGCGCACGCGCTACATCCGCAGCAAGCTGGGCCTGCCCCAGGAGGAGCCACAGCCCTGCCCCGTGGCCGTCGAAGTCTGTGACAGGGGGCTGTGGCTGCGCCAGAGCGCTCTCCTGGCCGAGACCGACGACATGGACGACGTCGTGCGTGCCGCGCTCAAGGTCCAGAACGCCTGGCAGGGCTAGAGGAGGGGCAACATGACGGCCAAGCTGACGATCCCAGATCTGTGGGCGATGGCCGAGGCGGGCACGCCGCTCAGCATGATCACCTGCTACGACTATCCCTCGGCGCGGCTGATCGACGCGGCTGGCGTGGACATCGTGCTGGTGGGAGACTCGGTCGCCATGACGGTACTGGGCTGCCCCAACACCCTGCCCGCTACGATGGACATGATGGTGGTGTTCGCGGGAGCGGTGGCGCGTGGCTGCCAGCGGGCTTTTGTTCTGGGAGACATGCCGTACATGTCCTACCAGACCTCCGTCCCCGACGCGATCCGCAACGCCGGCCGCTTCATGGCCGAGGCCGGGGTTGACGGCGTCAAGCTCGAGGGCGGGCGCACCATGGTCGAGGCGGTGCGCGGCATCGTGAACGCCGGGATCCCGGTCATGGGGCACCTGGGGCTTACACCGCAGAGTGCCTCGGCCATCGGCGGGTACCGGGTGCAGGGGCGCAGCGCCGAGGCGGCCCTCGGCCTGCTGGATGACGCCCTGGCCCTCGAGCGGGCCGGCGTGTTCGCCATCCTTCTGGAGTTGGTGCCTGCCCGCGTGGCCGAGGTGATCACGGCCAAGGTATCCGTGCCGACCATCTCAATCGGCAGCGGCGAGGGCTGCAGCGGCCACTGCCAGATCTACCACGACGCCATCGGCATGTTCGAGGCGTTCACCCCGCGGCATGCCAAACGGTACGCCGAGGTGGGCGCCGTCCTGCGTGAGGCGCTGGAGCGCTTCAACCGCGAGATCAAGGAGCGCGCCTACCCGGGGCCCGAGCACTCGTTCCGGATCGGGGCAGATGAGCTGCGCGCCTTCCTCGCTGCCGCTGAAGAGCGCTGACCCCCGGCATCAACGAGAAGAAACGCCCGCCGGCACCTCGCCGGCGGGCGCACACTGCCAGCGCGTTGTGGCGCGCGGAGGGAATGAACGCATGAACGATCTGGCCATCATCCGCGAGCGGCTGGCCCGCTCCCTGGCCGAGGCCCCCGCGCGGATGCGCGGCGAGGCCAGCGAGAGCCTGAGCACAGCCGCAGCGTATGCTAGCCTGGGCGAGGACGGCTCCTGGCCCGATATCGACTATGCCGACCGGCAGCGCTCGCACTGGGCGCCGGCGCTGCACCTGCGGCGCCTCCTGGAGATCCTCCAGGCAGCCCGTGCCGCGGGCCCCGGCTCGGCCGAGGAAAGCGACCGACTGAGCGCCGCGCGACGCGCCCTTTCCTACTGGCTGCAACGCGACCCGCAGAGCGACAACTGGTGGCATAACGACATCGGCGCGCCCATGGTGATGGGCCAGATCCTGCTCGTCTTTGGTGACGACGTGCCGGCCGCCGACAGGGCCGCCGGCATCGGCATCCTGGCCCGTGTCGAGATCGGCATGACCGGCCAGAACCGCGCCTGGCTGGCCACCATCGCCTTCATGCGGGCGCTACTGACCGATGACGAACCCCTGGCCCGCACGGCGCTCGGCGAGATCCTCGGCGAGGTGCGGGTGACCACGTCTGCCGAGGGGATCCAGCCAGACTGGTCCTTCCATCAGCATGGCCCGCAGCTCTACCAGGGCAACTATGGGACCTCCTTCATCGAGACGATTGCCCCCTATGCCACCCTGCTCGAGGGCACGGCCCTGGCCATGAGCGCCGACAAGATCGAGACCCTCTGCCAAATGCTCCTCGAGGGCACCAACTGGATGGCCTGGGGCGACCTGCTGGACTACCACGTGGTGGGCCGCTTCATCACCTGCCCGCAGCGCAGCCGGTGGGAGTCGCGCGACCTGGTGGCCGCCTGCCAGCACCTGGCAGCCGCCTCACCGAAGCATCGCGCCGCCCTCGGGACCCTCCACGGGCGCCTGACGGGGGCGCTGGCCGCCGGCGCCGGCGAGGCGCCAAGCGGGAACCGGCACTTCTGGCGGTCCGATTTCAGCGTCCACCGCCGGGCGGGGTTCTACGCCTCGATCCGCATGAGCAGCACGCGCACGGTGCGCTCCGAGCAGTGTAACGGCGAAGGCCTGCGCAACTACCACATGGGTGACGGCGTGACCCTGTTCCTGCAGAGCGGGCAGGAGTATGTCGGGATATTCCCCGTGTGGGACTGGCGACGTCTGCCCGGCGTCACCTGTCGGCAGGCCGACGAGCCGCTGCCGATCCTCAGCGTCGGGCGGCACCGCGGGGCGACCGAGTTCGTGGGGGGCGCCTCGGACGGCGCCGACGGCCTCGCCGCCCTGCACTACAGCCTGGACGGCGTTTCGGCGCGCAAGGCCTGGTTCTGCCGGGGGAGTGAGATCGTCTGCCTGGGGGCGGGCATCCGCTCGGAGGCCGATGCGGTGCTCACCTCGATCAACCAGTGCCTGGCGCGCGGTGAGGTGACGGTCGGGGCCGGCCCGGGGCATGAAGCGGCTGCGGCGGGCCAGGTCTACGACGGCTGGCGTTGGGCCCACCACGACGCCCTGGGCTATCTGGCTCTCGACGGGGAGGGCGCCTCGCTGCGCGTGGCCACCCAAACCGGCTCCTGGCAGCAGATCAACTCGAACTTTCCCGATGAGCCAGTCTCGCGCGAGGTGCTCAGCCTGTGGGTGGACCACGGCGTGGCCCCTGCCGGCGGCGCGTATGCCTATGCCGTCCTGCTGGGCGTGGACGCCGCGGCGATGCCGGCCCGCGCCGACGCCCCGGGGTTCACGGTGCTGGCCAACCGAGAGGATCTGCAGGCGGTCACCTTCGGGAGTGACCTGCTGCAGGCCGCCTTCCACGCGCCGGGCGCACTGGAGTGGCCCGGAGGGCCGACGGTGCAGGTGGACCGGGGCTGCCTGGTCATGCTGCGGCGGACGGAGGCTGGCTGGCGCCTATACGTCAGCGAGCCGACGCAGACGACACCGGAGCTGACGGCCACCGTGGGCGGGCGGAGCATTGCGGTGACGCTCCCCAGCGGGGGGCAGGCCGGCGCCACTGTGAGCCTGCCCGTGTAGCGGTTGCGGCCAGAGACGTGAGGGCCGCCGCGCCATGCTGGCGTGGCGGCCCTCGTCATCTAGCCCAGCGCGCCGCTGCTACTCCTTGACCGGTAGCTTGGCGTTGGAGAGGAGCTCGATCACTTTGACTACGGCGGAGTGGTCCAGCTCGCCCCAGCCGTTGGCCATCATGGCGGTGAACAGCTCGTGGGCCAGCGCCGAGGCCGGCAGGCTGGCGCCGTAGGCCTTGGCCGTTTCGCGGATGATGTTCAGGTCCTTGTAGTGGAAGCGGGCGCGGAAGCCCGGCTCATAATCGCCCTTGAGCACGCGCGGGCCGCGCACGTCCATGACGCGCGTCTGGGCGTAACCGGCCGAGAGCACCTTGATGATGATCTCCGGGTCTACGCCGGCCTTGGCGCCCAGCACGAGGGCCTCGGCCATGCCGATAAAGTTCATGGCCACCTGGATCTGGTTGCAGGCCTTGACCGTCTGCCCCGCGCCGGAGGCGCCGCAGAACGTCGCCGTGCCGAGCAGGTCAAACAGGGGCTTGGCCGCCTCAAAGACCTCGGCGCTGCCACCGACCATGATCGACAGGCGCGCCTGTTGGGCACCCACCTGCCCGCCCGACACGGGCGCGTCGAGCATCGGGCAGCCCTTCTCCGCGGCGGCCTTGGCCACCTTGATGGCCGTCACCGGCGAGATCGAGGACATGTCGATGAGCAGCGTCCCCTCTTTGGCCCCCTCGAGGGCGCCGTCTTCGCCCAGGTAGACCTTCTCGACGTCGGGCGAGTCGGGCACCATGGAGATGACCACGTCGGCGTGGCGCGCCGCATCCTTGGGCGAGCTGGCCCGCGTGGCGCCTTCGGCCACGAGCGCGTCGGCCGCCGCGGGAAAGATGTCGTAGGCGATCAACGTGTGCCCGGCCTTCATGAGGTGCCCGGCCATGGGAGAGCCCATGATCCCCAGCCCGATGAAGCCGATCTTTTTCCGTGCCATGCTGCGTCCTTTCTGCAGTGATTCCCCGAACCGTGCACGCCAGCGATTGTAGCGGCGCGGGGAAGGGGGTGTCAAACGGGGTGGGTGGGCCCTGGCCCCGGGCATCGCTGGCAGCCGCCGCGCGCACCGTGTATAATGCGCCCAAGCAGCGCGTCAGGGTCGCCATACCGCTGGCCCTTCAGCGTCGAAGGGAGGTGCCTATCAGGATGTGCCGTACGCTCCCTGCGGGCTGTCCGCCGTCACTCTGCCGTCACACCCATCTCGTGCGGCCCAGTCTTCGCCCGGAGCTGCCAGGGGCGCATCCGCCGCGTCATAGGGGTCCTCACCGAACGCCTCACCTTTCGCCACGCCTTGTCCATCCGTGATCGCCACGCCTGGAGGTAACGAGCGATGAAAGCAGTGGTAATGGCAGGTGGGTCGGGCACACGGCTGCGCCCTCTGACTCTCAACCGCCCCAAGCCCATGGTCCCGATCGCCAACAAGCCGGTCCTCGGCCACATCCTGGACCTGCTGAAGCGCCATGGCATCGTCGACGTCATCATCACTCTTCAGTATATGGCTGCCGACGTGCAGGACTACTTTGGTGATGGCCAGAACCTGGGCATGAACATCACCTACAGCGTTGAGGAGACGCCCCTAGGGACGGCCGGCAGCGTCAAGCAGGCCGAGGCTCTCCTGGACGATACCTTTCTGGTCATCAGCGGTGACGCCGTCACCGATATCGATGTATCGGCCGTGGTGGCCTACCACAAACAGAAGCACGCCCTCGCCACGCTGACGCTCTACCGCGTGCCCAACCCCCTGGAGTACGGCGTCATCATCCTGGACGACCAGGGCCGCATCCAGCAGTTCCAGGAAAAGCCCTCCTGGGGCGAGGTGATCTCTGACACGGTGAACACCGGCATCTATGTGCTGGAGCCGGAAGTGCTCGGCCACTTTGAGCCGGGCACGAGCTTCGACTTCTCCAAAGACCTCTTTCCTCTGCTGATGAAGCGCGGCGACCCGATGTACGGCTACGTCTCAGGCGGCTACTGGTGCGATGTCGGCGACCTGGCCGAGTACATGCGCGCCTCGAACGACGTCCTGGAGGGCCGCGTACAGGTAGACTCGCTGGGGGACCGGACGGGCGAGACGCTGTGGGTGGGCGAGGACGTCGAGATCGCCCCCGATGCCCAGCTCTACGGGGCCATCTACTTGGGGAACGGGGTCAAGATCAAGGGTGGAGTGATCGTCCACGGCCCCACGGTGATCCGCGACTATACCGTGGTCGACGCGAATGCCCATGTGGAGCGCAGCATCATCTGGCGCAACTGCTACGTCGGCGAGGGGGCCGAGCTGCGTGGCGCCATTATCGGGCGGCAGTGCAGCCTAAAGAGCAAGGCCGTGGTCTTTGAGGGGGCCATTGTCGGCGATGGATCGGTGATCAACGAGGCTGCCGTCATCCATCCCGGCGTCAAGATCTGGCCCGACAAGGAAGTGGACGCCGGCGCCACGGTCAAGACGAGCATTATCTGGGGTTCGCAGGGGCGGCGGGTCCTCTACGGGCGCTACGGCATCACCGGGCTGGTGAACGTGGACTTGACGCCCGAGTTCGCGGCACGGCTGGGCGCAGCGTTTGCGGCCACGCTCAAGCAGGGCTCCTCGGTGACGACCAACCGCGACCCGCACCGCAGCCCGCGGATGATCAAGCGGGGCATCATCGCCGGCCTGCCCTCGGCCGGGGTCAACGTGATGGACCTCCGTGAGGTGCCCATCCCCGTGGCACGCTACATCACGCGGCGGTCTGGCGCGGCGGGCGGCGTGCACGTGCGCCTTTCGCCGTTCGACAATCGGGTGGTCGACATACGCTTCTTTGACAAGAACGGGCAGGACCTCTCCAAGGACGACGAGCGCAATATTGAGCGGGTGTTCTTCCGCGAGGACTTTCGCCGCGTCTACCTGGATGAGATCGGCTCTATCGGCTATGCCGAGCAGGTTCGCGAGCGCTACACGAGCGAGTTCCTGGCCAACCTCAACGTGGGGGCCATCCAGCGCCGCAACCCCTACTGCGTGGTCGATTTCGCCAACGCCCCGACTGCCGATGTCCTCTCTCCCATCCTGGCGCAGCTGAACGTGCGCGTGGTGGCCCTCAACGCCGCCGTGGAAGAGTCCAAGATGTCCATCCGCGCGGAGGAGTTCCGGCACTCGCTTGAGCAGCTGGCCCAGATCTGCGGGGTGTTGCAGACGGCCATGGGCGTGCGGCTGGACGTCGGTGGTGAGCGCGTCTACGTCGTCGACGACCTGGGGCGTTCCGTCTCGGGCGCCATGCTGACGGTGGCCATGTCGGTGATGGCGCTGCGCTCACGCCCCGGCGGCACGCTGGCGGTTCCCGTGACGCTGCCCAACGTCATCGACCAACTGGCCGCCTCCCTCGGGGGCCGGGTGGTGCGCACCAAGACGGCGTTGTCCGCCATCATGGCGGCGGCCAACCGGGAAGGTGTGGTCATGGCCGCAGACGGGCGGGGGTCTTTCATCTGGCCGGAGTTCCAGCCGGTGGTGGACGGCATGATGACCGTGGCCAAGATCCTCGAGTACCTGGCCGTCCAGGAAACACATCTGTCCGAGGTCCTGGCTGAGGTGCCGCCCTTTTTCATGGCCCAGGGAGTGGTCAGCTGCCCCTGGGAGCACAAGGGCACCGTGATGCGTCTCTTGAACCAGCAATACAAGGATCGCATGGGCCCCAACATCGACGGGGTCAAAATCCTGCTCGGCGAGGACGAGTGGGTGCTCGTCCTGCCCGACGAGGACCAGCCGCGCTTCCAGATCTTTGCCGAGGGCCGCTCGGACGCGCACGCGCACGATCTGGTGCAGCGCTACGAGCGGATCGTCGAGGGGCTACAGCAATAGTGCCGCCAGGGGAGGCCGAAGCGGCGGCGGGGGTCACCCGCCGCCGCTCCTGCGCCCGGTGATCATTTCCATATCGCGCTACGAACGAGTGATGTAAGCGGAAGGAGAGAGAGCATGACGCAAAAGATGGACGGGATGACCTATGCGCCCAAGGGCAAGCCCCAGCCGGTGGTGGGCCCCGGGGAGTTCGTGTTCGCCGCCACCGCCCTCGAGCACGGCCACATCTACGGCATGTGTAACGGCTTGACGGAGGCGGGCGCGACGCTCAAGTGGGTCTACGATGCGGACCCGGCCAAGGTGGAGGCCTTCCGGGCGCGCTTCCCGCAGGTGCAGGTGGCCCGCAGCGAGGCCGAGATCCTCTCTGACCCGGCGGTGCGGCTGGTGGCCGCCGCTGACGTCCCGGCGGATCGCTGCGCCACGGGGCTCCGGGCCATGGATGCCGGCAAGGACTACTTTACCGACAAGACGCCCATGACCAGCCTGTCGCAGCTGGCCGACGCCAAGCGCAAGGTGGCCGAGACGGGGCGCAAGTACGCGGTGTACTACTCCGAGCGGCTCCACGTCGAGGTCGCCGTGTACGCCGGTGAGCTCGTCAAGGCTGGGGCCATTGGCCGCGTCGTGCAGGTGCTCGGCACCGGCCCGCACCGCATCAGCCTGCCGACGCGCCCGGCTTGGTTCTTCCAGAAGGCCCGCTATGGCGGCATCCTCACGGACATCGGCAGCCACCAGATCGAGCAGTTCCTGTTCTACTCGGGTGCCCAGGATGCCACCGTCCAGGCGGCCAAGGTGGGCAACTACAAGTTCAAGGACTACCCCGAGCTGGAGGACTTTGGCGATGCCACCCTCATCGCCGACAACGGCGCGACCAACTACTTCCGGGTGGACTGGTTCACGCCCGACGGGCTGGGCACCTGGGGCGATGGGCGGACTTTCATCCTCGGCACCGACGGCTACATCGAGATGCGCAAGTACATCGACGTGGCCCGTGAGCGCCGCGGCGACCAGCTGTACCTCGTCAACCACGAGGGCGAGCAGCACATGAACCTGCAGGGGCAGGTGGGCTTCCCCTTCTTTGGCCAGCTGATCCTCGACTGCCTGAACCGCACCGAGAACGCCATGACGCAGGAGCACACCTTCAAGGCGGCCGAGCTCTGCCTGAAAGCCCAGGCCATCGCCGTCAAGGTCGAGTAGCCGGCCAAGCGGCACGCACCCAGACGAGTGCGCCCCTCCCTCGGGCCAGGGCAGGGGAGGGGCGCGCCGTTCCCTTCGGCAGACGCACCGGGAGGTCTCCATGCTCGACGACACCGCTCGGCGCCTGATGGCGCTGGTGGACGAGGCACGCATGTGCCGCGACCTGCACTACCTGGCGGAGGACCCCTTGCCCTTCCGCACGCTGAACTACCGGTTGCCCGGCCACGCGCGCAGCACCCTCGAAGAGGCCGACGCCTATATCGCCGGCCAGCTCGAGGCGGCCGGCTACGCGGTGGAGCGCGAGGCGGTGCCGGTGCAGGCCTTCCGGCGGGACTTTCGCAAGGCGCCCTCGGCGCAGTACTCTCCGCCCGACCCGGCCGATCCCTGGTACACGGCGCACAACCTGTACGCGCGCCGCGTGGGGTCCACGCTGCCCGACGAAACGATCGTGATCATGGCGCACAAAGACTCGCAGAGCTGGATCCCCTCGCCGGGCGCCAACGACAACGCCATCGGCACCGTCGGCGCGCTCGAGGCGGCCCGGGCGCTGGCCACCTGGGCGCCCCGCCGCACGGTGACCTGCCTCTTCTGCAACGAGGAACACACCCCCTGGACGAGCGTCATCGCCGCGAGGCGCCTGGCCGCCGAGGGGCGTGCCGTCGTGGGGGCCATCAACCTGGACGGCATCGGCTCACGCGGGGATGCCGGCCGCGCTACCGGCCGCCCCGCCAACGTGACGCGCTACACCACGCCGGAAGGGGAGCGGCTGGCTGATCTGCTGGCCGCGTTGAACGCGCGCTATGGGCTGGGGCTTGACCAGAGCAAGGTCGCCGTGGAGCGACCGGGGGACGACGATGGCTCGTTCATCAAGGCGGGGTTCCCGGCGGCGATTCTGAACATCGGCTCGTTCCCCTATGCCGACGAAGCCTACCATCTGGAGACCGACCGTGTGGCGCGGGCGGACGTCGCCAACGCCGCTGCCACCGTGCGCCTGACCCTGGCGCTGGTGGCCCACCTGGATGCGTCCGGGTGAGTGGACCGCCATACGTGGCCGGCGGACCGCCGCCTGCCGACACAGGAGACTGATAATGACAACGATCCACCTGACCATCCCACAAAGCACCGACGCCATCCTGATCGAGGCCCACGGCGTGACCATGCGCAGCGACTTTAGGCCGCCCGCCTGCCGGCCGGCGCCTCCCGACGCTGAGGTGTGGCTGCACCGCGATCGTCAGGTGCGCGAGATGACGTTGGCCGGGCGGCGCGGCCAGGTGACGGAGGACGCCTTCAGCGCCGCGGGCTTTCGGCTGTTGCGCCAGGTTTGGCAGGAAGAGAACGGCGCAAGCGTCGCCATCCGCCAGCGCCTGACCAACCAGCAGCACGAGGAGCTGTGGCTCGGCGCGCTGTGGCCGCTCTGCGCGGCCGGGGCGCAGGGCCTGCTTCTCGACGGTCGGACGGCGGGCGAGTGGGAAGTGGTCGCCCAGGCGCGCTTCAAGAACGGCGTGCCGACTGCCGTGCGCCCGGGGCACTGGGACGAGGACTATGCCCAGGCGGTCTCTCTCACCGGCGAGCAGGGCGACGTGCCCGTGGGGGCCGATGGGAAGCGTACCTCCTTCGAGATGGACCCCTTTGGCGTGCTGCGCCCGCTCGGCGCCGACGATGGACCGTGCCTCCTGGTCGGCCTGCTCAGCCAGACGGGCCACCACGCGCGCCTGGTGCTCAGTACCGATGAGCGGCGCACCGCGCTGGAAAGCCTGGTCGCCGAGTGTGAGTTCGACGGCTGCCTGGTGCCGCGCGGCGGCGAGCGGACCAGCCAGTGGGTCTACCTGGCCGTCGGGCCGGACCCGAACGCCCTGGTCCACGATTTCACCGACCGCGTGGGGGTCTACCACCACGTCACGCCGCCCGCGACGCGGCCGCCCAGCGTGCTCTGCTCCTGGTACTACTATGGCCCCTACTTTACCGAGGCGGACCTGCACGAGGACCTCGGCCACCTGGAGGGCGACCGCCTGCCGTTCGACGTGTTCCTGATCGACGAGTGCTGGGACATGCAGTGGGGAGATTGGCAGCCCGGCCCCACGTGGCCGAGCGGCATGCGGGACGCCGCCGACCGCATCCGTGCCCTCGGCTACCGCCCGGGCATCTGGACCTGCCCCTACCTGGCCAAGAGCGACTCCGAGCTGGCCGTGACGCATCCCGAGTGGCTCCTGCGGCATCGCGACGGCTCGCTGATCATCTTTTCCATGGACGGGCCCAACTATGTGCTGGACCCCACCTACCCGGGCGTGTGTGACTATATCGAGGCGACCTTCCGCCGGCTGACCGAGGACTGGGGCTTTACGTACCACAAGCTGGACTTTCTGCGGGCGGTGACCATCAACCGCCAGGCCGCCTTTTACGATCGCTCGGCCACCCGCCTCGAGGCCTACCGCCGCGGGCTGGAGGCAGTGCGCCGCGGCATCGGCAAGGACGCCTACCTTTCCGTCTGTGGCGGGCACTTTGGCGGTTCCCTCGGCCTGGCCGATTCGCAGCGTTCCGGGAGCGACGTGACGGCCATGTGGAGCCAGCCGCCGGCGTTGCCCAAGCTGAAGCAGAACATCCACCGCACCTGGATGAGCCGGCTCTGGCACGTCGATCCGGACGCCATGATGGTGCGCCGGCGCGAGCAGCCCATCAGGGATAACCGCCACGGCCGCCTCTCGCAGGGGATGCTGACCGACGACGAGGCCCGCACGGTGACGGTGAACCAGTACGTCGGCGGCGGGATGGTCTGCTTCATGGAAAAGTTCCTGGAGTTGGACGCCGATCGCCAGGCGCTCTACCGCCACGTGATCCCCTCCATCGGCTCATCGTCGGTATCGCTGGACTACTTTGCGCCCACCTGCCCCTCGGTCCTGCGTACCTTCGTGCGCCCCGCGGGCCAGGGGCTGGCGCCCTGGGCGACGGTGGCCGTCTGCAACTGGGAGGACGCGCCCCGCGAGCGCACCCTGACCCTGTCTGACGAGGTCCTGGACCGGCTGCCCGGCGAGCGCTACCTGGTCTACGAGTTCTTTGGGCAGCGGCTGTTGGGCATCTACAGCGCGAGCGACACCGTGCCCCTCGGTGAGCTCCCGGCCCACGGGACCGCGCTGGTGAAGGTGCTCCCCTGGGACGGGCGTACGCCCACGTTCCTGGCCACCGATCTGCACTTTTCGATGGGCGGCGTGGAGGTCGCCCGGTGCGAGGAAAGCGAGGGTGCCGTGCGCGGGCGGATCAGCACGCGCTGGCAGTATCCGGTACGGGTAACGGTGGCCTTTGCGGCGGGGGACAGCGTCGTGCTGGCCCACGCCGACGTGGCCGCCGGGGAGGAAGAGTTTGAGGTGGCCAGGCCGGCGGGCTAGGCCGGCAGGGTGCCGCCCGGGGGGCACCTGGGGTGACCGTGAGGTGTTCTGGGCCGGCGCGGTGGGCCTGCTCGCCGTGCTGGCCGTGGCTTACGGCTACACCCTGGGGCTGCCGCTCTTCCTCGACGACCTGGTGCACTACCGCTGGCTCGAGGGGCAGAGCCTGGCGAGCGTCTGGCGTTCGGCCCGCGTCATCGGCTACTACCGCCCGCTCACCTTCACGCTGTGGAAGGTGATGCGGGCGGCGCTGGGCTGGTACCATCCCGGCCCGTTCCATGCGGTGAACGTCCTCCTGCACGGGGCCAACGCGCTGCTAGTCATGGCCCTCCTCTGGCGGCGCGGCGGCGTCGGAGACCGCCTGGTGGGCTGGACGGCGGGGCTCCTCTTCCTGCTGTTCCCCTTTTCCTACCAGGCGGTGGCCTGGGTGGGATCGCTGTCGCACATCCTGGCCACCACGCTGACGCTGGGGGCACTCCTGGCGCACGGGTGCGGGCGGCGGGCGCCCGCGCTGGTGTTGGCCGGCCTGGCCCCCTTTGCCCATGAGACGGGCGTTCTGGTGGCGCCGCTCCTGGTGCTGCTCCTCCTGACCGGGCCCGAGCGGCGCGACCTGCTCGGCGCCCTGCGCGAGAGCGCGCCGTACTGGGCGCTTTCGGCCGTGGGGCTGGCCGTGTGGTTGGCGGTGCCCAAGGACGTCGGCCAGAGTTGGCTCCTCAACCTGGAGAGCCGCTGGCAGAACGCCGCCTACCTGAGCCAGGGGCTGGCCTTCCCCGTTGCCCCGCTGGCCAGGACGGTGCTGGGGGCCACCTCACGCCTGAACGACCTCGGGGCGATTGCCCTCATCGTTACGCCGGCCGTGGCGCTTTGGACGGTCTTTCTGGTGAGCGCCGGGCAGGGGAGGCTGGCCGCCCTAGCCCTGGGCTGGTACGGTGTGGCCGTCTTCCCGGCCTGGTTGGTGTTGGGGTTCTACTATGTCGTCGATGGCCCGCGACTGATGTACGGGGCCTCGGTAGGCGCAGCCCTCTTTTGGGCGGTGGCGCTCGCCCCTCTGGCGCGCAGAGGAACCCGCCGTCGCGCCGGAGCATTGGCGACCGGCGCGGTCGGGGCGGCCCTGGCCGTCGCCGGAATCTGGGTCGGCGCGACGTTCCTGGCGACGCGGGCGGATCTCTATCTCCAGATGGGCCACGTCGTCGACGGGTTGGTGCGCATCGCTGAGGAGATGCCGCCCGGCGAGCGGCTGGTGGCCATCAACGTGCCCTGGTGGATCGCCCCGCGTGAGGCGACCTTTGCCCTCGGGCATGAGGGGGTCACGCTGGTGCCGCCCTACACCTCCACGGGTGACCTGCTCTGGCTGCATACCGGCGAGGAGAGGCCGGTCGAGGCGCTGGTGGTCGGGAGGCTGCGCCAGGAGTGGCGCCACTGGCTGACCTGTGATGGCCGCGAGGTGGGGGACTCTGAGCTTGCTGAGGCGCTGCGCGGCGCCGGCGCCGTCGCCGTGGTAAGCGCCTCCGGTCGCGACCTGGCCGTGCTGGACGCCGGCGGCCTCGCCGCGACGGAGCGCGCGCCAGGAGAATCCTGGTTGGCGGAGTTCGGCGGCCTGCGCCTGGAGGCGCAGGAGGCCACCCGCGAGGAGGGCGGCCTCCGCGTGACGTTGACCTGGGCCTGCCTGGCGCCGCCAGATGAGGACGTCACCGTGTTCCTCCATGTGCTGGACGATGCCGGCGCGCTGGTGGGCCAGCGGGACGGCTACCCGCTGGCCGGGGCGGCGCCGCCCGTCTTCTGGCAGCCCGGGGACGTCTGGCGCGACGTGCGCCAGGTAGAGCTGCGCGAGGGGGCCGACCCGGCCAGCCTGCGCCTGGGGCTGTACCGGCCGGCGGATGGCGCCCGGGTCGCGGCGCGGGATGCTGCCGGCGCCCCCTTTCCCGATGACGCGCTGACGGTCCCCCTGCTCTCGGGCGGCTAGGCGCTGCGCGGCGGGCGCAGCAGGCGCACGATCTCCTCGGGCACCGCGTCGCGCGTCTCGGGGGTGAGGCGTACCACTCTCTGCGGCAGCCCCGTGAGGTGGGGCGCCAGCTCCTCGAGAAAGGCGTCGCGCACCAGGATGAGCACGTTGGCTGCCGCGGCGGTGGGCAGTGCGCGCAACACCGGCGCGTAGCCGCCGCCCTGGCGGAGCTCCAGACGGCCGATCTCGTCGATGACGGCCAGGTCGAGGTGTTGGGCCAGGGCCGCCAGCATGGTGGCGGTGGCCCAGGCCAGGGCGGCCGGGCGGAAGCAGTAGCGCCCGACCGTGGCGCGGGCGGGGTCGGGTTCCAGGTCAGCGAGGGCGCGGCGCTCGCCAGTGGCCAGGTCGAGGGCGTCGATGCCGAGGCGGGCGCCGGCCGCGTCGCAGCGCGGCGGGGCCAGGATGCCGCCGGCGCGCAGGCCGGCCTGGGCAGCCAGCCGCACGGCGCGGCAGGCCGCCGTGGTCTTGCCGGCGCCGCGGGCGGCGGCTAGAAGCAGCAGGGCGGGAGGGGGCATCGTCTGGCGTTCTCCTGTGGTGGTGGCAGGGCGACTATAGTGCGAGGCGGCGGGCGCGTCCAGCGGGGGCGGGGGGCGCGGGGATTTGTGGGCGGTGGGGGAGTATGGTACAATCCGGCCATCTCGGAGAGGTCGCATAGCCCGGTCGAGTGCGCACGATTGGAAATCGTGTACGGAGCAATCCGTCGCGGGTTCAAATCCCGCCCTCTCCGCCAAGAGAAGGCCGCAAAGAAACCATACAGACCGTAACCGGTGGGGAGCTTTTCCGATGGAAGAGAACACCGGTTTTGGAGTACCTACGAGTGCCGAAAATCCAGTACACACGATCGACGAGAATCAGAATCGTGTGTACTTGGTCCGGCAGGTTCAGGAGTTCCTGGTAGATCGGCAGGCCCGCGGCCTCTCCCCCCTCTCGGTCCGCTGGTACGACCAGCAACTGGATTACTTCCTCTCCTTCACCGGTACCGATGACCTGACCCCCGCCCTGATCCGCCGCTATCTTCTCCATCTCGCTGAGAGCCACAATCCCGGCGGTGTCGCCGGCGCCTTCCGCGCCCTGCGCGTCTTCCTGGCCTGGCGCGCCGTCGAGGATGACCTCGCCAACCGCTCCCTCCACGTCGCCGCGCCCCGCGTCCCCCGCCAGGTCCTGGATCTGGTCCCCCTGGAACACGTCCGCGCCATGCTCGCAGCGTGCCCGCGCGACCCCCTGGGGGACCGCGACCGCGCCCTGTTCCTCACCCTCCTGGACTCCGGCCTGCGCCGCAGTGAGCTCCTGGCCCTCGACGTGAACGATCTGGACCCCAAGTCCGGCGCGCTCCAGGTCCGCCAGGGCAAGGGGGGCAAGTGGCGGGCCGCCTTTGTCAGTCCCCAGACGCTCCTGGCCATCCTGCGCTCCCGTCCCCCCGACGGCCCCCCGTGGCTGGATTGCCGCGGGAAGCGCCTAACACCCAGCGCCCTGCGGGCTATCTTGCTGCGTCGGGCGCAACTCGCCGGCGCGCCGCTTCCCTCGCCTTACCAGCTATGTGCTTGCGCCAGGGTCAAGCGCCTTGGAAATGCCGCGTAGAGTCCTTCCAGGGTCACTATTCCTCCGAAAGAGCGGTATAGTATAGCGGAAACGAGTGCCTCGGTTCTTGCGAGAGGAAAGGGGGGCATCGTGAACTATGGTCCATTTGGTCGTTGGCTACAGGTGCAACTGGCTTTCCGGGGGATGTACATGAGGGACTTGGCGCGGGAGATCGGCATCTCCCAAAGCAGTGTCTCGGACTGGGCGCGGGGCGTCGCTCAACCGAGCCACGAGTGGATCGCCAAGATCGCCGATGCGCTGGGGTTGCCGGTGCTGTGGGTCTATGCGGGGCTGATCGGAGAGAGTCCCGACGTCAACCTAACAGAAGAGGAGGCGTCCCTGTTGAATCTGTACCGCGGGATGACGCCGGATAATCAGGCGACGGCGCGGTCCATGGTGCAGGCGCTGGTGCAGCTTCATGGGCGGGACCGTGCAGACAAGTTCGCCGAAGAACACACGCGGGAATCACGATCTGATCAGTGAGGAGGCTCTCAAACGCTGCGCGTAGGTCAGGACACGTGCGGCAGGAGCGCCGCAGAGTGCTAGACAGCCGGACCACCTCTGTCCCGCAATGTGTGCTCCGCCCGACGCCGCGGTGCTAACAGCAGAGGCGTCCACCGCAAGAGCCTGCAGGCGGATCCGTCAGCCTGACGCGGGTCCAAGGTCCTGTCAGTCGGTCAGTCCAGAGGTGCATCACCTTTGTGTGGAGAAGCCCCCTTGTGCCCTATGGCATCTGCCGGTCGTTCCGATTCGGAGCTGTGTACGGAGTGATCCGTCGCTTGCCCAAACCCGCCCCCTCCGCCATATCGTCAACAACCGTTGGCACAGCCAAACCCGCCTCGTGACAAGGCGGGCTTCCGGTATCCCCGGCGGAGCGCCGCGATCGGTAATCTTAGTTGCGCAGGTCTGTCGGCCGGTCCGCCGCGACACGCGCCGACGAGGCGCTAACACCGCGACGCGTTGCGCACTACAATGGGGCGAGACCGCAGGGAGCACTTGGGCGCAGGCGGCCGGGGCCTCGGCCAATCCTGTCACAGTAGTCAACAGAGGTAACGGCTGAGGGAACCTGGGGCCGAACCGCCAGAGGCAGTGACCTGGCGATCTGCCATGAGCCGTGGGCGACCCCAACCTACCACTCGCTTCTAGGGAGCACAACACGCGGATGAAACCCAATAGAACGCTGGTCCACTACCTCTGCCTGTCAGGAATCGTCGCCCTGGTCCTCTATCTGCTCCATGATGTGATCGGCGGGATGCTCTACCCGGGCTATGACCGAGCCAGCCAGGCGGTGAGCGATCTGACGGCCATCAGTGCCCCGTCCTATGTGGTGGCAAGCGGTCTGGCGTCGATCTATGGCTTGTTCAGCGGCCTCTCCAGCGCACTCGTATGCATCGTCGTACAGGGCAAGGGAAGCAAGACTCTGCGCCTCGGCATCTATCTGTTTGCCATCATGAACTGGGTGTCGGCCGTGGGCTATTCCCTGTTCCCGCTCTCCGCCAGCGGCTATGCGGGCACGTTTCAGGACGTCATGCACGTCTACGTCGTAACCGTGGCGGTAGTGCTGCTGAGTGTCATCTCCTTGGCACTGATCATCATCGGCGGGCTGAGGGGCGGCGCGAGACACCGCTCGCTCGCGGCCTGGGCGATCATGGCGCTGACCGGTATGGTCATTGGCGGGGCTGGAACGGGCATCGTGCCGGCGGCCTACTTTGGCATCGTGGAGCGCTTCAGCACTTACGGCGCCGTGGCGTTCACGGCAGTGCTCGGCGTATACGGCTTTCGGGCGTTTGGGGATCCCGAGAGAAGGCCAGCTGCCGGCAGCTGACGGCAGTCTCGACGGCTGCTAGGGATCACGCCGAGCCGATGCAGCCGTTGGCGGCTCTGGGCTTAACGGGAGGGCGCCCCTCAGCGGGCGCCCTCCTGCTATCCGCCTGTGTGCCGCCCTCCGCTCAGATCGGCCGGGCCGTAAGGAGGGCGGCCTCCTCCCGGCGGAGGCAATCCGGGCAGATGCCGTGGGTGAAGCGGTCGGTGCCGGCGCCGCGACCGCCCAGGCCGATCTTTTGCCAGATGCCGGCCTCGTCGCGCACGCTGCCGCACCAGGCGCACACGCGCGCCAGGCGCCGCGGGGCCGCGTCGCCCTCCGCCGGGCTGCCCTGGGTGGCCGATGGCCCGCGGCCTTCCAGGGATTGTTGCAGACGGCCGACCAGGGTGGCGGCGTCCACATCGTGGGGCAGGCGAACGGTGGCGTCCTCGTCTATATCGAGGGTAGGTGCGTCGGCCGGGTGCCGCGAGGCGAACACCAGCCGGACCGCCTGGGGGCACAACGCTCGCAGAAGGGTCTGCATCTCGCGCCCGGGCAGGTCGGCCATCTCCCCTTCGGAGATGATCGCGTCGGGCCGGACGGTGCCGAGGTACCGTATGGCGGCCCGGCCGGTGAGTGCGCTGATGATGCGGTAACCGTGGGCACGCAGCGCGCGCCCCAGCGCGTCGCAGACATCGTCAGATGGGTGTACGAGCAGGACCAGTGAGCCAGCGGCCACGGCGGGCGTCTCCTTGGCAGACAAGGGAGGGCGACCCGGGATGGCTGGCTCCCTCGTCCGGCGCCATCCCGATGATGGTCGGCGTCTGCCCTTACCGGCTGGGGTATGGTGAGGAGTGGGCAGTCGCCGTCCACGAGCATACTCTAGCAGGGCCGTGGCCGGCTGACTGTGTACATCGCGTAAAAGATGGGGCCGGTCGTCGAGGAGGGGAACACTCCTCGACCGTTGACATAAGCCGGGGGCGGGCTTAGAATCAGGGCGGTGGGCTGGCGGAAAGGGGGTGAACCGTCTGGCCACAGGGTGTGGAGCCGTGCGGCTCCCGTGGAGCCCGCCTTGCCAATCGCTGTGCCTCTGGTGGTTCTGTGAAGGAGGCCGAAATGGCCAAGTACATGGTTCTCCACACCTTCAAGAGAAGCGCCGATGAGTTTGCCAGGCTGGCGGGGCCGGCCAAGATGGGCCAGTGGGCCACGGTGTTGTCGCATGGGTCGCAGGCCCGCTGCCTGCGTACCTGGAACCCCTACCAGCACGGACGCAAGGACTATGTCTTCTGCCTGTGGGAGGCCACCAGCCCGGATGCCATCCGGAAGGCCGTAGAGCAGACCGAGATCGGCGACTTTCTGAACCTGGACGTCATGCAGGTCGACGAGATCGATTGGAGCGCCCTGGCGGCGCAGGCACACGCCTGACGGCGCGCGACGTCGCTCGACCAGCCGCGGGGCCCGCCATTGGCGGGCCCCATGTTTGCTGGCTGGCGGGCGTGGTGCCCGTCGGCGGCGCAGAGCCGCCCTGGCCTCAGTAGTAGGTGAAGTTGGGCCCCGAGCCCAGAGGGACGTCCACGGGGCGGCCGGCCGGGCTGAGGAAGATGTAGGCGGCCTCCTCCGTGTTGAAGAGCAGGTCGACCACGCCGTCCCCGTTCATGTCTCCGGACGCCACGGCCACCTTGTCGACGTCCTCCTCCCCGTTCGGCAGGTGCAGGTCAAAAGTCGCCAGACGCTCTCCCCGGCAGCTAAACAGCCCCCGCGGCCGCGCGATGGCCAGGGCCGAGACGCCCGAGCCGTCCCAGTCGATCAGGCGGTGGCTGCGCGAGTACACGGTGGTCATCTCGCTGATCTTGTTGCCGTTCTGGTCGTAGACCCACACGGGGCTCTGCCCCCAGGGCACGTGGTCGATGTCCACGGCGATCTGTGGCCCTTCCACGTCGGGGCAAAAGCGGCCGATATCCAGCGACTCAAAGTGGTGCCCCGGCACCTCCCAGACGATCTTGCCGTTGCCGTCGACCACGGCAAGGTTGCCGGCCCCGCACAGGCTCATCGCCAGGCGCCACTCCTCGGGGCTCGGGCCGGAACGCAGCACGCGCATGGCGTCCAGGTGGCCGCGGTTTGGGTCGACGGCGCGCGACTCGTAGACCCAGCGGACGGACCCGTCCGGGTTCAGCAGGGCACAGCCGGCCATGATCTCGTCGAGGCCGTCACCGTCGATGTCGATCGGGCGGGCCTGGTGGGCCGTGCGGTAGCCACCGGGCAGCTCCACGTGCCAGAGGGGTTCCCCCGAGTAAGCATAGGCCCAGATCTCGGTATAGCGGGTCTTGACCAGAACGTCGGCCTGGGGCCGCCCCGACAGGCGCGCAAAGGCCACGCAGTCGCTGGCGCCCTTGGGAATGGGCAACCGCCGGCGCTCGCGGCCGGTACGCCCGTCGAGTTCCACCAGGAACCCGTCCGAGGCGATCACGACCTCGTTCCGTCCGTCGCCATCCCAGTCGTAGATCTGGCAGGCGACGTCGTGGTGCAGCGTCTTGCGGCCGACGGTGGGGTCGCCCCAGCGCCAGAGGACGGTGCCGTCCAGCCTTTGGGCCACGGCGGTCGACGTATAGTGCACGTCGTTCTCGTTATAGTTCTGGGCGCTGACGATCTCGACCTCGCCGTCGCCGTCCACATCGCCGGCCACCACCCAGCGCCCACCGAACTCTGGGTCCAGGATGATGCGGCGCCAGGGCTGCAGCACGGGCGCGGTGCTCGCGGCGATCTCCTCGGGCTCTCCGAGGACGGGTCCGGACTTGCGATCACAGGACATGCAATCACTCCTTCATCTAGGCTAGCCACGCGGGCTAGCGATGATAAACGGGCGGGTCTACCCGCCGATGTGGGCAGCGATGAGCCCGAGCAGGTGCTCCTCGACCTCTGCGCAGGAGGGGTCGCCGTGCAGGTTACGGCGCTCCTGGGGGTCCGCCTCCAGGTCACACAGGTCGACGTCATGGGGATACGGGTCCAGGCAGCAGGACGCCTTCCAGCGCCCGTCGCGGACCATCACGAGGCGGTCTTCCGGGCGCGTGCGGTAGGAGCCGAGGGTGAACTCGCTGAACACCGGCCGCGCCTCCGGCTCGGAGCCACGGGTCAACGGACCAGCCAGGGAGGGGCCGTCGCTCTGTGGCGCGGGCAGGCCGGCCAGGTCCAGGAGCGTGGGCAACAGGGAAAGCGTCTCGACCGGCGTCTCATACACGCCGCCCTCCGGGATGGCCCGCGGGTACCAGAGAATGAGCGGGACGGAGACCACCGGCTCATAGAAGGTCTGCTTTTGCACGAGGCCGAAATCGCCCAGGTGTGTGCCGTGGTCGCAGGTCAGGGCGACGATGGTGTTCTCCAGCAGGCCGTGGGCGGCCATCCAGTCCAGCAGGCCGCCCAGGAGAGCGTCCAGGTAGGCCACCTCGCCATAGTATGAGCGGCGGATGGCAGCAATCTGCTCCGGCCTGAAACGGTCGGCCCGGGCGACCTCGGCGACGTCCTCGCCGACCCAGGCGGGCCTCCCGCGCGGCAGGGTGTCATCCGCGGGCAGGCGTATGTCCTGGTCGCGAATCAGCGTGTCGTAGGGGGCCGGGGGCACCACCGGGGTATGCGGCGCGTTCGTCCCCAGGCAGAGGAAGAAGGGGCTGCCACTGGCGAGCGCCCCCAACCAGGACTGCGCCGCGCGGACGGCGGCCGCCTCGGCCGTCTCATCGGCAGGGGCGGGGAAGCGGCCTCCCAGGATCCACGGCTCGCCCTCCTCGTACGGGTAGCGGACCATCCCGTGGGCCGGGCCGTCGTGCTGCTCGGCATAGTGAAAGTAATGCACATGCTCAGACAGGACCAGACGCTCCTCGAGCGCAAAGGCGGGCCGAGCGGTGTGGTAGCCCTGCTTGCCAAAGCAGGCCGTGGCATAACCGGCCTCACGGAAAGGATCGGTCAGCAGGGGCAGGTCCTGCCTATGGTCGTGGTTGTACCAAACGCCCGTGTGTGATGGATAGAGCCCGGTGAGGAGCGCTACCCGCGCCGGCACGCAGACGGGCGCTGGCGTCACGGCGTGGCGGAAGAGCGCGCCCTGTCCGGCCAGGCGATCCAGGTGAGGGGTGACGGCCCAGGGGCTGCCATAGCAGCCCAGCGAGTCGGTCCGTTGCTCGTCGGTCATCAGCCAGAGGACGTTGGGCCTGCTATCGCTCACGGCGTATCTCCCGGATGGTGAGGGCGCGGCGGCCATTGTACCACAGGTAGCGCCGCAGGCGCCAAGCCTCGCGCCGTGCCACCTTGACACGCCCACACCCCGCACGTACACTCGGGCCAGCCTGGCCAGCGAACGGAGGGGCGGTGCACGGCAAGAGGAAACAGGAACATATCGAGATCTGCCTGAACGAGGACGTGCGTTCTGCCGTGTCGACCGGGCTGGAGAACTACCGCTTCATTCACCAAGCGCTGCCCGAGATGGCCCTGGACGACGCGGACACCTCGTCCAGTTTTCTGGGCCATCCGCTGGGGGCCCCGTTGCTCCTTTCGGCGATGACCGGCGGAGCCCCAGAAGCGGCTGCGATCAACCGGCGGCTGGCCGCGGCCGCGCAGCAGTTCGGGCTGCCGATGGGCCTGGGGTCGCAGCGCTCCGGCCTGGAAGATCCCGCTGCGATGGCCACCTATCAGGTGCGCGACGTAGCGCCTGACATCCTGCTCTTCGCCAACCTGGGGGCCGTGCAGCTGAACTACGGCTACGGGCTCAGCGAGTGCCGCCGCGCGGTGGAGGCCGTGGGCGCCGATGCCCTCGTCCTGCACCTGAACCCGCTGCATGAGGCCGTGCAGCCCGAGGGAGACACCGACTTCTGCGGGCTGACGGACAAGATCGCGGCCATCTGCAGGGGCCTCAGCGTGCCAGTGATCGTCAAGGAGGTCGGCTGGGGGCTCTCGGCCGAGGCCGCCGTGGCGCTCCGCGAGGCCGGCGTGGCGGCGCTGGACGTCGCCGGGGCGGGGGGCACGTCCTGGAGCGAGGTGGAGCGCTACCGCAGCGCCTCGCCAGATGCGGCCGAGGTCGCTGCTGCTTTCTCGGACTGGGGCATTCCCACGGCAGAGGCCCTCGTCACCGTGAGGCAGGCCTGCCCCGGCGTGCCGCTTATCGCTAGCGGGGGGATCATCAACGGCGTCCAGGCGGCCCTCTGCCTGGCCCTTGGCGCGGACCTGGTCGGCATCGCCCACGCCGTGCTGGCGGCAGCCAACCAGTCTCCCGAGGCGGTCACTGAACGCGTGCGTGTTGTGCTGCAAGAGCTGCGCACGGCGATGTTCTGCGCCGGCGCGCGCACCGTCGCGGCGCTGGACCGTACCCGTATCGTACTGAGAGGCGAGGCGTACCGATGACCCCTGACCTGCAGCCCTACCTGGACGCCATCGAGGCGGACCTACAGCGCCTGCTGACCCCAACCGTGCCCTCTACCCGCGTCATGTTCGACATGATGCGCTACCACCTCGGTTGGCTCGACGCGTCTCTCCAGCCGCACGAGGGTCCGCGGGGTAAGCGGATTCGCCCCGTTCTCTGCCTGCTGGCCTGTGAGGCGGCCGGGGGAGATTGGCGCCAGGCGTTGCCGGCGGCCTGCAGTATTGAGCTGGTGCACAACTTTACTTTGCTGCACGACGATATCGAGGATGTCAGCGACACGCGCCGGCACCGCCCGACGGTCTGGTCGCTGTGGGGGGTACCGCAGGCGCTCAACACCGGTGACGCCATGTGGGCGGTGGCCCGCCTGGCCGGCCATGAACTGGCGGCGCGCGGGTATGCGGCCGAAACGGTCCTAGCGGCCATACGCCGGCTCGACGAAGCCTGCTTGCTGCTCTGTTCGGGGCAGTACCTCGATATGCACTTTGAGACGGTGCAGGAAGTCACCGTGGCAGCGTACATCGAGATGATCGCCGGCAAGACCGCGGCGCTTCTGAGCGCTGCCGTGGCCATCGGGGCGCTCCTGGGCGGCGCCGACGAGCGCGTCGTCGAGGAGTTTGCCACCTACGGTACGGCTCTGGGGCTCAGTTTCCAGGCCGTCGACGACATCCTGGGCATCTGGGGCGACGCGTCGGTCACGGGCAAGTCGACAGCGACCGATATACTCACCAGGAAAAAGACCTTGCCGGTGCTCTACGCCCTCGCCTGGGAGCGGGAACGCGGCCTGAGCGATCTGGCCGAGCTGTACGCCCGCCCGGATATGCACCAAGAGGACGTGCCGCACGTTCTGGCCTTGCTTGGCCGTGCCGGGGCGCGGCAGTACACCGAATCCTGGGCAGACCGTCAGCAGGCCCAGGCGCTGGCACACCTTCGCGCTACCGGCCCGGCGCACCCGGCGCGCAATGCCTTGCAGGAACTTACCCTCTCGCTTCTCCACCGCATCTCCTGATCGGGCTCTCTGCCGATGCATCTGACGCGCTTGGCATCCAGGCGCGTCAGGAACAAACCGGTTGTCTGCGGCGTCCTTATCATGACGGCTGACGCCGGAACCGAGACTCTGCCGGTCCGCGAGGAGAGCATGTTGCGATCCGTCGGGCGCGTTCGCCTATGGTTCTTGCTGGCCATCCCATTGCTGGCCGGCTGCTTGGCGATCGTGGCCGGCCTGGCCTGGTTGGGGCCCCTGCCTCCGCTGGACGCCGCGCAGCGGTCGGTGGCCCCCTCCACCTTTGTGTACGATCGCGACGGCCGCCTCCTGTACGAGGTGGTCGATCAGCAGGCCGGCTCTTACCGGCCGGTGCCCCTCGAGGAGGTCCCGCTGGCCCTGCGGCAGGCGATCGTGGCCACCGAGGACGCCACCTTCTACACCAACCCCGGCGTGGACCTGCGCGCCATCGCGCGTTCCCTCTGGATCAACCTGACGAGCGGCGAGATCCGCTCGGGGGCCAGCACCATCACCCAGCAGGCGGCCCGCAACCTCCTGATGGGCCCGGAGGAACGGGCAGAGCGCTCCTGGAGGCGCAAGGCGCGCGAGGCGGTCCTGGCCTGGCGCCTGACCCGCTCGCTCGGCAAGGATGCCATCCTGGCGCTCTACCTGAACGAGACCTACTTTGGCAACATGGCCTACGGCGTTGAGGCGGCAGCCCGCATCTACCTGGGCAAGCCCGTGGCCCAGCTGGACCTGGCCGAGTGCGCTTTGCTGGCCGGGCTGCCGCAGTCACCGGCCCAGTACAACCCGCTGACCGATCTCCCCGCGGCCAAGGCGCGCCAGCGCGTCGTACTGGACCTGATGGTGGCCCAGGGGATGATCACTCCGGAGCGTGCCGACCTGGCCTACCTCGAGGAGCTGGCCCTGGCCGGTACGCCGTTCCCTATCGAGGCCCCCCACGCCACCATGCTGGCGCTGCAGCAGGCCGGCGTGCGCCTGGGCGAGGAGGTCATGCGTGGCGGCGGTCTGCGCATCACTACCACGCTGGACCTGGACGTCCAGCGTGCCGCCGAGGCCCAGGTGCGCCGGCACCTGGGCGCCCTCAACGAGGCGGGGCCCAGCGGCCCCGGGCACAACGTCCACAACGCGGCCGTCGTGGTGCTCGACCCCGGCACCGGCGGCATCCTCGCCATGGTGGGGAGCCCTGACTATTTCGATCCGCGCATCGACGGCGCGGTGAACGGGGCGCTGGCGCTGCGGCAGCCGGGCTCGTCGATCAAGCCGTTGACCTATGCGGCCGCGTTCGAGCAGGGGTATTCGCCGGCCTCGGTGATATCGGACGTGCCGACCTCGTTCGTCACCCACGAGGGGCGGCCCTACACGCCGGTGAACTATGACTATCGCTACCGCGGGCCGACCTCGCTGCGCGTGGCCCTTGCTTCGTCTTATAATGTGGTGGCGGTACGTCTGTTGGACCGCATCGGGGTCGCGGCGCTAGCCGAGATGGCGCGCCGCCTGGGCATTACGTCCTTTCAGTCTGCCGACAGGTACGGCTTGGCGCTCACCCTGGGCGGCGGTGAGGTGCAGCTCCTGCAGTTGGCCGCCGCCTACGGCGCCTTTGCCAACGGGGGGTTGCGCGTGGACCCCGTGCTCGTGGCGCGCATCGAGACGGCAGACGGCCGCCTCTTGTACGAGGCGCCCGGCCCCGCTTGCCAGCGCGTCCTCGACGAGCGGGTGGCCTGGCTGGTCACCGATGTGCTGGCCGACCCGATGGCGCGCCTGCCGGCCTTTGGCGCGAGCAGCCCACTGAACACCGCCTACGGCGCTGCCGTCAAGACGGGCACCACCACCGAGTGGCGAGACAACTGGACGGTCGGCTACACGCGCGATAGGGTGGTGGGCGTCTGGGTGGGCAACGCCGACAACTCGCCGATGAAGCAGATCACAGGGGTAACGGGTGCGGCGCCGATCTGGCAAGGCGTGATGGACAGCCTGCAGCCGGTGAGTACACGGCCCTTTGAGCGCCCGGAGGGCCTGGTCGAGCGGACCGTGTGCGCCGATTCGGGGCTTCTGCCCGGCCCGGCCTGCACGCGGCTTCGGGATGAGTGGTTCCTTCCTGGCAACGCGCCCCAGGCGGCCTGCACCATGCACCGCCTGGAGGAGCTGGACGCGGCTACGGGCCGCCTGGCTGGCGCCTCAACGCCGCCAGAGCGGCGCGTGCTGCGCCGGGTCACCTACTGGCCGGCCGACGCGTTGCTGTGGGCAGAGCACGCCGGCCTGCCGCTGCCGCCCGAGCCGGCGGATGGGGAGGCGGCGGCCTGGGCGGCCGGCGACCCGGTGGACGGTGCAGTGGCCTCGCACGCTGCCGAGCGTGGCGAGGCACGTCCCCGGCTGGCGTCGCCGGTGACCGGTTCCACCTACTGCCTGGCCGCGGACATCGCGGCCCGCTATCAGCAGGTGGAAGTCGTCGCCGTCGGCCCCATGGGTGTAGCCCTCACGCGGCTCACCTTGGAGGTCGATGGCGTGGCGGTGCACACGTGGACCGGGGCGCCCTATCGGGCGTTCTGGCCGCTGGCCCCTGGGGCGCACGTGTTGCGCGCCGTCGCCGTCACCCGCGACGGCACGGAGCTCTACAGCGAACCGGTGCAGATCATGGTGCGGGACGCCTGCGACTGAGAGCCTGGCGGTCGCGCTCTACAGGTGAGGGCCGGCCGTGCCATGTGCCGTTACGAGTCTGGGTGCGCGGCCTCCCGTGACGAGAGGTAGAAAGGACAGGGCCATGAACAGTCGCCTGCATCGCGCGTTATCGGTGATCGTGGTGGTGTCGATGCTGCTGTCGGTAGCCGGCTGTGGAAAGGGTCAGCCGGCCGCCATCACCCCGGTGCCGACCCTCGAGGGCGCCGGCGTGCTGCCAACCCGTACCAGCCCGCCGGCCCCGACCGCGGAACCCACCCTCGCGCCGCTTCCGCCGGTACCGCCGCGACTCATGGGCACGGCCCCAGCCCGCGGTGAGGAGCAGATGCTCGACCAGCCACTGGTGCTGAGCTTTGACCAACCTATGGACAAGGCCTCGGTGGAGCGCGCCTTCCAGATCGCGCCACAGGTGGAGGGTGCACTGGTCTGGGACGACCCGGAGACGCTAGAGTTTGTGCCGGCGCAACCGCTGGAGCGGGGCGCCGAGTACACCGTCACCCTGGCGGAGGGGATCGCCTCTGCCCAGGGGCTGGCGTTGCAGCAGGCATTCTCCTTCCGGTTCAGCACCGTGGGCACCCTGCTGGTGACCGACGTCTACCCGCAGCCGGGCAGCCAAGACGTGGCGACCCAGGGGGCCATCCGCGTGGCCTTCAACCGGCCGGTGGTGCCCCTCACCTTTGTGCGTGACCAGGAGAACCTCCCCGATCCGTTGACCTTCGAGCCCCCCGTGGCCGGCCAAGGCGAGTGGATCAACACGTCCATCTATTCCTACCAACCGAGCGAGCCGCTCGTCCCGGGCACCGGCTATACGGTCACTGTGCCGGCCGGCCTGACCGATACCACCGGCGGTCTCCTTGAGGAGGACTATACCTGGTCGTTTGTCACCGAGCTGCCGCGGGTGGCGGAGGTGTTGCCCGGCGACGGTGCCCGGCACGTCCCGGCGGACGCCGCGGTGCGCATCGTCTTTAGCCAGGCGATGGGGGCATCGGCCACCGAGGAGCGCGTGCGCCTCTGGGATGCGGCCGGAAAGCCCGTGTCGGGCGCTTTCTCCTGGGAGGGCAACACCTTGCTCTTCCGTCCACTGCAGCCGCTAACCACCGGTGAGACGTACCGCGTCACGGTGGAGGCCGGCGCGCCCGCCGCCAGCGGTGCAGCCACGCTCCCCGAACCCTGGGCGAGCACCTTTACCGTGCTGGCCGAGCCCCGCGTGCTCTCCTTCTCTCCCGAGGGGCAGCAGGTCGACCCCGGCCAGGGCCTGGAGATCACCTTCTCGGCGCCCATCAGCACCGAGACTCTCCTCAAGGGGCTGATCATCGAGCCCAAGGCGCAGGCACAGGCCTGGTGGCGCGATGATGACACCGTCGCCTACGTCTCCACCTACCTGGAGCCCTCGACGGTCTACACCGTCACCCTGACGACGGACATCCTGGCCGCCAACGGCGACCCGCTGGTGGAGAAGGCCAGCTTCACCTTCCGTACGCGGGCCTTCCAGCCCAGCTTCTACCTGGACGTCCCCAGCCAGGTCACGGCCTACAATGCCTACGCCAAGCCGACCGTCCTGGTCAAGGCGGTGAACGTCCAGACGCTGGACCTGGCTCTCTATACCATCTCGCCCGAGGACTTTATGTCCCTGAATACGAGCGACTCCTGGAGGAGGTGGCAGGCCTTCCGCCCCGATCCTCGCCAGCTGGTCAACCGCTGGTCGGTCAAGCCGGATGCGGACCTGAACGCAGAGGCGCGCGTGCTCCAGGCGCTCTCCTACCAGGACGGCACGCCGCTGGGGCCGGGCCTGTACTTCCTGAACGTTTCGTCACCTCAGGCGCGGGATGCCCAGCGGCACCTCCTCGTGGTCACCCATCTGAATGTGACCGTCAAGAGCAGCGCCACAGAGACGCTGGCCTGGGTCACCGACCTGAAGAGCGGCCAGCCGCTTGCTGACGTGTCACTGGAAGTGTACGGAGAGACGACCGACCTGCACGCCCAGGCGACCACCGACCGGGAGGGGGTCGCGACCGTCACGCATGCCCAACAGGAGCCTTGGTCTTCGCTCTTTGTGCTGGCACGTGAGGGCGACGCCGTCACCGTGCACATGAAGAACTGGTCGCGCGGCATCGAGCCGTGGAACTATCAGCTGACCTACGACCCGTACGTCCAGCAGTACCGCGCGATGCTCTATACCGACCGGCAGATCTACCGGCCGGGGCAGACGGTCTACTTCCGGGCGGTCATCCGCTCAGATAACGATGGCGCCTACAGTCTGCCGCCCATCGGGGGCAAGTCGATGGCGACGTTGACCCTCGTTGACCCGCAGGGCCGCGAGCTGTACACCGAAGCCCTGCCGCTGTCGGACATGGGGACCGTCAGCGACCAGTTCCTGCTGGACGCCGAGGCCGCCACGGGCTACTACCGCCTGCGCATGGAGTACGGTGGGCTCTACTCGGAAGCCTATTTCAGCGTTGCAGAGTACCGCAAGCCAGAGTTCGAGGTGACCGTCTCGCTGGATGCCGACGAGTACGTCCAGGGGGACACCATCACCCTCGGGGCCCAGGCCTCCTACTACTTTGGCGGCCCGGTGGCCAACGCCGACGTGCGCTGGTCGGTAATGCAAACGCCCTGGTACTTTGACCGCTGGCAGGGCGATCGCTACTACAGCTTCTCCGACTATGACTACGAGGCGCGCTGGTCCGCCCCGGGGGCCAACCTGGTCACCGAGGGCAAGGGCAAGACCGACTCTCAGGGGCGCTTCGTCACCGAGGTGCCGGCCGACATCGCCGACCAGATCCAGAGTCAGGTGTTCTCCCTGGAGGTCTCGGTTGTGGACGTGAACAACCAAGAGGTCAGCGGGCGAGCGCCGGCCATCGTCCACCGCGGCACCTTCTACATCGGGGTGTCTCCCCTCTCATACGTGGGCACCGTCGGAGAGCCGCAGCGCGTCTCGCTGATCACCGTTGATACCCAGGGGATTACCCAGACGGCGCAAAGCCTGACGGCGACGCTCCTGAAGCGCGAATGGCTCAGCGTGCGCGAAGAGGCTGACGACGGCCGCTTCTACTGGACGAACAAGATCCGCGAGACCGCCGTGGCGACCGAGACGGTCACCACCGACCGCGCCGGCCAGGCCGAGGTGACCTTCCGCCCGACGGAAGGAGGCTCCTACCGGGTGCGCGTCACCGGGTTGGACGAGCGTGAGAACCAGGTGCGCAGCTCGGCCTACCTGTGGGTCAGCGATAGGGCCTTTATCAACTGGGGGCGCGAGAACGCCGATAGCATCGACCTGGTCGCCGACAAGGACCTCTACGCCCCCGGCGACGTGGCCACAGTCCTGATCCCCTCGCCGTACGAAGGGGAGGTGCAGGCGCTCCTGACCATCGAGCGCGGGCACGTGTTTGAGCACCGCCTGCTGACGCTGGCCTCGAACTCCGAGCAGATCGAGATCCCGATCATGCCCGCCTACGCCCCCAACGTGTACGTCTCGGTGGCCATTGTGCAGGGGATGAGCAAGTCCAGCGCGGTGCCCAGCATCAAGGTGGGCTACGTCAAGCTCTCCGTGTCCACTGAAGAGCGCGAGCTCACCATCTCCATCACGCCGGACCGCAGCGGCACGTACCAGCCGCGAGACAAGGCCACCCTGGCCATCGAGGTGACCGACCATCGCGGCAAGGGCGTGGAGGCCGAGCTCTCGCTCAAGATGGTGGATCGTGCTGTGGAGGCGCTTACCGGCGGAGACCCCACCAACATCGTGGACGCGTTCTACCGTGAGCGCGCCCTGGGCGTGGGCACCGGCAGCACGCTGACGGCCCTGATGGACCGCTACCTCCTGGTGGTCATGCCGGAAGGCAAGGGGGGCGGCGGCGGGGCCGAAGCAGCAGCGGGGCCCATGGTGCGCAGCGAGTTCGCCGACACGGCCTTCTGGGAAGCGGCGGTGCGCACCGATAAAGACGGGCGCGCAGCCGTCACCGTGTCACTCCCTGACAACCTCACTACATGGCACATTGCGGCACAGGCCGTCACGGCCGACACACTCGTCGGCCGGGCCGACGCGTACATCGTCAGCACCCTAGACCTGCTCATCCGCCCTGTGGCCCCGCGGTTCCTGATCGTCGGGGATGAGCCGATCCTGGGCGCCGTGGTGCACAACAATACGGACAAGGACCTGCGCCTCACCGCCTCTCTGGAGGCCGACGGCCTGACCATTGCGGGCGGCCCGCAGGCCCTCACCGTGGCCGCCGGCGAGCGCGAGACGCTGGCCTGGCCCGCCACGGTCGGCCAGGTGGAGAGCGCCACGCTGCGGTACGCAGTATCGGGTGGGGGCAAGGCCGATGCGGTCAATATCACCCTGCCCGTCTACCGCGCCACCTCCCCTGAGGTGGTGGGCACCGCCGGCCAGGTGGAGGACAGCATCCTAGAACTGGTGCGGCTGCCGGCCGGCGTCGAGAAGAGCCAGGGCGACCTGACCGTGTACCTGGAGCCGTCGCTGGCCGCCGGCATGCGCGAGAGCCTGACCTATCTGAAGGCCTACCCCTACGAGTGCGTCGAGCAGACCGTCAGCCGCTTCCTGCCCAACGTGGTCACCTATCGCGCCCTGCAGCAGCTGGGCATCGACCGGCCGGACCTGGAGGAACTGCTGCCAGATCTCGTCTCTACGGCGCTGCAGCGGCTCTACCGCGGGCAGAACCTGGACGGCGGCTGGGGTTGGTGGCCGGGCGGGCGGAGCTCGCCACTGATCACGGCTTACGTCGTGCTGGGCATGTCGGAGGCGCGTGCCGCCGGCTTTACGGTGGACGCGGCCTCGCTCCAGAGCGCCGTTGCGTGGCTGCAGTCCTGGCTGGGCGCCAAGACGCCCGCTGATGAGGAAGGCGGGCCGGACCTGCGGGCGACGGTGCTGTACTCCCTGGCCGAGGTGGGCGCGGGCGACCTGGGCCGCACGGTGGCCCTGTACGATGACGCCCGCCATGACATGTCTCTGTACGCCAAGGCCTACCTGGCCATGACCCTCGCTATCCTGGATCCGCAGGAGACGACGCGTCTGGCGACGCTAACCAACGAGTTCGCCAACGCCGCGGTGCTCTCGGCCAGCGGCACGCACTGGGAAGAGGCGACCGTTTTCCCCGGTGCGATGAACACCGACGTGCGCACGTCGGCGCTGGTGCTGCGCGCCCTGGGGCGCATCGCGCCGGACAGCGCCCTGCTGCCCAACGCGGTGCGCTGGCTGATGACCGTCCGCCAGAACGGCCACTGGAGCACGACGCAGGAAAACGCCTGGTCGATCATGGCGCTGACCGAGTACATGGTCATGACGGGCGAGCTGCAGGGCGAGTACGAGTACGCACTGTCGGTGAACGGGACAGAACTCGCCTCCGGCCAGGTGACCCCGGCCACCGTTGATGAGGTGGTGACGCAGACGGTGCCGATCGCCGAGCTGCGCCGCCTGGGAGACAACCAGCTGCTGATGGAGCGGACCGAAGGCCCGGGCAAGCTATACTACTCGGCCTTCCTGCGCTACTTCCTGCCGGCGGACCAGATGCGTGAGCTGAACCGCGGGCTGATCGTCACGCGCGAGTATCTGGCGGTGGATGGTGACGGCAAGACGTCCCCCATCACAGAGGCGCGCGTCAACGATGAGATCCAGGTCAAGCTCACCATCATCGCCCCGCACAGCGTCCACTTTCTCGTGTTTGAGGATCCGCTGCCGGCCGGCTGCGAGGCGGTCGACGTCAGCCTGGCCACGACCAGCCAGACGGCCAGCGGCCCGCAGCTAGAGAAGCAGGGCGCCGAGCAGCAGCCGGGCGACCCCTGGTGGTGGTACCGTTGGGCGTGGCCGTCGCACACGGAGATCCGCGACGAAAAGGTGGCGCTCTTTGCCGACTATCTCGCGGCGGGCACCTACGAGTACACCTACACCATGCGGGCCACCACGCCGGGGGCCTACCAGGTCCTGCCGACCACGGCGTACGAGATGTACTTCCCCGACGTGTTCGGCCGTTCCGCCGGGGCGATCTTCCGCATCACAGAGTAGCCGGAACGGGTGCCGAGCCCGGGACGTAAAGCAAGGCCCGCCGCGCACGCGCGGCGGGCCTTGTGCTCCGTGCGACTGCCCGCTAGAAGCCGAGCTCTGTCCCGCCCACGCTGACGATATAGGCGGAGATGAAGGCCAGGGCGTTCATGGCCGCGTGAATCAGAATGGCCGGCCACAGGGAACCGGTGATCTCGTAGGAGATGGCCAGCACCAGCCCAATGACAAAGATCGGCGGGATCACGGCCGTGAAGCCATGGATCACGGCAAAGAGCGCGGCGGAGGCCAGCAGCGCCCAGCCCGTGCCCCAGGAGCGCCGCAGACCAGGGTAGAGAAAGCCGCGGAAAAAGATCTCTTCCGCCACCGGCGCCACCACGGCGCCGAGCAGCAGAGCCATCAGCAGGCCGGTGACGCCCCCGCCAAAGTAGGGCAGCGGGTTGGGCTGCTCGGTCAGTTGTAGGTTGAAGCGGCTCATCGCCAGCGCCCAGCCCCAGTTGGCCACCAGCACCAACCCAAAGCCCACCATGGTGACCGCGACGCTGCCCAAGAGCGAGCTGTGCCGCAACCCCAGGCTGGACCAGGGCAAACGGTACTTGCGCGGACCGAGGAGCCAGGGGGGAATGAGCAGCAGCGCCTCCAGCGCGAAGACCAGCTGCACGATCGTCGTCGTCGAGACCTCGGGCAGTTCGGCGCTGATCCACAGCAGGGAGACACCGATCCCGACGCCGATGGCCAGCACCAGAAGGCCGATCGCCATGAGCAGCCCATAGAACACCTGGCGCGCGCCCCAGGGCACCTCCAGCACATCCGTACTTCGATTCGGTAACCCGTCTGCCACGCTATTCCCCTCGGTTGGGATACTCACTGCGCCATTCTAGAGCCACACGCCGGGTGCGTCAACAGGGGCGCCGCGTGGCCTGACTTGGCCATCGCCCCTTCCGCGAGTATAGTAGGCCCCATGAAAGAGAAGCCACTGAGGATCGACCTGCACACCCACTCTCTGCTGAGCGACGGCGCCCTGCTGCCGTCCGAGTTGCTGCGGCGTGCCACGGCCATGGACTATGGCGCGCTGGCCATCACCGACCACGTCGACTGGACCAACGTCACATCGGTCGTCGAGAGCCTCCTGCGGCTGCGCGAGGAACAGGCGGACGACTATGCCCTCACCTTCTTGGTGGGGGTAGAGATCACCCATGTGGCTCCCCGGCAGATCGCCGGGCTGGCCCGCTGCGCCCGGGCGCTGGGGGCGGACCTGGTGGTCGTCCACGGGCAGACCCCCGTGGAGCCGGTGGCGCCGGGCACCAACAGCGCTGCCGTCGACTGCGCTGAGGTGGACCTCCTAGCCCACCCCGGCTTCCTGACCCTCGCGGAGGCGCGACGGGCCGCCGAGCGCGGCTGTGCGATAGAGATCACCGCCCGCAAGGGTCACTCGCTCACCAATGGGCACGTGGCCCGCGTGGCTATGGAGGCGGGGGCCGACCTCGTCGTCGACACGGACAGCCATGAGCCGGGCGATCTGATCACGCTGGACTTTGCCGAGCGCGTGGCTCTGGGCGCCGGGCTGCCCCCGGAGCTGGCCCGCGCCGCCACGGTGACGACGCCGCAGGCCTTGGTCCGCCGCCTGCTTGAGCGCCGATCGTAGCGACGCGCGTGCCCTTCCGCGGGAGGGCCGCGCAGGTACGCGTCTGCGGACTAGGTGAGGAGTACGAGAGATGCCGTTTCCTGCCATACCCACGCCAATCGCCTGCCCCAAGTGCCAGCACCGCTATGCCGTTGGGCTGCGCACGGTGGTGGACGTCGGCCAAGAGCCGGAGCTGAAGGAAGAGTTCCTGCGCGGCCGGCTCAACCGCGCCCGCTGCCCCGAATGCGGTACCGGCGGGATGCTGAGCGTGCCGCTTGTCTATCACGATCCGGCCAAGGAGCTGCTGGTTACCTACGTGCCGGGCGAGCTGAACATGCCCATCGCCGAGCGCGAGGAGTTCGTCGGCAACCTGGTGACGGCGGTGATGAACAGCGTCCCGGCCGACCAGCGCAAGGCCTACTTTTTCCAGCCTAAGGCGGCCATGCACCTCGATGAGCTATACGACATGGTCCTCGAGGCCGAGGGCGTCAGCAAGGAGGCGCTGGAAAAGCAGCGGGCCATGGCGCGGCTGGTGAACGACCTGCTGGCCGCCGTGGAGGACGACCCCACCCTTGACCGGCTGGTGGCCGAGCACGAGAAGGAGCTCGATTATGAGTTCTTTCTGTTCCTGAGCAGCATGCTCACCGGCCCGCAGGAGGATGAGCAGGGCGGCGGGGTCGACGCGGAGCAGCAAGAGGCTTTGCGCACCCTGCGCGAAAAGCTGCTCGAGCGGGTGACGCCGCGCATGCCCGGGGCGGCCCCGGCGGGCGCCTCGTACGACGACATCATCGCCCTCTTGCGCGAGGCCACCGAGGACGATGCCTTTGCCCGGGCCCTGGCCGTCAACCGGGTGCGGCTCGACTATGGCTTCTTCCTGGCCCTGACGGGCAAGATAGACGCGGCCAGGGCTGCCGGCGATGCCGCCGAGGAGCAGGCCCTTGCCGAACTGCGCACGCGAATCAACGAGGGTCTGGACAGGCAGGCCGAGATGCTCCGCGCCGTCGAAGACCGGGCCAGCCTGCTCATCATGGAGCTATCGGAGGCCGAGGACCTCGACGCTGCCGTCCGCGAGCACAAGGATGAGCTGGATAACGTGTTCTTTGGCGTGTTGGAACGCTACCTGGCCGCGGCCGAGCCCGACAGCAAGCGGTACGGGCGTCTGCGGCGCATCCTGGACGCAGCGCTGGGCGTGCTGGAGGAGCAGCTGCCTCCCGACGCGCGGCTGATCAATCGGTTGGCCCGTGCCGAGTATCCCGAGGGGACGAACGCCGTCCTCGAGGAGCACCGTGGCCTCCTGACCGATGCCTTCCTGGCCCAGTTCGACCGCGCCGTCGAGACGGTGCACGCCGAGGACGCGACCCTCGCCGAGCACCTCGGGAACGTGCGCGGACAGATCGTCGCCAAAATGACCATACAGCGCGCCTGAGGCGCGTGAGAAGGCGTTCGCCTGGGGCCCCACGCCAGTCGTCGCGACTGGCGTGGGGCTTGCCTTTCCGGGTGCCCTGCGCCGCCCCGCAACCATGGGAGGATAGCCATGGAGACCATGCCGATCATCCAGACCATCGCGCGAGAGATGCGCCTGCCGCCCGGGCGCGTGGAGCGCACCGTGGCGCTGTTTGACGACGGCAACACCATCCCCTTTGTGGCCCGCTACCGCAAGGAGGCCACCGGCAGCCTCGACGAGGAGCAGCTGCGCACCATTGCGGCGCGCCTTGAGTACTTGCGCAACCTGGCGGCCCGCCAAGAAGTCGTCCTGGCATCGATCGCCGAACAGGGCAAACTGACCGATGACCTCCGCCAGAGGATCGAGAGTGCGACCGTCCTCCAGGAGGTCGAGGACCTGTACCTGCCCTTCCGGCCCAAGCGCCGCACCCGGGCGATGATGGCCCGTGAGAAGGGGCTGGAGCCGCTGGCGGCCCTCATCCTGGCGCAGGAGGCCACCCGGGGCAGGCCGGAGGAGCTGGCCGCGGCCTACCTGGGCCCCGAGGTGCCCACCGTGGAGGAGGCCCTGGCCGGGGCGCGCGACATTGTGGCCGAGGTGATCGCCGAGGACGCCGACACGCGTGCCGCCACGCGTTCCGGGCTGTTGGCCCAGGGCGTTCTGAGGAGCGCCAGAGTGGCCGATGCCGCCGACGAGCGCGGCACCTACGCCGTCTACTATGACTATGCTGAGCGGCTGGCGGCCATCCCGCCCCACCGGCTGCTGGCGATCCGCCGCGGGGAGGCTGAGGGCGTCCTCAAGGTGAGCCTCGAGGCCGACGATGAGGCGTTGACGGCGGCCATCGCGCGGCGGCGCGTGAACGAGCGCTCGGTGCTGGCCGGCCAACTGGAAGAGGCGCTTGCGGACGGCTATGCGCGCCTGCTGCGCCCTTCGCTGGAGCGCGAAGTGCAGGGCGGCCGGCTGGCCGAGGCCGAAGAGCACGCCATCCGCGTGTTCGGGGCCAACCTGCGCGGGCTGCTCTTGCAGGCCCCGCTTCGCAACGTCCGCGCCCTCGGGCTCGATCCCGGCTACCGCACCGGCTGCAAGGCCGCCGTGGTCGACGCCACTGGCAAGTACCTGGCCAGCGAGACCATCTACCCGCACACGGGCAAGGGAGGTTGGGAGCCCGCCAAGCGCACCCTGCAGGCGCTTATCGCGGCCCACCGGGTCGATGTGGTGGCCATCGGCAACGGCACCGCCTCACGCGAGACGGAGGCGCTGGTGGCCGAGCTGATCGCCGAGGGGACCCAGGTTGCCTACGTGATGGTGTCGGAGGCAGGCGCCTCAGTATACTCTGCATCCCCACTGGCTGGCGCCGAGCTGCCCGGGCTGGATGTGTCGATCCGCGGGGCGGTTTCCATTGCCCGCCGCCTGCAGGACCCCCTCAGCGAGCTGGTCAAGATCGAACCGAAGGCCATTGGGGTGGGGCTGTACCAGCACGACGTCGATCAGCGCGCTCTGGCCGCCGCCCTGGACGGCGTGGTCGAAAGCGCGGTCAACTATGTCGGGGTAGACGTCAACACCGCGTCGCGGGCGCTCTTGGGCTACGTCGCTGGCCTCAGGCCGCGGGTGGCCGAGGCGATCGTGGCCCATCGCGACGAACACGGGCCCTTCCGCAGCCGGAAGGAGCTGAACAAGGTCAAGGGCCTGGGCGCCAAGACCTATGAGCAGGCCGCCGGGTTCCTGCGCGTGGCGGGCGGGGAGGAGCCGCTGGACAACACCGCCATCCACCCCGAGTCGTACGCCGCTGCCGACGACCTGTTGGCCCTCATGGGGCTGACTGGACGGGAACCGGACCTGGCCGCGCGCGTCCGCTCTGCGTGGGAGGCGCTGCAGGTCAAGGGGGAGAACCTCCCCGGCCTGGCCGAGGCCCTCGGGGTGGGCCTGCCTACCCTGGAGGACATGCTGGCCAGCCTGCTGCGGCCGGGGCGCGACCCCCGCGAGGACCTGCCGGCGCCCATCCTGCGCACCGACGTCCTCAAGATGGAGGACCTTTGCGAGGGAATGGTGCTCAAGGGCACCGTGCGCAATGTGGTGGACTTTGGCGCCTTTGTGGACATCGGCGTCAAGCAGGACGGGCTGGTGCACATCTCGCAGCTGGCCGACCGCTACGTGCGCGATCCCCTCGACGTGGTGGGCGTGGGCGACGTGGTGGACGTCCGCGTGATTGGGGTGGACCTCCAGCGCGGGCGCATCGCCCTGAGCATGAAGGGGTGAGGGGCGAGGCCTGATCCCGCCGAGCCAAAGGGCCGAGGCCTGGCGCTTGCAGGCGGCCCATCTGCCCGTCCTCGCCCTAGGGGCCGTGGGCAGGGCTCTGCAGCGCTAGCGACACCGGGGGTGCCGCGCCCTCTGACGTAGTCGATTGTCGTGTGCTTCCCGAGGGCCTACAATGCGGGGTGGAGGTAGCCAGCCATGAGCGCACAGCCCCTCGACGCCTTTCTCCCCGAGACCCGAGCCTGGTTCACGTCGCTCTACCCCGCGCCCACTCCGCCCCAGGAGCTGGGCTGGCCGGCCATCCTGCGCGGCGAGAACGTCCTCATCCTGTCGCCCACCGGCTCGGGCAAGACCATGGCGGCCTTCCTGTGCGCCATCGACCGCATCCAGCGCCAGCTCCTGGCGGACCCCGCCCTGCCGGGCGTGCAAACGCTCTACATCTCGCCGCTCAAGGCGCTGAACAACGATATCGAACGCAACCTGCGCGCGCCCCTATCCGGCATCCGGCGTGTGGCCAGCGGGCGCGGGGAGGAGTGGCCGCGGGTCCGCGTGGCCGTCCGCACTGGCGATACACCCCAGTCGGCCCGGCGCAGCATGGTGACCAAGCCGCCGCACATCCTGATCACCACGCCGGAATCGCTCTACCTGATCCTCTCCAGCCCGCGGGCCTCAGCGATGCTGGCCAACGTCCGCGAGGTGATCGTCGACGAGATCCACACGCTGGTGGGCAACAAGCGCGGCGTGCACCTGTCGCTCAGCCTCGAGCGGCTGGAGCACCTGGCCGGCCGGGCGCCACAGCGTATCGGCCTCTCGGCCACCCAGCGCCCGCTGGATGAGGTAGCCCGCTTCCTCGTGGGCCAGGAGTGGGCCGCCGAGCGGCCAGGCGCGCCGGAGGCGCTCCTGTCTCGTTCGGTTACTATCGTCGATGCCGGTCTACAGAAGGACCTTGACCTGCGCGTCGTCACGGTGCCGGCGGATCTCCGCGCTCTGCCGGGCGGCTCGGTGTGGCCGGCGGTCATCCCGCACGTCCTCAACGAGGTTCGCCGCAACCGCACCACGCTGATCTTTGCCAACGCGCGGCGCTCGGCCGAGCGCGCCGCCGACCGCCTCAATGAGCAGTACGCCGCCGAGGAGGCCGAAGAGGTCGAGCCCGGCTCGCCCGCGCCCCTCATGGCCGACGGGGTGGCGGTGGCCAGGGGGATGTTCGGCACCGGCCGCGTGGGGGGACCGTTCCGCGCCCACCACGGGTCGGTCTCTCGGGAGATGCGCCTCGAGCTTGAGCGCGCCCTCAAGGCCGGCGAACTGCCCGCCCTGGTGGGGACCTCGAGCCTGGAGCTCGGCATCGACATAGGCTCGATCGACGCCGTGGTGCAGCTCCAGTCGCCCCACTCGGTCGCCACCGGCCTGCAGCGGGTGGGGCGCTCGGGGCACCTCGTCGGGCAGACCTCGGTGGGGCGCATCTATGCCACCTATGCCGAGGACGTGCTGGACGCAGCGGCCGTGGCCCATGGCATGCTGCGCGGCGATATCGAGCCGACCTACACCCCCAGGAACTGCCTCGACGTCCTCGCCCAGCAGGTGGTGGCCATGGTGTCGATGGCTGACTGGGACGTGCCGGCGCTCTACCGCCTGGTCCGCCGTGCCTACGGCTACGAGGACCTCTCGCGCGAGGCCCTCGACGCCGTCCTGAACATGCTCAGCGGCGCCTTCCCCTCGGAGGCCTTCCGCGAGCTGCGCCCACGGCTGATGTGGGACCGGGTGAACGACCGCCTGGCTGCCCTGCCGGGCAGCAGCCTGCTCGCCATTCGCAACGGCGGAACCATACCCGACCGCGGCCTGTTCAGCGTCTACCTGGCGGACCGCAAGACCCGCCTGGGCACCCTCGATGAGGAGTTCGTCTACGAGACTAAGGCCGGCGACGTCTTCGCCCTGGGCTCCAGCACCTGGCGGGTCCTGGAGGTCGACGAGGACAAGGTGGTCGTGACGGGGGCGGCCGGCTCGATGCCGCGGATGCCATTCTGGCGCGGTGAGGCTCCCAAGCGAGAGTACTACCTCGGCCGGCGGCTGGGCGAGTTCCGGCGGCTGCTGGCGGAGCGGGTCGCGGCGCTCCCGCCCTTCCCCGACGAGGTCGATGCCGACTGGCCCCCGGCGGCGCTGGCTGTGCGCGACTGGCTGCGCGGCGAGTACGCCATGGACGAGAACTCGGCGCGCAACGCCATCCTCTACGTGCGCCGCCAGCTCGAAGCCGTAGGGGCCATCTCTTCCGACCGCACCGTCGTGGTCGAGACTTTTACCGACGCCCTTGGTGACCAGCGTCTGATCGTCCACTCCTGCTTTGGCGGGCGGGTGAACTCGGCCTGGGCGCTGGCGCTGTCGCACGCCATCCGCGAGCGCTACCGCCTGGACATCGAGACCCAGGTGAACGATGACGGCATCCTTATCCGCCTGGTGCAGGCAGATCGGGAGCTACCGGTCGACATCGTGGCCGGCCTGGGCCCCGACGAGGCCCGCCAGCGCATCCTGCTGGAGCTGCCCGACTCGGCGCTTTTCGGCGCCCAGTTTCGCATGAATGCCGCCCGTGCGCTGCTCCTTCCCGGGGCGCGTGGTAGCCGGCGGACGCCTTTCTGGCTACAGCGCATGCGGGCGAGGGACCTGTTGGCCGCGGCCAAGCAGTTCCGGGACTTTCCCATCGTCGCCGAAACCTACCGCGACTGCCTACGCGACGTGCTCGACGTCGAACACCTCACCGATGTCTTGGCGAGCATCGCGCGCGGGGAGGTCCGCGTCGTCGTGGCCGAGACGGTGACGCCGTCACCGGTGGCCGCCTCGCTCCTCTTTGACTTTATCGCCGAGGGGATGTACGAGGGCGATCTGCCCCGGGTCGAGCGGCAGATGCGCGTCCTGGCCATCAACCGCGAGCTGCTGGCCCAGCTGCTGGCCGATGGCTCCCTGCCCGACCTGTTGCGGCCTGAGGCGATCGCGGCCGTGCACGAGGAGCTCCAGCACACGGCAGAGGCGACCCGCGCCCGCACGAGGGAGGAGCTGGCCTACCTGTTCCAAGAGCTCGGCGACCTGACGGCCGCAGAGGTGGCCGCGCGGGCCGGGGCGGAGGGGGCCAAGTGGCTGCTGGAGCTGGCCGCGCAGGGGCGCCTCGTCGAGATCGACCTGCCGGCCGGCACGGGGACGGCCCGTCGCTGGGTGCCGGTGGAGCGGCTCCCGCGCTACCGGCGGGCGTTTGGCCTGCCCGAGGTGGGGGAGCTGCCCCCCGCCGCCGCACCGCTGCCGGAAGAGACGCCTGAGGACGCTCGCCGGGCGCTCCTGCAGTTGGCGCTGCGCACCCGCGGGCCCCAGACGCTGGGCGAGATCGCGGCGCGCTATGGGTTCCCGCGGGGCTGGCTGGAGGAGGCCTTGCAGGCGCTGGCCGACGAGGGGGTAGCGGTACGCGGCTACCTGACGCCCGGCGCCCTCGAGCCGCAGTGGTGCGACCGGGCCGTGCTCGAGCGGATCCACCGGCGCACGCTGAGCATCCTGCGCCACGAGATCGAGCCGGTGAGCCTGCCGGCCCTGGCGGATTTCAGCGTCCGTTGGCAGGGGCTGCATCCGGCCGAGAAGCGCTCTGGCCGGGAGGGCCTGACCCTGGCGCTACAGCGGCTGCGCGGCCTGTCACTGCCGGCGGTGGTGTGGGCGCGCGACGTGCTGGCCGGGCGCGTCGAGGGGTTCTCGACCTCGCTCCTCGACGGGCTGGCCGCCGAGGGTGAACTGGTCTGGGTTGCCTCCGGCAGTGGGGACGCGCGGCGGGCCCGGGCGCGCCTGTTCTTCCGCGGGGAAGGTGGCCTCTTCCTGGACGGCGAGCCGCAGGCGCCGCCCGAGCTCTCAGACGCGGCGCGCCAAGTGCTCGAGTTCCTGAGGCAAGAGGGCGCCTCCTACACGCGCGATCTGCACAGCGTGCTGGGGCTGCCGTCGGAGGTGTTGCAGGCCGCCCTGGCGGAGCTGCTCCTGGCCGGCCTGGTGACCAACGACCGCTACGAGGTGCTGGAGCGGCTGACCGCCGGAGAGCTGGCCCCGCGCGAGGAGCGCCCCATCGCGTCTTCGCTGGATGCGGACCTCGAGGCGTGGCGGAGGGCTCGCCATAGCGGCGTGGTGCCGCTGCGCCGGCCGCCCACCGGGCGGCTGCGCCGCGCGGCGCGGATCGCCACCCGCCGCTCGGAACCGCCCCCCGAGTGGCCGGGGCGTTGGGGGGTGTCGGGCAGCCTGACCATCCAGGGGCGGGCGCTCGCGGCGGACGAGCGGGCCGACCGCTTGGCCCGCGTGCTGCTGCAGCGCTACGGCATCGTTACCCGGGCCTGCCTGGCCATGGAGGAGCTGCCCGTCGCCTGGGCCGACCTCTACGCGGTCTATCAGCTGATGGAGCTGCGTGGCGAAGTGCGGCGCGGCTACTTTGTTCGCGGCCTGCCGGGGCTCCAGTATGCCCTGCCGGAGGCGGTCGAGTCCTTGCGGGAGTGGACCAGCCCCGAGGCCGCCGGTCGCGATGCCCTGGTGATCCTGAACGCCTGCGACCCGGCCAACGTGCACGCCTGGGACCTGATCCCAGCCGCTGACGAGGCACCCGCGGAGGCTGTCGCCTTGCCGGCGCTGGCGGCCGGGCTGGCGAGGTTGCCCTCGAACTACCTGGTGCTCTGCCGCGGCGTGGTCGTGCTCACCTATGAGCATGGCAGCGGAGCCTGGCGCTCGGCCCCGGATCTCGGGGAGGAGACGCTGCGCGCGGCGCTCCTCACCGCGCTCCAGCACCTGACCCGGGAGGGGGGCCTCTGCACGCGCCCGACGCGGGTGCTCGTCAACACCTGGAACGGCGGGCCGCCCATCGGCAGCGCGGTGCAGCCCCTCCTCGAACGCGCCGGGTTCCGCCGGGAAACTCCGGCCATGGTCTGGGAACGGCGCTAACCCCACGCTGTGTGTTGCTCGAGACATGGCACGTCGACCCGGCGGGGCGGTACCTGCAAACAGGTACTTACTCCCCTTGTCTGTGGTACGGCAAAACACCTGCGATGGGTGATGCCCGGCGGGGCGCTGTCCGGTATGCTGGGGGCACGATACCGGACAGACAAGAGGAGGATGTGTTACTATGAGTACCGGAAGAGCCCGCGTCGCGTCCCTTGGCCTGGCCGCCCTGCTGGTAGGGGCGCTCTTTTTCGTGTCGGGCTGCGGAATGAGCGTCACGACACTGCCCGAGGAGCCGGCCGGTGATGCCGCAGCCCCGGCGCCGTCCGGCGAGAGCGCGCCCGTCGCCACACCCATGGTGGCCATTGCCCCGCAGATCAGCGAGGAGGCCCTCCGCGGCGGCGAGTACGAGCTGCGCGACCTGGGCGTGGTCCGCCTGACCGACGGCCTTTACGAGCACCCATACGGCGAGGGGGCCACGCAGAAAGACTCTGTGGCTTTCGTGGCCTCTGCACGTGGTGACCTGAACGGTGACGGCGCCGATGACGCCGCCGTGGTCCTGGCTGCCTCTACCGGCGGAACGGGCAGCTTTTACACCATCGTCGCAGCCGTCGACCTTGAGGGCCAGGCGCTCCAGGCGGGTGCTGACTACCTCGGCGACCGTGTGCGCATCGAGGGCCTGGAGGTCGCTGACGGCCAGATCGTCGTGAACATGCTAGTGGCCGGGCCGCAGGATCCCATGTGCTGCCCGTCACAGAAGGTTGTGCGCACCTACGCGCTTCGTTCCGGCTCTCTAGTGCTCGAGTCGGAGACGATCGCTGCGCCCACCCCGGCCCAGTAACCCCGCAGCCCCACGCCCGGCGCGGCAGGTGGCGCGACGGAGCGCGCCGCCTGCCGTGTCTGCGTGCGGGTGTGCCATAGTGAGGCAGGATGAACAGGAGACCCTCAATGGCCTCGATCCGCGTACTGCTGGCCGAAGACCACCGCATCGTGCGCGAAGGCACCCGCCAGCTGCTCGAGCAGGCGGGCGATCTGGTCATCGTCGGTGAGGCGGAAAACGGGCGGCAGGCCGTCGACATGACCGCTGAGCTGCTCCCCGACGTGGTGGTCATGGATGGGCGCATGCCCGTTTTGAACGGCCTCGAGGCGACCCGGGCCATCAAGGAGCGGCACCCCGGCGTCCGCGTGTTGATACTCTCTGCCTATGAGAGCGACCAGTACGTCTTTCCCGCGCTGGAGGCCGGCGCCGATGGCTACCTGCTCAAGACCAGCAGCGGCCAGGAGCTGGCCAGGGCCATTCGGCGGGTCTATCGGGGGCAGAGCGTGCTCGATCCGCAGATCACCGGCCGGGTTTTGGAGCAGGTCACCGCACGCCGGCCGCCCCGTGCGGACGCGACGATGGTGGAGGCCCTCTCTGAGCGCGAGCTGGAGGTGTTGCAGGTGGTGGCCGCCGGCAAGAGCAATAAGGAGATCGCCGACCGGCTGTCTATCAGCGTCTACACGGTGCAGGTGCACCTGCGCAACATCTATGGCAAACTGGGCGTGGCCAGCAGGACCGAAGCAGTGACCGTCGCGCTGCGCCGCGGCTGGATCACGCTTGACCTTCAGCAGTAGGCCGCCATGAAGCGCCTTCGCCTGCAGTACCGCATTGCCCTGGCCACCTTTCTGCCTCTGACGCTCTTTGCCCTGGCCAGCATCGGCCTGGGCGCCTACGCCCTCACGGTCATTCCCCGCGGGATCGTCCTCGAGCGGCAGGCGGCCCTCTCGCAGCTGGCTGCCGCGGCCGTGGCGGGCAACCTGCAGAGCCATCAGCGGCTGCTCGAGTCAGTGGCGGGCGAGCTTGCCGCGGCCAGCGGAGACATGTCGCGGCAACAGGGCACCCTCGCAGAGCGCGCCGGCAGCCTAGCGGCCTTTGGTGGCGGCGTGCGCCTGCTCGACCGCCGGGGCACCGTGCTGGCCGCCACGCCCTCGGCGCGGGACGCCCTTGGCCAGAACCTGACCTCGCGAGGGTACTTGCTCCCGGTGATCGCCGGCGGGGGAGCGGTGTTTACCACGCTCCCACAGGGCGCCGATGGCGAGCCACCCCGCATCGCGATCGCCGTCCCGCTGCGCAGGAAGGGAACAATCGAAGGGGTGTTGGCCGGGGAGATCAACCTTCAACAGGACGATTGGGCGCCTGGTCTGGCCCTGCTTGGGGCGGGCCAGGCGGGCCGTGCCTATCTGATCGACAGCGCCGGCACGATCCTGTTTCACCCGCAGCGCTGGCGCGTGGGGCAGAGCGTCCAGGGCGATGTGGCGCTGAGCTCCCTCGCCCGCGACCGACGGGCGCGCAGTATCCTGTACCGCCCTGCCGGCACGCGCGAGCAGGTCGTGGCGGCTCTGGCGCCGCTGCCGGGTGTTCCGTGGGCCCTGATCGTCGAGGAGCCCTGGCGCCCGATCCTGGCCACCATCGCCCCGTACCGGTGGACGGTGGCCGGGCTGATGCTGGCGGGCCTTGGGCTCTCGCTGCTGCTCCTGTTCGCCAGCCTTCGCGGGGTGACGCGCCCGCTCACCGCCCTTGTCGCCGCGGGGCAGGGGGTGGCGGAGGGGCAGCCCTTCCAGCCGTTGGCCGAAGAGGGGCCGCCGGATCTGCGCGTCCTGATGCGCGCGGTAAACGGCATGGTCGCCCGCCTGGCCGAGCAGCGTGCGGCGCTCCGCCGTTACGCCCGGCAGGTGCTTGTGTCTCAGGAGGAGGAGCGCAGGCGCCTGTCTCGCGACCTGCACGACGAAACCGTGCAAGACCTGGTAGCCCTCACGCAGCGCCTGGAGCTATGCGTCAACGCCCTGGAGACTGACCCTGGGGCAGCCCGCCAGCGCCTGGCAGAGCTGCAGCGCATGGCGCAGCAGACGCTCAGCGAGGTGCGGCGTCTCTCTAACAGCCTACGCCCGGCAGCCCTCGAGGACCTCGGCCTGCCCTCAGCCGTCCAGATGCTGACCGATGACCTGGCTCGCGATCTGGCCGGGGCGCAGGTACACTGTGAGGTCGTCGGCCGTCAGGAGCCCTTGCCGGCCGATCTGGACTTGGTGGTGTACCGGGTCTGTCAGGAGGCGCTGAACAACGTGCGCAAGCACGCGGCCACGGCGGAGCACGTCAACGTGGCGCTTTTCTACGAGACCTGGGGTATCATGCTGATGGTCGAGGACGACGGGCCCGGGTTTCAGCCCCCGCACGACGGACTGCCCGACGCGGACAGCGACCTGGGGCTCATGGGGATGTACGAGCGTGCCGCGCAGGTGTCTGGGCAGCTTCACATCATCTCGGAGCCGGGGCAGGGGACGACGGTGACTCTGCGTGTGCCCAAGCCTCTGGCCGTCCAGCCGTCGCCCGGCGAGGCCTCAGAGAGCGGTCTGTAGCTTTACGAGTTCCCAGGAGCACTGCACGATGATCAACGCACCAAGCGAGCGCAAGCACTATGGCCGGGCCCTCTTGTTCGACCCGGCCGAGGGCCAGACGGTCATTGCCCCGGCCGGCGAGGGGCCCGGGCACTGGGCAGGGGCGCCGAGCGTCCTCTACGACGCGGCCACCTCACGCTTCTACCTCTCCTACCGGGTGCGGCGGCCGCGGCCGGTGCGCGGCGGAGAGTGCTACATCGCCGAGTCGAGCGACGGGGTGGCCTTTCGCACCATCTGGGCGGCGCGCAAGGAAGAGTTCGGCTCCGCCTCGGTAGAGCGGTTCTCCCTGACGAAGGCGCTGGACGGCAAGTGGCTCCTGTACCCCTGCTACGTGGACCCCGCCGACGGCCGCTGGCGCATCGACGTGATCGAGGCGGACGGCCCCTCCGGTTTCGACGCCGCGGCGCGCCGACCCCTTCTCACGGCTGCGGATACCGCCTCTGAGGGGATCAAGGACCCCTGGGTGATGGTCGTCAACGGGCTGTACTGCATGCTCTGTTCCTACGCGGTCCGCGTCGAGGTGCCCGCCTCCGAGCGGGGGCGCCTCCACGCCACGGCCGACGTCTACAACACCGGCCTGACTCTCTCATCGACGGGGCTGGCCGTGAGCGGCGACGGTCGCTCGTACCAGTGGCTGGGGGACGTCTTCTCGCCCCAGCCGGGCGCCTGGGACGCCTACGCCGCGCGCCTGGGCTGCCTGGTGCCGACCGCGCAGGGCTGGGTGGGATACTATGACGGGAGCGCCGACGTGGCGGGGAACTATGAGGAGCGCACCGGCCTGGTGCAGACCTGGGACCTGCGCACGTTCTATCGCCTCAGCCCGGCGGGGCCACTGCTCGTCTCTCCGCATGGGAGCGGGTCGCTTCGCTACGTGGATGCGGTCGTGTTCGACGACGAGATCCTGTTCTACTATGAGTACTGCCGGCCGGACGGGTCTCACGAGCTGCGCATGAACCGGGTCAAGGCCACCTGAGAGAAGGCGCCCGGCCCCCCGATCGGGGGGCCGGGCGCTCGTGCATTGTGCGGCGGGCACCTTAGCGCAGGTGTCCCTCTTGCTGGTAGCGGGCAAAGAGCTTGCCCCAGGGGTTCCCGACGCGCCAGCGCTCGTAGGTGCGCCGCTCGATGAGGGGCCAGCGATAGTAGTCGTGGTACGCTTCGGAGACGAACGAGGCCGCGTGCACCAGCGGAGTGTGAAACAGCAGCCTCTGCAACACCTTGGTCGGCCCGTACCAGGAGAGCCAGCCCAGCGCCCGGTGCAGGTTCACGCCGACGTGAAAGTGCCAGTTCTCCTCCGCGGCGTCGGCGTCTCCGAGAACCTCGATCTCGCGGGGGTCACCCACGCCGAGGCCCTGCTCGTGGGCCAGCCGAATGTAGCCTATCTGCAACGGGTCAAACCCCATCATCTTGGCGGCGATGGCGTCGATGGCCACCTGGTCGCCAGAGGCCAGGATGACGTTCTTGGTCTCTGGCTGCATCACCCGGGGACCGGTGCCGTTCCCGGCCATGGTGCCGTCCATCACGGCGAACACGCCGCCGTGAATCTCCTGCTGGATGGCCAGCAGGTCCACGAGTGTCTCGTGGATCCAGGTGTGCGTGTAGTGGCGGTGGTGGTTCAGCAGGCCACCAAAGGCGTTCTTCATCGCCCCGGTGGTCGTGGTGTAGATATGGCACTTGACCGTGGGCAGGTGCACGATGCTCTTGCCCAGGAAATAGTCGGGGATGCGTATCCCCTCGGGGTAGACGCGGTCCAGGGCGTTCATGCGCGCCTTGGGCTCATAGCGCACCCAGGCCATGTCGGAATCGCGAAAGTTGTACAGGACCGGAATGGCGTAGCGGCGAAAGATCGGCACATAGTTGTTCAGGTCCTCGCCCTTGAAGGCCGAGGTGACCACGGTCTTGTTCTGGACGCAGACCTGCTTCTCATAGCCTCGCCGGGCCAGGGCCAGTGAGGTACCCTCCAGCTGCCAGGGTGTGGTGTTGGCGCTGGGGAAAGGGTAGTGCCAGGAGATGTTGTCTTTGAGGATCACCGTCTGGTCGGCGGGCAGGTAGCGCTCGACGCCGGCCAGGCCAATCAGCCGGTCATAGTCGTCAAGGACCGTCTCTGGGGTAGTGCGCAGGACGGCCACCTGGGCTCGTGTCGTCATGAGTGCTCCTCCGTCTCGGGTACGGGTGGGACGCGTCGATTGTACATTGGCGACGCGCCTGAGCCAAACGTAGTGGCTGCCTGGGGGCCGCAGGGAAAGGGGGATCCATGGAGCTGGATGGACGTACCGTGCTGGTGACAGGGGCGGCCGGCCACGCGGCGGGCGCGGCGATCCGCGCCCTGGCCGCCACGAGGGCGCGGCTGGCCATCTCCGGCCGAGACGCGGGGCGGCTGGAACAGGCCGCGCGCGAGCTGGGGCTGGGAGAAGAGGTGCTCCGCGTCGCGGCGGACCTGGTCGACCCCGCTAGCGTCGACGCCATGCTGGCGGCCATCAGCCAGAGATGGGGCGGGGTCGACGTCTTGGTGAACTATGCGGGCGGTTGGGCGGGCGGGCAGCGCCTGGCCGAGACGACCCTGGCGGACTGGGACGCGCTCATGGACCGGGTACTGCGGACGGCCATAGTGATCAACCGCGCCGTCGTCGGACCCATGGCCGCCCGGGGCTGGGGCCGGATCGTGAACATCGCCTCCAGCGCCGCTACCCAGCCCAGGCCCAGGCAGGCGGCCTACAACGTGGCCAAAGCCGGCGTGGTGGCGCTGACCGCGTCGATCGCCCAGGACTATGGCCGGCAGGGAGTGGTGGCCAACGCCATCTCGCCAAGCCTCATCGACAGCGAGCCTGGCCGCCAGGCCAAGCCCGCTGCCGAGCGGCAGCGTTGGGTGAGTGCCGAGGAACTGGCCGCCATGGCGCTATACCTGTGCGGTGAGAATGCGGCGGCCATAAACGGGGCCAATATCGAGATGGTCGGCCACTACTAGGCAAGGCCGGCCGCGCATTGCGCAGTTTTGCACCAGGCGACAGATGTGGTAGACTGTGGGTGGCAATCCCTGCGGCGTTCGTGATCACCACTTTGTTTTGAGCCAACAGACTGATCAAGGGGGCCGCCATCCAGTACAGGCCCGCTCACTCCTTCGGGAGGACTGGCCTGCCGGAAGGCTCCCACCTGCGAAAGCAGGTTCAGAACTGTGGTCACACGGCCTCGCGGGGATTGTCACGTCTCCGCCCCGCCACGCGCCCTTACCCCGTCAGACGCGCTCCTGACCCGTCAACACGTACTCGCGGGCCTGATAGAGCGCCGTCGCCTGTTGGCGTACATCCGCCCCGTTCCCCCCGGCCAGGCAATGGACCAGCGCATCGCTGACGGCCACCAGAGCGGCCGCCGAGGGTGCAGCGAGCCCTCCGGCGCTCGAGAAGGTCAGCGCTAGCTCGGCGGCGCGCGCCGACGGCGAAATGGTCGAGTCGGTAACGGCGATAGTGCGGGCCCGCCGGGCCGCCGCCAGGGTCAGAACGCGCGCCACCCGTTCGTCCGTTTCATCGAGGGAAACGCCCACCACCGTGGTGGCCTCGTCGGCACGCGTCAGGAGCGCGGCCAGGTCGAGGGAGGCCACGTCGGGGCTTTGGGCGGGGAGGCCACCGGCGCGCAGCGTCGAGCCGAGGTAAGCGGCCAGCGGTGCCGTCCTGCCTTGGCCGACTATGACGATGCAATCGGCCCCGAGGAGCGCCTGACGGATGGCTGACACCACGTCGGGCGGGACCTGGCGCATTGTGCGCTGTAGCAGCTCGGCCTGGCCAGCCATGGCCAGGTAGAAGAGGTTTTCGGAGGGGCTGCCCTCGTCGAGGCGGCCGCCAGGGGCGAGGTCCAAGTGCACGATCTGCTGCACGTCCTCGATCATGGCCGGAAAGCCCGCGTAGCCAAGGCGCTGGGCAAACCGGATCACGGTGGCCTCGTTGACGCCGACGGCCTCGGCCACGCGCGCCGCCGTCATGAAGGCGGCGCTCTGGTACGAGCCCACCAAAAAGTCGGCCAGCCGCCTCTGGCTGCGGGATAGCTGCGGGTACTGCTGTCGGATCCGTTCGAGGATCATGCTACCTCCAGGCGCCGGTACCCTTGACACGCCCTCGCCGCTGTGCTATCTTCGCCGCGCCATACTGAAAGGGCATGAGCCGTGCGCATTGACAGGGTTGAAGAGGGTATCTACGTATTCGTCAGTGGCCTGTACGCACAGGTCACCGCGACGGTGTTCCTAACTGCGGCGGGCGCCGTGGTCGTCGACACGATGCCGTTCCCCGCGGAGAGCCGCGAGATCGCCGCGTTCGTGGAGGAGAGGCTCGGGCCTGACGCCGTCCGCTATGTGATCAACACCCACCATCACGCCGACCACGTGCTGGGTAACTGCTTCTTTCCGAGCGCGCAGGTGATCAGCCACGACGCCTGCCGCCAACTGATGGCCGGGACCGGGCGCCGGAACCTGGCGCGCGCCAAGCGCGATACCCCGGCCCTCGCCGAGGTGGAGCTCAGGCTGCCCGACATGACCTTTCAGCGGCAGATGCACCTGCGCCTGGGCGAGCGCCACATGCGCCTGATCCACACTCCCGGCCACTCGCCGGACGCCATCGCCGTCTTTGCCCTCGGGGATAAGGTGCTGGTCACCGGTGATACGGTGATGCCCGTTCCCTACATCGCCGCGGGGAACGCGGATCAAATGCGCCGGGCGCTGCGTACGCTCCTGGCGCTCAAGCCTGACTTTGTTGTGCAGGGCCATGGCGATGTGTTGCTGCGTGGCGAGGTGCAGGAGACGGTCGACGCCAGCATCGCCTATCTGGATGCCATTGTGGCCCGGGTGACCGAGCTGGTGGCGCGCGATGGCTCGCCGGAAGAGCTGGCCGAGATCGATATCGAGTCCTGCGGGCTCTCGCGCATTCCGCTTGACGGCCTGGTGAGCAGGCTCCACCAGGACAACTTGCAGGCCCTCTACCGGCAGCTGCGCGCCCCGGCCTGAGTCACCGCGTCGATGCCTCAGGACGGGGTACCGCTGGCCCACCCCCTGGCAGACAGCTCCTCCCGTACCTCGCGGCGCAGCGCGCAGTCCTCCTCCGCAGTGAGCGCCGCCTGCTCGGCGAACAGGGCGCGAGGATCCTGGCCCTCAAAGACGCTCGCCGAGGCCAGCTCCTCCCAAAGGGCGTTGATGTCCGTGCGCATCACCCCCAGCACGTAGGAGGCGACCAGGGCGCGCTCTTGGGGCGTGTACGGCGCGCCGCGCTCGTGCTCGTAGCGCTCGAGAAAAGCGTCTACCGCACCGATGATCTCCCCCACAAAGGTCAGCCTGTCTCCAGTTGGCACCAAGATCCCCCTTGTGTCAACGACGTAATGATGCCGGGCGCAGTCGAACGGATCACGGTGTGCCAGGGCTGGCGATCGTGCCTCCGGGCGTGCCAGATGTTGCCCTGCCGAGCGGATGAGCACGGGCACTGCATGCGGAGGCCCCCATTGCATGACTCCCTGCTCTTGGGCCCATTATAGATGGGTGCCCACCCGCTGGCAACCGGAGGCCTCCTGTCCCGAGCGGCGGGCGGGGCGCCCCGCGCCGGTACTATGGCAGCGTGAGAATCTGCGGTTCGCCGTCAGTGACGGCGATGGTGTGCTCAAAGTGAGCCGAGAGGCCGCCGTCGACGGTGGCCACCGTCCAGCGGTCGCTACCGACATAGAGCTCCGGCGGCCCGATGGTTACCATCGGCTCCAGGGCAAACGTCATGCCCGGCTTGAGCCGGGCGCCGCGGTTGCGCGTCCCCCAGTTGGGGATGAGGGGATCCTCGTGCATGTCGCGGCCGACGCCGTGGCCGGTGTACTCGCGCACGACCTGGTACCCACGTGACTCGACATATTCCTGGATCGTGGCCGAGACGTCGCCGAAGCGTTTCCCCGGCCGGCAGGCGGCGATGGCCACGTGCAACGCCTCACGGGTCACGGCGATGAGCCCCTCTGCCGCGGCGCTCACGCAGCCGACGGGCAGCGTCACCGCCGAATCGCCGACGTAGCCCTTCCAAACGGTGCCGCAGTCGATGCTGAGGATCTGCCCCTCGGCCAGGCGGCGGTTACCGGGGATGCCGTGAACCAGCTCGCCATCGATCGAGGCGTTGATGGTGGCGGGGTAGGGAAAGTCGGGGAAACTGCGGTTGGGGTAGCCCAGAAAGGCCGGTTTGCCCCCGTGGGTGCGGATGACGTCCGCGGCGATGGCGTCGAGTTCCAGCGTGGTCACCCCGGGGCGCACGGCGCGCGCGACAGCCTCGAGCGCCAGGGCGTTGATGCGGCCGGCGGCGCGCATGGTGGCGATCTCCGTCGCCGATTTGACAATAATGGCCAAGACTGCCTCCTTGCTTGATGACCATCCCAGTATAGCCGGGCGCGGGCGGCGGGCCAACGCGGCGGCTCGACAGATCCCCGGTCGTTGCGCTATCATGGCTCACGGTGAGGGACATACCGCGAGGCACGCAAGGAGGCGGCGAATATGAGTGACACTGTCAGTTATCGTCTGGACGGCCAGGTGGGCATGGTAACCGGCGCAGCCAACGGCATCGGCCGGGAGCTGGCCGAAGGCCTCGCCGAGGCGGGCGCCGATATCGTCATTGCGGACCTGCCCGGGCAGGCTGCCGCTGCGGAGGAGACGGCCGCCCTGGTGCGCGCCAAGGGGCGGCGCGCCCTGATCGTGGCGATGGACGTCACCGTGGTGGCGTCTATCGAGGCGGGCGTGGCTGCCGCCGTGAAAGAGTTCGGCCGGCTCGACTTTCTGGTGAACAATGCCGGCGTGAACATCCGCAAGCCGGTTCTCGACTATACCGAGGCCGAGTGGGACAAGATCGTCTCGGTCAACCTCAAGGGTGTCTTTTTCTGCACGCAGACTGTGGCGCGGCAGATGGTCGCCCAGGGCGGTGGGCGGATCGTCAATATCGCCTCACAGTTGGCCGCCGTGGCGATGCAGGACCGCTCCATCTACGCGATCACCAAGGCGGGCGTCGCCCACATGGCCAAGGCTTTTGGCCTGGAGCTGGGGCCGCGCGGCGTCAGCGTGAACGCGGTGGGGCCGACCTTTGTGTCGACGCCGCTGACCACCTCGATGTTCACCAGCCAGGAGTTCATCGGCCAGAACCTGCCGCGCATCCCGTCAGGACGCTTCGGCACCACCAAGGACGTGCTGGGCGCGGTGCGCTTCCTGCTCTCGCCAGCTGCTGACCTGATCAACGGGCACCTGCTGCTCGTCGATGGCGGCTATACCATCCACTGAGGAGGCGACCGATGCCCGAGGTCTGGCGCTCCCTGCCCGTGGCCGCGCCCGCGCCCGATGGGCGCCGCTTTGCTGACACGATCATGGGCCGGGTGCGGCCGGGGCGCGCGCCGCTCGTCGAGTACCTCGTCGACGACGCGCTGCGCAAGCCGATCGTCGAGAACCTGCTCGGCGGGCGCTGGGTGGCTCCCCAGGCGGGCGATCGCGCCTCTCAGGAAGCCTATCTGGATAACGCCATCCTCTTCTGGCACCGGCTCGGGTACGACTGCGCCCGCTACGAGCGGGCGCTGCCCTTCGCCCAGCGCGACCTGGTCGGCGCCGACGCGACCACGCTCGGCGGCCGGCGCGCCTGGCGCGACCAGCACCATGGCACCATTGCCACCTGGGAAGACCTGGAGCGCTACGACTGGCCACGGGTGACTCCAGAGTATCTGGCCGACTATGAGTACCTCTCCGCGCACCTGCCGGAGGGGATGGGGCTCATGGTCTGCCACGCGGGGGGCGTCTACGAGCATCTCTCGGCGCTGATGTCGTATGAGGGGCTCTGCCTGGCGCTCTACGATCAGCCCGACCTGGTGGCCGCGGTGACCGAGAGGATCGGCGCCTGCTTGCTGGAGGTCTACCGGAACCTGGTGAATCTAGACGGCGTGGTGGCCATCTTTCCCGGGGATGATATGGGCTTTCGCTCGGCGACCCTGCTGCCGCCCGAGGCGCTGCGCCGGCTGACGCTGCCCTGGCACAGGCGCTATGCGACGCTGGCCCATGAGCGCGGGCTGCCCTACTTTCTCCACTCCTGCGGGAACCTTTCCCAGATCATGGACATCCTGATTGAGGAAGTGGGCATCGATGCGAAGCACTCGTTTGAGGACGCTATCCTGCCCGCCCCGCAGTTCCAGGAGCGCTATGAGGGCCGCCTCGGAGTGCTCGGCGGGCTGGATGTGGACATCCTGGCCCGCCGCACGCCGCAGGAGGTGCGCACGGCGACGCGTGCCCTCATCGAGGCGTGTCACCCGCGGGGCCGGTTCGCCATCGGGTCGGGGAACTCGATCCCGAGCTATGTCCCCGTAGACAACTACCTGGCCATGCTGGATGAGGCGCTCGCCTGAAGCGCCCGGCCGACCACAGAGAAGGAGAGGACCACGTGAAAGGCATTATCCTGGCGGGTGGGCTTGGCAGTCGCCTCTACCCCCTGACCCATGCCACCAACAAGCACCTGCTACCGGTGTTCGACCGTCCCATGGTGCACTACCCGATCGCCACCCTGGTGGAGGCGGGCATCACCGAGGTGATCATCGTCACCGGCGGGCCCTATGCCGGTGACTTTATCCGCGTGCTAAAGAACGGCAAGGAGTTGGGGCTGACCCATCTCGAGTACGCCTACCAGGAGCGCGAGGGCGGTATAGCCGAGGCCCTGGGGCTCTGCCGGGACTTTGCTGACGGCGGCAACGTGGCCGTCATCCTGGGTGACAACACCACCGACGCCAGCATCGGCGAGGCGGTGCGCTCCTTCGACAAGGGCGCCATGGTCTTCCTGCGCGAGGTGCCCGATCCGCACCGCTTCGGCGTGCCGGTGTTCGACCCGGCCGACCCACGGCGGATACTGGCCATCGAGGAAAAGCCGGCCGACCCCAAGAGCCAGTATGCCGTGACGGGGCTCTACCTGTACGACTTTCGCGTGTTCGACTACATCCGCACGCTCAAGCCGTCCGGGCGCGGCGAGCTGGAGATCACCGACGTCAACAACCTCTATATCGAGAGCGGCGAGCTGCGCTGGGCCGAGCTGGGCGGCTTTTGGTCTGACGCGGGAACCTTCGAGAGCCTCTTCCGCGCCGGCGCCTACTGGGCGCAGAAGGTCACCGGCAGGGCCTGCGAGGACTTTTGCCCTTACCTTCGACCGACCAGGTAGGGGGAGGCATTACCACCCGTCGGGTACCAACATCAGAGCAGGAGGAAAAGGTGTACAGAGAGCTGGCGAGTGGCCCCATCGGGGTCAAGGTTGCGTTTGCCGAGGAGGCTCGCCTAGCGGCGGCGCACGGCTTCCAGGCCGTATCGCTGGAGGCGAGCACCATCCGTGAGCTGGGCGCCGGTCAAGTGAAGGACATTCTGGCCAAGCACGGCCTGCGCGCCGGAACGGCGGGGGTGCCCGTGAACTTTCGCGGGGACGAGGCCACTTTCAAGGAGGGCCTGGCCGACTTGCCCGCGGCCGCTTCGCTCCTTGCCGAGGTCGGCTGCAGGCGCATCCTGACCTGGATCATGCCGTTCCATGAGACGCTGACCTACACGGAGAACTTTCAGCAGCTGCGGCGCCGCACGGCGAGCCTGTGCGAGGTGATGGCCGACTATGGCATTCGCTACGGGCTCGAGTTCGTGGGCCCGGCTACCCTGCGCGCCGGCAAGCCCAACCCCTTCATCCATGATATCGACGGTATGCTGGAACTGATCGGCGCTGTCGGTGCCGACAACCTCGGCTTCCTGCTGGACGCCTTCCACTGGTTCACCACCGGCGGCGACCCGGCCGATCTCGCCAAGCTATCGGACGCGCTGGTCATCGGGGTGCACGTGAACGACGCCATCGCCGGCCGGACGGCCAACGAGCAGCTGGACCGCGAGCGGGCCATGCCCGGCGAGACGGGCGTGATCGACATGCGCACCTTCATGCGCGCGCTGGACAAGATGGCCTACAGCGGCCCCGTGATCGTGGAGCCGTTCTCGGACCGCATCCGTCGCCTGCCCGCTGAGGAAGCCGTCGCGGAGACCGCGGCCTCGCTGGACAAGATCTGGGCGGTCGCCGGGTTGTAGGCAGCGCCCAGGAAGGCATCCGCTAACGGCGAGGCGCCGAACCCCTGCGGGGGTTCGGCGCCTCGTGGCGTTACCAGGTCAGCGTGGGGCTCTTGAACAGTTCCAACGTGTTCCCGTCGGGGTCCTCGAAGAAGCACAGGCGGATGTCGCCGACGTTCTTGGGCTCCACAGTGAACGTAATGCCCCTGGCCACAAAGTCGCGATAGGTGGCGTCGACGTCGTCGACCTCGAAGGCCAGGTGCACGAACCCTGCCGCCTGGCTGGCGACGTCACCCTCGCCAGCGGCCATCAGCTCGATACAGGTGCCGCCGATGTCGATAAAGTAGATCTCGCGGCCGGGGATCTGCCCGTTCACGGGGAACCCGAGCGTTTCCGTGTAGAACGCCTTACTCGCGGCCACGTCCTTGACCTTGAGAGCGATATGGTGAGACTTCTTGATCGCCATCGCGTGCTCGCCTCCTGGCATCGTGAGCCGCCAGCCGACGGAGCCGGTTCTGGCGGCGGTGGTGGAGCGGATGGTACCAGGGCGGCTCGCGCCCGTCAACCATTTGACCGCTCCCCGCCGTGCACCTACACTGCCAGCGAGCAAGGATGGTGAAGATGAGCCAGATGCCAGACGAGAGCACAGAACAGGTGCGGCCAGCCGATTCCTCCTGGCGAGGGGTCGATTTCTCCGGGGTGACGGTAGTCCTCGGGGTGGGCACCGGGCGCCTGATCGAGGTGCTGGCCCGCCAGGTCATCGCCTCGTTTGGGGCGCTCTTGGTGATCGAGGCGTCGCAGGAGCGGCTGGACCCGCTGCGCCCGCTGCGCGCGTCGGCGCCGCTGACCCTAGCCCAGGCGCACCCCGGGCGGATCCCGGTGCTTGCGGAGACCGTGGACCTGCTGGTAGTGAACGGCGTGCTCCGCGAGGTGCCAGAGCAACGCCTGCCGACCTTCTTCGGCGAGGTGTGGCGAGCCCTGGTGCCCGGCGGGCGCCTGCGCGTTTCTGACGTCGTCGAGCCGCAGGATCCCGAGCGCACGGCGGCCTGGGCGGTGCGGAATGAGATCGTGCGTCGGTTGGCGCGCGCCTCCGAGCGGCCCGCCGCCGTGTCGGTGAACCTGAAGCGGACGGCCCTCGCGCTCCAGCAGGTGGGTTTTGAGGACCTCAATGTGGCCCTCTTGCCAGGCTATGCGCTGAACGATGACTGGCTGGAGGACACGGTGAACGCCATCCGCAACCTAGCTGCCAGGCTGGTGCACCGGGAAGTGCGCGCGGCGATCGTCCAGCAGGATATTCCCCGCCTGGTCTCTGCCTATGCTCGCGGAAACCAGACCGCGGCCGAGAGGTTTGTGCTGCAGGGGGTCAAGGCCGGCAACCTCGCCCTCGATATGGACGCCTCCTTCACCGAAGAGGACCTCGTCGGTACCGAGGAGTGAGCCAAGGAACGACAGCAGGGCCGGGCATCACTGCCCGGCCCTGCTGTTGCTTTTGGAGGGGGGAGTACCCTAGTCGGGCAGGACGACCACCACGTCGACCTCGATGGGGATGGTCATGCTCGACTGGACCGTGGTGCGCGCTGGGTAGGGCTCCACGAAGAAGGTCTTGTAGACCTCGTTGAAGGTGGCAAAGTCGGCCATGTCGCGCAGGTAGGCGTTGACCTTGACGACGTCGGCCATGGTGGCGCCGGCCGCCTCGACGATGGTCTGCACGTTCCGCAACGTCTGGATGGCGGCCTCGCGAAACCCCTCAGGCGCTGCGCCGGTGGCGGGGTCGACCGGTCCCTGCCCGGAGACGTACACAAAGGTGCCCCGGCCAGCGATAGCGTGAGAGTAAGGGCCAGCAGGCTTGGCTCCCTTGGCGGCGGTGATCTGCGTGCGCATGCGCTCCTCCTATGCTCTCAGTCCGATAGACGCTCGGCCTTTCGGCCCAGGGCGGTCACAGGTCCAGCTTGATGTGCAGCTCGCGCAGCTGCCGCTCGGAGACGGTCGAGGGCGCCTGCGTCATCAGGTCGACGGCGCTCTGCGACTTGGGGAAGGCCATGACCTCGCGGATGTTCGGCTCACCGGCCAGGAGCATCACCAGCCGGTCGATGCCCGGGGCAATGCCGCCGTGCGGGGGCGCCCCGTACTCGAACGCCTCCAGCAGGTGGCCGAACTGCGCCTGGGCCTGCTCGTCGCTGAGGCCGATGACCTGGAAAAGCTGCCGCTGCGTGTCTCGCTTGTGGATGCGGATGCTCCCGCCGCCCACTTCGTAGCCGTTGGCGACCACGTCATAGGCCTTGGCGCGCGCCCGGCCCGGGTCAGAGGTGAGCAGGGGCAGGTCCTCGTCCAGCGGCGCGGTGAAGGGATGGTGAACGGCCTCCCAGCGCGATTCGTCCACGTTCCATTCCAGGAGCGGGAACTCGAGCACCCAGGCGAAGGCGAGCACGTCATCGTCCGTGAGGCCGAGGCGGCGGCCCATCTCCAGCCGCAGCTCTCCGGCCACGGTGCAGGCGGTCTTCCATTGGTCGGCCACAAAGAGCACCAGGTCTCCCGCCTTGGCCGCCAGGCGGCTCAGCAGGGCCTCCATCTGCTCGTCGCTAAAGAACTTGGCGATGGGTGAGCGGACGCCGGCCTCCTCCACCACGAGCCAGGCGAGCCCCTTGGCCCCGAAGCGCTTGGCGAGCTCACCCAGCTCGTCGAGCTGGCGCCGGGTATAGCCGCCAGCCCCGGGCGCCACCACGGCCTTGACGCTGCCGCCTGAGGCGACCGTGTCGGCGAACACGCGGAAGGAACTCTCGCCGACCAGGTCCGACAGGTCGACCAGTTCCATGGCGAAGCGGATATCGGGCTTGTCCGACCCGAAGCAGTCCATCGCCTGGCGATAGGTGAAGCGCGGGAAGGGCGTCTGCAGGATGCGCTTTTTCGAGACGGCCGCTACCAGGTCGACGAACAGACGCTCGGTGAGCTGCAGGATGTCCTCCCGGTCAACGAAGGACATCTCGACGTCGAGCTGGGTGAACTCGGGCTGCCGGTCAGAACGCTGGTCCTCGTCGCGGAAGCAGCGCGCAATCTGGAAATAGCGCTCAAACCCTGAGACCATCAGCAGCTGCTTTAGCTGCTGGGGAGACTGGGGCAGGGCATAGAAGGAGCCAGGGTGCAGGCGGCTCGGCACCACATAGTCGCGGGCGCCTTCCGGCGTGCTCTTGATCAGGATCGGCGTCTCGATCTCGACAAAGCCCTGGTCAGACAGGTGATTGCGGATGAACCGCACGACCTCATGCCGCAGGATGATGTTGCGCTGCATGCGCTGCCGGCGCAGGTCCAGGTAGCGGTACTTGAGGCGGAGCGACTCGTCGATCTCGACGTCTTCGTTCAGGTAAAAGACGGGCGTCTTGGACTCGTTGAGGATCTCAACGTCTGAGGCCACCACCTCGATCTCGCCCGTCTCCAGCGCCTTGTTGGACAGCCCCTCCGGGCGAGTGCGCACTTGGCCCGTGACGCGGACGACGTACTCGTTGCGCAGGCGCTCGGCGCGTTCGCGCGCCTCGGGCGGCATGTTCGGCCCAAACACCACCTGGGTGATGCCCCAGCGGTCGCGCAGGTCGACAAAGGCGAGACCGCCATGGTCCCGGCGACGGTGTACCCAGCCGGCCAGAGTGACGCGAGCGCCGGCATCGCCGGCCCTCAGCTGGCCACAGGTGTGGGATTTCATCATGGTGGCATCCTCTTTCGGGTCACGATCGCGAGCGTATTGGTCCATTATAGACAGCGCAGCGCAGTGCCCCAAACGGGGATCGCGCTGCCGGCTAGCGAGCCATGGAAGAGTGTAGCACAAGACTGAGAAGGCGCAAGAGGGCAAGAGCGCATGGCGCGCGGCTTGGCGGAACGGCACCGATGCCGTAGAATGGCGGGGCGGTTTCGTGCGCGCCCGTCCGCTGCCGCCCCGATCGGGGCCGCTGGATCGCCAGAGCGGCGGGCGCCCCTGTGGAGACGCACTCATGAGACAACCGAAGCGCAAGGTCGCTGCGTACGTGTTGCTGGGCACCATTGCCGCCCTGGTGCTGGTGCTAGACCAGGTCACCAAGAGCCTGGTACGCCGGCACCTGCCGCTGAACCAGCCGTACATGCCCGTCGACTGGCTGGATCCGCTGTTCACCTTCCGGCACGTGCAGAACACGGGGGCGGCCTTTGGCCTGTTCCCCGGGGGCGCCACGGTGTTCATGGGCATCGCCGTGGTGGTGGTCATTGGCATCATCATCTACTATGCGCGGCTGGACCGCCCGGCGCTTCTCTTGCGCGCCGCACTGGGGCTGCAGCTGGGTGGTTCGGTGGGCAACCTGATCGACCGCCTCATGCACAACGGTGCCGTCACCGACTTTGTCGACCTGCGCTGGTTCCCGGTGTTCAACGTGGCAGACAGCGCCATCACTATCGGGACGATCATCCTGGCTTGTTATATGCTGTTTGAGGATCGCCGCGCGCCCGAGCCCGACAGCGAGAAGAACCAGGCGTTGACGGCCTGAGCGGCTGGCCAGCGGCGCCGCGCGACCTGGCGTCCCGTGGTGACGTACGGCGCCGATCCCGCCTCCACATACGCAGTGAGTACACGGCCACGATGGTAGCGGAGAGGGAAACGCAGAGCTTTACGGTGGGTGAGGAGAGCGATCGCCTGGATCGCCTGGTGGCCGCCCGCTTCCCCGCGCTGTCGCGCTCTGTGGTCCAGCGCCTGATCCGCCAGGGAGACCTGCGGGTGAACGGCGCTGAGACCAGGCCGGCCTACCGCCCGGCCCCGGGCGACGTCGTCACCATCCTGCTCCCGGCGGCCGCGGCCGAAGCCCCTCTGCCTCAGGACATCTCCCTGGACGTGGTCTACGAGGACGAACACCTCGTGGTGGTCAACAAACGTCCCGGGCTGGTCGTCCATCCGTCCGCCGGGCACCCCACGGGCACTCTGGTGAACGCCCTGCTGGCCCGCTACCCACAGGTGGCGCGCGCCGACCTGGACCCTCAGCGCCCCGGCATCGTCCACCGGCTGGACCGCGACACCTCGGGGCTGTTGGCCGTGGCCCTCACGCGCGAGGCGCAGCAGGTGCTCCAGGCCGCTTTCAAGTCGCGTGCGGTTGACAAGCGCTACCTGGCCCTCTTGGACGGCACCCTCACGCCGGAACGGGGGGCCATCGACTCTCCCATCGGCCGGGACCCCAAGCGGCGGCAGCGGATGTGCGTGCTGCGGGAGGGCGGCAGGCAGGCGCGCACCGAGTACCGCGTTCGCGAGTACCTGGGTGCCTATACGTACGTCGAAGCTGTTCTGCTCACCGGCCGCACGCACCAACTGCGCGTGCATTTCAGCGCCATCGATCACCCGGTGGTCGGCGATGCGGTCTACGGCCGGCGTCGCCAGCGGCTGGGCGTGCCGAGGCAGTTCCTGCACGCCTGGCGGCTGCGCTTCGAGCACCCGATCACGGGGCAGCCGCTGGAGTTGGAGGCCCCCCTTCCCGATGATCTTGCCGAGCCCCTCGAACGGTTGCGCCGCGAGGTGCGCTCGCGTGAGGGGCATTTGCCGTACTGACGTTTGCCTGTGCGCCCGTGGCATTCTGATCCGGTTGTTCATGGAGGTGATGCTGTGAGAGTAGTGGACCTGCGAAGCGATACCGTCACGCTGCCGTCGCCGGCCATGCGCAAGGCCATGTATGAGGCCGAGCTGGGGGACGACGTCTACCGCGAGGATCCCACCGTGAACCGCCTCGAGGAGGCCGTCGCCGAGCGCCTGGGCAAGCAGGCCGGCCTCTTTGTCGTCAGTGGGACGATGGGCAACCTCGTCTCGGTGCTGACGCACTGCCAGCGCGGCCGCGAGGTGATCCTGGGGGATGAAGCGCACATTTTCTACTATGAGGCCGGCGGCGTTTCGGCGCTCGGCGGTATCTCCATGCGCACCGTGCCCAACCTGCCCGACGGCATGCTGGACCCGGCCGTGGTAGAGGCGGCCATCCGCTCCCCCGAGAACATCCACTTTCCGCGCACGGCGCTGATCTGCCTGGAGAACACCCACAACCGTTGTGGCGGCGCGGTGCTCTCGCTGGAACAGATGAGCCAGATCCGTGCCGTGGCCGATCGCCACGGCCTGCCGGTGCACCTCGACGGCGCCCGCATCTGGAACGCGGCGGTGGCCCTGGGGGTGGAGCCGCGGGTGCTGGCCGCCCAGGTCGACACGGTGCAGACCTGCTTTTCCAAAGGGCTGGCGGCGCCGGTGGGCTCGGCCATCGTGGGGCCGGCCGACTTTATACAGGAGGCGCGTCGCAACCGCAAGATCGTAGGCGGCGGAATGCGGCAGGCCGGCATCCTGGCGGCGGCTGCCCTCGTGGGCCTCGAAGAGATGGTGGACCGGCTGGCCGATGACCACGCCAACGCCCGGTTGCTGGCCGAACGACTGGCGGAGACCGACGGCCTGCAGGTCGACATGGCCGGGGTGCAGTCGAACATCGTGCGCTTTGGCCTCGTCAAGCCGGGCGTAACGGTGCAGCAGGTGGTCGCGGCCGGAGCGGCCGAGGGGGTCCGATTCAACGCCATGGACGCCGCGCACTTCCGCGCCGTCACGCACTATGGCATCGAGCGGAACGACGTCGAACACGCCGCCGCGGTGATCCGGCGCGTGCTGCAGAACGTGGCGCCGGCGTGAGCCAGGGCACCCCGCGGCAAGGGGCGCTCCCTGAGCCCTACCTGCTTTTCCTGGCCCTGGCTGGCGTGGGCGTGGCGACCCTGCCACTGGCACAGCCCGCCCGCTTGGCCGTCCTGTTCGTGGCAATGGCAGCGCTGGCGGTGGGCTATGGCAGCGGCCGGGTCGTCGAACTGCGCCTGTCGGCAGGGGCGGTGTGGCGCGGGGCGCTGCTGGGGCTGGTGATCTCGCTGCCGGTGCTGGCCTTCCTGCCGGGGCAGCTGCGGCAGTTCAACGAGCGGCTGTACGGGACGACAGACGTGGTGATGATCTTTTACCAGGCCTGCCTGGTGGCCGCTCCGCTCGAGGAGTTCTTTTTCCGCGGCATCGTGGCGCAGGGCAGGGGCCCCTCGGCGAGCGTCGGGCTCTATGCGGCCATGGGGTTGATCTACTTTGCGCCGCACGCGCCATTTCTCGCCGTGGTGACGGTGACCCTGGCCATGGCCCTCCTGGGCCTCGCCTATACCCATATCCAGGAGAGCCACGGCCTGGCGGCGGCCACGGCCTGCCACCTGGTGGCGGCCTTTGTGCTGCAGGTATGGCCGTCGCTCCTGGGGTCGTTGCGCCTGATCCTCGGCTGAACGGTCGGCCGATGCCAGGTTGAGAGAGAGCCGCTGGAACGGGTACGCCCGTTCCAGCGGCTCTTGTTTTCAGTGGTCCGGCCTAGGCAGCCGGCAGGATCCCCATGGCGCGACCAACCCGGGCAAAGGCGTCCAGGCCGAAGCGCAGGTCATCGGCGGAGTGGGCGGCCGTGTTCATGACCCGGATGCGGGCCATGCCCCGCGGCACCGTGGGGAAGGTCAGCGCGACGGCAAAGACCCCCTCGGCAAAGAGCCGTTGGGAGAACTCTTTGGCCAGCGGCGCCTCACCGAGCATCACCGGGACGATGGGCGTCTCACTGTGGCCGACGTTAAAGCCCAGGTCGGCCAGACCGCCCTTGAGGAAGGCGGTGTTCTCCCACAGGCGCTTGACCAGGTCACCGCTCTCCTCGAGCAGGTCCACTGCTGCCAGGCAGGCCGCCGTGTCGGCCGGGGTGACGGCGCTGGAGAAGAGAAAGGGCCGCGCCTTTTGCCGCACATAGTCGACCACCGTCTGCCGCCCGGCGACGACGCCTCCGACCACCCCGAAGGCCTTGCTGAGGGTGCCCATCTCGACGTCAAAGCGCCCCTGCAGCCCAAAGTGATAGACGATCCCCTTGCCGCCGCCCAGCACGCCCTCGCCGTGGGCGTCGTCGACCATGGTCATGACGCCATACTGCTCAGCAACCTCGTTGAGCCTGTCGAGCGGGGCGATGTCGCCATCCATGCTGAACACCCCATCGGTCACCAACAGCCCGCGCCGGTAGGAGGGCAGGTTCTCCTCGATGACGCGCTTCAGGTCGTCTACATCGCAATGCTCGTAGACGACGATCTTGGCGCCCGACAGGCGCGCCCCGTCGATGATTGAGGCGTGGTTCAGCCGGTCCGAAAAGATCACGTCCTGAAGGCCCGTCTCGCGATCGCGCCCGACCAGGGCGGGAATGACGGCTTGGTTGGCGCAGAACCCGGACTGCAGGTAGAGGGCGGCCTCGACGCCCTTGAAGGCGGCCAGGCGCCGCTCCAGCTCGACGTGTAGCTCCTGGGTGCCGGCGATGGAACGCACCGCCGCCGGCCCTACGCCCCAGACGTCGACGGCGCGCTTGGCGGCCTCTTTGAGGCGAGGATGGTTGGCCAGCCCCAGGTAGTTGTTGGTGCACAAGTTCAGGACGCGCTGCCCATCGACGACCATCCACCCGTCGGCCGGCGAGCCCATCACCCGCACATTGGTGTAGAGGCCGGCCTGGCGTAGCTGATCGAGCTCCGTCTCAATGAAGGCGAACTTGTCCATCTCAGTTCCTTTCGCCGGTGTTCGTCGTGCCCGGATAGAGGCGCCCTTCGGCGTGCCGCGCCTGGAGGGTGCGCAACATGTCGGCCGTCATGCGGGCGAGGTCGTACTGCGGCTGCCAGCCCCACTCGGCGCGGGCCGCCGAGTCGTCGATGGAGCGGGGCCAGGAATCGGCAATGGCCTGGCGATGATCCGGGCAGAACACGCACGTAAAGGTGGGCAGATGCCTGCGGATTTCGTCGGCTAGTTCCCGTGCCGAGAAGCTCATGGCGGCCAGGTTGAAATCGGTATGGTGCCGCAGTGCCCGGCCGTCTGCCTCCATCAGGGCGATGGTGGCGTCGATGCAGTCGGGCATGTACATCATGGGGAGGACGGTGTCTTCGCGGACGAAGCACTCGTAGTGGCCCTGGGCGACCGCCTCGTAAAAGATCGCCACGGCATAGTCGGTCGTCCCGCCGCCTGGCAACGTCTCGGAGGAGATGATCCCCGGGTAGCGCACTCCGCGCACGTCCAACCCGTAGCGGCGCACGTAATAGTCGCCCAGCAGCTCTCCGGCCACCTTGGTGACGCCGTACATGGTGGTGGGGCGGAGCACCGTCTCCTGCGGGGTGTTGTCACGAGGGGTTTCGGGGCCAAAGACGGCGATCGAACTGGGGCAAAAGACCTGCTTCAGCCCGCGCTCCCTGGCGATCTCCAAGACGTGGTACAGGCCGTTCAGGTTTACGTTCCAGGCCGCCTGGGGGTGTCTCTCGCCAACGGCCGAGAGGAGGGCGGCCATGTGATAGATGGTGTCTACGCCATAGTGCGCGAGCACCTCGGCGAGGTTGGCGGCGTCAGTGACGTCGACCCGCTCAAAAGGGCCCGAATCGCGCAGCTCCCCGGCGGGGGGCGTGCGGTGCACCCCGGCGACCACGCGGTCGGCCCCGTAGCGCTGGCGGAGGGCCAGGGTGAGCTCTGAGCCGATCTGACCGACTGCGCCGGTCACCAGAATGCGCCCGCTGCGAGGACGTGTGTTCATACGCACCTGCTTCCGTCATGGATGTGTTGGCCTCGTCGCCGAGCGCAGGGTAGCGCAAGCCGGGCGCTGGGTCAACAGCGCCCCGCCTGAGGGGAAGGTTCAGGGGGCCGCCAGCGACCCAAGCGGCAGCCGGATCGGCGCAAGCGGATCGCCCTCCCGCCCGACAGAGGGCACGCGCTCGACCGCCGGCCAGGAGTACATGCCGACGTCGACCCACCTGGCGTCCGCCGGTACCTCGGCAAAGTCGGTCCAGACGATGAGAGTATCCCCGCGGCGCCAGGAGCGCGATGAGACGGTCACATCCTGGACGACGTCCGGCTCCCCCTCGGCGCTGGTGCGCAGGTGATGGAACTGGTGGTACTCGGTCGCCCCGTCAGGGGCATCGACGCGCCAACAGGTCAGGACGCGCAGGCCGCTGTCGACCTGCTCGGCGTCCCAGGACAGGAGCGTCACGCCGTTGGCCAACGTGACCGGTTCGACCGCCCGCCCCAGCGCTGGCGCCTCGGCCGACGCCCGGGTGAGGCTGACGTAGGGCGGCTCACCCTCCCGGCGGGCGTGGGCCGCCGGCGTGGCACGCAGGCCGAGGCGCGTGGCCACCTGCCAGGCGGGCAGGTCTTCGAAGGTGAAGAGAAGGTGGGCGCCCTCCTGCGCGGGGACGAGCAGCACCGACCGCCCATCGGCGACGCGGTGGGGATAGCCCCACAGGAGCACCTCAAAGCCGGCCACATCGCCGACGTAGGCGGGCTCATCGCCGTGGGCATGGACGACGATCTCACCGCCATCCTGCAGGGCGCGGGCGGCGCGGCGCGGGTAAGCCAGGGGCGTGCCGATCCCCCCGGGGGTCAGCCGTTCGGCCACGGTGCCCAGCCCAGCGGCAAAGGCGGCCCCCTGCACGACTGCCACCGCTAGGGCCAGCCCGGCCACGGCCGGGCCCCAGGCCCGCCGCGCTGAGAGCGTGGCGGCATAGCCGGCCAGCGCAAAGAGGGCCGGCAGCGCTGCCAGTTGGTACTGGTGGTAGGGCGGGGTCAGGTGCCCGAGGAACAAGAGCGGGGCAGAGACGATCCAGACGGGCAGGAGCAGGTCTAGCGCCTCGGGCGCCAGGGCGCGCCGCCGCAGCCTCCGGGCGAGCGCCAGTGCCCCGGCCCCCAGCAGCACGGCCTCCAGGCCCGACGCGGCCCGCAGCGCCAGCGCCTGGGGCCCCGGCCACCTCCAGGCCTCGCCGAGCAGGAACCACTCCCAGCCCACGCCGATGCTCATCTCCAACAGTCTGCGCAGGCCCAGCATCTCGCGCGGCGCGCCCCCGGCCAGGATGGCGCCGCGCAGGGTGCCAAAGGCATCGGCGCGCCACAGCGCCGCCAGGAAGGGAAGGGCCATCGCCAGGGCTGCCAGGGCGCCGGCCAGGAGAGGCAGCGGCCGGCGCCAGAGGCGCTGGCGAATCACCAGCCACAACGTCGCCACCGTCAGCACGGCGCCGGCATAGTGCACCTGCGGGGCCAGCCCGGCCAAGAAGGCGAGCGCGGCCAGGGAGAGGCCGGCACGGCGTCGCGATGCCGCTACTGCCGCCCAGGCCCACAGCACGGCAAGGGGTCCCAGCAGGTCCTGGCTCCAGATGGCCCGCGAGTAGAACGCGGCAAAGGGAGCGGCGGCGTAGAGCGCTGCAGACGTAAGGCCGGCCCAGGGGCCGGCCGCGCGCCGCACCAGCCACCAGAGGCCGGCCACCGCCAGGACGTTCAGCAGCCCAGTGAACAGCGTTGCCACCAGCGGGTCGACGGACAGGGCGAAGGGGAGGGCATAGATCCACACCGCCGCAGGAAAGTTCGGCACCCCGACCGAGGACTGCAGCCCGACGGCCGCCACGTGGCCGGCGCGGGCCGTCTCCAGCGCCAGCTGGGCCAGGCGGGCCTCGTCAAAGGCGAACGAACTGGCGCCCGGCGCACCCAGCCGCAGGGCGGCGGCCAACACCAGCACCGCGGCAAGGCCGACGCGTTCGACGACGGCCGTGCGGCGCCCGAGGGCGGCGGCACGTTGGGCTGGCGCAGGAAATGGTGGCACGGTCACTACGGACCTCCCGGACCAGCGCTGCGGGCAGGATGGGTGGCATGGCAGCGCCCGGCGATTCTAGCATCCCGCCCGTGGGGGGGCAAAGGACGGCCGGGCCGCGGGACGACTGGCAAGCCGGGCGCTCGTGTGGTAACGTGGTCTGGTAGAGTGGCGTGGGCGCTGGGGAGAGCGATGGTCGACAAGGTCCTGGTGGTGGACGATGAGATCGCCCTGCAGGAGACGCTGGAGTACAACCTGGCCAAGCAGGGCTATCAGGTGTTCACGGCTGCAGATGGCCTGGCTGCGATAGAGATCGCCCGCCGCGAGAAACCCGATCTGATCGTGCTGGACCTGATGCTCCCCGGCCTGGACGGGCTGGAGGTCTGCAGAGTCCTGCGGCGTGACATGAACGTGCCGATCCTGATGCTCACGGCGCGGGCAGACGAGGTCGACCGCATCGTGGGGCTGGAGATCGGTGCGGACGACTACCTGACCAAGCCGTTCTCCATGCGGGAGCTGCTGGCCCGGGTCAAGGCGCTCTTGCGCCGGGTGCGCCTCACACGCGAGGAAGCGCTCGCCGAGGCGCTCACTGCGGAGAACGATATCCTCAGCGCCGGTGACCTGGTCGTTGACCAGAGCCGACGCGTTGCCTACCGCGGCGGGCAGGCTCTTGCCCTCAAGCCGCGCGAGCTGGACCTGCTGGCCTACCTCCTCAGGCACAGGGGCGTGGCCCTGTCGCGGGAGCAGCTGCTTCAGCAGGTGTGGGGATGGGACTATGTGGGCAGCACGCGCACCGTCGACGTGCACGTGCGCTGGCTTCGCGAGAAGGTGGAAGACGATCCGGCCGCCCCGTCGCGCATCGTGACGGTTCGCGGCATCGGTTACCGACTGGACGGCTAGACGCAGGAGGGTACGGGGTTGAGGAGCATCCGCTGGCGCATCGCGCTGCCGATTGTGTTGCTGATCCTGGGCTCGCTCTTGGTGCTGACCGCCTACCTGGCGCCCACCGTGCGTCAGGCGCAGATGGACGGCCTGCGCACCCACCTCCTGGCCGACGCCAGGTTGCTGGCGGGCGAACTGCAGCGCTACCCCGATCGTGCCGCGTTGGCCGGCCAGCTGCAGGGTCTCGTGCTCGACTGGGGCGACCGGCTGGGGGCGCGGGTGAGCGTTGTCGGCGTCGAGGGTGACGTACTGGCCGATTCCCAGCGTGAGGCGGCCAGCCTGGGCGACCACCTGCGGCGCCCCGAGGTGCGCGATGCGCTCTCCTTAGGCTCTGGCACCAGCATCCGCGAGAGCGCCACGCTGGGCTATGCCCTGCTCTACGCCGCGGTGCCGTACCGCCTCGGTGACGCGATCGACGGCGTCGTCCGCGTGGCGGTGCCATTCCGTGAGATCGACGACGAGGCCGACCGCCTGACGCGGGCCATGGTGGTGGCGGCCCTGCTCACCTCCGCGGGGGCTGCGCTGGTGGCGGTGACGGTGGCCGGCAGGCTGGTGCGGCCGATCCGGCAGCTCGCGCAGGCCGCGGAGCGGATGGGGCAAGGCGACCTCAGCGCGCGCGCCGCGACCCTTCGCGATGACGAGATCGGGAGACTGGGGCGAGCCTTCAACGACATGGCCGTCCAGTTGCAGAGCAGGCTGGCCCTCTATGCTGACGAAAGCGCGCGTCTGTCGGCCGTGCTGGAGCACATGGCCGACGGCGTCGTGATGACCAACAGCTCGGGCGAGGTGCGCCTGATCAACCCGGCGGCGTGCCGCATGCTGGGCACCACGCGCGACGAGGCCACCGGCCGCACCTACATGCAGATCGTGCGGCACCATGAGATCTCAGACCTGTGGGAGCTTAGCCGCGATACGGGCAGCGAGCAGGAAGAGGCCATCGACTTGCGCGGGCGGGGGCTCTACCTGAGGGTGATCGTCACGCCGCTGCCGGCAGAGGATGGCCTCGGCAGCATGGTCATCCTGCAGGACCTGACCGCCCTGCGCCGGGCCGACCGGATGCGGCGCGACTTTGTGGGCAACGCCTCGCACGAGCTGCGCACGCCGATCGCCTCCCTCAAGGCCCTGGTCGAGACGCTGCGCGACGGCGCCATCGACGATCCGCCGGCGGCGCAGCGCTTCCTGAGCCGCATGGAGGGAGAGGTCGACTCGTTGGCCCAGATGGCCCAGGAACTACTGGAACTGTCGCGGATCGAGTCGGAACAGGCGCAACTGGCCAAAGAGGCGACGCCGGTGGCCGACCTGGTCATCCCGCCGGTGGAGCACCTGCGGCCCCAGGCCGAGCGCGGAGGGGTGGCCCTCACGGTCGAGCTGCCGGAGGGGCTGCCAGAAGTCAACGTTGACAGCGAGCGCGTTCGCCAGGTGGTAACGAACCTGGTGCACAACGCCGTCAAATTCACCGGGCCGGGGGGCAGCGTCGTCGTTTCTGCGGAGCAGGTCGGCGACCAGATGGTCATCTCGGTGCATGACACCGGCATCGGGATCCCCGTCGAAGACGTGCCCCGCATCTTTGAGAGGTTCTACAAGACCGACAGGGCACGCGCTGGCGGAGGGACCGGCCTGGGCTTGGCCATCGCCCAACACGTGGTGAAGGCCCACGGCGGGCGCATCTGGGCTGAGAGCATCGAGGGGCGTGGCAGCACCTTCCGGTTCACGCTGCCACTGGCCCCGGAAGCCTGAGGCCTCTCCGCGGGCGACGCTGCGGCTGACACGGTTTGTTTCCCCAGCCATTACATGCTGTTAACACGGCGTTGTTCTGGCGTTAGCCTGCGCATGGTACGCTCCCAGAGGTGTATACAAGACATCTCTGGGAGGACTACCAATGCGCAAGACACTCGCCCTTGTTCTGCTGGCCGCGACCCTGCTGATGGTGGGTTGCGGCGGCGCCGCGCCCGCGGCGCCCACAGCCCCCGTGACGGCGCCGACCGCAGCAGACCTGCCGACCACGGCCCATGCCGTTGGCGGCCCCGCGCTCCCCGAAGTGAACCCCCTGGAAGTGCAAGGCCCGATCGTGACGGCGGGCAGCTCTACCGTGTTCCCCCTTTCGGAGCGTATGGCCGAGCGCTTTGCCGACGAAGGCTATACGGGCAACATCACCATCGACAGCATCGGCAGCGGCGCCGGGTTTGAGCGTTTCTGCCAGCGGGGCGAGACTGACATCGCCAACGCCAGCCGGCCCATCAAGCAGAGCGAAGCCGAAGCCTGCCGAGCCATAGGCCGCGAGCCGATCGAGTTCCGCGTGGGCACCGATGCGGTGGCCGTCGTCGTCAGCCACGAGAACACCTTCCTCCGCGACGTGACCCTCGAGCAGCTGGCCGCCATCTTTTCCTCGCCGGCGGTCAACTGGTCAGACGTCGACCCCTCCTGGCCGGCAGTGGCCATCCGGCGCTTCAGCCCAGGCACCGACAGCGGGACCTTTGACTACTTTGTGGAGCAGGTGCTGGGCAAGGATGCCGATCGCCTGCTCAAGGCCAGCAACCTCCAGCTGAACGAGGACGACAATGTGCTGGTACAGGGAGTGCTCGGCAGCCCTTACGCCATCGGGTACTTTGGCTACGCCTACTATTACGAGAATGCCGGCACACTTCAGGCGCTCTCGATCGAGGGAGTGCCCCCCACCGCTGAGACGGTGGGCAGCGGTGACTATGCCCTGGCCCGGCCGCTGTTCATCTACTCCACGGCCTCGGTGATGCGAGAGAAGCCGCAGGTGGCGTCGTTCTTGAACTTTTACCTCACCCACGTAGGCGAAGAGATCACCCGGGTCGGTTACTTTCCCGCCAGCGAGGAGGCCCTGTCTGGGGCCCGCCGGACCTGGCTCGAGGCGATGCAGCCCTAGCAGTCCCCCTTGGTTCGCCCGAGGCGCGGTGTGGGCAGACCCGCCCCACCGTGCCTCACCAAGCGGATGGGACGATGGAGGAGACAGCGTGAACCATACGGGACTGTGGCGCGGACGCTATCGGGAGGCAGGCGGGCGGCTGGCTCTGGGCAAACGCTGGCGCCCGGGTGAGGCCCTGGTGGAGCGGGCGCTGGGCGCCTGCGGAGTGCTTTCGATCCTGACGACGCTGGGCATCGTCATGATCCTAGGGCGTGAGGCCCTGCGCTTCTTCCGGAGTGACGGGGTCAGCCTGCGCGAGTACCTGTTGACGACGTCGTGGCAGCCGGCCGCCGGCCAGTTCGGCATCTGGCCGCTGGCGCTCTCAACGATCATCACCAGCGCCATTGCCGTGGCTGTGGCGCTGCCCTTGGGCCTCGGCGTGGCCCTGTATCTCAGCGAGTACGCCTCCCTCGAGGCTCGTGCGCGCCTCAAGCCCGCCCTGGAGGTTCTGGCGGGCATCCCCACCGTGGTGTACGGCTACTTTGCGCTGACCTTCGTCACGCCGCTTCTTCGGGGCCTCTTGGGGCGCGACGTGGTCGAGATCTACAACATGGCCTCGGCCGGCATTGTCATCGGCATCCTGATCCTGCCGCTGATCAGCTCGATGAGCGAGGATGGCCTCAGCGCGGTGCCCCGCTCGTTGCGTGAGGCGGCCTACGCCCTGGGGGCGACCAGACTGGAAACGGCCCTGCAGGTGGTGCTCCCAGCGGCAGCCTCGGGCATTGGGGCGGCGCTGATCGTGGGCGTGTCGCGGGCCATTGGTGAGACGATGGTCGTGGCCATCGCAGCAGGCTCCGGCCCGGCCTTCACGCTCAACCCGCTGCGAGCCGCCGAGACGATGACGGGGCATATCGTGCGGATCAGTGGGGGGGATCTGAGCTACGACTCCCTTGACTACAACAGCCTGTTCGCGATCGGCCTGACGCTGTTCCTGGCCACTCTGGGCCTCAACGTCATCAGCCGGCGCATCGTGCGGCACTATCGCGAGGTGTACGAGTGAGCGACTCCCGCCGCTGTGAATCGTCGGGCTATGCCCACAACCTACGCGGCAGGCACCGCCTGGGCAGCGGGGTTGTGCTGACCCTCCAGGCGGCCACCGCCGTCAGCATCCTGGTGCTGGCCGCCCTCCTGGCCTCCGTGCTGAACCAGGCGTTTGGCCCCGTGCTGATCGAGAACGCCGTCGAACCCGGCACCCTGGCCGTCGACGGCCGCCGGCTGGAGGATCTGGCGGCCGAGGAGCTTGTAGCAATCCTGCGGGCTAACCTCTCGACCGGGCTGCTACGTCGGCTAGAGAGCGAGCGGCCGCTCGCCCAGCGGGAACGTGCGGCGCTTTACGGGCTGGTGGTCGAACGGGTCGTGCAACCCCACGTGGTGGGGACCTGGTCGCTCAGCGACTGGGTGTTCGCCAGGGAGGCCATCAGCGAGGAACTCGAACGGCGGCCCGGCGCCTGGCTGGAGTTCCGCGCCTGGCTCACGCCGCGGTTTCTGGCCAGTCCGCAGTCGAGCGTGCCCGAGGCGGCCGGCGTGCGCACGGCCGTGCTGGGGTCACTATGGGTGATCGTGATCACCCTGGCCACGGCCTTCCCGATCGGTGTGGGGGCGGCGGTCTACCTGGAGGAGTACGCCCGCGACAATCCGCTGAGCCGCCTGATCCAGACGAACATCGACAACTTGGCCGGCGTGCCGTCTATCATCTATGGAATGCTGGGCCTCGCCCTGTTTGTGCGCAGACTGGAACACTTGACCAGCGGGGCGCTCTTTGGCCTGGGCGGTCCCTCGCAGAACGGGCGGACGGTGCTCTCTGCCGGGCTGACGTTGGGACTTCTGGTGCTGCCCTTGGTGATCATCAACGCGCAGGAGGCGATCCGCGCCGTGCCCCGCTCGTTGCGCCAGGCTAGCCTGGGGCTGGGGGCCACCCGCTGGCAGACGATATGGCATCACGTGCTTCCTGCCGCCCTGCCCGGCATCCTGACGGGCAGCATCCTGGCCATCTCGCGAGCCCTGGGCGAGACCGCCCCCCTGGTAGTGGTGGGCGCCTCGACGTTCATCGCCGTGGACCCCAGCGGCCCGTTCAGCAAGTTCACCACGCTGCCGATCCAGATCTACCAGTGGACGGCGCGGCCGCAGGGGGCCTTCCGCAACATCGCCGCAGCGGCCATCCTCGTACTGCTGGCCATGCTCTTGAGCCTCAACGCCGCCGCAGTGATCCTGCGGCATCGCACTACCAGGAGAGCCCGATCGTGACGACTATGACATCGACGACTGCTACACTGACTGGCCGGGCCGTGGCTGCGGTTGCGGCCGCCGCGAGCGGCGACCCGGCGGTGGAGACGCGTGACCTCTCGATCTACTATGGCTCCTTTCGCGCCGTGCGCGGCGTGAACCTGCGCATCCCGCCCCGCAAGGTAACGGCGATCATCGGGCCGTCAGGGTGCGGCAAGAGCACCCTGCTCCGCTCGCTCAACCGCATGAACGAGACCCTCGGCGACAGCCACGTGACGGGGGAGGTCTTTTTCCATGGCCAGAGCATCTATGGCGTGGAGGTCGACCCGGTGGAACTGCGCCGGCGGATCGGCATGGTCTTCCAAAGGCCCAACCCGTTTCCAAAGAGCATCTATGAGAACGTGGCCTGGGGCGCACGGATCAATGGCTACCGGGGGGACATGAACGCCCACGTTGAGCGCTGTCTGCGCAGTGCCGCCCTGTGGGACGAGGTGAAGGACAACCTGGCCAAGTCGGCACTGGCTCTTTCCGGCGGCCAGCAGCAGCGTCTGTGCATTGCCCGGGCCATCGCTGTGCGCCCGGAGGTGATCCTAATGGACGAGCCGGCCTCGGCGCTCGATCCGGTGGCCACGCTGAGGATCGAGGAGCTCATCCAGGCGCTCAAGCGGGAGTATGCCATCGTCATCGTTACGCACAACATGCAGCAGGCGGCCCGCGTGTCAGACTACACGGCCTTCCTGACCATGGATGCCCAGCGGGCGGGCTACCTGGTGGAATACGGGCCCACACGCGAGGTGTTCACCAACCCTAGGCAGCAGATCACCGAGGAATACATCACCGGGCGGTTTGGCTGAGGGCCGCCGAGCGGCCAGCCGCACGGAACTCTCAGGCGGGGGGGCAAGGCCTGCCGCGGCCGAGGACCATCGCCTCGTAGGCCAGGCGCGTCTTGTCATAATCCGCGTCGCGGTCCAGCGCAAACCCACGCCCCACGGCCGAGGCGACCTGCCCGAGCCCGATCTCGCTTAGGCGCGCGTCGAGGGCGGCCAGCATCGCCGGTGCGCTGCCCGGCGCGGTGCTGCGGCCATCCAGAATCAGGTGCAGCCAGGCGCGCTGTACGCCGGCCTCCCTGGCCATCCGCAGGATAGCCAGCGGGTAGGCGATCGACCCGTGGGAACTCCTTTCGGAGAGCAGGCCGAGCAGGTGTAGCGCCGCGCCGCGCTGGCGCACTTTCTCGAGGGCACCGCGGAGGACAGGGTTGGCCGCGAAGGAACCGTCCTGCAGGGCCTGGTCTAGGCGGACGTCGTCCTGCACGACGACGCGCCCTGCGCCGATGTTCAGGTGGCCGGCTTCGGAGTTGCCCGGCTTGCCCTCCTCCAGCCCCACCGCTGGGCCAGCGGCCAGCAGCTGCGTGTGCGGGTAGTGGGCCAGAAGGCCGTCCCAGACCGGCGTCAGAGCCAGATGGATGGGGTTGCCTTCATCGGCCGCCCCGCAGCCCCAACCGTCCAGGATGAGGAGGAGCACACGGCGCGCCCCCCAGGCGTGCCCGGGGGCGAGAGACCGCCCCGTCATGGCCGCCGGCGCCGCCAAGCCCAGGGCGTGGAGCACCGTGGGGGCCACGTCGGCCAGGGAGCCAGGCGCCAGCAGCGCGGGCGCGAGAAGCGCGGGAGAGGGTGCGTGCGCGTCGATGAGCACCAGCGGCACCGCGTTGGCCGTGTGGGCCACGTGCGGCCCGCCGTCCGGACGGGCCATGACTTCCAGGTTGCCGTGATCGGCGGTGACGAGGACCACATAGCCCGCCGCGACGGCTGCGTCGACCATGGGCCCGAGGTGCCGGTCTATCGCGGCGGCGCAGGCGATCTTGGCAGGGCGGCTGGCGGTGTGGCCGATGACGTCACCGTTGGCCACGTTGGCGGCGATCAGGGCGTAGCCCTCCTGCAGGCCGGCGATGACGCGGTCGGCCACCTGCGGCAGGCTCATCTCCGGGGCGTCTTCCCAGGGGACCCCGTGCCGCGAGGGCACACGCACGTGGTCTTCGCCCGGGAAGGGCCGCGCGCGGCAGCCGTTCAGAAAGTACGTGATGTGCGCCGCCTTCTCGGACTCGGCGACTCTTAGCTGCCGCAACCCGGCCCGGCTGACGGCTTCTCCAAGCGTCTCGGTCACCTCAGCAGGGGCAAAGGCCACCGGCAGGTTCACGAACTTGTCGTGGTACAGCGTGAGAGTCACGAAGATGAGATCACGGAGGGCGCGGCGCGGAAAGTGACGGAAGCCCGGCTCTACGAAAGCCTCGGTAAGCTGGACCTCCCGTTCGCCGCGCCGGCAGCAGAACACCACGGCATCGCCGTCGCCGATTGGGCCGACGGGCGCGCCCTGGTCGTCCGTCAGTACGAGCGGTTCCATCCCATAGTCGGACTGGCCGGCGGCGTAGGCCGCCCTGACGGCCTGCGCCAGGGCCGCCCCGCCGCCCGCCATGCTAGCCATCGCCCCGGCGCGGCGGGAAGAGGTCCAGGAGCTCGGAGAAGTTGCGGATCACCGCGTCGGGCGGGTAGGGGGCCTGGCGCGCGACGTCGTCATCCCCGGGTTCCAGGAGAAGGATGACCGCGCCCCAGCCCGCTTTGCGCGCGCCCTCGACGTCGCGGATGGGGTTGTCTCCCACGTAGGCGCAGCGCGCCGGGGGTACTCCCGCCTCGCGTGCGGCGTACTGGTAGATCTCGGCGCCCGGTTTGCGCAGGCCGATGACTGCTGAAAGGACCACCGGCGAGAAGTGCTGGCGCAGACCGTCGTCCTCCAGCCAGTTGGGGATCTCGCGCTCCGTGATAGTGTTCGAGAGGATGCCGAGGCGATAGCCCCGGGAGATCAGCCCGTTCACAACGGCCCTGGCCTCGGGGCGGGCCTCGCGGCGGCCCATGGTCTGGCGATAGGCGTAGGTGAGCTCCCCGGCCCGTGGAGCGACCTGGTCGTAGGGATGGTCGGGCAAGAGCCACTTGGTCCATAGTTCGCACTCGGTCGCCTCAGAGAGGGTCTCAAAGGCCCACTTGCGGTAGGCCTTGTAGCGCTCGTCGAGCAGGGCGCAGAACGCCGCGGGCGACGCGGTGGCGCCGACCAGGGCGGTGATCCGTTCCCTGGCCCGGGCCTGGTAGGCCTCGTCGGGGTGGGTCACGCGCAGCGTGTTGCCCACGTCGATAAAGATCACCTCTATGCAATGGTCCATATCCTCAGCCTTTCGCAGATAGAGCAAGGTCTCGGGCCGCGCCGGAGGGAGATGCGGGGGCGCGGCCACGTGCGCCGCGCCCCCTGGGGTAGCGGGGTCACTGGCTCAGGAAGTTCACCGTCCAAAAGTCGCGCATCTTGCTGATGTTCTGGTAGACAAAGAGATCGTCCTGCGACCAGACGTCCAACTCCTCACGCGGGATAGAGTCCTCGGGGGCGGGGATGTCGGTGCGCGCCGAGTAGTTCCCGATGACGTTCCAGGGCTCGTTCCCCTCGTTCAGGATAAAGTCGATGAACAGCTTGGCCGCGTTGGGATGCGCGGCGCGGTTGATCACGGCCAGGTAGGCCTGCGTCTGCACGCCGATCACGGGGTCAAGCCCCATGCAGGCGTCAAACACGACCTCGCCCTTGAGCGTGCGGCGGTACTTGGAGTAGGAGGTAAAGCCCACGCCGGCCTCGGCCATGCCCGGGGTGGCAAAGCCTTCGACGGCCTCATCGCCACCGGGCACCGGCACCGGCGCGTTCTGCGCAAAGCGCTTGACCCACAGCCAGCCGGCGTCGGGGGTGTCATCGTCGAGGACCGGGTCGCTGCCATAATAGGCCTTGTAGGCGGCGGCCAGCTCCTCGCTGTTTGAGGCGATGGTCGTCAGAATCCCCATGGTGCTGGCGTCGGTCAGGGGGTCTTCGATGAAGACCTTGCCCCTCAACTGCGGCTCGGTCATCTCCCACCAGTTGCTGATGGGGCAGCCAGCGGGGTTCAGTTCGCTGTTGTAGCCCACCACGCGCACGCCATAGCGAGAGACGACCAGCGGATTGCGCGCCTCCGCGGGGATGACCTCCAGCAGGTCGTCGGGCACGAACGGCACGAGGTAGCCCTTGGGCAGCAGGTCGCCAAAGATGTCGGGGCCGCCCCCAGAGAACCATACGTCGCCGACGTAGGCGCCGGCCTTTTGCTCCTCGCGCACCTTGATGACCGCATCGTCACCGCCGAGGTCAAAGCCCTCCACGGTGATCTCCGGGTACTTGGCCATGAAGGCGGCCGCGGCGTCCTCGATGCGAGACGAGTTGGCGTAGACGAGCACCTTGCCCTCAGCCTTGGCGGCGGCCTCGATGGCCGCCCAGTCCTGCTTGGCGGGGGCGTACTGCCCCAGCTCTGCGCTCTTGAGCCACTCCTCGTCGGCGCTCAGCGCTGGGCTGGCCTCGCCGCCCGCGGCGGGCGCGCCCGTCCCAGGCGCGGGGGAGACACAGCCAGCCAAGAGGCAGACCAGCAGGCACAGTATGCACAGCGAGCGTGACGGTCTCATGGTATCCTCCCTGGTGTCCTGTGTTGGTGCCGGAGCCACTATCGACGACGCTGCCGCGCATCGCGCTTGCTGCGGACCACCTCCTCTCCCCTGCGGGCCTATGCCCTGCCGCCGTGGCATGCGGCTAGGACGGTGCTATCAGGTTGCCACTGTCGGCGTCGTACAGGTTGAGCATCTCGGTACGGAAAGTCAGCCAGACTCTGTCATCCATGGCAATGTCGCTGATGCCGGCCTCCTTGGCCGTGATCTCCAGGCCGTTGTGGTGGGCCACGATGGTCGTGTCAGCCCCCGCCGGCAGCACCGAGTAAGCGACGAACTCGGGCGCCCCGGCCACCGGCTCCCGTGAGATGGCCACGTCCTCCGGGCGCACGGCTACGACGACCTCTCCGCTGGCGCCGTGGGTGGGCATCTCCACGCGGAAATGGCCGAGGTCCACGACCCCCTCGCCGGCCACACGCCCGCGCAGCAGGTTGATCTTGGGGTTGCCCACGAAATCGGCCACGAAAAGGTTGGCCGGGGTGCGGTAGACGGCGTCGGGCGCGTCGACCTGCTGCAAGACGCCCTCCTTCATCACGGCGATCGACGTCGACATGGTCAGGGCCTCGACCTGGTCGTGGGTCACATAGATCGTCGTGGCGCCGGCCAGGCGGTGCAGCCGCTTGAGCTCCCCGCGCATGTCCATGCGCAGGCGTGCGTCCAGGTTGGAGAGGGGCTCGTCCATGAGGAAGACCTTCGGCCGGTAGGCCAACATGCGGGCCAGGGCGATGCGCTGCTGCTGCCCGCCGCTCATCTCGCGCGGGTAGCGCCCCTCATAGCCCTCCATCTTGACCTCGGCGAGCGACTCCTGGACGCGGCGCTCCATCTCTGCCTTGGGCACCTTCTGGATCTCCAGGGCAAAGGTCATGTTCTTGTACACGGTCATATGGGGCCAGAGGGCATAGTTCTGAAAGACGAGCCCCAGATCCCTCTTGCCGGCGGGCAGGGAGATGCCCTGGTCGTAGGAGAAGACCAGCTTGTCGCCGATCAGGATCTCACCGGCGTCGGGTTCCTCGAGGCCGGCCACGCAGCGCAGCAGCGTCGTCTTTCCGCAGCCCGAGGGGCCCAGCAGGGTCAGGAAGGCGCCCGGCGTGATGGTGAGGCTGACGTCGTCGACGGCGACCACGTCGCCGAACCGCTTGGTGAGGTGGCTGATGGTGATCTCTGTGGCCATATCCCCTCGCTTCACATCCCTAGGCCACGCCTGAGGCTGCCGCCGCGGAACCTGCCGATCACCAGGTTGCCGGCGAGCACCAGGGTGACCAGGATGAGGACCACGGCGTTGGCCATCTGTTCGTCGCCGTTCTCGGTGTAGCGCATCGTCTGGCTGGCCAAGACCTGCGTGGAAGGCGTCACCAGCAGGATGATCAGCGAGAGCTCGCGCATCGTGGTGATAAAGGTCAGCAAAAAGCCGGAGACAAAGCCGGCGCTGGTCAGCGGAAAGATGATGCGGCGGAAGCGCTGCCAGAGCGCTGCCCCGGCCACCTGGCCGGCCTCCTCGAGTTCGCGGCCCACCTGGAGCATGGCCGAGACGCCGCTGCGGGCCGAGTAGGGGATGTGCTTCGAAACCGAGACGATCACCAAGAGCGCAAAGGTACCGTACAGCGGCGGGATCGGCCCTACGCTCCTGGCGAACATGGAGATGTACACGGCGCCAAAGGCGATCCCCGGGATCACATAGGGGACGAAGGCGATCTGCTCGACGAGCTTGGCCAGGCGCGTGCCACGGCCCTTGACGATGGCGTACCCGAGGATCACGCCGAGCAGGGCGGTGAAGAAGGCCGTCCAGAGCGATAGCCGGATGGAGTTCCAGGCGCTCGAGTAGATCTTGGGGTTGCGCAGCACCCCCGGAGAGCCGTTGGCGATGGCCGGGTCGCTCTCGCCGATCCAATAGTGGGTGGTCAGGTTGCTGAGTGAATAGTCGCCGGAGCGCAGCATAAAGGTGTCGTAGGTCAGCAGGCCCAGGGGCAGCGCGATGACCAGGACCTGGAAGACGATCACGCCCGCCGTGATCACGCCGCTCCAGCGGCCCAGCCTGGAGCGGTGGGCCACAAAGCCACGCCCGCCGATCGTCTCATAGCTCTTGCGCGTGCCGACCAGGCGCTGGTTGGCATAGATGGTGACCATGGCCAGGACGATCAGGACGATGGCCAGCACAAAGCCATCGGCATAGTCGCCGATGCCGATGCTGGAGCGGATCATGGTCGAGACGACATAGTAGCGCACCGGGGTGCCGAGGATGTTCGGTCCCCCGAAGGTCCCCATCACTTTCGAGAAGGTCATGATGAAACCGGATAGAAGGGCAGGCAGGACCAGTGGGAAGGTGATCCTGCGCAGGATGCGCCAGCGGCTGGCGCCCATCAGCTCGCCGGCTTCCTCGAGGTTGGAGTCGATCGACATCAGCGCGGCAGAGACGAACAGGAAGAAGAAGGTGTAGTAGTGCAGCGCGCTGGAGATGATGATCGGCACCGGCCCGTACGACAGCCAGGTTGGCGGGCCCGTGCCCGCCAGGAACTCCCACACGCCGGGCGCGCCGCCAGTGGTGCGGTTCTTGAACAGCACCTTCCAGGCCATGGCGATGGTCCAGGAGGGCATGATGTAGGGGATGGTGGCCAGGGAGTTGATGAGCGCACGGCCGCGCATGGTGGTGCGCACTACCAGCCAGGCCAGGATGGAGCCGATGGCCATGGCCAGCATCGTGGCGCCCCCCGCAACGACGAGCGAGTGCTGCAGGGGGGCGTAGAGAAACACCTTGCTCACGTTGGAGGCCAGCATCCTGGCCCAGTGGTAGAGGGTCCACTCGCCCTCCACCGCCTCGGGCAGGGTGATGAGGTCCTTTTCCTGATAGGTCACCGTGGTCATGACCATGCGGTAGAGGGGGATGATGATCAAGTAGAACATCATGGCGAGGAGCAAGAGGGCTAGGAGCACGCGGGCGCTCGTCAGCCAGCGGAGGAAGCGCCGCGCCGCGGCGCGGCGCCGTAGAGAGGGAGCAGCGATCGCTGAGGCTGCCATTCCGGTTCTCCCGTGATCATGTGGGTGCCAACGAGCCGGGAATCGCTATCGCGAGCGTGCCTCCGCGCCGGCGCGGAGTATAGCCCTGAGTGCCAGCAATCGGTTGCGGTCAGCGGCGCTCTCTTCTCGAGCGCCTGGGGGCCTGCTCGCCGCCCGGGTCTAGAACGTAGGTCGCGCGCAACTGCTCGAGGTGCTCCAGCGCCGTTAGGCTCTCGGCGGGCCGCGCCATGGCGATGGCCAGAAGCAAGGCGTTCAGGACGGCCATGGGAACCGTCAGGGAGTGAAAGGTGGACACCGGCCCGCGTCGCGCGGCCAGGATGACGTCGGCCCTGGAGCGGAGCGCCGGCCCCAGTGTGTCGGTGATCAGCACGGAGCCACAGCCGACCTGGCGGCTGTGGTCCAGGACGGCCACCAGCTCAGGGCTCACGTACTGGAAGCCGCAGGCCAGCACTGCGTCGTGCGGGGCGAGGAGCTGGAGCTTCTCCAGCAGGTGCCGGCCAGACTCGGTCATGGCGATGGTGAGCACGCCCATCCGCCGCAGGCGCAGCTCGGCAAGGTCGGCGAGGACCGCCGAGGGGCCGCTGGCAAAGGTGAAAACGCGCTCCCCGGCCAGGAGCAGTTCCACAGCCCGCTGAAAGTCGGCATGAGCGATCTCGCTGGAGGCCTCGGTAAGGTACTGGACCTCCATTTCCAGCACCTGGGTGAGGACGGGGACCGGATTGGCGGACAGCTCGCTGAGCTTGCGCTGCAGGCGGCTGGCCGGCGTGGCCCTGGCGCGGAAGAGTTCCTGCAGGGCGCGGCGCAGCTCGCGGAAGCCGGAGTAGCCGATGGCACGGGCAAAGCGGGTGAGGGTAGCCTCGCTGACCTGGAGGGTGGCCACGAGGTCCTTGGCCGAGAGGAAGGCAGCCTCATCATAGTTGGCCAGCAGGTACAGGGCGATGCGCTGCTGGCTCTTGGTGAGGTTGGGGAGGCGATCCTCCAGGTTACGGAGGAAGCGGTCCAGTGTCGGCTCCATGCGGTTCCTCGGGCGACCCTGCCACGACGCGCCACTCATCACCTTGGGGCACACTTTCATGAAAGACTATACATCATTCGGGGGCGTAATGCAAGGATATCTTCATGCTCTGGCAGAGGACAGCCGAGATCGGCGGACGCCATGGGGACGGCGGTACCCGCCAGGGCGCAGCATGCCGACCGAGCCGAGCGGCCCTGTGGGGGCGGGTCACCGTGGGCGTGGAGGGCATCGCAGCACACAGCGCGGACGGATTTGCATGCCGGGGCGGGGTGTGGTATCATTCTGACCAGCGCGGAGGCGTGGTGTAGCGGTTAACATGTTGGCCTGTCAAGCCAAAGATCGCGGGTTCGAATCCCGTCGCTTCCGCCAGACGTGGGCGCCAGTTCTGTAACCAGACTGGCGCCCTTCTTCTTTTCCTCAGCGCCCCCTAGGCGGCTACGAGTGGGGCAGGGTGACCGAGGCCTGCGGCTTGCCCCAGCCCCCCAACGCCTCTCCAGAGTGCGAAAAGTAGGTCGTGCAGGTGGTGCGTACCGGCGCAATGTCCGCGAGGCGCTCGGCGATCGTTCTGCTGTCGTCGGCCAAGGCGCTATCGGCCAGGACGTTGCGAATGCTGCAGACATACACGTCACTGCCGTCGAGTGGCAGCGTGTGCCTGACCTCCAGCTCGAAACTCCACGGGCTGGCGGTGAGGATGGGCACGTTGAGCACCTGGCCGCGCGAGGTGCTGACGGCGATCTTCATCTTGTCTGCGTCGTACCCCGCCTTGTTGCCAAAGTAGTCGGCCAGGGGCAGCATCTCCTCGGTGACGAGGTTGGCCGAGAACACGCCAGTCGTGCGGATGCGGTCCTTGGTGAGCTTTTCGCCGCCGATGCAGGCCATGGCGCCGAGCCCGCCATCCCAGCAGTAGCTGAACCAGCAAAAGAGCCCAAAGTTCGGTGTGCCATCGTCCTTGTAGGTGCCATACAGGAACAACGTCTGCGGGCAAAAGTCGTTGGAGATCGGCATGGACTGCTTGGTCATCCTGGTTGCTCGCTTTCCGTTAGGTTGGCCAGTGCCCTGGCCCGCTACCCCCTGAGGGCCACAATCTCGCCGTCGGCAAAGGACATGGCTGGCCTGGCCGTCTGCACCCGCGACCCCTGAACGGTGGGGGAGTTGTCAGCGCTCCGACGGGTCTGCGCCAGAGCCCTCTGAGGCACCCTGCTGCCGCACGCGGTCGTAGACCGACAGCCAGTCGGCGAACTCGCGCCGGCGGCGCTCGTTCTCCTCCCGCCGCTGGCGCTCGCGGAACGCCTCCATGCGCCGAAAGATCTCGCGCTGCACCTCGTGCGGGTTGGGCACCCGCTCGAAGGTGAACTCGCCCGATCCGGCTGTCTGCACCAGGACGTCGCCATAGTTCAGCACGGCGGCCAGGAAGGTGGGCATCTCAGAGGAGACGTTCTGGATGACGCCCAGCGTCGCTTCACGCCGCTCCTCGGAGAAGAAGAGGGGGCGCTTCTCAATATCGACGATGCGGTCGTCGCTGAGCATGTACAGGTCGTTGCCCCAGTCGGTGTATTCCCACCAGAACCAGGCCACTCCCAGGATGGCCAGGGCCACCATGGCCCACGGGTAGGGGCGCCACAGGGCGGCCAGGAGGACGGGCCTCCCGGAAAAGCCGGCCACCGCCAGCCCGGCAGAGAGCACGGCAAAGAGGGTGGGGCCGAAAGTCCCGCGTAGCAGAAAGATCCAGTGCTGCCGCCAGACGATGGCCCCGTCGACGGACATGCGCGTGGCGGGGAAAAGGCCCTGACGGGCGAGCCACTCGAGGGCGCGCAACAGGCGGCCCGGCTGGTGGAACGACGCCGGGGGCTCCGCGTGCTCCTCCAGGGGTTGGTCGGGATCGGCCGTCGGCGGCGCCGCGGCCGGCCCCTCCTCCCCGATGCGGGCCAGCAGCTCCTCCTTGATGTGCCGGCGCTCGGTGGCGCGCTGGGTGGCCCGCAGGCGTGCCAACTGTGCAAACACCGCCTCACGCGCCTGCTCGGGGCGGGGGGTCTCGGAGAAGGTGAGTCCGCCGGCCTTGGCAGCCGTCTCTACCGATATCTGGCCGTAGCCGAAGAGAGAGCCGAGCAGGCCCCGCCGGATGTTGATGTTCTGGACGCGTTCCAGGGGCGCCTCATAGCGTGACTCGTACAGGAGGGAGACGCGCTCACGGTGGGCCACCCGCCGCGTGGTGACGATCAGGTAGTCGTTCCGCCAGTCCAACCACTGCCAGAGGAGCGCCAGGGCGAAGGCTGCGGCGGTGAGCGGCCCCCACATGGCCAGGTTGCGCGGCCAGCCCGTCAGCCGCGAGGTCAGGGTCAGGGTGGCCAGGCAGAGCCCGGCCACTATGGCGATGACGGCCGCCTGGCGCCAGAAAGAGAGGGGATGGCGTCGCGTGAACAGCGCCACCGACTCGCCCGGCTCCAGCCAGGGGAACACCGGGGCGCGCATCCTGCGCACGACCTCGCTGGGGACGTCGAGGCGCCGTGCCAGGGCCGGGCGCTCCGCCAGGAGGCGCTGAAAGGGTTCCCGCCGGATGGTCCACAGCCGCACGGGGCTAGCGGTCGTTACGGTGGCGTCGCGCGGATCCTGAAGGAAGAGAGACGTCACGCCGTAGATCATGCCGGCGGAGATCATCGCGACGGGGCGGCGGAGCCCCTGCCCATCGATGTGATGCACGACGGCCTCACCCTCGCCGATGATGAACAGGGTGGCGCCGAGGTCGGCCTGCTGAGACAGCACCGCGCCCGCCGGCACGGTGTGTTCTTCGGCGAGGTCCGCAACGAGGCGCATCTGCTCGGCCGACAGGTTGCGGAAGAGAGGGTGTTCGCGAAGGATCGGCGCGCAGTCCATCGTGGCTCCTTATCCTGCTTCTCGAAGGCATTCTAGCAGTAACGTTCGGGGCCCACAAGAGGCGCGCCGGCCGGCGGGGCTCGGCACGGGGCGTTGGAGAGCCCTCCGCGCCCGTGTATAATGCGCGCCGAGGAAAGGGGGAACCATCTTGGCTATCTATGTGGACACGTCCAGCGCCGTGCATGGCAAGGCCGGCCTGGGCCGCTATGCCGCCAACCTGGCCCGCGAGCTCAGAGCGCTGCTGGGGGATCGACTGCGCCTGTTCCAGAACAGCCTGGGGCAGCGCGGCCCGCTGGAAGGATGGGAGGGCGCGCCGCCGGAGGGGGTGCGCTGGGGATATCGGGCGTGGCGGTCGATCGTCTGGATGGGGCAGGAGCTGCGCGTCTCCATGGACGGCCTGCTCCCCGGCGCCGAGCTGTTTCACGCCACTGAGCACCTGTTGCCGCCCTTTCGGCAGATCCCCACCGTTCTCACCGTGCACGACCTTATCTTTGAGCGGCTGCCCGAGCACCACAAGTTCTTCAACCGGCACTACCTGAAGGCGGCCATGCCCCTCTACTGCCGCCGCGCTGACGCCATCATTGCTATCTCAGAACACACCAAGGCCGACCTGATCGCCCTGTACGACGTGCCCGCGGCCAAGATCACGGTCATCCCCGAGGCGGCGGCGCCGCACTTTCAGCCGCAGACGTCCCAACGCGTCGCCGAGGTACGCGGGCGTTACGGTCTGCCAGCCCGCTATGCCGTGACCGTCGGCACCATCGAGCCGCGCAAGAACCTGTCCCTCCTCCTCGATAGCTGCGCGCCGCTCTTTGAGGCGGGCAGCCTCGACGGCCTGGTGATTGTCGGGAGCAAGGGCTGGCTCACCGAGGGGTTCTTTGCCAAGCTGTCCACCTATGCGCAGCGTGACCACGTGATCCTGCCGGGCTACGTCGCGGACGACGACCTGCCCGCGGTGTACGCCGGGGCGGCGGTGACGGTACAGCCCTCTCTGTACGAGGGATTTGGGCTACCGCTGCTGGAGGCCATGGCCTGCGGCAGCCCGGTGTGCGCCAGCGGCACCACCAGCCTGCCCGAGGTGGGCGGCGATGCCGCCCGCTACTTTGACCCCACCGACGTCCTAGACATGACGACCACGATGCAGGCGGTGCTCGAGGATGACGCGCTGGCCGCCGAGATGCGGCAGGCCGGGCTGGAGCGGGCGGCCTCCTTCACCTGGCGCCGCACGGCGCTGGAGACCTGCGCCGTGTACGACCGGCTTCTCGAAGGCTAGGCCCTAGAGGCGAAGCGCGTTGTGCGCAGCCGACGATGTGGCTAGAATAGCGGGCAGGCTCGGTCCGCTGTAGGCGCAAGACAAGGCGAGAGGGGGTGCTCTGCGAGGAGGTGAGCGGTCCGTGCTTGGGCGTCGTACGACCATGGTATCGGCATCGTGCGGAGGAGGCTCAACATGGTGAGAAGGGTGCTCGTTCTGCTGGTCGTCGCCATCATGCTCTTCACTTCCGCCTCGCTGCTCGGCTGTGAGCCGGTCGCGGCCCGGTTGGGCAGTGCGCAGAACCCCGTCAAGATGTACTTTGTGCCTTCGGTCGAGGTCGCCGTCATCATCGAGTCAGGCGACGCCATCTCGGCCTTTCTGAAGGAGCGCACCGGCCTCAACTTTGAGGTGCGCGTGCCCACGACCTACGCGGCCGTCGTCGAGGAGATGGGCGCTGCCGAGGCCGACGCCATGGCTTTCATCCCCGCCTTTGGCTATGTGCTGGCCCACGACAAGTACGGCATGGACGTGTCCCTGGCCGTCGTTCGCCGCGGCTGGCACGTGTACTGGGCGGAATACCTCGTCCGCCGCGACAGCGACATCCAGACTCTCGCCGACCTGAACGGCAAGAGCTGGGCCTTCCCCAGTACCACGTCGACGTCTGGGTACCTGGTGCCGGCCTCGTACTTTAAGAAGAACGGGATTGAGCCGGGCGAGCGCGTCGACGCCGGCGGGCACCCGCAAGCGGTGATCGCCGTCCTGGAGGGCAGTGCCGACTTTGCCACGGTCTATTACAGCCCTCCGGTGGATCACTGGCAGATCGGCGATCCGCCCGAGCCGGAGACCGGCGAGTTTACCTACGAGGAAAGCGGCGGTAGCATCAGCGCCTTCAAGGGGGGCGTGCGCCTGCAGGACGCGCGCATCGCCGTCCTCTCCACCTACCCCAAGGCCGTCGAGGACCTGCGCATCCTGGCGCTGTCGGACCCGATCCCGAACGATACGGTCAGCTTTGCGGCCAACTTTCCTGCTGAAGTGCGCCAGCAGATCATCGACGGGCTGATCGCCTACGCCGCGACCGAGGAGGGCCAGGCGGTCCTTTCGGACGACAAGTTCTACGCCATCACGGGCTTTACGCCGGTGGATGATGCGGCCTTTGACCCGATCCGTGACATGATCACGGGCCTGGGCATGACCGAGGAGGACATCCTCAAGTAGGGCTTGCCGTAGGCGACCCATAGGCAGTCCACAAGGACCCCGCCGGGCGCAGCGCGGGCCGGGCGGGGTCCTGCCTGGGCAAGGGGCCGAGGGGTGCCAGGCGCCGCATGCTTGGCAAGGAGAGCACATTGCTCGAGATCACCGGCCTGACCCACGTCTACGAAGGGGGAGTGCAGGCGCTCACCGACGTGAACCTGCGCGTCGCCGACGGCGAGTTTCTCGTCGTCATCGGCCTGAGTGGGTCGGGCAAGTCGACACTGATGCGCTGCATAAATCGCCTGGTGGAGCCCACGCGGGGCAAGATCGTCTACAACGGCGTTGACATAACGAGTGCGTCACCTGAGGAGCTGCGGCGCATACGCCGACACATTGGCATGGTCTTCCAGCACTTTAACCTCGTGAGGCGCTCGTCGGTGCTGACCAACGTCCTCAGTGGGCGCCTCGGCTATGTGAACCCCTGGGCCAGCCTGGTGCATCGCTTCCCGGAGGAGGAGATCGAGCGTGCCATGCGCGCCCTGGAGCGCGTCGGGATCGCCGAGAAGGCCTATGCCCGCGCCGACGAGCTAAGCGGCGGGCAACAGCAGCGCGTGGGCATAGCCCGCGCCCTCATGCAAGAGCCCGATATGGTGCTGGCTGACGAGCCCGTCTCCGCACTCGACCCGGCCACTTCGCATTCCGTCCTCAAGTACCTCGAGCAGATCAATCGGGACGATGGCATCACGGTGATGTGCAACCTCCACTTTCTCGACCTGGCGCGCCGCTACGGCAGCCGCATTGTGGCCCTCCGGGCGGGCCAGTTGATCTTTGACGGCCTGCCCGGAGAGATCGACCGCCGCAAGTTCAAAGAGATCTATGGTGAGGAAGCTGAGGAAGTCGGGGTTACCTAGGGGAGGGGGCGTGTTCTCTCTCAGCAGGCTGGTCTCTCGTGAGCGTCTGCGCGCCCTGGCGCTGGACTGGCTGATCTGGGCCTACCTACCGGCCGCCGTCCTGTACTACTTTCGGGCCAGCCTCAAAGGCGTGCCCGGGGCGGCCTGGTTCTATCTGGCCACGATCCCGGTGGGCCTGGTGGTGGCGGTCGTGATGCAGCGCTTTGGGCACACCCTGGGGGAGCGGGCCACCGGGCTGGCAGCCCCTGCCGCCGCCCCAGAGGGCCTGGCGCGGCGTGGCCCGCCCTGGTACCGCACGCAGGTGGGCTGGACGGCGGTCATCCTGGCGTTGGTCACTTTTGTGCTGGGATGGAACATCACCGAGATCGACCTGTACTCCGTGTTCACGCGGGCGGACCGCATGGCGAACATCGTCGACCGGCTGGTGCGCCCCTATTGGCCGGTCCTCGGCGTGCTGATCGAAAAGATGGTGGAGACCATCTTCCTGGCGCTGATGGCCACGGCACTGTCGATCCCGCTGGCGGCGCTGGTGGCGTTCTTTGCCGCGCGCAACCTCATGATGCACCTGACGGCGCCGTGGGGGCGGCTGCTGGCCTCCTTTGTGCTGGGCGTGTTGGGGGCCCTGGGAGGCCTGGCGCTGGCGCGGGGGATGACGGCGCCTCTGGAGGCCACCCGCCTGGATGCGGCCCTCCTGCGGGGCATCCTCTCCCCGCTTCTGGGCCTCGTGGGCCTGGTAGGGTGTGGCTATCTGGGCAACCGGCTGATCGGGCGCCTGGAACGGAGCGGGTCGCGGGGACTGAGCCAGGCGGTGCAGGGCGTGCTCGGGGCGCTGGCGGGCACCGGCGCGGCCTACGTGCTGGCCTCGGCGGTCGCCGCGGTGGGCTTTGCCGCGTCGTGGGCCATCTTTGTGCGCGAGTGCGGGGCGTGGCCCTACGTCCTCTTGGGCCTGGGCGCGGTGGCCGGGGTATTCTACTGCCTGGGGCAGCCGCCGGAGCGCGAGTTCGCCGTCGGCGCGCTCACCTACAACGTGGTCCGCTTTGTGTTGAACACGACCCGCTCGATCGAGCCGTTCGTGTGGGCGCTGGTGTTCGTCACCTGGTTCCGGCTGGGGCCGTTTCCGGGTATGGTGGCGCTGCTCGTGCACTCTGTGGCAGCCTTGGGCAAGCTCTACTCGGAGAGCATCGAGGGCATCGACGCCGGCCCCCTGGAGGCGGTGCGTGCCACCGGCGCCAACGAGTTGCAGGTGATCGCCTATGCCGTGGTGCCGCAGGTGATACCGCCCTTCATCTCTTTCACCATCTACCGCTGGGACATCAACGTGCGCATGAGCACGATTATCGGCCTGGTGGGCGGCGGCGGCATCGGGCAGCTGCTCTTCCAGTACCAAAACCTGGCCCAGTGGCGCAGCGTCTCGGTGACGGTGATCCTCATCGTGGCCGTGGTGATGACGCTCGATCTGATCAGCGCCAGGATTCGCGAGCACATCCTCTAGCGGGCGGCGCTCGGCCGGCCCGTGCCGAGGCGCGGTTCGATACGATACTGCGACTGTGCTGTAACCGGCGGTATACCTCGTGGTGAGATAATGTGTGCGCATCCAGTCATCAAGCGCATGAGAGCCTGCGGACCCCGCCGGCGCGCACACACTCTTTCTCACGGGGGATAACATGCCTTTCTCTACGCTCCTGGGGTGCCTGGCACGCCGCTTGAGGCACGGGGGGCTGCGTACGCTGGTGGCCGTGGGGCTGGTGGCGGCCCTCGCCTGGGGGCACCTGCCCGTGGCGGCCCAGGGGCCGGCCGGCGCGCTCACGCTTACCATCTCCGGCCCAACTGGCCGCGTGCAGATGGGCAGCCGCCTGGTGTACACTTTTGTGGTTGGCAATCAGGGTGGCGCCCCGCTGACCAACGTGACGGTGCGCGATGCGTTGACCGGCCTCCGCGAAAGCCTCGCGACGCTCGCGCCCGGGGCCACCGTCGAGTTCCGGGGTACCTACCAGGTCACCGAGGTCGACGTGCCGGCCGACCTGCCGCCCGGCGCCAGCGAGTTCGTGCTACGCAATGTGGCCGAGGCTGACTCGGACCAGACCGACCCCGTGAGCGCCGCTTGGTCCGTCGACGTGGAGTATTGGTTCAGCGCCTCGCGGGCCGTGGTGGGGCTGACGATGGCGTGCCCGGCCACAGCGCGGGTAGGGGAGGCCTTCCCGGTGGGCCTCACCGTGAGGAACATCGGGGACGTGCCGCTGGCCGGCGTGCGTGTGACGGCCGATGCCCTGGGCCTGAACGAGACGCTGCCGGAGCTGGCCGTGGGGGCAGCGGGCGAGCTGAACGCCCTTCACGCCGCTGTGGGTGAGGCGGAGCTGCCCGGCCCGCTGGTTCTGGAGGCTGCGGCGTGGAGCGAGCGCGCCCAGCGGGTTACGGCACGGTGTGAGGTGGCGCTCCTGCCAGCCGCCGCGGCAGACCCGTGCGAGCGGGCCGACGTGTCGGTGATCGTGGAGGGCGCCGGGCCCGGGGCGATCGTGCGCGTGTGGGTGGGGGGCACTGAGCAGCAGCCCCAGGCCACCGCGCCCAACGCACGGGGCGAGGCGCAGGCGAGCTGGACCTTCTATCCCCCCGAGGATGCCTCGTGGGAGGTGCGCGCCGCGGTCGACCTGCCGCCCGGGCTGGACCCGGCCCGCTGGGAGGTGAGCCCGGTGGGCTCGCCGACCGTCACGCTGGGGCGCTGCGAGCAGCGCGTCATCACGATGCGCGTCGTGGACAAGGGGGCGCCAGCGGACGCTGGGCCGGGTGGCGCCCTGCCTGGATCCGCAGCCCTGCTGCCGCAGCCGGGCGGCGTTCAGCCGGCGCCGTTGCTGCCGCATGCGGGGGCGTACCAGCCCGGCCGGGTGCCCTGGCCGGAAGCGTCGCTCGCTCTGCTGGCGGGTTTCCTGCTGGCCCGCCGGGCTGCCCGGCGGAGGGTCTGAGCGCCATTGCGCGTACGTCTAGGCCAAGGCGACCCGCCCGCCCTTCGGCACGCAAGGGGGCGAGCGGGTCTCTTGCGGCCCCACGCCGGCGCAGGCTGGGGCCCGATGGAGCAGGTGAGGAGCCGGGGGATTGAAGGCCATGAAGACGAATAGAGGTTCGGGCGGCCGCAGCCCGCGGACGTGGGGTCGGGCGATCGCCTGCGTATGCAGCGGCCTGGTGGCTGCGTGGCTGGCAGGTTGCCTTCCCGCCGCGGACCTGGCCACGGCAGGCGGCGCGGCGACTGCTGCCACCGAGACGCCGCCCGCAGTCGCGACGGCCGCCGCGATGCCTACCACTCGCCCGCCCACAGTACGCCCGACCATAGTACGCCCGACGCAGGCGCCCACCCGCGCCCCGTCGCCCACGGCGACCCCGGCGCCCCTGGCGGTTGAGACGCCGTCGCCCGCTCCCGATGCCTACTCGCTCGGCGGCATCAACCTGGCGGACGGCACGGCCCCGCTCACCATGCGCTATCCTCGCACGTGGGATGGGGGTGATGAGGTGGTGGTCGAGGGGATCGACCTACTGGTCTCTGACGGGGACGGGAGCAGCCTGGCGTACTTTGGCAACATCGGCGCCTGGTTAGGGGACCACAAGATCTTCGTCTACCCCGACACCGCCAGCGGCCGGCCGGTGCTGAGCATTCATGATGGCACCTACGCCGGCGTGGTGCTCGAGGCGGAGCCACTGCGCCAGCTCATCGAGGGGTCGTTCCGGAACCCCTACGCGCTGGAGACGATCCACGAGAACCTGGCCCGGCTGGCCGGGCTGCGCATCGTTCTCGAGCAGCGCGGCGTGGTGGCCGAGTTCGAGGTGGTCGAGGCGGTACGTATGGACGCGGATACCACGCTGGCCTACCGGGAGCGGCCGGGCGAGCTGAGCACGCTGCTCGCTCCGCTGCCCCGCCCGGACGACTCGTTCCTCATCCTCATCTGCTCCACCCGCCAGCCCAACGAGCCGGAGGAGATCTTCCCAGCCCGGTTCGTGCTGGCCGTGCAGCTCGTACGCTGAACCTGGGTGGGGCCGGCGCATGGGCAGGGGCGGACTACAGCGCCTGTTGACGCGTCGGCCGTCGCCCGCTAATATGGTGTTGTGTGGCCCCCTCCGCTCACCGCACATGCGTATGCGCCCGTGTTCGGGGCGCCTCTGTTCGCGCAACCCGGCGGAGTGTGCCTGGGGGCGCATCCGGCGGCCTTTTCCCGATCTTCCTGATACTCACCCGTCGTTGGACGCCCCTGCATTGGGGGGTGTCGGCCCGTGGGCCTGCTGGAACCTGTTGCCACGGCCCGCTGAGGAGAAGGAGAAGACCATGGACAAGCGCAGGCTCGGCAATACCGGAGAGATGCTCTCCATCATCGGTTTCGGTGGGATCCTGGTCATGAACGAGACCCCCGCCGAGGCCAGCCGTCTGGTTCGTGACGCCGTCGAGGAGCGCGGCATCAACTACTTTGACGTGGCCCCCTCTTACGGCAACGCCGAAGAGCGCCTGGGCCCGGCGCTGGAGCCCTTCCGCAAGTCGGTGTTCCTGGCCTGCAAGACGGGCCAACGCAGTGCAGAGGGCGCCACGGCCGAGCTGCACAAGTCGCTCCAGCAGCTGCGGACGGACCATCTGGACCTCTACCAGATGCATGCCGTTACGACCATGGCTGACGTGGACCAGATCATGGGCCCTGGTGGCGCGCTGGAGGCCTTTGTGAAAGCGCGTGAGCAGGGCAAAACGCGCTACCTGGGCTTCTCGGCGCACTCGGAAGAGGCCGCCCTGGCGCTGATGGACCGCTTTGACTTTGACACGGTCCTCTTCCCGATCAACTGGGCCGCCTGGACGAAGGGTAACTTTGGCCCGCGCGTGGTGCAGCGTGCCCAACAGAAGGGCATGGGCATCCTGGCGCTCAAGGCCTTGGCGCACCGGCTCCTGGATGAGGGAGAACAGCGCCACTGGCCCAAGGCCTGGTACTATCCGGTGGAGACCTACGAGGAGGCGGCCCGCGGCATTCGCTTCACCCTCTCCAAGGGCGTGACGGCTGCGTTGACGCCCGGGCACGAGCAGCTGTTCCGCTGGGCCTGTGACGCGGCTGAGGCCCTGGCGCCTCTTTCCGCCGCAGACGAGGCCGAGATCGTGGCCCGCTCGGGCAGCCTCCGCCCGGTGTTCAGCAGATAGGCACATACTGACAGACCGGCCAGGCCCCGGCTGCCCTTACCCGGCGCCTGGCCGATCCGCGCCTGTGCGCCGCCCGGGACACGGCCCGGCGGCCGATAGTGAAGGAGACCCATGGCCCGACCGCTCATCCTGCTGGGCTTCCGCTCCGCCCCAGAAACAGAGTCGCTGCGCGACCGCGTCGCGGCGCTGGCCCCCACGTACTCTGTCCTGCTCACCCATGACGTCGACGAGGTGCGTGCGCACCTGGAGGATATCGAGGTGGCCGCCGGCTGGCTGCCGCGCGAGCTCCTGCTGGCCGCGCCGCGCCTGCGCTGGATGCAACAGTGGAGCGCCGGCAGTGACTGGCTGCTCCGCTCCCCCGAAGCCGTTGCAGCGCCCTTTGTGCTGACCAACGCCTCAGGCGTGCATGCCCAGCCGATCAGCGAGCACATCATGGCCCTGGCGCTGGCCCTGGGCAGGGGGCTGCAGCGGGCAATCCGGGCCCAGTCCGCCGGGCGCTGGGAACGCCCCGAAGAGGCCCAAGGGCTCATTGAGCTGGCCGGCCGCACGATGCTCCTCGTAGGGGTGGGGGCCATCGGCGGGCGCACCGCTCAACTGGCCTCGGCGTTCGGCATGCGCGTGCTGGGCGTGCGCCGCGACCCCACTCGGCCCGCTGGCGGCGTCGACGCGATGCACGGCCCGGCCGAGCTTGGCGCGCTCCTGCCCCAGGCGGACCTGGTGGTCCTCACCGTGCCGTTGACCCGCGAAACGCACCACCTGATTGGTGAGGCGCAGCTGCGGGCCATGAAGCCGAGCGCCTACCTGATCAACATTGGGCGCGGCGGCACGGTCGACGAGCCTGCCCTCGTGCGCGCCCTCCGCGAGGGCTGGATCGCCGGCGCCGGCCTGGACGTGTTCGAGGAAGAGCCTCTGCCGGCGGGCTCGCCCCTCTGGCAGATGGACAATGTCATCATCACGGCCCACTACTCCGGGCGCACTCCGCGCTACGACGAGCGCGCCTCGGCAATCTTTCTAGACAACCTGGCGCGGTACCTCGCCGGGCAACCTCTTCGCAACGTGGTGGACAAGCAAGCCGGCTACTAGGCCGCGCACTGACCATTTCGCGTATCAGCGTCGCTATCGGAAAGGACTGAGGAGACGTGCAGTACCGCAAGTTCGGCAAACTCGGCTGGAACGTATCTGCTCTGGGGTTCGGCTGCATGCGCCTGCCGACCATCGGGGGTGAATCGGCGCGCATCGACGAGCCGGAGGCGATCCGCATGGTGCGCCATGCCATCGACCAGGGCGTGAACTATGTGGACACGGCCTACGGCTACCACGGCGGGAACAGCGAACGCCTGGTGGGCAAGGCCCTCCAGGATGGCTACCGCGCCAAGGTGCACCTGGCCACCAAGCTGCCCTCTTGGTTGGTGAAAGAACCGTCCGACTTTGACCGGCTGCTGAACGAGCAGCTGGGCAAGCTCCAGGACGAGCACATCGACGTGTATCTCCTGCACTCGCTCAACGCCAACCTCTGGAGGACGCTCCTAGAGAACGACGTGCTCGAATCGGCGGCCAAGGCCCAGACTGACGGGCGCATCGGGCAGCTGGCCTTCTCTTTCCACGATTCGCTGGAGGCCTTCCGTACCATCGTGGACGGCTATGACCGCTGGGCGATGTGCCAGATCCAGTACAACTATATGAACGAGGAGGTGCAGGCCGGCACCGAGGGGCTGCGCTACGCGGCGTCGAAGGGGCTGGCCGTGGTGATCATGGAGCCGCTCCTGGGCGGGCGCCTGGTGAACCCTCCTCAGGCGGTGCGCGAGGCCTGGGAGGCCGGCCCGGTACAGCGCACCCCGGCCGAGTGGGCCCTGCAATGGCTGTGGAACAAGCCGGAGGTGTCCGTCGTTCTGAGCGGCATGAGCACCATGACGCAGGTCGAGGAGAACCTGGCCAGCGCGAGCCGCTCTGGCGTCGGAACAATGTCGGCCGAGGAGGAGGAGACGGTGGTGCGGGCCCGTGAGGCGTACGCCGGCCTCTCACCGATCCCCTGCACCAAGTGCGAGTACTGCCTGCCCTGCCCGAGCGGGGTGAACATCCCCGGCAACTTTGAGATCTATAACGAGGGGCGTATGTACGCCGAGCCGGAACGCGCGAGGCACCGCTACCAGCGGCTGCCGGACGGCTCGCGGGCCAGCGACTGCGTCGCGTGCCGCCAGTGTGAGGAGCGCTGCCCGCAAGGGATCCCCATCAGCGAGTGGATGCCGACGGTGCACGAGGTACTCGGCGAAGCGGCTCCCTGGGCGGACTCTCCCCGCTAAGCGCGTCGCCGCGGGCGAAAAGGAACAAGCGCCACCAGGATGCCCTGGTGGCGCTTGCGATTACTGGTCTCGTAGCCGGAGCACTAGGCCCCGCGGTCTGCGGCCTTGCGAGCCGTGCGCCGGCTCTTGCGCAGCTTGGCAGCGGCCTTGCGCTTGCGGATCTGGCACGGCTTCTCGAAGAAGCGGCGCTGTCGGCAGATGCCCAGGATGTCGTCCTCCTGGACGGCGCCCTTGAACCGCTTCAGCAGGCTCTCAATGCTCTCTCCCTGTTGCCGTACGACCTGGGTCATGCTTGGAATCCCGACCTCACGCGGGAAACTAGTCCAGGAATCAGACAACCTCGTTCCGATAGGGCGTCACTACAGTCTCGAGCGCGGATGTGTCACCGATGTCCAGTCTCTGTCGGTAACCCCGCAGGCTGACGTGGGGCCCCACGATGGAGCCCTCCAGGATCGTGTCCACCAGGGTGGCGCCCTCGTCGATGATCGAGTCCTCGACCAGGGCGTTCTCGATCGTACAGCCGGCCGCCACGGTGACGTTCGGGCCGATGATCGAGCGTTGGATGCGGGCCGTCGGCGCAATGTTCACTGGCGGGATGATCAGGGAGCCCTCTCGCGCAGCGACGCCCGCGTTGTCGTGTCCGTGGGCCAGCAGGTAGCGGTTGGTCTGCAGCACGGCGTCTGCCTTGCCGCAGTCCTCCCAGACGTCAACCTCGGCCACCCGGAACTTGGCGCCATCGTTTACCATCAGCTGCAGGGTGTCCGTCAAAAAGTACTCGCCCCTGGTTTGCTTGCCGCTGGCAATCAGCCGATCTGCCGCGCGGATGAGATGCTCTCCATCGCGAACGTAGTAGAGGCCGATGACCGTGAGCCGGTGCTCAAGGGTCGTGGGCTTTTCGATGAACTGGCTGACATAGCCGTTCTCTACGATCGCGACGCCAAACCTGCGGGGATCGACCACCTCCTTGACGAACGCAATCCCGTCGGCATCGCACCGCTCGACGACCGAAAAGTCGGTCTTGGCGATGGTATCCACAAAGGTGACGACGACGGGTCCCTGGATGTGCTGGCGCGCCAACTGCAGCGCATGCGCCTGGCCGAGCAGCTCGCGCTGCTCAACAAAGTGCGCCCGGAACGCATAGTGATCGCGGACGTAGCGCTCAATCTGGTCCCCCAAGTAGCCGACGATAAAGACGACTTCCTCGGGGTTCAGGACGAGCAGCTCGTCCAGAATATGGGCCAACACGGGCTTGCCGGCCACGTACATGAGCGGTTTGGGCCTGCTGTACGTGTGTGGCCGAAGCCTGCTGCCGTAGCCGGCCAGCGGAATGACTACCTTCATGGTTTCCTCCTGCCCGGCTACGCCGTCAGGCCTATCTCGCAGAGGGCGCTCCGCTCGCCGGTCGGTACTTACGGTTCTCTACAGTGCTATCATCAGCCCTGATGACCGCCGCATGTTACCACGGGGCGGGGGGCCTGTCAATCGCTCATGGATCATCGTCTGCCCTTGGAGCCCTCGGCGGGCACGTAACCCGGCAGGTATACGGGTGTTGTGGGCTGTGGCGGCCGATGGACGGTGCGCCACAACGTGGCTGCATTGACGGGGATGGGCCGCGATGCTATACTTGCGGACGATCCGGTAGATGATGTCCCCATCCACATAGGAGGAATCGGCGGTGAACGAGGTGTTCGAGCGGGTCAAGGCGATCATTGTGGAGCAGCTGGGCGTGGATGAGGACAAGGTCACCCAGGAGGCCAGCTTCCGCAAGGACCTGGAGGCCGACTCTCTCGACTTGGTCGAGCTCATCATGGCCTTTGAAGACCAGTTTGGCGAGGAGATCTCGGACGAGGAAGCCCAGAAGATCGAGACGGTTGGCGACGCTGTGGCCTTCCTGGCCAGCAAGGGCTGAGCGGTCGACAGGCGTCCCGATTCTGGCTTTAGCGGTGTCGTGCTGGGAGGATGCTCCGCGATTGGTTATCGTGAGGCATCCTCTTCTGCTATCCCGGAGCGACTGCACAGCGCGTACCAGCCGGGCACAGCAGCATTGGGCAGGTAGTGGGGCAAAATGCAAGGAGACCTGAGCGCGGTGATCCTCGCCGGCGGGCGCGGCGAGAGGCTGGGTGCCGACAAGGCGGACATCCTACTGGGCGGGCGTACCCTGCTAGCCCGCACCGTGGACGCGCTGCGCCCTCTGACGGACGACCTGGTCGTCGTTCTGCGAACGGGCCAACGCCTGGCCCACACGCCCCCCGGCGTCCGCCGGGCTGAGGATCTGGCTCCTTACGAGGGAGTCCTGGCCGGGGTGGCGGCGGGCCTGCAGGCCTGCCGCTCCGAGTGGGCCCTGGTGGTCGCCTGCGATATGCCGTTCCTCAGCCAGAGGCTCATCCACTACCTATGCGAGCTACGCGACGGGAATGACGTGGTGGTGCCGCGGCTGCCGGCCGGCTTGGAGCCGCTCCACGCCCTCTACCATCGCAACTGCCTTCCCGCCATGCTCGCCAGCCTGCAGGCGGGCAAGAGGCGCCTGGTCAGCTTTTACGCCGGGCTGCGCGTGCGCTACGTGGAAGAGCCGGCGCTGCGGCGAGTCGATCCGGAGCTGCGCTCACTGTTCAACATCAACACGCCGGATGACCTGGCGCTGGCCGCTGCCGTGGCCGCGCCCGGAGCCCACGCCACTGATCGCGCCTTTCTGCCCACCTTGGATGCGCTGAGCGCGGAGGATCCCGCGACGCCGGGCAGCACGCCGACTGACCTGTCGCCGGAGGGTGCAAACATGATGCCCAAGGGGGTCCCAGACGTCGTCGTTCGTCGCCTGCCGTACTACCTGCGCTCCCTGGTGTACATGGCCAACCGGGGGGACGAAGTCGTTTCCTCCAAAGAGCTGGGGGAGTGGTTGGGTGTCAGCCCGGCGCAGATCCGCAAGGACCTGTCCTACTTTGGTGAGTTTGGCAAGCAGGGCCTTGGCTACTCGGTGCCCTATCTTCGCGACGAGCTGCGTGCCATCCTCCAGACGGATCGCGACTGGCCCGTGGCGCTGGTGGGGGCGGGGGCCTTGGGCACGGCCCTGGTGAACTACCCGGTGTTCAGCCGTGGACGGTATCCCATAGTGGCCGTCTTTGACTCCGATCCGCACAAGCAAGGCCGGCGCATGCGCAGTGACCTGGTCGTCCAGGAGGTCGAGGCCATGCAGCAGGCCATTGGCGAGAGGCGGATTCAGGTGGCCATTGTGGCCGTCCCGGCCGATGCGGCGCAGTTGGTGGCCGACGAACTAGTCGCCTGCGGCATTCGGGCCATCCTGAACTATGCGCCGATCCGCCTGGTCGTGCCGAGCGAGGTACGGGTCGAGGATATTGACCCGGTGGCGCTGCTGCAGAGCATGACCTACTACCTGAGGCCCTGACCGGGGCACACCGCGGGGAACAAGAGAGCGCGCAGCCTGTGCTGCGCGCTCTTGGTTACCCGGTGGCCCAGGCAGGAGCCCCGCGCCGTCAGGTGGTCTGCAGCGAACGCCGCAGGATCGGCAGCCGCTCGAGGCCCTTGGCGGCCCCCAGGGCGGTGCAGAGCATGGGGTTCTCGGCCAGGTGGCAGGGGATCCCGGTCTCCTTGGTGAGGAAGCGGTCGATATTGCGGAGGAGCGAGCTCCCGCCGGTCATCACCATGCCGCGGTCGATGATGTCGGAAGCCAGTTCGGGCGGCGTCCGCTCCAACACCGACTTGACGTTTTCGGCGATGGTGCTGAGCGGCTCCTCGAGCGACTCGGTGACCTCATCCGAGCTGATGGTGACGATGCGCGGGAGGCCCGCGACCTGGTCGCGCCCGCGGACTTCCATGGTCAGCGGCTCATCCAGCTTCATGGCGCTGCCGATGGTGATCTTGACCAGTTCCGCCGTATGGTCACCGACGATCAGGTTGTACTTGCGCCGCACATAGGCGGCGATGGCCTCGTCAAGCTTGTTGCCGGCCACCCGCACGGAGCTCGACACCACGATCCCGTGCATCGAGATCACGGCCGCCTCGGCGGTGCCGCCGCCGATGTTCACGACCATATTGCCCGTGGGCGTGTCTACCGGAAGGTTGGCGCCAAGGGCCGCGGCCAGGGGCTCGGGGATCAGGTAGGCCACGCGTGCCCCGGCCTGGACGGCCGCCTCACGCACGGCGCGGCTTTCCACGGTGGTCACGCCTACCGGTACGCTAAGCATCACCTCGGGGCGCCGCTCGATGCGGCTGCAGAGTTTGGTGATAAAGTAGCGTAGCATCCCCTCGGTCACTTCGTAATCGGCGATGACGCCGTCACGGACAGGGCGGGATACCTCGATCGTCTCGGGAGTGCGACCGAGCATCGCGCGGGCTTCGTCGCCGACGGCCAGCATGCGGTTGTCGATCCGGGAGATCGCCACCACGGAAGGCTCGTTCAAGACAACGCCCTTGCCTCGCACAAAGACGATGACGTTCACGGTGCCAAGGTCGATGCCTATCTGCTTACCGAACATTCACCCTCCCGGCTGTTGTGTCGGAGCGTATAATAGCATAACCCCGAGCATGGGCCAACTAGGGCTGCGGGAAGGGCACGGTGCCCCACTCGATAGGCTCCTCGCATCGTTCCACCGGGGCATCGTGGTCAACCTCGGCCACGCGTGAGATGCTGGCACCGAGTTCGCGGAGTTTGCTGTCGATACTCTGGTAGCCGCGATCGATGTACGCGACATTGTCGATGTGCGTGGTGCCCTCGGCGGCCAGGCCCGCCAAGACCATGGCCGCGCCCGAGCGGATGTCCAGCGCGCGGACCGGGGTGCCACGCAGTGGAGTGGGTCCTTGCACCACGGCCAACCGGCTGGACGTGATGTCGATCTGGGCGCCCATCTGGCAGAGCGAACGCACGTACTCCAGGCGGCCGTCAAACATGGTCTCATAGATCGTGCTCGTGCCGCTGGCCTGGGTCATGGTGGTCGCAAAGGGGGCCTGAAGATCGGTGGGGAAGCCGGGGTACGGGTAGGTCTGGATGTTGGCGGCCTGCAACGTGCGCGGGGCGGCCACCTCATACCGCTGTGGAGTGGCGATCACCTCGGCGCCCGCCTCCAGCAGCTTGTTAGTCAGGGCGCCGAGCCAGAGCGAGACGCTGTCCTCCATCACGATGCGCCCGCCGGTGATGGCCGCTGCCAGGGCAAAGGTACCCGCCTCCATGCGATCGGGCATGATGCGGTAGACGGCCCCGTGCAGCTTGTGGGTGCCCTCGATGCGGATGGTACTCGTCCCGGCGCCATCGATGCGGGCGCCCATGGCGCACAGAAAGTCGGCCAGGTCGGCCACCTCGGGCTCTACCGAGGCGTTCTCGATGATGGTGGTGCCGTTCGCCAGGCAGGCGGCCATGAGTAGGTTCTCGGTGCCGGTGTGTGAGGGATAGTCGAGCACCAGCGACCCGCCCCGCAGGCGCGGCGCCCGGATGACATAGTTCTCCTCGTTGAGGCTGACCTCGGCGCCCATCGTCTGGAAGCCCTTGAGGTCTACGCTTACCGGGCGCGTGCCGATGGCGCAGCCGCCGGGATGGGGAGCCTGGGCCTGCCCAAAGCGAGAGAGCAGCGGGCCGACGATGAGAAAGCTGGCCCGCATCTTGGTGGCCAGGTCGACCGGCAGGGTGGCGTCTGAAATGCGCGTGGCCTTGATGCGCAGGGTGTTGGGTCCCTCAAAGCGCGCGGCGACGCCCAGGCCTGCCAGAACCCGCACCATGTTGCGGATGTCCTCAATGTAGGGGACGTTCTCAAGCAGGCACTCGTCCGCCGTGAGGAGCGTGGCCGCAATGATGGGCAGGGCGGCATTCTTGGCGCCGCCGATCTCGACCTTGCCAGTTAGGGCTCGCTGTCCCTCGATGACTAGAGGCATGGTATCACCTTTGGCTGGTAGCAGCAGATACTGAGACGACGAGGGCGTCGAGCGGCCGGTTCCGGGCAGGCGGATGCCCGCCTGCCCTTTGGTATGCAGCATAGCGCGCGGGTCGGTGGCTGTCAACGGCCTTCCGCGATGGCGGTGCTGCGAGCTTCCTCATACGCTCGGTCACTTGGGCATGTTGCTCAGGGCGATGTACGCCGGGCGTGGGCTCAGCTCTGGGTAGGAGGGCGTCGTGATCGCCCACCAGTACTGTTCGTCGTTCGGCGTCCAATCCGGGTCGGCCATGTAGATCAGCGACATGACCCCAATCCAGGGTGACCAGTTCTGCTTGGCGAACTGGTAGGCGCGCACGAGGTACTCGGCCTTCTGCTCTTCGCTGACGGCGTGCCAGTTGTAAGGGGACTCGGGCCGCGGGTCGCTCGTCCAGCCGAACTCCAGCAGGGCGACCTGCTTGTTCGCGTCGCCGTTCTGGACCATGATGGCGCGCAGGTCTTCGACGCGGCGGAAGGCGAACGCGCGATGGCCGCCCAGGTCGGGGTTGGCGGCTACCTCAGCCGGGTCAATCTCCGGAGGGCTCTTGTAGCCGGCACCGTGGGCACCGAGAACGTCAAAGTAGCCGTCGCTGCTGCCGCCCATGGCGTCGTACATCGCCTGCAGGTACCAGTCGTCGGGGCGCGCCTCGGGGCCCCAGGAACCAGTGGGTGAGAGGCCGGCCGAGATCACCATGGCGTTGGGGTCGGCGGCCTTGATGGCCTGGTAGGCCCTACGCAGCATCTTGACATAGTCACCCGGGTTCGGCTCCTGGCCACCCCACTCGCGGGCCAGGTTGGGCTCGTTCCAGACCTGATAGGCCCGCACTCGCCCGGCGTAGCGGCCGGCCATGGCCCCCAAAAAGTCGGCCAGGTCCTGCAGGTTGGCGGGGGGGCCGTTCAGGGGGAAGGCGCTGCTCGTCCAGCCGGGCTGGTGGTCTACGCGCACGAGCAGGTCGATGTTCTCGGCGTTGGCCATTTCCACGATGCGGTCGGTACGCGACCAGTCAAAGACGCCCTTGCCGGCCCCCTCGATGTCGCGCCAGCCAAAGCCCACCTTGACCCAGGTGAAACCGGCGTCGCGGATGGCCTGCAGATCGCGGCTGGCCACTTCGGGCCGCCACCACATGAAGGCCTGCATGCCGTACTCGGGCGAGGCCATGTGCATCGACTTGGCCGGGCGGGCCGTCGGCGCAGCCGTGGGTTCGGCGGTTGGCTCAGCGGTCGGGTCGGCCGGGGCGGCCTGAGTGGGCGCCTCGGCAGTGGCCTGCGGCGCGGCGTTGGTTGGTGTGCTGCCCGAGGCAGCCGAGACCGGCGTAAAGGTCGGGCGGGGGGTGGCGGCGGCTGCCGTGGGGGGTTCAGTGGTCGGCGGGACCTCAGAACTGCCTGCAGCCGGCCCGCAGGAACTCGCGACGATGACGAGCGCCAAGCAGAGCAGCGCTCGAGCAAGGCGCGTGGTACGACGCATCGGCATAGTCACATGTGCCTCCTCATCTCGATGGCAGGGTATGCGACGCTCGATCCCCTGCAGAGAGCGAGCGGCGTATGAGACGGGCGGGGGCATGGGCGGCAGAGGCGCGGCCCACGCCCCCGCCCGGAAGGTCAGACAAGATGGCCGACGCGGAGCTCAGCGCCCCGCGTCGGCGTCCCGCACGCAACGATACTACTTGCCCATGTCCCGCAGAGCGTCATAGGCCGGCCTCGGTGACCAGTCCGGACGGACGATGCCAAAGGCGGCCTTTTCGTCCGCGGCGCCCGCCACCGGGCCAAAGTTCAGGTTCCACAGGAACATGGGCCCCACCCAGCCCCAGGAACGCCCCATCTGGTAGGCGCGCACCAGGAACTGGGCCTGCTCGCCCTCGGTGTTCTGGGCGGCGTACTCGTAACCCCCGGCCGGGGCCACGCCCAGGTTCTCCACACTGGCCCAGCCGAACTCGGTGGCCCAGATGCGCTTGCCCGCGTCACCGTACTTGACCATGATGTTCCGGTAGCCCTCCATGGTCCCGCGGAAGAACCAGGACGGGTGCCCCTTGCAGTTGGCCTCGTTCGGGTCGTTGTAGCTACGCCAGTCGGCGTCGGGCGGGTTGTTGTACCCACTGGGGTGGGCGCCCACCGCGTCACAGTAGTTGCGCAGGCCGGCCTGGTACATCTGCTCGAGGTAGGCACGGTCGTCGATGGCAATGTCGCCGTCGTTGACGCCGGTCGGCGTTAGCGCGCCGCTCACCACGACCGCCCCTGGGTCCACGGCCTTGATGTTTGAGTAGGCCACAGCCAAGAGCTGGACGTAGCGCGCCGCGTTGATCTTGCCGCCGCGCCCGCCCCACTCGTAGTAGAGGTTCTGCTCGTTCCAGATCTCGTAGGCCCGCACGCGCCCCTTGTAGCGCGCTGCCATCTCACGCATGAACGTGCCGTAGGTGTTCGGGTCGGCCGGGGGGCCCTGGTCGGTGTCTTCAGCAGGCCTGGCCCAGGCCGGCGCCTTGACCACACTGAACAGCACGTTGATGCCGCGGGCGTTGGCGCCCTCGACGATGCGGTCCAGCGCACCCCAGTCGTACACGCCCGGGGCCGGGTTGTAGCGGAACCACTCCACCTGCTGCTTCACCCAGTTGAAGCCCATGCCCTGGATGTGCCCAAAGATGCGATCGTGGTTACCGTCGGTGATCATATCGGGCTGCACCCCGTACCCAAACCCGGCCGCCGAACCGGATGGCGGCGGCGCCGGCGGGAGCGCAGCAGCGGTCGGCGTGGGCGTGGCCAGCGCCAGCGCGGTGGCCGTGGCGGCGACGTCCGGAGTGTCCGTCGGCAGGGGCGTCTCTGTCGGCGGGGGGGTGGGCGTCACGCTCGGCGTTGGCGTGGCCAGGGGCGTCGGCGTCATGCTTGGGACGCTAAAGGATGCCTGCGCCGGCCGGCCGAGGCTCGTCTGCCCCCCGTCGGCGGAGAGGGCCGCGCTGATGACATAGTCGCCCGGGTTGGCGGGGATGGACCAGCTGGCCGCGGGCGCGTTGGCCGGGGCTACCTGCCGCTGGACGCTGCTACCCGCCGCGTCAGACAGGGACCACACCAGGGCGAACTGGGGATCGGGGACGGCTGCCTGGTCGAAGGCGTCCAGCGCCTCGGCGACCGCAGTGTCGGCGCCCTCGGGCGTCCACCCCTCGATGGCCACGCTCCCCAGGCCGTACTGGGACACGTAGTGCAGTTTGTGCGCCACGCTGGCACCGTTCTCCAGCCAGACGACGTGCTGAGCGCCCGAGGCGTCGCGGTAGGCGAACCAGGAGAGGTGCGCGTCAGCCTGGTACTGAATCGGCGAGCCGACCAGGTCGGGCAGGCTCGCCGTGAGGGGCTCGCCCGGCAAGAGCAGGCGCCCGGCGTCGTCCAGCGAGATCCTGCTGGCCAGGAGGCCCAGCGCGTTCTGGTAGGGCATGGTGGTCACGCCGGAGGGGCTTACATCCCGTGCCTCGATGGAGACGGCCAACTCCAGCTTGCGCCGGTCGACGGCTCGCGTGGCGGCCGTCAGGAGGCTGTCCATCTCGCCGCCCGCCGCGTAGGCGGCCGGGTCTTCAGGGGCGCTCAGGCGGACGATATCGACAGCGTCCTGCGCCGCCGCCCAGTCGATGGCTGCGGCGTTGCCGTCCAGAGGCAGCGCCAGGAGCAGGCCCTCCGCGTGCAGGGCGGTGCCCAGCTCACGGACGAACGCGGTGGCATCGTTCCGCTGGGCGGGGGCGACGCCCTGGTAGGCCACCGCAACGCCGGCATAGTTGTTCGCCTTCAGCGCCGCGACGATGGCGGACACGTGCGCTGCGCGGTCGGCGGGGTTCATCAGCATGTTCGCCAGCAGGTCCGTACGCACCACGCCATCGGAGATGTTCGTCAGGCGCAGGATGGCGCTGGCCCCCTCGGCCTGGGCGCCGTTGGGGATGTCGCCCCCGAGGGAGCCGGTATAGTCGCCGGGCAGCTCCGCCGCGCCCATGTACACGCGCGAGGCGCCCAGCGGCAGGACGGCCGCGGGATTGTCCACCGCGACCTCGGCCCTGGCCCCCGCGCGCTGCACGATGGCAACCACCTGGGGGATTCCGGTCGTCCTGGCCACCAACGAGGTGCCCTCGGGCGAGGGCGCGCTCGGGAGCCAGTGCCAGGCATCGGCGTCCCAGGCGTATGCGTCGGCGGACTGCGGGTCCTCGAGGCCGGCCGCCAGGGGCAGGCTCAGCTCTGCGTAGGTGGGTTCTGCCCCGCGCACTGCCAGGCGATACAGGGCGCCGCGGGGCGTTGCGCCGGCGGGGAGGGCCTGCATGGCCCGCACCTCCGCACTGCTCGACTTGAGCCCCATGAGGTTCCCGGAGGCGATGGCGGCGGCGAGTTCCTCAGCGGGGACGATGCGCCCCTCAGACTCGACGGCCGTCATCTCGATGCGCGTGGTGCGGCCGACGGCGCCCTGCGGCACCATCAGACTCGCCCCCTCGGGCCCGCTGACCACGCCGCCGTCCTCGGCGGTGATGGGCGTCATGCCGCGGCCGAGGAACCGCTCACCGAGCGAGGCCGGGGGCAACCAGAGGGCAAAGAGCACCAAGACCGGCACGAGCACGAAATCTACAGCTCGCTCCAACCACTTGGCCCGCAGGACAGAGGATCGGCTGGGGGTTTCACTCTCAGGGATAGGCATGTGTCACCCGACTCCTTTCGGTGTGGACCGGTAGTGGTTCGACGTCAGAGATACCATGGGTACTGGGGTCTTGCGGAAAGGAATCCGGATCACCAAGCCCCCACTCGCGAGTGACCTGATTCGTGGCGGCGCGAGATGAGCGGACAGTGACCGGTGCGCGAGACCGGCGGCCGGGTTGCCCAGCAGCCCCAAAGACGCGTGGGCCAGGAGCCCGTCGTCCTGGCAGCGCACGGGCCGGATTCTAGCACGGCGATGTGCATTTTACAAGTATACCGACGGTTGGCAGAGCAGAAGGGCGCGCTCTGCGGCGCCCGGTGCGGTCCGCGTCCCCGCGTAACTTCACGCAATCTTTACGGTTTTGGTATGCCCGGATGCTACTATGGGGTAGGGTGGGGCCTAGTCACCAAGCGGCACGAGGGGCAAGGGCGAGGGGAGCTGGCCATGGGCAGTGCTTCCAGGGTTCTGCTGATCGGCGACGAGCCGGGCTTTGCGGATGCAGAGTTTGCGCGCCTGCTGCGCGAGGGTTTCCAGGTCGATGTGGCCCACGGCGGGCCACAGGCTGCCGCACTGTGCGCCGACGGCAGGTATGACGTTGCCCTCGTGGATTCCCGCAAGCCCGACGCAGACGGCCTTGAGACGTTGCGGCTGCTGCGCCGCGCGGCTCCCGCCATCCGCACGATCCTAATCGCCGGGCACGAGCGCGCCGACATGGTACACCTGGCCATACGGGAGGGCGTCGAAGCCGTCTTCCATCGCCCGGCAGACGCAGCGAGCTTCCTACCGCTGTTTCTGACCTAGCGGGCAGGCCACCCCGCTGGCTGGGCATGCCGGTCAGTGGACCGGGTGCGGGGGATGCTCTCTGGGCCCACTGCGGTTGGGCGGAACGGGGGGGGCTATGCAAGGCATTGATGTGGGGCTGCGCGCTCTGGTGGAAGGGCTCCGGATCGCCTCGCGTGATGGGCACGCTCCGGACCCCCAGCTCATCGAGCGTGCCGAAGAGCTGTACTCCGCGCTCGAAGCGTCGCAGGACCAGCGACAGGATCTTGACTCGCTCTACGAGGTCTCGCAGGAGCTGTCTGCCTCCTCGAACCTGTCCGAGCTCTTGGCCTTCATCATCCAGAAGGCCACCATGCTGGTGGGTGCTGAGCGCGGCTTCGTGGTGCTGGTACGCCCCAACGGAGAGTTCTACATCGCCGCAGCGCGGCACTATGCACCCAGAGAGCTACGGGCCGAGGAGCATGCCTTTAGCACCAGCCTGGTAACGCGCGTCATCCGAGACGAACAGCCCGTGCTGACGACCAACGTCCAGGAAGACGCGCGCTTTGAGCTCACCCAGAGCATCATCACGCAACAGATTCGATCGGTGCTGGCCGTGCCCCTGGTGGGCCGCGGTGAGACCGTCGGCGCCATCTATGTGGACACACGCATGAGCGAGCGCCTCTTTACGGAGGCGGACCTCAAACTCCTTCAGGCTATGGCCAGCCAGGCTGCCATGGCCATCCGCAACGCGCGCCTGTACCAGGACGCGCAGGCCTCCAACGAGCGCCTCTCGGCCGCCCTGCAGGAGCTGCGGCAGACCCAGGAGCAGCTCGTCCAGGCGGAGCGCCTTGCGGCTGTCGGGCGCCTGGCCGCCAGCGTGGCGCACGAGCTGCGCAACCCGCTGATGGTGATGCGTAGCGCGCTGTTCTTTCTCGATCGGCTCGTGGCGACGGGCAACCCCGCTCCGGCCGAAGTGGTGCGTCGCCAGATCGGGAAGTTGGACGCGGAGATCGACCGACAGGGCAAGATCATCAACGACCTGCTCTTTTTCTCACGCAACCGGCCGCGCACGCTGGCCGACGTGGCCATCAACGCCCTGTTGCAGGAAACCATCATGCGCATCCCGCGCGCCGAGTCGATCGCCGTCCAGGTTGACCTAGATCCTGCTCTCGATACCATACGAGCCGATGCTGACCAGGTTCAGCAGGTATTTGTGAACCTGATCTCCAACGCCGTGCAGGCCATGCGTGAGGGAGGCGTGTTGCGCGTCTCTTCGCGGCGCGATGGCTTTTTCGCCACCATGCAGGTCTCTGACACCGGCGTGGGCATCGCCCCCGAGAACCTCCGTAGGCTGTTCGAGCCGTTCTTTACCACGAAGGAGAACGGCATCGGCCTGGGGTTGGCGGTGACCAGGAGCATCGTGGAAGGCCACCGTGGCAAGATCAGCGTCGAGTCTCAAGAGGGTCGCGGGACGACCTTCACCGTGTCGCTGCCCCTGGAGCTCGTCGGCTAGATCGCAGTTGCCCGCCTGACAGGGCTTGGTAAGGACAACCCGCTTCGCCATGGAATCCATCATCGGGCGAACCATCGCTCACTATGAGATCCTCGAACTGCTCGGGATCGGCGGCGCTGCCGAGGTCTACCGGGCACATGACGTGGTTGGCGGCCGTGAGGTGGCGCTCAAGCTCCTTTCGGACCGGGCCGACCCGGCGATGGTGTTGCGCTTTGCGCGAGAGGCGAAGGCGCTGGCGCGGCTGGATCACCCGCACATCGTCAAGACCTTTGATGCCGGCGTGGCCAACGGCCAGCGCTACCTGGCGATGGAGTTGGTACGCGGCGGGAGCCTGAAGGAGCGCCTACAGCGCGGACCGCTAGAGTGGCACCAGGCGGTGCGGCTGGCTGCCCAGGTGGCCCAGGCCCTGGCGCATGCCCACGCAGCCGGGGTGATCCATCGCGACCTCAAGCCCGGGAACATCATGCTCGACGACGAGGGAACGGCCAGGCTGATGGACTTTGGCCTGGCGCACGTCTCGGACGTGTCGGCCATGACGCGCACGGGCACCGTCATGGGTACGGTGTACTACCTCTCACCAGAGCAGGCCGTGGGCAAGCGCGTGGACGCCCGCAGCGACCTGTACTCGCTGGGCGCGGTGCTGTACGAGATGGTCACCGGGTTGCCCCCCTTTACCGGGCCGTCCGCCGTCAGCATCATCTACAAGATCCTGAACGAGCCGGCTCCCCGCCTGCGGGACGTGAGCCCCTCCCTGCCGCCGCTGCTCGACGCACTCGTCGACCGGTTGCTGCAGAAGGACGCCTCGCGGCGCTTTGGCGATGCTGCCGAAACGCTCCTGGCTCTGGAGACAGTAGGGCGGTACGATCCGCGCGTAGATTCGATCTCCCAGCCGATCGAAGCCGAGGCCCTCGTCCAGGCGCCGCGCGAGCGCGGCATGCCCCTGGTGGGGCGCGAGGAGGAGTTGGACGCCCTGCACGATGGGCTGGACAGGGCCGTGTCGGGGCTGGGGCGGACGGTCCTCATCAGCGGCGAAGCGGGCACTGGCAAGACCCGCCTGGCCAGCGAGCTGCGCCGCTTGGGCGCGGAGGTGGGAGCCCTATTCCTGGCGGGTGACTGCCTCTACGGCGATGCCCCCAACCCCTACGCGGTCCTGGTCGATATGCTGCGCACTCTACGCGAGTGCTGGCCGTCTCTCGATCAGGAGGGCAGCGAGGCTCCCGAGGACGAAGTGAGTGCTGCGCTGCGCGAGGTGGAGCGCGTCCTGCGCATCGACAGCGCGGGCACCTCGACTGATGACGCCAACTGGCTGCAGCAGGTGTCACTCCTCGATGGACAGAACCAGGCCTTCGAGCTGATCACCCAGCTCTTCACGCTGGCGTCTCGTCGGCGGCCGCTCGTGCTGGTGATGGACGACCTGCAGTGGGCCAGCCAGACCACACTGCAGCTCTTCCACTATCTGGCCCGTGCCCTGCGCGGGACGCGGACGCTCTTGGTGGGCATCTACCGGCCTGAGGAACTTCTGCCCGGGGCCAGCGGCGACCGGCACCCCCTGCGTGAGACGCTGCAGCGCATGGGGCGCGAGAAGCTGTACGTGCAGATCGAGCTCAAGCCGATGGGCAGCGACGACGTCGGCCGCCTCGCGGCGAACGCGCTGCACGTGGCCAGCGTTGACCCCGACTTTGTGGAGCTACTGCACCGCGAATCAGACGGCAACCCCTTTTTCCTGCTCGAGACGATCGCCCTCCTTCAGGAGCAGGGGGCGCTGGAACGCGTCGATGACCACTGGGAACTGCACGCCGGCGTCGCCGAGATCGACATTCCGAGCAGCGTGTACGACGTCGTCATGCGGCGGGTCGAGCAGGCTACGCCAGAAGACCGCGACCTGCTCGACTGGGCGGCCGTCATCGGCCAGCGGCTGAACGTAGACGTGCTGACGGCCGTCGTCGGAGGCACCCGTCTGGGTGTGATGAAGCGGCTCTTCGCCCTGGAGCAGCGTTACGGGCTGCTGGACGCCGACCCCAGCGGTTTCCAGTTCTCGCACGCCAAGGTGCGCGAGGTGCTGTACGAGGCGCTGCCTGAGGCGTTGCGCCGCGAGTGCCACCTGACGGTTGGCGAGGCGCTCGAGGCGCAGTGCGAAGGGCGCCCCGGCGCGGCCGTATACGACCTGGCCAGGCACTTTGTGGCCGCTGGTGACCGGCCTCGCGGCTTCCGCTATGCGGTCATTGCGGCCGACAAGGCCGAAAAAGCGCTGGCGGCCGCGGAGGCGGCGGGGTACCTGAGCGCTGCGGTGGCTTTCCTGGCCACGGGCGACGACCTCGGTGGCGGCGGCACCCCGGAGATGGACCTGCAACACCGACTTGGCAGGCTGCTTGCCATGCTTGGCCGGCTCGAGGAGGCGGAGACAGCCTTCAAAGCGGCGCTCGACATCAGCCAGGCGCAGAGCGACCAGCGGATGCAGTCGATCATTGTCCTGGCGCTCAGCGGGATGCACGGTCGCGGAGGTGACTGGGCGGGAGCCATCCAGCTGGGGGAGCGCAGCCTGGCCCTGGCCGAGTCGGCCGGGTACCACGAGGGGCGCGCTGATGCGCTGCTCTCCACCGGCTTTTTCGCCTTTGAGCAGGGAGACTGGCACGGCGCGGTCGCCCGACTCCGGGCTGCCCTGGCCGTCGCCACTGAACATGGGCACGAGGTGCAGCGGGCGCGCATTCTCGGGAACCTGGCCATCATGTACAACGCCAGGGGGCGCCCGGAGCAGGCCATCGACCTGTACCGCGAGAGCATCGATACCTTTGACCGGCTGGACAAGCCGCTGGACGTGGCGCGCGGCCTGAGCAATCTGGGCTTCTCATACCACAGCCTCGCGCAGTACGACAGGGCGCTGGCCTGCTATCGCGATGCGCTCGACCGCCTGGGCAGGACAGGCGACGTCCGCGAGCGGGGCCTCCTGTACCTGCACATAGCCGAGACGTCACTGGCCCAGGGGGACGTTTCCACCGCGCGGGAGAACTGCACTCTGGCGGCGCGGCGCTTTGCTCGGCTGGGCTTCGACCTGGGGATTGCCGACGTGGACCGCGTCTATGCCGGGGTGGCCATCCGCGAAGGGCGTTGGCAGGTGGCTGAGCGCTACCTGCGCGAGGCGCTCTCCGTGTACCAGGAGCACGGCGACCAGCTGAACATCGCCGAGACGCACGAGGAGCTCAGCAAGCTGCTCGAAGAGCGCGGGCATTCGGCCCAGGCGGAAGAGGAACTGAGCCGCTCGCGCCTCATCTTTGAGCGGCTCTTTGAGACCAGTACCAGCGAAACCTAGCCGGGCAGCCCCGGGGGATAGGGCGCCAGGCCGGCCAGCGGGCCGAGCGCAGCGAGGTGTTCCCTCACGGTGCGCCTGGTCGCCGGGTGGACGACGTCAGCGGCAATGTCGGCCAGGGGAACCAGGACGCTGGACCTCTGCAACATCCCGGCGTGGGGGATGGTGAGGTCCGGGCCGGCCAGCAGCAGGTCATCGTAGAGTAGAATGTCGAGATCGATGGGGCGCGGGCCATACCGAACGGTGGCCACGCGCCCCATGCTATTCTCGATCGCCTTGAGCGCACCGAGGAGGTTGGCCGGCGACAGGCCCGTACAGACGCGGCAGGCCCCGTTGAGGAAGCGTGGCTGATCCTCCAGCCCCCACGGTTCCGTCTCATAGAGGGGAGAGACCGCCTGGACGCGCAGGCCACGGCGCTCCAGGGCGCTCAGGGCGGCGCGGATGTTGGCGGCTCGGTCGCCGAGGTTGGCCCCCAGGCCCAGGTAGACGCGCGCCATCAGGGCGTGGCCCTCAGGATCGCGTCGGTCATGCGGGCCACGCGGGCCATGGCCCGCACGTCGTGGACGCGCACGATGTGCGCCCCGCGGGCGATGGCCAGGGCCACCGTGGCCGCGGTGCCTTCCAGGCGATCCTCCGGGGGCGCGTCCAGCGTGTAGCCGATGAACGATTTGCGCGAGGTGCCGACCAGAATCGGGAAGCCCAGGCCCAGCAGCGCATCGGTGTGGTTCAGCAGGTAGAGGTTCTGCGAGACCGTCTTGCCAAAGCCGATGCCAGGGTCCAGGATGATTCGCTCGGGAGAGACGCCGCTCTGCAGGGCATGCTCGACCTGCCCGGCCAGTTCGCTGGACACGTCCGCCAGCAGGTTGTCATATTGCACGCCGATGTAGCGCCCGCCGAGGCGCTCCTGCTGGGCGGCGTCTTTGGGCTTGGAGCGGTTGTGCATGATCACAACCGGGGCGCCTCGCTCGGCCAGCAACGGGCCCAAGGCGGGGTCCATGGCGAGCCCCCATACGTCGTTGATCAGGTCGGCGCCGGCGTCCAGGGCGGCGCGGGCCACCGAGGCGCGGTAGGTGTCCACAGAGATGGGGGCGCTCGTCGCGCGGCGCAGCGCGCGGACGACCGGTACCACGCGCTGCTGCTCGGTCTCGGCGTCGACCGGGTGGGAGCCGGGGCGCGTGGACTCCCCGCCGATGTCGAGTATGTCGGCCCCGTCGGCGAGCATAGCCAGCCCGCGCTGCACGGCCGCCTCGACGACGTGGTCTGCCCCGGCGGCGGCCAGAACGCCGTCGCCGGAGAACGAGTCGGGCGTCACGTTCAGAATGCCCATCACATAGGTGCGCTCGCCCCAGTGCAGGGTCAGGCCGGGCAGGGCCAGCTCTGCGGCGGCCAGGCGGGCCGTCGGTAGGCGAGACGCGCTGTCATTTGGATACACTGATCGTCTCCAGTTCGTTCACAATACGCTCGGCCTCGGCCCGCCAGGTGGCGTCGTCCGACAGTTCGAGGTACCGGCGCAGGGAGGCAATGGCTTCCTCAGGGCGGCCCATGTCGCGGTAGAGCACCCCCAGGCCCAGGTACACCTGGGGGAGGGAGTCGTCCAGGCGCCGGGCTGCGAGGAAAGCCGCTTCGGCCTCCGCTGTGCGCCCCTGGGCGGCCAGCACACTGCCGAGGTTATAGTGCAGGTCGGCGTCCTGCGGGTGCTCGCTGAGGACCTGGCGGATGGTCTCTTCGGCCTCCGCCGGGCGCCCAAGCATGTAGTAGGCGACGGCCAGGTTACTGCGAGCGTCGGCATAGGCGGGGTCCAGCTCGAGGGCCTTCAGGTAGGCTGCCTCCGCCTCTTCAAAGCGCTCCAGTTCGCTGTAGGCATTGCCGAGCAGGTAGCGTCCTTCTGCAGAGTCTGCCCGGGCCAGGGCTTTGTTCAGGAGGTCGAGGGCCTCCTGCGCCTTGTTCTGGTCCAGGAGTGTGCTCGCCTCGCCGACGAGCGCCTCGGGGGACGTAGAGGCAGCCTGACGGCCGCAGGCCGCCATCCCCACCGCAACCAGCAGGGCCACAGCCAGGGTGCGACGGCGCAGCGATCGAGACATGGGAGATCTCCTAGACTGCCGGCCAGGCATTGACGCTGAGCCTCAGCCGCCCGCCCCTAGGTCGGCGCGCAGGATGGAGGCGGCCTCGCGCTGCCCCTGCAGCCAATCGGCAAAGGCGTGCTGCTGCACAGCGGGCCAGTAGCGATCCGGCACCGGGCGGTCCTGGGCGGGCTCGGTGACCAGCACGATCTGCAGGCCAATCTCACTCTCGATGACGTCGCTCCGCTTGCCGGCGGCCAGAGAGAAGGCGGCGTCGTCAAAGGCGGGTGGCATGACGCCCCTGGGCAGATAGCCGAGGTCGCCGCCGCTGTCTCGGGTGGACAGGTCCGCCGAGAGGGAGCGGGCCACGTCGACAAAGGTCTCGCCGGCGTTCAGCCGCCGAGTGGCCTCATCGGCGGCGGACTGGTCCTCCAGGAGGATATGGCTGACGCGGACCTGCGGCTGAAGGCGGGGCGTGGAGGCCGTCACCGCATCGCGCACGGCGCGGGTGGTCAGGTCTGCGCGAAGCTGCGCCCGGAGGGCGTCAGGCGTGAGCCCGCTGGTCCTGAGCCATTCGGCAAAGGCGTCGTGGTCATCGCCGCGCATGAGAGCGTACTCTTCCTCCACCGTAGCGGGATCGATCTCCACACCGAGCTCGGTGGCCGTCTGCGCGATGAGGGCCTGGTCGATCATGACCTCCAGGTAGTTCTGCCGGAAGCGCAGCAGGGCTTGCCTGCCCGCCTCGTCGAACGGGTCAAAGCCGGGCTGCTGCACAAAGTAAGCCTGGGCCTGCGCCACCTGCGCCTCATAGGCGGCCCTGGTGATGGGCACGTCGTTGACCGTCGCCACAAGGTCGGGCGCCAGCCCTGCCACCGCAGGGCCCCGCTGAGACGGGTCTACGGCCAAAGAGACCGCCGTGGGCAGCGCTGCGAGGCCGGCTGGGTCAGGCAGGTCGGGGTTGGCGGTGGCCTGCGGATCGGAGGGATCGGCAGTCTGCAGCGAGGGGAGCAGGGGGGTGGCGGCATTGGGCGTCGCCACGCAGGCGGCCAGGATAGCTGCGCAGGCAGCGCCAAGGAGGGCTTTCAGGAACGACCGGCTCATCGGCGGGCATCTCCGGGTGCTGTGCGGGGCATTCCGCACCGTTGGGGAGTATATCGTGGCCCTGGGGGGGCGTCAACGGCAGGAACCTCGCCGCGGGGCGTGGCCCCCGGGCCGGGTGGGCCGTTTGACAGTGTGCGCGAGGCAGGGTATCATTGCACCCGGTCGGCTTTGGCACAGGCGCGTCCTTCGGCCGGGCGCGCTCCATTCTTGTGTCGCGGCTCCTGAGAGGGCCGCGCTTTGGTGCCGGCTGAGCGCCGTCTGCCAATGTGCCTCCCCTCGGCACAGTCGCCTCGGGGCCTTGGCTACAGGGTGTGTGGGCTCAGGAGGTTTGTCCCCGCGTTGGGCGTGGCGCCTCCATCTCGGTTTCATATAGCCTCAGGAGGCGAATATGCAGATTGACATCTGGGAAGTAGTGGCGCTCATCGCCGGGCTTGCATCGATGGGGGTGGCCGCCTACCTCTATCGGTGGGTGATGGCGCAGGAGAACGAGAACCCGAAGATGCAGGCGTTCTCGCGGGCCATCCAGGTGGGTGCGTCCGCCTACCTGAACCGCCTTTTCCGGGCTCTGGGCCTGCTCGCCGCGGTGATCGGCATCATCGTGTTCATCGCCCTCGGCTGGCAGACGGCAATCGCGTTCATCTTGGGCTCGCTTTTCTCCGCAGCGGCAGCCTACGCAGGAATGTACATCGCCACCCGCGCCAACGCCCGCGTGGCCTGGGCGGCACGGACCGGCCTTATCAAGGCCTTCCCGGTCGGCTTTAACGCCGGCGCAGTGATGGGTCTCTCGGTGGTGGGGTTCTCCCTCATCGGTATGACCGTCCTCTACATGATCTTCCGCGACGCCAACGTGGTGCTGGGCTTTAGCTTTGGCGCCAGCAACATGGCCCTGCTGGCCAAGGCAGGCGGCGGCATCTACACCAAGACGGCGGACATCGGCGCTGACCTGGTGGGCAAGGTGGAGCTCGGCCTCGATGAGGACGACCCCCGCAACCCCGCCGTGATCGCCGACAACGTGGGCGACAACGTTGGCGACGTGGCTGGCATGGGTGCGGACATCCTCGACTCGTACGTGGCCAGCGTGGTCGCGGTGATGATCCTGGGTAACGTGCTCTTTGCCGGCGATCCCCGCTACATCGTCCTTCCGCTCGTCCTGAGCGCTGCGGGTATCATCGCCTCGCTCGTTGGCATGCTGTTCGTGCGTACCGGGGAGGAGAGCGACCCGGGCAAGGCCCTGAACACGGGCACGCTGGCTACCACCGGCGTCTTCATGGTCATGACGGTTGCCGTCGTCTACGCTATGGGCCTGGAGAACCCGTGGGGGATCATCTGGCCCACGATCGCTGGGCTCTTGGCCGGCATCGTGATCGGCTTTACCTCTGACGCCTTCACCGATATCGACCAGAAGGCTGTCCAGAGCACGGCCGGCGCCGCAACCAGCGGCCCTGCCATTGTGATCATCCAGGGCTTTTCGTACGGTCTTCTGAGCATCGTCCCCTCCATCCTGGGTATCTGCATCGCCATGATCGCTGCCTGGACCCTGGCGATCAACATGGGTATCCCGGGGACGTACGGCGTATCGATGGCCGCCGTCGGTATGCTGGCCATCACCGGCATGATCATGTCTGCGGACGCGTATGGCCCCATCGTGGACAACGCCAAGGGCTGTGCCGAGGCTGGCCACGAGGATGAGGAGACCATCGCCATCTGTGATCGGCTGGACGCCGCCGGCAACACGGCCAAGGCTATCACCAAGGGCTTTGCCATTGGCGCTGCTGCGCTGACGGTTCTGGCCCTCTTCTCGGCGTATGCCGAGTCGGTGGATCTGCGCAGCCTCGACCTGTTGAGCCCCGGTGTCATCGTGGGGGTCTTTCTTGGCGCTACGATGCCCCCGCTGTTCTCCGCACTGCTCATGCTGGCGGTGGGCCGCAACGCTGACCTCATGGTGGAGGAGATCCGCCGTCAGTTCCGCGAGATCCCTGGCCTCTTGGAGGGCAAGGCTGAACCCGACAGCCGCCTGTGCGTGGACATTGCCGCGCGCGGCGCGCTCAAGGAGCTGATCCTCCCGGCCGTGCTGGCCCTGGTCACGCCGATCGTGGTGGGGCTTTTCCTGGGTGTGGCGGCCCTGGGTGGCTTCCTGGCCGGCTCCATCATCACCGGAATCATCTTTGGCCTGCTGATGGCCAACGCCGGTGGCCTGTGGGACAACGCCAAGAAGTACATCGAAGACGGCGCCATGGGCGGCAAGGGCTCCGAAGCCCACAAGGCTGCCGTGGTTGGCGACACGGTCGGCGACCCCTTCAAGGACACCGCTGGCCCCTCGCTGAACACCCTGATCACGGTGATGTCGCTGGTGGCGACGATCTTTGGCGCGGTGCTTGCCAAGGTCGCCTTCTTCAACCTGTAATAGCGCATACGCCGCGGCGTAGCCTGATCACGAAAGGAGCCACCCTCGCAAGAGGGTGGCTCTTGTGCTTGGCGGGGGGAGCGTTGCGCTCAGCCGCCGTGGTGGTAGACGTCCCAGCCGAGGTACTTGTCGAACGCTTCCTCAAGGGCGTCTGCCACGCGGCCGGGGTTGACGGCGACGTGGTGTTCGAAGCCGTTCTCACAGATGTAGGCCAGTAGGTCCTGGAACTCGGGCACCTTGATCACCCCGTAGCCGCCAAAGGTATCCACCTTGTCGTCGGTGATCTCGGCCTCGCCGAGGTAGGCGCGGATGGTGCCGTACTCGTCATCGGTGGCCACCCGGCAGTAGGTCAGTGCGGTCGGCTTGATCTTGCCGACCAGGGTGCCGTAGGCGTTCTCCTTGCCCACGCTGCCGGCGATGATCGCCTGGTAGTCCATCTTGGCCTGCCCGCCAAAGAGGTCCTGCGGCAGGTTGCTGCAGTGGAACACCACGGCCTTGTCGGGGTCGTCCCCATAGTTGTTGTTCCAGTCGAGCAGGGCGCTCGGGCGGCCGGAGGCCAGGGCCATGGCGTACATGCCGATCAGCCCGGTGACGTCGGTCTCACAGGCCGACGGCTTGAGCTGGTTGGAGAGCATGGACATCACCGTACATGGCACCACGCCATAGAACTCCTCTATCGACGTCCAGCACTGCACGGCGGTGCCGTCCAGCTCATGGTCGGCGATGAAGGCATCGAACACGACGGCCAGCTTGGCCATCTTGAGCACGGCGTCGTTCGGCGTGCCGGCCGTATCCAAGTAGCCCTTGATACCCGCCAGGCGGTCCTTGACGGCGGGGTCGTCATCGGCCAGGAGCGCGGCGCGGCCAAACACCTCCGAGAGGTCGAGGGTTTCGATCGAGATGCCGGCCCTCTCCAGGATCTTTTCCGAATAGCGCACGGTGATAAAGGCGGCCGGGCGCGCCCCGATCTGGCCAAACCGTGCCTTGCGGAGCCCGTTGACCACGCGGCACACCGCGGCAAAGCGCGCCAGGTCCTCGCGGAACGACTCGGACTCCGGATCGACTGTGTGCAGGCGAGTGAGCGAGTAGGGGATGCCGTACTGGGTGAGGTTGTTGCAGGTCGACATCTTGCCGCAGAACGAGTCGCGCCGGGTCGCGATCGACATGGCATCGAGCGAGTCAGGGAAGGCCTGCACCAGGACGGGTACATCCAGGCCGGCCAGGCGGATGGCGTCGGCGATGCCGCGCTCTTCGCCAAAGTTGGGCAGGGTGACGAGGATGCCGTCGATCTCGTCGGCGTGCGCCTTGAAGAGCGCGGCGCACTTTTTCGAGTCCTCATAGGTCACGACCGAGCCGTACTGAGTGTCCGCCGGGGTAAGGCAGACCGCGCCGTAGCCCTGCTGCGCGAGCACCTGAAGGATCGTCTTGCGCCCGCTCTCCGCGAGCGCCGCAGGGAAGAACCCGCGGTTGCCAACGATGACGCCGAACGTGGTCATGGTATCCTCCTTGATATCGAGTTGGCGGTACTGCTGCCCATGGCCCAGTCGCCAGCGGCAGCCGGGAGATGCCCGCATTATGGGCGACTTGGTCGGTGCTGTCCAGCCGATGGGTGTGCGCTGCGGGGCCGCCCATCATTGACGGCGCCTAGCCGGGCGTGCTATCTTGCAGCCGGCAGCAGCGGTACCGTTGAGCCCTGTGTGCAGTGGCCGGACGGCGAGAGGAGCGATCAGGTGAAAAAGATCATCAACAAGCCCGCGGAGTTTGTGGATGAGATGCTGGCGGGCATCCTGGCGGCGCATCCAGGCCAGCTGAGGGCTACGACGGACCCGCGGGCCATCGTCCGCGCAGACGCTCCGGTAGCGGGGCAGGTGGCCATCCTGACGGGAGGCGGCTCCGGCCATCTGCCGGTTTTCCTGGGGTACGTGGGCCGCGGGCTGGCCCACGGTGTCGCGGTCGGGAATGTGTTCTCGTCTCCGAGCGCCGAGACCATGGTCGAGGCTACCCGCGCCGCACACGGTGGGGCGGGATGCCTGTACCTGTACGGCAACTACCAGGGTGACACGATGAACTTTGACATGGCCGCCGAGATGGCCGCCATGGAGGACATCCGCGTGGAAACGGTGCTCGTCTCTGATGATGTCGCCTCGGCCCCTCCCGAGGAGTGGCCACGCCGCCGCGGTGTGGCCGGCCTCTTTTACGCCTACAAGATCGCCGGCGCCGCGGCCGAGGAAGGCCTCGGCCTCGATGAGGTCACTCGGGTGGCGCGCAAGGCCACCGAGTGGACCCGTTCGATGGGGGTGGCGCTCTCGCCCTGCACGGTGCCGATGGCCGGCGTGCCGACCTTTACCATCGCGGATGACGAGATGGAGATCGGCATGGGTATCCACGGTGAGGCTGGCGTGGAGCGCGGCCCCCTGCAGTCGGCCGACGCCATCGCCGAGCGGCTCACGCGTGCGATCCTGGCCGACTTGCCCTTCTCACGCGGCGACCGCGTTTCGGTGTTGGTGAACGGCCTGGGCGCGACGCCGCCCGAAGAGCTGTACATCCTCTATCGCAAGGTGCACCAAATCCTGCTCGCGGAGGGGATCTCCGTGCATCGTGCCTATGTTGGCGAATACGCGACGTCGATGGAGATGGCCGGGGCTTCCGTATCGCTCTTGCGCCTGGACGATGAGCTCACGCGCCTGCTGGACGCGCCGGCCGCTTCTCCGTTCTATGTGCAGGGGTAGGGGGCGCCGTGAGTGACTTGCTGACTGCCGGCGACGTGCGTGCCGCCCTGGAGATGATGGCCGATGACCTCACCGCACGCGCCGAGGAGCTCCGCGCCCTCGACGCAGCCATTGGCGACGGGGACCTGGGGATCACGGTGACCCTCGGCTTCGCTGCCGTGCGCGAGGAACTGGCCGCGCTGGAGGGGCAGGACATTGCCACTCTCGTGATGCGCGCGGGCCTGGCCTTCAACCGTAAGGCTGCCTCGACGTTCGGGGCGCTCTTTGCCACGATGTGCATGCGCGCTGCCCGGGTTGCCAAGGGGCTGGATGCGCTGGGCGTCCGGGAGCTGGCGGGCATGTTCGCTGCCGCCGCCGAGGGCGTCAAGGAGCGCGGCAAATCGGACGTGGGGCAAAAGACGCTCCTCGACGCTCTGGTGCCCGCCGCCGAGGCGCTGCAGGCCGCTGCAGAGCGGGGCACGACGCTGGCGCAGGCCCTCGCCGCGGCCCGTGAGGCGGCCGAGGCGGGCATGGTGGCCACCGAGGGGCTCAAGTCGGAGGTGGGCAGGTCTTCCTGGTTCAAGGAGCGCACCGTAGGGGTGCGCGATCCGGGCGCCATGGCCGTCTACCTGATGGTCGCGTCTCTCAGCGCCTACGTGGCGCAAGTCTAGGGCCGGCAGGGCAGCGGCCCGGCCGGGAAGCGTTGAGTGTATCGAGCGGGAGTGTGTGCGTGATGCGGGTAGACCTCTCCAATCAGTTGGCTCTTGTGACGGGCGCGGCCGGCGGGATCGGCCGGGCCTGTGCTACCATCCTGGCGGCGGCCGGCGCCAAGGTGTTGATTGTCGACATCAACCTCCCGGGCGCGCAGGAGGCGGCCGCCGCCCTGCCCGGAGCGGTGGCGATCCGCTGCGACCTCGGTGACCCCGAGGACATCGCGACCCTCTGCGAGCGCGTGCTGAGCGAGTTCGGCGCGCCCGACATCCTGGTGAACAACGCCGGCTGGGTCACCTATCGCGGCGGCATCGCAACGGTAAGCCGCGAGGTGTGGGACCGCATGCTCGACATAAACCTCCGCGGCCCCTTCCTGCTGTGCCAGGGGCTGATCGAGGGGATGAAGGCTCGCGGCAGCGGCAGCATCATCAACTTTGCCTCCATGGCGGCGCGGCAGGGGTCGCTCGAGTCTTCCATCGACTATGCCTCCTCCAAGGGGGGCCTGGTGGCGCTGACGCGCACCCTGGCTCGCGAGCTGGGGCCCAGCGGCATCCGCGTGAACGCCGTTGCCCCGGGGACGATCACGACGCCGCCGGTGGCCAAGCAGATGGCCGGGCGGGAAGACGCCGTGTGTGCCACGATCCCCCTGCGCCGCCTCGGCACACCGGAAGACGTCGCCAAGGTCGTCTTGTTCCTGGCCTCGGACCTCTCGGCCTACGTGACGGGCGCCGTCGTGGACATCAACGGCGGCCAGTACATCGGGTAGCGGTCGCCAGCGGCCCGAACGCACCGAGAGGGGCGCACCGGAGGGGCATCTCTCCGGCGGCAGCGTCGGCCCCAGGGCAGCCCTCCTGTTGGCGCGGCGGACTCGGCAGAGCCGAGTGTGCATCGGGGTGCGCTCTCGGGCAGTTCGGCACGTTGGCGGGTTGGTGATCCTCCTTCTCATGCGGAGCATGGCATGAAAGCATTGGTCAAGTACGCGTCGGGGCCGGGGAACGTCGGCCTGCGGGACGTTCCGGTGCCAGAGCCGGATCGTGACGAGGTGCTCATCCGCGTCAAGTACTGTGGCATCTGCGGGACGGACCTGCACATCGAGGCGGATGAGTTCCCCAACGCGCCGCCGGTGATCATGGGGCACGAGTTCTGCGGCACCATCGTGCGCGCCGGCGAAGCCGCGGCGGAGCGCTTCCGCCCGGGTGACCGCGTCGTCGGGGAGCTGCACACCGGCGCCTGCGGTGTCTGCTCCCTCTGCCGAGCCGGCCAGCCGCACATCTGCGATCAGAAGCTGGCCCTGGGCAGCAAGACCGACGGCGCCTTTGCCGAGTACCTGGCTCTGCCGGCCTGGCTGGTACACCTCCTGCCCGACGGTATCCCCTGGGAGGTCGCCGGCATCACCGAGCCACTGGCCATCTCGACGCACTGCCTGATCGAGCGGGGCCGGCTGGGCGCGGGGCAGAGCGTGCTGATCTCCGGATCGGCCACCATGGGGCTGATGGCCACCATCCTGGCCAGCCGCCTGGGGGCGACGACGATCATCGTCTCTGGCACGGACCTGGACGCGCCCATGCGCCTCCCCCTGGCCCGCGCGCTGGGTGCCACGCACACTGTGAACGTACAGCGCGAACCTCTTCGCGACGTGGTCCTCGGGGCGACAGACGGGCGCGGCGTGGACGTGTGGATCGACTGCTCGGGCGCCGCGGCAGCGATCGGCTCCGGGATCGACCTGGTGCGTAAGGCGGGCAAGGTCGTGCTGATCGGCCTGGTGGGTACCGAGACGATCGCGGTGCCCTGGAACTCCCTGCTGTACAAGGAGCTGGATCTGGCGGGGTGCTTCTCATCGCCACCCTCCTCCTGGGAGAAGGCTCTGGCGGCCGAGGCCGAGGAGGCCGGCAAGCTGCGTCGCCTGGTGACGGCTATCCTGCCGCTGGATGCCTGGCAGCAGGGGTTTGCGATGATGCGTCGGGGCGAAGGAGTCAAGATACTCCTCGACATGGGCGGCTAGGCCCTGGCGCCGCTGTGGCCCTGGCCTTGGCGGGCAGGCTTCCGATTCGAGTGGTATCCCATCGATCGAAGGAGAGCAATGTTCACGCGCGTGGATCACGTGGGGCTGACCGTACGCGACATGGAGGCGGCCATCGTCTTCTACCGGGACGTCATCGGCATGGAGGTGGCCCTGGACCGCGAGTTCGGGCCCGAGCTGGGCCGGGTCATCGGCGCCGTAGGCGGCACGGCGCGCATCGTGCACATGCGCCTGGGGGATTCGGTGGTGGAGCTGTTTGACTACCACCACCCACAGGGCCGCGAGCGGCGCCCCGACTTGTGCCCTGCCGACCTGGGGCTGACCCACATTGGCTTTCGGGTCACTGACTTTTGGGCGACCTACCGGCGCCTGCGCGACCGGGGGGTAGAGTTTCTCGGCGAGGCCGTCGAGATTCGCCCAAACGTGTTCGTGGCTTACTTTCGCGGGGTCGAGGGCGAGATCTGTGAGATCCGCGAGATCCTGAGCAGTGTGCCGGTAAACTAGAGATAGGGGTGTATTGTGAGCAGAACCATCGAGCTGCCCGCGCCGGCCGTGTGCCGGGAGCTGGTGACCGACGACGGCGATCTACGGGCGATCGGCAGGCGTGACCTGGCCCGCATGGCCTTCCTGCAGTACCTGGTGCGCGACTTTGAACAGAAGGTCCTGGAGTTCAAGGATGCGGACCTGGTGCACGGCCCGGCCCACACCAGCGTCGGGCAGGAGGCCGTGGCGGCGGGGGTGGCGGCGGCACTTCGCAAAGGGGACATGATCGGCTCGACCCACCGAGCCCACGGGCACTTTCTGGCCAAGGCCGTCATGTACTACGCGCCGGACGGCTACAATCCTTTGGTAGAGGCGGTGACGGGCCCCGTCCAGGACGCGGTGAACCGCACCCTGGCCGAAATCATGGGCCTGCGCGCGGGTTGGTGCGGGGGGCGGGGCGGCTCGATGCACCTGTACGACGGGACCTCCGGCAACCTCGGCTCCAACGCCATCGTCGGGGGCAGCATCGCCCTGGCCACCGGCGCGGCTTGGGGTGAGCGCCTCCAGGGACGCGACACCATCGCCGTGTCGTTCTTTGGGGATGGCGCCATCAACCAGGGCGTGTTTCACGAGGTGGCCAACATGGCCGGCCTCTGGAGCATCCCGATCCTCTACCTCGTCGAGAACAACTCGTACGCCGTCGGCACGGCGGCTAGCGAGTCGTCCCACGTGAACCCCCTCGGCCAGCGTAGCCTCGGGTACGGGTTCGACAGCCTGACCGTTGACGGCATGGACCCGGTGGCCGTGTACGTGGCCGTGCGCGACCTGACGGCTCGCATGCGCGCCGAGCCGCAGCCCTTCCTGCTCGAGGCGCGCACCTACCGGCACGTGCACCACGCCGGCAGCCTGGCCGGCAGCGCCTTCGGGTACCGCACGCGTGACGAGGAGGCCGAGTGGCTCGATCGGGACCCGATCGACACCTTCGGCCCGCGCCTGGTGGCGTTGGGCATCGTCACGCAAGAGGAAGACGGACGCCTGCGTGAGGCGGCTCGGAGAGCCATAGACGTGGCCCAAGAGTTCTCTACCGAAGAGCGCGACGGCAAGCGCGTCATCCCGGCGGCCAAGTGGCCCGACGCGGCGGGTGTCCTGAGCGGCGTCCGCTCCGACGGGGCGGAACTCCGTGGGGTGCGCTTTGCGGAGCGCGAGGATTTCAGCACCTGGCGTGAGATGACCTTCGTCGAGGCCATCGCCGCCGTCACGCGCCGGAACATGGAGCGCGACGAGAGGGTCTTTGTCCTGGGTGAGGAGGTCGCCAACCTGCGCGGCGGGGCCTTTGCCGCCACCCGCGGCATCAAAGAGGTCTTCCCCGAGCGCCTTCTGAACACGCCGATCTCCGAGACCGGTTTCCTGGGCATGTCTGGCGGGGCGGCCATGGTCGGGATGCGCCCGGTGGTTGAGGTGATGTACCCGGACTTTGCGCTGATGGCCTCCGACCAGTTGTTCAACCAGATCGGCCGGCTGCGGCACATGTACGGCGACCGTGGGCGCTTCCCGTTGGTCATGCGCACGCGGATCGGCAAGGGCTTTGGCTACGGCGGGCAGCACTCCATGGACCCCAGCGGCTTCTTTTCGCTGTTCCCCGGCTGGCGGGTGATGGCTCCCTCCACGCCCTTTGACTACGTCGGCATGTTCAACACCGCGATGCGCTATGATGACCCGGTGTTGATGGTCGAGTACGGGCTGCTGTATGCGCAGAAGGGGCAGGTGCCGGCCGACGACCTCGACTACTGCATCGAGTACGGCAAGGCACGCGTGGTGCGCCCGGGGCGCGACGTGACGGTGCTCACCTACGTCACCGGCGTGAACCTCTGCCTGCAGGCCGCCGAGGCGCTGGCCGCCGAGGGGATCGAGGCCGAGGTGATCGACCTGCGCACGGTGGACTATCAGGGGATGGACTATGCGGCCATCGAGGCCTCGGTGCGCAAGACGGGCGCGGCCGTTACGGTCGAGTATGCCGAGCGCAGCCTGTCGCTGGGGGCCCGTCTGGCCGACGAGATCACGCTGCGCTGCTTTGACTATCTGGACGCCCCGGTGACGCACGTGAACCAACCTGACGCGCCGCTGGTGGTCTCACGGATGCTGGAAAAGGCCATGCTCCCCTCGCTCGAGGGGGTACAGCAGGCCATCCGGCGGGCGGCCCGGCGGGAGGTGTAAGCCTGCGCCTGGTCCCATCGATCGCTATGTTTGAGGCACGACGATGCCCTGAGCCGGGAAGGATCACGATCGTGGAGCAAGAGGAATCGGCACGTCGGCTGCGCGAGGCCGCCGGAGTCGGCGACCTGGACGGGGTCGCCCGCCTCCTGGAGGAGGGGGCGAACCCTGACGGCAGGGACGAGCAGGGCCTGGCGCCGCTTGACTATGCCGTTGCTGAGTGGCCCGGGGCGCGAGGCAAGGACCATCTGGCCCTGGTGCGCCTCCTTGTGGCGGGCGGTGCCGACCCGGGCGGCGCGGCGCCCGGCGGGCAGACGCCGCTCATGATCGCCGCCGCAGAGGGCCTGTACGACGTGGTTGCCTACCTCCACGAGCAGGGCGCCCGACTTGACGCCCGGATGGCCTCGGGGGCCAACGCCCTCCACGTCCTGCTCGATGCCCTGGCCGAGCGCGAGGAGGCCGGGGGCGAGGAGCAGCCCGCAGAGGGCGGGGACGCGCCGGACGCCGTCTACGAGGCCTACCGGCGCACGGCCGAGTACCTGGTCTCACACGGCATCGACTTGGGGGCGGCCCTGGAAGAATCGGGGCAGACGCCTCTTTTCCTGGCAGCGGCCTACGGGTTCGTCGAGATGCTGGACCTGATCCTGGCCCGCCAGGAGAAAGGCCTCAACGCGCGCGATGCGCATGGCCTGACGCCTCTGGCCCACGCGGCGCGCGGCGGCCGGGTCGAGGCGGTGGCCAGCCTTATCGAGGCCGGCGCCGATCCGGACATTCAGGACGCCTATGGCTTTGCGCCCCTGCACCAGGCCGCGGTGCAGGGTGATCTGGAGACGGTCGAGGTGCTCATCGCCGGAGGGGCCGAGCCCGCGCCGCGCCTATCCCGCGACTACCGCCAGTACAAGAGAGGCTCCACGCCGCGTGACCTGGCCCGCCTGGCGCGCCAGCGCGTGGTGGCCGGGTACCTGCAGCGGCACGGGGGCTGAGCGGCCGGCAGGGAGGAGGGTGCGCGCCCGTCGCGCGCCAACAAGGTGGGCTACAAGAAGAACCGGGTGCCCGTGCGGGCACCCGGTTCTCTGTCTCAGGCCAGCGCAGCCTAGATCTCGTAGGTGTGGTTCTCCGGATCCTCCCAGAAGACGGTGGAGGAGTTCAGGAACGACTTGCCGTGCGAGAGCCAGGAGTTGATGTAGCCGGCCACGTAGTTGCGCAGGGTCTTCTTCTGGATGACCAGGCTCGGCCACTCGCCGAGGAAGGTCGGCATCGGGATCTCTTCCTTCCAGATGTCCAGGATGTCCCAGAAGAGGCGGCGGCGCTTCTCATAGTCGGCCTCGATCTTGCACTGCTCCCAGAGGTCCCACATGGTGCGGATAAAGTGGCCCTCGGGGGGCTCTTCCGCGTTCGGGTCGGTGGGGTCGTTCTTCCACTTGCCCCAGGCGCAGGCCCACGGGCGCTGCGTGTTGGTGGCCAGGAAGATGCCCGGGTCGATGAGCGGAAAGTCCGCCCGGTCGGCTGACCAGGTACCGACGTTCATGTCGTTGGCCTGCTGGTGCTCCTCGTACAGGGAGCGCTCCGAGTACTTGTAGGTGCACTTGACGCCGACCTTGCCCCAGTAGTCGGCCACCATGATCATGGCGTCCTCGTACATCGAGCCGGACGGCTCCAGGCCCTCCATCTCAAAGCTGATGGTCTCCTTGGTCTCCGGGTCGACGCGGAAGCCGTCGGCGTCCTTCTCCGCGTAGCCAGCGGCGTCGAGGAGCTCGTTGGACTTGTCCGGGTCGAACTCCAGGTGAGCGAAGGCCTGCTCCTCATACCAGAGGTCGCTCTTCTTCAGCGGGCTGTACTGCTTGGGCGTGAGCAAGCCGTCAAAGACGAGCTCGTTCATCTCCTCCCGGTCCACGGCGTAGTTGAGTGCAAAGCGCACATCGCGGTTCTGGAAGAACTTGCGCAGCACCGGGTCCTTGGAGGTGTGGTTGATCTGCACGGCCACGTGGCTCGCGCCCACGGAGATCGTGATGTTATAGCCGCCCTGCTCTTGCTTCTCCTTGAACAGGGTGTAGTTGGCCAGGTCCACGTGGCGGGACTGGAAGTCGATCTCGCCGTTGACGATCCACATGTTGAACACGTCGAGCGTCTCAAACAGGCGATGGGTGATCGAATCCACGTAGGGGAGCTGGTTGCCCTCAGGGTCGACGGCCCACCAGTACGGGTTGCGCACCATAATGTGGATCTCGGCGCCCGCCTCGTTGGTGGGGACCCAGGTGTCCAGCTTGGGCACCTCGTGGTTGAGGTTCTCCTGCCGCTGGTTGTTGTACAGGTCCACCCAGGTGTTCAGGCCCTTGTCGGCGACCATCTTGTCCAGCACGGCCTTGTCAGCAAAGTCGGCGTGGAACTGCTCGAGGTAGTGGCCGGGCAGCATCGGGAAGGAACGCCAGATCACCTGTAGCCCGAAGAGCGGGTTGGGGTGGGCGAACTTCATGACGATGGTGAAATCGTCCGGAGTCTCCAGCTCGCACTCTTTGCGATCGTCACCGGCCCCGGTCTTGTAGACGCCGTCACCCGAGGGGCTGATCTCGGCGTTGTGGACGTGGTTCTGCCACCACCACTGGGTGTCTTTGGTGGTCAGCGGCTGGCCGTCGGACCACTTGGTGCCCTTGCGCAGGTGCCAGGTCCAGACCTTGGCGTCGTCGCTCATCTCCCACGACTCGGCCAGCATCGGAGCCAGCGTCGAGTCGTAGTTGAAGCGCGTGAGGCTGTTCCAGGTAAAGTAGGTCTGCCCGGTATAGTCAGACATGCCCTTGTAGCCACGGCGGATATTGCCGCCGTACTTGCCGACCATCTCGATCACGGGGATGACGGCCGGGTTCTCGGGCAGGCGCTCGTCGACGGGGGGCAGCTCACCCTTGGCGACCAGCTCGGCCAGCATGGGGGCCTCGTTGAACTTGGCCGGGGCCTCTATGGGCGTTGTGGGCGCGGCTGGCGCCGTAGTGGGCTGGGCCGCGGGAGCGGCAACGGGCTGTGCCGTTGGCTCAGCAGGGGCGGGGCTGGCGGGCGCTCCGCCGCAAGCGGCTGCCAGGGTCGCGGCCCCGGCCAGCGTGGATACGCGCAGGAAGTCTCGGCGGGAAATGCGGTGCATCTCGGTCTCCTTCTTCGGGTGGTGCCCGCACGGGCAGCTCGATGTTATAGCCGGGAGACTATCGATGAGACTATCAGTGCCGCAAAACCACCTACTCAGGCACTCCGCTGACCCATGCAGCGGATAAAGCCAACAACCCTCCTTCCAAGTTGACCCGCGATCGGGAACCGTGGGCCAGACAATACGGTGCCTGAAGCATACCACCAAGGGGGGGCGCTGTCAACGCGTGGTTACAAGAGCATACCACGGGCCGGTCAGCGGTCGACGGAGGGGCAACCCCAGCCAGCGGCCGATGGGACTCAACTCCACGCCAGCAGTCTGGGCGGTGCATCCTGTCTTCGGAAGACGCGGCGAACGCTGTGCCCAGGCAGCCGCAGACCGAGGCCTCCGGCCGGAAGCCTCGGTCTGTCCCCCCGGCCTGCCGCTGGGCCTGGCGCGAGGCCCAGCAGCTGCAGTCCACTATCGGCAGGCGTGCGGTAGCGGCGCGACCACACCGCGCCCTATGCCCGTCAGTGTGGTTCGGCGAGGTGGCGGCCGGCAGGCGTTGGCTCGTACGGCGGCTGGCCATCCGGGCGCCTCTCTCGGCGGGCGCGCACCTGATGGGCCCAGTCCACCAGCCAGGCTGCCAGCAGCCCCATGGCGAAACCGGCCATGATCAGGGTCACCTCACGAGAGGATTGGGCCACGAATCCTGACGTCACCAGGACGCCGACCGACATCAACAGAGCCACTCCGACTGCTGGCCGAATGTCGAGCACAGGTTCCCCCTTTGCACTGCGCCCGGCCTGCACGGTAGAGCCGGATTGCGCTTGTTCCCAACTTACCATCACAAGGTCTCCATAGGGTTACCGTCCGGTCTATATCGGGTGATCACCTGGATACAGGCCAGAGGGCCGCCGACAACTGGGCGGGGACTGCCGAACGTTTCGGCGTGCGTGCATACCCCCAGAGGGCCGACCATGCCGCAGTGCCCAATGAGCAGTTGACTTTGCGGCGCTCATCGGTCATAATACGAGTAGGCAATAGGGGAAGGGATCGATGCGACATCTGCGCACGTGTGCCTCCCCTTGTTTTGAGCGAAGAGACCGCGGTGGGAGGTACGGCAGGCTACTCTTTCGCTGAGTTTGAGAGTCGTGGACAGACTGCCGTGCAGGCCGTAGACGATCAGTGAGGGGCTTGACAGGTTATTGGTGGTCCACGAGATGAACATTGTGAGTACGCGCAGTCAAGGGGAAACTCAGCATGGGCAAGAATTTGTACGTTGGCAACCTGAGCTACGATACCACTGACAATCGGCTCAGGCAGGCCTTTGAGGCCTACGGCGAGGTGTCTTCCGTAAACGTCATCACCGATCGTGAGACGGGCCGCCCGCGAGGCTTCGGCTTCGTCGAGATGGCCACGGAAGAGGGCGCGCAGGCGGCTGTGGAAGGCCTGAACGGCACCATGATCGACGGTCGTGAGATCCGCGTCTCTGAGGCGCGGCCTCGCGAGGGTGGTGCTGGCGGCCGTGGCGGCTTCGGCGGCGGGCGCGGTCCTGCCGGCGGTGGCCGCGGAGTCGGCGGAGGCCGTGGTGGCTCCGGCGGCGGTCGCGATCGCTGGTAACGGCTGACATCGCATAGCCGACCAAGAAAGGCCTGGCCTCAACCACGAGGCCAGGCCTTTCTCCATCCTGTGACATGGGTCCTTTGCATAGCGTCACACCGGTTCGCGTACGGATGCGGTGGCCTGAGGTGGCTTCGTCCCGTGGCTTGTGCTACAATGCACAAAGTGCCGGGAGAAGAGGAGTTGCCATGACGCAGATCGCTATCGCGGGGCAGGCCTTTCACCTGAATGGTCAGCCCACCTACCGGGGACGCCGTTTCCAGGGGCATCCCATCGAGGGCCTGCTGTTCAACGTGCGCGCCGTGCAGGCCACCTTCGATGACGCCAACCCCGCCACCCGCCATCTGTGGGCCTACCCGGATACCGGCGTCTGGGACCCGCAGCGCAACACCGACGCCTTTTGCGCCGCGCTTCCCTCCTGGCGTGACCACGGCATCCTGGCCTTTACCATCAACTTCCAGGGCGGGGGGCCCGTATACGTGCCCGAGGTCTATGGCGCCTACGACAACAACGGCTTTACCCCCGAGGGCAGTGTCATTCCTGCCTACGCGGAGCGTATAGCCCAGGTGCTGGACCGCGCCGATGCCCTGGGCATGGTCGTCATCGTGGGGCTCTTTTACTGGGTCTCGGTACGGCGCATGGAGGGCGAGCAGGCCATCTGGCGCGCTGCCCATCAGGCGCTCGATTGGCTGGCCAGTACCGGTCATCGCAACGTGCTCATCGAAGTGGCCAACGAGGTGGACGTGGTCTATGACCGCACCGACTGTGCCCTGTTTGACCCGGCCAGCACCCATGCCATGGTTGCCCGTCTGAAAGAGTCCCATCCCGGTGTGCTGATCTCGACGAGTCTCGGCGGTGCCGACGTGGAGACAGGGCGGGGGATACCTTCAAACGACCTGGTGGCCGCCTCGGACTATGTGCTGCTGCACGGCAACGGGACGCGCCCCGCCCAACTGGAGGCGGCCATCCGCGCGGTTCGGGAGCTGCCCGCCTACCGGCGGAGCCCCAAGCCGATCCTGATCAATGAGGACTCTCCCGCGGTACCCAACCTAGATGCCGCCTGGCCAAACTATGCCTCCTGGGGCTACTATGATCAGGGCTTTGAGGGCCAGGGGGACGATCCCTATCTGCACTATGCCCCGCGCCCACGATGGGCCAACAAGCCGCTGGACGAACTCAACGGCTTCCAGACGCCGCCGGTCAACTGGGGGATCAACACCCCATTCAAGCGCGCCTTTTTCGACCGCGTTGCCGAGATCACCGGCGCCGGGCGGGGCCAGGACTAGGGGGGCGCCAGCCAGCAGCAGCCGGTGGCGCGCCCGCCGCACAAGAGGGGGGCGGATGGCCAACGAGAGATACGTCATCGAGCAGCTCTCGGAGCACCTGTTTGTGGTGGGGCAGGCACCTTCCCCCGAGATGCCGCCGACGGCCGACGGGAACCTGTACCTCATCGTCGGCGACGAGGGGGTGCTCGCGGTGGACGCCGGGGCGTCCACTAGCTTCCCGTTCGTACAGGCCGCCGCGGCCCGCTTTGGCTTTGCCCAGCTACCGCTACGCCACGTTCTGCTCACTCATGAGCATTGGGACCATGCTTGGGGCTTGGCGCAGTTCTGCCTGCGGGGGGCCAGCGTGGCCTGCTCTCCGCTGGTGGCGGCGGCACTGCCCGGGTTGATCGACCCGTCACGCGACATAATCCTTGAGCACGAGGGGCCGGCGCAGATCGGCGAGTTCGTCGTGGAGGTCGTCTTTACCCCCGGGCATACGCCTTCCTCCACCTGTTTTCGCATCGCGGTGGACGGCCAGATCTGTCTCTTTACCGGCGACACGATCACTGAGGATGGCGGCCTCGGCTACTGCGGCAGCCCCGGCTTTAGCCGAGAGGACCTGCTGGCCAGCCTCAAGAAACTGGCGGCGCTGCCGGCGGCCCAACGGTACCTGCCTGGGCACCATCTGGCGCCCTGGTTTGACCATGACCCGGCGGCCGTCCTGGCGCTTGGCATTCAGCGCGGCGAGGCTGGCTTGTGGGCGGACGACTGGGCAGAACGCAAGAAACGCCTAGTAGCCGCAATATACCCCAGACCTGCTGCTAACTATAGGGGCTCGCAAGGCTGACCCGCCGAGCCCTGCGCGATGGAGGATTGCCGGCTGCGACGGGGAGGAGACCCGACAGGGAGCTGGCTGGTAGCGCTTGAGGTGACAGTGTGGACGAGAGAGGCACGCTGAGACGGCCCGGTTCTGCGGGTGCCGGAGGGTCTCCCATCGGCGCCACGCCCGGCGAGCATGGCTGGGCGTTGCCGCCCGTACAGAGGGTGCACGTGATCGTCAACCCTGCCGCGGGACGCAACCGCCCCGTGCTCAGCATCCTGAACGACGTATTCCTGCCGGCCGATATCGACTGGGACGTCTCCATCACCAGGCCCAACGCCAGCACGCGCGACCTGGCGCTGCGCGCCCTGGACCGCGGCATCGACGCCCTGGCCGTCTATGGTGGCGATGGGACCATCATGGACGTCGCGGCGGCGCTTTTGGGCAGCGAGACTCCGCTGGTCATCCTGCCCGGTGGCACCGCCAACGCGCTGGCCGTGTCGCTCAACATCCCGATGGGGCTGGGCGAGGCGGCAACGCTGCTTACCTCGGGCGATGGCTGGATACGCGCTATCGATATCGGGGAGGTGAACGGGCGCCACTTTCTGGTGGCCGTGGGGCTGGGGATCCCGGGGGCCTGGGCTGCCGCTGCCGACCGTGAGGAGAAGGACCGCTACGGGACGCTGGCCTACCTGGTCCGCTCGCTCCAGGCACTGGGGCAGGCCAAGCCGTCGGATTACCGGCTGATGCTCGACGGTGCCGAGGTGGTCTCCAGCGGGGTCACGTGCATCATCGCCAACTCGGGCGGCTTTGGGCTACCGGGCATTCACCTGGCCCCGACGATCCATGTCGACGATGGCCTGCTCGACGTCATCATCATCCGCGACACGGATATCGTTTCGATCGTCTCGCTGGCGGCCAGCGTACTCCAGCGCGAGGACGCCGCGCGGACGCCGCCCCGGCCGACAGCGGCCTTTGAGGCCGACGTCGGCCCGCACCGCCGAGACGCGACCCCTGCCCCGCTGCAGCACTGGCAGACCAGGGAGGTCTACCTGGTGGCCGATCCGCCACAGGCGGTACAGGCTGATGGTGAGGTGCTTGACCCGGGGCCCATCACGGCGCGGGTGCACCACCACGGCGTGCGCGTCCTGGTGCCGGCACCACGGCGCCCGCCAGAAGCCTGGCCTATCGGTCGCCCGGGCTTGCCGATCTGACGGCAGCGGCGCCCGCGGCCAGGCGCAGGATAGAAACGGTCCCCTCGTCCGCAGGAGTCGCAGACGAGGGGACCGTGCGCTGCTTGATGGGGTGTTCGGGAGCCTAGTAGTTCTCGACCTTGATCTCATAGTAGGCCTGCGGGTGCAGGCAGGCCGGGCAGACCTTGGGGGCCGAGGTGCCCTCATGGACGTACCCGCAGTTGCGGCACTTCCACTTGACCACCGTGTCGCGCTCGAACACCTTCCCCTCGCGCACGTTGGCCAGCAGCTTGCGGTAGCGCGCCTCGTGCTGCTCCTCAACCTCGGCGATTTCCTTGAACACCGTGGCGATCTTGCGGAAGCCTTCCTTCTGGGCGATCGCGCCAAAGTCCTTGTATAGCGTCGTCCACTCCAGGCGCTCGCCGTCGGCGGCAGCCTCGAGGTTGGCGGCCGTGTCGCCGATGACGCCGGCCGGGTAGGAGGCCACGATCTCCACGTCGCCCCCCTCCAGCTGCTGGAAGAACATCTGGGCGTGCTCTTTCTCGTTTTCGGCCGTCTCCAAGAAGATGGCGGCGATCTGCTCGTACCCCGCCTTCTTGGCTACCGAGGCAAAGTACGTATAGCGGTTGCGGGCCTGCGATTCGCCGGCAAAGGCGGCCAGCAGGTTCTTCTCGGTCTGCGATCCCTTCAACGTTGGCATGACCTTCTCTCCTTCGCAACGACTGTGCTCTGAGAGCCGAACGAGGGTAGAGTGAGGCGGAATGACGTGTGCGACCCCGAGCAAACTGGAAACCAACGCACCCCAATGCCACGACAGGCAAGTGTACGGCTGCACCGTAACACAGACGGGCCACAGAGTCAAGGCCGTGGCAAGCCTAGGCCTCCCCCGGCAGCGCCGCCATTGCCCAGCGCCGCAGCGCTGCGAGGCTGTCCGCCACCCAGGTTTCCTCGATGGCGAGCGTACGCTCTAGGTCGTCGGCCGGGTCCAGCCACTGCTCGACGTAGAGGTCCAGGTCGGCCAGGAGCGGTCGCAGGATGCGGGCCAGGCCTTCCAGGTCCAGCCAGCCCTGGCCGAGAGAGCGGCCAGTGATGCGGTAGCCGATCGCGGCGCGCTCCACGGCATAGTCTTTGATGTGCGCCTGTACCGCGAGCGGAGCCAGCGCCACGGCCGTTTCCAGGGGACGCTCCAGGAGGCCGAGGGAGTTGGCCGTGTCTAGGCAGATGCCGAGGTAGGCCTCGCGGCCGCCGAGATCCGCGAGGAGGGCGGCGAGCGCTGGGGCCAGCAGGTCAGCATGGTTCTCGATGGCCAACGGGATCCGGGCCCGGGCGAGGTCGGGCAGCAGCGCGCGGAGGCTCCGCTCGATCGCGGCGACGTCGCTCGTGTCGGGCACCAGGCGTAGCGCCCTGCTGCCCAGCTCCTCGGCCAGTGCCAGATAGGTGCGCAGGCCCGGGAGGGCGATGCCGCGGGTGCCGACGTCGAGGGCCAGGCCCAGGCGAGCCGCTTCACAGCGGAGCAGATCCAGCTCCTCGGCCGACAGGTCGACCAGGGGGACGTTGTCACAGAACTGGACGACCTCGGCACCCGCCGCGGCGCTGCGGCCCAGAACGTGCTGCGCCGCAGCCGCGGGACCCTGACTCGCCAGGATCCTCGCCGCAGAGTACCGGTAGGCGTAGCTAGAGACTCCGAATCGCATGCCAGTGTCCTCCCGAAGGCCAGTGTCCGAACGATCTCTGGCATTATGCCCGGGCAGCGGGCAGGCCGCAACCATGGTGCGCTGGCGCCGCTTCGCCCGCGGGTGCTTGCCGTACTCCCGCGCATGGCGATAATGGGGAGGCTACGACGACGGAGCAGTTATCGCAGAGTTCGGGAGGAACCGGCATGCTGACCACACGTTACGACCTGGCCGCCGTGCGACGGAACCTGATGCCCCGCGATCAGTGGCGACCGTTCCCCAAGGCTTCCGAACGGGAGGCCTGGGAGGCCCTCCTCGCCAGCCCCCTCAACCGCGAGAGGCGCGGCCTACTGGTAGGCCAGGCTGAGGCCGTCCTGGGCGAGCCCTGGCCAGCCCTGCCCGCCACGACCTACATGGAGTTCGTGCGCAACGGCAATCGCAGCCGGTACGAGGGACCCTACTTTACGCGGCGGCGCCGCCTCGGCTCGCTTGTCCTCGCCGAGTGCCTCGAGTTCCAGGGACGCTTCCTGGACGAGATCGCCAATGGCCTGTGGGCCATCAGCGAGGAGGTCTCCTGGTCCGTGCCGGCCCACGCTCGCAACGCTCCCGATCCGCTGCCCAGCGCCGATGCCGAGATGGTGGACCTGTTCGCCGCCGAGACGGCCATGGTGGTGGCCGAGACGCTCTACCTCGTCGGCGACCGGCTGCGCGGGATCTCGCCAGCCCTGGTCCAGCGGCTAGAGCGCGAGTGCATCCGGCGCGTCATCGTGCCGGTGGAGACGCGCAACGACTTCTGGTGGTTTTCTGGCGGCAACAACTGGACGCCCTGGATCTGCTCGAACGTCGAGGGGGCGGCCATGTACCTCCTTGACGACCCCGACCGGCTGGCCACGTTGACCTACAAGATGATGGAGACCGTCGACCGCTTCATCGGCAACTATGGGCCCGACGGTGGCTGCGATGAGGGGCCGGGCTACTGGGGCGTGGCCGCCGGCGCCATGCTGCTCTTCCTCGAGGAGCTCCATTCCCGCAGTGACGGCGCCATCTCGATTTACGACGATCCGCTCATCGTCAACATGGGGCGCTTTATCGTCGATACACACCTGTCGGGCCCCTGGTACACGAACTTTGCCGACGCGCCCGCTCGGCTGGACCTGCGTCGCGACGTCGTGTACCGCTACGGTGAGAGGATCGGCGCGGAGCTGATGAAGGACGCGGTGCTGCTGGCCGCCCGCGACTATGACCCGGGCAGAGAGGTCTACCCCGTCCTCAACCAAAAGGCGAACGGCGGCACCCTCAACCACATGCTCCGCGAGATGTTCTGGATCCCGGCCGATGCCGAACCGAAGAACGTTCCCAACGACGTGCTGAACTGGTTCCCCGACCTGCAGGTGATGGTGGCGCGCGAGTCCCCGGTGCTGGGGCAGGGACTGGTGCTGGCGGCCAAAGGGGGGCACAACGGCGAGAGCCACAACCACAACGACCTGGGGAACTTTATCGTCATGCTCGACGGGCAGCCGGCCATCATCGACATCGGCGTAGAGACCTACTCGCGCAAGACCTTCTCCGAGGATCGCTACACGATCTGGTGTATCCGCGCCTCGGCGCACAACGTCCCGTTGATCAACGACACCGAACAGATCGCCGGACGTGACCGCCGCGCGACGGCCGTCACCTTCTCGGACGGCGACGGCGTGACCCGGTTGGGCATGAACCTCGAGGGCGCCTATCCCGAGGAGGCCGGCATCGCCGCCGTTCGCCGCGAGTTCTCCTTTACGCGCCGCTGTGGCGCCTCGGTCACTGTGGAGGACGAGGTAACCGTCGACCGCGGCCCGCTCGCGGTTCAGGTTCCGCTCTACACGCCCTGGGCGGTAGAGGAGCGCCAGCCGGGCCTGCTGGCCATCGGGACGACGCCGCGGCCGCTGCTCCTGCGGTTTGACCCGGCGGCGCTGCGTGCAGACGTAGAGGACGTGCCGATCGAGGACGAGCGGCTGCGCTCCTCGTGGGGGACGCTCCTGCGCCGCATCACCCTGAGCTTCGCGGCAGACGCTGCGCACGGCGCCTACCGCCTAGAGTTCGCCGCCGAATCCTAGCCCGCCAGCGTTGGCCAGGAGGGCGCGCCGCGCCCTCCTGGCTACGGGCAACGCCCAACCACTCTCAACCTGTGGTGGGGGCCCGTCGCAATCGACCGCCGACTACCCTTCTCCCTCAACAAAGGCAGAGTGACGCCAATGATGGTTGCACGCCCTCGCCCGTGGGGCTCCACCTTTGATGCGCTGTACAGCCGGGGCTATCGCTGGTTCTGGTACCATCGCCTGTGCACCGAAGGCGCCATGTACCTGGACGGTGTCGCGCAGGGCTGGCTCGTGTACCACCTGACCGGCTCAGCGCTGGCCCTTGGTTGGGTTGGCGCCGGGCGCGCGATCGCCTCGCTCCTGATCTCCCCATGGGGTGGCGTGATCAGCGACCGCATGGACAAGCGCGCACTCCTGATCTGGACGCGCGTCGGCATGGGGCTGAGCGCCCTGGCGGTCGGCGTGCTGGCGACAACGGGGCTGGTGCGGGTCTGGCATCTGGCGCTCAACACGTTGCTGTACGGCATCCTTTCTGCCGTGATGATGGGTGCGCAGCAGTCGATCGTATCGGACCTGGTGGACGACAAAACGGTGATGAACGCCGTCTCGATGAACGCCGTCTGCCTGGGGATCGCGGGGCTGGGCTTCCCGGTGCTCTCGGGCTATCTGATCAAGTGGCTCAACGTGGCGACGGTCTACTATGTTGAGGCGGGGGTGTACGCACTGGCGGTGTTGACGCTCCTGCAGGTGCCCCGAGTGAACCCGGATGGCGGCTACCGAGAGCATCCGGTGCGCGCGCTGGCCGCCGGGATGCGCTACACGGCACAGGACGCGGTCCTTGCCGGCATGATCATCGTGGCCATGGCGCGTTTCCTGTTCTCAGGCGGCTACAGCACCTACATGCCCAAGTTCGCGGAGGAAGTGTTGCACTTTGACGCGGCGGGGCTGGGGAAGTTGCAGGCCGCGCCGGGCCTCGGGGCGCTCCTGGCCTCATTGGGGATGGCCTCGTTGCGCGACTATAAGCACAAGGGGCGTCTGCTCCTCGGCACCGGTATCGGCATGGGCGCCGTGCTGATCCTCTACGGCATGACGCGCAACGTCCCGTTGGTGTTTGCGATGCTCGTGGTTCTGGGAGCCTGCGGCAACATCCTACGGGTGGCCAACCAGACCATTCTGCAGACGGGCTGCGACGCGCGCTACCGCGGTCGGGTTCTGAGCCTGTATGGCATGGCCATGGGCGCCGGGCCGCTCCTCAGCGTGCCGATGGGCGCCCTCGCGGATACCTACGGCGTGCCGGCGGTGGTGACGCTGCAGGGGGCACTCCTGGCGGCGGTGTTCGCCGGCCTCGCGTTGTTCCGCCCTGAGGTGCGCAAGGCCTAGGACGGGCTCAGCCGGGCCGCGCCTCGGCAGCGCCGATCTCGCGCAACCTGCGCAGCACCTGGATGGTCGAGCGTACCGTGTGGTAGCTGATCTTCCAGGCGTGGCCGAGATAGTCCCAGATGGGCGTGCCGTCGCGCGCCACCAGGGCCCGCCACTCGCCCCCGGCCGCGTGGTTGGCCATCACCCCAAACACGAACCCGTAGGTCTTGGCAAAGGCGTCCCAGTACTCCTCTTTGCCCAGCAGGCGATAGGCATCGAGCAGGGCCACCATTACCTCGGCCTGCTGCCAGAACTGCTTGTCGGTCTGCGTGGTAGGGCCGTGCATGGGCCCCTCGATGACCACCCCACCGTACTCTGGATCCACCCCATAGCGGACCACGTGGTCCATGATCTTCTCCACGACGTGAGAGTAGTGCGCCCGCTCCAGGCCCAGGACGTCGGCGGAGTGCAAGAGGAGCCAGGCCAGCTCGGCGTTGTGACCGTACGAGGTCAGGTCGAGGGGGCGCGCTACGCCGTCCTCGGGCTCCTGGTCGGAACCCCACTCGACGTCAAACATGATGGCGCGCAGCGGGGTCCAGTCGAGCGAGAACTGCATATAGCCCGTGCCGGAGGTGGGCTCCAGCATGCGCGCCAGGATTAGGTGGATGGTCTCTTCCAGGCGGCGACGGTGGCTGGGATGGCCGGTCATCTCGTAGAAGGTGGTGAGGGCCTCCATCATGTGCATGTGCACGTCGAGGCTCTTGCGGTCACCGCCGTAGCGGCCCGGGCGTTCGGGCTGCCAGTCTCTCCGCATGATCTCATAGTAGCCGCCGCGAGCGGTGTCGGCCATGTGGCGACAGATCGCGCCGTAGGTGCGCTCGGCGGCCTCCCGGCCGCGCGGGTCGCCGGTGGCCAGATAGTACTCGCTGAAGGCATAGAGGCCTAAACACTGGCCGTAACCCACCTTGCCGCAGAACGTCGGCTGGCCGGCGCGGTCGGCGATCCAGATCCAGCCGTCGTGCTCCGCGTCCCAGTAGTGGTCGAGGATAAAGTCGGCCCCCCAGCGGGCCAGAACGGCGCAGCGCCCCTGGCCAAAGCCGGCGCGGTGGGCGCTAGACATCGTGTAGAGCATGCGCGCCTGCATCAGAAAGGTCTTGGTCGTCTCTCCGGTGGGGAGGCCGTCCCGGTCAAAGTAGGTGAGGAAGCCCCCATACTCGCGATCCGGGGAGCGCTCGATCCAGAAGGGCAGTAGCTCGTCGACGAGGTACCGCTCGGTGCGAGCCGCCAGCGCGGCGGCCTGCCGGTGATGAGGCATGGGAGTTCTCTCCTCCGGGCTCGGCGGGCTTGCGGTCGTGGCGCTCACTCGATGACCACCGTGGTCCACTCGGTAAAGGCAGGCACCTCAAAGGCGATGCCGCCTTCCTGTCGCCGGAAGGGCAGGCTTGCGCCGCTCGGGGCCAGCGAGATCTTTGTCGTCTCCGCCCGCTCAAGAAAGACGCGCACGCCCGTGATGGCCAACCCCTCCGCCACCTGGGTGGATTCGGGGGTTTCGGCCAGGCGTGGGACGAGGTGCAACACCCAGCGACCGCTCTGGCGGAGCAAGGCCACCTCCACGCCAGGCGGGCAGTCCAGGCGCGCCCGGCGCGGCAGGCCCATGATGGCCAGGGCGTTGGCCGCCAGCCGGCGCAGCCATGGCGAGTGCGTGGCCCCATAGGCGGCGCCGAGCGGGATGCTGAGATACACAACCTGCCCCCGCCCGTAGCGGTGATGCACCACAGCCGGCCACGAGGTGCGGTAGGCCGCCGGCGCGTGCCCGTGGTAGATGTGGTACCCACGGGAGTAGTCCGATTCCAGCGCCGGGTCGACCAGGGTGCCCAGCGCCGCTGCCCCCTCGGCCGCCCGAACGCGCAGGCTGGGCCGTACCGGTACCACGTGCGGGCTGCTGGGGCCCGCCTTGGCCAGGATCGGCATGCGCGGCAGGCCCTCGGCCAGCTGCGGGCTGCTCACCTCAACATAATTCAGCGAATAGGGACTCGCCTCGACGTATTCGACGCCGAGCAGGTCCTGCAGAGAGAAGCCCCTAACCTGGCCGAGGGCGTCGGCGAGAGACGTCGGCCCACTGGCGAGGAGGCAGCCGCCCTCGCGGACGTACTGCCTAAGGGCCTCTCCGGCCTGCTCGGAGAGGTAGCCTACCTCCGGCACCACGAGGAACTCGTAGGTGCCCAGTCGGTCGAGCATTCGTTCGGAGAGGATGTCGTAGGGGATGGCGCAGTCACCCAGGAGCTCCGCGGCGCCGTAGAGGGTGCTGGCGCCGCGGGGCAGGCGCTGCAGGCCGCCGGCGGCCTGCTGGGCGCGGAAATCCTCTTCGGAGTGCAGCACGGCCCCTACCGGGACGCTCTCGGCGTCGACGCACCAGGGGCGTCGCTCCTCGAGGAGGCGGAAGGCCGTGGCGATCGTCTCTACCACACCGTCCGCCACCTGCCCGCCCAGGTCGCCGGTGGGGAAGGCCACGTGCCCTACCGTCGGTGAGGCTCCCTGCGCCGCGGCGATGGCAACCATGGTGCGCATGGTCTGGGGCGCCTGGACCGTCCAGTCTCCCCAGGAGCCGAGCGACTCGGGCAGCATCAGCTCGCGGGGCTTGCCCAGGGCCCGCATGACGCGCGCGTTGACGCCCCCGCGGGCGAAGAACGGCGGGTGGAACTCCATGGAGTGCCAGTCGGCCGAGCGATCGGCCTCCGACTCTGAGAAGAGCGGGTCGCCGGCATGGTTCCAGCCGAAGCGCAGCCCCGGCCGCACCTGGCGCAGGCGGGCCACGGCATCCTCAAGAAAGCGGCGCCGCGTGTCGCGCCGGAAAGCCTGAAAGCGCGCGTTGGCTGCCGGCTCGGCGCCGACCCCGGGCGTCAGGTCCTGGCCCGTTTCGCGGGCGTACTCCTCGCGGCAGTAGGCGCAAAAGCAGCCCGGCTCATGGACGTAGGTGATGTCAAACCAGAGGCCGTCGATGGGGTACTTGCCGGCCAGGTCGGCCATCATGGCGATGATCAGGTCCCGATACGGGCTGTTCATGCACATCTGGTGATAGTCAAACTTGATCACGGGCGAGCCGTCGGGATCGACCTGGTGCCACTCGGGATGTTCCGCAGCGACGGCGTCGTTCAGCGTGATGTTGTAGTAGGCTACCACCTCGACGCCCCGGGCCTGCAGGGGACCGACCAGGTCGGCAAAGAGGTCCTGATGCAGGGCGGCATTGCGGTAGCCAAAGGCGTCGTCATAGTACGTGCAGCCAAACGCGCTCTTGGCCATGAGGAGGATCGTGTCCGGCCGGATGCGGTCGACGGCGGCCAGGTAGGCCGGCACATCGAGGCGGACCTCGTCCAAGAATCCGGGGACATGCCAGTCAAAGAGCAGTCGCTTCTGCACCTGGTGCGACATAGGAACCTCCTGAGCGGTCACAAAGCGCGTGCCGGTACACTAGCACAGAGGGACGCTGCTCACAAGGCGCGCGCCGGGGCGAGCCGTCGCTTCGCGTTTGTGCCGGGCCTCAGCCAGGGCAACCCTGACAGGGCGCCCGACGGGGGGTCCATTGGCCCTTCGCCCGCGGTTGACACTGTGGGCCGCGCAGACTATACTGGCCGCGACTGCTAGATGGACTGCGCACAGATAGTGCCGGTCGCAGGGCGGGCATGCCATGGGTGGCGGGCCCGCTCCTCTGACGGAGAGGTCAGTGCGACCAAGCGTTCTGGCGCAGACAATATGGTTGCCTGCTGATAGTGACCGATACGGCCTTCACGAAGCGGTGAAAGGGCGGGTCCTCATTGCTACAACCAGGATGCACTCATCTCAGACGGTCACGCGAAGGCAAGCCTCCGCGTGACCGTCTGTGCTTTTCGGCCGTCAGGGGTGACGCTTGTGCCCACCAAGCAGAGGGCGCCCGCGAGGGCGCGTGAGGAGGAGCTTACTGCTCGACTAGTGGCGTCGGCACTGTTTGGAGTGGATATTGAGAGTCTTTGCTGCACCGGGTTGTTGGCAGTCTCAATGAGGAGGAACGACATGCTTGAGGTCAGCCGTCGCGAGTTCTTGCGTGTATCCGCTCTGGCCACGGCCGCCACGTTGGCAGCCGCCTGTGCCGCCCCGGCCCCGTCGGCGCCCCCGGCGGAGCAGCCCGCGGCGCCCGCCGCCCCACAGCAGCCCGCGGCGCCCGCCGAGGCTCCGTCGCGGTATCAGGAGGCACCCGCCCTGGCCGAGAAGGTCAGCAAGGGCGAACTCCCGCCGGTGGACGAGCGGCTGCCCATGGAGCCCCTGGTGCTTGATCCGGTCGAGTCGATCGGCAAGTACGGCGGCAACTGGAAGTTCATGCACGTTTCCAGCGCGCTCGGGCGATGGCCCATCTCTCACTATGTGGAGAACTTTGCCAAGTGGCAGCGGGACCCGTCTCAGGGGCATCGGCCCAACGTCCTCACCTCTTGGGAGTTCAACGAGGACGCCACCGAGATCACGCTGAACTGGCGCAAGGGGATTCGCTGGTCAGACGGCGAACCGCTGACGGTCGATGACTGGCTCTTCTGGTGGTACGACTTGGCCCTGAACGACAACGTGGCCGTCACCCGCCAGAGTGGCACGTTTGTGAACGACGTGAACATGGAGGTTGAGCGCGTCGACGACTATACGCTCAAGCTCTCCTTTGTGGCGCCGAACCCGCTGTTCATCGAGGTCATGAGCCGCGGCACCGGCAACCGCGCCACGGCCTGGCAGATCGTGCCGGCCCACTACCTGAAGCAGTTCCATCCCACCTACAACAAGGAACTCAAGGCTACCGACACGGAGGCCCTGATCGACCGGTATGACAACCGCGGCAATCATCTGGACATGCCGCACTTTGGTGCCTGGGTCATCACCGAGTATCGCCCCGGCGAGCGCATCCTGGCCGAGCGGAACCCCTACTACTGGAAGGTGGACCCGGAAGGCAACCAGCTGCCGTACATCGACACGGCCGAGGCCGTGGCGGTGGCGAACACGGAGCTGATTGCCCTGAGCGCGGTGAACGGCGACCTGGACTTCCAGATGCGCGAACTGATGCTCAAGGACGTCCCGGTTCTGATGGAGAACCAGGACAAGGGCAACTATGACGTGCAGATGTGGAAGAACGGCAACTGCAACGTCGCGGCCCTGCTGCCCCACTACTGCTACGAGGATGAGTCGATCACGTCTCTGTTCTGGGACCAAAAGTTCCGTCAGGGCCTCTCCTACGCCATCGACAGGGAGCGGATCAACGAAGTCGTGTGCATGGGACTGGGGACCATCCAGCAGTTCGTGATGTTCGATGACGGCCCCGAGTACCAGAGCGAGCGCGGCAAGAAGGTCCTGGCGGACTGGAAGGCACAGTGCATCGAGCACCTGCCTGACAAGGCCATGGCGCTGTTTGACGAGATCGGCGTCAAGGACGTCAACGGCGACGGCCTCCGCGAAAAGCCGGATGGGTCGCAGCTGCAGATCGTGATCGACGTCAGCGTGACTGCTCCGGACCAGGTCGAGGCGATGCAGCTGGTGCAGGAGGACCTGGCCGCAGTCGGTATCGACTTTGTGCTCAACGTCATCGACGGCACCCTCCTGGACCAGCGCGTTACCGAGTGCTCCTCGATGATGCGCGCCCGGAACGGCGCTGCCTCCGGCCTGTTCATCGCCCAGGGTCACTGGACCCCGGTGGAGAACACCGGCTACACGATCTTTGGCACGCCCTACGGCGTCTGGTATCAGACCAAGGGCAAGCAGGGCATCGCGCCGCCGGAAGGGTCGGCGATCGAGCGCCTGCAGAAGGTCTACACCGATGCCGTCGTCATCCGCGACCCGGAGGAGCGCAACAACCGCATCCTCGACGGCTACCAGATCCATATCGATGAAGGCCCCTTCATGATCGGGACCGTTGGCAACACGCTCGGGCCTGTAGTCATCAAGCGCGGGCTCAAGAACGTGCCCAACTATGGTCTGATCGAGTCGAACGTGTACGGCTATCCGGCCACCGCCGACCCTGAGCAGTGGTACTGGGCCTAGCATGAGGTCCGGGAGAGGGGCTGTCCCCTCTCCCGGACAGTTCCGGCCATCGCGGCCCGCCGGACCAACGGAGCGGGGAGGGCTACCTCCCACGGCGGGCTTTCAGAGAGAGGCGTGAGGCGATATGGCACGATACATCGTGCAGCGCATCCTGTCGACAATTCCCACAATGCTCATCATCATTGTGGTGGGCTTTGTGATCATGGAGCTCCCCCCAGGCGATTATCTTACTTACTATGTTGCTCAGCTCGAGGCCCAAGGGCACGAGGGCGCTCGTGAAGAGGCCGAACTCCTGCGGCGGCGCTATGCGCTGGACAAGCCGGCCACGGAACGGTTCTTTTCCTGGCTCTGGCGCTTTGTGCAGGGCGATTTCGGCGACTCGTTTGCCTTCCGCCGCCCGGTAAGGGACCTCATCGGCGAGCGGCTGCTCCTGACCCTGGTGCTGTCGCTAACCAGCCTGGCCATATCCTGGCTGATAGGCATCCCCATCGGTGTATACTCGGCCACACACCAGTACTCCCTAGGCGACCACTTCTTTACCCTTGTGGCCTTCCTGGGGACCGGCCTGCCCGGCTTTTTGCTGGCCCTGGTGTTGCTCGTGTTCGGTTCGCAGGTGCTCGGGTATACGCCGTTGGGGTTGTTCTCGGCCGAGTTCGAGGCGGCGCCCTGGTCGTGGGCGCGCCTGGCCGACTTTGCCAAACACCTGTGGATCCCGGCCCTCATCGTGGCCGTCACCGGGACGGCCGGCCTGATGCGCACCATGCGCGGCAACCTGCTCGACGTCCTGCGCCAGAACTATGTGCAGACGGCGCGGGCCAAGGGCGTCACCGAGCGCACCGTGGTCTGGAAGCATGCCGTGCGCAACGCCATTCATCCCTTGATCATGTCGTTGGGCATGTCGTTGCCGGGGCTCATCTCGGGCAGCTCGATCACCGGTATCGTGCTGAACCTGCCCATCATGGGGCCGTTATATCTGCAGGCCGTGCGTCAGCAGGACATCTACCTGGGCGGCACCTTCCTGATCCTGGTGACCCTGCTGCTGATCGTCGGCAACCTCCTTGCCGATGTGCTCTTGGTAATCGTCGATCCGCGCATTCGCTATGATTGAGGACCGACGAGGCCCCCGATGGTGCTCGGGCGCCAGCCCCACGGGGCAGCGCCGGCACGGTATCCGTTCTGTCTATCGTAACCCAGCGGGGTGGGCGAATGGTCACTAATGCTCAGCCTTCAGAAGCGACTGCGGGCGAGGGGAGGCGCGAGGCCGTCCCCCTTACCGTGCAGCAGATCGTGTGGCTGCGCTTCAAGCGCAACAAGCTGGCCATCGCCGGCGGGATCGTCCTATTGATCATGTACATGGCGGCGATCTTGGCCGGCTTTCTGGCCCCCTATGCGGTCAACACCACGCACTCCAAGCACGCGGGTGTGGGCCCCAACGGCATGCACGTCTTTGATCAGGACGGCAAGTTTCACTGGCCGCCCTTTGTGTACGGGTACGAGTCGTCTATCGACCCGGCGACCTACCGTCGCGTGGCCGTGCGCACGGAAGAGATGTACCCGGTGCACTTTTTGGGGCGCGGTGATCCGTACACCGTGCTCGGCATCATCTCGGGGAACAGGCACCTGTTCGCGGTGGAGGATCCGGCCAAGGTCTTCTTGCTTGGCACAGATACGCTCGGGCGGGACCTCTACTCGCGCATCCTGTACGGCGCGCAGGTCTCGCTGAGCGTCGGCCTGCTCGGCGTGTTTCTGAGCCTTACCATCGGGTCTTCGGTAGGCGTGGTGGCAGGGCTCTATGGCGGCGCGTTCGACAACATCGCCATGCGCATCGTCGAGGTGCTGACCTCATTTCCGCAGATACCGCTGTGGATGGCGCTGGCCTCGGCGCTGCCCCCGACGCTGAACTCCCTCCAGGTGTACTTTGGCATCACCGTGGTGCTCTCCTTCCTGAACTGGGGAGGGCTGGCGCGCCAGGTGCGGGCCAAGGTGTTGGCCCTGCGGGATAGCGACTATGTGACCTCGGCCAAACTGAACAACTGCAGCACAGCACGCGTCGTCGCGAAGCACCTGTTCCCGAACACCATCAGCCATGTGCTGGTGGTGGCGACGTTGGCCATTCCTGGCATGATCCTGGGCGAAACGTCGCTGAGTTTCCTCGGGCTGGGAATCCGACCGCCGATGACGAGCTGGGGTCTGCTCTTGAGCGAGGCCCAGGCGGTGCGCGTTCTCCTCCAGCAGCCCTGGCTCCTGGCGCCCATCGTCCCGGTGATGGTCACGGCCATATCGTTCAACCTTCTGGGCGACGGCCTGCGCGATGCGGCCGATCCATTCGCAGACTGAGCCGCAGACGCATCTGAAGGGGATAGCGATGTCCGAACAGAGTTACTTGCTCGAGGTCAAAGACCTCAAGACCCACTTTTTCCTGGACAGGGGCATCGTCCGGGCGGTCGATGGCGTCAGTTTTGGCATCGAGCCCGGTCACACGCTCGGTGTGTTGGGGGAGAGCGGCTGCGGCAAGTCGGTCACGGGCTACTCGATCCTGCGCCTGGTGCAAAAGCCGGGCCGCATCGTCGACGGTCAGGTGCTGCTCCGCCGCGGTCTGCACCATGGCAACGGCGGGGTGGATGAGGTCATTGACCTAGCCACTCTCGACCAGTATGGCCCCGAGATCCGGCGTATTCGCGGGCGCGATATCGCCATGGTCTTCCAGGAGCCGATGACCTTCCTCAACCCGGTCTACACGCTGGGAGCCCAGATCATGGAGGGGATACTGCTGCACCAGGAGGTCTCCAAGGCCGAGGCGCGCGCCCAAGCCCAGGAGATGCTGCGCCTGGTGGGCATGCCCGATCCGGCCGGCATGCTGGATCGTTATCCGCACCAGCTCTCGGGGGGCATGCGCCAGCGGGGCATCATCGCCATGGCTCTCTCCTGCCATCCGAGCCTGCTGATCGCCGATGAGCCCACTACGGCGCTTGACGTGACCACCGAGGCCCAGATCCTGGACCTGATGCGCAGCCTGCAGAGAGAGCTGGGCATGGCCATGCTGTATATCACCCACAACCTGGGGGTGATCGCCGAGATTGCCGAGAAGGTCATCGTGATGTACCTCGGCACCGTGGTAGAGCAGGCTGACGTCCGCACGCTCTTTGCGGAGCCCAAGCACCCCTATACCCAGGCACTGCTCCACTCGATCCCGCGCATCGGCAGGAAGAGCCGACGGCGGCTCGACGCCATCAAAGGGATGGTGCCCGACCCGCTGAACGTGCCGACGGGTTGCCGGTTCCACGACCGCTGCATCCAGTTCATGCCCGGAGTGTGCGACAGGGCGGAACCGCAGATGCTCTCCGTGGGCACCGACCACCTGGCGCGCTGCTTCCTGTATGGTCAGTCTGGAGGATAAAGTCGTGGACAACGCGTTAGCGAGCCGCAATGGCAAGATCCTCGAAGTAGTCGACCTGGTCAAGCATTTTCCCATCAAGCGCGGCTTCCTGCAGCGTGAGGTCGGCAGCGTCAAGGCGGTTGACGGGGTAACCTTTAGCGTTCCCGAGAGCCAGACGCTCGGCCTGGTGGGCGAATCGGGCTGCGGCAAGACCACGACGGGCCGCTGCATCCTGCGCGCCATCGAGCCCACCGCCGGCACGGTGATATTCCACCATAATGAGCTCGGCCCGATCGACGTAGTCTCGGCTGACCCCGAGACTCTCCGGCGCGTGCGCACCAACGCCCAGATGATCTTCCAGGACCCCTACGGGTCGCTGAACCCGCGCATGACGCTGCTGGAGATCGTCGGAGAACCGCTGGTGGTCAACCGCGGTCTGCGTGGCAGCGAGCTCGAGGACCGCGTGGCGGAACTACTGCGCGTGGTGGGCTTGCACCCGGAGTACATGCGTCGCTTTCCGCACGCCTTCTCAGGAGGCCAGCGGCAACGCATCGGCATCGCCCGGGCGCTGGCCCTCAATCCGCAGCTGGTGGTGTGTGACGAGCCCGTGTCGGCGCTGGATGTCTCGATCCAGGCGCAGACGCTGAACCTCTTGCAGGACTTGCAGGAACAGTACGGCCTGTCGTACCTGTTCGTGGCCCACGATCTGAGCGTCGTCGAGCACGTGGCCGACGCCGTCGCGGTGATGTACGTGGGCAGGCTGGTCGAGACGGCAGAGACAGAAACCCTGTACCTGAACCCCAAGCACCCCTACACCGAGGCGCTCCTGTCCAGCGTGCCGCGGCCCGACCCGACGGCCACCAAAAAGCGCATCATGCTCGAGGGGGAGGTGCCCTCGCCAGCCAAGCCGCCGTCCGGGTGCCACTTTCATCCGCGCTGCCGCTATGCCGTCAAAGTGTGCAAGGTGGAAGTGCCCCGGCTGCGCGAGGTGGGCCCCGGCCATATGGCCGCCTGCCACCGTGCCGACGAGCTGCGCCTGTCGGGAGTGGGCTGACAGTGGCTGGCCGTGGGGCGCAGGAGGGCAAGCCACCCAGGGCCCGCGTGTGGCTGAACTGGCTGCTGATCTATACCTGCTGGGTCGCGGCGTCGCTGCTGGCCGTCGCGACCGTCTTTGCCCTGCGCCGAGCGGCCGTCCTGGCGCACGTGGCGCTCCACCTGAACCGCTGGGCCCTCAGCCTGACGGATAGGTGGACGCTCTTCGGCCTCAGCCTGGTGGTGCTCGGCTGGATCCTGTACATGCAGTACTACCTGGTCGACGGCTACCCGGGCGGGGCCGGCCTGGGCACGTTCCCACGGCGCCTAGTCCGGGTCGTCCTCATAGAGCTGGCCGTGCTGGCCCCGGCCCTGCTGTTGCGCCTGGTGTTGTAGCGCAGTGCGCGCGAACCAAGAGCGGGTCCCCACATGGGGACCCGCTCTCTTTTCTCGTGCGGCTGTTGCCCGCTTACCGCGGCTTACGGCCGAATCATGTACAGATTGATCTTCCCGCCCTTATCTGACGCGTACAGGATCCGCGTCCCGTCCCACGACCAGGTCGGGTGGCAGTGGCTGGTGCCGGTGTGCCAGGAGGTCCCGTGGGCACACAGCGTCTCGAGAGTGGCCTTTTCCCCCGAGATATCGATCAGGACGAGATCGTCCACGTCATCGCCCACCAGGATGGTGTTGTCGGGGTTGCCGTGGTAGTGGTTGCAGTAGTAGGGCATGTCGATCCGGCGCACGACGTTGCCGTTGCGGTCAGCCAGACCCACAAAGGGGATCATGGCGTTCTCGTTCACGGCGACGTCCTTGGCCACGGCCTGGGTGCGGTCTGAAGTGATCGTGCCGTCGTGGCCGGGGCCGCGGTTGTCAAAGAACACATAACCGTCCTGGGTCCAGAACTCGTGGCCGACCGAGTCGTACTCCTCCTGGCGGAAGCAGGGGTAGGGGCGCCTGCTCACAAAGTCGAGCAGCCAGATGCGCTGGGTGACCAGGTTCCACGGGCCCTCGTGGCAGTAAGTCGCAATGGTCGGGTCGTCTGGGCAGAACTGAAAGTGCCCGACCTGATGCGTGTCGCGCAGGACGTCGAACGCTCCGGAGCCGTCGAGATAGGCCAGGGTGATGCGGCCGTCCTTCACCTTGTAGAAGCGATCCTTGAACCCCGTGTAGTTGGGGCCGCGGGCGACGTGGACCTCTTCGTTGCGGGTGAAGGCGATGTAGCGCCGGTTACAGGCGATGGAGGGCGCCCCGAGGAGATAGCTGCCCGTCTCCTCGTACACCGTGCGCGCCTCGCCGGTCTCTGTGTTGAGCACGCGCACCTTGTTGCCCACCGTGTACACGACCAGTCTGGAGTCGGGCGTCTTGGTGACTCCGCCGACGGCCTGGTCCTCATCGGTGAGCTGGGTGATCACGCCGGTGCCGAGGTCCATGTGGAACAGGTTGAGGTGCGGGTCCTCATGCGGCAGGCGGTCCTTCCCAGAAGCGCGGTCGGAACGGAAGATGATCTCATTGCGGCTGGCATCGAACGAGTTCTCGGTAAAGTACAAATGGATGTTGTTGCCGGTGCTGGTCAGCTGCTGAATCGTGCGCCCGGTCTTGGGGTCCACAAACTCACGGATTTCGGACTTCCAGGTCTTTCCAATCACGCTGCTTTCGCTCCTGGTTGTGCAGAACACGGTCAGGCACAGGCACGGCCGACAGAATGAAGCAGGCCCGGGGTGCCCCGGGCCTGCTCTGGACTTACGGCTTGACCATGTAGACGTTGACGCGGCCGCCCTTGTCGGAGGCGTACAGGATGCGCGTGCCATCCCACGACCAGGTCGGGTGGCAGTGGCTGGACTGCATGTGCCACGACGTGCCGTGGTAGCAGAGCGTCTCCTGGGTGGCCTTTTCGCCCGAGATGTCGATCAGGACCAGGTCGTCGACATCGTCGCCGACCAGGATGGTGTTGTCCGGATTGGAGTGGTAATGGTTGCAGTAGTAGGGCATCTCGATCCGCCGAAGGATCTTGCCGTTGCGGTCGGCCAGACCCACGAACGGGACCATATCGTTCTGGTTGACGGCGACTTCGGTGGCCACTGCCTGGGTGCGGTCGGAGGTGATGGTGCCGTCGTGGCCGGGGCCGCGATCGTCAAAGAAGATCAGGCCGTTCTGGGTCCAGAACTCGTGGCCGATCGAGTCATACTCTTCCTGGCGGAAACAGGGCCTGGCTGTGCGCGACACAAAGTCGAGGATCCAGATGCGCTGGGTGACCAGGTTCCAAGGACCCTCGTGGCAGTAGGTCGCGATGGTCGGGTCATCGGGGCAGAACTGAAAGTGCCCTACCCAGTGGGTGTCCTTGAAGATGTCGAACGCCTCCGAACCGTCGAGGTAGGCCACGGTGATGCGCCCGTCCTTGACCCGGTAGAAGCTCTCCTTGAAGCCCGTGTAGTTGGGGCCGCGCGCCACATCAACCTTTTCGTTGCGGCCAAAGGCGATATAGCGCTTGTTCGGCGCGATGGACGGCATGCCGACCGAGTAGGGCCCGGTCTCCTCGTAGACCGTGGTGACCTCACCGGTGGCCGTCTCTAGCTTGCGGATGCGGCTGCCGGTGATGGCGTCGCGCCCACTGGTAAAGACGATCAGGCTGGAATCGGGAGTCTTGGTGGCCGACCCGATCCCGCCGGGCTCGTCGGTTAGCTGAGTCATCACCCCGGTGTCGAGGTCCATGCGGAAGATCTGGTACTCTGGCCACTCGTGGGGGGCCTTGTCGACGCCAGAGGCCCGGTCCGACAGGAAGATGATCTCGTTCTTGGCGCTGTCGAACGAGTTCTCGCTAAAGTAGAGGTGGTAGTTGTTGAACTGGGAGGTGAGCTGCCAGACGTTCCGTCCGGTCTTGGGATCCACCGACTGCTTGATTTCAGAAGGCCAGGTCTTGCCGATCACGAGCGTCTTCTCCCGGCCCAACCGGAGCAGGGCCACCGGCCGGGTCCCACTAAAGATACGACAGAGCCACAAGAAGAGACCTGACAGGTACGGCCGTACCTGTCAGGTCGGAATGCCTACCGCGCGAGCCACCCGCCGTCAACGGGCACGATGGCTCCGTGCATATACCGCGACGCCTCGGAGGCCAGGAACACGACCGTCCCCTTGAGGTCCGCCGGCGTACCCCAGTCACCCGCCGGGATGCGCTCCAGGATCGCAGCGTTCCGCTGCGGGTCGGCGCGCAGGGCGGCGGTGTTGTCGGTAGCCATGTAGCCCGGGGCGATCGCGTTCACGTTGATCTTGAGCGGCGCCCATTCATTGGCCATGGCACGGGTCAACCCGGCGACGCCGCTTTTGGCGGCCGTGTAGGCCGGCACGCGGATGCCCCCTTGGAAGGAAAGCATCGAGGCGACGTGGATGATCTTGCCACCGCCCTTCTGGGCCATGTGGCGAGCGGCCGCCTGGCTCAGGAAGAACAGCGCGCGGAGGTTCACCTGGTTGACGTCGTCCCAGTCCTCCGCGGAAAAGTCGAGGGCTGCCGCGCGGCGGATGATGCCGGCGTTGTTCACCAGGATGTCCAAGCCGCCGAGCTCGCTGACGACCTGGGCGACTACAGCCTGCAGGGCGGGCACGTCAGCCTGGAGCAGGTCACAGCGGATCGGCAGGAAGCGGCGCCCCATGGCCTCGACGGCGGCCTTGGTCTCGTCGCAGGTTCCACTGTACAGGCCGGCGATGTCTGCCCCGGCCTCGGCGAGGCCGAGGGCCATGCCCTGGCCCAGCCCGCGCCCGGCGCCGGTCACCAGGGCGACCTTGCCATCCAGCCGAAACATATCGATGATGTTCATACACACTCCTTCGTAGAGGCCGCGAGCACCCCGCCCGACCCGCCGCGGGGCGGGCGCCAGGGGGCTTGGGCCCATCCTGGCGGGCAGGGCAGGTTGCTGCCGACTCGAACCCGGCAGCAACCTCTTCGGGCTACGCAGTGGCTCGCGTCATTCGCCAGACGCGCAGTTGGTGCTAGTGTCCCAGCTCGGTGAGCATGGGGATGGCCTTGGAGACCCAGGCGTGGGCCGGATCGTCGACGGTCGCCTGGACGCGATGCTCGCCAGCCAGGAACCAGATGTAGTAGGTGGTGCAGCCCGGGGCGCTCACCACGCTGTGGTAGCCCTTGGGGGCCATGAGCAGGGTGTTGTCGCGCACGGTATAGTTGACGTCCAGGGGATCGTCGTTGTAGTACCGGCAGATGCCGATGCCGTCCGCCGGGGCCACCTTGAAAAAGTACATCTCCTCGTGGAAGGCCTCGCGCGGCAGGTCGTCAGTCTCATGACGGTGCGGCGGGAAGGTGCTCCAGTTGCCGGAGGGGGTGACCGTCTCGCCGACGATCAGGCGGCGCGCCGGCAGGTCAGGCTGGCCGGTCTGGGTCAGGATCTGCCGAAAGTACCGCTTAAAGTTGGCCGCGCCCCACACACCCGTGGTCACGCGGTTCGGTGCGATCTCGTACGGCTCGACCTCGAGGTCGCTGGGGGCCGAGGGCATGGCCACCTGGACGTTGGTAATACCGCGGATGGTATAGTCCACTCCCGCGGGAATGTACACCGAGTGCGGCAGCCCGGCCAGGACGTTGGGGCGCCCACCGACCTTGTCAAAGCACTTGCCGCCCACCTGGAACTTGGCCTGCCCGCCCAGGACGATCGCGCAGATCTCGCGGTCGCCACTCTTGGCCGAGTACTCCTCACCTGCGGCGAGGTTGATCAGGGCAAAGTCCAGCAGGTTGCAGGGGTTTGACTCTGGCTTGTTGATGCCCGGCTTGCTCGGTACTGCGCTGAAATACTTCATCGATGTTCTCTCCCTTCTCATGCGGAGACCAGGCTCACGGGAGCCTGGTCCATCGCTCAAACGACAGACACAAGGCCGTCTACTGGTTCATATAGATTGTAACCGAATCGTTCCCATGGCACAAGCGCAAGCGCCCGGTGTCGTACTCGGAGTAGGCCCAGGTGCTCTTTACCATCGGGTAGTCACGGAGCGGGATCGGCTGGCCCTGAACTGTGGGGCAGGCGCTCCACCCGGTGACGAAGGTGCCCGCCGAGGGGGACTCGTAGGTGACGACACCGTCCTCCACACCGATCCTGGCGCCGGTGAGCGCCTCCACGAAGGCATCGAACGACCCCCAGTCCGCCTCACGGCCGCACTCCACCAGCCAGGTGTTCTCTTGGGCGGTGCATTGCAGCTCACGCCCAGCGTACTGGCCCTCGGTGCCCACGGCGTAGCCGTTTTGTGACCAGATGCCCACGTAGCCCTGGCCCATGCGCGCGAACGCCCAGGCGCCTCCCGACGCCGGTACGTCTAGACGCACCTCGTCGTACTTGGCCATCTCAAAGAAGCAGTGTGAGATCCAGGCGAACTCGCTGAGGCGGAACGTGAGAGACATGACGTTGCGATGCTGAATCACGCGGGGCAGCGAGGTGCACCCGGACCAGTAGTCGGGGCGCAGCCCCGAGCCCTCACCCATCGTCTGCGGGCATGACCAGAAGATGACCGCCTTGTTGCGCAGCGTCACCTGGGCGACGTGGGTCGAGCTCTCGTACTCACCCTTGCGGTGATCCTGGACGCAGGACATGAGATAGTCGGGCGTGCGGAAGACGCAAAAGTTGGCGTGCTCGGCCGTCCGGCCGCGGTTGTAGCCCTGCCGCTCGTGCGACTCGACCACGGCCTGGTCATCGAGCGCCATGCGCGTGAGCAGCGCCGGCGCGCGGTAGCCGGAGGTGGCCATGGTCACGGGGCCCATCCCGCTGGTGCCCTTGGTGAGAGAGCCGGTGCCGTAGGCCAGCCAGCAGGTCGCGGACGTTCCCTCCAGATCAGGGTACTTGACGTAAATGCCGTAGGAGCGGGCGTGCGCGGTGCCGAGGACTCCTTCCAGCGCGTCTTGGGCGAGGTTGAACATCATATAGTCCATGATGCAGCCGGCCATGTCGCGCAGCTTGGCGTCCTCATAGATGGCAAAGTCGTACACGTTGATGATTGGGGCCATGCAGATGGGGTAGTACGAGTTGGAGTGCCACTCGTCGAACCCGTAGCGGCCCCGCTGGCGGAACCACTCGGTGATGTACATGCGTCCCTTGGTGGCGTGGTAGAGGCCGCGCATGCGCGAGTTGGTGAACTCTTCTGTCGGGAAGAGCTGGCCGGCCATCCACTCCGCCACGTGGAACAGGAAGCGGTGGTTCTCTGAACCCATGTACATGACCGTGTCGCCCGGCTCATCGACCCAGTACTTGAACCCCAGGATGGTGTCTTTCATCAGGGCGTTGATGGCGGGGCTCAGGCGCTGTTCCTCACGCTCCCAGTACATCAGGCGCAGAATCCCCTGGATGACAAAGTCGGCGCAGTCCTTACGCGCAGCGATGAACTCGCAGGTCTCGCGGATGGCCTCCTCGTCGACCTCGTCGTAGCGCCCCAGGCCGTAGCGGGCTACCTCCGCCCAGATGGGGCGACGCTCGACGTTGGCCGCATAGTGCTCGAGCACCAGGCGGCGGCGCTCCTGGTAGTGCGCATCACCCGGGAGGTAGGGCGCCGGAGTGACCTGGTGGACGTCGTAGCATACCGAGGTCAGGGGCTGCCCCCGGTGTTTCCAGAGGCACTCGACCTGATAGGGGCCGTCGGCGAGGTCTACGTCCTCGCACAGGGTGATCTGCCCACTCACGCCGATTGGCGGGGTAACCTTGCGGAGCAGAGCGCCGGCCTCGTCGCGCAGGCGCAGCAGCACCTCGCCGGCTGGCGGCGTCTCTAGGCGCACGGCCACCGGCCGCTGCGGGTAGAAGACGTCGCTATCGAGCCGCAGCCCGCCAACCTCGCGCTCTACCTGGGCGCGCTCCTCGAAGGTAATCCCTTCCTGCAGCGCCACGCGGCCGGAGAGGTCGCCGTCGGTGCACTCCAGGCGGAAGCCGGCCTGGGCCATGCGGGCGAGCCGGAAGGAGGCGACGTTGATGACGTTCTCCCCCTCACGGAGGGGCGCAGTAAAGCGGGCCTCATAGCCCCCGTCGCGCGCCTGGCCGGGCAGGCCCGTCAGGTCACAGACGACCTCGCCGTTGATAGAGACCAACGCCCGTGAGGTGAGGCGCAGCACCAGGCGCCACTCCCGTGGCCCCGCCTGGTCGGCGGTGACCCGAGTGGAAAAGAAGGCCGCCCCCAGGTGATTCGAGATGTTGTAGCGGCCCCAGGATAGGTACTTTTCGGGGCGGCGCACCAGGCTCCAGCGCAGTGGCTGCCCGCGGAAGGGGGTCGTGTCGTTCTCCCGAGGGCTGCTGGCCAGTATGCCCTGCGCCTCGGCGAGGATGTCCTCCATGGCAGAGATACCGACCGTGGCGCCGGCCCGCTCGAACAGGGTCAGGCCCTGTACGCTCGCGGACATGTCCTCATACAGCGGGCCCAGCATCAGCCAGGGCTTGACGGCTTCGCCCGCCTGCGATCGGTGTACCAAGTACTTGACGCCGTCCAAGGCATGCTCCTCTCTACTATGGTGTGCCGGTATCTTGATCTGCGGACAACATGACGGTAGCAACGCTCTCTGGCCCAGCCACGCCGAACGCGTTCACCGAGCGAGCCGCGAGCCGGTTGGGGCCGGGGTGCAGTGTCCATTCGAACCGATCCGCGCAGGGCTGCCAGCCGCCGTCGCCAAGGCGCATCTGCAGGCCGGCCGGGCTCCCAGCGGGCGGCGCGGGGAGATGGATAGCCGTCGGGTGATGGTCCGGGCCCAGAATGGTGCCGGGGGCGACGTTGGGCATCGAGGTTTCCAGCAGTACCTGTAGCGATCCGCGCCGCGCGGTGCGCTGGAGGTGAATGCGGGTACGGTTCGGCTCCCAGTACAAGTCGGCAGGGCGGCCCGATGAGTGCGAGAAGTAGGGCAGGGGCGGGGTGTTCCCGTCGCGCCACCAGAGGTAGCCGTCATAGTGATAGGCCACAATGCCATGCTCTAGCTCGCCAGGGTGTGGCGAGGTCAGCTGGTCGTTGCGCAGGACGATGCAAAAGTGGTCCAGCTTCGCCAGGCGGTCGACGAGGGCAAAGGCGATGCCGGGGTCGCCGCGGCCGCGCAGGCGCAGCCCCTCCGTATCCCCAGAGAGCCAGGCCGCGCGCGCCTCGAGCGCGGAAAGGGGGGCGCCGTCACCCTGCACATAGTAGACGGCGCGCCGGGCGTCGTCTACGTCCCCGCCGACGTCAAGCCAGACCCATTTGCCCCAGTGATCAGACCAGGCCTCGGCCGTACAGTGTGCCCGGTGGATGACGAGCCGCGCCGTGATCCCCAGCACCGCGCAGCAGTGCACAAAGACCGTCGAATAGTGGGTGCACATGCCCACGCCCAGGTTGTGCCGACCGAACTCCAGGATGATGGGGGCGTCGAACGGGGGGCAGGCCCGCAGGGTCTTCCATTCGCGCTGCCACCCGTCGGTCCACTGGTCACGGGCCCAGATGGCCAGGCGCAGGATGCGCTCCCAGTCGTTGGCGGCACCGGCGACTATCTGGCCCAACTGCCAACGTTCGCGGAGCAGGTCAGCCCGGGAGTAGGGGGCTTGGTAGCCGAACGGACGCGAGGGATAGGCGATCGGGGCGCTATCTCTGCTCACCAGGCTGCCCCAGCCCGCCGGCGCCGCGTGCCGGCCGACGGACAGGGACACTGCGGTGAGCGTGGGCGTCACGAGGGGGTCCGAGGTACGCAGGGTGGCCTGCCACTGGATGAAGCGGTCCCCGTCGCGCAGGGCAAACCCATCGGCGGGCGCCCAGGCAGCCCAGGTGCGCGGATCGTAGGCCGGGCTGGGGCCTGAGCGGAGGGCCAGAAGGATCTCGGTGCCGGGGGGCGTGTCCGCAGTGCAGGAAAGCGTCACCGGCCCGTATGCGGTGGGGCTGGGGAGGCCGGCCTCGCGGAGGGCCAGGTCCTCCACGGCGGAGAGGATCTCGCCCGCCGGCGCGTAACGATCGAGTTCCAGGCGCGCCAGGTACTCGCCGTCATAGCAATCGTTATAGCCGAGGCGGTCCCAATCCCAGGTGCGCCCGCCGTCGCGGCTCTTGGCGCTGCGGTTGGGGTGTCGGCAGGTGTCGATGAGGGTCTCCCAGACGGCCGCCGAGCCCGAGTGCAGGACGACGCTGTTCAGGCCCGGGCGGAGCCACTCGGCCGGGACCTCCACCGTCGGCCAGTTGCGGTGCCAGTAGGCCCCGGCCTCGGCTTCGTCCTCCGACCCACGGGAGGGGAGGGAGATCGCCAGCGGGTGGCCATTGACCTCGGCGGTCAGGGTGGCGTTGGCGTCGGCCGAGCGCAGCCATACGCTGAGGCGTGCGCCCCGCGCCAGCGGCCGTCCCGGGTTGCCGTCGAGGACAAAGTCCTTGCGCGCCCAGACCTGGCCACCGATCGCCTCGACGTCGCGCCCGGTGCAATCGCCCATCTCGTCGGCGAGGAGCACTCGGCCCAGGAGGCGCACGTTCCCGGCAGACACCTCCACGGAAGAGTCGCGCTGGAGCGCGTCGAAAGCCTGCTGACCCCTCCACTCGAGTTGGCACGTCGGCATGGGCGATCCTTTCGGGCTGGGCGCGGGACGGTTCGGGGCGATCCCTGGGCACTCTGCGGATAGGTTGGGCGCTAGGCGGCCGCCTTGGGGATGCGCTGCTGGACCTCTCGGGCGAACTCACCAAAGTCGCCCTCCAGCACCGTGTCGCGCGGAACGATGTGCACCGCCTCGGCGCTGAGGTAGATCAGCAGGTAGCGATCCAGAACGGTCACACCGCGGACGTCTTTCCAGGCCACGGTGCTTTCCTCGCCGTCGCTGCGCGCCGTGAGGCCCTCAGGACGGATCTCGAGCTCGCGGCGGTTGAGGACGTTCAGGCGGCCAGCGTACAGGCGCGTCGTCATCCGGCGGATGTTGTTCTGGAGCAGCTGGGGGAACAGGTAGGCGTACACCAAGGCAAAGACCACGCCGACGATGGCGAGACTCCAGGCCCCGGCGATGATGGCCATGGCGCCGGTCAGGGCGATGATCACCGCGGCCCCGCCGTAGATGGCCCGGCGGCGTGTCTTCTGGGAGGAGGGCGAGTGATTGTACTGGTAGAGCTGAAAGAAGACGACGTCTCTTAGCGACAGGCGGTACTCAATGCACATGGTGGCTCCGTCCTGGTCAGCGCCCTGCAGCGGATGCCGATACTCCCGGCCAGTGTAGCGTAGCGGGCAGGACATGGCAAGCGCCGCCGCCGGCGGCGCTGCGTTGACAGGCCGGCCCACGCCGTCTAGAATCCTGCCCATGCTGGCCTCAGTTCTGCCTTCGTCACAGCTCTGCAGGGGGAGTCGACGCGCATGGGTCTGATTCGCAATCCCGGCCGCGGCGCTGCCCTCGTGAGGCTTTCCATCATGGGAGCCCTCGTGATCGTGCTCGGCCTGCTCTTGGCGAGCACCGTCTGGCGGGGCGCCTCTGCGTTGGGGCGGGCTTCCGGGGGGAACGCGGAGCGCCCGCCGCGCGACGTCCCCCAGACGGACGTCAACCCCTATGGCGCCAACTTCTTTCTCTCCCGCGAGGTGGAGCAGTGGAAGCGCGAGCGCACCCTGCGGATGGCCTCCGAGGCGGGGATCGGTTGGGTCAAGCAGCAGTTCCCCTGGGCCGAGCTGGAGCCGGAGCGCAAAGGCGAGTATCTGCAGGCCGCCAACAAGGCCAGCACTTGGACCAAGTACGACGAGATCGTAGCCCTCTGCGAGTCGTTCGGGCTGCGGATCGTGGCCCGCCTGGACCTGCCCCCGGCCTGGACCCGGCAGGACAACTCGCTCCCCTCCGCCCCGCCCGACAACCTCGAAGACTATGGCGATTTCGTCTACGAGTTCGTCAAGCACTATCGCGGGCGCGTCCAGTACGTGCAGATCTGGAACGAGCCGAACATCTACCCCGAGTGGGGCAACCGCGCCGTGGACCCCGCCGAGTATACTGAGATGCTGCGCATCGCTTACCGGCGTGCCAGAGAAGCCGACCCCAACGTGTACGTGCTCTCGGCGCCGCTGGCCTACACCCTGGGCGAGCCACACCCCGAGCCCGGCAAGTGGCGGTCGATGAACGACCTCGAGTACCTCCAGGGGATGTATGAGGCGGGGGCCGGGCAGTGGTTCGATATCTACTCGGCGAACGCCTTCGGCCTGGACCGGGCGCCCGAGGATCCGCCCGACCCGGCTGTGCTGAACTTTCAGCGGGTGCTCTTGCAGCGCGAGGTCATGGTCCGCTACGGGGATGGGGGCAAGGCGGTCTGGTTCAACGAGTACGGCTGGAACGCGGCGCCGGCCTCCTTCACCCCCGAGGCCCTGGTGTGGAAGCGCGTGAGCGAGGCCGAGCAGGCCGAGTACACCGTGCGCGGCATCGAGATGGCCCGCTCCGAATGGCCCTGGGCGGGCGTGTTCCTGATCTGGTACTTCCGTCAGGTGGGGAGCATCCCCGACACGTCGGCCGAGTACTATTTCCGGATGGTCGACCCGGACTTTACGCCCCGCCCGGTCTACCTGGCGGTGCAAAGGGCGGCCAGGCAGAACCTGGTCGGCCCCGGCCACTATGAAGAGACGCACGCTGCCGTCAAGGCCCAGGGGCGCTGGGCCAACACCATCGACCCCGCCGCCTCGGGGCTGGCCTACATGCATTCCGACACGGCCGGCAACAGCGTGACGCTGACCTTCCAGGGGTCGCGGCTCGACCTCATCACCCGGCGGCACAGCGGGGCGGGGCGGCTCTTGGTGGTCGTCGACGGGCACGCCGCACCCGGCCTGCCGGCGGATGCGCAGGGCCGCAGCTACGTGGACCTCTACAGCCCCGACGTTCAGGCCGGTGCGCGCGTCACCCTCGTGCGCGAGGCTACTCCCGGGCAACACACCGTCACCATCACGGTCGCCGAGGAGGCCCCGGCCGCCTCCGCGGGCCGCGACTGCGCGGTGGACGCCTTCCAGGTCCTTTCCGCGGTGCCCGAGTTCCCGGTGTGGCGGACGGTGGTCCTCACCGCGGCCCTGGCCGCGGCCGGCTGGCTGACCTGGGTGACCTGGCGCCGCGTGCGCTGGGTGCTGTTGGGCGGGCGCTGAGCGCCGCCCTCCGGGCGCCCGCCCGGGACGGTACTCCGAGACAGGCGCCCGAGGGCGCGTTTCTACGCCACCAGGTTCACGATCCGGTCAGGCACGACGATCGTCCTCCGCACCGTGCGGCCCGCCAGGGCGTTCTGCACCCCCTCCAGGCCCAGCGCCAGGCGGACCGCTTCCGCCTCTTCCAGCCCGGCTGGGACCTCCACCCTGCCGCGCAGACGCCCGTTCACCTGGACGGCCAGCGTCACTCGCGACGCCTCGATCAGTGCGGGGTCGCACTCGGGCCAGGGCTGACGGTGCACGCTGTAGGGCTGGCCCTCCCTGGCCCACAGCTCCTCGGCCAGGTGGGGGGCCAGAGGGGCGACCAGACGGATCAGGGCCGATACGGCTTCATCCCACGACCTTACGTCGGCATGATCGCGCCACTCGCGCAGGGTGTTGGTGAGGGCCATCAGCTCGGCAATGGCGGTGTTGAAGGCCATCGACTCGACGTCATCGGTCACCTTGCGGATGGCCCGGTGCAACGCGCGCCGCAGCGGGAGCATCTCCTCAGCGGCGGGGGCCTCGTCGGCCGGTGCGGTGGCGCGCGGGGCCGTTACCCGCCAGAGGTTCTGCAACCAGCGGACGACGCCGTTGATGCCATCGTCGCGAAAGTCCCCGCCACGCTCAAAGGGCCCCATGAACAGCAGGTACACGCGCAGCACGTCGGCGCCGTAACGCGCCACGTACTCGTCGGGGTTCACCACGGTGCCGCGGCTCTTGCTCATCCGCTCGCCATCCTTGAGGACGACGCCGTGCAGGCGCAGCCGGGCGAACGGCTCCACACCGAGGTCACGCGGCAGGCATCCCACGTCTTGCAGGGCCTTCCACAGGAAGCGCGCGTACAGGTGGTGAAGGGTAGAGTGCTCTACGCCGCCGGTATACTGGCTGACGGGCAGCCAGCGCCGCAGGCGCCCCTCATCCCAGGCGCGATCGCTGTACTCCGTCGAGGTATAGCGCAGGTAGTACCAGGCAGAATCCAGGAAGTTGTCGGAAACGTCCGTCTCGCGGCGGGCCGGCCCTCCGCAGCGCGGGCAGCGCGTGGCCACAAACTCGGGCAGCGAGGCCAAAGGGGACTCGCCCGTGCCCAGCGGGCGAAAGTGCTCGGTCCTCGGCAGCAGCACGGGCAGGTCCTCCTCGGGGACCGGAACCGTGCCGCACCGCTCGCAGTAGACGATCGGGATCGGCGGGCCCCAGTAGCGCTGCCGGGAGATCAGCCAGTCGCGCAGGCGATAGGTCACGCGAAAGCCCCCCAGGCCGCGGGCGGCCAGGTCCTCGGTGATGGCGCGGCGCCCTTCCGCCGTGCTGAGGCCGGTGTGCTCGCCGGAGTTGATCAGCACGCCCTCGCCCTCGTAGGCGGCCCGCGGGGGGCGTTCGTCCTCGGGCAGCGGCTCGGGCGGAGCCACGACCTCGATCACCGGCAGGCCGTGCCCCACCGCGAACTCGAGGTCGCGGGCGTCGTGCGCCGGCGTGGCAAAGACGGCCCCGGTGCCGTACTCGGCGAGGACGTAATCGGCCACCCAGATGGGCAGCGCGCGGCCATTGATCGGGTTGGTGGCCAGCGAGCCGGTAAAGACGCCCGTCTTGGCCCGGCCAGTGGCCAGCCGCTCGGCCGGTGTCCGGCCGGAGGTCTCCTCGCAGTAGGCCGTCACCTCGGCCATCCTGTCGGCGGAGGTCAGGCGCTTGACATCGGGGTGTTCCGGGGCCAGCACCAGGAAGGTGGCGCCGTGCAGCGTGTCCACGCGTGTGGTGAACACGGTGATCTCTCCGCCACCTTGGACGGTGAAGCGAAGCTCCGTCCCCTCGCGACGGCCGATCCAGGCCGTCTGCAGCTTGCGGGTGACGTCGGGATAGTCCCCCTTGGAAAAGTCGAGCAGCCGGTCCGCATAGTCGGTGATGCGGAAGAACCACTGCGTCAACCGGCGGGTGGCCACGGGGGATGAGCAGCGCTCGCATTCGCCGTCGATGACCTGCTCGTCGGCCAGGGTCGTCAGGCAGGAGGGACACCAGTTCACCGGCGCCTCGGCACGGTAGGCCAGCCCGGCGTGGTAGAGGCGCAGGAAGATCCACTGCGTCCAGCGGTAATAGGCGGGATCAGTGGTATCCACCTGGCGCTCCCAGTTGAAGGCCACGCCGATGCGCTTCATCTGCTCCTCGCGGAAGCGGACGATGTTCTTGGGCACCAGGATGGCAGGGTTGACGCCGAGCCGCAGGGCATAGTTCTCCCCATGGATGCCGAACGCGTCAAAACCCATCGGCTGGAAAACGTCGAGGCCGCGCATGCGCTGGTAGCGACCGTGCACGTCCGCCCCGCCGTAGGTGTAGACGTGCCCGACGTGGAGGCCCTCGCCAGAGGGATAGGGGAATTCCATGAGGTTGAGGTAGGGGCGCGCAGCGCCGTCCAGGTCGACGCGGTAGATCCCGGTTTCCTCCCAGGTCTGCTGCCACTTGCGCTCCACGGCGTGGTGGTCGTAGCGGGCCTCCTGGTCTTCTGGCTGCTCATCTCGGTATGTAGGCATAGCGTGTTCCTCCTTGGGAAAGCAAAACGAGGGCCCCGCATGGGGGCCCTCGTGGGTGGCCTGAGCCTGGTCAGATAGCGCTTACCAGGTTACGCCCGGCCGCCTCCCATGCGGCAATAGCTCCTCCGAAGGAGGAGCCCCGCAAGAAGGAGAGCCGGGCTGTGGGAGATATGGCCAGCGTGCATCGCACTGTCACCTGCTGTCTATCACTGGGGACATCATACATCATTGCAGCGCGGAAGGCAACGTCTGCAGATGATGATCTTGCGGCTTGCAGACCCGTAGACGCTGGCGCCGACGCCTGCTAGAATGGCAGTGTAGCTGCCGTCTGTGGGTTCGATGAGAACGGGAGGAGCCAACATGACGACGGAAGGGCCGAAACCGCAGGCCGGTCCCGAGGGGGCCGGGCGCTCCAGCGCCAAAGAGTGGGGGGATATCTTGCGCCAGATCGAGGACCAGGTGCGGCGCGAGGCAGCCCGCCTGGTCGGCCTGCCGGAGGAGTCCCCCTGGGATGCCATCGGCCGCGAGGCGGGGGACAGCGCCCGCCGCGGCGCTGCCCAGACCGTGGGGCTGCAGGACGACGCCGAGTGGGACGATATCGGCCGTGAGGCGGAACACGCGGCTCGGGGCACCGTGGCGCACCTGGTGGGTACCTCTCGCGACGCCGACTGGCCGGCCATCGGCCGCACGGCGGACGAGAAGGTGCGCGCTTTCCTCAACGACCTGTTCGGCAGGGGCAAGCCGGCCCCTTCAGCGCCCGAACAGAGCGAGATCAAGAAGGACGAGCCGCCCATCGATCCGTGGGCCTAGGCCGGCCGGCGCCGGCGGCGCGGACGCCCGCACACGGGGGCGCACCCGTCCGGCCTGTGGGCGGCGTGGCCCGCCTGGGGTTCGCTGCGAACGGGTGAGAACGAGGAGGCCTGGCCATGGTCGATGAGCGCCCCAACGTCATCTTTATCTGTCTCGATTCCTTCCGGCAGGACCACGTGCGTTTCTACAACCCCGCCGCGCCCTGCGCGACGCCCCACCTCGACGCGCTGGCGCGCGAGAGCGTGGCCTTTGACAACGTCTACCCGGAGGGGTTGCCAACCATTCCGGTGCGCACCGCCTGGCTGACGGGCGAGAGGACCCTGGTACACCGCCCCTGGCAGCCGCTGACCCCGGAGGACCGCAGCCTGCCGGAGATCCTGGCCAGCGCCGGCTACCTGACGGCCTTGTACACCGACTGCTACCACTACTTCAAGCCGGGGATGAACCTGCACCGCGGCTACCGTACCTGGGAGTGGGTGCGTGGGCAGGAGTACGACGCCTACCGTTCAGGCCCGCTGACCAGGCTGCGCCTCGACGACTATTGTCAAGAGACCTACTCTCCGGAGTGGCGGCGGATCGTCGAGACGGCGCTCAAGAACGTCGAGGAGTTCGAGACGGCCGAAGACCACTATGCCGCGCGGCTGGTGCGCAAGGCCAACGCCTGGCTGGAGCGGAACGTCGCCTCTCAGCCGCTGTTCCTCTTCCTCGATTCGTTTGACCCGCACGAGCCGTGGACCCCACCGCCCGAGTTCGACCGCTACACCGACCCCTCCTACCGGGGCAAGCGCCTCATCCTGCCGCCGGGCGGGCCGGCCTCGGCTCATTTCAGCGCCCAAGAGATCGCCTACATCCGCGGGCTCTATGCCGGCGAGTGTGCCTACGTCGACCACTATGTGGGCGTGTTGCTGCACCGGCTGAAGGACCTGGGCCTGTACGAGACATCGGTGATCGTGCTCATCGCCGATCACGGCCACCCGCTGGCCGACCATGGCAAGTTCCTGAAGGGCGGCGACCGCCTGTACAGCGAGCTGCTCAAGGTCCCCTTCCTGATCCGCTTCCCGGGCGCACGCCATGGAGGGCAGCGGCTGCAGGCGCTGGGCTCCTTCCACGACGTCTTGCCCACGCTTCTGGATGCGATCGGCATGGGCAACAACCTGGATGCCCTCCCCGGCAAGAGTCTGCTACCGGTGATCCGCGGCGAGGTGCCGGCCATCCGCCAGGCGATCATCTCCGGGTACCACCAGGCGCCGGACCGCGTGGTGCGCGATCTGACCTGGAGCTACATCCGCCGCCCGGCCGACCAGGTGGACGAGCTGTACCACCTCGTCGACGATCCGCAGGAGCGGCACAACCTGATCGATGAGCACCCTGGCGAGGCCCAGCAGCTGGCGGGCATGTTCGGGGTGCTGTACAACCTACAGGGAGCGCCGGTGAAGGGGCTGCAGGGCAAGTACGAGGTCGCCCATACGGGCGTGGGGTGAGGGCGCAGGACCGCTGCCCGCCATGGCCCGCACAGGCGACAGCGTGGCGGCCGCTCCCTTCCTGACGAAGGGGAGCGGCCGCGTCGTGTGGCGAGGGGCGCCCTGCTAGCCGGCCAGGTCGCGCAGGTAGGCGAGGGCCGCTGCCGATTCGGCAGTGTAGTCGTCGCCGAACTGCGCCTCGACCGAGGCCAGGCCCTGGTAACCTATGTCGTGGAGGATCTCAAACAGGCGCTGCACCGCCCCGTGCGGGTCTGCCGGGCCGGGAGCGCGGCGCTCCGTGTCCGAAACGTGCACGTGAGCGACGTACTCGGGCGCCAGGTAGATGTCCTCGAGGGGCTCGTTCACCTTCCAGAAATGGATGATGTCGGCCACGACCTTGATCTCCTCGCGGCCGACTTCCTTGGCCAGGGCCACGGCCTGGAGGTAACTGGTGATGATGTTCGAGCTATAGACCGGCTCGATGGCAATGGTGAGGTTCTGCGCGCTGGCGTGGTCCGCACAGATGGACAGGAAGCGCACCAGCTGCCCCCAGGCCTCTCGGTACGGGAAGCCGTCGGGCACCCGGCGGGCCGCCGCGGAGCCAAAGACGATCACCCTGGCGCCCAGCGTCGCCGCGCGGCCCAGCCCCCGCGACACATAGAGCGCGACCCTGTCCCAGTCCACGGCTGGCCCCGTCAGGGGTACGGCCTCGGGCACAAAGATGTTGAAGGCGCGGATGGGCGGTTGCAGCGCCCGCAGAGCGGCCATGCGCTCGGCCATGGCCGCGTCGTCCTCCAGGGGGCTGAGGGTGCGGGCCACGGATGGCTCCAGGTAGTCGTACCCGGGGGCCAGCATGGCGAACTCCTCGAGGTTGCCACACATACCGATCGGGATGCGCTTAGGCATCTCATCTGCTCCTTGCTCCGGACGGTGTGCGCTCCGGGCGATGTGCTGGCGAAGCCCTCAGGACCCTACCAGCCGGCCAGTGGCCGCAAGAAGGCCAGCGACTCGGCCGTCTGCTTAGTATAGTCGTCGCCAAAGCGGCACTCGACCGAGGCCATGCCCTGGTAGCCGACCTCGCGGAGGATATCGAACCAGCGGCGCAGCGGGTAGGTGCCGGTGCCGGGGTTCAGGCGGCCTGAATCGGCCAGGTGCACGTGGGCCAGCCACTCGGGGGCCTGCAGGATGTCGTCGAGGGGCTCCTCATCCATCATAAAGTGATAGATGTCGGCCAGCACCTTGATCTCGTTGGGGCGGTTGGTGTCCTTGGCCAGGCGGACGCCCTCGAGGTAGGTGTTCAGCACGTTCGACTCTTTGCGGTTGAGCGGCTCGATCGCCAGGGTGACGCCGGAGCCCTCCAGGCGGTCGGCGCAGAGGTTGCAGAAGCGCACCAACTGCTTCCAGGCCTCGTCGCGGCGGAACCCCTCGGGAATGCTACGCGCCCCGCCGGAGCCAAAGACGATGATCTTGCCGCCGAGCGCCTGGGCGCGCGCCACGGCGCGGTCGACATAACCGGCCAGGCGGTCCCAATCTACCTCCGGGCCGGTGATGCGGAGCGCCCCGGGCACGAACACGTTGAAGGCCCGCACCGGGGGCTGCAGCGCCTTCAGCGACGCCAGGCGCGGGGCCATGGTGGCATCGTCCTCGAGGGGGTTCAGCGCCCCCGAGACGGTGAGCTCCAGGTAGTCGTAGCCGGGGGCCAACTCGGAGACCTTGTCAGGGTTGATGCACATGCCGATCGGGATGGGCTGGGCCATGCTATGCTCCTTGCTTTACTGGCGGTACCAACTGGTTGCACGGGCTGGCCGGGGTGGCTCGGCGCCCGCGCACGTACGGCGGCACTATGCCCCAGTGGGGGCGGGGCTGTCAAGCAGTGCCGCGGTGGGCGCTCCCACCCGTTGACGAGGACGCCCCCCGCACTTATACTCACCCGGCCGGCCGGACCTTTATCGTGGAGTGACGGGGACCCACCCATGAGCGTGAACCTGAGCGCAGCGCACAAACCGATCGTGGTCGGCGTGGCCGGCGGGACCGGATCGGGCAAGACGACGATCTCGAACACGATCCTCGCTCGCGTCGGGCGCGACCGGGTCGCCTACATCCAGCATGACTCGTATTATCGCGACCTAAGCGGCCTGCCCCTCGAGGAGCGCCGCAAGTGCAACTTTGACCATCCGGATGCCCTGGAGGACGATCTGCTGTTGGCACACCTACAGCGCCTGCTGGATGGCTTTCCGGTCTGTGTGCCGATCTACGACTTTTCCAACTATGTGCGCAAGCGCGAGACGCGCCGCGTGGACCCGCGCCCGGCCATCCTCGTGGAGGGGATCTTGGTCTTCACCAACCCGCGCCTGCGGGCGCTGATGGACATCAAGATCTACGTGGACGCCGATGCCGACGTGCGGCTCATCCGCCGGCTGCGGCGCGACGTGGAGGAGCGCGGCCGTTCGCTCAGTTCGGTACTGGGCCAGTACATGGAGACCGTGCGCCCCATGCACCTGGAGTTCGTGGAGCCGTCCAAGCGGTACGCCGACGTCATCGTGCCCGAGGGGGGCCACAACGACGTGGCGCTGGGCATGATCTGCTCGCGGATTGAGGCCATGCTGGCCGCCCGGGGGCAGCCGTGAGGGCGCCCTGCCCTGCGGGGGGTACCCCATGAGCAAGGTGCGCCTGCTGCAGGTGATCGCCTCGTCGCGGGGCGGCGGCGCGGTGCACGTGCGCGACCTGGTGCGCGGCCTGGACCCTGCGCGCTACGACATACAGGTGGCCCTGCCCGATGATGGAGGCAGCGTGTCTGCGGGCGACCTGCGCGGGGCGGGGGCGGCCGTGCACGTCCTGCCACTGGAGCGGGGCCTTTCGCTCCGGGCGCTGAGCGCCCTGCGGAGGCTGGCGCAGAACGCGGACCTGATGCACGTCCATGGGCCGCGCGCCGCTTTCTATGGCCGGCTGGCCGCGGCGGCGCTGGGCTCCGCGCGGCCGCGGGTGGTGTACACCGTGCACGCCTTTGCCGCGCCGCACTATCGCCGGCCCGCGTCGGCCGTTCTCCTGGCGCTGGAGCGTGCCTTGGCCCGCTATACCGATGCGGTCATCGCCGTGGCCCAGGCGCAGCGGTCTGAGCTGCTGGCGGCGCAAGTGTGTGCGCCCGAGCGCATCGCAGTCGTGTACAACGGAATCGACCTGCCCGCGCTTGGGGTGGGCGGAGGGCCCGCTCTGGCGCGCCAGGAGACGCGGCGCAGGTTGGGGCTCCCTGCGGATGCCAGGGTGGCGACCATGGTTTGCCGGCTGTACCGCCCGCGCGACTTTGAGACGCTCCTGATCGCCTTTCGCCAGGTGCGCGAGGAGCTGCCGGGCGCCCGCCTGCTTATCGTGGGGGACGGTCCTTACCGCGCTCGGGTTGAGGATCTGGTGGACGGCCTGTGGCTCAGGCAGCAGGTGATACTGACGGGCCAGCGCGACGACGTGCCCGCCCTGCTGGCCGCCTCAGACTTGCTGGTGCACGCGACCGCCGGGTGGGAGGGTATGAACCTGAGCATTCTGGAGGCGATGGCAGCCGGCCTGCCGGTGGTGGCGTCGCGGGTCGGGGGCATCCCAGAAGCGGTCGTCGACGGCGAGACGGGCCTGCTGGTGACGTCCCGCTCGCCTGCCGAGCTGGCCAGCGCCCTGCTGCGGCTGCTCCGGGATCCCGGTGAGGCGGCCAGGTTGGGGGCCAAGGGGTTGGCGCGTGTAAGAGCCCTCTTTGGCCTGCCCCGCGAGATCGCGGAGACCGAGGCCGTGTACGCGCAGGTGCTCGGGGGTGGCCCAGCGCCCAAAGGGGCGGGGCAATGAGCATGCGCGTCGTGCACATCTACAAGGACTATGCCCCGGTAGTGGGGGGGATCGAGAACCACGTGCGGCTGGTGGCGGAGGCCCAGGCTGCCGCGGGGGACGACGTGACGGTGCTGGTGGCCAACACCGGGCCGCAGACGACGGAGGAATACCGCGGCGGCGTGCACGTGCTCAAGGCCGGGCGCCTGGCCACGGTGGCCTCTACCCCGCTGAGCCTGAGCCTGCCGCTGGAACTGGCCGGCCTCGAGGCCGACGTCGCCCATGTGCATTTCCCTTATCCGGTCGGCGAGCTGGCGCAGTACCTGGTAGGGCGCAGCCGGGCCACCGTCGTGACCTACCACAGCGACGTCGTGCGGCAGAAGCGCCTTCTGGCCCTGTACCGGCCACTGATGCTGCGTGCCCTGAACAAGGCGGACCGCATCATCGTCGGCAGCCCTAACTACCTGGAGAGCTCGCCCGTCCTGCGGGCCCTGGCGGACAAGTGCCGCGTGGTGCCCTACGGCATCGATGGGCGGCGCTTTGCCGCACCAGATGCGGACCGGGTGCAGCAGCTGCGGGCGCGCTTTGCGACAGCGGGGCCGCTGCTCCTCTTTGTGGGCGTGTTGCGGTACTATAAGGGGCTGGACTACCTGCTGCGGGCCATGCCCGAGGTCGCCGGGACGCTCCTCGTGGTGGGGGAGGGCCCCATGGGCGAGGCCTGGAGGGCCCTGGCACGGGAGCTCAGCTTGCAGGAACGGGTGGTGTTCTGCGGACGCGTGCCGGACGAGGACCTGCCCACCTACTATGGTGCCGCGGATCTCTTTGTACTGCCGGCCAGCGAGCGGTCCGAGGCCTACGGGCTCGTCCAGCTGGAGGCGATGCACGCCGGGCTGCCCGTGGTGTCGACCGAGCTGGGCACGGGGACGAGTTTCGTGAACCAGCACGGTGAGACGGGGCTGGTCGTGCCGGCGCGCGGTACGGAGGCGCTGGCCAAGGCCATCCGCATCCTGTGCCGAGATGGCTCGCTGCGGCGGGCGCTCGGCGCACGGGCGCGGGCCCGGGCGGCGGAGCTGTCGGTCGAGCAGATGGTGGCCGGCATCCACACCGTGTACCGGGAGGCCCTACGGCGGGCGGCCAGCCACCGAGGCTAGGCCGGGGGCCTAGGCGGGCCCGGCCCGGTGAAGGTGACGACGGCGGCAGGCCCTTTCTTGACGGTTTCACTACAGGTGCCGTATTGAACGTCGGCCCGGCATGCTTCGTCGGGTCAAACAGTACCAGGTTGGCGGGCATGCGCACAAAGATCAGTGGAATATGCGACGCTGTGCTGGAGGCCGGCTGGTTGCTGGCCCTAGCCATCATCCCTCTCTTCTTCAACGTCTACTCGAGCCGCGTTTTTGAGCCCGACAAGCTGGCCATCCTGAGGTCGATCGCCACGCTGATGGCGCTGGCCATCGTGGTCAGGTACGCCGACGAGCGTCTGGCAGGCAGGACCGTGGGGTCCGGGCCCTCCACACCGCGGGTCGGCTGGCGGGCGCCGCTCGTTGTGCCGGCCCTGATCCTCGCCGGCGTCCACCTGCTATCGACGGCCTTCTCGGTGGTGCCGCGCATCAGCCTGTGGGGCTCGTACCAGCGGCTGCAGGGCACCTATTCGCTGCTCTCGTACATGGTGATCTTTGCGGCCCTGCTGACGACGCTGCGCCGGCGCGAGCAGCTGGACCGCCTGGTCACCGTGGTCATCCTGACCAGCCTGCCCATCTCGCTGTACGGCATGCTGCAGCACTATCAGCTGGACCCGCTGCCGTGGGGCGGAGATACGACCTTCCGGGTCGCCTCGAACATGGGGAACCCCATCTTTGTGGCGGCCTACCTGATCATGGTGCTGCCCCTTTGCCTGGCGCGCGTGGTCGGGCTGGTGACGGGCGGGCCTGCGGGCGAGGGCCGCCGAGCGCGGGTACTGCTCGGCGCGGGCGCTGCGGTGGTTCTCCTCGCCGAAGTGGCTGGCTGGGCGCTCCTCGGCTTTGGCGCGGGGCTGGCCATCTCGGCGGCGGGCGTCGTGGGCCTGGCGCTGGTGGGCGTCGCGGCCAGGAAACCGCTGGCCAGGTACCTGCTGCTCGGCGCCCACCTGCTGGCTCTGAGCGCGCAGGCGGTGTGCCTCTTCTTCACCCAGAGCCGCGGCCCCTGGCTGGGCCTGGCCACCGGTCTGGCCCTGTTCCTGCTGCTGTACCTCCTGGCAGTAGGCCGGAGGCGGCTGGCGCTGCTGGTCACGATAGGAGGCCTGGCCCTGGCGGCCTTCATCGTCTGGCTGAACGTGCCGAACTCCCCCTTTGCGCCCCTGCGCGAGGTGCCCTACGTCGGCCGCCTGGGGCAACTCCTGGAGACGGAGGGCGGCACCGGCAAGGTGCGCCTGCTGATCTGGGAGGGCGCGGCGGAGATGGTGGCCTCCGATCCGGCGCGGGCCCTGATCGGCTACGGCCCCGAGGCAATGTACGTGGCCTTTACGCCCTTCTACCCGGCGGAGCTGGGCCACTATGAGGCGCGCAACCGCTCGCCGGATCGCGCCCACAACGAGACGTTTGACGCCCTGATCACCACCGGCGTGCTGGGTCTGGCTGCTCACCTGCTACTGTTCGGCAGTGTCTTCTACTATGGGTTGCACTGGATGGGCCTGCTGGCGACGCCCGGGCGCCGGCGCGCCTTCCTTTTGTGCATGGCGGCCGGCGGGGTGCTGGGCACGGCGCTGCCGGTGCTCTTGGACGGTTCTTGGCGGTACATCGGCGTGGGGCAGCCGCTGGGGATGCTGGCAGGCGTGGCCGCCTATGCGGCGGGCCTCTCGGTTGAGGCGGTCGCGTCCGGCCGATCGGCGGGCGGGCCGTCGGAGCGCCGCGGCCCGGCGGAGGCGCTCCTCATCGCCGCCCTCGTGGCCGGCGTTGCGGCGCACTTTCTGGAGATCAACTTGGGCATCGCCGTCGCCGCGACTCGCACCTACTTTTGGGCGTATGCCGGCCTGTTGGTGGTTCTCGGCCAGGGCTGGCTGCCGACGGCTGAGGAAGCAACAGAGGCTCTGCCCGCTGCCGTCGTGGCTGCGCCGCAGGCAGCCAGGCGGCGCGGCGTGCGCCGGCAGCCAACCCGCCGGCGCAGCCCGCTGGTCGAGCGACTGGGCGCTCACCCGGTGACGGCGCCCGCCCTCCTGGCCGGCCTGGTGCTGGCGGTGATGGTGTGGGACTATACGACCAACCCTCTGGGGTCGACCAACCCGGGGGCTGTCCTGGTGCAGTCACTGACCAGCCTGGCGGCTGTGGGCCGGCCTGACGTCGAAAGCCTGGGCATGGTCGGCCTGTTCCTGAGCACCTTCGCCGCCGGCGGCCTCCTGTGCGTGGCCGGTGCGGCGGCCCGCAGTGGAGAGCGGCGTTCGGCCGCCTGGTGGTGCGGGGCGGGCGGGCTCTTTGTGGCCATCGCCGCGGGCTTGGCGATGGCCTACGCTACCCTGCACGCGCGCGCGCTGACTCGGGTCAGCAACCCTGCTGACCTGCTGGCCGGTCTCATCGCCGTGGTCGTGGCGGTGTGGCTGGCGCTCACGGCGTTCTTGTGGCCACGGGCGTCCGGCTCCCCCGCCTGGCGGCACCCGGCCACGCCTATCGCTGCGGCCGCGGCGCTGGTCGGCGTTCTCTTGTTCGTGAACGTACGCAATGTGCGCATGGTGCGGGCCGACGTCGTCTACAAGGAGGGCTACCGGTACGACTCGGCGCAATTCTGGAGCGAGGCGGCGAAGCTCTACGAGCAGGCCCATCTCATGGAACCGGATCAGGACCACTATCTCCTGTTCCTGGGCCGCGCCCTTCTCGAGGTGGCCGCCGCCGAAAAGGACGCCGCAGCGCGGGACGCGGCCTACGAGGAGGCCTTGCTGGCCCTCGAGGAGGCGCAAGGCCTCAACCCGCTGAACACCGACCACACCGCCAACATCGCGCGGCTCTATCGGCGGTGGGCGTTCGATACCGACGACCCGGCCCTGGCGCGGGACATGCGTCTGCAGGCGCTGGCCACCTACGAGCGGGCCGTGGCGCTCAGCCCCAACAGCGCCCCGATGCGCAACGAGTGGGCGCTGACCTACATGGACCTCGGCGATCTGGACGGCGCCGAGGCCAAGTACACCGAGTCGCTGGCTATTGATGACGAGTATGCACAGACGTATCTCCTGGTCGGCGAGCTGCGCAAGGCCCGCGGAGACTGGCGCGGCGCGGTGGAGGCCTATACCCGCGCGACGGAGCTGGACGCCACGTCGTTGCAGGCCTGGGCAGCCCTCGGCGTTGCCTACTCCAACCTGGAGGAGTGGCAGAACGCCATCCACGCCTACCAGAGGGGCCTGGAGGTGAACTACAAGGTGCCCCCGCTGTGGGGCTACCTCGGGGACGCCTACTCGCGCCTGGGAGACGCCGAGGCGGCGGTGGACGCGTACCAGCGGGCCGTGACGCTGGATGACGGGTTTGTGGCGGCCTGGCGTGCCCTGGCGGACCATCTCGTTCATCTGCAGCGCTGGGCCGACGCCGAGCAGGCGTTGACGAAACTTCTCAACCTGAGCCCAGATGACTATACTGCCCACCGTGCGCTGGCCCAGCTGTATCTTGGCACCGGGCGCCCGGCGGAGGCGCTGCCTCACCTTGAGCGCGCCCTGGGGCTGGCCCCCGAGGCGGAGCGGGCGGCGCTCCAGGCGCTCCTGGCCGAAGCGAGCACTGCAGCCGGAAAGGACACCCCCCATCCATGACGCAATATGCCCTGGTGCTCATTACGGCGTTCGTCGGGGCCATTTCGGCTACGCCCGTGGCGCGACGGCTGGCCGTGCGGTTGGGCGTGGTCGACCAGCCGGCCGCCCGCAAGGTGCACGTGCGGCCCACGCCGCTTCTGGGCGGGGTGGCCATCTATGTGGCCTTTATCGTGGCGCTCCTGCTGCTTGGCGATCGGTTCTACGTTCGCGAGGCCGTGGGCATTCTGGTAGGGGCGACCTTCTGCTCGCTCCTGGGCCTCCTGGATGATCGCCAGGGGGTGGGCGCGTGGGCCAAGCTGGCCGGCCAGGCGGCGGCCGCATCGATCCTGGTGCTATCGGGCGTGCAGGTACGCCTGCCGGTGCCAGCGGCCATCAACCTGGCCCTCACGCTGCTGTGGGTGGTGGGCATCACCAACGCGTTCAACCTGTTGGACAACATGGACGGCCTGGCGGGGGGCATCGGCACCGTCGCGGCGGCCTTTTTCCTGCTGATGGCCGCCATGAGCGGCCAGTACCTGGTGGGCCTGCTGGCGGCGGCGCTCTTGGGGGCTTGCTTGGGCTTTCTCCGCTATAACCTGAACCCGGCCAGCATCTTTATGGGGGATGCGGGGGCCCTGTTCATCGGCTTTATGCTGGCGGCGGTGGGCATCAAGCTGCGCTTTCCGAACAACGTCACCTTTGTGACCTGGATGGTGCCCGTGATGACGCTGGGCCTGCCGATCCTGGACACGGCCCTGGTGACGATCTCGCGCCTGCGCCGCGGCCTGAACCCGCTCACCACGCCCGGGAAGGATCACCTTTCGCATCGGCTGGTGCGCCTCGGAGAGACACCGCGCGAGGCAGTGCTGACGCTTTACCTGGCCGGCGGGTGTTTCGGCCTGCTGGCCGTGTTCCTGACGCAGGCGAGCATCCTCGAGGGGTACGCGCTGGGTGCGCTGGTCCTGGCTGGCTGCGGCTATGCGATCTGGCGCTTTGAGCAGGTGCCTCTCGCTGATCCGCCCCAGCAGGTTGGCGACCCCGCCCCGTAGGGCGTCGGCAGTCGCGCGCCACGTCCGGGGCCGGCAGGTCGGCTCCAACAGATCTACAGAGTCTAGCCATCATCTATGGGGGTTACGTATGGCCAAGAAGAAAGACGTGCTATCACGCCGGCGCCAGGTGGCGCGCACGCGGCGAGGCTCGGCGCCTGTGACGCGGCCCAAGCCGGCGCCACCACCGCCACCCAAGAAGGACGAAAAGAAGAGCCGACTGACCGATCTGTGGGTATCGCTCGGCATCGTGGCGGTGGCCATTGCCGTGGTCCTAGTGGCCTACTGGCTGAGCCGGCGCCCGAGCGCCGCGGCCCAGCCGACGGCTACCATCGAACCGACCCCTGTCGCTGCAAGCACACCTGTGGAGGAAGAACCCGTGGGCAAGACCTGGTCCCAGCCACCCGCCATGGCCCTCGATCTGAGCAAGGACTACCGGGCCATCGTCAAGACGGAAAAGGGTGACTTTGTCATCGACCTGTTTGAGGACGACGCCCCGCTCACCGTGAACAACTTTGTCTTCCTGGCCCGCGAGGGGTACTACGATGGGGTCACCTTCCATCGCGTGTTGGCCGGCTTTATGGCCCAGACCGGTGACCCCACCGGGACGGGCAGGGGTAGCCCCGGCTATACCTTTGCCGACGAGTTCTCGCCCGCGCTGCGGCATGACTCGGCCGGTATCGTCTCGATGGCCAACGCCGGGCCCAACACCAACGGCAGCCAGTTCTTCGTCACCTTCGTACCGACGCCGCACCTCGATGGTGCGCATGCGGTGTTCGGGAAGGTGATCGAGGGGATGGACGTGGTGAACGCGATCACGCTGCGCAACCCCGACGCAGTGCCGGCCCCTCCCCCGGGTGACAAGATCCTGACGATCGAGATCGTCGAGGAGTAGACGGCGACTTTACGCCGACAGTTAGGGGCCACCCCGCGGGGCGGCCCCTGACTATATTCCCGGGTCGATGCGGTACGCCTGCTTGGCCGCCGAAAGAGGGCCACCGCCGGCAGGTCTCCCTGCGCGGTGGCCAAGCGGTACCTATGCAGTTCCCGGCGGGGCGTAGCCCCCGGAGGCCGCTACTTGACCGGGCTGGGCCCGGCCGTCACGCCCTGCTTCTTCGGCGTGACCGTATCGCCCTCGATCTCCAGATCCTCCTCGATCCTGAGCACTAGCTCGCTGTAGCGGTGCAATAGCTCCAACACCCCGGCGAAGGGCCGCACAGCGATCTGCGCGCCGCACGATACGCACTCAAAAGGCTCCCCTTCGCCGATGCGCTCCACCCGCACCTTGTACTCGGCCCCACAGCCACACCTCAGCCAGAGGAAACGGATCCGGGGCATCAGTGATTGTCTTGTCCGCGTGCCCATTGCCATAGTCGTCATCTTGTGCTATACGTAGGGTAGCTCTGAGGTGGTAAGTCGCCCGCCACGATCAAGGCGCGTAAGCGTCCCGTATGAAGATGCCGAGGTCGCGCACGGTGGACGGAGCTGCACAAGGCTGGTCTTCGGACCAGCTTTGTGCTACTTGACCCTCATCCACCGTTTTCGAATCGTCCCATCACGGTGGAACAAGTCTTGTGTTTCCGTCCCGTGCATCTTTGAGATCCGATGGAACTCTGCCTTCAGTTGCCCTCGCAGACTCGACAGGCTGACGGCGATAAACAGGTGTCGTGTTCGCTGTCCGGCGGCAAGTGCGATGCCAGAGTCTGGGTCCAGTGTCCATCTCGCCGTTGCCGCAGTACTCGCTCGACGATGTCAGGCAGCGGGCGCGCTTGCCGGATGGTCTCCGTCTGCCCTGAGCGAGACGCCACACGCTCCGGACGATCTCTAGGGGTGTGATTCCCGGATACTGGTTCAGCATGACCGGCAGGCTCCGGAGACATTGTCCGCAGTCTGGTCCCTACACTTGTGCGTCCCGTCCATCGCCAGGCACGCCGCGCACGTCCGCGCCTGCTTGGCGCACAGCCACCGCCACCCCGCCACAATGTCGCCGTTCGCCTGGTAGTTCCGCCGCGTGGCTTCACGGTACGCCCGCAGCATCTCCGTCCGGCTGATCCGCAGCGCCCGCACCAGGTTCCCCCCCAGCCGCCCCCGTATCGCCTGCGTCCTTGTCCACAATGTTCTGGGTGCCCGCCGTTTCACCTCCAGGCGCGTCGCAGCAGCGGAGACCTCGGGCGACTCAGACCATCTACTGACTCTGAGAATGGGACACCGCGAAGCGCTGGTTACCTGGCGTGGGCGGATCAGGTGCAGCGGGCGGAGCAGGGCAGGGGGAAGAGGGGAGACTAGCTCTGCCTCATACGAAAGCAGAAGCCTGCCGCGTCCGTCGGGCAGGGCTCCCCCTGCATGGGAGGAGCCCCTGGCACCCGGCCGGCGGCGAGCCTTAGGGCCGACCTGTCTGGAAAGGGCTTTGGGGCGAGCTAGGCTCCGTAGGGAGCTCGCAGCACCGGTGCGGCTGGACTTCGGCCGGCCGTAGGGTTGGGGCAGAGTCGGAGGGTGCGGTGCGGCCGGAGCGGTGGCCCTCGGCGTCGGCGTAGATACCGGCCTTTTCGACGGCGAGCCAGCCATGGCGCTCCGGCGAGACGGCGCCCGCGGCGTTGCGGACGACGGACTCGCGGATGAAGACGAGGGCGCGGCTAGGGCCAGGGGCGGACAGATGAACTCCTTGGCGTGTGCGAGCATGGGTCAACCATCGGACACGCTACCCCACAGAACCTGAAATCGCTAGACAAACCGCTCCCGCAGGTTCGACCTTATGAGGTCTTCGTTATCCGTTAGGCTGGAGAACTGCTTGTCGCACACGTCGCTAAGCTTTGCCAGGATGCGCGGACCGATGGTCTCCTGGTTCTGAAACACCACCAGCGAGCTGTTGCGGACCCCCCAGCGCTTGAACACGTTAAGATTGATGGTAACGTCGCGAGCCTTGTCGTCTCCTGGCACACCATAGATGAACAGAGGTACGGGTAACCCATTCGCGCGGCAATCGACCGTATAGGTAGCCCGCTTGTCGTGCACAGGGTCGTGCCAGTTGAAGGTCCGCCGCTCTTCGGGGATAGTCTCTCTGAGCAGCGCAAAGAGGTCCTCCATGAACGCTGATCGCGCCCTGTCACTCTGAAGGAGAGTCACATCGCTGATCCGCAGAAGCCCCTGGGTGAAGGTGAACAAGGCGTCGCCGGCATCAGGTGATGCCACTGGCATCATCAGCACTCCGTCGACGTTGCTGATGCCAAACCAGTCCACGGCGTGCTCGATAACGTCTCGCCGCGTAGCCCGCGAGAGCTCAGTGTCCTCCATGAAGTAGCTAAGGTGCATGAGCGTATGGCCCTCATCGGTGAGGTACCACTGGTCGTGCACCCTCTTGGCCACGATCTTGAGATGATCGCCATCCTCGAAGACAAAGGGTGTTAGCACGAGGTAGCGGTCAACCCCTCGCGCCTTCAAACGAATGCGGCTACCGAGCCGAGACCGGAAGCTTGCTTCGATCGTCTCGATGTCGCCCATCTCCGCGGCCTCCTATAGGAGACGAGGCGGATCCGTCTCCGGTCTGACAAAGCCACAGTCTTCAAGCAGACACTCTAGTGCCCCATGCAAATCATCGTAGCGATCGCAAACAACAGCGTATGAGTCCTCTTTAGGGCACACTGCCTGGTAACGTTCGGTGGCATAGTGAACGTGCGGTCCCTCAAACGATAGTCTCTCCAGGTGGTTCGTATGCTCACCGTGGTCGCCATTGTAGCGTCTGAGGCGGAATACCTTTGTTGACCCTGGCAGATGATAGGCCAGAATGGCCGAAAAGTCGAAAGGATCCTGGACAGACTGCCGAAGCTTGATGCAGAATCTCTGTCCGGTCTCCGTGGTGATCTCCAGCGAGGAGGCCAGTTTGCTGTCTTGCACTAGACGTAAACGAAGGTCTGCCCGATAGGTGCAGGGGAGCTGCTTGGGCATGGCAGTCAGGTGGGTTATATCGTTGTCACTGAGGAAGATCTGCATATTCCGCCTTTCGTCCTAGTATTGCCCTACTCCTGTTCTGTTTGTGCTCGGCCCCAGTCCGTTCCAAGGCGTGCGGTGCGAGCCGGTCGCGGCTGTTCGTCCCTCACACCGATCTCCCCTGCTCTGGCCGCCGCTTGTCCACCCGCTCGGCCTGGGTGAGGGCGACGTTCGCGTGGGGATACTGGAAGGCCTCGCCGGCGAGTAGTTGCTCGACGGTACGGATCTGTCCAGCCTCGCGGAGGACCTGTAGGTTGTCGCCGCAGTAGAGCCGGTTCATGGGCATGGCCTTCTCGCTGCTAGCGCTCAACAATCAGCGCGTCCAGCTCGGGGATCGTGATGCTGTTGCCCAGCACGGCGGTGTAGGTGCGGCGCCCTCGGACTCGGCCCCACAGGCTGATAATGTCGTCTTCTAGGAGGCGCGGCCCGCTGTAATTCACCCAGACGGTATCCTCCCACCAGCCGTCGTCGTTCGTCACGTTCACGCGCAGGACGGCCCGCGAACCGGATTCCTGCACCTGGACTACCTTGCCGCGGTAGTGCACGATGTTGCCGACGTAGCTTTCCGTGTCACGGGCCAGGGAGTCATAGGCGATGCTCTGCGCCTGGCGCTTGACGAGCTCCGGCGACATGGTGGCCGTTGCCCTGGCCCTGCTGCCGCTCGTGGAGGAGCCGCCCTGACTGGCGACATAGACAAACAGGAGGAAGATCCCCCCGAGGATCCCTAAGAGGACGCAGCCGCCCCGGGAGCGCTTTTTCTGGGGGGGCGGGGGCGGTGCTCCGGCGGACTGGCCGGACATGGGGGCGCCGCACATGGGACAGAACAGGGCGGAGCCGTCGCGGGTCAGATGGCCGTTCGGGCACTGGCGCGTGGGCATAATGACCTCCTACGTCGCTGGCGCCAGTCCCCCCTCTGGCGCCGGAACCTGTCACACCGCGTAACGGGGATACGTCGCAAGCTATTGCACCGGCACCGCGTCCTGAGCTACTGTGGTCGCAGGGCCAGAATACCTGCTCTGCTGGGAGATTGCGCCGGGAGTGGATTCACGCCGTAGGCCATCCGCGGCCGTCTCCGTTGCCGGTTGTCCCTCTGCGGCCGCTGTCCCGAGGGGCGGGCAGGTCCCCGGCGCTCGGCCATACTGGGCATGCTGACCATCGCCAGAGTCGGGCCGCGGGCGCTACGGCGCGCCTAGCACTCCTCCCAAATGTGACGGTCCGCATCCGCCACGGCCTTGACGACCTCCAGTGCCTGCTCCTGAAACACCGGGCTCGTGATACTCCGGAACGTGGTTAGGAGATGATCCTCGCGTTCGGTAAGTTGCCCGTCTAGGCCCAGAAACCACGCCGCGGACTGCCCCAGGATCACCGAGAGCCGGAGAAGGTGCTCGATACTGATCTGGCGGTCGCCTCGCTCAAACGCACCATACCCCACATCGGATAGTCCGATCAGGTTCCCCACTTCCTGCTGTGATAGGCCGAGGCCTTCGCGTGCCTGGCGCAACCGTTTCCCGATGGCCAAGTAGGGTTCTCTCATATCACTCTCCGTTAACTATTGTACAGCATTCTGTTGGCGGATGTCTCGTCTACAGGCTCAAAAGGCCTGACCATGCGCTAGCACTTTGCTAGGGTGTAGGTAGCATTCAGTAAGGGGGACAAGACTCGCTCACTTGTTGGTCGCGAACCTAGCGCAAGGTCAGGAAGAGTCGCACGGAGAGGAAGCACGGACTTGCGGGCGCGGATACGTGTTCTACGCGGGGCAAGGGGCATGACCCAGGAGACTCTGGCCACTCCATCGGAGGTGGCCAGAGTCTCTTCCTATGGCAGTTGGACTTGGGGGCCTAGTCTCTGGCGAGCGCTAGACGGCGGCCAGCGCCTGGTCCAGGTCGGCAAGGATATCGTCCAGCGTCTCGATGCCGATCGAGAGCCGCACAAAGTCAGGCGTGACTCCGGCCAGCGCCTGTTCCTCGTCGCTCAGCTGCTGGTGCGTCGTCGAGGCCGGATGGATGGCCAGGCTGCGGGTATCCCCGATGTTGGCCAGGTGGCTAAAGAGCCGCAGCCCCTCGATGAACCTCTTGCCGGCCGGCCTGCCCCCTTTGACGCCGAACCCCACCAGCCCGCTGGCGCCGGACGGCATGTACCGCTCGGCCAGAGCGTGGGACGGGTGTGACTCCAGCCCGGGATAGAGCACCCAGGCCGCCTTGGGGTGCTGGGCCAGGTGGCGGGCCACGGCCAGGGCGTTCTCCGAGTGGCGCGCCATGCGCAGGCTGAGCGTCTCAATACCCTGGAGAATCAGGAAAGAGTTGAACGGGCTCAGGCAGGCGCCCGTGTCTCGCAGCGTCTTGAGGCGGGTGCGCATGGCAAAGGCCTGGTTGCCGAAGGTCTCGTAGAAGCGTAGTCCGTGATAACTTGGGTCGGCATCGACGAACTCCGCAAAGCGGCCGCTGTCCCAGGGGAAGCGGCCGCTGTCGACGACCATTCCGCCGAGTGAGGTGCCGTGCCCGCCGAGGTACTTGGTCAGGCTGTGGACGACGATGTCGGCGCCGTGCGCGATCGGGCGACAGAGTGCCGGCGAGGCGGTGGTGTTGTCGATCATCACCGGCACCCCGCGGGCGTGGGCGACCTCGGCAATACCGGCCATGTCGGGGATGGTGAGCTTGGGGTTGCCGATCGTCTCCAGGTAGATGACCTTGGTGCGCTCGGTGATCGCCGCGGCAAAGGCGGCGGGGTCGTCAGAATCCACCCAGACGGTGCGGATGCCCATGCGGGCCAGCGTCACGCTGAGCAGCGTCACCGTCCCGCCGTACAAGCGCGTGCTGGAAACGACCTCGTCGCCCATGCCGCAGAGAGTCGTCAGTGCCGCGGCGATGGCGGCCATGCCGCTGGCGAAGGCCAGGCCGGCAACGCCCCCCTCCAGCGCGGCCACGCGCTGCTCGAGGACATCGGTGGTGGGGTTTCCCAGGCGGGTATAGATATTGCCGGGCTCCTCCAGCGCAAAGAGGCGCGCGGCGTGATCGGCGTCTCTGAAGACATAACTGGAAGTCTGCCAGATCGGCACGGCCCGGGCGCCGGTACTATCGGGCGTGTAGCCGGTATGCAGGGCTCGGGTGTCGAATCCGTCGTACACGTGCTCAGTCATGTTACATCCTCACTCCACTATGAACACTCGCGGTCCGTGCCGCCCCGGCGGGCACTGGCGGCCGAAGGGCTCTGGCTGCGAACAGGGGCGCGTCAGTCGCGCTCCACGGGGCGACGGGCCTGCCGGGCCTGCTGGATCGCCTCGAGATAGCCGGCCTGGGTTGAGAGGATATGCTCCAACACCTGGCGGGCCGTCCACTCGCCGGGGGCGGGCGGGGTGTCGAGGTCCTCGTCACGCAGGCCAACCATCGCCCCGAGCAGGTAGCCCTGGGCGATCATGGCCTGTGCCAGGATGCGCTGGGGCATGGTGGGCGCGGCGCCGATCGCCTCGCGCGCCTCAGCCAGCTGAGTGGTATGTTCCCGGAGGTGATCGCCGAGGCGCAGCAGCAGGCGCCGTACTGACGTCCAGCGCGGCGCGTCGGCCGCAAAGCGCAACTCCTCCCGAGGCATGTCCGTCAGCTCGGCCAGTGCACGCTGCTGCACGGCTAGCAGGCGGGCCAGGTACTCCTGCACCTGCGAATCAGACATGGGCCGCACTCCCTTCCCGCGCCGGCTTCGCCTAGGCCGCCAGCCTGGCCATCAGGTCGGTCACAAAGTCGATGGCCACCGAACCGAGATAGGCGATGCCCAGCGTCTTGATCGTCTTCCCGAGCCAGCACGGCAACAAGAACTTCCAAACCGGCATGTGCGACATGCCGGCGACAATGCCGGCCAGGTCGAACAGGGGGTTGGGAATGGCCGAAAGCACAAAGATGGTCAGCATGCCGTGGTTTTCCATGTAGCCGCGCACGCGCCGGTAGCGCTCCGAGTCCTCCACGACGGCGCTGCCCCCGTAGCCGGCCAGGTAGGCGGTGAGCTCACCGAGGGGCTCGCCAACGCCGGCCACCAGCCCGACGATGAGCGGGTTCAGCACCCCGCCGCCGGCGAACACAGCGGCCAGGCTGGGCACCGGCAAAATGACCGTCGCGTTGCCGATGACGCTGACCAGGAACACCCCCACGTAGCCGTAGCCGGCCAGCGCCGCCAGACGGTCGTGAAAGGCGAGGACCAGCCCGGTGATGGCCAGGGAAGTGGCCACAGCGATGATGCGCACGGCATAAGCGCGCCAAAGGTCCGCCAGCGTGCGCCGCGGCCTGCTGGGGCGGGCCGGCAAGGCCTCGCCAGAGCCCTGGCGCTTCGGGATCGTCTGCAGGTCCTCGTTGCCCATGGGTGTGTGTCGATCCTGTCTGCTAGGCCAGGGTGAGACTCCTGGTTGCGGTCCGGACGGCGGGCAGGATAAACGTCAGTATATGCCGAGCGGTACCGCGGTGCCAACCGGGCGTCGAGCGTCGGCCGCGCCCGGCGAGGCGGGCCGCGTTGGCTTGGGGCGCCGTTCGTGGTAGGCTAGCGACGTCATCGACGAGAGCGGCGCCGCTCGCCGGAAGGCGCCGGCCAGGCCGCAGCCGGGAGGGCGATGTGCTGAACCTCAAAGAGATGGTGTTGGGAGGCGAGCTGTTCGTGCCCCCCGACGATGGCAGCCGCGTCGAGGCCTTTATCCCCTCCATGGGCCAGGAGAACCATGCCGCCAACATGGTCGAGCTGGCCAATGGGGACCTGCTGTGCACCTGGTTCGCCGGGTCGCGGGAGGGGGCGGGGGATGTCAAGGTGGCGGTGGCCCGTCTGCCCAAGGGCGCCTCGCAGTGGTCCGCGCCGGCGCTCGTGTCGGACGACTCGGCCCGGTCGGAGCAGAATCCGATCCTCTTCGCCACCCCGCACGGCGACGTATGGCTTTTGTACACGGCGCAGGAGACGCGCGGCTGCCCGCGAGACGAGTGGGAGCGGCGCGTGGCCGCTGGCGAGGCCGAGGGCGGCTACACGATGCAGTGGACGGCCCAGATCCGCCGGCGCATATCGCAGGATAGCGGGGCAACCTGGGGCGCGGTGGAGACCTTCTTCGGGGAGCCCTCCTCGTTCTGCCGCCAGCCGATCGTGGCCATGTCCAATGGGGAGTGGCTCTTCCCCATGTACTACAGCCTGAACGCCGCCGGGCATGGCGAAGACTATTCGGCCGTGCAGGTCTCGCGCGACCAGGGGAAGACCTGGACGGAGCACCCCGTGCCTGAGAGCCGCGGGCGGGTGCAGATGTCGGTCGTCGAGATCGTTGCGGGGCGCCTGGTGGCCTTTTTCCGCAGCCGCGCGGCTGACCGCATCTATGTGAGCCGGTCGTCCGACTTTGGGCGCACCTGGACGGCCCCCGAGCGCACCGCGCTGCCCAACAACAACGCCTCGATCCAGGCTCTCCGGCTGCAGAGCGGCCGCATCGCCCTCATCCACAACCATTTCTCGGCCAACGAGGACCCGACGGCGACGGTCTGGCCGCGGCGTCGTTATCCGGTCACGGTGGCTGTCTCGGAAGATGGTGGGGAGACCTTCCCGTGGATGCGCCACGTGGACGCCGGCGACGGCTTTGCGGGCGAGCGGAACGAGAGCCTCAACCGCCGTTGCGCCTACCCGTGCATTATCCAGACGCGCGACGGGCTGGTGCACATGGCCTACTCCTACCGGAGTCGGCAGTGCATCAAGTACGTGCGCGTCAGCGAGGACTGGTTCCTGGACGGGTTGGATACTCTTTACGAGATGTAGCCCCAAGGCGACCAGCGGGCATAGTGCCCCGCAGACAAGGAGATACCGTGAGGCCGATTACCTTGCTGCAGCCGCAGCGCATCGCCTTCGGCCAGGGCGTGGCCGCGCAGTGCGTCCACGATCTGGTTGCCATGGGTGTTCGCCGGGCCTTCGTGGTCACCAGCCCCCCGGTTGTCGCGCTGGTGACGCCCCTGGCCGAGGAACTCCGCAGGGCAGACGTCTCCGTCACCGTGTACGATCGGATCGTCGGGGAGCCAACCATCGCCTCCTTCGAGGAGGCGATGGCGGCGGCCCGCCCTGCGGCGCCCGACGTGCTGGTGGGCATCGGCGGCGGCAGCGCGCTCGATGTGAGCAAGCTGATCGCGGTGCTCCTCGACAGTGCCCAGGACGTGCGAGAGCTCTTTGGCATCGGCCTCGTGCACGGGCGTGGGGCGCGGCTGGTCTGCCTGCCCACGACTGCCGGTACCGGCAGCGAGGTCTCGCCGAATGCCATCCTGCTTGACGAGGCTGCCGCCCTCAAGAAGGGCGTGGTAAGCCCCTTCCTGGTGCCCGACGCGGCCTATGTGGACCCGCTCCTCACCCGCACGGTGCCGCCGGGCGTCACCGCGGCGACGGGGCTGGACGCCCTGATCCACTGCCTGGAGGCCTACGCGAACCGCTTCGCCCACCCCCTCATCGACCTGTACGCCCTCGAGGGGGTCCGCCTGGTGGGGCGGCATCTCGAGCGCGCCGTAGCCGACGGGGACGATGCCGAGGCGCGCGAGGGGTTGGCGCTGGCCAGCCTCTACGGGGGCCTCTGCCTGGGGCCGGTGAACACGGCGGCTGTGCACGCTCTCTCCTATCCGCTGGGGGGCGAGTTCCACGTACCCCACGGCATCTCGAACGCGGTGCTCCTGCCTACGGTGATGGAGTACAACCTATCGGCCGCTCCGGAGCGCTACGCCGAGATTGCCCGAGCCCTTGGCGTCGCGGAGGGCCCGTCGGCGCTGACCACTGCGTGCCAAGGGGTGGCGCGGGTGCGCGTGCTCATGGAGCGCTGCGGCGTCCCGCAGCAGATGCGCGCCCTGGGCGTGCCCGAGGAGGCCATCCCACACATGGCGGTCGCCGCCATGCAGGTGACGCGCCTGTTGCGCAACAACCCACGTGAGCTCACCCTGGGCGACGTCGAGGCGATCTACCGCAGCGCATACTAGGCCCGGTTGCACGCGCAGATTGCCGGCTCCCTGCGCCGACCGCATCACAGGAGAGGAACGATGACAGCACGACTCCCACATCCCTTCGCAGGTGACTGGCCGCAGCGCCCGGGCAGCCGACGCCCGGTTAGCCTTGGGGAGGTCCGCGTGACGGGCTTTCTCGGCGAGAGGGTCGAGGCCAACCGCGCCAGCCTCCTGGCTGGCCTGGACAGCCCCATCCCGCGGCGCTTCGAGGCCCTCAGCCGCGGCGAAACGTCCGGCCCCGAAACGGAGCGGCTGGCCTCCGACTCGGACCTGTACAAGTGGATCGAGGGGGCCTCCTACGCGCTGGTCTACCGGCCCGACGAGCGGTTGAGCGCCGCCCTCGACAGAATGGTGACGCTGGTCATCGGCCAGCAACAGCCGGACGGCTACCTGAATACCCAGGTGCCCCCCTTCGAGCGGCTCGACACGCGCGTGAACCACGACCTGTACCAGGCCGGGCACCTCTGTGAGGCGGCCGTGGCCCACTGGCGCGCCACCGGCGAGCGGCGCCTGCTCGAGGCGGCCTGCCGTCTGGTCGACTGGTTCCTGGCCCGCCATCGCGAGGGGCACTCCTACTATGACGCCGTCGGTGAGAAGGAACACCCCGAGGTTGAGATCGGCCTGCTGCGCCTGGCGCGGGCCACGGGCCGCCAGGAGTACGCCGAGTTCGCCAAGGCGATCATCGGCATGTACGGGGTGGCGCCCAGGGTCGCGGACCTCCGCGCCGGCGCCGGCCAGCTGCACGCGGTGCGCGTCGGCTACCTGCTCGAGGCGGTGGCCGACCTCTACCTCGCGAGCGGCGATGGGGCGCTCTGGCCGACGCTTTCCGCCGTGTGGGACGAGCTGGCCACCACGCGCCTCTACGTGACGGGTGGTCTGGGGCAACGGGAGCGCATCCCCGACCGCCCCTGGGACCTGCCCCAGACCTACGAGGAGAACCCGGACCGCGACATTGCCGAGACCTGCGCCTCGGTGGCGATGATGATGTTCTCCTGGCGCATGCACGCGGCTAGCCGCGAGGCCCGGTATATGGACGCCATCGAGACGATCCTGTACAACCACTACCTCGGGGCGCTTTCGCTCGACCAGACCGGCAACTTTTACTACAACCCGCTGCGCGTGGTGGGCGACCAGTCCTGGCGCACCGACCACTGGAGCCCCCGCGGGCGCCGCACGTGCCTGCCGGCCATCCACTCGACGGCCTGCTGCCTGCCCAACGCCTGGCGATTCTTTGGCGCGCTGCCCGAGTATCTCTTCTCTTGGGACGAGGACGGGGTTTGGGTGAACCTCTACACGTCCAGCACCCTGCGCCACACCTTGGGTGGCGGAGCAGTGCTGGACCTGCGGGTGGAGACGGCCTACCCGCACGAGGGACGCGTGGAGATCACCATCGGCGGCGATGCCCCGGCCGAGTGGACACTGCGCCTGCGCATCCCGGCCTGGTGCCGGCGCGCGGTGGTCACCGACCCGGCCGGGGGACGGGGCGAGCACGCCGGCCCCGGGTACGCCGCGCTGGAGCGCACCTGGCACCCCGGCGACCGCGTCCTGCTGGAAATGGAGATGCCGGTGCGCGCCATCGTCTCGGCGCCGGAGATCGCCGCCAACGCCGGGCAGGTCGCTCTGGCGCGGGGACCGCTGGTCTACTGCCTGGAGCAGGTAGACGCGACGGAGCCGCTCGAGCGCCTGGGGCTGCCCTGCCGGCCCAGCCAGGCCGCGCGAAGGGCGGAGGCCGTCTGGGAGCCGGACCTTCTTGGCGGCGTGTACGCCCTGTGGACCGACCTGGCCGTACAGCCGAGCGGCGTCTCGACGGGACCTTACTATGAGCCGGGCGACGGTCTGCCGACCGTGCGGACGCGCCTGGTGCCCTTTTTCGCGCACGCCAACCGCAGTGATGAGGCGCGCTGGACGGTGTTCTTGCCCCTGGTCTAGGGCACGGTCGCGCAAGGTCCTATAAGGCAGCGATGGATACTCCCCGGTATTCTCCCTCCGTATACGGAGGGGGTGCCGGAGAGTGCTTTGTTTGTGGCCTGGACGATGGCGACCGTGTGTAGTAGTATCGTGGCAGAGGTGCTCTATGCGATGGCGCTAATCACCAGACCCCTTCGCTTCTTGCTGCGCGTCGGTTGCGGCTGCAGCGTAATGCTGGTTCTGGCCGTCATCGGCCTGGCCGCCGCGATCCTGATCTGGCCCGACTTGTGGTACCTCTTTGCTCTCGCCATCGCGCTGGTGTTCATCGTCACCTTCCTGTAGCGTGTGCTCCGGTCGCTCAATTCTCCAGGAGGCTATCCCGTACAATGCGGATCACTGACTGGATCATGGCCCGTCTGCCGCACCGGCAGTGCCCCTCGACAGAGTTCATGTATGACGACATGGCTTCGCAATCCGGCTATTCGCTGCCGGTCATCTACAAGGAGCTGGACGTGACCCGGCGGGGCGACTGGCGCGATGAGGGCCAGATCCTCGACTTTGCCTGCGTGGCGGGCGCCGGGGCCAAGGTGCTCGACCTCGGCCCGGGGGACGGCTGGCCCTCACTGCGCATCGCACCGTTCGTGGCCGGGGTGATCGGCGTCGACGCCTCGCGGCGGCGCGTCCAGGTGTGCACGGAGAACGCCGCGCGCCTCGGCATCCCCAACGCCCGGTTCGGCCTCGTTGGGGCGGACGGCACGCTGCCGTGCGCGTCTGCGTCGCTCGACGCCGTGGTGGCGGCTTCGTCTTTCGAACAGACGCCCGACCCCGCGGCGATGCTGCGCGAGTGTGCCAGGGTGCTGGTGCCGGGCGGGCGGCTGCGCATGTCCTACGAGGACCTGGACCGCTACCGCGGCGGGGAAGAGACCGTCACCGAGGTCCGACGGCTGCGCGATGGGCGCACCAGGCTGGAGCTGGTCGCGCGCGACCTGGGGGGAGAGACGGCCACGATGGTCCGCCTCTACGTGGGTGCTGGGGCACGGGGCACTGCCGAGCGTCTGCAGGGTTTGACTCCCGATCGGCTGACCCCGTCGCTCCTGGAAGAGCTGGCCCCCGACCTGGAGGAGGTGCGCGTCTGCACGCTGCGGCACCCCTCCGGCGCCACCTGGGTGCGGATGCTGCTTGAGGCGGGGTTCCGCTCTGCGGAAGGGACGGAGAACGGCGGCCAGGTGGCCGCCGACGCGTTTGAACACCGCGAGGTGGGCACCGCCCCGCGCACGCACGCCGAGCTGCGCGAGCACCTACTGCCGCTGGTGAGGGTTGCCCAGGGCCGCCCGGTGCCACTGGACCGGAACCCGTGGATCACGGCGATCCGGTAGCGACTGATCACGGGAGGCGCCGGCGCGTCAGGCGGGCGGCGCCTCGTCCTCTCCCTCGGGTGGGGCGGGGGGCTCGGGCGCGTCGAGGCCGGGAGGATCCTCTGGGTTGGCCTCCAGGCGGTCGATGAGCGCCAGAACCTCCTCTACGGAGCCTGCCGCGCCAAAGGCCCGCCGCCAGAAGCGCACACCCTCAGAGAACTGGACATAACGGACGGAGTGCTTGCGGAAGAGGAGTAGCCCCAGGCGCGCCCCATAGTACTCGCGCATGGCGGCCAGGTGCCGGCGCATCATCGCGGCGCGCTCGGGGGAGGGGATGTCCACCGAGTCTCGCCGGGAAAAGATCCAGGGGTTGCCGATGGCGCCGCGGCCGATCATGACCAGGTCGCAGCCGGTGGCCTCCTTGATCGCGGCGATGTCGGCCACGGCGCGCACGTCGCCGTTGGCGATGACCGGCACCGCCACCGCCCGCCGCACCGCGGCGATGGCTGACCAGTCGGCCACTCCCGAGTAGCCCTGAACCCTGGTGCGCCCGTGCACCGTGATGGCCGCGGCGCCCGCCTCGGCGAGCGTGCGGGCCACCTCGAGGTAGTTCAGCGAGTCGGCGTCCCACCCCAGGCGTATCTTGGCCGTCACCGGCACCGGCAGGGCGGCCACTAGCGCGGCCATGATCTGGCCGGCGCGCTGCGGCTCTTTCAGGAGCGCCGCCCCCCTGCCCTTGCCAGAGACTTTGCGGGCCGGGCAGCCCATGTTCACGTCGATCAGGTCCGGGTGCAACGCCAGTGCGGCGCGGCCCGCCTCCAGCAGGCGCTCCTCGTCCTTGCCGATGATCTGGATGGCCACGGGGCGCTCGCGCTCGTCATAGTCGGTGATCTTGAGCGAGCGCTCGGTGGCGCGCACCAGCCCCTCGTCAAGCACGCAGGGCGTGTAGGAGGCGGCGGAGCCCAGCTCGCGGCAGATGAGCCGGAAGGGCAGATCGGTGTAGCCGATCATCGGCGCCAGGATCAGGTCGCCGTGGAGAGCCACGCGCCCGATCGTCGCGACCGGGGCGTCAAGGCGCTGCACGCGGGTCTCGTCGTTCATCTTCCTCGCATCTCTTGGCCAACGCTTGCACGGACTTGTCAGCGCGCGGTGCGCTTGCCGCCACCCTTGGCCCAGGCGTTCAGCAGGGCCTGAACCTCCTGCCGGGTGACGATGGGCAGGTCAAACATGAGCGTCTGCTTCAGGCAGGTGGCCGCGTCCCCCACCATGACGCCCTTCTCCAGCCGTCGGGCGGGGTCCTCTTCAGAGAGGAGGCCGTAGTAAAAGCCGGCGTTCCAGGTGTCGCCGCCGCCCAGCCGATCCCAGAGCACGATGTTGCGCACCGCCGGCGAGCGGAAGTAGCTGCCCGCGGCATCCATCGCCGCCGATTCCCAGCGGTGCTCCTCGAACGTGTCGGGATAGCGGATGGTGACGGCCACGATCTGAGGGCGGAAGCGCTCGTGGAGGGCAGCCATGAAGGCCTGCAGGTCCTGGTCGCTTAGCGGGCCCAAGTCGCCCTTGACGATCTCGTCGGGGCTGTAGCGGCCAGCGCCCAGGCCGTACAGCGCGGCCATGTCTTCGATAGTGGTGATCAGAATATCGACGTGGTCGCGCAGGAGCGGCGTGAGCGCCGCGGCGCACTGCTCCTTGGACCAGAGCGTGGAACGGTAGTTGTAGTCCATGCCCACCAGGCAGCCGTCGGGGCGGGCCTCGAGCGCCTCATAGAGGGCTTCCAGGCAATAGTTCCGCTCATAGCCGCTGTGGTTGGCCAGGCCGAAGGTGATGCCCGAGGAGTGCAGCAGGCGACAGTCTCGCAGGGCGGCGGGCCAATCGACCATGCCGGGTCCCAGCTTGGAGGCGGCCGAGTACATGCGCTGGTACCAGCCCGTCGATTGGCGCGGCGTGCGCCCCAGTTCGTACAGGTAGCGGCCGATCGGCTCCGTCTTGGGCGCCCACACCAGGTGGTCGACGTTCAGCCCCTGCTCGCGGGCGACGTCGCGCACCTGCCAGCCGTAGGGGTTATCGGGCAGGCGGGTGATGAACGCCGAGGGCACGCCAAGGCGGCTGAGGCCCATGGCCAGGGTGTACTCGCTGCCGGCCAGCGATAGGTGCACCTGACGGGTGCGCTCGAGGCGCTCCATGTCGGCCGGGGTGTCGCGCACCATCACCTCGCCAAAGGTGACAAAGCGCGCGCTGCCCTGCAGAGGGCTCAGGTCGTCCTGGGCCATATCGATGTTCACGGTGGGTGTCCTCCTCGCAGTCGCAGGTAGCGGTTCGCAACGCGCTCGCCGGATGCCATACCCGGCGAGCGCCAGTGACGCGCATCTTGGTGCCCGCGCGAGCAGGCGCGGGCGGCTACTCCTCGGCGGGCGCCGCGGTGCCCTCTGAGGAAGTCTTCCCGGCTGGCGGGCCGGCCTCCTCGTTGGTCACCTTGCCGAGAAAGTCGGGCAGGTCTAGGCCGGCCAGGCGGGCCAGCTCGTGCATGGGCGGGATCACGCCCATGAAGCGCCTGCCCAGGCCAGAGAGGCCCTCACCGTTGCCGCTATCCCAGACGACGACCTTGTCCAGCGGCAGGTTCTTGATCGCCTCCGCCTGGACGCGGGCCACGTCGACCAGTTTCTCGATGATCAGGAACGAGGCGGCCGCCTCGGGCAGGCCGTTGGTGGCCTTGACCAGTTCCTGGTACCCCTCGGCCTTGGAACGCAGGATGGCCTGGGTGCCCTGGGCCTCGGCCTCCATGCGGGCCAGGATGGCGCGGGCCTCACCCTCAGCGAGGACGGCCCGCTGCTCGCGGCCGGCCTCGGCGGCGATGACGACCTGCTCACGGTTGGCCTCGGCGGGTACCACCACCTCGGCGCGCAGGCGGGCCTGCTCGCGCTCGGCGCGGGCCAGCTCGGCGTCGCGTTGGGCGTTCTCGTCGGCCACGCGGATACGTCCGTCGGCCACGCGGGCAGCCTCCTCGGCGCGTCGGCGCGCTTCCTGCTGGGCCACCTGCATGGTGGCGTTGTAGGTCGCCTTCTGGCCCTCGGCCTCGGCCTCGGCCTCGACGGCCTCGGCGTCCAGCCCGGCCGTCACCCGGCGGCGGTCGCGCTCCGCTTCCTTCTCGCCGATCTCCGCAGCGGCCTCGGCGGCGGCCACGGCCCGGCGGCGGTCGCGCTCGAGCTCGGCCACGCCCGTCTGGCCGTGGCGCTCTTGCTCGGCCACGTCGACCAGGGCCTGGTTGACGGCCTCGGCCGCGGCCTTGCGGCCGATGGCCTGGATGTAGCCGCTCTCGTCGTCGATGTCGCGGACGTTGACGTTGATGACCTCCAGGCCGATCTTCTCGAGCTCACCCGAGAGGGCCTCGTTCACCTTGGCCATGAAGGCCTGGCGGTCGCGGTTGATCTCTTCGATGGCCATCGTGGCAATCACGGCGCGCATCTGGCCTAGGATGATGTCCTGCGCCTGCGAGCGGATTTCTTCGCTGTTGAGGCCCAGCAGGCGCACCGCGGCGTTGGCCATCAGGCTGGGGTCGACCGAGATGGCCGCCGTGACCGTGGTCGGCACGGAGACGCGGATGTTCTCTCGCGAAAGGGCGTTGTCGAGGTCGATGGGCACCACGAACGGCTCCAGGTTCAGGTAGGCATAGTCCTGGATCAGCGGCCACACAAAGGCCGCCCCGCCGTGAATCGTCTTGGCGGCGCCCTTGCCCGTGCGCCCATAGACCACCAGGATGCGGTTCGACGGGCAGCGACGGTAGCGCCCGATGACGGTCAGAAAGGTACCCAGGATGATGAGCGCCAGGATGAACCCGAGGATGATCACTTCGAAGCCCATGGAATGCTTCCTCCTGTGGTGGGCGGCCGAACCAACGCCGCTAGCGGACTTCCTCGACCTCCAGGATCGAGCCATCGACACCGACCACGCGCACCGACGACCCTGCCTTGAGCCCCAGGCCCGAGGCCGAGCGGGCGCGCAGGTAGGCGACGCGCTCGCCGACCAGCACGCGCACCTGGCCCGTCCCCTGGCGGGGGATGTGCACGTACACCGTGGCCGTCATCCCCACGGTGCTGGACACGTCCATGGTGCCCTCCTCGCTCAGGCGGGGCATGGCCCAGAAGAACGCAGCCACGGTCACCATGCCAGCCATTCCCCACGAGGCCGCGAGCAGGAAGGCCCGCGCATAAGGCAGGTCGGCCCCCAAGTACAGCGCCGCGGCCCAGGAAAACAGGGTCAGGAAGGCCAAGATCGACCGTACCGACAGCAAGCGAAACGTCGCCACGCCCGAGGAGTGATGATGCGCGGCATGGTCATCCACGCCTTGGGCGTCGCCCGCGTGCAGGTCGGCGGCGTGCGCGTCGCCCAGGTGAGCGTCGCCCAGGTGAGCGTCCGCCACGTGCACGTCGCCCAGGTGCGCGTCGCCAAGATGCGCGTCGCCAACGTGCGCGTCCGCGAAGTGGCCATCAGCAAAGTGGCCATCCCCGTCATGCCCGCCAAAGAGGTGCCCGTCGCCGCCATGATCGAGGCCGGCCCCGCCATCCAGGTCGCCGTCGCCAGCCGCCACCAGCCCGCCAAAGGCGGAGACGAGCTGCCACACGAACAGCGTGCTAAACAGCACCACCAAGCCCCAGAAAACCTGGTTCAACGGGGTCAAGCCGGACCACCAGACCGTCATGCTGCCCTCCTTGCCTAGACGGGAGCACCCTCATTATAGCATGGCGGCCACGCGTTCGCGCATTCCGTGGCGTTGCCCAGTCAGGCGCCGGCAGGGCGCACTATGCGAACACCACCGACGCGCCATCCTGCACGGCCTGGGCGATCTCGACGGAGCGCAGCGCTTCGGCCAGGGACGGAGTAGGGGCGCGCCCCTCGTGGAGGGCGCGCACGAACGCCTCCGACTCACCATAGAAGCCGCAGATCACCTCCGGCGGGGCCGGGGCGGCCGCGTTCTCCCAGGAGAAGGCCAGCCGTCCCGCGTCGTAGCAGTGCAGGTAGCCGGGATAGGTCGTCAGCGGCTCGTACAACCCGTCGATGACCACGGTGCGCGTGCCGGCGTGGGCGGTGTAGCGCTCCATCTGCACGCCCACCTGGGGCAGCATCTCCATGTGGGCGACGGCGCCCCCGGCAAAGATCAGCGTCACCAGGGCGCCGTTCGCGCCAACGGGGCGCGTGTGCACCTCTGTCACCTCTCCTGGGCCCAGGAAGCGCAGCGCGTCCAGCCCGTGGATGCCGGTGCCAAAGGCGTGCGTGGCCTCCTGCCTGTTGTGCCGCAGGAACTGGCAGGAGAGCGCCTTGACCGGGCCGGCTTCGGCCAGGAGTTCCTTGGCCCGCCGCAGGAGGGGCGCATAGCGCCGGTTGAGGGCCACCTGGTGCGGGGTGCCCGCCTCTTGGGCGATGGCGGCCAGCTCGCGCACCTCGGCCACGTTCTGCCCGGGCGGCTTTTCCATGATCAGCGGCACCCGGCGCGCCAGAACGTGCCCGGCCACCTCGCGCACGACCTGGAACGGCACCAGCACCCACACGGCGTCGGGCCGGACGGCATCGAGCATGGCCCGGTAGTCCGTGTCGGCCCGGGCGAACCCGAACCGCTCGGCGGCGCTTTCGGCGCGCGCCGGGTCCACGTCGCACACAGCGGCCAGTTCCAGCCCCAGGCCCTCCGCCCTCAGGCGCGCCAGAGAGGGGAGGTGGTAGCGCCTGGCAATGTTCCCCGCGCCGATGACTGCCACTCGCAACGACTCGGACATGGTGATCTCCTTTCGCCGGGATGGGGTCATCCCGAGCGTGCGGCTATCTTAGCCGGCTGGGCCGGGCGAGGCAATGCCCGAAGTGTACGGGCGCCGGGCACTTGCCGGGGCGGCCGTAAGCGTCTATCATCCTGGCAACGTGTGCGCGCCGGATCAGTCATCCCCCGGGGAGGGGCGCATGTCCAAGCCGCTGGTACGTGCCGTGCGTTGTGATCACCGGTCCTCTGACGAGGCCATCTACGAGGCGCTGCAACGCGCCACCGCGCCCCTGAGCGCGACCTGGGCCACGCTGAAAGCCGCCAAGACGATTTCGATCAAGTTCAACCAGGCCTGGAGCCCCGACGGCCTGCGTTACCACGCCGGGCACCTCCAGGAGCTGGTGGACCATCGCGTGGCGCGCGCGGTGCTGCGCCTGCTGAGAGCAGAGACCTCCGCCGAGATCACCTGCTGTGAGATCAGCGTCATGGGCGGGGCGGGCCGGCCGCACACGGTGGAGGAGACGATCACGCTCCTGCCGGTATTGCGCGAGTTCGACGTGCCCTTTGTCGACGGGGACCAGCCGCCGGTGCGCAGCGTGGCCGTGCCGGGCGGCGGGCTGATGTTCGGCGAGTACGTGCTGCCGGAATCGGTGGTGGCGGCCGACGCCTTCGTCTCGGTGCAGAAGGCCAAGAACCACAAGTTCATGGGCGTCACGCTGTGCCTCAAGAACCTGTTCGGGCTGTGCACCGAGCCTCCCTACGGCCGGCCGCGCCACTATTACCATCACATCATCCGCCTGCCGTACGTGCTCGCAGATCTGGGGCGAACCATCCAGCCGACACTGAACATCATCGACGCGCTGGTGGCACAGGCCGGCAGCGAGTGGGGCGGTGAGGCGCGCGTCTGCGACGCGCTGATCGCTGGTGACCAGGTCACCGCCACCGACGCGGTGGTCACGCACCTGATGGGGCACGACCCCGTCGCGGACTGGCCGACCATGCCCTACGGGCGTGACCGCAACCCGGGCCTGGTGTGCCACGAGCACGGTTTTGGCACCGCCGACCTCGCAGAGATCGATTGGGCCTCTGAGGTGAGCGCCCCGTTGGGACGCTTCTACGCCGACCAGCCCGATAGCGGAGCGACGGTGGCCTCTTGGCGGAGGACCATGTGCGAGCAGGCACTCTACTACCGGGACAACGCGGCCAGGTTCCGCGACTATGCCGGGCAGTTCATCCTCTTGCAGGATCGCGAGGTCCGCTGGCACGGTCCCGATGCCGACTGGCACCGTAGTCGCCGTGAGATCGCCGGGGCGCGCCCCGATAGCGCCCTGTGGCTCAAGTGGGTGGACCCGGAGGAGCGCGAGGCGGAGCGCTACGAGGTCTACGAAGAGGCGCTGCGCCGCATGGACCAGGCAGGCCTGTAGCGGCCCTGCCGAGCGCGCTGCGCTGAGCGGGCCCAAACGCCGGGCTCCGCGCCACCGGTACCCCGTCGCCAGATAGTGACCGTCAGCAAAGGAGAAGTTCTGTGCCCCAGACCGAGCGACCCAACATTCTCATAGTCATGGTGGACCAGGAAGGTGGCGGGATTATGACCCCCGGACACCCCTGCCGGACGCCCAACGCCGACCGCCTGGCCCGCGAAGGGCTGCGCTTCTCGCAGACCTACACCATCGCTGCGCACTGCTGCCCGTCTCGGGCGACGTTCATGACCGGGCTGTTCCCCAGCCAGCACGGCATCTACAACAACGTGCTCAACCAGGCCGCTCTGCACGAGTCTCTGAACCCCGGGGTGACCACCTTTAGCGAGGTACTGCGCGACGAGGGCTATGAGCTCGGTTTCGCGGGCAAGTGGCACGTCTCGGCGACCGAGGGCCCGGCCGACCGTGGCTGGAAGGAGTATATGGCCTCCGGCGTGCAAGGCGAGATGCACGGCCTGCGTTGGGAGCGCTTCCGCACGATGGCCCAGGAGCCAGAGAGCGACGCCCCCCGCGAAAAGGGCGAGCTGCTGCGTCCCGGTTGGGGGCGCTACCGTCTGTACGGCACGCGCACGCCCGACCCCGAGCATGACCCGTACCATCCGCATGACATCCAGGCGGTGCGGGCCGGCCTACAGGCGCTCGAGGACCTGAGCAGCTCGGGCCAGCCCTGGTGCCTGTTCATCGGCCCCGTCGGGCCCCACGATCCCTACATCCTCCCGGAAAAGTACGCCACGATGTACGATCCGGACGACGTGGCCCTGCCGCCCTCCTTCTACGACAACCTGCTCGACAAGCCCCGCGTCTACCAGCGGCAGCGGCGCTTTTGGTCACAGATGAGCGAGCAGGAGTACCGCGAGGCCATCGCCCACTACTGGGGCTTTTGCACCATGCAGGATGACCTGCTGGGCATGGTGCTGGACGGGCTGGACGCCACCGGCCAGGCAGACAACACGGTGGTCATCTTTACCTCCGACCACGGCGACTATGCCGGGGCGCACGGCCTGTTCATGAAGGGCGTGGCCGCCTTTGACGAGTGCTACCACGTTCCCCTGCTGGTGCGCTGGCCCGCGGGGATTACCGATCCCGGGCGCAGCGTCGACGAGTTCGTCAGCCTCGCCGACTTTGCGCCCACCTTTGTGGAGCTGGGCGGGGCCGAGCTGCCCAGGTCCAGCGGCCAGAGCCTGGTGCCCTTCTTCCGCGGCGAAGAGCCGGAGGACTGGCCCGACGCTGTGTATACCCAGTTCAACGGCGTGGAGCTGTACTACTCGCAGCGCGTGGTGCGCACCAAGGACTGGAAGTACGTCTACAACGGTTTTGACGACGACGAGCTATACAACCTCCAGGAGGACCCGCACTGCCTCCGCAACGTCGCCCAGGACCCCCGCAACCGGGCCGTCCTGGAGGAGATGTGCGCGCGGATGTGGAAGCGCGGCTACCTGGAAGATGACATCTTTTGCAACCCGTATCCGACGGTCAGCCTGGCCCCCTTCGGCCCCATGGCCGGCCTGCGCGACCTGTAGAGGTGGCCAGCGGGCACAGGCTCTAGGGGAGCGGCGCCAACCGCCGCTCCCGGAAGCAGGCATCGGGCGGCCGAAGCGATGGCACCGAGGGAGTGCCCATGGTCAGATGGGGGCGAGGTGCGCGGATCGCGTGGCTCGTGGGGGCCTCGTGTTTGTTGTGCCTGGCCTGCGGTGCGGTGCGGAACGAGGAACCATCTCAGGAGGCGAACATGACCTACCAAGCACCCTGGGCGGCGGAGCCCGCCTGGCTGGCGGATTCGCTGGCCGCGCTGCGCGCTGCGCCCCAGAACGAGGCCGACCGGGCGCTGGCCGAACGCTACGCGCCGGTCATCCTGTTCGATGCGCGGGAGCCGTTCCTGCCCTGCGCGGCGGGCTACACGATCTTTCGGGCCACGGCGCCGTCCTCCTCGTTCGGGCGCACGATCGACCTGGCGCTCCCGGGTGGGGGCAGCGCCGCGCTGGCCATCGAGTACGCCATCTGGTGGGACTGGGACATTGGCCACCTCTATGAACTGGAGCACTTTTGGGTCTACGTGGACGCTGACGGACGCGTAGTGCGCGCCGAGGCCTCCTGGCATGGCGACCTGCACGACATGACCGTGGACGGGCGCCTGAACATTGAGGGGGAGCGCGTGGTGCTCCTCTCTCAGCCGGGCAAGCACGCCTTTGCCCCGCTGGCTTCCTGGTACGACGAGATCCGCCTGTCTACGCGCCCCTCCTCGACGAACGCCAAGGCCGGCTCGGGAGGTGTGCTCATCAATGATCTGTTCCGCGGGCGCATCCAGGGCAGCCCGCGGGCGGATACGGTGGTGCGCACGTACCTGCAGCATTTAGCCTTTGACCCGTCCTGGGAGTTCACCAGGCGATTCACTTTAGCTCCGGAGCATTTCGTCACCTGGGAAGCGCTGCGCGACTGGATTCCCGGCCGGGTGAACGGGTGGATCGAGTACCTGGCCCGCGAGACGCGCCATAAGGACTATCGCTTCCTGCGCATCGGGCATCGCGGCGCGTCTGGCCATGCGCCGGACAACACCCTGACCGGCCTGCGTGTGGCCGCCGCCCTCGGCGCTGACGCCGCGGAGATCGACGTGCAGCGTACCGCCGACGGCGAGGTGGCCGTCATCCACGATGCCCAGCTACGCGCAGCAGACGGCACCATCCTGCCCGTGCAGCGCAGCACGCTCGAGGCACTCCAGAAGGTGCCCCTGGCGGAGGGCGAACGCGTGCCCACCCTCCGCGAGATGCTCCAGTTGGCCTCTGAGCTGCGCCTGGGGCTGTACATTGAGATCAAGGACGGCGGCTGTATCCGCCCCATGGTGGAGATCCTACGCGCTGAGCGGGCCGTCGGGCGGGTGATGGTGGGCTCCTTCCGCCCCGACTGGGTGGCCGAGGCCAGGGCGTTGGAGCCTGGGCTGCGGATCTCGGTCCTGTTCGGCTCACGCCGGGTGGACGCCGTGGCCCTGGCCAAGGCGGTGGGCGCCACCTACGTGCACCCCTGCTGGGACGTCTCCGGCCCGCACCCCGAGGATGCCCTATCGCAGGAGTGGGTGGACCGCGTGCGCGCCGCGGGCCTGGGCGTGATCCTTTGGCACGAGGAGCGTCCGGAGTACATCACCTACCTGAGGGGTCTGGGCGTCGATGGCATCTGCAGCGACGAGCCGGAGCGTCTCCGCTTCAGCTAGCGCCGCCAGGATTGCACCATCAGACCGTTGCGCGCTGCCACATGAGCGGCGTGCCAGGCAAGAGCGAGGAGAGCCATGACGCACATAACAACATCACCCGACGTCGATATCCTGATGGTCGGACACATGGCCGTGGACCGCATCGTCGTGGATGGCCACTCTGAGGCAGCCACTGGTGGGGGGGTGTTCTACGGGAGTATGGCCCTGCGCCGCCTGGGTGTGGACGTGGCGGTCGCCACCCGCCTCCACCCGCGGGACTACCCGCGGCTGGACGAGATGCGCCGGGCGGGCGTGCGCGTGTTCCCGACGGCCGCCGAGGCCACCTCAGGGATCGAGAACATCTATAGCTCGGAGAACATGGAGCGGCGCGTCTGCCATCCGCTGGCCTTTGCCGGGGCCTTTCAGCCCGAGGACGTGCCCGACATCGCGGCCAAGGTCATCATGATCTCGCCGATCATCGCCGGCGAGGTGGACCTGCCCCTGCTCAAGACCCTGGCGGACCGCGCCCCGCTGGCCCTCGACGTGCAGGGGTTTGTGCGCGTCCCCGATGGGGACAGTCTGGTCTTCCGCCCCTGGCCGGATATGGCGCAAGGCCTAGCCCGGGTGACCTACCTGAAGGTCGACCTTGCCGAGGCCGAACACCTCACCGGGCTGACCGACGCGGCCAAGGCGGCGGCCCGCCTGGCGGCCTATGGCCCGCGCGAGGTCGTGGTGACGCGTTCCGAGGGCGTGCTGGTCTGGTCCGACGGCCAGGTGCACCGGGCGCCGTTCACTCCGCGCTCGCTGGCCGGCAGGACGGGGCGGGGCGATACTTGTTTCTCCACCTATGTCGGCTGGAGGCTGGCGCACTCGGCCCGCGAGGCCACCCGCCTAGCCGGCGCCGTGACCACGCTCAAGCAGGAACAGCCGGGCCCCTGGCGCGGCACGATCGAGGAGGCTCTGGAGCGCGCCGGCGCGTGACCGCTGCGCGCCGGCCTCACCCGGCCGGTGCCATACCGAAGGGGAACCGCATGCAACCACCAGTGTTACTGATCCATCACGGCGGCAATCGCGGGCGCGACCTGCCGCAGAACTCGCTGGCCGCCCTCGAGCGCTGCCTACGGGCCGGCGCCCGCGTGGTGGAGGTGGACATAACGCCAACAGCCGATGGCGAGTTCGCCCTGCTGCACGACGCCGTCCTGGACGGCAGCACCACGGGCCGTGGGCGCGCCATTGAGCACGCCTCCGCCGACCTCGCCGGGTTGCGCCTGTTATGGAAGGGGCGCCCCAGCGAGGAACCGATCGGCCTGCTGGGCCAGGCGCTGGACCTGCTGGCCGCCTATCCCGAGGCGGTCGAGCTGCAGCTGGACCTCAAGGCCGATGAACCCCTGCCGACTCCTCTCTTGGCGCGCCTTGCTGCCCAGGTGCGCCCGCTGCGCGAGCGTGTGCGCCTGACCTCCTGCGCTGATTGGGCCTTGGGGCGCCTGCGCGAGCTAGACGCGGAGCTGCCGCTTGGCTTTGACCCGGGCTGGTACATCGACTACCGCCCGGAGCCCTACGATCCTCCCGAGCCGCCGCTACGCACCGGGGCGTACGGGTACCTGGACGACCATCCCCAGGCGCTGAAGCGCTGGGGGACGACGCCGGACTACCTAGCCCTGCGCGCGGAGTGCCTCCTGCGGCAGGCCCCGGCGCGGGCCGGCGTCTGGTATCTGCACGGGCGCCTGGTGGAGCAGTCGCTGCGGGATGGGTTCGACTGGATCGCCTGGCTGCATGATCACGGCATCGAGGCGGACGTCTGGACGCTCGACGCCGAGACGCCGGGCCACGTCGAGGGTGCCCGCCTTCTGGCCGGCCTGGGCGTGGACCGGATTACGACCAACGATCCCCCGGCGCTGGCGGCGGCGCTCGGCGCGCCGGCCGTCTACTGAGGGGCCAGGGCAAGGCATGGCGCCCGGAGGCCGCGTCAGCGGCCGCCGGGCGCTGTGTGCTTTCCGGCGGGGGAGGGGGGGCGCGTGCGGGGCGGGACCCGCGAGGCCACATGGCGCCCCGAGGCCGCGGTACGCGCGGCGGGCCACGGGCCGCACCGCGGTATTGACACGGGCGGACGATGGGGCTATACTTGAGCAAGTGCTCAATCATGAACAGAGGGGGCTGCAGGGCGCGATGGATTCATCAGTTAGCGGCTACCACCAGCACTCGGGGACCGAGTGCCGGGCGCTGGACGAGGAACCCGCCCAGGCCATTGCCATGCTCTTCTGGGCACTGGCGGACCCAACACGGGTGCGCCTGATCTCGGCCATGGTCGACGGAGAGGTCTGCGTGGGGGCCATGGCCGCGGCGCTGGGGATGTCGTTATCGGCCGTGTCTCATCAGCTGCGCCTGTTGCGGCGCCTGCGCACCGTCGTGGCGCGGCGGGAGGGGCGGCACGTCTACTACTCCCTGGCTGACGAGCATATCGCCCGCCTGTACGCGTACGCGCTGGAGCATACCCTCGAGGCCCAGCGGCCCGCAGCCGCCCAGGCCGCTAAAGAATAGACGGGTGTTTGACGTGAGCGACAAAGTGGATCAAGCGATGCAGACGATCGTTATGACGGTTCAGGGGCTGGACTGCCCGGATTGCGCCGCAAGCCTCGAGAAGGCCGCGCGTGAGACCGCGGGGGTGGCCTCGGCGCGGTTGGCCTACACCACGGGCCTGCTGACCATTACCACGGCTCGGGCGCACGAGGTGATCCCGGCACTGACCGCGTTGGCCCAGCAGATGGGCTATCAGCTCGCTGAGAGAGGCGCGCCCCAACCCTCCGATGAGGCGCCGCGCGCCGGCTGGCTGGCGCGCCACCCGCAGGCGGCCGCCACTGCCGCGAGCGGCGCCCTGCTTCTGGCGGCGCTCGTGGTGGGTTGGCTCGGGGGCCCACTGTGGGCCTCGCGGGTGCTGTATGGGCTCGCCATCCTTGTGGGGGGCTTTTCCCTGGCCCGCGCCGGCTGGGTGTCGGTAACCGTCGCCCACACTTTGGACATGAACGTCCTGATGGTGGTGGCGGCGGTCGGGGCGATGGCTATCGGCGACTTTGCCGAAGGCGCCGTGACGGTGCTGCTCTTCTCCCTCGGCGAGCTGCTGGAGGGCTACACCTCCGACCGGGCGCGCCACGCCGTCCGCTCCCTCATGGAGCTGGCCCCCCGCGAGGCCACTGTGGAGCGCGAGGGCGGCACCATGGTCGTGCCGGTGGAAGACCTGCGCCGCGGCGAGCGCGTGCTGGTGCGCCCGGGGGAGCGCTTTCCGGTGGACGGCACCGTGCGCGAGGGGCGTTCGGCGGTGAACCAGGCGCCGATCACCGGTGAATCGATCCCCGTCGAAAAGGGCACTGGGGATGAGGTGTTCGCCGGCACTGTCAACGGCAACGGCGCGCTCGTGATCGAGGTGCAGCGCCTGGCCCAAGACAGCACCATCGCCCGCATACTGCAGATGGTAGAGGAGGCCGAGTCGGAGCAGGCGCCCGCGCAGCGGCTGGTGGACCGCTTCGCCGCGGTGTACACGCCGATCGTGTTCGCGCTGGCCGTGCTGGTGGCCGTGATCCCGCCGCTGGCTGGGTTGGGGAGCCTGGGTACCTGGGTCTACCGCGCGCTGGTCCTCCTGGTCATCGCCTGCCCGTGCGCGCTGGTGATCTCGACGCCCGTCACTGTCGTCAGCGCGCTGGCGCGCGCGGCGCGGTCGGGCGTGTTGGTAAAGGGCGGCCGCCACCTGGAGGCGCTCGCCCGGGTGAAGGTGATGGCCTTTGACAAGACTGGCACCCTGACGGCGGGGGAGCCCTATGTCGTGGGCGGCACGTGTGAGCTGCACCCCGAGGGTCCCCAGGAGTGCGCCAACTGCGCGGACCTGCTGGCCAAGGCGGCCGCGCTTGAGGGGCGTTCCGAGCACGCGCTGGCCCGCGCCGTGACGCGCAGCGCTGCCGAGCAGGGGCTCGAGGGGCGCTACCCGCCGGGTGAAGACGCTGTGGCGCACGCCGGCCTGGGGATTGCCGGGACGGTCGCCGGGCACGCGGTGACGGCCGGGAACCTGGCCTTCCAGCAGCAGACCGGCAACGGGCCTCTCAGTGACGAGATGGTGCGGCAGATCGAGGCCGCCGAGGCCGAGGGATACACCGTGGTCCTGGTGGAGGACGCCTGCTGCGAACAGCGTTGCTTCCTGGCCATCGCCGACACCTTGCGGCCGAACGCCAGAGAGGCGGTGGCTGGAGTGAAGCGGGCTGGCGTCGCGCATACCGTGATGCTGACCGGGGACAACCCGCACATCGCCGCGCAGATCGCCGCACGTGCCGGCGTGGACGCCTTCGAGGCCGGGCTCCTGCCTCAGGACAAGGTCGCTGCCATTGAACGGCTCGAGGCCAAGTACGGGCCGGCCGCCATGGTGGGTGACGGAGTGAACGACGCGCCCGCGCTGGCCCGGGCCACGCTAGGCATCGCCATGGGCGCGGCCGGCACCGACACGGCCCTGGAGACCGCTGACATTGCCCTGATGGGCGATGACCTCGGCAAGCTCCCCTACGCCCTGCGGCTGAGCCAGAGGGCGCTGCGGGTGGTGGGCCAGAACGTGGCCGCCGCGCTCGCTGTGAAGGCGCTGTTCCTGGCGTTGGCAGTCAGCGGGGTTGCCACGCTCTGGATGGCCGTCCTGGCGGACACGGGGACCTCCGTCCTCGTCATCCTAAACGGGATGCGCATGCTGCGGTACAGCGACTAGCCAGCCGCCACCGCGGTCGGGCCTGGCGCCGGCCTGTCGCTCTCTTGGGGTATGATGGTGCCAGCTCGCCGCGCGCTACCTGCCGCGCCGGGTGGTGCCGACGCTGCCCGGGACGGTGGTGCCCAGGGCAAAGAACGAATAGCCGGACGACAACACCGTGCCCAGCCAGACCCAGGCGGCGTTGCCGAGGAACTCGGGCGTGGCGGTGCGCAGCAGCGTCAGGGCGAAGGCCGCCGCCCCGACCACAAAGTAGAGCGCAAAGTACAGCAGGGCCACCCAGAGGCTGATGCTCAGCCCGCTGCCGGGGTCGAGCTCGGCCGGCGGCTCCGCAATCTCCTCGGGCTCTCCGGTGGCCGTCGATGCCCGCAGGCCGAGGAACCCGGCCAGCCCCAGCAGCTTGCAGCGCAGCAGGCTCGGGCGCCGCAGGGTCTGCCAGGAGGTGCGCGATCGGCCGCCGAGGGGGTGTTCGATGCTCATCGCGACGGCCTCTGGCCGCTTGCCGCGGGCAAAGCCGGCCGAGACGACCGAGCCCACCAGCCCACTCAAGAGGCCGGCGGTGCGGACGGTCCCCTCGGTGAACTGGGGATCCGGCTCCAGGAAGGCGCGGACGATCGACACGCCCAATACCCCCGCATACAGGAAGGCGGCGAGCAGCGTCAGGATCAGCGAGAAGGCGCGACGCAGCCGGTCGGGGAATGGGGCGACTTCCACGATGTCTTCCATGAGCGCCTCCTGAGGCGGCTGGTGCTGTGGGGTGGCTGTTGGCTGTGATTCTAGGTGAGCGGGCGGGCCGCGTCAACGGCACGAGCCCCTGAGCGCACGTGTAGAACGCCCGAGGAGGCCCCGGCATGAGCTGGCTGGACACGCGGACGCAGCCCTTTTCCTGGAGTTTCTCGCGCGGGCAGGTGTACGGCACCTGCCCGCGGCGGTACTACTACCGCTATTATGCTCCTTATGGGGGCAACGCGCCGCGAGAACCGGGTGACCGCACCCTGATCTACCTTCTGGGCAGGTTGGCCACGGCCCCCATGCTCATCGGGCGGGTGGTACACGAACTGGCGCACGACTCTCTCCAGGCGGCGGCCACCGGCCGACCTTGGGCAGAGGGGACCCTGGCGGCCAGCGCGCGCGTGGCCATGACGCGCCTCCTGCGCTCCTCACGGCGCGCGGTGCGCCGTTGCGAGGCGGGCCACCCGCCCCGGCAGGTCTCCGCCATCCTCGACGACCACTACTACCGGCTGGACTTTGGCGCCCGCGAGACGGGCGCCGCCCTGGAGCGTGCTGTGCACTATGCCGAGGGGCTGGCCGGGCATCCCCTGTACGCGCTGGCCCTGCGGCGCCCCATGACGATGCTCTCGGTCGAGTCCGCCGGGTCCATCGGGGTGGGGGGAGTTCAGGTGGTGGCGGTGCCGGACCTCGTGCTGCGGATGGACGACGGTCGTGTCGCTGTGGTCGACTGGAAGACCGGCGCCAGCGTTGAAGAGCGTGCCGACCAGCACGCGGCCCAGCTGGCCACCTACGCACTGTACGCGGCGCGCCAGTGGGGACAGCCTGAGGAGCGCCTGGCCTGCCTGGTGGCCGACCTGAACGGCACCGCGGTGCTCGAGTTCCCTCTGGGCGAGGGGGGCCTGCAGCGCGCTGAGGAGGCGATTGCGGCGAGCATCGCGCTGCTCCGCGGAGCGCTGGACGATCGTGGCCGGAACATCGCCTCTCCGCGACGCTTCCCGCCGCTGGCCGAGCGAGAGGCGAGCCTGGCGGAGCTGCCCTGGGCCTGCGGGCGCTGTCCCTACCGACTGCTATGCTACGGCGACCGCGTCATCGGGTGGGTGGCTGGCTGACAAGGCCAAGGGCACGGCAGCACGTACTAGCGCGCTGCCGTGCCCAAGAAGGATCCTGAGGCCCTCGCTCTATCCGGCGATAGTCACGCGGCGGTAGCGCTTCTTCCCAGCGCGCAGGAGGACCGACCCGTCGCGGAGATCCTCCGCGGTGACCACGCGGTCGATCGTCTCGACCGGCTCCTCGTTGAGGTACGCCCCGCCCTGCTCGATCAGCCGGCGCGCCTCGCTCCGCGAACGCACCAGCCCCGCGCGCTCAAAGAGCTCTGCCACCGGGACCCCTTCCTGCAGCAGGCCTTCGTCCACCTCGGTCGTGGGCACGTCGGCGGCCAGGCCACCGCCGCCAAAGAGCTTGCGGGCCGACTCCTTGGCCGCCTCGGCTGCCTCGGCGCCGTGCGTGTTGCGCGTCACCTCGAAGGCGAGAACCTCCTTGGCCTGGCGAACGTCGGCGCCCTCAAGGCGTCCGAGGCGCTCGATCTCGTCGAGCGGTAGGAAGGTGAAGATGCGCAGGAAGCGCGCGACGTCGGCATCCTCCACGTTGACCCAGAACTGGTAAAAGTCGAAGGGAGAGAGCCGCTCGGCATCCAGCCACACCGCGCCCTGCGCCGTCTTGCCCATCTTGGCTCCCGAAGCGGTGGTCAAGAGCGGCAGGGTCAGGGCGAACGCCTCGCCACCGTCCATGCGCCGGATTAGGTCGACGCCGGCCAGGATGTTGCCCCACTGGTCGTTGCCGCCCATCTGTAGCCGGCAGCCATACTCCTGGTAGAGGTGCAGAAAGTCGTAGGCCTGCAGCAGCTGGTAGTTGAACTCCAAGAAGGAGAGGCCCTCCTCGAGGCGCGAGCGGTACGACTCGGCGGCCAGCATGCGGTTGACCGAAAAGTGCCGGCCAACGTCGCGCAAAAAGTCGATGTAGCGCAGGTCGCGCAGCCAGTCAGCGTTGTTACGCATCAGGGCGCGGCCCCCTGTAAAGTCCACGAAGCGGCCGATCTGTTCCTGCAGGGCGGCGAGGTTTTTGCCGATCTGCTCCTCGGAGAGGAGTTGCCGCATCTCCGTGCGCCCCGAGGGGTCGCCGATCATGCCGGTGCCGCCGCCAACAATGACGATGGGGCGGTGGCCATGCTGCTGCAGATGGGCCAGCGCCATGATCGTGCAGAGATGGCCGACGTGCAGGCTGGCGGCTGAGGGGTCATAGCCCACATAGCAGGTCAGCGGTTGCTCAAGGGCAGCCCTCAGGCCCTCCTCAGACGACACCTGCTCGATGAAACCCCGTTCCTTCAGTACGTCGTAGGCGTTCTTCATGCCTGCACCTCAACTTGACGCGGCCGCACTAATCCCCTAGCATTGGCCGATTGCCGAAACTCGATGGTATCGCCCGGCAGGGGGTTTGTCAAATGGTGCATGGTCCCGCGGCCCTAGTGCCGCGCTGCTCGCTCGGCGAGGTGGTGCCTTGATCAGTTCCGTGCAGCTCATTCTTCTCGGCACCCTGAGCGGCTTTGTCTCCGGCCTGACGGGCTTTGGCTCGGGGCTGATCCTCATGGGTACGCTGGTGACCGTTATGCCGGTGCAACAGGCCACGGTGGTCGGCGCAGTGCTCGCTGTGGTTCTCGCCGCCGCCAACCTGTGGTCCGTCCGCCATGATCTTCCCTGGCCAGAGCTGTGGCCGACGCTCCTGACAGGCGTGCCTGCCGTCGCGGTCGGCGTGTGGCTGCTCACCGTGCTGAGCGAGGACGTCCTCAAGATCGGCGTGGTAACGATCATCCTGGCCGGCGTGGTCACCGTGCTGTGGACCCCCAAGGGGCGGCGCTTTGGTGCGCGCTGGTTGAACCTGGTGGCCGGGGCCACCAGCGGCGTGTTCAACGGCGCCCTTGGCACCGGTGGGCCGCCGCTGGTGCTCTTTGCCCTGTTGCGCGGCTGGGAGAAGGAATGCTGCAAGGCCTACTATTCGGCGCTCTTTCTGCTGATGGGTGCCTTTCGGCTGGTTCTGCTGGTGTCTCAGGGGCTGGCCTCGCGTGAGGCTCTGGAGCAGGGCGTCCTGATTCTGGTGCCCGTGGTGGGCGCCTGGTACCTCGGCAAGCAGGTGTTTCAGCGGGTCAGCACGCAGGTCTTTCGCTACTCCGGAGTCGCGCTGCTGCTGGGTATCGCCGCCAACCTGCTAGTATCGCTCTAGTCTGTACTGGGGCCTGGAAAGGCTCCACGCGTCGAGTGTTTGCAGGCTCGCAATGGGAGGTCCTTCTTGGCTACGTTTGCGACCATCTTCTTGAACAACATTCTGCCGGCCTTCCTCATCATTGGCGCCGGCGTGCTGATGGACCGCCTTTTGCACGTAGAACACAAGTCACTCTCGCGCATGGCCCTGTACGTGCTTTCGCCGTGTCTGCTCTTCTCGCTCATCATCAACTCCACGGTGGACCCAGCACGGTTCGCCCAGATGCTCCTCTTTTCGCTGGTAACGACGCTGGCCATGATCGGTATCGCCCTGCTGGTGGGCTGGGCCCTGCGCTGGCCCTCGCGCAAGGTCGATGGTCTGGTGCTGGCGACTGCCTTTGTCAACTCGGGGAACTTTGGCCTTTCGGTCATTCTCTTCTCGTATGGTGAGGAGGGGCTGGCGCTGGCCTCGGCGTTCTTTGTGATCTCTAGCCTGGCGGCCCACACGCTGGGGGCCTTCTTTGCCGCGCGAGGCGACGGGGGGATGCGCGTGGCGCTCGGCAGGATGGCGCGGCTGCCGGGGATGTACGCCTTTCTGCTGGCCTTTGGCCTACGCCTGCTAGGCGTGCAGGTGCCGGAGATGCTGCTCGAGCCGATCTCGCTGGTGGGGAGGGCAGCGGTGCCGATCCTGCTCCTGTTGCTGGGCTTGCAGCTATCGCAGACGCACGTTGGCAAGCACTACAAGGATGTGGCGCTCGGCGTGTTCCTGCGGCTAGTGGTCGGGGCGGGATCGGCGGTGGCGCTGGCGCCGCTCGTGGGGCTGCAGGGGCTGGCGCGGCAGGTGGGGATCGTCGAGGCGGCCACGCCGACGGCCGTCTCTTCGTCGCTGATGGCCATCGAGTTTGGCGCCGACCCCGAGTACGTCACCAGCGTGATCTTTTTCTCCACGCTGCTGTCGGCCGTGACGTTGACGATCCTGATTGGGCTGCTGTAGGCCCCTAGCCCTGCTCGAAGCGTTGCCCCAGGCCAGCGGGCGGGGTGCCGCGGACTAGGTTGCCCACCGTGCGCCGCAGCGCCGCGGGCACAAATGCGGGCAGATGCTCCTCGATGCGGGCGCTGGTCAAGAGCAGCGCCACGATCATCAGCGCAAACGGCGCGGCCTGGAACACCTGCGAGGGGACGTTGGGGTAGACGGGCTGCAGAATGCTGCCCAACGACTTGAGCGCGCCGAACAGGAAGGCGCCAAGCGCCACACGGATGGGGTGCCATCCGCCAAAGATGACGATGGCCAGGGCGATCCAGCCCATGCCGGAAGTGTGGCGGTGGCTCCAGCCCAGCTTGACCGAGAGGGAGTAGGTAGCGCCGGCCAACCCCACCAGTGCACCGCCCAGCGCCGTGTACAGGTAGCGCATCCTGTTCACGTTCAGCCCGCGGGCAAAGGCAGCCTCCGGCCGCTCGCCGACGGCGCGCAGCTGCAACCCCTGCCGCGTGTAGGTGAGCCATAGCCAGGTCCCGATTACCAGGACATAGCCCAGGTAGACCAGAGCATTGTGCTGGAAAAAGATGGGGCCGAGCACGGGAATGTCGGCCAGCAGTGGGATCGGCGCGTGGGGGACGCTGGGCCCCGGGATGCGCACGAAGGGCTTGCCCAGGAAGGAGCTCAGGTCGGCGCAGAGGAGAGTCAGCACAAAGCCAACGGCGACCTGATCCTGCTTGAGGGCGATGCACCCGTAGGCGACCAGCAACGCGATGAGTGCCCCGACCAGCATCGCGGCCAGGATGCCTACCACCACGCTGCCCGTAACGTAAGCCGCAGCAAAGCCCACCATGGCCGAGAGAAGGATCGTCCCGTCCAGAGAGAGGTTCACCACGCCGGCCTTTTCCGAGATCGTCTCGCCGATGCCGGCAAAGACGAGCGGAGTGGAGGCCGCCAGGACCGATGAGATGGTCTGTAGCACCAGCGTCACGTTCATCAGCAGACTAGTCCTCGGCCGAGCCTTGCGGCCGGCGCAGTAGGGTCAGGCGCTCGCGCAGCCCCCTGACGATCAGAAAGGCCAGCACCATGGAGCTCTGCAGCACGCCGCCCAGCGACGAGTCGAGCAGCAGGCGCAGCTCCAGCCGCGGGCTGCCCACGTCGACCGCTGAGAAGAACAGCACGATGAGGGGCACCCACTCGGCGCGCAGGCCAGACAGCAACACCACCAGCTGGGCCATGTAGCCGTACCCCGCGGAAATGCTGGGGATCAGGCGCCGGTACACGGCCGTGGCCTGGAAGGAGCCCGCCAGCCCCGCCAGAACGCCGCACAGCAGGAAGGCGAGCAGCATGTTCTTCTTGTTATCGATGCCCATGCGGTGGGCGGCCTTGCCGTTGAGCCCGATCGCTTTGAGCCGCAGGCCCCAGTTCGTGTCTTTCAGCAGGACGTAGACCACGATGATGGCCGCCACGGCGACCAGGGCGGGCACCAGGGCAGCGCGCGTATCGCCGATGGTCGGCATCCAGGCCTCGCGGGGAAAGGGATCGGTGCCACTCATGGTCGCTCCGTCAGGCGGGCGCCAGGGGCCAAAGATCAGATAGTTGGTCAGCGCCAGGGCCACAAAGTTGAGCCCCAGGCCGCCAAAGATCTCATGGACACCGCCGTGGGTCCTGAGTACCCCCACCAGCAGGCCCCAGGCACCACCCCCGGCCATGCCCCCCAGAATCGTGAGCGGCAGGAGAATCGCGGCGGGCGGGGGCGCGTCGCCGCAGGCCTGCACAACCCAGGTGGCTCCCAGCGCGCCGGCAATGATCTGCCCCTCGACGCCGATGTTCATGAGGCCCGCAGCGAAGGTGATCAACATGCCGGCCGAGGCCAGCATCAGCGGGACCATGGCGACCACGACGTCGGCGATGTTGCGCGTACCCGCGAATGCCCCGCCAAACATGGCCACGTAGGCATCCCAGGGGTTCGCTCCGGCCACCAGGAGGATGACCGTGATGAACGCCAGCGTGGCCAGCACGGGGGCTAGCCAGCTCAGGACGCCCTCGGCCTTGGAGCGGATGGTCATTCCTGTTTCCCCCCGATCAGATATCCCAGTCTCTCCGCGTCGACAGCGCCGGCAGCGACGGGCTGTGACATCACCCCGCCGGAGAACACGACGATGCGGTCGCTGTTCTGTACCAGCTCGTCCAGGTCGGTGGAGGAGAACAGGATAGCAGTGCCCTGTTCGCGACGGCCAAGCAGCCGCTCCCAGATGTAGGCCGCCGACTCCAAATCGAGCCCGCGGGTGGGGTGCTCAAGGATCAGCAGCCGAAGCGCGTCGGGCAGGAGAGAGAGGACAGCGCGCTGCTGGTTACCCCCGGAAAGGTCCTGCACTTGGGTGTGTGGCTGGCCGACCACGTGGAAGGCACGGAGGCGCTCATCGGCGCGTGCGTCGGCCTCGTCCCAGCGCACCAGCAGGCCGCGGCCGTTGCCGGCCAGGGCAAAGTGCTCGCGCAGCGTCATGCCGGCGACCAGCCCCTCCTCGAGCCGGGCGGCGGGCACATAGGCTACGCCCATCTGCTGAAAGCGGTGATAAGGCTGCCGGACCATGTCCTGGCCATCAAGCAGGAGCCTGCCAGAACGCACCGGCAGGATGCCGGCGGCCGCCTGCATCAGCAGGCGCTGCCCGCTGCCTTCCAGGCCGGCCAGGCCGATCACCTCTCCGCAGCGCAGCGAGAGCGACAGGTGGTTGACGCTCAGGCGGTACGTGTGTACCGAGGCGTCGTCGAACTCGAGGCGCACGGCGCCGATGGGGCAGGCCGCCCGGCTGGGGGCCGCCAACTCCTTGCCGAACATCATGCGCACCAGGCTCTGGCTGGAGAAGGGCGCCGTGGCCGCGCCTGCCACCGAGCCGCCCCGCAGCACGGTGACCTCTGAGCAGAGCTCCTCGACCTCGTCCAGCTTGTGTGAGACAAAGACGACCGACATGCCCTCTTCCGCCAGCTGGCGGAGCGTCTGGAACATCAGCACCTTCTGTGGCGCCGAGATGCCGGTGGTGGGCTCATCCAGGATGATGATCCGGGCACCGAGCGAGAGGAGGCGCACCAGCTCCAGCTGTTGGCGCTCGCCGACCGTCAGGTTGGCGACCGGCTCATCCGGATCCAGAGCAAACCCAAACCGCGCGCAGAGCGCTGTGAGCTCCTGACGGGCTTGCCGCCGTGGCTGCAGAGTGCCAGAGCGGCGCCCGAGCAAAAAGTTGTCCAGCGCGCTGAGGGGCGGGATGTCCAGGGGGTCCTGGTGGAGCATGCCGATGCCGTGGGCGATGGCGTCCGAAGGGGACGCGAAACGCACCTCATGGCCGTCCAGGACGATGCGCCCGGCATCGGCCGTGAGATAGCCGGAGAGCACCTTCATCAGAGTGGTCTTGCCGGCGCCGTTCTCGCCAAGTAGCCCATGGATCGTGCCGCGGTCCACGGTGAGCGAGACCCGGCGGTTGGCCTGAACGGCGCCAAACCTCTTGGAGATGTCTTGTAGTTCTACTTTCATAGGCCTAGCCAGAGTTCGGCGGGGGCAGGCAGCTGCTGCCTGCCCCCGCGCGTAGCCCTAGTTGCTGGGACCCTCCATGCCCTCGAGGAGCATCGGGAGTCGCCAGATCTGCTCATCGGTGGCCTTTTCTCCCGCCGGGACGTACTCACTGCCGTCCTGGAGGTTCAGGGGACCCTCGAAGAGCACCACCTCGCCGCTGGCGAGCTTGCTGATATAGTCGTTCAGGTTGGCCCGATCCTCGTCGGACAGGGCATCGCCAAAGGCATAGCCGACGGTGGCCTTGTCCGGATCGTTCAGGGCGTCCCATACGGGATCCACCCAGACCCAGTCCTGCTTGAGCGTGCCGGCCTTGGCGCGCTGGATCATGTCGAGGTAGGCGGGACCCCAGTTAAAGTAGGGGGTGCCGAGGCAAACCTCGGGCTTGAGCGCGCAGGCGCCCTCATAGTCGTAGGGAATGGCCCAGACCTGCTCGCCCTTGTCGGCGCGCTGCCCGGCCTTGACGATGGCCTCGGTCGTGTCGATGCCCGAGATGATCACATCGGCCCCGCCGTTGAACATGTCGTCGGCGACCTCACTGGGGTCGAGGGTGACGCCCGGGATGTTGAACCAGAAGCCGATCCAGTTGACGACGAACCGCAGGTCGGCGGGGTCCTCGTTGCGGTACAGCTCGTAGCAGTCCTGCGCGCCAAGGTAGACGGCGGAGGCCAGGCGGCGCGTCTCGCTGTTCACGAGGGGGCCAAGGTAGGCCATGCTGCCCGTCTCGGTCTTGAGGGCGGCGGCGCAACCGGCCACGGCCTTCATGTACTCCATCTTGGCCATGTAGTTGGAGACGTTGGCCGGAGCCTTGCCCGTGATGACGTGGTCACCGGAAATGTGGACAAAGGGGATGTTCGGGTACTTGGCGGCGGCCACGTCGGTGTCGTCTGCAAAGTCATCAGAGGTGGTGAAGATGAGCTGGGCGCCCTGCGACACCATCTCATCGACGACCTGCTCGAGCGTCGTACCGGCGCGGTCGGCCGAGTTCATCTTGTCGAGAACGATCATCCTGGCTCCTTCGATGCGCTCCGCGGCGTAGCTGGCGCCCTGGAAGTGCGCCTCGCTCCAGCCGTGGTCGTTCTGCGGGCCGACCAGGATCACGCCGAACACGAATTCCTCGTCGTTCTTGCTCACAACGCAGCCGCTGAGGGCTACTGTCAGCACCATGAGGATGGCCAGTAGAGCCCCGACCCTCTTACTGAACATGTATCTCCTCCACTCATGTAGATGGGCGTCACGATGACGGCACGGTCCAGCACGCTATTCTCGCCTGGGGGGTCCTCTGTCTCCTTCCTTCTCTGTAGCGCGGATACTTCCAAACACAAAGAAACGGCAGCCGACACCGCCTGGGGTGGCCGCCGTTGGACACGCCCCATTGTAGCACCAATGCCAGAAGGTGTCCAGAAGCGATCCGGCAATCTGCGGGGAGGCGTTGCCGCCAGGTCTGGGGGCCGGCCCTGCGCCACGACCGCGGGAGGACCGACTCGGCAGCAGACGGGCTGCTGCGATCCTGCGGTTGCCCCCTCGGTGGGCCCGTGATACAGTGGAGGGCGCTGCAGCGGCCGGGTCGCCTGCCGTTGACCATGCAGCGCGACGGGAGGTGAACGCCATGAACCCTCACCTCTGCAGCCGAGTGGTCATCAGCGGACTGCTTACCGCCTGGCTCGTGGCAACTCGCCGGCGGAGGCGCGCTGCCCACCGTCCCACCGCTACCCGTGCCTGCCGGGGCCTCATCGCGGTGGGCAACGGCGACCGGGCCACCGACCTGGCCTGGCGCCCCTTTGCCCAGCAGCAGCGAGCCGCGGCGCGCCCTGCGCCCAAACCGCCTGTGCAGCCACAAGGAAGGATCGTATGGCTATCCTGGTCATCGACGATGAGGAGAGCTTTGCCAGGATTCTGCGTCAGCATCTCGCCGCGGCCGGCTATGAGGTCGTCTGCGCGGCCACGGGCGCCGAAGGGCTGGCTATGGCCCATGAGCATGCGCCCGACCTGATCCTGCTGGACGTTCGCCTGCCCGACATGGACGGGCGCGAGGCGTGTGCCCGGTTGCGCGCGGTGAGCCAGGTGCCGATCATTATCCTCTCAGCGCTGGGGCAGGAACAGGACATTGTCCAGGGACTGTACGCCGGGGCCGATGATTACCTGGTCAAGCCGTTCCGCATCCAGGAGCTTCTGGCCCGCGCTCGAGTGCAGCTGCGGCGCAGGGCGCGCCGCGAGACCTCTCCACTGCATTTTGACGACGGTGTGTTGCTGGTGGACCTGCCGTCACAGCGAGTCGAAAAGCGTGGCGAGCGGGTGCACCTGTCGCGCATCGAGCACCGCCTCCTGGGGGTGTTGGTGGGGGCGGGCGGGCGGGTGGTGGCGCTGGCCGACCTGGCCCGTGGCGCATGGGGAGAGGAGGAAGACGTCGATGCGCGCCGCGTGGCTCTCTATATCAGCTACCTGCGGCGCAAGATCGAAGACGACCCGCGCAAGCCGTACTATGTTCACACCGCGCGGGGCCGGGGGTACAGGTTTGGATCACCAGAAGCAGAGTCGAATGATACATGATGCGAGTGCAACGCCTTGTCCGTCTACCGCACGGAGCGATGTCTTTTGACGAGAACAGCGCTTGCCCGTATAGTAGCGCGAGCCACGCATCACCAGTTGGAGGACCATGACCCATGAGCAAGACACTCCGAGCAGGCCTTATCGGCGCCGGCGCGATCGCTGTGCGCGGCCACATTCCCGCCTATCGTGAGGCCAAGGGCGTCAAGATCGCGGCGATCTGTGACGTGAACCTCGAACGGGCCAAGTCAGTGGCCGAGGAGATGGAGATCCCGGCCTACTATGCTGACTATGGCGAGATGCTGGCGGCCGAGAAACTGGACCTCGTCAGTGTGTGCAGCCCAAACGCCTTCCACGCGGCGATGGCCATCGATGCCTTGCGCGCCGGGGCCAACGTGATCTGCGAGAAGCCCATGTGCCTCACGTATGCCGACGCCCAGAGAATGATGCAGACGGCGGAGACCGCTGGCCGCAGCCTCACCATCGGGCACCACATGCGCTATCAGCCGGCCACGGTCAAGGCACACGAGATGATCCAGGAGGGGGCCCTCGGCGACGTCTATTACGTCAAGGCCTCTTACCTGCGACGCAGCGGCATCCCCGGGTATGGCAGCTGGTTCACCAACAAGGATCTGGCTGGCGGCGGCGCCATGATGGATATCGGCTGCCACATGCTGGATCTGGCACTGTGGCTGATGGGCCACCCGAAGCCGGTGAGCGTCATGGCGGCCACGTACGCCAAGTTTGGCCCGCAGGCCAAGGGGCTGGGCGGCTGGGGGGCGGACCATTTCGGCGCCGGTTCGCGCTTTGACGTCGATGACCTCACCAGCGCGTTTGTGCGCTTTGAGAACGGCAGCACCCTCGTGCTGGAGGCCAGCTGGGCGACCCACGGCAGCCAGGGCCAGCTGATGCAGCTCTTCGGCACCGAGGGCGGCCTGGAGCTGAACGCCAACCTGTTCGGCGCCGAGACGCCCCTGCATTACTTTGGCGAGGAGGACGGCGAGCTCACCAGCGCGACGGTGCCCCTCGAAGAGGTGGCCTCGCGCGGCCACCAGGCACTGATCCCGGACTGGGTGGACGCGATTCGCGCTGGCCGCCAGCCGGTGATTCAGCCCGCTCATGGGGCGCTGGTAGTCCAGATCATCGAGGCTGCCTACAAGTCGGCGGCGAGCGGCACCGAGGTGCGCCTCTAGGTCGGGGTGATGCGTAGCATCCGCGAGGCAGGCTGCGGGGGTTTCCCTGCGCTCTGCCTCGCGGCTTTCCATGTTGGGCCCGCAGGCAATAGTGGCGCCGGTTCACCTGGGGGCCCTCTCGCCCTCGACCTCGCGAGCTCGATTGTGCAGCCCTGGCAGCGCGGTGCGCCAGCCAACCTCTGTATCATTGCGTGTTGACCGCTACTGACGGGATTCTCTGTTCCGCATCCTGGTACATTCCTTTCTGTGAAACCACATTTGCCCGACTGCCCTTCGTTGACTCTACTCGCATTCTGTTATAGAATCTCGTATTAAGAGGGGGTCTGGTAGGCGGTCAGCGATTGTGGGCCCATATCTCTTCTCTCGGCCGTTGCCAGCCATCATTCATCTTTATCCGGAGCCAGGTTACTCCGATCAGAGACTATCGTTAGTGGTGTGTTCTCGGTCCGCCTATATGGGGCGGGCCGCAACTAAGGGGGGGAACGATGAGTCAGGAAGCACTTTTGAACGTGAAGCAAGTGGCGGAGTACCTGCAGCTCAAGGAGTCGACCATCTACTCCTGGGCGCAGGACGGCAAGGTCCCGGCCATCAAGATCGGCAGGACTTGGCGGTTCCGCCGGTCGGACCTGGACACGTGGCTGGAGCGCCACCTCAAGGGTGAGGAGTTGATGCGCGACAACGGCTAGATCTCTTCACTACTGCAACGCGAGCAGGGGCAAGGGCCAACATCCTTGCCCCTGCTTGTTTGTCGCGGTCGGGCAGCGCAGGCCAACCAGCTGTCGGCGCAGCCCAGGCCGCGGTTGACCACGTGCAGGCCTGCCCCCTACAATCGGTGGGGCGCAGGATTCCGAGCGAGCGCCCAAGCGAGCGCCCGAGCGCTGCGCTCTGCCCCGGGGCATGCCTTGCCGATAGGAGGACCAGGCCATGACGCGCTTTGCGGCCGCGCTTTACGAGCGCGCCGGACAGGTCGGCGAACGGCGCCGGCAGATCGTACACATCATGGACGCCGCGCTGGATGCGGTGGACCCGGCCAAGGCGGTGGCAGCCCACCTCCGTCGCCAAGAGAACATGCTCTGGGTGGGGGAGCGCGCCTACGACCTGGATGCCTTCCGGCATGTGATCGTCGTGGGCGGGGGCAAGGCGGGCGCACCGATGGCGCAGGCCGTCGAAGCGGTGCTCGGTGACCGCATCACCGCGGGGATCGTCAACGTCAAGTACGGGTACACGCTGCCCACAGATCACGTCCAGCTCTGTGAGGCGGGGCACCCCATCCCCGACGAGCCCGGTCGGCAGGGGGCGCAGCGGATCGCCGCTCTGCTCTCCGAGGCGGGTGCGGAGGATCTGGTCCTATGCCTGATCTCGGGCGGAGGGTCGGCGCTCATGACGCTGCCGTCGGCGCCGGTCACCCTGGCCGAGATGCAGGCTCTCACCGATGCGCTGCTGCGCGCCGGGGCCACCATCAATGAGATCAACACCGTGCGCAAGCACCTCGAGACGATCAAGGGGGGCGGCCTGGCGCGGCTGGCGTACCCCGCACAGGTCGTAACGCTGATCCTATCGGACGTCGTCGGCAATCCGCTGGACGTGATCGCCTCTGGCCCCACCGTTCCCGACACGACCACCTATGCCGATGCGCAGGAGGTACTGGCGCGCTATGGCCTCCTGGTGGCGGCGCCGGCCAGCATCCGTGAACGTCTGGCAGCGGGACGGGCCGGCTCCATCGCGGAAACACCCAAGCCGGGGGACGCCCTCTTTGAACGCGCCCACAACGTCATCGTCGCCTCCAACGATATCGCCGCTCGGGCGGCGCTGCGAGAGGCGGAGAGGCTCGGGTTCCGGACGCTGCTCCTGTCCACCTTTGTGGAGGGCGAGGCGCGGGAGGTGGCCAAGGTGCTGGTGGGGATCGCCCGAGAGATCCACCAGTCGGGCTCTCCGGTGGCACCTCCGGCCTGCGTCGTCGTGGGCGGTGAGACAACTGTTACCGTGCGGGGCCAGGGCTTTGGTGGGCGCAACCAGGAGATGGCCCTGATGGCCGCACTACGCCTCGAGGGGCTGCCCGGCGTGGCATTGGCCTGCCTGGCCACCGACGGGACGGACGGGCCCACCGATGCCTCGGGAGCCCTGGCCGATGGTGACACGATGGCCCGCGCGCGTGCTCTAGGCCTGGACGCTTGGGACCACCTGGAGCGGAACGACTCCTATCGGTTCTTTGAGCCACTCGACGACCTGCTCGTTACCGGGCCGACCAACACGAACGTCAACGACCTGGCGCTCCTGTTCGCCTGGTAGGGGGCTGGCGCGCCTGCTCATCGGGTGCCATGCGCCCACAGCGGCGGCCGGCAGGGCTCGGCGATCTGTCTGCGCCGGCTGTGCGTAGGGCCCCTCCCCCCAAGAACAAACCCCGCCCAAAGGCCGGCGGGCCTTCGGGCGGGGCTTACTGCGTGCCTGCGCGGCTGGCCGCTAGAAGAGCCAGCGCGCGCGATAGTTCGAGTTGTTATAGATAGGCGTCGAGCCATACTGGCGGCCGGGCCCGACTTGAGCAGGGTCGGCCTTGTAGATCCAGATCGAGTGAAAGTCCCAGGAGAGGATCTCCTGGTGACCGTCCCCGTCGATGTCGATCGCCTCGGAGCAGAGGACGGGGTGCCCGTCATCTGGGAACATCACCGCGCGCCGACCAAAGATGTCCATCAGACCACCCGTGGTAGGATGGGTGTTGTGCAGGAGCAGGGCACGCCCGTGGCCGGCCCAGTCAACCGGCGGCAGGATCGAGCCGATCTGCAGCGGCTCCACCTCGGCGAGGACGTTGCCATCGGTGTCGTAGGTGGTCATGATGCCGGGATGGTGCCAGAAGGTGATGGTCGCCACCTGAACATCGTCACGATCGGGGAGGAAGCGGGCAACGGAGGCCCCCTGGCAGTGACCACGGAGCTGATGGGCCAGGATGTTGCCCTCGACGTCGACCATGACAAAACCCTCGTCCGAGGCGCCCATGCAGATACGCACGGGCCCGTCCGGCGTAAAGCGGCCCATGAAAGCGCCGTCCATATGGTCGGTGAGGTCCAGCGACCAGAGGATGGTGCCGTCGTGATCGATGAGCGTATAGCCGACGAGGAGCTCCTCCTTGCCGTCCCCGTCGACATCATAGGCGATCGGGTAGTGGCCGGTGTTGAGGGTATGGCTCCACAGGAGGTTGAGGTCGTTGTCGTAGGCCCAGACGGTCTTGTAGCGATCCTTGAGGATCAGGTTGCGGCGCGCGCCGCAGCCCTCGAGGTCGGCAAAGTAGATCGAGTCGCCAAAGGTGCGCACGTATGGTTCGCCCGGGCGGAGGTCCGTGTCGACGGGGGTAGGGATCTCGCGCTTGACCTGGCCGGTGGCGCCGTCCAGGATCTTTAGGCGGAAGTCCTGGGTAAAGATCACCTCGGCCTTGCCATCACCGTCCCAGTCGTACACCTGGATGCAGATGTCACTGGTCATCTCCGGCTCTTGCAGGGTGGGCTCACCCACCTGCCAGAGCACGTTGCCGTCGAGGTCCAGCGCGGTGACGCAGTTGATCATGGAGAAAGAGTCGCGCCGGCCGTGCAGGATGGCCTGCGGGACGACGATCTCGAGGCGCCCGTCGCCGTTCAGGTCGCCGAAGCGAAGGTTGCGGTCGGTGCCAAAGCCAGAGGTGGAGATGCGCTTCCACAGGATCGGCTCCGGGTTGGCCTCCCGTAGGGCGGCCTCCTCGTCGGCCCAGGCCTGCTCGGCGGCGGCAATACGGCGCGCCGAGGACTCGTCGGTAGTAACCTCGACGTCAGCAAAGCGGGCAGTGGTCTCCGCCAGGAGGCCGATGCGGCCCTTGGTGAAGGTGTCGTCCAAGGCGGTCAGGATCTGGGTGCCCTCGATGGAGGCGCTCAGGCGGTTTCCTGCGCAGCCAACCTCAACCCTGAAGTAGCGATCGACGCAGCCCTTCCACGGCGCGCGCGCCAGGACGGTCTCCTCGGTGTGGTCGCGCTTGATAAAAGCCACCTGGTCCTCGTAGAGGGCAAACAGGTAGTACTGACGGCTGTGCTGGTAGCGGACCACCAGGCCGATGGGGCGTGCCCAGCCCAACGGGCGGACATCGGCCGAGAGGACATAATCGTCCCACAGGCGTGAGCCGGTGACAATGAGCGGCGTCTCATGGTCGTCCAGGTAGGTCTGCTCCATGACGCGGCGGCCACCCTCAGGGATGATCTTGAAGGTGCCGGTAGAGTCGCGCCAGCGGCCGGAGATGTTGGCCTCTTCCCAGCGTCCGGAAGGCGGCTCGGGCACAACGTGGTACTCGCCAGCAGGGCTGTAGGGCCACTTGCTGATGTTGCCAATGGGGAGAGAGCGAAAGTCCTCACGCATCAGAGTGATCATACTGTCCTCCAGACTGTAGAAACCAACGACCTCGTCTATGCCGACTGCCGGCGCCAGGAGGGCATCGGCAGGTTCTGTGTGTTGCGCGCGGCTATAGCGCCAGCGGCTGGCGCCAGGGCACCGCGGCCAGGGGCACGGCCACGCGCGCGGTCTTGAGCGGGTTGACGATCTGGCTGACGCGCACATCCCCCACCAGGCCGAGGAGCATGCGCGCCTCATCGTAGGTCAGCGTGCTGCGGGCGACGAGCAGGCGGGCCATCTCTTCGGTGGCGTCGGCCGCTGCGGCGTCCAGCGTCTCGGCTGAGACGATAACCATCAGCTCTCCGTCGCGCACCAGGTAGGGCCACTCGGACAGCGGCTCGGCCAGGAGGCGCGCGCGGAGCATGACGCGGGCGGACGTCTCAATCCCTTGCCCCGACGACTCGCCGTCTGCCTGCAAGGAGTGCACGTCCCCAAGAGCCAGGAGGCCGCCCTCCTGGCACACGCGCAGATAGAGAGTCGCTCCGGGGGCCACGTCACGGGTGTCCAGGTTGCCGCCGTGGCGCCCGGGAACGCGAGTGGAGTGGTTCCCTTCGGCCGGCGCCACGCCGATGGTGCCGATCATGGGGGCCAGGGCGAACCTGAGGCCGGCGGGGAACTCGGCCAGCCCGCCCCGCTGCGGGAGAAAGGTCGGCGGGACCGTGCGGGTCAGGTAGCCCTCCGCGGGGAGGTCGATGGCCAGCACGTCTACCGCGAGCACCTGGCCGGGTCTCGCCCCCTCGATGGCGATGGGCCCGGTGGCCGGGTTGGGCCGGGCGACGCGCGGGCGCTCGGCCATGCCGCACACGACGTGGCCATCGAGGGCATCCCGAGCCGCAACCAGGAAGGGTCGACCGGCGGGAACGGTGTGCGCGGCGGTCAGGCCGGGGCAAAAGTCCCAGATGACGTGGCTATCGGGTATGAAGGGCATATCAGACGTCACGAGCCCTGCTCCTATCGGATGATGATGCGAACGATGGCCCAAAGCGCCGTCAGCGTCCAGCGGCTAGCGTACGTAGGGATCGGCGGCGTCGCGCAGGCCGTCGCCCATAAAGTTGTAGGCGAGGACGGTGATCACCACGAGAAGGCCGGGCAGGAAAAGCCACGGCGCCAGTACCACTGCCTGCACGTTCTGCGCTTCCTGCAGCAGGACGCCCCAGGAGATCACCGGCGACCGCAGGCCGATCCCCAGAAAGGAGAGGGCCGTCTCGCTGAGGATCATCTCAGGGATCGACAGGGTGATCGAGGCGATGATGTGGCTGGTGAACGAGGGCACCATGTGCCGCATGACGACCCGCATCTCACTGGCCCCGCAGAGCTTGGCTGCCATGACGAAATCCTCATTGCGCAGAGCCAGGAAACGGCCCCTCACGACGCGGGCCATACCCGTCCAGCCGACCAGCGACAGGATGATCGTGATGCCAAAGTACACGCGGATAGTCGGCCAGTGTGGCGGCAGAGCGGCCGATAGCGCCATCCACAGAGGGATGCTCGGGATGGAGCGTATGAACTCGATGACCCGCTGCACCGCGTCGTCAAACCACCCGCCATAGTAACCGGAGAACCCGCCGATCACGATGCCAAGCAGCAGGCTCAGAAACACGCCGATGAGCCCGATGGACATGGAGACGCGTGTGCCATAGATGCTGCGCGATAGGACGTCGCGCCCCTGGCGATCAGAGCCCCAGAGGAAGAGAGTACCCTCACCGGTGGGGTCGTCCAGGCCGAACAGGTGCAGGTCCGTCTCCCAGATGCCGAGCATCTTGTAGGGCGTGCCGTGCACAAAGAAGCGCAAGGGATACTTGCGCGTGGTGTCGATCGTGTAGGTGGGCCGCAGCGTGCGCGGGTCGCGACCTGATTCGAGCCCATACACGAAGGGGCGCCACGAGAAGCCGGTCTCCGCGTCATAGAAGCGCACGGCCTGTGGCGGCGCATAGGTGTAGGCTACCGTGTAGGTCAGCGGGTCGCTGGGAGCAAGGAACTCGGCCAGGATCGATACGCCGATCAACACCAGGATGATCCCGGTGCACACGAGAGCGGCCTTGTGGCGGCGGAACCGCCACCACATCAGCTGCCACTGCGAGGCGACATAGATGCTCTCCTCGTGTGGCGGGGTCTCGTCTTCCCGTGGAGTGGTCGGCTCTACTTCTGAGGCGGTAGTTCTCATACTATCTATCTCCATCAGGCCCCGAACCTGATCCGCGGATCGAGCGCTGCCAGCAGAATGTCAGACAAGAGGGTGCCGATCACGGTCAGCACGCTGAGCAAGAGCAGGAAGGCGCCGGCCAGGTACATGTCCTGAGCCAGCAACGCATCCAGCAGGAGAGGCCCCGCGGTGGGCAAGCTGAGCACGACCGACACGATCGTGCCTCCCGAGATGAGCGCGGGAAGTTCCCAGCCCACCGTGCTCACGAAGGGGTTCAGGGCTACGCGCACAGGGTACTTCCAGAGCATGCGAGCCTCCGTGAGGCCCTTGGCGCGGGCTGTCTCGACGTAGGGCTTGTTGAGCTCGTCCAGAAGGTTGGCGCGCATGGTGCGGATGAGGCTGGCCGTTCCGCCGATGCCCAAGACAACCATCGGGATCCAGAGGTGTTTCAGCATATCTACTACGCGGGCCCAGCTCCAGGGGGCGTCGCGAAAGCCCACGGAGAACAAGCCACCCGCGCTGACCCCGAAGCGGGAGATGGATATCCACATAAGGATGAGTGCGATCATGAAGCTGGGAATGCCACGACCCAAGAAGCCCAGAAAGGTGAACAGGTAATCAAGGAAAGAGTACTGGTGGGTCGCCGAGTAGATCCCTACCGGCAACGCAACCGCCCAGGTGAACAGAAGGGTGGCCAAGGACATCGCGACGGTGAGCAGCATGCGCTCGCCAAGCAGGTCGCGCACCGGGCGGTTCCACTGGAACGACATGCCAAAGTCGCCCTCAGTCATCCGCGCCACCCACTTGACGAACTGGATATATATGGGATCATCCAGCCCGTACCGCTGCCTGAGCGCCTCGATCTCGGAGACGTCAAGCACCGTACCCGTGGACTGTAGCTGCGAGATGTAGTTGGTGAGATAGTCGCCCTCAGGCAGCTGGATGACGATAAAGGTGACGACGGTGATCACGAGGACCGTCGGAATGGTCAACAGTATGCGTCTGACGATGTAGTTAAACATACACTTCCCTCAGTCAGGCGGCTCCGGCGCTGCCGCACGGGGCGGCCATAGCCCGCATGGCCACACGCACCGCGGGGGACAGCCATGTCCCCCGCGGTGAGCGCGGCTTGGTGTTCGGCCGTGTGCCGTACAGCGATCCGGGCGTGATGCGGAGCTAGTCTCGGATGAAGAACTGCTCGGGATGCGTGGTGCCGATGTTGCCGGCATCCCAGTCGCAGTCCCAACCCTCGTCCGGCACGTTGTAGAAGTGGTTGGTGACGGGAACTGGCACCGCGGCGCGGTCGCAGATGCCCCACTGGTACAAGTTCTCGGCGTTGATGACCATGATCTTGTCCCAGAGCTCGACCTGCTTGTCCTGGTCAACAGTGGCACTGAGCTCGTCGTAGATGGCCAGCTGTTCCTTGACTTCCGCGGGCGGCTCTTCGCCGGACTGGCCGTTGGTCGAGTACCAGAGGCCCCACTGCGAGGCCCAGATCGAGTTGTTGTCAGTTGGGATCTGGCGGCCTGGCGAGATAGGAGTGTAGATGCCGGGGCCGGCAAAGGTGATACCGCAGTCAAGTTCCCCGTTCTGGATGCGAGTGGTGAACAGCGTGCCCTCGACGCCCTTGGACGTCGTCTTGATGCCGATGGCGCTCCACCAGCCAGAGATCAGCTCGGCGATCTCTAGAAAGTCGTCACGGAAGGAGTGCGTCTCGATGACGATCTCAATAGGCTTGCCGTCGGCGCGAAGGCGATTGCCGGCGGAGTCCTTGGCCAGCTCCATCTCGTCAAGGTAGGCAATGGCCTTGTCCACGTCGTGCTCGACGTGGCTGTACGCCGCGGCCTCGCTGTAGTACGGGGAGTTGGGCAGCGGAGCCACCTGGCGGATCTCCTTGGGCTGGCCAAGATAGACCAGCTGACGGATGTCCTCGCGGTTGATGGCGTGTGACAGCGCAAAGCGGAAGCGCTTGTCATTAAAGATGGCCTTCAGCTCCGGGTCTTTGTGGTTCAGGTTGACGCCCATGCACAGGACGTTCGGCTCGCCGATCGGCGCCTGGATGACACGGTACTTGCCGACCTCTTCGTTCTCGAGGAGGATCATCGTGTCACGCGGGAACTGGCCGACCACGAACATGGATAGGTCGTTCTCTCCCGAGAACTGCTTGAGCTGGGCGACCTCGGTGTTGGCGACCTTCTGCACCTGGACGCGGTCGATGTAGGGCAGCTGGTTCCCCTCGGTGTCCACCTTCCAGTAGTACGGGTTGCGCGCGTACGTGGCGCCGTCGGTCTGGGTCGACTCGCGCTTCCACCCGAACAGGACCGGGTGGTCCTCGTTGGCGTCAAAGTTCATCCGGTTCAGGAACAGCTCGGTCCAGGTGGCGAACCCGCCAGCCTTGACCTCAGCTTCCAGCGCGGCCGCGTCAGCATAGCCCGCGTGGAACTGGCTGAGATAGTGCTTCGGATAGATGACGTGACGAGTGGCGCGCCCCATGTGCCGGACGAAGAAGGCAGGCGGCTGCGGGAACGTAAAGACGACGGTGTAGTCGCCGTCCTTCTCGACGGTCGGCCGGTCGGCGCCGGCGCGGAGCCAGGTCGGGTACGCCTTGTACAGATCGGCGTTGCCGTAGATGTCGTTCACGCCAAAGAGCACGTCCTCGGCAGTCATCGGCTCACCGTCAGACCAGCGGATGCCTTCGCGCAGGTGGAACGTAAAGACGAGGCCATCCTCGCTGACTTCCCAGGCCTTGGCGATGTTGGGCACCGTGGCAAAATCACCCATGGAGAAGCGCAGCAGCTGCTCATAGTACTGCAGCCCCTGGTAGGCATAGTCGTCGCGCTGGTTGAGCATGCGCCAGGTGCCACCGTAGACGCCAACTTCCTTGTACGGCGTGATCACGACTGGTTCGAGCGGAAGACGCTCAGCGACGGGAGGGAGATCCATGCCGTCCAGCATGGGGGATTGCGCCACGGTCGTCGGGGCCTCAGGGACTGTCGTTGGCGCGGTGCCTGCGCCCACGGGAGCCGTGGGGGTTTCAGTCGCCGGCTGGCTGGGTGCCGGGCTGCACGCGGCCAGCAGCGTCCCCGCGCCGATCAGAGTCGATGCACGTAGAAACTCACGACGTGTTAGCTCTGTCATAGTTACCTCATTCCTGGTCTGCGAGTCTATCAGTAGATTGGTGGGAGCGGCTACTCACGGGGATACCCTCTTCTGTCCTCCTTCTGTTACGTGTCAGCGGCTGCTTCGCGGCGCCCCAAGGGCCAAGGGTAACGAGTGTCGGTCAGTGCGTAGGGCGGGGGCGTGTAGGCGGCCGGAGCAGCAAACATGTTGGCATGCGTACAATATAGCGGTATCGGAGTGGGCTGTCAAACGTGGGCCGACGCGTACTTGGGAGTGGAACCACTGCGGTAGCGAGTCGCGCGGCAGGCAGATGCCCTCTCCTGGCGGAAGGCCGGACGGAGACCGCACTCCAGTCGCTCGGCGCGAGGAGCCCCCCGGTAACAGGTCAAGGCGCGCGCCACGCATTACCAACCGATCGCCTTTGGTCATACGGACAGTTCTCTGTTGCCGACTCCCCGCGGTACGGAGGTGTCTGTGGCGTTCGTCGCCGATCGTCGCGCCATCCATGAGACTATCATGAGGGTGGCCGGCAGGCCGTCGGTGACACTCCGCATGGATCGACGCACTGTGCTTTACACTCCCCCTCCCACTCTGCTACAATGTCTGCGGCCTGGCCGTGGGGCACGGCCCAATCGTGTGCAGTGACGGCCAACTGATCTCCAGAGAGAGGTTCTGAGATGAACAAGAAGACGGTGCGAGACGTCAACTGGTCCGGCAAGCGGGCCCTGGTGCGGTGTGACTTTAACGTGCCGCTGGATAGCGCGCAGCGCATCACCGACGATCGACGCATTACCGAGGCCCTTCCCACCATCAAGTATCTGATCGCTCACGACGCGGTCGTGGTGCTTTGCTCTCACCTCGGCCGCCCCAAGGGCAAGCCACAGGATGACCTGCGCCTGACGCCGGTGGCCGCGCGCCTCAGCGAGCTGCTCGGCAAACCGGTGGCCATGCTCGGCGATTCGGTGGGTCCCGAGGTCGAGGCAGCGGTAAAGGCCGCCAAGCCCGGCGATGTGCTGCTCCTCGAGAACCTGCGCTTCCACGCCGAGGAGGAAAAGAACGTCACCGAGTATGCCAGGGCCCTGGCCAACCTCGGCGACGTCTATGTGAACGACGCCTTTGGAGCGGCACACCGCGCCCACGCCTCGACGGCGGGCGTGGCAGCCTTCCTGCCCGCGGTGGCCGGCTTTCTCATGGAGAAGGAACTGGACTTCCTGGGGGCGGCCCTCGAGAACCCCGGTCGTCCCTTCGTGGCCATCCTGGGCGGCGCCAAGATCTCGGACAAGATCGGCGTCGTCGAGAACCTGCTGGCCAAGGCCGACAGCCTGCTGATCGGCGGCGGCATGGCCAACACCTTCCTGAAGGCCAAGGGGTATGAGATGGGCGATTCGCTTGTGGAGGCCGACTCGGTCGCCACGGCCAAGAGCCTGCTGGAGACGTCGGGCAGCCGTCTGGCGCTGCCGGTGGACGCCGTGGTCGCCGACCGCTTTGCCGCCGATGCCAAGCACATGGTCGTACCGGTCGACAAGGTGCAGCCGGGCTGGCGCATCCTCGACATCGGCCCCAAGACGGTGGCTCTCTATGCTTCGCACATTGCGGGGGCCAAGACCGTGGTGTGGAACGGGCCGATGGGCGTCTTTGAGATGGACGCCTTTGCCGTGGGCACCTTTGAGGTGGCCAAGGCGGTGGCTGGATCGGGGGCGACGTCGATCATCGGCGGGGGAGACTCGGCGGCCGCGGTGGAGAAGGCCGGCCTGGCCGACCAGATCACGCACATCTCGACCGGTGGCGGTGCCTCGCTCGAGTTCCTCGAAGGCAAGGCGCTTCCCGGAGTGGCCGCCCTCAACGACAAGTAACGGACGGACCGTAGAGCGGGGTCGCGGATCCTGCCTTGGCTGCACATCACGTGGCTGGCAGAGTGCAGCGGCCCCGCTCTGCGCGTGCCGTGGCCGGGACGGTCCAGGGCTCTCCGTACGCAGGGCGCCCTGGGCCCTGGTATGATCGATAGGGGCATCATGACAAGCATCCGACGAGTTGGTGTTCTGACGAGCGGGGGGGACAGCCCCGGCTATAACGCCTGCATCCGCGCCGTTGTGCGCATGGCCATCGCCTACGGATGGGAGCCCTGGGGCGTGCGCAACGGCTTCGAGGGGCTGCTCAACGGGGACATGCAGGCCATGAACTCCCGCTCGGTGAGCAACATCATCGGGCGCGGCGGGACGGTACTGGGCTCCTCCCGTTCGGAGGCGTTCCCCACGCCGCGCGGGCAGCGCGAGGCGCTGCGGCACCTGAACGAGGCGGGCCTTGATGCCCTGGTAGTCATCGGCGGGGACGGGTCGATGCGCGGGGCGCTGGCGCTGGCCAGCCAGGGGTTCCCGACGGTCGGCATCCCGGGGACGATCGAGAACGACGTCTGCGGAACCGATCTCGCTGTCGGGGTCGACACGGCCATGAACACCGGGCTGGACGCTCTGGACCGCATCCGCGACACGGCCTCTTCGCAGGAGCAGGCCTTCCTCGTGGAGGTGATGGGCAAGCAGTCCGGCTATCTGCCCCTGATGATGGGCATCGCCGGCGGGGCAGAAATGGTCTGCATCCCGGAGGTGCCCTACACGGTCGAGGACGTCTCGCGCGAGGTGGCCGACGCCTACGTGCGCGGCAAGCGGCACTGCATCATCGTCGTGGGCGAGGGGGCCAGCCCCGGCGTCGCCGAGATCGCCGCGCGTTTGCAGGCCGATACGCTCCATACCGGGTTCGGGGTGCGGGTGTCTGCGCTGGGGCATATCCAGCGGGGAGGCAGCCCCTCCGCGCAGGACCGGCTGCTGGCCACGCAACTGGGCGCCGCCGCGGTCGAGCAGCTGCACGCCGGCCAGAGGGGCGTGATGGTGGGCGTGTTGGCAGGCGTCGTAAAGTCGACCGCGCTGGAGGAAGTGACGGCCGGGGTGCGGCGCGTTGACGAGGAGTACCTCGAGCTGGCGCACATCCTGGCGCGCTAGAGCCTCCGGGCGGGGGGTGCGCACCAGTGGCGTTCGTTTAGCCCCTCTCTGGCATGGTTCGGTTCTTTTGCTCAAAGATGCTGCGGGTGCCTCGCACTGCCGTCGGGTGTCGTCAAGCGTTGACAGGCTGCGCGAAAGCCACTATAATGCCCCTATAGCGTGGCTGAGATGGGGTGTCGTTGCGGCTCGTACTCCGTGGTGGTGCTCCGCGATCGGCGGCGCGACGACTCGGTGACCGCTTGGCACGCGGATAAGGAGGTGCAGGCAGTACAAGACAGGGCAACCGAATGGTGAGGCACTGACGCTTCGCCGAGATTGGATCTCCTGTGCTCGCACGGATGAGAGATAGCAACCGCTCTGGCTGATGATGTTCCTGGACGCCCGTCTGCCGCTCCGCGGGAGAAGGGCTGCCAGCGTCGGCAGGGCATCCCGTGTCATGTAATTGGTGGCCTGGGAATGTGCTCTCGCACCCGAGAAGGAGTCTAGGGAGATGAAGACGCGTGTGCTGCAGAGTTGCAGCATCCTGTTGGCCCTGTTGCTGGTCGCGGTGGCCTGTGTGCCCGTGACGGAGACCCCCGCCGCCCAGCCTGCTGCAGCCCCGGAAGCCGCCGCCTCCCAGGCGGCACCCGCTGCCGGTGGCGAGCTCCCGCGGAACGAGACCGTGTACATTGGTGGCTTCCAGTGGGGCCCGCCGACTACTTTCAACCCCATGGCCGGGTCCGTTACCTGGCCAGCGTCTGGTAACCAGAACCTCCTCTACGAGTCGCTGTTCGCCTTCAACCTGCTGACCGGCCAGCTCGATCCCCTCTTGGCCAAGGAGTTGGCCCTCACCGACCAGGGTACCGCCATCGTGACCCTGCAGCCGGACACCAAATGGCAGGACGGCGAGGCGCTCACCACCGACGACATTCTCTTCACCTACGGGCTCGCCAAGGACAACCCGGACCTGCCGTTCAGCACTTTCTGGGACTATGTGTCTGATATGCAGGCCACGGCTGACCGGACGATCGAGCTCACGCTGAACCCAGAACGCGTCAACCCCGGCATGGTGCGCAACTATCTGTGCACGGTGCGCATCCTGCCCAAGCACGTCTGGGAAGCACGCCTGGGCGGCGAGGTGGCCATCTCGCAGTTTGTGGACACGGAACCAATCGGCTCCGGTCCGTATAAGGTGTTGGACTTTTCCGCTGAGCGCATCGCCGTCGAGCGCGACGACAACTACTGGGGCAAGGCGGTATACGGCCTGCCTGTGCCCAAGTACGTCGTGCACCCCATCTTCAAGAGCAACGACGACGGCAACTTGGCCCTGCAGACCGGGGCGCTGGACCTGTCGCAGCAGTTCGTGCCCCAGATCTGGCTGATGTGGGAGGAGAAGGGCCAGCCGGTCGGCACCTGGTTCAAAGAGGAACCCTTCTATGTGCCCGGCGGCATCCCCTTCATGTTCATCAACCTGCACAAGCCCGGGCTGGAGAACCCGCTGGTGCGCCGTGCCATCGCCTACGCGATCAACTACCCGCTTATCGCTGCCACGGCCATGTCGCGCTACTCGGTGCCGGTGAGCAGCAGCCTGATCGTTCCCAAGGGCGGCGAAGACAAGTACTTTGACGCCGAAGCGATCAAGGCCAACGGCTGGGAGTACGATCCGGCCAAGGCGGTGGAGATCCTGGAGAACGAGCTCAAGGCCACCAAGGGCAGCGATGGCACCTACGTGCTGCCCGACGGCACGCGCCTGGGCCCCTGGAAGGTCATCTGCCCCTACGGCTGGACTGACTGGATGACGGCCCTGGAGGTCGTCGCCCAGAGCGCCAAGGAAGTGGGCATCGACATCAGCACCGAATTCCCTGACTCGCCGGTGTGCTACTCCAAGACGCGGAACGGCGACTTTGACCTGACCCTCTTTAGCATCGCCGCGGCCACCCCGGCCTCTCCTTGGTTGCGCTTCCGCGACGTGCTGGATGATCGCGGTCTGCCCGAGTTTGGCACGCAGGCGTTCTGGAACTACTGCCGGTACTCGAACCCCGCCGTGTACGATCTGTTGGACCAGGCCGCCACCGAGACGGACGAGGCCACTCTGAAGGGTGTCCTCGGGGAGCTGGACAAGATCTACATGGCCGACATCCCCGGCATCGGCCTCATGTACCGGCCGCTGGAGTTCTACGAGTTCAACGAGAGCGTCTGGACGGGCTTCCCGACCTCTGAGAACCCCTGGGCCCCGCCGCAGCACCAGCATGCGGGCATCCGGGTGCTCTTTGGGATCAAGCCCAAGTGATCTGCGCCTGAGGCAAGCGCAGGCGGCCCCCCGCGGGGCCGCCTGCGACGCACGGGCCAGGCCGCGGCGGTACGCATCGGCGCGCTCGGGCGCCTCTGACGGGGATGGTTGGTCGACATGACGCGGTTTCGACGCTACCTGCTGGGCAAGGTCTTCTGGTTCGCGCTCGCCTTCCTGGCGGCCCTGGTGCTGAACTTTTTGCTGCCGCGCCTGATCCCGGGCAACCCTGTGGACGCCCTGGTCAGCACGATGGCCGCAGGGGGCACCCTTACCGGTGAAGCGGCGCAGCGCCTCTACAATGCCTACATAGCCGAGTTCGGCTTGGACAAGCCGCTGAGTGCCCAGTTCGCCTACTATATCCGCAACCTGGCTCGCGGGGACCTGGGCGTCTCCTTTGGGCGTTCCCCGGCGCGGGTGCAGAACCTGATCGCTGAGGCCCTGCCCTGGACGCTGGCGCTGCAGGCGCCGGCGATCCTCACCGGCTGGATCATCGGGAACCTTCTCGGCGTCCTCACCGCCTATCTACGCGGCTGGCTGGACAGGGTGGTGTTCCCCATCGCGCTGTTCATTTCCAGCATGCCCTACTATTGCCTGGCTATCATCCTTCTGTATTTGCTGGCAGTGCATTGGGCAATCTTTCCGCCAGGCGGCGGATACTCCTATGCCCTGGCCCCCAGCATGACCTGGACCTTCTTCCGATCTGCCCTGGAACACTACTGGCTGCCCTTCCTTTCCCTGGTGCTGGTCTTTATCGGCGGCCAGGGAGTGGGCATGCGGGCCATGTCGATCTATGAGCTGGATGCGGACTATGTGCGCTACGCGCGCAGCCTGGGCGTGCCGCCGGCCCGCATCGTGGCCTACATCTTTCGTAACGCCATGCTTCCTCAGGTGACGGGCCTGGCCCTGGCGATCGGCTCGATGGTGGGCGGCGCGCTGATCACCGAGATCGTCTTCTCTTACCCCGGGGTGGGCAGCCTGCTCTTTGCCGCCATCCGCCAGAATGACTATCCGGTAGTGCAGGGCGTCACGCTCTTGATCATGGTCGGGGTGCTCTCGGCCAACTTTCTGGTGGATATCGCCTACGGCATCATCGACCCGCGCATCCGCGCCGCCACTGCCGGCGAGGCATAGGGGGGCTCCATGGGCGTTGCAGTGCAAGAGAGGTCCGGCCGAGCGGTCACCCGCGCTGGGCTGAGTCGGTCGATGGCCGCGGCCGGCATGCTCAATCGTCGCTTCGTGGGCAGCGTGATCATGCTGCTGTTGTTGGTGCTGTTCGGCACCCTGGGGCCCATCATCTTTGATCGGCCCAACCCGACCAAGATCGTGGGGCTTCTGTACGACAAGCCCTCCGCGGTGGCCTGGCTGGGGACTGACAACTTTGGCCGCGACGTGTTCACCCAACTGATGTACGGCACGCGCACGTCGATGATCATCGGCGTCATCGCCGGGCTGGAGGCGACCCTGCTCGGCCTACTCATCGGCACGGTGGCTGGCTACGTCGGCGGCACGGTGGAAGAGGTGTTGATGGCCTTCACCAACGTGGTCATCACCATTCCATCGATCGTGATCCTGATCCTCCTTTCCTACGCCGTCACCACGCGGTCCATCCTGACGATGGGGATCATCATCGGCGTGATCACCTGGCCGTGGACGGCCCGGGCGGTGCGCGCCCAGACGAGCAGCCTGCGCACCCGCGAGCACGTGGCCATCGCGCGCCTGTCCGGATCGGGCGGGCTGCGCCTGATCATCGGCGAGATCATCCCCTTCATGATGTCGTACGTGATCATGGCCTTTGTGCTGCAGCTGAACAGCGGCATCCTGCAAGAGGCGGCCCTGAGCATGTTGGGCCTGGGGCCGAGCGAGGGGATCTCGTTGGGCGTCATGCTGCACTGGGCGCTGCTGTGGGAGTCCGTGCGGACGGGGGCCTGGTGGGCCTTCGTCCCGCCGGCTCTGTTCCTTACGCTGATCGCCTTCAGCCTGTTCCTGCTCCAGTCGAACATTGACGAGATCCTGAACCCTCGACTGAGACGCTCGTGAGGGCTACCCCATCGGGAGGACGGGGGGAGGATGATCGTTCGTGATGTGCGCGCCTACTATGCCTCGCGCGGCGGGCCAGACGTGCGCGCTGTCGATGGCGTTTCCCTGACCGTGGCGGAAGGTCAGGTGCTCGGCGTCGCTGGAGAGTCGGGCTGTGGCAAGTCCACCCTGGCGGCGGTCATCTCGATGACGTCGCGGCCGCCGCTTCACGTCCTGAGTGGTGACATCTCGCTGAACGGCCTGGCCTTCTCGTTGGCCGACCCCGGCGCGGTCCCGTCCTACTGGTACGGGGCTATGGTCGGGCTTCTGCCTCAGCGGGCCATGAACTCCCTCAACCCGACTGCCAGGGTGGGGGACTTTGTGGTGGACGTGATGCGCGCGCACGATCCCCTGATCCGCCCGGTAGAAGCCATTGCCGCGGCGCGTGAGCGCTTTGAGCAGCTTTACCTGCCAGGCCGCGTGCTGGAGAGCTACCCGCACCAGCTCAGCGGCGGCATGCGCCAGCGCGTGGTGGCCGTCATCTCCACGTTGCTGAACCCGCGCCTGCTGATCGCCGACGAGCCAACCTCGGCGCTGGACGTCTCCGTGCAAAAGCAGCTGGTGCTGCTGCTCCAGCTCCTGCTCGAGCGGGGCTTTATCACGCGGATCATCTACATCACGCATGACCTGCCGATGCTCTCCAACATCGCCCATCGCATCGCGGTGATGTACGCGGGCAAGATCGTGGAGGTGGGCACCACGGGTGACGTCGTCGACGCGCCGCGGCACCCCTACACGCAGGCGCTCATCGCCTCGACGCTGGACCCAGACCCGCGCGTCCGTTCAGCCAGGTTGGAGGGGATCCGCGGGGCCCCGCCGGACCTGCGCTACCCGCCGGGCGGCTGCCGCTTTCACCCGCGCTGCAGCCAGGCCTTGGAGATCTGCGGGGCCGAGGAGCCACCGCTCGTCGGAAGGGAGGGCGACCGGCAGGCCGCCTGCTGGCTGCTCGACGAGGGGCGCCGGGCCGACCCCCGGGAGGTGCTACCATGACAGCCGGGCAAACGACGGTGCCGCTCTTGGAGGCACATGACCTCACGCGGGTGTTTGGGCATGCTGACCAGCAGGTGCGCGCCGTGGACCGCGTCTCGTTCAGCATCCGCCCCGGCGAGGCGGTGACCGTGGTTGGCGAAAGCGGCAGCGGCAAGACGACCCTGGCGCGCCTGCTTCTGAGGCTGCTGGAGCCGACCAGCGGACGCATCTTCCTCCGCGGGGAGGACGTCACGCAGCTGCACGGGACACGTCCGCTGAGGACCTACTGGGGGCGGGTGCAGGGGGTATTCCAGGATCCCTTTGCGGCCTGCAATCAGTTCTACACGATTCGGCGGCTGCTGCGCAGCGCGCTGAGGGTCTGCCCCGTGCGGCGCACAGACGAGGAGTGTGAGCACGCCGTCGAAGAGGCCCTCATCGAGGTGGGGCTGAACCCGGGCGACCTCTTGCCCAAGTACGCGCACCAGCTGTCGGGCGGGCAGCTGCAGCGCGTCATGATCGCGCGTGCCCTGGTGGTGGGGCCCGAGCTGCTCATCGCCGATGAGCCCACCTCCATGTTGGACGCTTCACTGCGCGTGACCGTTCTGAACTTGCTGCGCGACGTGGGCCAGCGACACAACATGAGCGTCCTGTTCATCACCCACGACCTGGGGCAGGCCTACTATGTCTGCGACCGCGTCCTGGTGATGTACCGCGGGGAGCTGGTAGAGCAGGGCGGGGTGCAGGAGGTGCTGGCTGCCCCGCAGCACGAGTACACGCGGCGACTACTGGCTGACGTGCCCCGGCTGCACGGCTGGGGGGCGGTCTTTGCCGAGGACTGCGCCTAGGCAAGCCTCCTGGCGGCTGGTTCCGCCGTGTGGCAATGCGAGGGGCGGGCCCTCCCGATCGGGAAGGCCCGCCCCTCCGCTGTGGCGGGTGTATGCTGGGCCTAGGCCTTGGCCTTGCCCTGCGCGGCAACGGCCGCCGCGGCCGCCGCGATCGCCTCGGCGTCACCGAGGTAGTAGCTCTTCAGCGGCTTGAGGTCGTCGTCCAGCTCATACACGAGCGGGATGCCCGTGGGAATGTTCAGCGAGGGGATCTCCTCGTCTGAGATGTTGTCGAGGTACTTGACCAGGGCGCGCAGGCTGTTGCCGTGGGCGGCGACGATGACGCGCTTGCCAGCGCGCACCTGCGGGGCAATGGTCTCATGCCAGTAGGGCAGCATGCGGGCCACGGTGTCCTTGAGGCACTCGGTGGCCGGGATCTCCTCCGGCTTGAGGTCGGCATAGCGCCGGTCGAACCGGGCGTGGCGCGGGTCGTCGTACTCCATGGCTGGGGGCGGCGTGTCGTACGAGCGGCGCCAAATGTGCACCTGCTCCTCACTGTGGCGTTCGGCCGTCTCGGCCTTGTTCAGGCCCTGCAGGGCGCCATAGTGGCGCTCGTTCAGCCGCCACGAGCGGATCACCGGGATCCACATCAGGTCCATCTGGTCCATAATGATCCAGAGGGTGCGGATGGCGCGCTTGAGGACCGAGGTGTAGGCGATATCGAACTCAAAGCCCTCGGCGGCCAGCAGCTTGCCGGCGGCGGTGGCCTCTTCAATGCCGGTGGGCGTCAGGTCTACGTCCTTCCAACCGGTGAAGCGGTTTTCCAGGTTCCAGGTACTCTGACCGTGGCGTACCAACACTAGCTTGTGCATGAGCATTCTCCGCTGTACGTTGCGACAGATCGTTCCACATACCCCGTTATTGTGCCCCAAGCGTCCGCGGGCGTCAAACCTCGGGGGTGTGGGCCGACCGTGGCACCGCGGCCGGGACGCCGGCGACACTCGGGCATCGCGTTCTTTCCACGTGGACCGGGATGGGCTAGAATGGCGTAGAGCGCCGCGAAGGACACCGGAGGAAGCCATCGTGTTCGACCTGAAGGACCGTTTTGACCTGCGCCTGCCCGCCTGGGGACCGTATACCAAAAAGTACATGGGCGTCTCACACCTGCCCGACCTGGCCAGCGGCGTGCGCTTTGACCTGGCCGTGATCCCTGGCTTCTACCGGCGCAAGGTAGACGTGCCCAACGTGATGTGGGAATCCGGCTATCATCCTTGGGAGGCGGCGCCCGACCTGTCCTACTATTCGCACCGGCACGAGCTGGAGTGGCAGGATCGCGTGTACGTCGATGTAGCGTTCTCGGCGCTCGAGGGGGAGGCACGATTGGTCTCCTGCCGCTGCGTGAACAACACAGACGCACCGCAGTCGCTGGTGTTGCACTATGTCGCCTCGCTGCACTACCCGACTCTTGTGTCTCACGGCAAGGACCCGCTGCGCGTGGCGCGGCCGGATATCCCCGAGGGGGCCGTGTGGGTCGACGCGCTGGACTACGCGGCGCTGACGCTAGGCACTCCCGACCCCACCGACACGCTAGTGCCCGACGGCAAAATGCGCGGCGAGATCCGCGACCACGGCTTCGTCGGCGGGAGCGGCCTGGGCGGGCGCTTCTCGGCCAAGAGCGGCGACGCCGCTCGCTACCATGTCACGCTGCCGGCAGCGATGGCCGACGCGACGCTCCTGATCCGCTACCGCGCCCGCCTGGGGGGCGCTGCGCGGGTCAGCCTGGTTGGCCTGGTGGCCGCCGAAGTGGTCCTCCCCGAGGCGGACGGGTTCGCCCTGCAGGAGGTGCCGGTGGGGGACCTGGGGGTGGGGGAGCACTCCCTGACGATGACCACCCTGGACGGGGCTCCGTTCGAGCTGGATGGTCTGGTGCTCGTGGCGGCGGGGGACGTCTCTCGAGTGGGCTTCCCGGAGAGCAGGGCAGCCTATCGCCCGACGCTCGAAGCGGGCCCAATCGAGGGAAGTCTCCTCCTCAAGTACGACGACGCCGCCTGCCACTACGGCGTCGCCTGGGAGCCGGCCCGCAGCGAGGTGCGCGAGTTCCTCACCCCTGAGCTCGATAGCTTCATGCGACATAATGTGCATCACCATACGTCGAAGGTGCTGGGGGCTAGCGACGCCCTCGGGCACTATACCGACATCTTCTTGCGGCCTATCGCCCTGGCGCCGCGGGAGGAGCGTGTGCTCTATGCCCTGGTGTGCGCGGGCGAGCGCGAAGAGGTGGAGGCACGGCTGGCTGGCTTTGACCCCTCACCGACCATCTGCAACCCGCTGCTGGAAGAGGCCCGCGCCCGGAAGGTCGCCTTCCCCGAGACGGGCACTGCGGCCGCCTATGCCTTCGGGCAGGAGCGCCTAGCGGCCACGGTGCAGACCAACGTCGTGTACCCGGTGTACTGCCGGCGGGAATACATCCGTCACCATTGCCCAGGCCGCTGGTGGGACTGCCTCTACACCTGGGATTCGGGCTTTATCGGGCTGGGCCTTGCCGAGGTCGATCTGAACCGCGCCGTAGACGTCCTGAACGCCTACGTGACCGCGCCGGGCGACCCGCATGCGGCCTTTCTGCACCACGGCAGCCCGGTGCCAGTGCAGTTCTACCTCTTTCAGGAGCTGTGGAACCGCACGCAGTCCAGGGAGCTCTTGGCCTTCTTTTACCCGCGGCTGCGGCAGTACCATCGCTTCCTGGCTGGCCGGCTGGGCAGCTCGACGACCCGCACGATGCGTACCAGCCTGCTCAAGGGATGGGACTATTTCTACAACTCGGGCGGCTGGGACGACTATCCCCCGCAGGTGCACGTGCACGCCCACGCGCTGGAGGATCGCGTGACGCCAGTGATCACCACGTCCCACGCCATCCGCACGGCCAAGATGCTGGCGCAGATGGCGGCAGCGCTGGGCTACGACGCCGACCTGGACGAATACGACGGGGACATCGCCTCCTGGCAGTCGGACTTGTTGGCGCACTCCTGGGATGCCGAGAGCGGCTACTTTGGCTACGTTGTGCACGACGGGCAGGGCCGGCCGCAGGGCATCCTGCGGCACGAGAGTGGCGTCAACCACAACATGGGGCTTGATGGTCTCTATGGCCTGGTGGCGGGCATCGGCGACGCGACGCAGCGCTCGCAAATGCTGGCGCACCTGGCCGCCCGCGACGAGGTCTTTTCCGAGTTCGGCCTCTCGGCCGTGTCGCAGGCGGCGCCGTACTACCGGGTCGACGGCTACTGGAACGGGACCGTGTGGATGTCTCACCAGTGGCTCTTCTGGAAGGCGCTCCTCGATCACGGTGAGGACGCCTTGGCCTGGGAAGTCGCCCGGACGGCGCTGGACCTCTGGGAACGGGAGACAAGGCGCTCGTACTATAGCTTTGAGCACTTTGTGATCGAGACGGGTCGCGGGGCGGGCTGGCATCACTTTGGCGGGCTTTCCTCGCCGGTGCTGTGCTGGTACGGCGCCTACTTCCGGCCCGGGCGCCTCACGACTGGCCTGGATACCTGGGTCATGCGTCAATCGTGGAGCAGCGACCAGCGCGCCGTAGAAGCCTGGCTGGAGCGCGATGCGCAGGCAGTCGGCAAGCCGGCCTCCGTTCTGGTAACGCTGGCGGCCGGCATCGGGTGCCGGGCCACGTGGGGCGGGCAGCCCGTCCCCGCCCGCGAGGTGGTGCCGGGGTGTTGGGCGGTGACGCTCCCGGCCGGCGCGCTGCGCGGCGCGCTGCACGTCTCTGTCAACGAAGCCTGACGCACGCGTCGCCGCGGGCGGGTCGTGTTCCAGGCGGGATGCGGAGGTATAGTCGCATGCAATGGCGCCGTGAGGAGTACATCTCCCTGCTCACGTTCGGTGATGTGGGGCGGCCGATGTTCGTGGAGCTGTTCGGGCCCCTCATCGGGCTGGAGGACGAATGGCGTGCCCAGGGCGCCAGCGCGGGAGAGCTCGACCTGACGGCGTTCGACTGGGACTGGGTGCCGGTGGCCGACTGCGGGGCGACGACGGGGCCGTTTCGGGCGCCGGAGCCGGTCGTGCTCTCGGACACCCCCGAGTACACCATCTCTCGTGACTATCTGGGACGGATCACCCGCCTGCCCAAGGGGGTGGCGACCATCGCCCTGCCGCAGACCTTCCCCGTGACTGACATGGACTCGTGGCTGCGAGTCAAGCCGATCTTTGCCTACCACCCGGAGCGCATCGACTGGCAACAGCTGGAGCGCGCCAAGCAACGCCAGGCCGACGGCGCGATGGTGGTGGCCAGCATTCCCGGCGGCTTTGACGTACCGCGGGAGCTGATGGGCGAGGAGGCGGCCTGCCTGGCCTACTATGAGCAGCCCGAACTGATGCAGGACATCATCGCCACCCTTGCCGACACGTCGGTGCGCGTCCTGGAGCGGGTCAGCGAGCACCTGACCATCGACCAGCTCTCGGTTCACGAGGACATGGCCGGCAAGTCCGGGCCGCTGGCGGGGCCGCGGCAGGTGCGCGAGTGGATTGCACCCTACTACCGGCGCGTGTGGGAGATCTTGAGCGCCCGGGGCACGCGTATCTTCCAGCAGGACTCGGACGGGAACATGAACCCGGTCATCGACGCCTTTCTGGAGGCGGGGCTCACGACCATGTTCCCGATGGAGCCGGCCGCCGGGATGGACCCTGTGGCGGTGCGCCAGCGCTACGGCCGGAGGCTGAGCATGCTGGGCGGGATCGACAAGCACGTCATCCGCGAATCCCAAGAGGCGATCCGCGCTGAGCTGGAGTACAAGATGCAGCCCCTCATGCAGCAGGGCGGGATGGTGTTCGGGCTGGATCACCGCATTCCCAACGGCACGCCGCTGTCCCTATACCGCTACTACGTGGACCTAGGGCGCGAGATCCTGGGCCTGCCGCCGCGCGAGGCCGGCAAAGCCGGCTGGGCGCGCATGGCGTTCTGAACGGAGCCGATCGGACCGGCGCCAGGACTTGACGAGGAGTGTGTCGGGAGTATAATTCGAAATATGTCGAAATACCGAAGCATCCCTACGGAGCGGTATGCCGCGATCTTCCGGGCCCTCGGCAGCCCCCACCGCCTGGAGATCTTTCTGCGGTTGGTACGGTGTTGTGCGCCCGATGCGGCCTGCTGCCCGGTGGGCGCCGAGTGCCCTTGCGTGGGCGAGTTCGCCGAGGGGCTGAACCTGGCGCCGTCGACGGTCTCGCACCACGTCAAGGAGTTGCAGCGCGCCGGGCTGATCCACACAGAGCGGCGCGGCCAGATGGTGCACTGCTGGGTGGCTCCCCAGACCCTGGCTGACCTGGCCGGCTTTTTCCTGCGGCGGGCGGAGCAGTGCCCCGGGCTGTCAGCGGCACAGATAGACGAGATCCGTGCACTGGGAGGAACAGATGGCTGATCGAAGGGCTGAGGAGGAGCGGGCCGACCGCATTCGGCGGGCCGTGCGTACCGCCTATGGCGCGCGCATCAGAAGGGACGCGCCCGGCTGCTGTGGCGAGGGAGAGGCCAGCGCATGTTGCGGAGGGGCGACAGGCGAAGGGACGCCAGATGCCCGCGGTGATTGCTGCGGCGGGCACGCCGAGACAGATGCCGGGGCAGCGGCCTGCTGCGGTGGCTCGGAGGGCTCCTGTCGCTGTGGCGGCCAGGCCGCGGAGGGGGACTGCTGCCACGAGCGGCAGCCCCAAGCCAACGCCTTGGGCTACTCGGCAGAGGAGCTTGTCAGCGCCCCCGGAGGCGCCGCCGTGAGCTATGGCTGCGGCAACCCGGGCGCACTGGCCGGGCTGCAACCCGGTGAGACGGTCCTGGACCTCGGCTCTGGCGGCGGGCTGGACTGCTTCCTGGCGGCGCGACGCGTGGGTCCGAGTGGGTGTGTCATCGGCGTAGACATGACCCCGGAGATGATCGAACGGGCCCGCGCCGGCGCGCGCTCTGGGGGTTACGACAACGTCGAGTTCCGCCTGGGGGAGATCGAGCACCTGCCTGTGGCCGACGCCAGTGTGGACGTGATCATCTCCAACTGTGTCATCAACCTCTCGCCAGACAAGGCGGCTGTCTTCGCCGAGGCGTTTCGCGTCTTGCGGCCAGGGGGCCGGCTGCTCGTGTCGGACGTGGTGCGCACTGCCGCCGTGCCGGAAGGGGTGTGGGCCGACCAGAGCCTGTGGTGTGAGTGCGTAAGCGGCGCCGAGCAGGCCGGCACTCTGGAGCAGATGCTCCGCCAGGCGGGCTTTGTGGACGTACTGGTCACCCCGAGTGAGGAAAGCCGCAGGCTGGTGGAATCGTGGGCTCCCGGCCATCCCGCGGCGCAGTACGTGCGGGCGGCGATCATCGAGGCCTGGAAGGCGGACTAGCCAGCACGCGGTACCGCCTGGCTGGAGCTGGCACCTGGCGGCGCGCTACGTCTGCTGGGCTCGCGACGGGCAGGAACACCAGCCAGCCACCCGCGCGCGCCGCGTATGGCAGGCGTGGTGCGCCGGGTGGCTGTACAATGATTGTACTGATCGCTTGACATACTCGTTTGGGTTATCTATAATCTTCTTAAGGTCGGTGCGTCGCTGTTCCACGGTGATGGGCAGCACGTGGCGACTTCCTCGGGGGAAGGTGCGGTCCACCGTACCGGAGTAGTCCCCCAGTCAGGCTGGGCGAGCCAGCCTCCGCGTCTTTCTGTAAGTCGACCGGCATCGTTACAGGGGCGATAGTTGCTCTCGGTATGGGAGCACTGGCTCAATGAGGAGCGCGTCCGTGAGGCCAGAGCGTCGACAGTCATTTGCCGTTCTCCCGTGTTCTGGGCTTCTGTCCTGTGATCCGTGCGGATGGATCCCTGGCAGCTCGGTGCACGCCGTGCCCATGGCCCTGCCAAAGAGCCTTGGCCCTCGTGTCGCTCCTTCGCTTCTCCCGGTGTTCCATTGATGGTGTTCAGTGTGCCCAGCGCTCTGCGCTGGGCACTGTCGCTTGCCGTCCAGACGGTTCTGTTCGGCTACCCGGGCAGCGGGCCCAGGGAGCGATCTCGGCTGGCCGGCGGAGCCGTGGACAAGCAGGAGCCTTGCGCCGCGCACCGCGACCATCGCGCACAACAGGATGGCGACAAGGTGGCCCCGGGCGTAGGGGTGCTGCCCAGGCACAAGGAGGTGTATCAGAGACGAGTTCCTGCGGACCGCGTCACGTGAGCCTGACAGCATTGCGCCGAGGAGGCGCAACTCTCCCTGCGGAAAGGGGATGTCTCAATGGCGAAGAACCTGACTCGTCGGCAGTTCCTGTTCACGACGGCAGCAACGGCGGTGGGGGCGGCTCTGGCCGCCTGCGCTGCGCCTGCTGCTACGCCTTCAGGGGCACCGGTGTCCGCACCGACCACCGTCCCCGCCACGGCGGCCCCGGCCCTTCCTACGCCGATCCCGACGCGGGCGGCGGCTGCGACGCCCGTGCCGACTATTGCGCCCGAGGTCGAGGCCAAGGAAGCTCCCATGCTGGCCGAGAAGGTGGCCAAGGGTGAGCTCCCGCCCCTCGAGGAGCGCCTGCCCGTCACCCCGCTGGTACTCTCGCCCGTCCACGGGATCGGCAAGTTCGGAGGGACGCTGCGCACCTTCTCCAACAACCTGGGCAACCACTGGGAAGAGTGCCAGTACGGCCATTCGCCGCTGCGCTGGATCGACGACGGCCTGGGCATAGCCCCCGGCCACGTCGAGAGCTGGTCGCCCAACGCGGAGAACACCGAGTGGACCCTGAACTTCCGCAAGGGGCTCAAGTGGTCCGACGGTGAGCCCTGCACCGTGGACGACGTGATGTTCTGGTGGGAGGACCTGGTCATCAACCCCGACCAGTCGGACAATCCGCCCGACTTTGGCACTGCCGGAGGCAAGCTGGCCGAGTTCGTCAAGGTCGACGACTATACCCTCGTCATCAAGTACGCTGCCCCGGCTCCCTTGACGGCCAAGCGTCTGGCGATGTGGGTGAACGGCGGCATCGGGCCGCGCTGGATCACGCCGAAGCACTATATGCAGCAGTTCCACCCCAAGTACAACAAGGCGGTGACCGACTATAAGGAGTTCGACGACAAGATCCTGTGGCGCCAGAACCCCGATTGCCCCTCGCTGACGGCCTGGGTTCCGGAGAGCTACGAGCCCGGCACGGCCCGCGCCTGGGTACGCAACCCCTACTACTATGCGGTGGACACCGAGGGGAACCAGCTGCCGTACATCGACCGTATCGATGAGATCCAGGTCGAGGACGCCGAAGTGCAGAAGCTCACCATCATGCAGGGTGGCGTGGACTATATCCACTTCCACCGCCTGGCGCTGGCCGACGTCTCGGTGCTCAAGGAGAACGAGGCCAAGGGCGACTATGAGGTGCGCTTCTGGGACTCGGGCTCCGGCACCGGCATGATGTACTTCTGGAACCACGACGTGCAGGATGAGAACCTGCGCGCCCTGTACCGCGACGTCCGCTTCAAGCGGGCCATGTCCTACGCCATCGACCGGGCCACCATCCAGAGGGTGGTGTACTATAACACCGGCATGCTGACGACCGGAAGCATGAGCCCCAAGGCCATCGAGTTCAACTTTAACGACGAAGCCCGCGAGATGTACAAGAAGCAGCGGGACGCGTACGTGGAGTATGACCCCGAGAAGGCCAAGGCCCTGCTCGACGAGATCGGCATGAAGGACGTCGACGGCGACGGCTTCCGTGAGATGCCGGACGGCTCCAAGTACGAGCTGCGGGTGGACAACGCGGCGGACGCCGGCAAGGAGTGCCTCAGCGTTCTGGAGATCACCACCCAGAACTGGATGGACGTCGGCCTCAACGTGGTGATCAACCAGATTCCGCCGGCCGAGTTCGGCCCCACGTGGCGCAACGGCGAGCTGCAGTTCCGCACCAACTGGGAGGTTGGCGACGGGCCCGACCACCTGCTGTACCCCTCCTGGGTGGTGCCGAACGAGACCGAGCGCTGGGCGCCGCTGTGCGGGCGCCGGCTTGAGCTGCAGGGCACCGAGGCGGCCACGCAGGAAAAGGACGCCATCCCCTGGGAGCGCAAGCCGCCGCGGTTCAACGACGACGAGCGCGACCTGATCGGGGAGCCGGTCTGGAAGCTCCAGGAACTGTACGAAGTGGCCAAGATTGAAGTGGATGAGATGAAGCGCATGAGCCTCGTCTGGGACATGATCAACATCCACATCGACGACGGTCCCTTCTACATCGGCACGGTGGCCAACTACCCGCGCATCATCTTTGTTTCCAACAAGCTCATGAACGTGCCGCAGCGCGAGGAGCTGGCCCTGGGCGGCTTTGTGAACCCCTGGATCATCCCGTATCCGGCGGTGGTCAACACAGAGACCTACTCGTTCAAGTAGGGCGCATAGTCACTTGACTGTACAGGGGGGAGGGGCTCGGCTTTCTCCCCCCTGTACGCTAGGCACCGGCTAGGGGGACGAATGCTTGGATATATCATCCGGCGTACGGGCTATATGTTCATAACCCTCATCTTTGTGTCCGTGCTGGGTTTCGCCATCATCGAGTTGCCCCCCGGATCGTACCTCGAGTTCGAGATCCAGCGCTTGCGCCAGCTCGGCGGAGACATGGCCCCCGACCAGATCAAGGCCCTGGAGATCCGCTATGGCGTGAACGACCCGATCTACGTCAAGTTCTGGAAGTGGTTTTCTGGCTTTGTGCGGGGGGATTTCGGCGAGTCGTTCGAGTACCACATGGAGGTCAAGACGATCCTGTGGAGCCAGCTACCCTTCACGGTGATCGTCTCAGCCCTGACGATGATCGTCTCATGGGTGGTGGCAATCGCCATCGGGGTCTACTCGGCCACGCATCGCTACACCATCCCGGACTATGCCATCACCGTGTTGCAGTTCCTGGGCCTGTCGATTCCCTCGTTCCTCCTGGCCCTGGTGGTGATGGTATTCGCCCAGCAGGTGCTGGGAATGGAAGTTGGCGGCCTCTACTCGTCGGCCTACCGCAACGTGCCGATGTCTTGGGCCAAGTTCCTGGACCTGTTGAAGCACCTGTGGATCCCTGTGATCGTGATCGGCGCCTCCAACACGGCCTGGCTCAGCCGCGTAATGCGCGGCAACCTCCTCGACGTGCTCGGCATGCAATACGTGCAGACGGCGCGCGCCAAGGGCCTGGTGGAGCGACGCGTCATCTGGAAGCACGCCGTGCGCAACGCGCTACACCCGCTGGTGATGGTCTTTGGCATGAGCCTGCCGAACATCATTTCCGGCCAGACGGTGGTAGCCATCGTGCTGAACCTGCCGATCATCGGGGCGATCTTTTTCCGCGCTTTGGTGCAGCAGGACATGTACCTGGCCGGCACCTTCCTGGTGTTTCTGGCCGTCATGCTCGTGGTCGGCAACCTGCTGGCTGATGTCCTGCTGGCCTGGCTCGACCCGCGCATCCAGTTCGAGTAGACGCTACGAGACGAGACGAGGAAAGAACGATGGTTGATCGTGTGACCGCGCTTCCGGAAGAGGAACTGGTGCGGGAGCCCGTCAGCGAGGTTGGCCAACTCTCGCAGTGGCAGTTGATGGTGTTGCGCTTCCGGCGCAACAAGCTCGCCATGACGGGCGTCGTCGGGTTGGTGATCATGTACCTTGTCGTGGCCCTGGCGCCCTTCCTATCGTCCAACGACTACAACTACCAGGACCGCGACTATGTCTTTGGGCGTCCAAGCCCGATCACCTTCGTCGGCCCGGATGGGCGCCTCGGTCTGCGCCCTTACACCTACGATATGACCACGGTGCTCGACGAGAAGGCTTTCAAGTTTGTCTTTGTCGTCGACTATACCAAGAAGGTTCCCATTCGGTTCTTTGTGCGTGGGGATCCCTACACGCTGCTGGGCGTGTTCCACTCCAATGTGCACCTCTATGGTGCCGAGGGGCAGCGCGTCTACCTGATGGGCGCGGACTCGCTGGGCCGCGACATTATCTCTCGCGTCCTCACCGGCGGGCAGATCTCCATGACGGTCGGGCTTCTCGGCGTGTTCATGACCATCGTATTTGGGTCGATCCTCGGGACAGCCTCCGGCTACTGGGGCGGAGTGATCGACGACGTCATGCAGCGCGTCATTGAGATCATCATGTCTTTCCCCACCGTACCGCTGTGGGCAGCCCTCGCGGCAGCCCTGCCGCCGATCTCGGCGACCTTTACCGGGGTGCACCGCTACTTTCTCATCACGGTGATTCTGTCACTGATCGGCTGGACGGGCCTGGCCCGGCAGCTGCGTGCCAAGGTGATGGCCTATCGCAGCGCTGACTTTGTACAGGCCGCGCTGGCGGCAGGCGCCAGTGATGCGCGCATCATCTTTGTCTACATGATGCCCAATGCGGCCAGCCACATCATCGTGGTGGCCGCGCTGGCCATTCCCGGCATGATCCTGGGTGAGACCAGCCTGAGCTTCCTGGGGCTGGGCATTCTGCCCCCTCTGGTCTCGTGGGGAGCGCTGCTTCGCGACGCCCAGCAGGTGCCGGTGATCATCGAACATCCCTGGCTGCTGATTCCCGGCCTGGCCGTGGTGTTGACGGTGTTGTTCTTTAGCTTCCTAGGCGATGGCCTGCGCGACGCCGTCGATCCCTACTCGATCTAGCACAAGGAGCCGATGTTACCGTGAAGAACCAACAGGGAAAGGCCAAGCCCGACGGCGTTGTGCTAGATATTCGCGACCTGCACACCTACTTTTTCACCGATCTGGGCATCTCGCGGGCACTGAACGGCGTGAGCCTGCAAGTGCCGGCCGGCAAGGTGATGGGCGTGGTGGGCGAATCCGGTTGCGGCAAGAGCGTGACCGCCCTGTCCGTCATGCGGCTGGTGCCCAAGCCGGGCCGCATCGTTTCGGGTGAGATATACTTCCACCGGGGCGACGCGGGGCAGGCCTCGGCCAACGCCGTCGACCTGACCACGCTTGACCCGATGGGCGACGAGATACGGTCCATCCGCGGCGGTGAGATCGCCATGATCTTCCAGGAACCGATGACCTCGCTGAACCCCTCGTACACCGTCGGGAACCAGATCATGGAGGCGATCCAGCTCCATCAGGGCCTGCCCTTCGATCAGGCCCGCGAGCGTGCCGTGAACATCCTGAAGCGCGTCGGCATGCCGAACCCGGCCCGAACGGTGACGCAGTACCCTCACGAGCTGTCGGGCGGCATGCGGCAGCGGGCCATGATCGCCATGGGCCTCTCCTGTACGCCAGAGATCTTGATCGCCGATGAGCCGACCACAGCGCTGGACGTGACTACCGAGGCGGAGATCCTCGACCTGATGCGCGAGCTGCAGGCCGAGATCGGCATGACCATCATGTTCATCACGCACAACCTGGGCGTTGTGGCGCAGATGTGCGACCGTGTGGCCGTCATGTACCTGGGCCGCGTGGTAGAAGAGTGTTCCGTCGACGACCTGTTCTACGACGCGCAGCACCCGTATACGCGGGCGCTGCTGCACTCGATCCCGCGGGTGGGCAGCCGCACTCGCGAGCGCCTCAAGCCGATCCGCGGCGTGGTGCCTGACCCGTATGCGGAGGTGCGCGGCTGCCCGTTCCATCCGCGTTGCGACGCGATCATCCGCGGGGTGTGCGACGTACGCGTGCCGGCTATCACCGACGTCACAGACGACCACAGGGTGCGCTGCTTCCTGTATTCCAGCAAGGGGGAGGACGATGGTGAGCAAGCCTGAGCCGACGCGAGACGGTCTGCTTCTCGAGGTCAAGGGTCTCAAGAAGCACTTTCCCATTAGGCGCGGCGTGCTGCGCAAGGTCGTCGGCTCGGTGCGCGCCGTCGACGGCGTGGACCTGTACGTGCACAAAGGAGATACGCTGGGGCTGGTCGGAGAGTCGGGCTGCGGCAAGACGACGACGGGGCGCACGATCCTGCGCCTGCTGGAGCCCACCGAGGGGGAGATCCTGTTCAACGATCCCGGCCTGGGCTGGGTGGACCTGGCCAAGATGGAGCGGCACGAGCTGGCCCCCGTGCGCCCCAACATGCAGATCATCTTTCAGGACCCTTTCTCGTCGCTCAACCCGCGCATGACCGTAGGGCGCATCGTGGGGGAGTCGCTCTTGATCAACAACGTGGCCCACGGCCAGGAGCTGCAGGATCGCGTGGCCGATCTCTTGCGCGTGGTGGGGTTGCGGCCCGAGTACATGAGCCGCTACCCGCATGCTTTCTCGGGCGGGCAGCGGCAGCGCATCGGCATTGCCCGAGCCCTCTCGCTGAACCCCACTCTGATCATCTGCGACGAGCCGGTGTCGGCGCTGGACGTCTCTATCCAGGCCCAGGTGCTCAACCTGCTGGAGGACCTGCAGGCCCGCTTCAGCCTGACCTACCTCTTTATCGCCCATGACCTGAGCGTCGTCGAGCATATCTCGGATCGCGTGGCCGTCATGTACGTGGGCAAGCTGGTGGAGTTGGCCGAGACGGACGAGCTGTACTACAACCCCAAACACCCGTACACGGAGGCGCTGATGGCCGCGGTGCCCAAGCCGGACCCCCGGCTGCGGGGGCGGCCGATCAGGCTGCCCGGTGAAGTCGCCAGCCCCGCCAACCCACCCACGGGATGCTACTTTCATCCGCGTTGCCGCTATGCTCAGGACCGCTGCGCCGCCGAGGAGCCACAGCTCCGCGAAGTGCAGCCGGGCCACTGGGTGAGCTGCCATCGTGCGGAGGAACTGTCTTTGCGAGGCGTTACAGGTGTCGAAGCACACTAGGCCTGTACCGTGGTGGCAGCGGGTGTTGTACGTGCTGGCTTGGCCGGTCTCCGCGGCCCTGGTTCTGGTGGACCTGGCCATCCTACGCGAGGCTGCGCTGGACCTGCTGACCTGGATTGGCGTGCACCGGGGTACCCGCTCGGCCGAGATGCGGTTCGCCTGGCTGGTGGAAACGCTGGACTGGGTGTTGATACTGCTACTCGCCACGGTGGGCGTGGCACTGGCGGTGACGCTCGAGTACTACCTGCGCAAGGGGCTGGCCCTCGGCAAGTTCACGGTGCGGCTCGCGCGCGTGCTGGCGATACTTGCCGGGGTGGCCGTGCTCGGGTTGCTGGCTCGGGCGCTGATATAGGCAGGGGCGCGGATGCGCCTATCGCCGACCCCCTGGGGGGCGCCTACACGACGGGGCGAGGAGGTACCTCCTCGCCCCGTGCCTTAGTGCCGCGGAGGGCCCGCCGGACGCCTTGCGTGGGGCATGTCCACAAAGGCGATGGTCTCCTCGATCTCGGCGATGCGACGGTCGAGCCGCACCAGCCCCTTGCGGAGCTGCCCCAGGCGTAGGCGCCAGCGCAGCCTGCGCAGCGCGCCGCCGGACGCCGGGGTGGCCAGACGCGCCTCCAGCTCGGCCTGCTCGCGCAGCGTGTTCGCCTCGATGAGGAGGTTCACCCAGTAGTTGGCCTCCAGAGTGGAAAGCATCTGGCGTTTGGCCAGCACCTGGGTCACCTCGGCCATGACGGCAATGCCGTTGGTACGCGCCTCCTCGGGGAGGTCGGCCTGAAAGGCGAGCTCCAGGGCCGAATGGGTCTGCTGGAAGGCCTCCAGGGCTTCGCTGTCTTTCGGGCTGCGGAGCGGGTCCGGCCGCTTGGGGTTCAGCGGGGTGAGGTCTGACTCTTGCGCGCGCTCCAAGTACTCCTGGGCACGCAGGTAGGCGCGCTGGGCGTCCAGGTTGACCAGGCTCCCGCAGGCTGCGCAGCGATGCCAGGTGGCCTTCTCCGGCGCGTCAAGGCCCGAGAAGCAATATGGGCAGACTGCCTCGCTCAGTGTCATGGGTGTTCGTCCCTACATCTCAACGGTCATCAGGGTGTTGAAGAACATCGGGCGCCAGTACTCAAACTCCTCGGGGGTGGCCCCCTGAGCGATGAGCACGAGCTGCCCATTGCCCCAGTAGACCGCCCGGGTCCACCGCTTGCGGAGCGCCTCCCCCTCACGGAACGTGTAGCGGGCCTCAAAGACCCACAGCGAGGAAGTGATCGTCTCCTCCTGCCACTCGATCTCGACCTCTGGCAGCGAGGCCAGCCCCTCGGCGAACCCCTGGCGCAGGATCGGCAGGTCCTTGGGCCGCACCGCGTACTCGAGCGTGCGCTTTTCCGTCGAGATGCACGTATCGTGACGGTCAGGGTAGGGGGTGTAGATCGCGCCGTGATGGCCGTCGATCATGTCCAATCGTCGCCAGTCGCTGGGCAGCCACACCGCGTAGCCCCCCTCCTTATCCAAATGTTTGGTCATCCCGTGGTAGACCGGCTGCGGCGCGCTGTGATGCATGCGGTGCCTCCTCTTTGAGTCATGGACGCTGCGGTCAGGCACAAGCCAGCGGCTGTTACCCCCAATGTACGGCATACGACCGTGCAAAGCAAGCGCGCGCCAAGGTCACGGGCAACTCACCGTACCCCTGCGGTGGGGCGCAGCACCTGCCGGGGCGACTGCGTCCGCCGCCAAGTGCACGAATCCCGAGAAGCGACCGATGCCGCTCTCTCGGGATTCGGCTGACCCAGGCCCGCGCAAGAGGGCTGTCTCTAGTCCTCTCCACCCTCGACGCGAACGACCTGGATCTTGACGGAGGTCAACAGCGCCGCCAGGGCGCCGACGGCCGCCAGAACAGGCGTAAAGATGGCCATGACACTCCCCACCGCCACGCCCGCGGTCAGGGGGATCTCGATGAGGACCTCATCGTTCGGCTTGCGCACGATGATCCTCCGGACGTTGCCCTGGTGCAGCAGTTCCTTGACGGTGTCGACCACCTCGTTGGCGGCCAGTTCCAGCTCTTCGGTCCAGGTACGCTGCTCGGGCGCCTTCTGCTCGCTCATGATAGTGCTCCTTTTCTTGGTCCTCGGCCGCGGCCCCGCTGGGTCGCGTCGAGGTCAACCGCGCATCGCAACTGCTATACGCGGGGGGCGCGCCACGGTTCCGAGGTTGCCCAGCGAGCGGGCTCGGTCCTCAGGCGCCCTCCCGCGGCACGACACAGCCCGGCAAACGCGCACCTTGGCAGGCGCCTGAGTATCCTCTCTATCGACCACGAAGCAGGCCGTAACGCCGCGGGACGGGGCCGACCCAGTCGGTAGACCAGTCAGTATAACCAGGCTGATGGGTGCCAGATGCCGTCGGGCGGAGCGTCGTTCAGCAGTTCACCTCCGTTCGCGTCCGTTCACAACGATGCACGACCCTACCCAGGGGCGCCACACGCGCGATGGGTCTAGCGCTAGAGGTCCATATACCAGAGCAGCATGACCTCATCGGCCAGGGCAGGGTTGGCGGTGTAGGCGTGGCGGTGGATGGCCCCCAGGTGGCAGCCTCGGGCGCTGTAGAAGCGACAGGCCGGAACGTTGATGTTCTGCGTTTCGATCTTCATCTGACGGCAGGCGCGTTCACGGGCCCAGGCTGCGGCGTGCCCGAACAGGGCCGTGCCGATGCCCTGCCCCCGCCAGCCCGGGCGCACGCGCAGATCCCACAACACGGCCAGATCCGAGCGGCCGTCGAGCAGCTGGACCGCGGGGGTGGCGTAGGCCAGGGTGGCGCCGCCCACGGGCAGGCCGCCGCTCCTGGCCAGAAGGAGCGCCCAGCGACTGACGTCGAACTGCTGCGGCCAGCGAAGAGGCCCGCAGGGCTCGCCGGCCTCCTCGGCGTCATAGTCCTTGACGTAAGGGGGCTGCACCGGCTCCGCGACGAGACGCAGCCCGGCCAGCCCGCCGGGCTCCTCCACCACGCGCAGGCGCGAGCGCACCTCGAACTGGATCGAGATGGTGGCGTACTCGGTGAGAGCGGCAGGCGTCAGCGGGCTGGTCTCGATGCGCATCGCTGGGGCTCCTTGGGGGCGCGCCGGGCCTCGGCTGTCGCTCGCGGTCGCGCCGTCCGGCGGAGTGCTGCCACGGCCTCGTGCGTGTCGCGGCAGCGCCTGCTTCGGCACTTGTTGCCTAGCGAACGGCCAGGATGATGTTCCCGAGCTCCTTCTCCAGCGCTTGCAGGCGGGCCAGCTCCTCCCCCTTGAGCGGGGCCGGGTACACGTCGAGCGGCCGAAGGACCAGCAGCCGCTTGCCGGTCTCCTTCTCGAACGACTGCACCCGGGCCAGTTGGTCGGCGTTCAGGCTGGCGAAACCGTACAGTTCCATCGTTAGTCCTTTCCTGTGCGTCACCGGGCGGGCGGCCGGCTCATGGTTGCGCTGTGCTCGACCGCATTATAGCACCTCTCCGGCGTTCGGGAACCGCCAGAAGAGCGCGGCCGCTAGGCGGGCTCTGACACGGGATCATGTCACATGGCGTCATGAACTGTGGTACAATCGTGGTAGTAATACAGGCTTGGCACATACCGCACCCGCGCGCGAGGAGGACCATGGGCAACGTCGCAACGCGACTGCTCTCGCTGCTGCTCATGATGCAGTCACGCCCCAGCTGGAAGGCGAGCGAACTGGCCGCCACGCTGGAGGTGTCGGAGCGCACCATCCATCGCTACATGGGCATGCTCGACGAGATCGGCGTGCCGATCTACTCCGAACGGGGCCCCTACGGGGGCTTTTCGCTTCTGCGCGGGCAGCGGCTCCCGCCGCTCCTCTTTACCGCCGAGGAGGCCACCGTCCTCACCATGGGCGCTAGCCTGGTGCGCGAGGTGTGGGGCCAGACCTACGGGGACGCGGTGACCTCGTCGATCGCCAAGCTCGACAACGTCCTGCCAGACGACCTGCGCGAGGAGGTGGCCGAGGCCAGGCGCAGCCTGGTCGTCGGCGGGCTGGCGCGCCGTGAGCCCGGGCTGTGGGAGGAATCGCTGGACGTCCTGCGGCGCTGCGTGCGCGACCGGCGCTGCGCGCACATCGCCTACCGCGCTCAGGGACGCGAAGAGGAGACCGAGAGGGTCGTGGAGCCCTACGCGCTGACGTTCCAATCGGGGCTCTGGTACCTCATCGCTTTCTGCCGGCTGCGCGGAGAGATGCGCACCTTCCGCGTTGACCGTGTGACGCGGGCGGCGGTGCTGACGGAGCCCTACGTCCTCCCGCGCACCTTCTCGGTGACGGAGTACATCCACAGCACGCTCTGGCCGCCGCCGGACCACAACGTGACGGTGTGGCTGGACGCCAGCGTGGCGGCCGAGGTCCGTGAGCGCGACGGCAACTGGATGCGCCTGAGTGACAGCCCCGATGGCAGCGTCGTGGCGCGCTTTGGCGTCAACGGCCTCGAGTGGCCGACCACCTGGGTGCTCGGCTGGGGCGGCAAAGCGCGCGCCCTCGAGCCACCGGAGCTCGTCGAGCGCGTCAGGCGGGCCGTCCTCGAGATGGTCGAGACGTACGACCTGCTGCCCGTGGAGGCCTAGGTCCGCCCGCCCTCAGCGTAGCGGGCGCCTCTTGACGGCCAGCAGCGCACCGATGCTTGGCACATCCTCGGCGGCCAGCACCCTGGGCCACATCCAGCGCCCGTCGGCGTACTGCCCGGCCCGCTCAAAGGCCTCGCGCACGGCGGGGCTGAGCGTGTCAAGGACGGACGTGACCTTGGCCACCTCTTTGGCGCCGAGGACGATCAGGACGGTGACAGCGTCCCGCTCAGGGAAGAGGGTGCAGAGGGTCCTGCCGCCCTTGCGGTAGCGGATCTGCCAGCCGTACTTGGCCCCTCCGAAGGACACCTCGGGCGGCATGCCGAAGCGTTCCTCGGCCTCATCGCGCAGGGCCTGCCAATGGGCGGCGGCACCGGCCGTCCAGGCGAGCATCTGCGCATCGATGGGAACGGTGGCCTTGTCCAGCATGCGTTCGTGGGCCACTGCTGCACCCCCTTCCGGCTGCTGGGGCCCGGCGTCACTGCGATCGCTAGGCGCGCAGGCCGTCCAGCGTGGCGCGGGCCTTGGGGACCATCTGCAGAAACGCGTCCAGCGTCGGGCAGGTGTACTCGGCGCACGCGGCGCAGTGCGGCACCCCCCGGGCGACGGCGCAGGCTCGCACCGCGCATTGGCCGCAGTAGCTGATCTGCCGGCCACTGCCGAGGCAGCCATCGCACATGACCGAGTCTGCCGTGGCATCGGCCACGCCCATCTCTTCCCTCACGTGTGCGGCGAGCTTCTCCAGCTCGGCGCGGTTGCCGGCCTGGGTGTGGATGTACCCAGGGCACTCGCTGCAGACCAGGCCGCAGTAGGCGATGATCGGCTCCATGGGGTTCCCTCCTGTTGATGACCGATGAGGCTAGGCGCGCAGGCCGTCCAGCACGGCGCGCGCCGCGGGCACAGAGGCGAAGAACCGCTCGAGGCGGGCACACGGGTACTCGCGGCAGGCCGAGCAGTTGCTCACTCCCATTGAGACTCCGCAGGCGCGGATGTCACACTCGGCGCAGTGGAAGCACTTGAGTTCCGCCGTGCTTAGGCAGCCATCACAGCGTACCGTCTCGGTGACAATGCCCGGGGCCTCATATTCGACGCGCCACTCGGCGGCGACGCGCTCCAGGGCCTCCGGGTCGTTGGCCTGGGTCGCCAGGTAGGCCTTGCACTGGCTGCAGACCAGCCCGCAGTACGCAACGATGCGCTCCATAGTGTCCTCCTTGATGATTGCCTGGACGGTGATGTGGCTGCGGATCGGGCCACGGAGCCTGCCGGCTGGCGACCACGCTACCCTGCGGCGACCCGCTCGAGCAGCGGCACCGGCACGCCGAACTGCCGCCTCTCGTTCTCATAGGTGGCCCGCAGGGCCAGGAAGAGAGCGTCCCCGGAGGTGGTCAGGCGCGCCAGCCGATCGATAAGCGCGACGTTCCGGGTGATCGCCTCGGCGTCGCTGGAGGCCATGGGCCCCCAGGCGTCCCAGGGCAGCAGCTCGATTCTGTTCAGCGCCAAAAAGTCGCGCACCACGTTCCCGCGCACAAAGGCGTAGCCGTGCATGTCAAAGATGCCAAAGTCGTCTGCGTCGGCCTGGCCGTGGCGACACTGGAGCCAGGCCTCTCCACCGGTGACGAACTGCTCGCGCGGCACGTCGAGCGGGTCAAAGCCGATGTGCAACACCTCTCGCTGAAAGGCGTCGAGCTGGGCATCCACCAGCACCCAACGCTCCTCGTCGTCCTGCCAGACTTCGCACACCCAGTGGTCCTCATAGTGCCCGCGCCGAAAGTAAGTGCCGAACCCGGCGCGGGCCCGCGCCGGCACGCCCTGCTGGCGGAGCATGGCGCACAACAGCACGGAAAAGTCGCGGCAGTTGCCCACCAGCCGGCACGACAGCGGGCGCTCTTCGGTAAGGGGCGCCGGGTCGATGGCCAGTAGGCGTTCCATCTTTTGCTCTACGCTGCGCAGGCCCACCTCCGCCTCGCGATCGGGCGACAGCCGCAGCCCGTAGCGTTCGGCCCAGAAGACGTGGACCAACAGCCCCTGGACGACCTCCACGAGCGAAGCGAGGTCGGTGGGCAGCCCGGCGAAGGCCTGGATATAAGCCCCGGCGTCGGTCATGATGCCGGGACGGGAGTAGTAGGCTAGAGCGTTTGCATCCATCTCGGTCCTCATGTCTGGTTCCTTCCTGACGCAGTCACGTCTCCGCGGCGACTGCCCCTATAGATACGCGGGAGGGCTGCCTATGGTTGCCGCTATCGTCGGCGGAAGCCAGGATCTTGCGCAAGAACAGACCCGTATGGCTGCCCTGAACGAGGGCGACCTGCTCCGGCGTGCCCTCCGCGACGACCTCACCCCCCGCGTCACCCCCCTCGGGGCCGAGGTCGATGATCCAGTCGGCGGTCTTGATGACGTCCAGGTTGTGTTCGATGACGATCACGGTATTGCCGGCATCGGTCAGCAGGTGCAGGACGTCGAGCAGCTGCTGGATGTCGGCAAAGTGCAGGCCGGTGGTGGGCTCGTCCAGGATGTACACCGTATCACCAGTGGCTACGCGGGCTAGCTCCTTGGCCAGTTTGACGCGCTGGGCCTCCCCGCCCGAGAGCGTCGTAGCGCTCTGCCCAAGCTTGATGTACCCCAGCCCCACGTCGGCCAGCGTCTGCAGGATGCGCTGCACCTTGGGCACGTTCTGGAAGAACTCCAGCGCCTCCGACACGTCCATGTCCAGCACGTCGGCGATGCTCTTGCCCTTGTAGCGGATCTGCAGCGTCTCCCGGTTGAAGCGCAGCCCCTTGCAGAGGCTGCAGGTGACCCACACGTCAGGCAAAAAGTGCATCTCTACCCGGCGGCGGCCATGCCCCTGGCAGGCCTCGCAGCGGCCCCCTTTGACGTTGAAAGAGAAGCGCCCGGGCTGGTAGCCCCGCAGGCGCGCTTCCGGCACCTGGGCAAAGAGGGCGCGAATCTCGTTCATCACCTGCACGTAGGTGGCCGGGTTGGAGCGCGGCGTGCGCCCGATCGGCTCCTGCGTGATATTGATCACCTTGCTGATGTGCTCGAGCCCGTCGATCCGCTCGTGCGCCCCGGCCTTCTCGGTGGACCCGTGCAGAACCCGCGCTAGGGCGGGGTGCAGCGTCTGGGCCACCAGCGACGACTTGCCGCTGCCCGAGACGCCCGTCACACAGGTGAACAGGCCCAGCGGGAAGCGCACGCTCACGTTCTTCAGGTTGTGCTGCCGCGCCCCGATCACCGTCAGCCACTTGCCGTTGGTGGGGCGGCGCTGCCCGCTCGGCGACGAGACCTGCAGCTCGCCGGACAGGTACCTCCCCGTGAGTGAGGCGGGGTTCCTGGCGATCTCTGCGGGCGGCCCCGAAGCCACTAGGCGCCCGCCGTTCACGCCGGCGCCGGGCCCCAGGTCGACGATCCAGTCGGCCGAGCGCATGGTCTCCTCATCGTGCTCCACGACCAGCACGGTGTTGCCCAGGTCACGCAGGCGTTCCAGGGTCTCCAGGAGGCGGCGGTTGTCACGCTGGTGCAGGCCGATAGAGGGCTCGTCGAGCACATAGAGCACGCCGGTCAGCCCGCAACCGATCTGGCTGGCCAGGCGGATGCGTTGCCCCTCCCCGCCCGAGAGGGTCGGCGCCGAACGCTCCAGCGTCAGGTAGTGCAGGCCGACGTTGACCAGGAACTGCAGCCGCTCGCGGATCTCTTTGAGCACCTCTTCGGCCACCTGCCACTGCTCGGCGGTCAGCTCCGCGCTGCCGCCGGGGTGCGGCGTCAAACTCTGGACCCACAGGAGGGCATCGCTGATCGACAGGGCACAGACCTGGGTGATCGACAGGCTGCCGACCGTCACCGCGGCCGCCTCGGGGCGCAGACGGCGCCCGCCACAGGTGGGGCACGGCTGCTGGCCCATGAAGGAGGTGTACCAGCGTCGCATCCCTTCCGAGTGCGTCTGGCGATAGCGACGCCGCACTTCGTTCACCACGCCCTCGATGCGGCGCACGTTGCGCCCTTCGGAGCGCTCCGTGTGCCACTCGGATACGATATCGACGCCGCCAAAGAGGACAGCCTCCTGGCAGGCCGGGGAGAGGTCCCTCCACGGCGTGTCCAGGTCGTGGCCGAACTTGGTCACGATGCGCTGGGCGAACCGGTACGTGCCGGAGGTCTTTTTCTTCTGCAGTTCTCCCCAGGGGCGCACGCCGCCCTGGTGCAGGGTCTTGTCGGGGCTGACGAACCGTACCGGGTCGAACTCCAGGCGGTTGCCAAGGCCGTTGCACTCGGGGCACATGCCGAGCGGCGAGTTGAACGAGAACATCGCCGGGCTCAGCTCGGGGAAGCTGAGGTTGCACTCGGGGCAGGCGTTCTGCTCGGAAAGGAGCCAGTCCTCCCCATCGCCGCGGTCAATCACGACCAACCCATCCCCCTGCTTGAGCGCGGTCTCGATCGAGTCGGTCAGCCGGCTGAGGAAGGCGTCCGCATCAACCTCGCCAGCCACAGGGACGGCCAAGCGGTCAACGATCAGGTCGATATTGTGTTTGCGCTTCTTGTCCAGGGGGGTAACGGCGCTCAGCTCTTGCTGCTGGCCGTCCACGCGCACGCGAGAGAAACCGTCGGCCTGGGCCTGGGCAAACACGTCCTGGAAGGCGCCCTTGCGGTTGCGGGCCAGCGGCGCCAGCACCTGGAAACGGGTCTCCTCGGGCAGCGTGGCGACGCGGTCGACGATCTCCTGGGCAGACTGGGCGTGTACGACGCGCCCGCACTGTGGGCAGTGCGGCGTGCCCACCCGCGCGTACAGGACGCGCAAGTAGTCATAGATCTCGGTGACGGTGGCGACTGTCGAGCGGGGGTTCCTGCTCACGGCCTTTTGCTCGATGGCGATGGCCGGGCTGAGCCCGCCGATATAGTCGACCTTGGGCTTCTCCATCTGGCCGATGAACTGCCGCGCGTAGGCCGAGAGGGACTCGACATAACGCCGCTGCCCTTCGGCGTAGAGCGTATCGAACGCCAGAGACGACTTGCCGCTCCCCGAGACGCCGGTAAAGACCACCAGGCGAAAGCGGGGGATGGTCACGTCGATGTCGGCCAGGTTGTGTTCTCTGGCACCGCGAATCACGATCTTGTCCTGGGTCATGGGGGTGGCGTTCTCCGCTCGATCTGGGTGCTGGGTTGGACGGCGGGCCTCTCTGGCTGGCACGAGCCCACCATAGCACCGGTACCTGTCAGGGCCTGTCATATATAGACGCGATATGACAGGAAATTAGAAAATCTGTTCGAAAATCCGGCGTGCCGCCAGCGGAAGCGGCCTCTGCAAGAGACCCTCCGGCGAGGAAGCGGGCACGGCGCGGGGGGACCGCAGCGCGGCGGGGCGGGGCACTGCATCTGCCCGCTCAGAAGTATACGCCATCCGGGCATGCAGACGAAAGCCAAGGATGCGTGTGGACAGGTACCGCCGCGCCAGGGCCGGTCAGCCGGGCCGCAGGGCGGCCACGAACCACACCCGGCCGCTCTCGGCAGTGGGCGGTGTCAGCTCCAGGATGCTGCCCCAGCAGGCCAGTTCGACCAAGCCGGCGCGGTGCAGGCAGCCGCGTATCTCCTCGAGCGTGTAGCCGCGCTCCTGGTGCACCTCGGTGTAGCGCAGCCAGTGCCCACCGTCGCGCAGGAACCCGTCGATGCGCAGCGTGGCCGTGGCGGCCTCATAGTCGTAGGTGGGGCGGTGGAGCTCCAGGATGTCGGGCGTGTCCTGCTGGACGTAGGCGCGGTCACGCTGCCACTGCACCGCCAGGCCGTAGAGGGTGTTCATGTCAAAGATGAACAGACCGTCGTCGGCCAGGCTGCGGGCGACGCCGGCAAAGGCGCTCTCCAGGTCCTCGGCGAGGAGGAGGTAGTTCAGGCTGTCGAACCAGCAGGTCACCAGGTCGAAGCGTTCGGGCAGGGACAGACTGCGCATGTCCTGGCAGAGGAAGCGCACGTCGGCCCCAGCCAGGCTGGCGCGCTGCCGGGCAATCTCCAGCATGCGTGGCGCGCGGTCGACCCCGGTCACCTGATGGCCGGCGCCGGCCATGGCCACGGCAAAGGTTCCCTCGCCGCAGGCCACGTCGAGCACCGAGCGCGGGCTGCGGCCGAACTTGCCCAGTACGAAGGGAAGGTGCTCGGCCATGCTCTGGCTGAAGCGCGGATAGGGGCCCTGCGTGTAGGTCACGGCGAACGTCTCATAGATGCCCATGGCAGCCTCCCTAGGCGTGAGTGGGGTCCAGGTTCAGTTCGGCCCGCACCGGGGGGCGCCATGAGAAGAGCAGCACTGCCGCAAGAAGCGCCATGGCCGCCCCGAACACAAACGGGGCGCTGGGCCCAAAGCCCTGCCACTGGCCGATCCCCTGCCAGAGGAACCCGGCGATCAGCGAGGCAGGCAGGTCGAGCATGCCGAGGACGGCGTTGTAGGTGCCGTAGGCCGTCCCCCGCAGGTGCTGCGGCACCAGGTCCGCAACGAGGGCCTTGGTGGTGCCGTAGGCCAGGCCGTAATAGACCCCGTAGAGAGCATAGAGCACCCAGACGTGCCAGCCCGTCCGCGCCAGCGCAAAGCCGGCATAGATGGCCGCATAGGTCAGCCATCCCCCGATAATAACCAGGCGGCGATCGAGCCGGTCGGAAAGCGAGCCGGCTGGGGCCGATACCAGCGTGTACACCGCGTTGAAGGTGATCAGCATACCCAGGATGCCGGCGAGGTCGAGCCCGCGCTCCTGGGCCCGCAGGACCAAGAAGGCGTCGGACGAGTTGCCCACATCGAACAGGCCGACGATGAACAGGAACACAAAGAAAGGCCGCCCCAGACCGCGGAAAGAGACGGGCGGGGCCGCCTCGCGCCGCTCGGGGGCCACCTCTCGCGACAGGAGAGCCAACGAGATGACCGCCAGCGTGGCGGGGACGACACTCACCAAGACCAGGGTCTGGAACGTGCTGCGTTGCAGGGCGCTGCCTGCCACCTGCATGCTCAGCACCAGGCCCAACGCCACCAGCAGGCCAACCACCGCGCCGCCCGTGTCGGCCGCGCGATGAAAGCCAAAGGCGACGCCGCGCTGCGCCGGCGTGATGCTGTCGGCGATGAGGGCGTCTCGCGGGGCGGTGCGGATCCCCTTGCCGAGGCGGTCACCCCAGCGCGCGGCAAAGACGGCCTCCCACGATCCGGCCAGGTAGAAGAATGGCTTGGCGGCCGCCGACAGGCCGTACCCCGCCACCGCCAGCCACTTGCGTGAGCCCAGCCTGTCAGAAAGCCATCCGGAAAAGACCTTCAGCAGGCTGGCCGTGGCCTCGGCGCTCCCCTCGATGAAGCCGATCACGCCGGTGCGCACGCCGAGCACGCTGCTGAGAAAGAGCGGCAGCAGGTTGAGAACCATCTCGCTGGAGACGTCCATGAGGAAGCTGGTTACGCCGACGGCCCAGACGTTGCGCGGCAGGCCGGTCAGGCGCTGCCAGAACGTCGGTACCTCTCTGGGCTGTACTGGTTCGGACATGTGAGCCGTCTCCTTCAGGCTGGGGCACCACCACGGCCGCGCTCGTGGTAGTGTAGCGTTCCTGAGAGGGCCGATCAAGCCCGTGCTGCGCCGCTTGGCCGCCAGGCGGGGCGTTGGCAGCGCCCGCCGGCCATGCTATAGTGGGCAAGGTCGGCGCTAGGGTCGACACGCTGCGCGGAGAGCTGCACCCGCAGAGGCCGATCCAGAGCCTCTCTTCGCTCGAGGGTGGTGACATGAACGAGTACGCCAGCTTGCTGGTAGAGCCGCGCTTTCCGCGCGCGTCCACCTATGACGCGGACTGGATCCTGCGCAACCAGATGGGTCCCAACGCCCTTTGGCTCACCGAGTGGCTCATGCAAGGTATGCCCCTCCGCCCGGGGATGCGGGTGTTGGACCTCGGCTGTGGCAAGGGGCTCTCCAGCATCTTCCTGGCCCGGGAGTTCGGCGCCCAGGTGTGGGCTACCGACCTGTGGATCAAGCCCACCGACAACTGGGCGCGCATCGAGGCCGAAGGGCTGGGCGGGCAGGTCTTCCCGATCCACGCCGAAGCACACGCATTGCCGTTCGCCGAGGGGTTCTTTGACGCGATCGTCTGTGTCGACGCGTACGCCTACTTTGGCACCGACGACCTGTACCTGAGCTACCTGCACCGCTTCGTTCGCCCGCAGGGGCAGATCGGCATCGTGGTGCCGGGCCTGAGGCAGGATTTTGGCGGGCCCGTTCCCGAGCACCTGACGCGCCGCCAGCAGAGCGGCGGAGTCTTCTGGGGCCCCGACTGCTGGAGCTTCCACACGGCGGCCTGGTGGCGGGAACACTGGGCGCGCACGGGCCTCGTGGAGGTGCAGGTTGCCGACGCCCTGCCCGGCGGGATCGACCTGTGGCGCCGGTGGGACCGCGCCGTACAGGCCTCCGGCGGGGGGCACTTTCCCTCCGACGCCGAGGTGCTCGAGGCGGACGGCGGCCGCTACCTTGGCTTTGTGCGCATGGTGGCGCATCGCTCGGCTGAGTGAGCGCCGCGAGGCCAGCAGCATCGGCGTACCGAAAGGATGGCAGTGGTTTCGGTGGTTGGGGGTGTGGCCGAACCTGGCGGGAACGGCATCGGCTCGCTGAATGAGAGCTCGCTGCACCGCGACGTCAAGGCCTGGTACGCGCAGCCCGGCGACCTGCTCGAGGCGCAGGTTGATGGCTATGTCATCGACCTCGTGCGGGGCGACCTGCTCGTGGAGGTGCAGACGGGCAGCTTTGCCTCGATCCGCGGCAAACTGGGCGACCTGTTGACCGACCATCCTGTACGCCTAGTCTATCCGTTGCCGGTGCGCCGGTGGATCACGCGCGTCTCACCGGAGACCGGCGAGATCCTGGGGCGGAGGCGTTCGCCCAAGCGGGGCCGCGCCATCGACGTGTTCGACGAGCTAGTGCGCATCCCCGAGTTGATGGCCGACCCGGGCTTTTCGCTCGAGGTGTTGCTCATCGAGCAGGACGAGATACGCTGTGTGGACGGGCAGGGCAGCTGGCGCCGCGGCGGGGCCAGCGTCGTGGATCGGCGCCTGTTGCGGGTGGTCGAGTCCGTCGAGTTCTGCGAGCCGGCCTGCCTGGCGCGCCTGCTGCCGGAGGGGATCTCGCGGCCCTTCACCAACCGCATGCTGGCGGCTGAGGCAGCGGTGCCGCTGCGGTTGGCGCAGCGGATGACCTACTGCCTCCGCAAGATGGGCCGCCTGGTGAGCGTGGGGCGCACGGGGCGCCAGATGCTGTTCGACGCGGCCACGCAGCCCGAGGCGCAACTCGCCGCGGCGCAGCGCGTAGAGTGACTGGCGATCAAGACCAACCAAGCGCGCCCGCGGCGCGGGAAGGAGTACCATGTCGACCGAGCAGTTGCCGTCCCCGGATGCCGCTCGCAAGGACGCCCAGTCCCTCAACAAGCGCCTGGAGACCATCTCGTGGGGTCTCTTCCTGGTCATGTTCGGCGGCCTGAAGCTGGTGCCCGCGAGCATCGTGCCAGAGGGCGCCTGGCTGTTGGGCGCCGGCCTGATTATGCTGGGGCTCAACCTGGCGCGCTACCTGAATGCGATCCCCATCAGCGGGTTCACGACCGTGTTGGGCGTGATCGCCCTGGCCTCGGGCATCGGCAGTATCGCCCATCTGAGCGTTCCCGTGTTCCCGTTGCTCCTGATCCTGGTGGGGGCCAGCCTCATCCTGGGGCCGCTCTTTGAGCGCCGTCGTCCATAGGGAGCATCGCAGCCGGCCCCAGGCGCCGTCGCGGACTGCGGCCGCCTGCGCCGACCGGTACTAGACCCAGATGAAAGGTGACCATGCTCTATACCGACTCTAGCCGTGGGCGCTCCTTTGCCAAGGACCCCGCCGTCGTGTGGTACGCGGGGCGCTACCTCATGTACTATAGCATTCCTGCCTACGGTGACGGGCGGCCCGGGGATGGCCTGGCCATCGGCATCGCCGAGAGCCAGGACCTGGAGGCGTGGCGACGCATCGGGGAGATCGCGCCACAGGCCGACTATGAGAAGAACGGGCTGTGCGCCCCCGGGGCGCTGGTGCACGACGGTCGGCTGCACCTCTTTTACCAGATGTACGGCAATGGCCCGCGCGATGCGATCTGCCACGCCGTGTCGGACGATGGCCTCCACTTTGTGCGGAACGCCACCAACCCGATCATCCGTCCCAGCGGCGCGTGGAACTGCGGCCGGGCCATCGACGCAGACGTCGTCGTCGACGGCGAGCGGCTGCTCCTCTACTGGGCGACGCGGGACCCCGCCATGCGCGTGCAGATGCTGGGCGTCTCCGGCGCGCCGCTCGGCTCGGCATTCGGCAGGGATGACTGGGTACAGCTATGCGAGGGCTCGATCCTGGCCCCCGAGCTGGCCTGGGAGCAGGAGTGCATTGAGGCGCCGGCCGTGTGCCGGCACGATGGCCGGTTCTACATGTTCTACGGCGGAGCGTACAACTGCATGCCGCAGCAGATCGGCTGCGCCGTGAGCGACGACGGTGTGCTGTGGAAGCGCCTGTCTGCAGAACCCTTCCAGCCCAACGGGCCGGCGGGGGCCTGGAACGCCTGCGAGTCGGGCCATCCCTACGTCTTTGAGGACCGCGACGGGCGCACCCACCTCTTCTACCAGGGCTCGGCAGACAAGGGGCAGACCTGGTACCTGTCACGCGTCGAGCTGGGCTGGGGGCCGGCCGGACCGCAGATCATGGCCGGCTCGGTGCGTTAGGGCCTGGCACTGAGCAAGCAGCACGCCCCCTGGATGGCATCCATCCAGGGGGCGTTCGCGTTTTCCACCTGCCAGACGGGTTAGGCGCCCGTCTGGCCGCCTAGGACAATCATAGGCCTTACTCCCTTGCTCGGCCACGCCGAGCGTGCGAGGTTTCTTGCCTAGCTCGTGCATCCATCCATAGGCTCATCTCCCTGCGCCGGCGATAGCCGGCTGTCGTGGTGACTTGCCTAGGCGGCGTCTGCAACCATAGGCACAACTCCCCGGCTGGGGTACTAGGTCCCGTGGTTGAACCAGCCCTTCTGACTGTCAGTATAGCAGATCACCACACGTTGGTGCGTAAAGACTGAGTTACAGATTTGGCGACCATTCCTGCGCGCGAGCGGTGCAGGACGGGCTAGGTCTTGCACTGCGAAGAGAGAGATCGTACACTGGGCGACGCTAGGGGGGACGATGCGGATCGCCTACTCGCGCGGTACCGGCAGCCCGGGCGAGGTCACTCTGCTGCTGCGCACGTGAGCCAGGGCGGGCTATGACGGGCTGGAGTTGCGCCCGAGGCGGCACGAGCCGTTGCTCGCGGACTTGGTTGCCTGTCCGCGCACCTTCGGGGACCTGGCCCGAGCGGTGGCCGGCGCGCAGGCCAGGGGGGGTATCTTGACGGAACTGACCATTGGAGTGTTGGGGCTGGGCCTGGGCAGGCACTATGTGGCGGCGTTTGCCCAGTCGTCGGCGGTGGGCCGGCTCCTCGTGTGCGACGCCGATGCCGCGAGGGTGGCGGAGGCGCGGGCGAGCCAGCCGCGCATCACCGCCGGCTACACCGAACTGGACGCGATGCTCGAGCAAGGGCGGCCCGACGCCGTCGCCGTAGTGACGCCGGATCCGCTGCATCGTGCCCACGTCGAGCGCTGCGCGGAGGCAGGCTGCCACATCCTGGTGACCAAGCCACTGGCCAACTCTCTTGAGGACGGCCGCGCCATCGTCCGCGCCGGAGAGCGGCACGGCGTCACACTCATGGTGGGGCACGAGCGCCGCTTCCGGCCGAGTGCCTTGCGCATCAAGGAGCTCCTCGAGGCCGGCGAGCTCGGGGAGATCATCCTGATCCAGGCGGACCGGGTGGCCGACCGGCGCGGGGCCCATGCCGTGGCGCCCTGGAAGGCGACCGCGGAGGGCGGCCGCACGCCGATGATCTCCTCCGCCATCCACGAGATCGACCTGGTGCGCCACCTGGTGGGGCGGCCCATCCTCTCGGTCAGCGGGCACAAGAACTCCTTGGGCACGCTCGAGTTCCACGGCCACCGGACCGAGGCAGCCTCGTTCGCCTTCGAGGGCGGCGCCATCGGCGTGGTGTCAGCATCCTATGAGGTACACTGGCCCCGCCAGGAGGCCAACACCAACCTGACCGACGAGTTCTTCCGCCTGGTGGGCAGCCGCGGGGTGATCCTCGGCGGGCGCGTGGCCCGCGACGGCCGCGAGGGCTGGGAGGATCTGCCGGTCGATTCTCCGCGGGTGCCCAGCGGTATCCACGGCTGCGCCAAGGCCTTTCTGGAGGTGCTGGTGGAGGGCAAGCCGGTGCCGACCCCAGGCCGCGAGGCCTTTGCCTCGATGGCAGCAGCCTTTGCCGTGGAAGAGTCCGCAGAAACCGGTCTGCCCGCGGTGCCCGTGCCGGCCGATTTTGAGTGACAGCCTGCAGAACGATCTCGGCGGCGTGAGTGCCCATCGGAGAGCCACCCTTGCGGCGGCCCAGGAGGTCCCGTGAGCGAAGAGGTCTACCGTCTACTGGCACAACGGCTGGACATGATCCCGAACGGCTTTCCTGCCACCCAGAGCGGGGTGGAGCTGCGCATCCTGGCCAGGCTGTTCACCGCCGAGCAGGCCCGCCTGGCGACGGTGATGCGCCTGACCCCCGAACCCTCGGCCGACATCGCCGCGCGAGCGGGTCTGGAAGCACGTGCCGCACACGCCGCCCTGAAGGATATGGCCCGCCAAGGGCTCATCCGTGCCGAGGTTAGCGGCCGGCAGGTGCGGTTCGGCCTGCTGCAGTTCATCGTAGGGTTCTATGAGGCGCAGCGCCCCCGCCTGGACGCCGAGCTGGCCGCCCTGATGGAGCAGTACTTTGCGGAGACGCGCGGCATCGTGGCTTTTGAGGCCCCTTCGGTGCACCGCGTCATCCCCGTCAGCAAGGCGATCGACGTCGGCGTGGAGGTGTTCCCCTACGAGCATGCCGAGCGCCTCGTGAGTGAGGCCAAGTCGTGGGCGGTGGGCACCTGTATCTGCCGGCTGCAGCGGAGCCTGGTCGGGCAGGCCTGTGGGGCGCCCCTCGAGGCGTGCCTCTGGTTCGCCCCGGTGGAGAACGCCTTCCAGGGGATCACCGATGGCCGGGCTCTGAGCAAGGAAGAGGCCCTGGACGTCCTGCATGCCTGCGCGGAGGCCGGCCTGGTGCACACCGTGCGCAACCAGCGGGACGGTATCTACTACATCTGCAACTGCTGCACCTGCTGCTGCGGCATTCTGCGGGCGGCAACAGAGTTCGGCCGGGCCGGCGCCGTGGCGCACTCGGCGTTCCGCAGCGCCATGCGCGAGGAGGCCTGTGTCGGCTGCGGGGCCTGCGTCGAGCGCTGCCATTTCGGCGCCCTGTCACTCGTCGATGACCTGGCCGTCGTCGACGCCGAGCGGTGCGTGGGCTGCGGGCTGTGCGCCTCAGCGTGTGAGCAGGGGGCGCTGCATCTGGAGCGCGTTCCCGGCCAAGAGCCCGCGCCGCCCAAGGACGAGGCCGCCTGGTACGCTCTGCGTGCCGAGCGGCGGGGCCTGTCCCTAGCCGATATCGTCTAGCCCTGCGGTCCGCGGTCGCGCCGCGGCTCGCTCCGCGTTGCCCAGGAGGCCGGGAGGCGCCATCTCATGATAATGACCAACCAGGAGGCGCGTCGCCTGGCCCTCGCCGCCCAAGGGCTGGACGGCGCCTGGCACCCACCAACCGGCGCCGACGGCGCTGTGGCCGTGGTCGACAGGGTCGGATACGTACAGATCGACACGATCTCGGTCGTGGAGCGCGCGCACCATCACATCGTGTGGACGCGGCAGCGCGACTACCGTCCCGACGAGCTGGAGGAAGCCGTCGCGGACGGGCAGCGCCTCTTTGAGTGGTGGAGCTGGAACCACACCGCGGCCTATCTGCCCGTCAGCGACTATCCTCTGTACGCCTGGCACATGGCCGTCACGGCCGAGTCCTCGTGGCGGCAGGGTTGGCTGGCCGAGCACCACGACCTGGCCGAGGAGGTCCTGGCGCGCATCGGTGCCGAGGGGCCGCTGGGCGCAGCGGACTTTGCGGCGCCAGAGGGCTTTCGTGCCGCCGGCTGGTGGGACTGGAAGCCCGCCAAGCGCGCCCTGGACCATCTCTTTGGCGTTGGGCGGCTGCTGGTGTGCGGGCGGAAGGGTTTCCAGCGCCTCTACGACCTCCCGGAACGGGTGCTGCCGGCCGCGACGGCCCTGCCCCGCCTGAACGACGCGGAGGCGGTGGCCTGGCTGGTGCGCCGGCTGCTGGGCGCCCAGGGGTTGGCCTACGCCTTTGGCACCTGGCGGCTGCGTGTTGAGGCGCCGCCCCTGCGCGATGTCCTCGGTGACATGATCGCCTCCGGCGAAGTGGTGGAGGTGGACGTGGAGGGGCTGCCCCGGCGCTACTATGCCCTCAGCGCCATGCTCGCCGCGAGCGCGCCCGCCGACGTGGCCAACAGGGTTCGCATCCTGTCTCCGTTCGACCCATTGATCATCGATCGGCGCCGGTTCAGCGAGCTCCTTTCCTGCGACTATCGCCTGGAGTGCTACCTCCCCGCGGTAAAGCGCCGCTTCGGCTACTTCATGTTGCCGATCCTCTGGGGGAGCGAGATCGTGGGGCGGATCGATGCCAAGGCACAGCGCCGCGAGCGCGTGCTGACGGTCCACCAGCTGGAGCTGCAACCCCACGTGAGCGCCGACGACCTCGCGGCCCCCCTCGCCGCAGAGCTGGCGGCCTACGCGGCTTTTTGCGGGTGTGACGAGGTCGCCCTCGGCGAGGAGCCGGCTGCCGAGCAGGCGCCCCTCGTGGCGGCCCTTGCCACGCCCGTCTGAGAGGGACGTATGGAACGCGCGCGGTTCGAGCGCCTGGTGGACGAAGCCCTGGCCAACCTGCCGGAAGCCTTTCGCGAGCGGCTGAACAACGTGGCTATCGTCGTGGCGGACTGGCCCGATGCCCACACCCTGCGCCTGGCCGGGGCGCGCTCGCCGGCGGAACTGCTCGGCTTTTACCACGGGGTGCCCCTGTCACGGCGTGGCAGTGGCTATGGTCTGGTGACTCCGGACCAGATCAGCATCTACCGGTTCCCCATCCTCCTGCAGGCGGAAGGGGAGGACGCCGTGCGCGGCCTCGTGCAGCGCGTGGTGGCGCACGAGATTGCGCACCATTTCGGCATCGATGACGAGCGCCTGCGCTCTCTAGGGGCCTACTAGATTGGGACTGCCAGATTGGGGTACGGGGTGTTCGGCACACCATGGAGGTGACGCATGCTGAACCGATCCCTCTTTGACAACTCGCGCGGCGATGGCTCCGCAGTCCTTGAGATCGTGGAGAATGACGGCGCGCCGAGGCCGCGGTTCGTGCCGCTGCGCACGAGCAGTCTGACCGGCAGCGTGGCCGGCCCGCTGGCGGACCTGACCCTGACGCAGCACTTCCGTTACGGGGTCGCGGAGTGTGACCGGCCCCTGGAGGCGCTGTACCGCTTCCCGCTGCCCGGCGACGCCGCCGTCCTGGGGGTGTGCGTGCGTTTTGGTGAGGTGGTTGTGCGGACGCGGCTGGAGCCGCGCGGCGCCGCCGAGGAGGAGTACCGCCGTGCCCGTACAGAAGGCCGCCAGGCCGCCCTGGCAGCGCGTGAGTCGCCGGACGTCTTTACCCTCCAGCTAACGGGCCTCCGGCCGGATGAGGACGTCCGCGTGGAGACGCACTATGTGCAATGCGCCCGCGGCGGGCCAGACGGGTGGGCGCTGCGCGTGCCGCTCACGACCGCTCCCCGCTACGTGCGCGGCGACGAGCTCGCTTCCCGGCACGCCCAGGGGCAACCGCTGGCCCTGTGGCGAGATCCCGGGCATCGCTTCGTGCTGGACGTAACGATACAGGGGGCTGAGGCGGTGCAGAGCCGCACCCATCGGCTCGACGTCGAGCCCGCAGAGGGCGCGCTGCGCGCCAGGCTGGAGGGCGGCGAGATACTGCCCGACCGCGACCTGGAGCTGACCTGGCGGACGCGGCGCGAGGCAGAGCGCCCGACGTTGCAGACCTTTGCGGCGCCCTGTGAGGAGCGCGACGAGGCCCACCTGCTGGTGCTGGTCAGCGCGCCAGAGGCGGCGGCGCCCGCAACGGCGGGCCCGCCGCGCGAGGTGATCCTGCTCGTGGATCACTCCGGGTCGATGTCCGGCCCCAAGTGGGAGGCGGCCGACTGGGCTGTAAACCGCTTTCTCTCTGATCTGGGGCCGCAAGAGTCCTTTGCACTGGGGGTTTTCCACAGCGCAACCAGGTGGTTCTCCCCCCGGCTGCAGCCTGCCGAGACCGAGCGGGTGCGAGCGGCGGCCGCGTTCCTGGCGGCAGAGAAGAGCTCCGGCGGCACCGAACTGGGAGTAGCGCTCGAGCAGGCCTTGGCCATTCCGGCCCGCCCCGGGGCAGGGGCCCGGCACGTCCTGGTGATCACCGATGCGCAGGTGAGCGACGCGGGCCGCCTGCTGCGCCTCGTGGATCGGGAGGCCAGCCGCGCGGGGGGGCGTCGCGTCAGCGTGCTGTGCATCGACGCGGCCCCCAACGGCTATCTGGCCCGCGAGATCGCGCGGCGGGGCGGCGGGGTGGCGCGCTTCCTCACCAGCAGCCCCGACCAAGTGGACATAACCTCGGCGCTGGATGGCCTGCTGGCCGAGTGGGCCGCTCCACTATGGGCTGACCTGCGGCTGGAGGCGGACCGTACGTCACTCCTGGCCAGTGGCCGGCGGGCGGCTGCCGCGGGGCAGGCGGTCAGTAGTGTGGACCTAGGGCCGCTCGCCGCCGGGCAGACCCAGGAGGTCGTCGCCCGCGTGCCGGGCGGGGCGGAGCCGCTGACCTTGACGCTGCGCGACGGCGCGGGCACGGTGCTGGCGACCCAGCAGGTCGCGCTAGGGGCGGGCGCTCCGGCCTGGCCGGCGGTAAGGGCACTGTACGGCGCGGGACGCCTCCTGGACCTCGAGTTTCTGCTGCACTCTGGGCGCGACCGGCCGGGTCTGGAGGAAGAGTTGCGCCTCCTGGGCTACGATCCCCAAGAGGCGTTGGCCACCGCGGCGCGCGGGCCGGCGCCGATCTATGCCGAGAACGTGCGTAGCGACGCCGAGGCTGCCCTCCGGGCCCTGCTGGTGCGCGAGTCGCTCTTCTACGGGCTGCCGTGCGCCGAGACGGCCTTTGTCGGCGTGCGAGAGGAGCGCGGCCGGCCAGTGGCCGGGACGGTCCTGGTGGCCAATGCCCTGCCGGCGGGCTGGTCGGAGGAGTTCCTGGCCCCCACGCAGCTGGTCGCGCACGCCCCTGTCCTCCGCGCCCGGATGGCGCTGTCGGAGGGGTACGGCGGGCTAGCGGGGCCCCTCAGCAGCGCGCTTCGCAGCGCCCGCCGCGAGGAGCAGCCGGAGGAACCGGCGCGCTCGGGCGCTGCCCAGGTGTTCGCCGACGTCCCGCGGCTGCACTACCGGGACGGGGAGGCGCTGCTGTTCCACGCCTCCGTCGGCGATGCGCTGGGGCCCCTGCCCGCCTGTACCCTGCGCTGGCTGGAGGCGGAACTCCACCCGGACGATCGAGGGGTCGACCGGGGCCTGCTGCTGCGGATCCTGGTGGACGGGGCTGAGGCCGCCCATGTCGGGCTTGCTGATCTCTTGCGGCAGGGAGGGCGCCGCCCCCTGAACATCGCCCTGGAGCGAGGCCAGACCGTCGAGATCGTGCTGTTCGACCCGCATGGCGCCTGGGCCGGGGCGGCGCCCCGTCTCTTCCTGCGCCTGGGCTGGTGAGCGCGGCGGGCTGCCGGCGCAGGGGCCGCCGACAGCCCCGGAGCGAGCGCGGCGTGGCCCCGCCACAGGAGGTATGCTACCATGCCGAGCCGGCCAGATCCCCTGGTGCCAGAGGGAGCACGGTTCTGGGCCTCTCTGGATGCCCTGGTGGCCTCGGCCACGCTGGTCATCGACCGGCCGCGCGGCTCCGCACACCCGCGCTTCCCGGAGTTCGTCTACCCGCTGGACTATGGCTACTTGGAGGGCACCAGCGCCTGTGACGGCGGCGGGATCGACGTATGGGTCGGCAGCATATGCCCGCGTGAAGTGGTCGGGGTGTTGGCCTGCGCCGACCTGGCCAAGCGCGATGCGGAGATCAAGGTGCTTCTGGGCTGTTCGCGCCAGGAGGCCCTGCTCGCGCTACACACCCACAACACCGGCTCCCAAGGGGCGACGCTGATCTGGCGGGCCGCCCCGCTGATGTGACCTTGCGTGGGGGGCCGCCCCGGCGAGCGGCGCCAGGCGCACCCCGCGCCCGAATCTACGGAGGATAGTGGTTCAGATGGTAGACCTTAGCGTATCTTCTCTCGGCCTCGCCAACCCGTTCATCGTGGCCTCCAGCCCGGCCACCCAAGGGCCGCGCGCCGTGCTCAAGAGTGCCCAGGCCTTGCCCGGCGCCGTGGTGATGCGCAACTATCGCCATGGGGCCGGTGGCGGAGGGCTCGTCTCGCCGTCGGCTGACGACATGCTCGCCGGGCGGGCGGCTACCCAGATTCATGCCCTCGGCCAGACGGCCAAGGATCCCTACGCGTCGTTCGACGAGTATTGCCAGGCGGTCACCTACGTGCGACGGGAGATGCCCGCCGACGTCAGGCTATGGGTATCCGTGGGGCACTTTAACGACACGGTGACCGGCGCCGTCGACTGGCGCGCCGACTGGACCATGCAGGCGCAGCGCCTGCAGAGCGCCGGCGCCGACGCACTGGAACTCCACTTTAACACGCCCGGAGTTGCGGTGGCGGGCGACCGCATCCACGACTTTTACCGGCTGGTCTTCTCGGCTACCAGGATGGTCAAGTCGGTGGCCACGGTGCCCGTCATGGTCAAGCTGCCGGTGGAGTGTTGTGACCCGCTACGGGCCATCGAGGCGGCCGTCCATGGCGGTGCAGATGCGGTGGGCCCCACCGCCCGCTGGAAGGCCTTCGTCTTTGACCTGGACTGGCGCCGTTCGACCGCCACACCCGGCGGCGGCTACGGGGGAAGCCAGGCCCTGCCGATCGTCTGCTATACCGTTGCCGAGGCCCGGCTGCAGGGGATCGGCCTGCCCATGTTCGCGGGCGGCGGCGTCTTTTCCTGGGAGGCGGCGGCCAAGCTGCTGATGGCCGGCAGCAACGCGGTGCAGTTGGGCAGCCTGGCCTGCCACCTGGGGCCCGGGGGCGTGCGCGGCGTCATCGAGGGGTTCGCGGCCTGGCTGCGCGAGAGCCCCTATGACAGCGTGGAGGCCCTGCGCGGCGACGCTCTGCAGCTCTTCCGCATGCCGCGCGATGTGGCCGGAGAGCGAGTACGCCGCCTGGCGGCCGCCTACCGTTCGGGCGAGGTCGATACGGCGCTCTGCAATGGGTGCGGTCGGTGCGTGGACGCCTGCTGGTTCGACGCGATCCGGCTGGAGGCGGGCGTGGCCGCCAAGCAGCCCCACTGTATCGGCTGCGGCTACTGCTTCCAGGCCTGCCCGGCCGGTGCGCTGTCGGTGGATGCGGGGAGCGTGGTGGCCTCGGTCTTTGCCTCGTAGGGCTGTGTCGCTAGGAGCACCAAGGCCGCCCTCACGGGCGGCCTTGACAGAATACGATAAGAACCGGGCAGGTTCTGCGGGTACTAGGAGGGCGGCGCTGCTACCAGCGCGAGCCACCCCTTCCGCCACCGTCGTATGACGGACGCGGGTTAGCCTCGGCCACGCGGATCTGCCGCCCGTCCAGGCTTTGCCCGTTCATGCCTTCGACTGCGGCCTGGGCGGCATCATCGGTAGCCATTTCCACGAAGCCAAAGCCGCGGGGGCGGCCGGTTTCGCGGTCGGTGATGATGTTCACCCGAGTCACATCTCCGTAGGCCGCAAAGGCCTCCCGCAGGCCATCCTCAGTCGTGCTGTAGCTCAGATTGCCGACGTACAAGTTCTTGGCCATGTTCAGAGTTCCTCTCTTGGCCCACCGTCTGGGACGCCCGTCCCTGTGGGCCCTGCGGGCTCACTGAGAGCCCCATCGCTCCGGCGCCCAATCCCGAACTGCGCGAGGAACCGAGAGTGAGAGTGTTTGACCCCGCCTCGCCTCCTGCCCGTGGACTGTAGCCCTTGAAGGAGAGAGTATTCGGTAACGCAAGAGCCCGGACTCGCAAGTCCGGGCACAGGCTTCAAGGGCACTCTCTCGGAACCTCACAAAGCCAATATAGCATATCGATTTTCCCCTGTCAATGGTGAAATGGCCCCATCTGCACGACAGGCACGAAAAGGGGCGCTTCTTCCCGCCGTTACGGCTGATGAACCTTCTAGTCCGTGAGCGAACCCGGGAACCAGCCGGCGGCCCGGCCGCGGAACTCGCCCTCCAGGATGCCCATGATCACGTCGCTGTGCCACTGGCCGTCAACCAGGGCGCTCTCGCGCTCGACCCCTTCGCGCACAAAGCCGCACTTTTCGTAACAGGCGATCGCACGGGTATTGTAGTCGAGCACGCGCAGGTCGACGCGGTGGAGCCTCAACTCCTCAAAGGCGTACCGCAGTACGAGCCGGATGGCCAGGGTGCCGTACCCCAGACCCCAGCACTCCGGCGCAAAGATGCCGATCGCCAGGCGCGCGCAGCGGTCTGGGGCGTTCAGAGAGTGCAGGCGGACGGCGCCGATGGCCCTGTCGTCGAGGTCGATCACCCAACCGTAGGGCTCGGCAGCGGCTCGCTGGCACCAGGCGATGGCCTCTTCCTCGGTCATTTGGGAGGGGCTGCCCGGGCTGCCACCGTACATGCGCGTCAGTTCGGCGCTGCGCCCGGAGCGGAGCCGGTCGGCGGCGTCAGACGGGCGCGCGGCGCGCAGCAAGATCGGTGGCCAGCAGAGGGTGGGTAGAGGGGTCATGGCGATGCCTCTCTGAACTCGTCAGCGGGCGCCGGTGAGAGGAGCGTTCCTCTGGCTCGCCCGCCTAAAAGCCGGCGCGGCCCAGGACGATGGGGATGTTCACGCGCTCGGTCTGGTCAGCCGGATCCACCCCCGTCGCCATGCGCATGGTCACCGTCACGGTGTGCGGCGTCGGGCTCGGGCCGGCCGGGTCGGGGTGGATCTGCAGCGTGCCCACGTGGGTGCCGGCGCCCACGTGGCGGCCGTCAACCTGCACCGCGGCGCGGCCCGGAGCGGTCCCCGAGCTCTCGAGCGGCACCAACCAGTCCACCTGCGATTCGATGTGCCAGCCGGAGGGCACGGCCGCAGAGGACGAGACGTCCACCGAGATGGTGCGTTGCGGGGCGGCCGGGCTGAGGTCCAGCGCGATGTCGGTCGGCGAAACCGTCAAGCGCGCGGCCTCCGGCGCTACGACCGACGCGGCAAACAGCGGGATGCCAGAAGCGCTAGCGTAGCCCGTGGTTACGCTCCGCACATAGCCCGCATCGCGCGTGTCGAGCGTCCCGGAGTACTCGCCACGCTGGATGGTGGTGCCTTCCTTACCGCACTGATCGAGGACGCCAAGGAGGTGCGCCGTGTCCACAAAGTTGGCGGAGGCCTGCGGGTCCGACGCCACCCAGCCTGCGTCCGGATAGTATACTTCGACCCACATGTGCCGGCCACCCTCGGCGGGCGAGCCCCAGCCTTCCCAGGGGGCCACGCAACCGTACTGCCCGCGCGCGGGGATCCCGGCGGCGCGCAGCAGGGCCGTAGCGAGGTTGGCAAAGCCCACACAGTAGGAGCGGCCCGTCTGGAGGGCGCTCGAGGCATCGCGAGGGCCGGAAACGTCGTAGACCAGGTGCCCGCGGACGTAGGCCATGACGTTCTCAACCGCCTGCGCCTGCGTGGCGGTGCCACTCGTGAGCGAGGCGGCCAGGGCGACGATGGCAGGGTCGTCCGTCTGAATCAGGCCGGGCCGCCCAACGAGAGCCTCGGAGGCCTCCGCAGGCAGGACGCTGGCGTCAACTGGGAAGGGCGCCGCACTAGCCAGGCTGCGGTCGCTGATGATCTCGATCTCCACACGGTCGGGGGCGCGGCTGACTACCGTCTGCCGGTAGTTGGCGCTGGCATAGTCCTCGACGCCCGTCACGCCGGCCGGGTTGGAGACTACCACTCGCGATCGCAGAACACCGGTGAACACCTGAATGGTAACGGTGCCTGCCGAGGCTTGCTCAGAGCTCAGGGCAGGGCGGTACGCCCCCGAGCGGTTGAGTGAGAATGCTACGGCGTTCCCGGGCCAGGCGGCCACGCGCGCCGAGCCTTCGGCGCCAACGGGAGGGCGCGCCGCGGCCAGGGCTTGGGCGGGCGCCAGTACCGCCGTGATGGCTAGGAGCAGCGCCGCAATGACGCGAGCCCGTCGCCAGGTGTGGATGGTAGGACGGTCGATCAAGACGTATCCCGCTCCGTTCTAGTTCTTGGGTAGAGCACCTGTGGGAGCACCGCCCCCATGGTAGTAGGATTGGATGGCGTCCGGCATTAAGCCTGCGTGAATGCAGCATTAGATCCCAGTGAATGCGACGGCCGTACGAGGAGGCCCGGGACACCGGACGTGCTACAGGTCCCGAAGCCACGATGCTGCTGCGCTGCCGGGGAACAGAGCGAGTGACTGAACGAGGCCGCACTGCCGTGAGGTGCGCGAAGCCCGCCACCAACGGGTGGCGGGCCTAGGCCGCGCCGCATTCGTTTCGCACTGCTCCGCGGGGTGGCCCGGCTGCCGCGGCCGCGCCCGGGCGGCTGAGACGGCCGTGGCTGACCACACCTCAGAACAGTGGAGGCTGTCGCTATTTGCCCTTGCTGGGCTTCTTGGCCGGCGCCTTGATAGGCGCTTCGGGCTCGGGCGACGCGACAGGAGCCTTCTTCTTGGGCGTCTTTTTGTCCTTCTTGGCAGGTTTCTTGTCTGGCATAGTGCCCCTCCTTGGCTACATGGAGTCTGGGTCCGGTCGGGAGTCAACTCCGGAGGCTCTTGGCACCAGCCGTGCCCACCAACTCGCACACCTCCAGAAGCACCAGCGATCGCCTCTGGTGTGTGTGCCGCCCGAGTCGGCTTCTCCGATTGGGGATGGCTACGTGCTCCGAGGCGCCAGCCATCGAAGGCGATGATAGCACCATTGCCGCAAATGTCAATAACAGGTCACCTAGATCGCCGCCGTCGCTACCAGGAGAAGCCCGGTCCCTGCGGCAGCAGGACGCAGCCATCCTCGAGGCGCATCGGCGAGCCGGGGCCGATCAACCCCGTCTCGGCGTAGATCGCCGTGGGCGCGCAAGCCATCACGCTTAGGTGAGCGGCGTTGGAGCCATGTGAGGCGTAGGGCCGGCGAAAGGCCTCCGCCATGGCGCCGACTTCCAGCAGGGCCGTTGGCCCACCCATGCGGCGCAGGTCCGGCTGGACGATGTCCACCGCGTCGCGCCGGAGGAACCGGGCGAACTCTTGCGTCGAGTAGAGGTTCTCGCCGGTGGCCACCGGGATGTCGAGGCTGGCGGCCAGCTCGGCGTACCCGTCAATGTCGTCGGCCGGCAGAGGCTCCTCCCACCAGGCGAGCCCCAGATCCTGAAAGGCGCGTCCCCGGCGGATCGCTTCCGCCGTCGTCAGCGACTGGTTGGCGTCGACCATCAGACGTGTCTCGGCGCCGACGGCCTGGCGCACGACCTCGATGCGACGGAGGTCCTCCGCCAGCGTCGGGAAGCCCACCTTGACCTTGACCGCCGTGAAGCCCTGGGCGACGGCCTTGGCGCAGACCGCCTGCACTTCCTCGTCGGAGTAGTTCAGCCAGCCCACCATGGCGTAGGCCGGGATGCGGTCGTGGATGGCGCCCCACAGCGCCCAACAGGGAACCCCCAGCGACTTGCCCAGGCAGTCCCACAGGGCGGTGTCTACCGCGGAGATGCCAAAGGCGGTCAGCCCGCCGCTGCCGTGGTACTCGGTCTCACGCAGCATGGCGCGGTGCGTCCCGCGCACCTGGGTGGGGTCGGTCCCGACGACGATGGGGCGCAGCTCGTGGGTGATGATGCCGGCCAGGGCGCGGGGGGCGCCGGCAATACGGCCAAAGCTGGCCTCGCCCCGCCCCGTCAGGCCGGTGTCGGTGGTCACGACGACCTCGACGGAGCCCGTCTGCGGCAGCGACTGGAGCGCATCGCGGATGGGGCGAGGGTTGGGCGGGCGCTGGTGGACGGTGACCTCCAGGTCTATCACGCGCATGGTGCTCTTCTCCTCAACGGTTCGATCGGCGGCGCTGGCCGCCCGGGGAGCCGCCCCGCGGCGGCAGGACGGCACTGCGGCCAGGCCCCGGCAGCAGCCCTGCCATTGTAGGGTCCCGGCGGCGGGCCTGCAATCGGGCAGGCCCCTCAGGGCGGCTTTGGCCCGCGGTGTACGGTTCGCTACAATACGTCCGTTCTGTCGCCCATAGACGGCGTCACGCGAGGAGGGACAGGAGGTGCTCTTAGCCAGGCCCAACACGAGCGGCCCCGGCCGCCACGAGGACGACATCCTGCTCCACTGTGCGCTGCGCTTTGACGGGAAGGCCTACCTGCGCGACACGGCCTTTGACCCGATGCCCCTGCTGGCCACCTACATCGAGACTGGGGATTGGCCGGAGGAGGTCGAGGACCTCCACCTGCTGGCGGCCTTTCATGTCTTGCAGCGCCGGCTGGCCGCCTGGGGCGCCCCGCCGACGCCGCGAGACGGCAAAGCGTGGTACGTCTTCCGGGCGCTCTTTCTGGAGGTGGCCACGATCGACGTCCCGGCGCGTTACCGCTCAGCGCGGGGTTGGGCGCTCTGGCAGGAGCGCCACGCGCCCAGGATCGCGGAGCTGCTGACCTATGTGCAAGGCATCCACGAGGGCACCCACTATCGGGAAGAAGCGTTAGGGGTCTTGTGAGGCAGCGCGGGGCGGCCACGCCGAGGGGGTCAGCACTTTGTGCATTCTGGCACGATCAGTTTGACACCGCGGAACCTCCCGAGTACAATTGGTGAGCAAAAGGATCAAGTATTATATGGGGAGCGCTATGAGCGAGTGGGTGATCAGCACGAACCGAGCGCGCTGCCGAGACTGTTACCGCTGCGTGCGCACCTGCCCGGTAAAGGCCGTCAAGGTGCGCAACGGCCAGGCCCAGATCGTGCCAGAGCTCTGCACGGCCTGCGGCAGCTGCGTGTTGGCCTGCCCGCAGGAGGCCAAGGTCGAGCGAGACGATCGCCCCCTGATCCGCGAGGCCCTCGCCCAGGGCCGCACGGTGGTGGCCAGCGTGGCGCCTTCGGCCCCTGCCTTTTTCCGCATGACCCGCTTTAGCCAGATGGCAGACGCGCTGCGGTCGCTGGGCTTTGCCGCGGCCGGCGAGACCGCCTTCGGGGCAGAGATGGTCGGCATCGCCCATCGCGAACTGGTGGACGCCGATCCCGGCCGGTGGCCGGTGATCACCTCTTCGTGCCCGGTAGTCGTGAACCTCATCGAAAAGTACTATCCCGACCTGATTCCGCATCTGGCGCCGATCGTCTCCCCGATGCTGGCCCACGGGCGCTGGCTGCGCCAGGCGTACGGGGACGATGCGTTCATCGTCTTTATTGGTCCCTGTATTGCCAAGAAGGAAGAGATCCACCGCAACGGGGCCAGCGGGACGATCGACGCGGCGCTGAACTTCCGCGAGCTGCGCGAGTGGTTGCAGGACGAAGGCCGGCCCTTCCCGGAGGAGGAGCCCCCCGACGAGGCCGTGCCGCGGGCTGCTGCGCGCCTGTTCCCCATCGAGGGGGGGCTGGTGGGCACCGCCAACATGGATACCGACATCCTCACCAGCCATATCGTCACGACTTCGGGCCTGGAGGCCTGCGAGGACGTTCTGCGCGGCATCCGGGCGGGGGCGCTGTCAGCCTGCATGGTGGAACTGATGGCCTGCGAGGGCGGCTGCATCAACGGCCCGGCTATGGCCGGCCTTGGCACGGTCTTCTCTGCCCGGCAGCGCGTCATCGAGTACGCCACCCGTCGCCAGGCGGAACCACTGCCCAGCCGAGACGAGTGGCCGGACCTCTCCTGTACCTACATGGATCGCAGCGTCAGCCTGCCCGAGTTCTCTGAGGCCGAGATCACCGAAATGCTGCACCGCGTGGACAAGTTCACGCCCCAGGACGAGCTGAACTGCGGCGCCTGCGGCTATCCCACCTGCCGCGAGAAAGCCGTAGCCACCCTGCGCGGGATGGCCGAACCGACCATGTGCATCCCGTACATGCGCCGCCGCGCCGAGTCGCTCAGGCAGGTGGTCATGGAGGTCACGCCCAACGCCGTTATCGTCGTCGACACCCGCCTGTACGTGCAAGACATGTCCCCGTCGGCGGAAAAGATGCTTAACGTCCACCTGCAGGAGGCCCAGGGACGCCCTCTGGAGACCTTCATGCCGGCCATCGAGGGGTTTGCTCGCGTGCGCAACGGCGGGCTGCCCGTCCTGAACGAGGTCGTGCGCCTACGGCCGGACTTGGTGATCGACCAGACCATCGTTCCGGTGGAGGGGCAGAACCTGCTGGTGGCCATTCTCCGCGACATCACCGAGCACGAGCGCCAGCAGGAGCAGATCGAGCGCATCCGCCGCGAGACCCTGGCGCACTCGCAGGCCGTGGTCAAGAACCAGATGCGCGTCGCCCACGAGATCGCCCAGCTCCTTGGCGAGACCACTGCCGAGGCGCGCATGGCGCTCCTGCAGCTGGGCGAGCTCCTGGAAAAGGCGGCCGGCCAGTGAGGGCGTTCGTCGACGTAGCCTGGGAGAGCATCTCGCGATACGGTGAAGAGCTGTGCGGAGACAGCGTCAAAGTGACCTCCACGCCCGAGTCGTTTATCGTGGTGCTGTCGGACGGCCTGGGCAGCGGAGTGAAGGCCAACATCCTCTCGACCCTTACCACCCAGATCGCCGGGACGATGTTCGAGCGCCGGGCACGCATCGAGGATGTGATGGAGACGCTGGTCGAAACGCTCCCCGAGTGCCAGGTGCGCAAGCTCGCCTACGCGACGTTTGCCATGGTCAAGATACTGCATGGCCGCGATGCGCTGCTCGTCGAGTACGATAGCCCGCCGCTGATCCTCGTCCGCGATGGCCAGGTGGTCGATCTGCCCGTGCGCGAGCGCGTCGTGCACGGGCGGCGGATCCGTGAGGCGCGCTTTGACGTGCAGGTCGGCGACTATATGGTTATGGTCAGCGATGGGTACGAGCACGCGGGCGTCGGGGGGTTGTACCGCTTGGGCTGGGGCTGGCAGAACATCGCTACCTCGGTGAGGCGCTGGTGTTCCGCCGGCGGGGACGCCTACGGCCTGGTGAAGGCGCTGCAGCGCACCTGCCTCAAACTGTACAGCGACCGCCCCGGCGATGACGCCACTGCCGTGGCCATGCACGTGCGCCAGGCTGTCCATGCCACCGTCCTCACCGGTCCGCCGGCCAACAAAGAGGACGATGGTGTGGCCGTCCAGCGGCTGATGAGCGCACCGGGGACCAAGGTCATCTGCGGCGGCACCACCGCCCAGGTGGCCGCGCGCATCCTGGGCAAGCAGCTACAGGTCCAGTGGGTGCCGCCCGGAGAGCGCCCGGCGCACCAGCCGGAGCGCCGTCGGGGCACGCCGCCGACGGCCAACCTCGAGGGCGTCGACCTGGTGACCGAGGGGATCATCACCCTCGGCCAGGTGCTGGAGCTACTGCAGAGCGCCGAGACTGTACACGATCTGCCCAAGGATTCGGACGCAGCGGCGCAGCTGGCCCGCATCTTGCTCTCGGCGGATGCCATTACGTTCATCGTGGGCACGGCCATCAACCCGCACCAGATCGCCGACGTGATCCGCGGCGAGACGATGCGCATGATGTACGTCACCGAGCTCGTTCGTGAGCTGGAGAGGCGCAACAAGCAGGTTTCGCTGGAGCGCATCTAGGCCACCCGGTCGGGGTGCAAAGGCTCCACGGCGTGGGTCTGACTTGTAGGGAGGGATGTTGCGGATGGTCGCAAGAGTCGAAGTGATGGTCGGAACGCTGGTCCGTTCGCGCCCCCTGATGTTGCTGCTGGCCCTCACCGCGGGGCTGGCCACTCCGCTGATTGGGCTGCCTCAGTGGGCTACAGGGCCGCTGGTGAACGCCCTCCTGGTGCTGACTGCCCTGCGCCTGGGGGTTGGGGAGGCGATCGTCGTCGGGATGGTGACGCCGTTGGCCGCCGCGCTGCGGGGGGTCCTGCCGTTGCCGCTGCTGGTCATGATCCCCTTTATCGCCCTGGGCAACGCGGCCTTGGTAAGCGTTCTGGGGGCGCTCTGGGAGCGGGGCAAGTGGGCAGCACTGGGGCTGGCGGCAGCGGCCAAGTTCGTGTTGCTCTATGCGGCCGTCACCTGGCTGGTGGCCAGGCCGCTGAGCGTGCAGGTGGGCGGCGTCGCCCAGGCGGTGGCCATGCCGGCGGCGATCGTGGAGATGATGCGCTGGCCGCAGCTGGGCACGGCGCTGGTGGGCGGGGTGATCGCCCTGGGGGCCGACCGCCTCTGGCGCGGCCGCTAAGCAGGCAGGGCACGGGGCGCGCCGGGAGCAACCGCTCTCCGGCGCGCCCCGTGTGCTGAGTGCAGCCGCGCCGGACCTCTCAGGCGGTCGCCTGGCCGGAGGAGCGATCGCGCTTGAGCAAGAGCGGGCCGATCCGGTCCATGATCCAGCCGCAGAATAGCTCGATCCAGGGCACGACGGCCAACACGCGGGGCACATAGACCACGCGGCGCGGGCGGGCTAGCAGGCCCCAGACGCGCTCGGCGACCACCTCAGGGCTGATGGCGAAGCGTCGGCCTGGCATCCTTCGCGCGGCAGGGCGAACGTCGGCGAGGGCGTAGAACTCGGTATCCAGCACCGGGCCGGGGTCCAGCACGCTGATGTGTACCCCGCTGCCGGCCGTCTCCCGGTGGAGGGCGGTACTGAAGGCCCCCGCAAAGGCCTTTGAGGCGCTGTACACGGCCACCCCCTGCGAGGGCAGGCTGCCCACCACCGACCCGATGTTCACAATGTGCCCCGCGCCCCGGGCGCACATGCGCGGCAGGGCCAGCAGAGTCAGCCGGACCATCGCCTCGACATTCACGCGCATCATCTCGCGGGCTACGCTCCAGGGCATCTCGCTGCCGCGCCCGTACCAGCCCAGCCCCGCGCCGTTCACCAAGACGTCGATCGCCCCGTAGGTCGTCAGCGTCGTCTCAATGACGCGCCGGCACTGCTCCTCATCGGTAAGGTCGGCGGGCACCACGAGCGCCTGCCCGCCCGAGGCGCGAATCTCCTCTGCCAGCGCCTCGAGGCGGTCTTCCCGCCTGGCGACGAGCACCAGGCGCATCTTGCGGGCGGCCAGGGCCCTGGCGGTGGCCGCCCCGATCCCGGCAGAAGCCCCCGTTACCACGGCGACGCGCCCCTCCCACTCCTTAGCCTGCAGGGCGGGGAGGTAGTACGGCGACTTGCCGAGTAACCAGGCGCGCACCCATGGGCGGAAGAGGCGCACCAGAGGCCTCCGCCAGCCCAGCCGGGCGCGCATGTCGGCCACAAAGTCGTCGTAGGTATGCACCTGGTAGTTCAGTAGAGCCTGGCTGTCGCGAGTATCCAGCCAGTCGGTGCAGAACTGCTTGGCGGCAAAGGCCTCGTCCGGCAGCATGCCCACGCCCATGCCCGTCAAGGCCTTCTCGGCAATCTCGCGGAAATAAAGCTGGCAGCGAGGCCCCCCGCCGATGTGCAGGATGCGTCCCCAGATCTCCTCGCTCTCCACAGCGTTGGCCAGGGCCAGGCCGACGTCATGGGTGTGTACGAACTCCATCCGATTGGCCAGGGGAACGTCGAACATCCCAGCGTCGGGCTGGAGCGCGATCGGCATGGCGGCCGCGAACCGCAAGATCGACCATTCGAGCGCCGAGCCGCGCACGAGCTCCTCACAGGCGACCTTGTGGCGGGAGTAGTGCTCGGTCGGGTTCAGCGGGTCACCGACGACGCGCGGCGGCTCCTGGTCCTGGGTCGGGCCGTAGATGTGCAACGACGATGCAAAGATCAGCCGGGGAGGGTGTGGCAGCGCGCTCATCGCCTCTATCAGGTTGCGCGTGCCATCGACGTTGATCGAGCGCGACCAGTCGGGCCGGTCCTCGGAACCGGTGCCGGTGGCCGATAGCTTGGGGATCACAAAGGCGAGGTGGATGACCACGTCCTGCCCGGCCACCGCCTCGGCGACATCCGCGGGGCGGCGGATATCTCCCCATATGACGCGCACGTCCTTGGGCAGCTGGCGGGCGGCCCGGACGTTGGCGGGCGTGCGCACGTCGAAACAGGTCAGCTGGTGGCCGCGGCGGAGCAGCTCCGCGCGGGCGCTCGACCCCACGTTGCCAAAGGCCCCAGTCAAGAGCACTCTCATGCGTTCACCTCACGCTGTATGCCCTGGGCCCCGGCGGAGGGATACTCCAGGCCGGTGACGAGCAAACGTATCGACTCTTCCGCGACGCGCGCCCAGTCGTCCGCGTCGGGATCTAGAAGACCCTGCAGGATGTGGCCCACCGCAACGGATACCAGGGTCTGGGCCAGGACGTCCGCATCGACGGGCCGCAACGCCCCCTGCGCGATGCCACGGGTCACCAGGTCGCGAAAGTAGTCCCGGTAGAGGCGAAAGGGTGCCACGGTCTGGCGCCAGATCTCCGGGTCCAGCCGGGCCTGCGACCAAAAGTCGAGCACCAAGGGCAGCTGCCCGCGGGCTTGCTCAAAGACCTGGCTGAGGATGGCGGCCATGCGGCGCAGCGCATCGGGCACCGAGGCGCTCTCGGCGTCGATGGCGCGGAGCTGACTTTCCAGCGCGTGCAGCCAGTTGCCGAGTAGCTCGGTGAACAGGCTCTGTTTGGAAGCAAAGTGGTGGTAAAAGGCACCCTTGCTGACGCCGGCCTCCTGGCAGATGCGTGCGACGCTGGTCTCGTGGTATCCGTAGCGCCCAAAGCAGGCCAGGGCAGCGTGAAGCAGGTGAGAGCGCGTCTCGACGGCGCGGGGCTGGATCTGCATGGCACCCTCCGAGAACATACCGACCGGTCGGTTTGATGATAGCACAGAACCGCACGCAGCGCAAGCCAGAATGGCCGGCAAGTGGGCGCATTCTGCCCCTGGGCGGCACGCGCGCGCCACACCGCCGCTGGCAGAACCCTTGACGCTGTGGGAAACGCCGTCTATAATCACCTAAAACCGATAAGGAACGGGCAAACTGCGCGCAGGGCGACCAGGAACGAAGCGACCGATGGGGAGGAAGACAGTGGGCGGGGAAGGGTGCGCACCGGTCACGGTTCGGGTGGACGCTGGCGAGTGGCTCGGGCCTCTGCCACACAACTGGAACTATATCGGCTATGACGAGTGCAACTATACCTACACCCCCGAGGGGCAGGAGCTGCTCGCGGAGTTCGCTGCCTTCCAGGAAAAGCCCTACTATGTGCGGGTGCACCACCTCCTGTGTACCGGCAACTGCCACGGCACCTACAAGTGGGGCTCGACGAACGCCTACCTCGAGGACGAACTCGGAACCCCACGCTACGACTGGACCTACGTGGACCTGATCCTCGACACGATCCTCGCCCACGGCTGCAGACCGTTTGTGGAGCTGGGCTTCATGCCCAAGGACCTGGCCGACCCGGCCCGCTACGATACCTCCATCGATCGCGGGCTGCGCGCCTACCGGGAGTACGGCTGGGCCTGCCCGCCCAAGGACTATGGCCGGTGGCAGGAGCTCATCTATCGCCTCGTGCGCCACGCCGTCGAACGCTACGGTGAGGACGAGGTCGCCAGCTGGTACTGGGAGCTGTGGAACGAGCCCGACATCCACTATTGGCGGGGAACCGTCGACCAGTTCCTGCGCCTGTACGACCATACGGCGGCCGGGGTGAAGGCGGCCCTGCCGCAGGCCAGGGTCGGCGGACCCTCCGTCACTGATCCGGCCTACGGGCGCAGGTCTGCCGAGTACCTGGAGGCCTTCCTGGCCCACTGCACCAAGGGCACCAACGCCAGCACAGGTGAACGGGGGGCTCCGCTCGACTTTGTGACGTTTCACCTCAAGGGCGGGGGCTACGGCCCTGACCCCCTTCATCGCCCGCAGAAGCCTCCGTCGGTGCGCAAGATGCTGCAGGGCGCCCAGGTCGCCCACGAGATCATTGCCCAACACGGGCTCGCCGGCCTGGAGTGCGTGGTATCCGAGTGCGATCCGGATGGCTGGGCGGCCGGCGGCGCGTGGGACAACGCTGCCCTGAACTTCCGCAACACCGAGTACTACCCAAGCTTTGTCGCCACGGCCTTCCACAAGCTGACTGCGTTCGCCCTGGAGCGCGCCTGGGATCTGCGCCTCCTGAGTTGGGCGTTTCTCTTCGTCGGTGAGAGGTGCTTTGAGGGGACGCGGGCCTTCTCCACCCAGGGGATCGACAAACCGATCCTGAACCTGCTGCGCATGTACGCCCGCCTGGGGGATCGCCAGGTGCGCCTGGTGAGCTCGGCGGCCAAGGACCCGCTCGGCTATGCCGACCCGTGGGGGAGTGAGGAGGATGCGGACGTCTCTGGCCTGGCGGCGCTTGCCGGTGGGAAGGGCCTTCAGGTGCTGGTCTACCATCACCACGACGACTGGGCCCGTACGGGGGGTCGCGAGGTGACGGTAGAGGTGGAGCACCTCCCCTTCGCTAGCGGCGAACTGACGCTGCGGCACTACCGCATCGACGGGGCGCACTCGAATGCTTACGCCGAATGGGTGCGGCAGGGGCGCCCGATGTACCCGAGCGCCAGCCAGCGCCAGGCGCTGCGGACGCGCGCCGGGCTAGAGCTGGTCGAGGCGCCTCGCTCGCTCGCGGCGGCGGATGGCCGGGTGACGCTGCAGTTCACGCTGCCGCTGCATGGCATCTCGCTCCTGGAGATCTCTTCGCAGGGATGAGGAGCCGGCGGCCGCCGCGAGCGCCTTGCCTGCCGGCCCCTAGCCGATACCGTCAGCCGGCCGGAGGGCCGGCTGGGCCAGCGCCCTCGCCCACCGGGGGAGCAGGTACTGTAGCGTCCAGGCCGAGCGCTGTGAGCGTCTCTGCCGTGGGGAGCCCCGTCAACGGGTCCCAGCCGCGCAGCGCATAGAAACGCCGGACGAGGTCCTCGAGGAGGGCCGGGTCGGCGCTGCGCCGCTCGCCGAGGAGCGGGTTCGGCTTTTCCTCGAGCGTCGCGCAGAAATAGTCCATCACGTGCTGCTCGTCCTGGCGGGTGCGGCCCAGGTCGCGGGCCTGCTGCGCCCGCTCGAGCGCTAGCGTGCGATCAGCGATGCGGTCCAGGTCGGCGGTGGCCAGCTCCCACCCGGTGACCAGGCGGAGCAGCTCCGCCTCGCAGTCGGGCCCGGCCACGCCTAAGATGCGCGGCATGCCGTCCTCGGTCAGCGACGTAAAGAGCCGCGGGAAGACCCGGTCGCACACGATCAGGCTGTCTTTGAGCACGGACCGCCTGAGGCTAAAGATGGCTGCCTCGGCCTTGCCCTCCCCGTCGGAGAGGGGATCCATGGCGGCCGGCCCGCCAAAGTAGCGCTCGCCCAGGGCCTGCAGCCCCTCCCAGGAGATGACCTTCTGGGTGAAGGGGCTGGCGTTGGTCATGTTCTGTGCATAGCCGTGCGCGCCGCCCATCGGGTCACGCGTGTCGCTGATCCACATCAGCGCGCTGACCAGCCAGAACGGGTAGTTGATGGTGTTGCCGCGTGGGCCGCGGCCGTCCCAGTGGTTGGCGTAGCCCCAGCCCGTGTACAGCTGGCGTGCGTCCTCGGGCATCAGGCCGGTAAGGGCGATGGCCCGGCGGCCGCCGTCGGCGACCACCTCGGCAAGGGGGCCGCTGCGCGTGGCGATGGCTGCGAGCACGTCGTACCAGAAGCGTGGATCGTCGGGATCCACGGCGCGGCCGCCGATCTCGGCCAGAAGGCCGTCTCGTCGGCACATGGCCAGCCAGACGTAGAGCCCCTTGAGCACGTCCCAGTGGTTGATGCCCCAGTCGTTGGCCAGCATGTTCAGCTCAAATCCCGCGTCAAACCCGAGGTTCCAGAAGCCGTCCCGCGAACCGCCGTAGCGGAAGGAGGCGCACTGGGCCACGCCGGCATAGGCGCGGTCAGGGTGGATGGTGCCGCGGACGCCCTCGTAGCGCGTGGCGCATGGGAATAGGCAGCCGCGGCCGCAGGGCGCGCGGCGCCCCGGCGGGCGGCCCGCCAGCCCCTGGAGGCGCGAGCGCCGCTCGCGATCGGCAACGTACTCCTGGGCCATCGCCCTGAGGAATGCGCGGCACTCTTCCGGGTGGGCCATCCGCGTGCGCTGCTCGCCGTAGGCGACAACGGCCTTGAGATTCTTGGAGCCCATCACGGCGCCAAAGCCGCCCTGGCCGGCCGCCGAGCCCTCGTTGACGCCAATTGAGGCGATGCGGGACAGGTTCTCCCCGGCCTGGCCGACGGCAGCCACCTGGGCCCTGGCGCCATGCCGCCCCTGCAGCGTCGCCTGCGTGGCCATGATCCCGAGCCCCCACAGTCCTTCAGCGTCCTCGATAGACGCGCCCTGTGTGGTGATGCACAGGTAGACGGGGCGTGGCGCCCGGCCGATGACCACCACGCCGTCATATCCGGCGGCCTTGAGCTGGTGCCCCAGGTCGCCGCCCATGCTCGAGCGGGAGAACCAAGGCTTCGGGTAGCACTGGGGAGACAGGGCGCAAACCGTGATGCGCCCTGCCGAGGGCGCCATGCTGCCGGCCAGCGGACCGCTGAGGAACATCAGGGGATTGCCCGGATCAAATGCATCCATGCCTGGCCGCACGAGGTCCCAGGCTAGGGCGGCCCCAAGGCTGCGCCCGCCCAGCGCCTGCGCGGCATAGTCGGAGGTTGGGATACAGCGCGCCTCACCCCTGTCGAGGTCGGCTAGCAGAATGCGGCCCGCCCATCCCGGTGCACCTTCCATGCCGTTCTCTCTCCTGTAGCGCGATCGCGCCAGCCGCCCGACGCTCGGGCAGGTTACGCGACTGGGGCGGAGGATATCCGAACGCTCCTGGGCCGGCAAGCACACGTGCACGAACCCGGCCGGCCGGCTGCGGTTGTGCAGCATGGGCCATGCGGGTACAATCGCGCGGTGTCGGCGTGCCGAGGGGCGGCGCGCCACGGCCGACGAACATGCGGAGGAGAGATAGCATGGCCAGGATCGCGCGCGTGAGGACCGCGGAGGGCGCCGTCACGTACGGCGTGCTGGAGGGGGCGGGCACCCTGCGGCTTGTCGAGGGCGGCATCTACGACGGCTGGCGCCCCACTGACGTGACCGTGCCGCTGGCCGACTGTCGCCTGCTGGCGCCGGTGGCGCCGCCCAATATTCTGGCCATCGGCCTGAACTACCGCGCCCATGCCCAGGAAAGTGGCCACAGCCTGCCCGAGCGCCCCGTTCTGTTCATGAAGGCGACCACCGCCTTGGCCGGCCCCGGCGACGGCATCGTGCTGCCCAGGGTGGCGGCCGATGAGGTCGACTATGAGTGCGAGCTGGCCATCGTCATCGGCCGGGCCGCGCGCCACGTCGGGGTCGACGACGCGCTCGACTATGTGCTTGGCTACACCTGCGCCAACGACGTCAGCGCTCGCGACGTGCAGCTCCGCCAGGACTCCCAGTGGGTTCGCGGCAAGTCGTTCGACACGTTTGCCCCCCTGGGACCCTGGATCGAGACCGACCTTGATCCCGACAACGCCCGCATCCGCACCCGCCTGAACGGCCAGGTCATGCAGGATTCGAACACCAGCGACCTCATCTTTTCCTGCGCGCAGCTGGTTTCCTACCTGTCTGACAACATGACCCTGCTCCCCGGCACCGTGATCATGACGGGCACGCCGTCGGGCGTGGGCTTTGCCCGTCGGCCGGCGGTGTTCCTGCGCCCTGGGGACGTCGTCGAGATCGACATCGAGGGGATCGGTGTCCTGAGGAACTCGGTCGTCGCCGAGGGCTAGACGGGCCGGCGCAAAGAAAGAGCACGCACCGGGGGACGGGCTGTAGCCCGCCCCCCGGTGTCGATCAGGGCGGTCCACAGACCGTCAGCCCGGGGGCGGCTGCGCGCGACCGAGGGCGCCGGTGGCACGCGCGATGGCCCATGCCACTGCCGCCAGCAGTACGATCCATACCATCGCCACGAGGGCTACCCCCAGCCAGCGCGAGGTGCCGCCCGGCTCACGCGCCGCGGCAGCGCGACGCGCGTCCGCCAGGACATCCGGCGGGATCAGGCGCAACGCCACCCAGATGCCCAGCGGCACCAGCAAGAGATCGTCGAGATACCCGATCACCGGGATAAAGTCCGGGATCAGGTCGATCGGGCTGACGGCGTAGGCGACCACCAAAAGCGCCCAGGCCTTGCCGTACCAGGGCGTGCGCGGGTCACGATAGGCCACGGCGAGCGCATAGGTCTCTCGCTCGAGGGCCACGGCGCGCTCGCGCAGCCGGGCCACGGCCGATGACATGGCGCTCCTCACCGTCCCAGCCGCCTCTAGCGCTTGGCGCCCGGCTCTGCGATGGCCGGCAGCGCGCTGAACTCGGGCACGTCGGCCACGAACACCTGCCCGTATGCGGGCGCATCGCTGGTATACACCACCTGCTTGCCGTCGGCGCGGAAGCGCGGATGGACGTGGAACATCTGGTCACGCTTGCTGCAGCGGTGCACAGAGAGGGCCCGCGGGCCCTCAAAGGCCTCCCCGTTCCACTTCCACAGGCGGATCTCTTGGCCGCCATCGCCGACGATCATGGAAAAGTCGTTGGAGTGGATGTGGCCGGTCTCAAACGGGAAGGCCACCTCGACGAGGCCCTCGTTATCATAGCGCACGCGGCCGAATACCTTGGTGCCGTCGGGCTTGATGCCGTGGTAGCCGACGTGGATGCCATCCATGTACCAGTACTCATGCCCGACGCGCTCCTCCTCCACCATGCGGGGGCGAATCTTCCAGGCCTTGCCGGTGGCGGTGTCCAGCCCCCAGATGCGATGGTCCACCAGGTGCCAGGGCCCCTCATGGCAGAAGGTCAGCAGGTTGGGCTGGGTGGGGGAGGTGTTCACGTGGTTGATCCAGGTGCGCTCCTCCCAGACGACCTCGGCGGGGCCGCCGTCGGTGGGGATGCGCATCACGCGGCTGAGGGGGCGCGCTTCCCAGGTGGCCAGCATGTTCAGGCCCGTGCCGCTGTAGACCGAGCCGCCATAGGTATAGCGGCGCGCCACGTCGCAGGCGGCTTCCATCGAGGGGATCTCGTAGATGCCGACGCACACGTGCTTGCCATCGGAGGTGACATTAACCATGTTGCGCTGGAAGCCCTCGGGCATCTCCCAGAGGGGGGTCATCTCGAGGGAGTTCAGGTCGACGCCGACGATCTGGCGTCCGTAGCCAAAGTAGGCCTTCTCGTTGGCCTGATCGATGGAGACGCGCAGGAGATAGGTCGGGTAGGGCAGGGGCTGGGGGGCTAGGTCCGTGAGCTGCGTGATTTCGCCCGTTACCAGGTCGACGCTGCAAAGGTTCGTGGCGTTGCCCCGGTCCGAACCGATCAGCATCTTGCGGTCGTTGTGGTAATAGCCATAGTTGGTAAAGTAAAGATGGTTGCTGTTCGCCCGATACGAGGTCAACTGCCGCACCCGCGCGCCGGTGAACGAGTCGACATAATCGATCCACTCCGCCGGCCAGATCCGTCCCTTTGCCATGAGTGCACCTCCTGCTCTATTGCCCGCCGCGATGCCCTGCACGCGCCGGGGGAGCGCGGGGTACCGCTGCGCCCCGCGCCGGCGCGAGCCAAGGCTCGGACCAGTGTATGCCGGGGCAGGTGGGGCGTCAACGACTCCGCGGCGCACCTGCGGCGCGTTGACAGGGAGCCCTCCTCGCGCCATAATCGCCCCAGCGTGAACGAGGGAGGCGACATGAAAGCGCTTGTGAACACCGCTCCATACGTCCTGGAAGTGCAAGACTGGCCGGTACCCGCCTTCGGACCGGACGACGTGCTGATCCGCGTCAAGGCCTGCGGCATCTGCGGCTCCGACGTCAAGGGTTACTCTGGCAAGACCGGCCGCCGCCAACCCCCCATCATCATGGGGCACGAAGCCGCCGGCGTGGTGGAAGCCGTCGGGGAGCGCGTGGAGGGCTTTGCCCCGGGTGACCGCGTGGCCTTTGATTCCACCGTGTACTGCCTGCGCTGCCGCTACTGCCTGAGCGGCCACGTCAACCTGTGCGCCAATCGGCAGGTGGTGGGCGTCTCGGAGGGGACCTACCGCCGCCACGGGGCCATGGCCGAGTACGTCGCGGTGCCCTATTGGGTGACCATCCACCTGCCCGACAACCTGAGCTACGAGCAGGCCGCTCTGATCGAGACGGTGTCGATCGGCGTGCACGCCGCCAACCGCACGCCGGTCGTCCTGAACGATACAGCGGTTGTGGTGGGCGCCGGGGGAGTGGGCTTGGTGGCCATGCAGGCTATCCGCCTGAAGGGGGCGGGCAAGGTGATCGTCACCGACCTGTCTGAGGCGCGCCTGGCCCTGGCCAAGGAGATGGGCGCCGATGTGACCATCCGGGCAGACGTCCCCGACCTGCTCGAGGCCCTGCGGGCCGAGACGGGCCCCGAGGGCGCCGACGTCGTGCTCGAGGCGGTGGGCGTCCAGCCGACCATCGACAATGCGCTTGCGATCACGCGCAAGGGGGGCGTCCTCAGCCTGATCGGCAACGTCACCCCGCGCGTCTCGTTCGACCTGCAGAGCATCGTCAGCCGCGAGATCACCCTGTACGGGGTGTGTGCCTCCAACGGCGAGTATGCCGCCTGTGCCGACCTGATCGCCTCCGGGCGGATGAAGGTCGATGCCCTGATCAGCGACACGGCCCGCCTTGAGGATGGCCAGGCCGTGTTCGATCGGCTGTACCAGGGCGTGGAGGACAACATCCGCACGCTCTTTGTGTTCGACTGAGCTGCCCAGCGGCTGGGCTGGTACCCAGCGGGGGCGGCGCGCGCCGCCCCCGCTGGCGTTCTCAGCGAGGCGCCGGCTCGTCAGCGAGGCGCTGGCTCGTCAGCGAGGCGCTGGCTCGTCAGCGAGGCGCTGGCTCGTCAGCGAGGTGCCGGCTCGTCAGCGAGGCGCTGGCTCGCCAGCGAGGCGCTGGCTCGTCAGCGAGGTGCCGGCTCCTCGACGGGGGCAGGCGCGTAGGCGCGCAGCAGTGTGCAGCGGCCGTCCACAGCGCGGAGCGCAAACCGGCCCAACGCCGCAGGGAGCAGCGCCCAGCCGATGGCCCGCAACCCCGCCGGGCCCCCGGGCCAGCCCGCGCCCGCCGGGTGCTCCACCCTGGCCTGGCCCTCCACGGCCCCCCAGATCTCAAAGGACGCGCCGTCACATTCGCCCTGGAACGTGGCGCCGCCGTCCAGTATGACGCGCTCGACGGCAAACTGCACGCAGGAGACCAACCTCTCGACGCGCACCCCGGCCTCCTGCCGGACCACCTGCGGCTGGGCCACGCCAGGGAGAGTCCGGTCGAAGGCGATCACCTCCAACGCCTTGGCCTCATGCAGCGAGCGAGGCCGCCCGCTCGGGCCGGGACGGTCCCAGTCATACACGCGATAGGTGACGTCCGAGCTCTCCTGAATCTCGGCGACCACGAGGCCGCTCAGCAGCGCATGCACCGTGCCAGAGGGGATGCAGACCGCGTCTCCGGGGCGCACGGTGATGCGCCGCAACGTCGTGGCGAGCTCGCCTGCGGCGATGGCGCGCGCCAGGTCCTCACGCGTGATGCCCGGACGCAGTCCGTAGATGATCTCGGCGCCGGGCCCGGCGTGGAGGACGTACCACATCTCGGTCTTGCCGAGGTCCCCTTCGTTGGCCAGGGCGTAACGGTCATCGGGATGGACCTGCACCGACAGGTCGAGGTTGGCGTCCAGCAGCTTGACCAGGAGGGGAAAGCGCCCCCGCGCCAGGGTGCCCTGTGCGTTGCGGCCGACTAGGTCCTTGCCGAGACGCCCGAGGACCTCCGGGAGCGAGAGCCCCGCCAGCGGCCCGTGGGCGACGCGCGTCGGCGTAGTGTGGTGCCCCGAGATCTCCCAGCTCTCAGCGACAATGCCCGGCGGGAGGTTGCGGCCAAAGAGCTGTTCCAGGCGGCGCCCGCCCCACATATAGTCGCGGAAAACAGGCTCAAACGTGAGCGGATAGAGACCCGGGCCTGACACGGTGGCACACCCCTCGCTGCACAGTATCTGATGGTCACATCGAGGGAGTGTAGCAGGGCTCCGCAAGGAGGGCAACACGCAGAGGCCAGCTGTCCACGGGGTAGCGCGGCGGGCCCGGTTGACACGCGACCGTCCATACGGCACACTGGCCAGCGTTAGGCTGCTACTAACGATTGCATGGAAAGGAGACACAGGATGCTGTACCGACCGTTTGGAAAGCTGGGCTGGCCCGTGTCGGCCATCGGCTTGGGGACCTGGAACATCGGCCGTCAGTGGGGCGAGGTCGACGAGAGCACCGCCTGGGCCACCGTGCGTAGCGCCTACGAGAGCGGCGTGAACCTGATCGACACGGCCGAGTCATACGGGGTGCCCAACGGCCTGTCGGAGATGCGCCTGGGCCGCGCCCTGGCCGGCATCCGCCACAACGTCTACCTGGTCAGCAAGATCGGCCACTGGGGCCAGCGCACGGGCCAGGGCGTCCCCAAGACCACGGCCGACATGATCCGCCTGTGCGGGCACGCCATTCTGGGGCGGCTGCGGACGGACTGGGTCGACGTGCTCCTCTGCCACGAGTCAGACCTCGAGGACCCCACCGTGTATCTGCAGGGCTTCCAGGAGTTGGTAGATGAGGGCGTCCTGCGGGCCTATGGCATTTCCACGAACAGCCTCGAGGTGCTCAAGCGCTTCAACCGCGAGGGCACCTGCAGCGTACTGGAACTGGACTACTCGCTCCTGAACCTCGAGCCCGAGAAGGACATCCTGCCCTACTGCCAGGAGCACGGCATCGCTGTCCTGGTGCGCGGGCCGCTCCACAGGGGCATGCTGAGCGGCAAGTATGACACCTCGACCACCTTTGACGACCAGGTGCGCTCGGTCTGGAACCCGGGCCAGCCCGGCCGGGCGGCGTTCGAGCGCGAGGCCGCCACGGTGGACCGTCTGCGCCAGGGCCTGCAGGCCGGTGAGGAGATGATCACCGCGGCGCTGCGCTATGTGATCTCGCATCCGGTAGCACCGGTGGCGATCCCGGGGGCCAAGTCTCCGCTACAGGCGGCCATGAACGCTGCTGCCGGCGGCAGGGCCTTGACCCCTGACGAGACCGCTGCGCTGCGCGCCCTGCTGGGCTAGGCGCGAGCCGCCGTCGCGCCGCAACGCTGACCAGGCGAACACGAGGAAGGAGCCTGCTCCACGGAGCAGGCTCCTTCCTCGTCATGTGACGGCGGACGGCGGAACTAGATCTCCTGCGGCTCGACCTCTTCGAGCGGCTTGTAGTTGCCAAAGGTGACCTGCGGTCCGCCGGACGGGGCCGCCCAGCGCACGGCGTTGGTGATGACCTTCTGCACTTCATCCTGGTAGTAGATGGGCAGCGTCTCGTGGCCGGGGCGGAAGTAGAAGATCTTGCCCGCGCCGCGGTGGAAGCAGCACCCGCTGCGGAAGACCTCGCCCCCCTGGAACCAGGATATGAAGACGAGTTGGTCCGGCTGGGGGATGTCAAACCGCTCGCCGTACATCTCGACGTGCGGGATCTCAAAGTACTCCGGCAGGCCCGCGGCGATCGGGTGCCCGGGATCGACCACCCAGATGCGCTCGCGCTCGCCGATCTCGCGCCACTTGAGGTTGCACGTGGTGCCCATCATCCGCTTGAATATCTTGGAAAAGTGCCCCGAGTGTAGGACGATCAGGCCCATCCCCTCGAGGATGCGGGCCTGCACCCGGTCTACGATGGCGTCCTGAACGTCCCGGTGGGCCATGTGTCCCCACCAGATCAGCACGTCGGTCTCAGCCAGGACCTGCTCGGTGAGGCCGTGCTCCGGCTCATCAAGGGTGGCCGTGCGCAGGACCATGTCCTTGTTCACGCCGAGGAACTTGGCGATCTGGCCGTGGAGCCCTTGCGGGTACGTCTTGGCCACCTTGTCATGGACCTTCTCGTGACGGTACTCGTTCCACACGGTTACGCGGATCTTGTTGGCCATGTTGCTCCTTTGCCTGCGACCTGGAGGCGCTTGGTTCACCAGCACCCGCGAGTATATCGCCCTGTGGACCACTATGCAAGGGCCATCGTCCCTTCAGCCGGAGGGATCGAGCCGCGGGGGGCGGTGTTGGGCGGGGTGCGGGTCCGGCACGATGCGCCGCGGGCGTCCTTGCACGGTTGGACTTGGCGATCGAAGGGATGTACAATATCTGGCCGGTTGTGTCCTGCCTGATGCCTCTTGGGGATAACGGATTGTTTGCATGAAAGCTGTCCTGCACGGCACATGGGTCTGCGACCGAGATGGCCGTACGGATGGTCTGTTCTTCGTCTGGGCGGAGCGGGATGTGCGCGTCGCCCAGGCAGGCGCCGGCCAAGCACCGCGAGTGCAGCGGCACCCGTACGCGGCCACGACCATCGAGATCGCCGACCTGCTGGCGCGCTACGTGCCCGACACCGACTGGAGGCGGGCCAATCGCCTGGTGCGGATCGCCTTCCTCCCATCGGTAGATGAAGGGCCCCTGGTGCCCCGTTGGCTCGTTCCGCCTGGCCAGGAGCCGCCCGAAGGTGCGCCGCTCCTGGAGGCCTGGCGCATCGAGGGGATCGGTATCCCCATCCTGGAGATGCTCGGCGTGCTGGCCGTGCTGCCGGCCGGCGACGAGGAGCGGCTGACGGGCCAACGGGTCGGGGATGACCTCGTCTATTGGGGCCTGGTAGCCAAGTTCGCGCTGGAACTGCTGGGCAGGCAGCGTTTCCTGCCCGGGATGCGTGCCGAGGATGGCGGGTACGTGGCTTCCTGGATGCCCTACCTCGATGACCCCGCCGACCAGGCGCGCTTCGGCGCCCTCACCCGGGCCATGCCCCCCGTGTGCCGCTCCGTCTTGCGTGAGCGGCAGGGAGCCGCACACGAGGAGGCCCCCAGCCCCTACACGGTGCTCAGCAGCTTTATCCAGTACCTGGTGGATGACGCGGTCCGCTCCTGGGCGCAACAGTCTCCGCAGGCCGGTGAGCTGGGGCTGCGACCGCGTCGCGGCGGGCGCCTGCCCGGCGGACGCGTCGGCGCCGCCTGGTGGGAGGCGCTGTACGCCCACGATCGGGCCATCAACGTGCCCTCCTCACGGCAACAGGAACTGGGCCGCCTCTACACGGCTTGGCAAAGCTGGACGTACCACGCCCGGCCGGAGAGCGACATCGACTTCCGCCTCTGCTTCCGGCTGGACCCCCCCGACTATGGGGACGACAAGAACGGCGACGACTCTGCGCGCTGGTCTCTCCGCTATCTCCTGCAGTCGCTCGAGGACCCCAGCCTGATGGTGGCTGCCTCGGAGGTCTGGCGCGAGCGGGGACGCATGCTCTCTGACCTTGACGCGCGCCTCGATCACGCCCAGGAAAAGCTACTGGCCGGGCTGGGTCGCGCGGCGCGGTTGTCTCCGGCGGTGCAGCGCAGCCTCCGTTCCGCCAACCCGGAGGGCACCACCCTGACGGCCAAGGAGGCCTATCGCTTCCTGCGCGAGACGTCGCATCTGCTGGAAGAGATGGGCTTTGGCGTCATGGTGCCGCCCTGGTGGAACAAGCCCGACGCGCGGCTGAGCGTGCGGGCGCGCCTGCACGGCAAGCCCGAGGTCGAGAACGAGGGCCTGCTCAGCATGAATACGCTGATCAGTTACGACTGGGAGCTGGCCCTCGGCGACGAAACCCTAACTCAGGAAGAGTTCGAGCGGCTTGCCGAGCTCAAGACCCCGCTGGTCAAGGTCCGTGGTCGCTGGGTGCTCTTGCAGCCGGAACAGGTCGAGGCGGCCATCGCCTTTTGGGAGCGGCAGCGCAACCGCTCGGCGTTGCCCCTCCACGAGGCACTGGGCCTGGCTCTGGGCGTCGAGCACGAGATCGACGGCCTCACGGTCACTGCGCTGGACGTAGAGGGCTGGCTGGGCGACCTGCTCGGCGCGCTCGACAACCGCGAGCAGCTGGAGCTGGCCAAGCCCCCGGACGCCTTCGTCGGGCAGCTGCGGCCGTACCAGGTGCGGGGCCTATCGTGGCTGGCCTTTCTGCGGCGCTGGGGCCTCTCGGCCTGCCTGGCGGATGATATGGGCCTGGGCAAGACGATCCAGGCCATCGCGCTGCTCTTGCACGTGCGCGAGCAGGAGGGGAACGGCGACACCCTGCCCCCGACGTTGATCGTCTGCCCGACCTCCCTCGTCGGCAACTGGGCGCGTGAGATCGAGCGCTTTGCCCCCAGCCTGCGCGTCATGGTGCACCACGGTGCTGGCCGGGCCGAGGGGAGCGACCTCCTGGAGCAGAGCATGGGCCATGACGTGGTCATCTCGACGTATGGCCTGGTGCGCCGCGACGTCGAGGACCTCGGCCGGGTGCCGTGGAGCAACGTCATCCTCGACGAGGCCCAGAACATCAAGAACCCGCTGACCAAGCAGGCCCGCGCGGTGAGGCGGATCGGCTCCGGCTACCGCCTGGCCCTGACGGGGACGCCGATCGAGAACCGCCTGTCGGAGCTGTGGTCGATCATGACGTTCCTGCTGCCGGGCTACCTGGGCTCCCTTGACGGCTTCCGTCGCGAGTTTGCCCTGCCCATCGAGCGCTATCAGGACGAGGAGGCCGCTGAACGCCTGCGCCGGCTGGTGCGCCCCTTTGTGTTGCGCCGGCTCAAGACCGACCCGTTGGTCATCCAGGATCTGCCAGACAAGTTCGAACACAAGGTGTATTGCAACCTGACCCGCGAGCAGGTGACCCTCTACGAGGCGGTGGTGCGCGATGCGCTGAACACGCTGCACACCGAGGAGACGGCCTCGGGGGGCATTCGGCGCCGTGGGCTGGTGCTGGCGATGCTCACGCGCCTCAAGCAGGTCTGCAATCACCCGGCGCTGTTCCTTGGCGACGGATCGCCGGCCGAGAGGCGCTCGGGGAAGCTCAACCGCCTGGTCGAAATGCTCGAAGAGGTGCTGGCGGTGGACGATCGGGCGCTGGTGTTCACCCAGTTCGCCCAGATGGGGCACATCCTGCAGAGGCACCTCCAGGAGACTTTTGGGCAGGAGGTCCTCTTTCTGCACGGCGGAACGCCGCAGCATCAGCGCGACGCCATGTTGCAGCGCTTCCAGGAGGACGAGCGCGCCCCGTCCGTCTTTGTGCTGTCGCTGAAGGCGGGGGGCACCGGGCTGAACCTGATGCGCGCCAACCACGTGTTTCACTATGACCGCTGGTGGAACCCGGCCGTCGAGAACCAGGCCACCGACCGCGCCTATCGTATCGGGCAGACGCGCAACGTCCAAGTGCACAAGTTCATCTGCCCGGGCACCCTCGAGGAGCGCATCGACCAGCTCATCGAGAGCAAGGTTGCCCTGGCGGAGAACGTGGTCGGGGCCGGTGAGTCGTGGTTGGCCGAACTGAGTACCGAGGAGCTGCGTGACATCATCACCCTCCGTGCGGAGGCGATCGAAGATGACTGAGAGACCCGGCGGGGTGACAGGCGACGGCGGATCGGGGGGAAGCCTGGGCTTCGGCCTGGCGGGGCCCGGCCCGTTGGTGCGCAGCTGGTGGTCCGGCCGCTGGTTGCGCGGACTGGGGAACTGGCTGAACACCAGCCTGCTGGCCACCGGGCGCCTCTATGTGCGCCGGGGCCAGGTTGGCGATCTAGACGTCCAGGTGGGGATGGTGACCGCCGTCGTCCACGAGTCAGACGGCAACGTCTGCCGCGTGCGCCTGGGGCTGAGCACCTTCTCAGACGAGGTCTGGGATCAGGTCGTGCGCCTGATGGCGGAGAACATCAGTTACTCGGCGCACCTCCTGAACGGCGAGGTCCCGCGAGACGTCGAGGAGCTGTTCCGCATGGCCGGGGTGAGCCTTTTCCCGGAGAAGCGCGCCGACATCGACGCCGAGTGCGACTGCCCCGAATGGTCCACGGCCTGCAACCACGTGGCCGCTGTACTGATCCTGCTCGGCGACCATCTGGATGCCGACCCCTTCCTCCTCTTCCGGCTGCGTGGGCGGGCCCATGAGCAGCTGATGGCCTCCTTGCGCGCCCTGCGGTCGCAACTGGCCAGGGCCGAAGGCGCGCCTTCAGGCACCCACGCCTCCCTCGGCGGCGTGGCTCTCGACGAGCCGCTGACGGCGCGCCTGGACGGCTTCTGGGAGATGGGCTCCGAGTTGGACGCCCTGCAGATCCGCGTGCGGGCCCCCGAGGTCGAGATGGAGGTCATCAAGCTTCTGGGCGCGCCGGCCTTTGTGAACGACCCCGCCCTGATGGGCAGGCTGGCCGGGGTGTATCGAGTCGTCTCCGAGCGGGCCATCGAGATGGCCTACAGCGCCTCTGGCGACGAGACTGCTGACGAGGCCGAGAACGGCGCGGAGGCCGAGGGCTGAACCGCGCTGCTGTCGGCACATGGATCACCGACGCCCGACGGAGCATCACTCCGTCGGGCGTTTTGCTGGGCGGGGGCGTGCCTAGCTGGGAATGATGTCGAACGAGCGCCGCCAGAAGGGGAAGCGGCCGCCCGACTCTTCCCACACCTCGGTCGGGAAGGCCCTGCCAATATCCTCTCTCTCTTCGGCGGTCATCTCCCAGGCGAAGCCCTTGAGGTTGGCCTCCAACTGGTCGAGGTGTGAGATGCCGACGATGGGCGCGGTGACGGCGGGGTGGCTGCGCACCCAGGCCACCGCTGCATCGGCGGCGGTGTAGCCGCGCTCCTCGGCCATGGCGCGCAAGCGCCGGATGCCATCGGCGTACTTTTTCGTCCAGGGGTCCAGCCGCGCATCCTGTTCGCCGCGCGCGCCGGCCGGGACCTCGTCCAGGTACTTGGCCGTCAACGCTCCGGCGCTCAGCGGCCGGTACACGACGATGCCGACGCCCATGGCCTTGGCGGCCGGCAGCAACTCCACCTCGACGCCGCGCTCGATCAGGTTGTACGGGTACTGGCCCGCGGCCAGCGGAGCGTAGCCGAGGACATCCTGGATCCACAAGGCCCGCATCAGGAGCCAGGCGGGATAGTTCGAGCAGGCCGGATAGAGGATCTTGCCGGCGCGGATGAGGTCCTCCAGGGCGCGCAGCGGCTCCTCCAGGTGCATCGCCTCCATCGGCCAGTGGATGTACATCAGGTCGATGCGGTCGGTGCGCAGGCGCCGGAGCGAGGCCTCCACGCTACGGACGATGTGGAAGCGCGACACGCCCGCGTCGTTGGCGCCCTGCCCCATGGCCATGCCGAACTTGCTGGCCAGCACCACGCCGTCGCGCCGCCCCTCGAGCCCCTTGCCGACAATCTCTTCGCTGGCGCCGGCGTTGTAGACGTCGGCCGTGTCAACAAAGTTTACCCCTGCATCGAGGGCCCGGTGCAGGATGCGGATGCTTTCGTCCTCAGCGGTCTTGCCGCCGAACATCATGGTCCCTAGGCAGAACCTGGAGACCCTCAGATTCGTCTTGCCGAGCTGGGTGTACTGCATGGCTGCCTCCCTAACGAACGCCACTACGCCGTGCCGCTGAGGGTACCTGTTGCGGGGGTCGCCTGTCAATGCCTGCGGGCGCCCGCCGGCCCCGTATGGTTGACGCCCCTGTGCGCCCCGCTATAATGGGACTAGTAGACTGTAACGAAACGACGTGAGCGGAGTGATCGGTATGCCCGAGCAGGCTGTGGATACGAACGCGCAGGCGCTCTTTGACGGGCTGGTCTTCAACGAGGCCGGGGAACCCGCGCAGGTCGCCTACATCGGCGGGGTAGCGCACTATGCCGTCCCCGACGACGGATTCCTGCGCCACGTCGCCGCACGCAGTGTGGACGATGCCGTGCTGGACCGCCTGCAGGAGCAGGTCAGCAGCGTCCAGGATGAGCTCGTCGCCGCCGTGCTCAAGATGCTCGGCAAAGAAGACATCTTTACCAAGGCGGCGCTGGAGGCCTCCGTCCGCAACCTGAAGGACAACGTCCGCCAGTCCGAACCGCAGCAATGGGCGCCCATGCTGCGCCTGATGGGCTTTCGCATCGTCGTCAACGTCCACGGAGAGGTGGTGGAGATCATCTACCCCGAGCAGGCCCCCGAGGAGGAGTAGGCCCGCCCATGCGCGCTCCTCGCCTCAGGGGAGCGACAGGGTGCCCACCACGATCTCGTCCTCCTTGACACTGAGGTCTGAGACGCTGACGGCCCGGTAGCGTTCCATGCTTTCGCGGTGATAGGCCCCCACGGTGACGCGGTATTCCCCCGCGGGAAGGCCGGCTAGGTCGAGGATGCGCCAGTCCGTCAGCAGCCGTCCCGACGGCCAGACCACCAGAGGGAACATCCCTCCCAGGGCATCGCCGTCGGCCCCCCGCACCCAACGCCCCTCGGCGTCCATCATGTGCACAAAGAAGGTGTCTCCCCACACCGCGCGCGCCAGCGGCCGCCACACCAACTGCAGGCGCACCTCAGAGTCGCGCTCGCCGGGCTGCAGCCCGGCTGAGACCAGCTCGAGCTTGTCGGCGATGCGCGCCACGGGAGGCGCAGCGTCGTCCGGCGCGATCTCGCCGAGTTTGATGAGGCGTAGCTCGCCGTCTGGGGCGTAATGGCTCAGGTAGACGGCGTCGGCCCACAGCGCCCCGTCCGCCAACGTCTCATGAGTGATGCGCACGCCGCGCATATCCACGCGGTAGGGAGACGCGTCGCGGGCGTCCATGCCGTACTCGGGGGCCGATAGGGAGCGCGTTTCGACGCTGGCACCGGCCATGGCGCGCCCAAAGTCGGCCATCTCCTGAGAGACGGGCGCCAAGGTCAATCCCCAGAACCCATAGGGATAGGGGCGCCTGCGCACCTCCAGCCGGTCCGGGAAGTTGATGAACAAGAGACGCCGCTGCCCGTGAGACGACATGGCCTCCACGGCTGACTGCAGGTGCTCGGTGCCGATAGCAGCCAGGCGGTCCTGGTCCACATACTGCTCGATGGAGACGACCAGCACACCGGCCAGTACGAGGGCGCCCGCCACCCGCCAGGGCAGGCGCGCCCTTGCCGAGAGCGCCCACGCCGGCAGTGCTGCCCAGAGGACGGCGATCCCCAGCTGGGCGGGGTAGAGCACCCGTGCGCCGATCTGGACGTACTCCCACCCCAGGCCCACCCAGGTGGGCAGCAGGGCGAAGAGGATCCACGGCCCAGCAAAGAGTGCCGCGCGGCTGCCGCCCCAGCGAAGGCCGAGCCCCAAGACGAGCAGGTAGAAAGCCGCCGACAACATCAGCAGCTGCCCGGCGGTCACCGGCACCTGGGCGAAGGCGAGCACGCGCGCCAGGGGATAGACCACCCCCTGCACGAGGTACGCCAGTACCTCGCTCTGGAAGCCGCTGCCCGTCACACTCTCCATCTGCGGTACCGTGCGCCAGGCCAGCACGAACAGCCCGGCCAGGAGGGCATAGGGCGGCGCCCAGGCTAGGCGGCGCAGCGCAGCGACAGAGCGCCGCCGGCCGGAGGCCAGCCAGTCATCGAGGGCCAGCCAGGCAAAGACCCACACGGAAGCAACCACGCTCTCCTGGAAGAGCAGACCGGCCGCATACACCCCGAGCGACAGGCCCAGGTAGCGGCCTTGGCGCGTCGCCAGGTAGCGTTGTGCCAGGAGGATGCTGATGATCGTCAACAGCGTGGCGATCGGCTGCTGGGGAGCGGCCCAGGCCACGGCCTGGTAGGCGTAGGGGTGCAGGGCGAACAGGAGAGCAGCCAGGCGCGCATGCGTGGCGCTCAGGCGCAGCCCGCGCAACAGGGGGATGATAGCCAGCGTGTTGGCAAGATGTGCGACGATCTGGAGCAGGTGGGCGGCCGGCGCGTTCACGATGCCCGCACCATCGACCAAGAGGTTGTTCAGGCCGATAGCCAGCGGTCGGTAGAACTGGTAGGTGCTCAGCGGCACCAGCAGCTCAAGGAGCGACTTGCCTGCTCCCTGCAGGTACCAGGCGGGGTCGTCCCACTGCAGGCCGTAGCGGATGGATGGCCCGTACATGAGCAGGACCACCAACGCCAGGCCAACGGGCGCGCCGATGGTAGCGACCCGCTCGGGCCGGCGCCTCAGGCCTGCAGTCCAGCGGGCGAATCGCAAGGGCAGCGAAGCGGGAAGGTGCATGGGTGCGCTCAGGATGTGTTTGGGCGGATCGAGATGCGAACAGGTCGGGCGAAGCAGCGGCGCGGCCAGGGCCGGTGCGCGGCGCTTGTGCAGATGCACGACGGCAGTATACTCGTAGCACGCTTGCTACGCCACAACGCCTGTTCACACCCGTGAGGTTGCCGATGAAGGCGGACTCTGCTGCTCAGCGCGCCCTGGTCATTGTCCCCACCTACAACGAGGCAGAAAACATCGAGCGCCTGGTGTCCGAGATCCTGGCCCAGAGCGCTCCGCTGGACGTGCTGATCGTCGACGATGCCTCGCCGGACGGCACCGGTGACATCGCCGATCGCCTGGCCGGGGAGGACCCACGGGTGCGAGTGCACCACCGGCCGGCCAAGCTGGGGCTGGGCACCGCCTATCTGGCCGGCTTTGCGCAGGCCCTGCAGGATGGCTACGGCCACGCCATCACCATGGATGCCGACTTTTCACACAACCCGCGCTACCTCCCGGGGCTGCTGGCCCTCACCGCGCAGTGTGACGTGGCCATCGGCTCGCGCTACGTCCCCGGGGGCGGGGCCAGCGGCTGCTCGCCCTGGCGCATCGCTCTCAGCCGCGGGGCCAACGGCCTGGCGCGCCTGGCTCTGGGGCTGCGGGCGCACGACGCGACAGCCGGGTTCCGTTGCTACCGCGCCGACGTGCTACGGGCGATCGACCTGAAGAGCCTCTTCTCCAGCGGGTACTCTTTCCTGGTGGAGATGATCACTCGCTGCGAGGAACAGGGCTACAGGGTAGGTGAGCTTCCGATCATCTTTGAGAACCGCACCCGGGGGCGCTCCAAGATCTCGCGCAAGGAGATACTGCGCGGGGTGCAGACCATCTGGCGGCTGCGCCGCATGCGTAGCACAGCGCAGGTGAGGGCAGCCTAGCACCTGGCCGATCTGGCCAACGCCGCACGACCGAAAGGGGGCCGCACCTGGCGGCCCCCTTTCGCTTCCTGCCGCGCGAGTCTACATCAGACGGGCAGGCCGCGGCGGTCCTTGCCGGGCCAGCGCTCCAGCCCGCCGTGGGAGTAGGGGATGCGCTCGTCGAACGGCGGGATCTCGGGCAGGGGCTTGGTGCGCCCGATCGCGTACCAGTAGGCCGTGCTCGTCCAATCGCCCTGACGGTCATTGGCGTGGCCGTGCTCGATGCTGAGGAGCAACGACTTTTCAAAGTACACCGGGTCCTCGACGTGGAAGCGGTACTGCGAGTGCTTGCCGGTATAGTCGGCGTTGCCCTTGTACGAGTACCCATAGTAGGGCGCGCACCAGGGCTGCCTGAGTTGGGCATAGTTCCAGGCACCGCAGTAATAGTCCTCGGTGCCGGTGCCGTGCAGCCTGGGCGGCCACGGCTCCCCGTCGATGAAGAACATATCGTCGCCCTCGCCCCACCAGCCGGTCTCGTTCGTGTCCAGGTGCAGGCACGAGCCGACATAGTGTCCCTTCCCGTCCGTGTCCAGGATCAGGTAGTTGGTGGCCCCGTCCGTGTTGAGGGCTTGCTCTGTGCCACGGGCGTTGGGGCCCACGGGCAACTGCTGCCTGGTGACCAGCTCGCGGCGCCACGAGCAGTGAAAGCGCCCCAGGCCCTCAGGCTCCTGGTCCCACTCGTGCCAGTCGACGTAAAAGTACAGGAACGAGTCGTTCGGCGAGTCGTTCGTGACGGTGATCTTGCAGCCCTTGCCAAAAGGCATCGGGAACCAGCAGTTCAGGCCCAGGTAAAAGGCCTGCAGCGGCAGCGACTGCCAGTAGTTGGCCTTGGCATGCCCCAGCCCGAAAAAGTCGCCGAGCGGCGCGGCCACCGAGGGCGACTCGTCGCCGTCCCAGTACATCCGCAGCACCAGGGCACGCAGGTTGTTGTTGTTCTCGGACGTGGTCATCCAGATATGGCGAATACAGCCGGGGCGGTCGGTCTCTCCGAGGACGACCGTCTCCCCGGCCGCGATTGGCCAGTTGTCCGCGTTCCCGCCGGCGCGGTCGTACGACGACCACCTGCGGCTGGCAACGCCCTGGCCCAGCCGGGCCAGGCCCATCAGTGACGTCATTCCCATCTCCATGGCACGATCCTCCTGTCGTATGAACGGGCGCGAGGGGCAGTCTACGGGTCGAACTCCTAGAGATACGCCTTGATGGTGGCCGCGACCGCCTCACCGAGCAGGGTGTACCCTTCCTCAGTGAAATGCACGCCGTCGGTAAGCAGCAAACGGTCCCGTCCGGCTGAGGTGATCACCGCGTTCAAGTCGTTGATCGGCAGGCCGCTCTGCTCGGCCAGGCGGCGTGCCACGCGGTTGTAGGCCTCGACGTCGGCCTCGAAGCGGTAAAAAGACTTGTGCCGGTGGTGCAGGTCCTCGTTGACGGGCGTGGTGGTGGCCCAGATGAGGGTGGCCTCGGTCTCGGCCTTGACCCGGGCGATGATGCGGGCCAGGTTCTTTTCGTACTGCTCGAGGGGAACGGCGTTCGTCTGCGCATCGAACTCGCGACGCAGGTCGTGAAGGCCGCAGTTCAGGTGAACAATGGTTGGTCTCTCGGCGATAACCCAGGGTTCTAGGTGCGCCAGTACGTTGGCGCTGGTGCCGCCGTTCTCCGCCGGTGATAGCACCTCGGCCTGGCCGCGCAGGGCCTCGCGAACATGATCCTGGTACCCCAAGCGGATGGAATCGCCGATCAGCACGACTCGAAGCATCGCTCTCCTCTCTATAGGCCGCAACAACCTGCATCGTTTCCGGCAAGGGCCAGAGTGGTCTGGCGCCCATTGTGGCCGTGGGGGGCCTCCCTGTCAATGCGCCCGGCAGGCGGCGGCGTTGTGCGGGCGCCGCCCCGGCGTATAATCGAGGCGCAGTTCCGCTGCGGCCCGCTGCTGGGGGGCCAGATGGGGGGTGCCATGAGCGTGCTCTTTTTCGCTGCCTGGGGGCTGGCAGCACTCCTTGAGATCCTCGGACCGGCCGCCCTGGCGGTATGGTTCGCGCGACGCTACCGGGTGGGCGTGCAGCCCTTCCTGTTCGGGGCCGCCGTGTTCATCGTCTTCCAAATGCTGACCAGGGTGCCGGTGGTGCAGGCGGTCGCGCCGCTGATCGGTCCCCGCCTGTTGGGCAACGTGCCCCTCCAGGTCACCTATCTCCTGGTTCTGGCGAGCACGGCCGGGCTGGTCGAGTCTGTGGGGCGCTGGCTGGGCTACCGCTACCTGTTCCGCGACCGGCTGCCCTACGACTGGGAGAACGGCGTCGCCTACGGGTTGGGCCACGGCGGGATCGAGTCGGCCGCCCTCGTCGGCCTGAGCCAGCTGACCTCCTTGGGCATCGTGCTGCTGACGATGGCCGTGGGGCTGGACAGGCTGTCGGCGCTGCTGCCCGCCGAGGTGACCTCGCAGCTGGGCATCCTCCCTCAGCAGATCGCCCGCACGCCCTGGTACCTCACCCTGGTGGGCGCCTATGAGCGCGCCATGACGATCCCCTTCCACGTGGCCATGTCGCTCGTGGTGCTGCGCTGCTTCACGCGCGGCGAGCGCCGCTGGCTGTGGGTGGCGGTTGGGCTCCATGCGCTGGTGGACTTCACCGCGCCCGGCATGCTCTCCCTTCTCGGGTGGCCGGTGTGGGTGGTCGAGGGCTACCTCACCCTGTGGGCGGCGGGTGCGGTGTGGTACATCGCCCGGGCCGCCAGGCCGTTGCGTGCCCAGGAGGCGCCGGCTGCTGGATGAAGGCACCCACCCCGCGCGGGCGGACAGCATCGCCACATGCAACAGGGCCCTGGGGTAACCCCAGGGCCCTGTTACTGGCTGGACCGGCGGGCAAGGATCTAGAAGCGCCCCATGCCCATCATGCCACGGCCCTGCATGCGGTTCTGCCGGCCCAGGCCGGTGGCGCCCGTCCCGAGGCAGGGCATGTCGGCCTCGCCCTCCAGGTGTTCGAGCACCTCTTCACGCATGTGCGTAACCATGGTGGTGGCCTGCTCTTCGGTCAGGCGCCCGTCCTCCACGGCTTGGTCAAGCGTAGCCTGACGCTGGGCGATGAACGCCTCGACGATGGCGTCCACGCTCCCGCCGCTGGCCACGATATAGTCGGCCAGCGTCTGCCCTTCGTTCAGGGCGGCTAGGACGGCGGCCCGTTCGACGCCGAGCTCCTCAGCCACCACGGCGACCAGGCCGCCCTGCTCGCCAGAGCGCATCATCAGGCCGCCCCACATGCCGCGACCGCGACCCAGAGCCTGGCCGGCGGCGCGCCCGCCCAGGTCGCAGATCCCGTCGCCGTCGGCGTCCCGCAGGGTGCCCTGTCCGTTGCCGATGTTTCCGCGCCCCTGCGCCAACGCGACAGTGGGTATCACCAGCGCCCCAACCAGCAAGCCAGCCATGGCCAGCACAAACCAACGCTTTCCAGTCACAATAACCTCCCCACGTGATCCATGAGCTCCACCACGGATGCTCTAGCCCCATTCTAGCGAGGCGTTCTGGAGGAGGTGTGGGATGATTGTGAGTAAAGTGTGGGGCTTGAGGCTTGCGGGCAGGGCCCGGCAGAGACCAGGGCGCCCCGCTGGTGCAGAGCGCCCTGGTGCGGCCCGGTCGCTGGACGGCTAGAAGGATCGGCGCCCCTGGCCAGCCTGCCACAGGTCGATGTTGGGGCCCATGGCGTCTCGCAGGGGGCGGCTGGCATCGTCAAGGGCCCGCAGCGTCTCGGGCGAAAGCGCCAGCTCGGCGGCAGCCAGGTTGCGCTGCAGTTGCTCAGGCTTGCGGCTGCCCACCAGCACCGAGGCGACCGATCGGTTGGCCATCACCCAGGCCAGCGAGAGGGTCGCCATCGGCACGCCGAGGTCCGCGGCGATGCTCCGCACGTTGGCGATCGTCCCGAAGGTGAGCTGCTCGTGCCCCTCCTCGCCATGGCGCGCGCCGCGCGACGCGGAAAAGTGGCGCGTCCGGGCGCGGAACGGTGGTACCTCGTCGGCGGACGCGTAGGTGCCGGCGAGCAGCCCCTGCATGAGGGCCATGTAGGCGATGACGCTCATTCCGCACTTGCGGCAGGAAGGCAACACCTCGAGCTCGATGGCCCGCGTCAGCAGGTTGTAGCAGAGCTGGTTGCTGGCGACGGGGCAACCGGTCCAGACGATCTTTTCCATCTGCTGCACGCCGTGGTTAGAGATGCCCAGGGTGCGCACTTTGCCCTCGGACTGCAGCTCCTCGAGCATGGCGACGGCACCCTCGACGTTCTCCGGGGGCATGGGCCAGTGGACCTGGTACAGGTCGACATAATCCGTGCGCAGCCGCCTGAGGCTCGCCTCGAGGTGGGCACGCAGAGTGGCGGGCTCGGTGTTGCGCGGCGCGATCTTGGTGGCGATCACGGCGCGGTCGCGGCGGTCGGCCAGCGCCTTGCCCACGATCTCCTCGCTGCGGCCGTCGTTGTAGGCCTCGGCCGTGTCAAAAAAGGTGATGCCGCTATCCAGAGCGGCATGAATGGTCGCCACCGCCTGGCGTTCGTCCACGTCTCCCCAGCCGTCCCCGCCGCCCAGGGGCCAGCATCCCAGGCCGATGACGCTCACTCGCAGATCGGACCCACCCAACGCTCGCAGTTCCACTACGCGTCCTCCCACTGACTACACGCCAACGCCCGCGCACTGACGAGGGCCAATACCTTTGCGATGGTAGACGGTGCAAGAGGATCTGTCAATGCGACTGTCGTTGGCCGGAGGGGTTCGCGCCCGCTTACCGGCGTCTGGGGTGCGGCGCTTTGACGATCGCTCGGCCGCCATCTAGAATAGCCGCCGTTGGGCCAGCCGAACCCGGCCTCGTAGGAGAATGATAGGTTCATGACCGTGTCACCCCAGGCGGATCTGTCGCACGTCACGCCCGCTGACCTGGCCCGAGCCCTCGTCGACCTCGGCATCGGCACCGGGATGGGCCTCATGGTCCACTCGTCGCTCAGCAGTTTCGGCCATCTCTTGGGGGGCGCGCCGACCCTCATCGAGGGCCTCATGGCCGCAGTGGGGCCGCAGGGCACGATCATGATGCCCTCGTTCAACCACGGGGCGGCGTTCAAACCGGGTTCCCCCGGCTACTATGATCCCCGCGAGACCCCTACGCGGAACGGCCTGGTGCCCGATACCTTCTGGCGCCTGCCCGGGGTGCACCGCAGCCTGGACCCGACCCATCCTTTCGCCGCCTGGGGGGTCCAGGCCGAGCGCTACATCAGCGGGCACCATCGCACGCTGACCATGGGGCCTGACTCTCCGCTCGGCCTGCTGGGGCGCGAGGGAGGTTACGGGTTGCTGGTGGGGGTGGGCTTTCGCTCCAACAGCTACCATCATGTGGCCGAAACCACCAACCAGGCCCCCTGCCTGGGGCGGCGCACCGAGGCCCACCCGGTGCACCTGCCGGACGGGCGTACCGTGCTGGGGCGCACCTGTGGCTGGCGCTCGGCGCGCTGCCCCTTTACTGACGAGCAGCGCTACCCCGCCATCATCGAGGGGCGCCGGCTCTACCGCCGCGTGAGGGTGGGGGGGAGCGAGCTGACCCTCTTCCGGTTGAGCGATTGCGCCGAGGTGGTGCTGGAGATGCTCCGTTCAGGGGCCGATGGCTACCCGCCCTGCGCGCGCTGCCCGATCCGGCCGCGGCACAACGAGTACACTGTCCCCTCCGACTGGGACGATGAGCGCGAGGCCCTCCGCCCCGACTCGGAGGCGTGGACCTACTAGCGCCCGGCGGCGCTGCGGGCGTACTTGCCGAACCTGGACGTACTGCGCCCGTGCGGGGTGCGTCCCCTGGCCGAGAGGAGCGATCTGTGAACCTGATCCTGTTCATCCCGGATGAGATGCGCGCCGAGAGCGTCTCGTGCTATGGGCACCCCGTCGTCCGGATGCCGAACTACGACCGGCTGGCGGCCGAGGGCGTCCGCTTTGAGCAGTGTCACGTCCAGCACACGGTCTGTTCGCCGTCACGCTGCAGCATGATGACCGGCTGGTACCCGCACGTCTCCGGGCACCGCACGCTCTGGCATCTGCTGCGCCCTCACGAGCCCAGCCTGTTCCGCACCCTGCGTGAGGCAGGCTACCACGTCGAGTGGTATGGGAAGAACGATCTGTATGCGCGCGAGTCGTTCCCGCTGTGCGTGGACCGCTATGCGCACTTTGCCGGGGGGCATGCTGGCCCGAACGCGCACCAGCCTGGCGACGCCGCCTACTACTCGTTCGACTATGCCGAGTTCGCGGGGTCGGTGGAGGACACCGGCGACATGCGCTGTGTGCGCGCCGGGATCGACTTTCTCCGCTCGCGCCGGCCCGGCGATCCGCCGTTCGTCCTCTATCTGCCCCTCTCGATGCCCCACCCGCCCTACGCGGCGCCAGCCCCCTACCACACCATGTACGACGCGGCCGCCCTCCCGCCGCTGCGGCCGGCGGGGCTGCCCGGCAAGCCGGACTTTTACGAGGGCATTCGCGGGTACCGCCGCCTGGATCGGCTCCCCGCGGGGTTTCTTGAGCGGCTCCAGGCCACCTACCTGGGCATGAATAGCTGCGTGGACTGGATGCTCGGCGAACTGCTCGATGCCCTCGATGAGACAGGCCTGGCCGACAGCACCTGCCTGGTGGCCACGGCGGACCACGGGGACTGGGCAGGCGACTATGGCCTGGTAGAAAAGTGGCCCAGCGCCCTGGATGACACGCTCACGCGCGTGCCGCTGATCATCCGTGCGCCGGGGGCCAGGGCAGGGCATACCGTGCAGGGGCCGGTGGAGCTCATGGACGTCATGGCGACGGCCCTGGATCTAGCAGGCGTCGAGGCGCAGCACACGCACTTCGCCCGCTCGCTCGTCCCAGAGCTGCGGGGTGAGGCGGACGACCTGGGCCGGGCGGTCTACGCCGAGGGTGGCTACGACCTGCACGAACCGCGCTCCTTCGAGGGGCGTTGGGCTGACTATGACATCCCGCGTGACCCGACGCACATCTACTGGCCGAAGGGGCTCCTCCAGCAGGAGCGCCCGCTGAGCGTCTGCCGGGCCACGATGATCCGTACGCTCGACCACAAACTGGTGCGCCGCCCTTCCGGGCAGAGCGAGCTGTACGACCTGCGGGCCGACCCGCGTGAGCTCGCCAACCGGTACGACGATCCCCGCCACCGCGCGGTGCGCAAAGATCTCGAGCGGCGCCTGCTGGACTGGTACATCCGCACGGCCGACGTGGTGCCCTGGGAGGAAGACCCACGGGGCCTGCCGAGTGCGTCGCGCTAGACGCCGGATGAGCACGTCGGGAGGAAGTTCAGGCGACGCTGGATGCGTCGTCAGCGGCGCGGGCCACGGGCCGGCGCGCCTCGCGGCGCAGATCCTCGATGGCCTCTTCGTAGACGCGGAGGAGGTTCTCGGCCCCCTGTGTGGCGCTGAATTGCTGCGCCGCCCTTTTCCCCGCCTCGGCCAGAGAGCGCCGCAGATCAGCGTCGTCGACGAGCAGGGCCATCTTGACGGCCAAAGCCCGAAAGTGAGGCTGAGACAGGAGGCCGCTGACGCCGTCCACGATGACGTCGCGGACGAACGGGGCGTCGTAGGCTACCACCGGCAGCCCCGAGGCCATCGCCTCGCTGAGCACCAGGGGCTGCACCTCTCTCTGCGCGGAAAAGACGAACGCATCGGCTGCCTGGAGGTGAGCGGCCACCTCACCAAAGGGCACCATGCCGGCGAACACCACCGTCGAGGACACGTGCAGCTCCTCGGCCTTCCTCTCGAGAGTGGCCCGCTCCGGCCCGTCTCCGATGATCAGCAGACGGACGTTCTGGCGACGGTGCTGGAGCGCGGCAAAGGCCTGGAGCAGCTCTGTGAGTCCTTTTTCCGGAGATAGGCGCGCCGTCACGACAAACGTGAAGCGGTCGTCGAGGCCGTACCTCTCCCGGACGGCGCGAGACTCGGCCGCAGAGAAGGCGCCGCTGGGGAGCGGCGTGGGCACGACGACGACGCGGGGTTCCAGCTCCGGAAGGTCCGCCACGATCTGACCGCGCACAGTGGCGGTCGGCGCAATGATGCGCTGGCAGCGGCGCATGAAAGCGACCACCGCACGGCGGCAGCAGGCGTTCAGCGCGGCACTGCCGAAGGCCAGGTGGTCCCAGTACCGCGCGTACTGGCTGTGCACGGTGTACACCAACGGAATGCCCACTGAGCGCGCCTGATGCGCTGCCACCCAAGCCAACATCACCGGGTGGTGAGTGTGGATGATCTCGAGCCCCAGGCCGGCGGTCAGCCGTGCCAACCTGGGCGAGATCGGTATGGGCAGACGGTACAGGCGGCCGTTCTCGATCGGCAGAGTGGGGTAGCGATACACGTCCGGGTCACGGTCCAGGTAGCCTGGAGCCGCGGGGGCGAAGAGGAAGACGGTGTGCCCACCGCTGCGCAGGGCCTCGCGGAAGGTGGAGATGGAGCGAACGACACCATTGATGCGCGGCTCGTAGCAGTTGGTGTAAAAGCCGATGCGCACTGGTCGCTCCTACTGCGCCCGGCGCCAGCCGCGGCGCGTGCGACGAGCCTTCAGACGCCTTCGGCGCTTTCCCCCGTGGAACCGATGCTCCGCGCAAGGGTATCGCTCCGCAGCTGGGCCACGGCATCCTCGTAGATGCACGCAAGCTGCTGGGCGCGCTCCTCGGCTCCGTAGCGGCGCGCGGTGACCAACCCCTGCGCCGCCAGGTTCCGGCGCAGGTCCTCGTGGTCCACCAGCGTGGCCATCTTGATGGCCAGCGCCCGGTAATGGGGCCTGGCCAGCAGCCCGTTCTGCCCATCCACTATGATATCGCGGATAAAGGGCGCATCATAGGCGACCACGGGCAGCCCCACGGCCATGGCCTCGTTGAGCACCAGGCCCTGAGCCTCGACGCGGGAGGTGAATACAAAGGCATCCGCGGCCTGCAGGTGCGCCGCAACCTGCGAAAAGGGGACCATCCCCGCAAAGATCACCGCGTCGTCGATGCGGAGCTCGATCGCCTCGGTCTCCAGATCCTCTCGCTCGGGGCCATCTCCGAGGATCAGCAGGCGCACGCGCTCACGTCGCCGCCGCAGGGAAGCGAACGCCTGCAGCAGCTCTGACAGTCCCTTCTCTGCCGACAGCCTGGAGACCACCGCGAAGGTGAAATGCTCGTCGAGCCCATACTTGGTGCGCAGATCCCGAGAGGCGACGCCCGGGAACGCCTCCACCGGGAGAGGCGTGGGTAGCACGACGACGCGCCCGGCCAGCGCGGGGGCATCCCGGAGGACCTGGTCACGCGCGGCCGAAGTGGGGGCGATGATGCGCTGGCACAGCGCCATGTAGCGGACAACCGCCTGGCGAGAGACTGCTCTCACCACCCGGCCGCCCACGGGCAGGTAGGCGCCATAGTGCTGGTACTGGCTGTGCAACGTAAAGACGAGGGGGATGCCGGCGCGCCGGGCGTGCCTGGCAGCCACCCACCCCAGCATGGCGGGATGGTGGCTGTGGATCACATCCAAGTGAAGGTCAGCGCTCAACTTGCCCAGCCGCCGCGAGAAGGGCAGTGCCAGCCGGTAGAGGGCGTTGCTATCCCAGGGCAGGGCGGGATAGCGGTACACGTCGGGCTCATCGTCGAAATACCCGGGTGCTGCTGGCGCGAACAGGTGCACCTCGTGGCCGAGGTTCAGCAGCGCCTGGCGAAAGACCGCAATCGACCGCACGACGCCGTTGATGCGGGGCTTGTAGCAGTTGGTGTAGAAGCCGATGCGCACAGGGCGCTCCTCTGCCGTGGAAGGGTCGTGACCTATCGAGCGATGGCTGCGCTGCCGCTGGCCAGGACGACCTGCCAGGCCCCGCAGCGGTGCAGCTGGCGCGCGCCGCAAGGGCCCGGCACGAGGCAGCCGGACGACGCTAGCTGTCGTTGTACTCTGCCTGTACTCCCTCGTCAAATCGGGTCGGCCTGTCGGCGCCCCTTTGCCTGCATCGGTTGACAGGGCCGCCTCGCTCGCCTATATCGTACCGTGCCTGGGAGCGGGCAGCCCGGGCGAGTGACCGCCCACATGCTGACCAGCCTACGATGGAGTGTGCCAAGTGACCAATACGCCGGCCGGTTTCGAGGTTCTACGCACCGACGTGCCGCGCGGTGCCATTCGCCATGCTTTGTTCGACTTTGATGGCACGCTGTCTCTGATCCGCGAGGGCTGGCAGGGCGTCATGGTGCCGCTGATGGTGCGCGTTCTGGCTGGCACGCCGGCCGCCGAGCCCCCAGAGGCCATCGAGGCGCTGGTGCGCGCCTACGTCGACCGCACTACGGGCATCCAGACCATCTACCAGATGATGGGCCTGACGGACATGGTCCGTGAGCGGGGCGGCGAGCCCCTCCCGGCCACCGCATACAAGCAGCAGTACCTGGACGAGCTCTGGGAGCGCATCAAGTGGCGCGTCGCAGGCCTCAAAGCCGGGAGTATTCCGCGTGAGGACCTGATGGTGCCCGGGGCCGAGCAGGTGCTGGTATCTCTGGCGGAGCGTGGGGTGCGCTGCTACCTGGCCAGCGGCACCGACCTGGAGTACGTTCGCGACGAGGTCACCGCCCTGGGCCTGGCGGACTACTTTGATGGCCACATCTACGGCGCCGTCGCCGACCTGGGAGCCTTCTCGAAGGCCATGGTGATCGGGGCGATCCTGCGTGACAACGACCTGCACGGGCACGAACTGGTCACCTTTGGCGACGGTTACGTGGAGATCGAAGAGACCGTCGCAGTCGGCGGCCTCACCGTGGGCGTGGCCAGCGACGAGGTAGGGCGCTCAGGCCGCGTGGACCCCTGGAAGAGAGGACGCCTGGCCGAGGCCGGGGCACACATCATCGTGGCCGATTTCGGCCACGTGGACGCGCTGCTGGACTACCTGTTCGCGACCGACTAGGGATCTCGGTGACATAACGGCGCCGGTCCGCCCGCGGCGGGGTCGGGTCCCTGGGGCTACTCGTCCGCGTCGGGCGTGTCGCTCTCGTCGCTGTCATCGTCTTCTGCGGGCTGAGGCTCGTCGTCCTCGTACTCGTCGAGGCCGAGAGCCTCGGCCATCTCGGGCATTGCGGCAAGCCAGGCACCGTCCTGGGGGCGCAGCTGGAGCGTCTTGCGCGGCGTCAGGGCGTTGCGCGCCGCCAGGGCCTGGTTCAGGTGGTGCGCCACCAATGCCGACAGAGCCTCACTGCCAAACTGCGGATGGTTGATGGCCAGCACGTCCACCAGGTCCTCGCCACCCTCGGTCCACTCGGGGCCCAGCGCCGCGAACGCCAGGATGATCTGCTCCTCGTCGAGGGCTATGGCGGCCTCTTTCCAGGCGCCTCCCAGCGAGGGCAGATATCGCTCGGCGACGTCATCGACGGCCAGGGGCAGGTCGAGGTGGGGATGTTCTTCCTTCGCCGCGGCGAACAGCGCCACCACTGCGCCGAGGTCGCTGGCCATGCAGGGGCGCACGGTGATGTCGCTGCCAGCGGGCAGCTCGGCGCTCTCGTCGTCGGCGCGCACCCACAGGTACTTGCGGCGCAGCGTGGCCGGGTAGTAGCGCTCCAGGACGTCATAGTCCACCCGCTGGCCCCAAGCGTGGTACACGCGCGGGTCGATATACGACTTGAGGCTGGTGCTGAGGTTCCAGGTGCGCTTTTTCCCGGCGATACTCTGTTGACTGTTCACCTTACCCAAGGCATCCTGGGCCCGCTTCTTGCGCTGGCGGGCCGCCGCGAGCTGCCTCTTGGCCGTGGCGATGCGCTTGTTGTACCGCTGGCGCGCCCGGACCTGCGCAGGAGTGGCCTCGGAGGCTGGGGGCAACGCCGAGGCGTCCTCGCGCAAGGCGTCCAGGCGCCCGCGGGCGGCCTGCACGGCCTGATCGGCGCGAGCGATGCGCTCCTGGGCCGTTCCACGGCGCGCTGCGTAGCGCTCAAGGGCCTTCTTCCAGTCTCCGGTAGCCTTTCTGTTGTGGTTGCAGAGGATGGCCGCGCTGACGTTCGCCAGGCTGGCGGCCCGCCACTTTTTATACTCCGGATCGGTCTTGCGCACGCCCGATTCCTCCAGGCTACGTCGTACCGACACGGTGGCGTGGTGGGTACGGAAGACCTTGGCCGAGAGCCCCGGGACGATGCTCGATAGGTAGCTGTTCACCGTGCGGCTGCTGACGTTCGGGAAGATCTGGGCGAGGTCCCGTGCCGCCCCCTCGGAGGGGCGCGCCGCTTCGATCAGTTCTTTCAGGTTGGCACGGACCTGCTCGGGCAGTTCGATCTGTCGGTGCCACTCGACCGAGTCCTTGCCCAGGAAGCGGAACTCGACCAGGCCGCTATCGAGCAGGTGGACGTGCTCGGGGCGCAGCGTCGTGGCGCCGACCGTATCGGCCTCGTCGGGGTCCTTCTCATCGCCCACGCGCAAGCAGAGGGCGTCGATAAGGTAGCAGGCCGTGGCGATCCGCCGGCGCAGGGGGCGCTCGTCGCGCAGGTCCGCCTCGATGCGGGCCCGCACGCGGTCTAGCTCGGTATCCAGGCGGATGGCCTTGTCGAACTTGCGCTTCTCCCGCTCCTGCTTGAGGGGGGCGGTGTCGCCGAGCCAGACGTACTTGAGTTTGTCGGACAGTTTGTCCTTCCAGCGGGCCACCCACATCGACTCGGGCTGCCAGACGATCTGCTCCCACTGGCCGGGGGGCGTGGCGGCGTCGGGGCTGAGGTTGAGGGTGACGTCGGACTCCTGTGCGCCCTCCTTCCAGCGCCCGCGCAGGGGGTGTTCGCCGCGCCCCATAAAGATGCCGCTCGGCTCGGTCATATAGTTGCCAAGCTCCACGCGCCGGCCGTTCACGATGGCGTACCCGTAGGTGGCCTTCATCTCCTCACGAGCCGCCTTGCGCGCGGCAGCGCCGGCTTTGCGCTCCTCGGCAGTGAGGCGGGTCCTGGCTTCGCGCTCCTCGTCGACGATGCGGTGCAGGGGCTCCCAGTCGATCTCGTCGTGCCGCAGGGGGGGCGCAATACCCATCTCGGCGCTCAGGTCCGACATAAAGTTGGCCACAAAGACGTCATCGCGGACATAGTCGGTGTCCTTCTTGGCGGCGAAGGCCATGACCATCTCTTCTTCCTTGGGCGACAGCGGGCGCGGAACGCCGCGCACGTTGACGACCAGGCCCCGCGGCTCGGGCGGAGCGGGGACGACGATGCCGTTGTGTTCCAACTGTTCTAGCACGGTGCGCATAAACCTCGACATAATGCACAGGGTATCTCTGAAGCGGGGTGTGGCCCGCCGACGGGCAAGCATACACAAGTCCGGCCGTTTCCGCAAGAGCCCCCTTAGGGCAGTGGGGAGTCACGTGGCCGCGCGTGGCGCCGAAAACCCCCGCGAGGGCGTACGGTCCCCAGTCGGGGGCCTTCCCGCGGCCCCGGCCGAGCGGCCGGTCCCGGCCGTGGTGCTGGTGCCGTGCCCGCCCGGCCAGCCGCCGGGCGCCCTCTCTTGGCGCAGACCGGCGCGAGGGGCGTGCGCGCCGCGGAGGCGTGCGCGGCGAGGGATTGCCGCATCGGCCCCGTGTGGTATAATCGTCCGGAGGGGGTGACCGCATGAGCGAGAAGAAACGACTGTTGCTGCTTGATGGGCACGCCATGGCCTATCGGGCCTACCACGCCATCCCGCCGCTGACAACCCCGGACGGCGAGCCCAGCAACGCCGTCTTTGGTTTCGCCAACATGCTGCTCAAGGCGATTGCGGACCTGCAGCCCGACTGTATCATCGCCACGTTCGACTCGGGGCGCACCTTCCGCCACGAAAGCTACGATGGCTACAAGGCTACCCGTGCCGAGACGCCCGACGATCTGCGCACTCAGTTTGAGCGCATCGGCGAGGTAGTTCAGGCGCTCCATATTCCTATCGTGGTGAAGGAAGGCTACGAAGCGGACGATCTGCTCGGCACCCTGTCGGCCCAGGCCAGCGCCGAGGGGCTCGACACGATCATCGCCACTGGCGACACGGATACCTTCCAGCTGGTCTCTGACCATGTTCGAGTGCTCTATCCGCAGCGCACCGTGGCAGAGACCAAGCTCTACGACCGTGAGGCCGTGCTGGAGCGGTACGGCCTGACCCCCGAGCAGCTGATCGACTACAAAGCCCTGGTGGGCGACACGTCGGACAACATCCCCGGCGTGAGCGGTGTGGGAGACAAGACGGCCACACGGCTCCTGCAGGAGTACGGCACCCTGGAGGAGATCTATGCCCACCTGGAGGACGTCAAGCCGCCACGCTTCCGGACGGCTCTGGAGCAGGGGCGTGCCTCGGCCGAGATGAGCAAGCAGCTGGTGACCATCGTGCGCGACGTGCCCGACGTCCAGCTGGACGTGGCCACGAGTGCCTGGGGGCAGTACGATCGCGCCGAGGTGCGCGACCTCTTCCGCCGGCTGGGCTTCACCTCGTTGGTCAGCCGCATCCCCGGGGATGAGGTGGCTGCCCCGGCCGGGGCGGGCCTGCAGCTGTCGCTGTTCGGCGGCCAGGAGCAGGGCGGGGGGCAGCCAGCAGGGGCAGAGTACGCCGTGGTAGACACGGTCCCCGCGCTGGAGGCCCTGGTGAGCCGCCTGCGGGCGGCGGGGCAGTTCGCCCTGGACACCGAGACGACCTCGACAGACGCCATGGGCACCCGCCTGGTGGGTATTGGTGTCGCAGAGGGGCCCGGGACGGCCTCCTACATTCCGGTTGGCCACGACGAGAGACTGCGGCCCGGCGCCCAACTCCCGCTGGCAGAGGTGCAGCGCATCCTGTCCCCGCTCCTGGCCGATGCCGGCGTCGCCAAGGTGTGCCACAACGCCAAGTTCGACATGACCGTTCTGGCCCGCCACGGTCTGCCCGTCCAGGGCCTGGCGTTCGACACCATGCTGGCCGCCTGGCTGCTGGAGCCCTCCGGCCGCGGGATCGGGCTCAAGGCGCAGGCGCTACAGCGGCTGGGCGTCGAGATGCAGCCGCTCGAGGACCTCATCGGCAAGGGGCGCAACCAGATCACGCTGGACATGCTGCCCGTCCGGCGGGTGGCCGACTATTGCGGCGCCGATGCGGACATGACCCTGCGCCTGGCCGACCTGCTGGAGCAGGGCCTGCGCGAGACCGCGCAGGAGGGCCTCTTCCACGACGTCGAGATGCCGTTGGTGCCCATCCTCATGGACATCGAGATGCGCGGCATGGTCGTGGACGTCGCCTATCTCGAGGCGATGTCTCGGGAGCTGACCGCCCGCCTCACCGAGCTCTCGGAGCAGATCTACACCCACGCGGGCCGGCCCTTCAACCTGAACTCACCCAAGCAGCTTGCCGAGGTGCTGTTCGACGATCTGGGCCTGCCGTCCATTCGCCGCACGCGCACGGGGCATTCTACCGACGCCGCCGTCCTGGAGGCGCTGCAGGACAAGCACCCGATCGTCAACCTCATCCTCGAGCACCGCAGCCTGGAGAAGATCAAAGGCACCTACGTTGACACGCTGCCGACCCTGGTCAACCCCACCACAGGCAGGGTGCACACCTGGCTGAGCCAGACGAGCGCCAGCACCGGGCGGCTGGCCTCCAGCGACCCGAACCTGCAGAACATCCCCGTGCGCACGGAGCTCGGCCGGCAGGTGCGCAGGGCCTTCGTCGCGCCCGAGGGGCACGTCCTGTTGGGGGCGGACTATTCCCAGGTGGAGCTGCGCCTTTTGGCCCACCTCTCGCAGGACCCGGAACTGCTGGGCGCCTTTGCCCGCGATGAGGACGTCCACGCCAGCACGGCGGCCGCCATCCTGGGCGTGCCGCTGGAGACGGTCACCCCTGACCAGCGCGCCCTGGCCAAGACGATCAACTTTGGCCTGATGTACGGGATGGGCGACTATGGCCTCTCGTCACGTACCGATCTCTCGGTCGACGAGGCCCGCGAGTTCATCGACGCCTACTTTGGGCGCTTCCAGCGGGTGAAAGAGTATCTGGACGGGACGGTGGCGTTTGCCCGCCGCGAGGGCTACGTGCAGACCGTTCTCGGGCGGCGCAGGTACTTTCCCGAGTTGCGCGCCACGGGCCCGGCCAACCGCGGCCTGATTCGGGCCGCAGAGCGACAGGCGATCAACATGCCCATCCAGGGCAGCGCCGCGGACATCATCAAGCTGGCCATGATCGCCCTGCATCGCCTGCTGCGGGAGGAGAGACTCAGGTCACGCATGGTGCTGCAGGTGCACGACGAGCTCGTGCTCGAGGTGCCGCAGGACGAAGTCCCGCGGGCCAGCGAACTCGTCGTATCTACGATGGAGAACGCGTACCAGCTCAGCGTCCCGCTCAAGGTAGACGTGGCGATGGGCAAGAACTGGATGGAGATGAAGTAAGTGATGATGGTGGATGTAGAGCTGGAACGCGCGGTGCGGGCGGCCCTCAAGAAGGCGCAGTCCAAGGGGGACCTGCCGGCCTTTGAGCTTCCCGAGCAGGTGGGCATCGAGCGCCCCAAGCAGGCCGAAATGGGCGACTATGCCACGCCGGTGTGCATGCAGTTGGCGCGCCTGGCGCGCATGGCGCCCGTCAAAATAGCCGACGCCGCGCTCAAGCACCTGCGCAAGCCCGACTTTTTGGGCTCGGCCGAGGTGGCCCATCCCGGATTCATCAACTTTCGCCTGGATGACGCCTGGGTGGCGGCCCAGGTGGAGGCGATCCTATCCGCCGGGGACGCCTACGGCTGCGTGGACGTCGGCCAGGGGCGGCGCGTGCAGGTCGAGTTCGTGAGCGCCAACCCCACCGGGCCGCTGCACGTGGGTTCGGCGCGCAACGCCGTCCTGGGGGACGCCATCGCGGCAGTCCTTTCGGCCGCCGGGTACCAGGTGGACCGCGAGTACTATGTGAACGACGCCGGCTCGCGGATGTTGGCGTTCTATGAGACGCTCTATGCACGCTATGCTCAGGCGTTCGGGCGCGACGAAGAGGTGCCCGAGGAGGGCTACCATGGCCAGAACATGGTCGAGCTCGGCGCCGAGATCGCTGCCGAAGAGGGCGACCGCTTCCTGAGCCTGCCGCGCGAGGAGGCGCTGCAGACACTGGGCCGGCTGGGCCGCGAGCGCGTGGTCGCGCAGGCCAAGGAAGACCTGGCGCTCATGGGTGTGCACTATGAGCGCTGGTTCTCGGAGCAGTCGCTGTACGATGACGGCAAGTACGCGCGTGTGATGACGATTCTGCGTGAGGGGGGCTACGTCGACCTCCACGATGGCGCGGTGTGGTTCACGGCTACCCAGTTCGGCGAGCCCAAGGACGAGGTGATTGTCCGCTCGGACGGCACGCCCGGATACTTTGCCTCCGACATCGCCTATCACCTGGACAAGTTCGTCGACCGCGGCTATGACTGGGTTATCGACGTGTGGGGGGCCGATCATCAGGGGCACGTGCCGCGGATGCGCGCCATGATGAGGGCCCTGGGCCTGGATCCGGCCAGGCTGACCATCGTCCTCTACCAGCTGGTGACGCTCAAGCGGGGCGGTGAGGTGGTGCGCCTTTCCAAGCGCACCGGGGATATCATCACGCTGCGCGAGGTGCTTGAGGAAGTGGGCCCCGACGCGGTGCGCTTCTTCCTCCTGTCGCGTTCGGCCGACAGCCAGATGGACTTTGACCTCACCCTGGCCAAAGAGCAGTCGGACGTGAACCCGGTGTTCTACGTGCAGTACGCGCACGCGCGGATTGCCTCGATCCTGCGGCACGCCGGCCAGCTAGACTATGCGGACGGCGACGTCAGCCTGCTGACCTCCGCCCCGGAGCAGGCTCTGATCCGGCGCATGCTGCGCCTGCCCGAAGTGGTGCGCGACGCGGCCCGCGCGGTGACGCCGCACTCCCTGACCTACTATGCCCAGGACTTGGCCGCGGATTTCCACTCCTTCTACCGAGACTGCCGCGTGGTGAGCTCGGAGGCGGGGGATGAGGCCATCACGGCGGCGCGGCTCAAGCTGGTCTCGGCCTGCAAGATCGTGTTGGCGCGGACGCTGCGGCTCATGGGGATGACGACTCCGGAGGTCATGTAGTCGGCAACCGCTGCTTTTCTTGACCCTGCTCCGCTTGTATGGTACACTCGTCTGCCGTCAGGCCTATGGTGGCAGAGGGCGAATAGCTCAGCTGGGAGAGCACTTCCCTTACAAGGAAGGGGTCACAGGTTCGAGCCCTGTTTCGCCCACCATGATCCAAGGCTTCGGGCCATCGCTGGCCGGGGCCTTTTCCGTGTGAATGACCCACGAGGGCAACCCTGCCTGAGGAGGAGTGTATGGCTGCTGTCCGCAAGCTCAAGACCCAGACGGAGACGTTCTGGCGTGACGAGTACAGGGTGACGGAGGAGGACCTCGACCTCGTCACCGGGGCCATCCTGGAGTCAGGGCGGCCGCAACCCCTCGCGGTGCTGGCCTCGACGGTGATCCTGCGACGCATCCAGCAGGAGCGTGAGGCGGCTGCCCGCCAGGCCGCTAGCGGCGACGTCTACCAGCCCAAGGGGACCTACACGGTCGGACAGCAGCTGATCTTCTCCGCCCTGGACTTTACTGGCGGCAAGGTGACCGCCATCCGGGAGGGCCACAACCCGCGGTACGGGGAGTTCCGCGTCATCCGGGTGGCCTTTGCCGATGGCACCGAGCGCGAGTATGCCAGCGACCTGGACGCCCCCCATCCCCTCAACCGCCCGGCCGAGGAGCTGCTCGGCGGCGGTGACCCGGACATCAGCGACGCCGATATCGTCGCCGCGTACTCCTCCTACGTAGCGGCTGCCATCGAGGAAGAGATCCAGCAGCGGGAGGAGTACGTCCCGTTCAGCGAGCAGTGGTACCTGCGTGAGCTCTTGCCCGAGCTGAACGTGGGGCACCTAAACCTGGCCGAGGCGGTGATTGACACCTCCGGCCACCCCATGGCCGCGGCTGACATCGTCCACGTGCTGGACCTTGGGGCGGTGTCAGAGAGCGCGCAGCTCTTTGCCCTGAACTCGGCCATGGCGGCCGATGCGCGGTTTGACAACGTCTCACGCACTGACAACCCGGTCTGGTACCTGAAGGCCCTGCAGCCCAAGACGCTGCACCAGCCGCCGGCCTTCCTGCAGAACGGTTTGCGGGCGCTCGGCGCCGAGTACCTCGGCCTGACCCTGCTGGACCTGGTGGACGAGATCGGTGACGAGCTGGATGATCTCCAGTCCGTCATCGTGCGGGAGCGGGCCAACTATGACTATGAGGTGGTCTTCCCGCACCTGTATGCCGGCACGATGCCCGCGATGATGCAGTTCCTGAACAGGCTCCCCGTCAGCGGGAGCAAGCATTTCGCCATCGAGCTGGTGGATGAGCACAGCGGCCAGCGTCTAGAGGTCTGGGTGGTGCCGGAGCGACGCTATGTCTGCGGGCTCGAGGACTGGTACCGCTCCGTCGACATGAGTGTCGGCGGGCGAGTGGCCGTGCGGACCACCGACGACCCCATGGTGTTCACCATCGCGGCGAGCCACGGGCGTGAGCGCCGCAGCGAATTCGTGCGCACAGCGGTGGTTGCCAAAGAGGATCTGGACATCCAGCTGCCCACGCGGCGCACACAGGTGCACGAGGGTGTTGACCCCAACATGCACATCGGGGTGCCCGACGGAGAGGCGTTGGCCCGTTTCATGGAGTTGCCCAAGAACGCCAACATGCCGATCGGCCCTCTGGTCCGCCTGGCCTTCAACCGCGTCTCGGGCCTGTCTGGGACTGGGGAAGTGCACGCCAAGACTGTCTACTCCGTGGCCAACCTCATCCGTCGTACTGGAGCGGTCCCGGTCTTTGCCGAGCTGACGCGCCAGGCCTGCTTTGACCCCGTGGGGGAAGGCAGGTGGGCCTACAACCGCGCTCTGGAGGGCAAGGAGTACGATACCCCCGACACTATGCGCGAGCGCCCGCTCTCCACGCGTGACAGGCTGCTCAAGGATCAGGCCATCCCGTACACAGGTAGGTAGGAGCGAGGAAACATGGCTGCAAGATGGTCTCGGCCGACGGTCGACACCAGATTCCACATAGACCTAGCGTGGTGGGAAGAGCAAGAGGGGCGCGACCTGCGCGTCTACATGCGTGAGGCGCTGTGCGACGAATGTCGTGCCGACCTCGGGCAGTACGACCAGCTCGACAACGTCGACTGGGTGGATGAAGAGACCGGCGAGGTGAACCAGGTGGACGCGCTGTGGCACAGCATACGCACCTGCTGCAGCCTCAAGCGGGACTATATCACGCCCAACTCGCCCGTGGTTGACGCCGTGTTCCGCACCTTCCTGGCGAACGGCAACAAGCCGCTGTCGATGAAGCAGCTCTACGAACTACTGGACCGCCGCCCGCCCAGCACACTGCTACGCATCTTTACGGGTGGCCAGGTGTACATGGGCATCCGGCCGGTGCGCTGAGGGTGGCCGCCCGTCGCGATGCCTCGCCCGTACCCGGCGAGGCGCCGGCCCAGACGAGGCGACGCAGAGATGACTGACCTGCCACACGACACGCAACCCACATCGCCATGGGCCGGCTGGCGCCTGGTGGCCGGCACCAGGGCTCTTCTTGTGGTGGGCGCCCTGGCTGTCGGCGCCCTGTTCTTTGGTGAGGTGCTCTTGGGGGGCGGCGTCTACTATCCAGGAGACGCCGCCCGTCTTTATCTCGCGCAGAGATCGGTCCTCAAGAGCACGCTCGCGGCTGGCAGGTTGCCCTGGTGGACCCCCGACCTTGGCGCTGGCTATCCCCTGCTCGCTGAAGGCGAGGTCGGCGCGCTGTACCCGCTCAACTGGATTACCGTCGGCCTCTTTGCCCTCGCCACAGGCCTCAACGCCTCCATCGTGATCCACTATGCCGTCACGGCGTGCGGGGCGTTCCTGTTCTTGCGCAGCCTCCAGGTGCGGCGCGGCCCTGCGCTGTTCGGCGCGTTGACGCTCTCCCTGGGGGGCTTTTACATCGCGCACCTGAGCCACCTGAGCATTCTGCACGTGGCGGCCTGGTTCCCTTGGCTGCTGCTGCTTACGGAGGGCATCCTGCGCCCCGATGCGCGCGGCTGGCCGCTGCGGATCCGCTGGGCGGGCCTGGCGCTGGTCGTGGCCCTGCAGTTCCTGGCAGGGCACGCGCAGATCTCGCTTCTGTGCCTCCTCTTTGTCGGCGCATATGCGCTGTACCTGATCGCTGTCGAACGCCGCACCAGGGGACGGTGGGAGCTATGGGCGGCCTGGTGCGGGGCGCTCCTGGTGGGCACAGCGTTGGCCGGCCCGCAGCTATGGGCCTCGGCGCAGCTGACGGCGCTATCGCAACGGGGCGGGGGCCTCTCGGGCGAGTTCTTTACCAGCTACTCCTTCCATCCCTTTCTGCTGGCTACGTTGGTGGCTCCCTTCCTGCGCGGGAACCCCTACCCCAACGGCTCTGTGGAGCTGATGCAGTATGTCGGCATCCTGCCGCTCGCCCTGGCGGGCGTCGGGCTGCTCTACTCCCGCCAACGCGCCAAGTGGTTCTTCCTGGCTATGGCTCTGGTGGGCCTGGTCCTCTCGTTCGGGCGTTGGAACCCCCTGTACGCCTACCTGGAGCGGGTGCCGCTGCTCAACCTCTTTCGGGTGCCGGGGCGGTACTTTTTGTGGACTGACCTGGGCATTGTGGTGCTGGCTACGCTGGGGCTCGCGCACCTCTTGCGAGATGGCCCGCCCCGCGCCGATACCTGGGTGCACTGGGGGCTGGCCGGCGCGGCGGGCACCGGAGCGCTGCTTACCATTGTGCTGGCGCACTCGCTGCAGGCCGAACCCGACCGCCTGGTGGCCGTCTGGAGCTGGCTGCCCTTCCTGCTGATGGTCCTGTCGGTCGCGACGGTCTTTCTCCTGCGCGCCTGGCATCAGCGTCCGGCGCTGGCTCTGGCGCTTCTGCTGCTCGTGGCGGACCTGTACGCCTACGGCGCCGTGCTGGATGGCACCTTCAACGCGACCTGGCCGGCAGAGACCGTTACGGCCGAGCCGCTTTCGGTAGGCTTTCTGCGCGAGCGGCAGGGGCTGGAGCGGCTCCTCACCAAGGAGGAGATCCTCCCGGACCTGGGCGTGCAGCGGGAGGCCCTGTACCCCTCGATGGCCATGGGCTACGGCCTGCCCAGCGCGAACATCTATATGCCGGTGGTGCCCCGCACCTACCAGGATTACCTCGCGGGCCTGTCTCCTCAGCGGCTCAATCGCCTGAACGTCGGCTACTACCTGATCCCCCAGCTCCTGCCGGTGGATGAGGCCAGCGAGCTGTACGACGTCTACAACCCCTTCGCGGCGCTGCCGACGGACGAATGGCTCGAGGTGGAGCCCCTGCCCGTGGCACGGCTGGTGGTGGAGTCGTACCTCAGCCACTCTGCGGACCTGCCTGACGGCATCCTCGCTGCTGAGGTGATGGTGCGGGACGTGGCCGGCAACGAGTACGCCCTGCCGCTGAAGGTGGGCCTGCACACCGCGGAGTGGGCCTACGAGCGGTCGGACGTACGCGAGAGCATCGCCCATCAGCGCGCGCCGGTGGCTTCAGAATGGCCGGCCCGGTCCGGCTTTCCCGCCGAGGAGCACCCTGGCTACACCTATCGTGCCACGTATGCCCTTCCGGAGGGCACCTGGGTAAAGGCCGTCATGCTGCGGAGGCAGCGGCCAGAGGCCTATGTGCGCATCGAGCGGGTGCGGTTCGTGGATGGGGCCGGGCGAGAGACGCTCCTGGCGCATCTCGTGGGCCTCGGGGACCACGAGATCGTCTACCGCAGCGAGGACGTGCTTATCTACCGAAACTGCGACGTCTGGCCGCGGGCCCACCTGGTCGGGCCAGAGCAGGCCGTGATGCGCAACGGCCAGGTGCGCCTGGCGGACGGGCTTACGGCTGCCGAGCTGGGGGCAGTCACCGTCGACAGCTATGCGCCCGAGCGCGTCCTTCTGCGTGTGGACGCCGAACAGGCCGGCTACGTGGTGCTAGCAGACCAAGCCTACCCCGGGTGGCGCGCCTCTGTAGACGGCCTGCCGGTGCCGGTGCTGCTGGCAGATGGGCTGTTTCGGGCCGTTCAGGTGCCGGCCGGTGCGCACACGGTCGCGTTCTGGTATCGTCCCCTGCACCGCTAGCGGCCACGACCTCCACCCCCTCCCCACTCCGTCAGTGTCCTCCGCCCGCGTGGACAGGCGGCACCATGCACGCAGGTAGACGACCAGCAAGCATCCGGGTATAATGTGAACAGGGCCGTCAACGACCCACTGTGGGCGAGACAAGGAGGGTGCGCATGCGCGTCTACAACCGCGTCGTCGTCACGCTGGCAAGCGTCTTGGTGGCGGTGGTCGCCGTGGTGTTCCTCATCACTCCCGCGCGCGTTCTCACTACGCTAGACAACACCCTCACCCGTTTCACAACCGGCGTCACGGGTGGTGGCGCCTACTGGACCGTAACGGTAATCGTGACCGTGTTGCTGGTGCTCCTGGCGCTGGCTGTGGTGGTCCTGGAAGTGACGCCGCGGCGACAGCAGCGTGTGCGCATCCGGGCACAGGGCCGGGGCAACGCGCGGCTACGGGTCGATTCGGTTGCCCAGACCCTCGAGTATCGCATCGATGAGCTCGAGGGGGTCCGCAAGGTCGTCCCGCGGCTGACCAGCCATGGAAAAGACATCGCCGTGCTCCTGGAGGTCGACGCGAGCCCGAACGCGAACGTGCCGGCCCTGTCTGACCTGATCATTGACCGCACCATCCGCATACTCGAGGGTGAGCTGGGCCTGCAGATTCATGGCCGCGTGAACCTGGACATCAGCCACGAGCCGTACCCTGTCATACCGAGCGTGGCGCCGGCCATCGGCTATGCTGCCGGACAGGCCGAGGCCCCGGCCATAACAGTTGGCGCGGCGCCGGCAGCAGAGGTCGCCACGGCGGTGTACGCCCCGGCGAAAGCGGAACCGCCGGCGAGAGCCCTGCCGGCCGGGAGCCCGACGCCCTCGCCGCGCCCGGCATTCGAGCCCACGCCGGCGGAGCCCAGGCCGACTAGCCCGGCCTCAGCAAGGCCGGCGGTGGCATCGGTCTTTGTCGGGGCGGAGCCGGTTGTGGCGGAGCCCCACGCGGAACCCGCGCCCGTCCCCGCGCAGGACGAGGCGGAGGGCCCCTACCCGGAGGCCGCAGAAGAGGGCCAGGACGCCGAAGGGCTGCCGGCCGAGACGCCCCAGGACGAGGGCGGCGACCAGGACGAGCAGCCGCCGGAGGAGTGCGGCGGCAGCGCTGTCTGAGCCATTGTGATGGACCACGGATTCCTCTGGCCCTCGCCGATCTGGGACGTGCCCGCGGCGAGGGCCTTCCTGCGCCGGCGCGCCGCGCCGGCCCCGCACTGGGGAGTAGCCTATCTTGGAGAGCCCACCGATCGAGGTACTGCTGGAGGCGCTGCTGTTCCTCAGTGAGGGGCCGCTGACCGTCGAGGATCTGTCGATGGCCCTGGACTGCGCGCCCGAGTTGGTGGAAGAGGGGCTGGCAGCGCTACAGCAGACCCTGTCCGTGCGAGGAGTGCGGTTGACGCGTTCGGGACGGCGCGTCCAGATGGTCACCGCGCCGGAGGCCGCCCCGGCCATCGAACGCTACCTGGGGCAGGAGGCGTCGAGCCGGCTTTCCTCGGCCGCCCTGGAGGCGCTGGCCATCGTGGCCTACCAGCAGCCGGTGACGCGGGCGCGCGTGGAGGCGATCCGCGGCGTCAACTCGGACGGGGTCCTTCGCACGCTGCAGGCCAGAGGGCTGATCGCCCCGGTGGGCCGGCTGGAACAAGTGGGCCGCCCCGAGGTGTTGGGGACTACCATCGAGTTCCTGCAGTACTTTGGCATCGAGAGTCTGGACGATCTTCCCAGCCTTCCGGAACTCGAGGAGCCCGACGAGGAGCCCAGCTCTCTCTCGCCCGAAGGCTGACGGCCACCCCAGGATTGCGCGCAGGCGTGCGCGAGGTGCGGCCAGGCCGGGGCCCTAGGCCTCGACGGCAGCCTCCGCCGTGCGGCCGTTGGCTGGCGCCGTCACCGCCCCCGAGGCGCCCCCATCGCCCGTGCCATCCTCGGGTAGTCTCAGGGAGATACTCTGCGACACGCCGCGCTCGCCCATAGAGATGCCATAGATGGTGGTGGCCGCCTCGATGGTGTGGCGGTTGTGGGTGATCACGACGAACTGCGTCGAGCGGGCGTGCTCCATCAGGAGCGCGCGGAAGCGCTGTACGTTGCTCTCGTCAAGCGCCGCGTCGACCTCGTCCAAGCAGCAGAACGGCACCGGGTTCGCCTTTAGCAGTGCAAAGAGCAGGGCTACGGCGGTGAGGGCGCGCTCCCCGCCCGATAGGAGCGAGAGGTTCTGTAAGCGTTTGCCCGGCGGGCGGGCCAGAATATCCACGCCGGACGTGCTCAGGTCGTCGGCATCGGTCAGCACGAGTTGGGCGCTGCCGCCGTCGAACAGCTGCCTAAAGTACTCCCCGAAGGCCGCGTCGACCGCCCGCACGGTGTTGCCAAAGTCGCGCTCGATCACGGCGTCAAACTCCTCGATCACCTCATGGAGCGAGGCGATCGCGCCGCGCAGGTCGGCCTCCTGGGTCTCCAGGAAGGTCTGGCGATCGAGCAGCTGCTCGTACTCCTGCGGGGCGTCGGGGTTGACGTTGCCCAGGCGGCGCAGCCGTACGCGCAGCTGGCGGATCTGGTCCGAGAGCCCGGGCGGGATGGTGTCGATCTGCGGCAGCACGACGACGTCGTCGCCGAGGCTGAGGCGCAGCTGGTGCGTCGTCTCGTCGGGGTACTGCATCGGCCCTAGGTTCGCCTCGATGTCCTCCGCCAGCGAGGCGAGCTCCTCGCGGGCGCGCTCGCACTCCAGGGCGGCGCGGCTCTGCGCAAGCTCGGCCTCATGGAGCCGCTCGACGGCCCGCGTGCGGCCGGCCTCTGCCTCTCGGCGGCGTGCCGAGAGGCCGGCCAGCGCGGCGCGCGCGGGCTCCAGGCGCGCCGTGAGAGCCTCGAGGCGCCGGGCGACCTCTGCCCGGCGTTCTTGCGCGGCCGCCAACTGCGCGGCGATCTCGGCCGCATCCTGGGCCAGAGCCTGCCCCTGGGTCTCTTTGGCGGCGATCTGCTCGTCCAGCTGCTGGAGGTTGTGCCGGTGGCTCCCGACGAGGACGCGCTGGCTCTGCACCGTGCGCTCGCTCACGGCGGCGCGCGTCTCCAGCTCGGCGAGGCGTTGGCGGGCCTGGCGATCGTCGACGGCCTCGAGGCGGGTGCGCAGCTCGGCGGAGCGGGCCAGGGTGGCCTCGTGGTCGGCTTCGGTGACAGAGAGCTCGTCGCGCAGCCGCTGCTGACGGCCCAGCAACTCACCGAGCTCCTTTTCTGCCTGGGCCAGACGTGAGGCGCGCCACTTGCTGTCTCTCTGGGCTTCGCGGATCTCGGCAGCGTGAGCGGCGGCGGCCCGCTCGGCCGCCTCGCCGAGCTGGCGCTGCCTGGCGCCCTCAGCCTCGAGTGCTTGGGCGGCGGCGCGCAGTTCGCCCAGCGCGGCGGCCTGGGCTTCCAGGCGTGCCGCTGCCTCGGCCACGGTGCGCTCAAGCGCTGCGATCTGCTGTGGCAGAGCCTGCCACTCCTGCTCCTGGGCGAGGAGGTTGGTGTTGCGTTGCCGGGTGCCGCCGCTCAAGGCGCCGCTGGGCTGGACGGTTTCGCCCTCCAGCGTAACGTAGAGCGAGGCCGACGTGCGCGTGCGCAAGAGGCGCCGCGCGGCGGCGAGGTCATCCACGATGACGACCGAGCCAAGCAGCATCTCAAAGACGGGGCCGAGGCGGGCCTCGTACTGCACCAGCTCGCTGGCCACTCCGACGACGCCGGGCTGCCGCTGAAGCCGCAGCGGCGGGCGCCCGCGTACTGTGTCGATCGGCAGGAAGGTGGCCCACCCGCCGCGCTGCCGCTTCAGGTAGTCGATGGCTGCCGCGGCGTCCTCCCACGTCTCGGTGACGACGTTCTGCAGGCGAGAGCCGAGGGCAGACTCTATCGCCTCAGCCAACTCGGCCGGCACGGTCATGAGGTTGACCACGGTGCCCAGGATGCCGCGCAGCCCGGCCCGCGGGGAGAGCGCGGCCCGCACGCCGGGGTGGAAGCCGGTCATCTCCTGGCGCAGGCGCCCGAGGAGCTCATAGCGAGATGCAAGGCCGTCCTTCTGCCGCCCCAGCCGGGCGAGTTCCTCTTCGGCCGCGGCCAGCTGACCCCTGGCGGCGCCGATCTCCTCCTCAATGCCGGCCAGCCGGGCGGCTGTCTCCTGCCGAACGCGCTCCGCAGCAGCCACGCGTGCGGAGAGCTCGGCAGAGCGTGCTTCTAGGCGGGCGAGGAGCTCCTGCAGGCGGGCCTGCTCCTCGGCGGCCTCCTGGCGGTCGGCCAGTAGACGGTCGTGGCGCTCTCCGAGCTGCTCGGAGCGGGCGCGCTGGGCCGAGAGGGACCTGCCCAGGTTCCCCAGGCGGGCCTCCACGGAGGCGGCTTCCCGTTCCACCTCCACCCGGGCCGCCTGGTGGACCGCGGCCTCCTCTTGGGCGGCGGCCAGCAGGGCGCGCGCCGCGGCGACGGCCTCCTCCTGCCGTGAGAGTTCCTCGGCCGAGCGGGCTACCTCCTGGGCCAGGACCTCACGCCGCGACGCGAGGGCCTGGGTTTCAGCGGCCAGGCCAGCCTGCTGTTGGGCGATGAGACGCGCTCGCTCCTGGGCGATGGCGTTCTCACGCTCGTAGGCGTCGGCCTCGGCACGCAGCGCCTCCAGCCGCGTGGAGAGCTCGGCGATGGCGCGCTCGCGCGCCAGGCGCTGCTCGTCGAGGGCGGCGAGGGCGCTGCCTGCGTCTGCGGCGCGCGTTCTGTGCACCTGCAGCGCGGCCACCTGTGATGCCAACTGCTCCTCGGCACGCACCAGGGCGCGCTGCCGCCTCTGCCACTGGTACCCGTACCAGATGCGCTGCAGCTCCTCGAGGTCGCGGCGCAGCAGCTGCGCCTCCTCGGCCCGCTCCGCCTGGCGCCGCAGAGTACGCCCGCGAGGGACCAGTTCCTGAAGGATGTCGCGCACCCGCTCCAGGTTACGCTCGGTCTCCTGAATGCGGCGCAGGGCCTCCTCGCGCTTGCGCAGATGCGCCGAGACCCCCGAAGCCTCTTCGAAAAGGGCGCGACGCGCGTCGGGCCGCAGGGCCAGGGCCGCGTCGACCATGCCCTGGCCGATGACGGTGTACCTGCTACGGGCCAGCCCGGCACCGCTGAGGATATCCAGCACGTCGCGGTAGCGCACCTGGGTGCCGTTGAGGAGGTACTCGTTCTCTCCGGAGCGGTGAGCGCGGCGCCCGACCACCACCTCCGAGAACTCCAAGGGCAGGATCCCCTCCGAGTTGTCGATGGTGATCAGTACCTCGGCCAGGCCCATGCGCGCCCGCCCGCCCGTGCCGGCAAAGATCATGTCTTCGGTCGACTTGGCTCGCAGCGTGTTGTAGCTCTGCTCGCCCATGACCCAGCGGATGGCGTCAGAGATGTTGCTCTTGCCGCTGCCGTTGGGGCCGATCACGGCGGCAATGCCGTCACCGAACTCGAACACGGTGCGTGCGGCAAAGCTCTTGAAGCCGTACAGCTCCAGGCGTTTCAGGCGCATGGGTTCTCCGCCGGTGCGCTACATGGGTATTCTGAGTATACGATCCTGCGCCGGCGCGTGAGGGCCCGCCACGAGGGGGCCGGCGCAACGCCTTCTGGCGGCCAAGGTTCTGGAAGCGGAGGCATGGCTGGGCGGCTCACGGGTTGGCTGCCCCGCGCAGGGCGCGATGAGACGCCAAGGCGTCCTTGGCGGCGGCCTGTTCGGCCGCCTGCTTGGTGCTGCCCTCTCCCTGGCCCCAGACTGTCTCATCGACGAGGGCCTGGGCCGTGAAGCGCTTGGCATGGTCAGGTCCGACCGCACTGACGATGCGGTAGTAGGGGGTCACGCGCAGGGCGGCCTGTACCGTCTCTTGGAGGCGGGTCTTGGCGTCACGCGAGCCGGCGCGGGCATCGATCTCGGAGGCGTGCGCCTCCAGGAAGGCGTGTACCCAGGGGCGTACGCCCTCCAGGCCCGCGTCGAGGTAGGCGGCGCCCACCAGGGCCTCAAAGCCCGCGCACAGGTTGGCCGAGCGGTCGTCGCCGCCGGAGCCAAGCTCGCCCTTGCCCAGGAGCAGATGCTGCCCGAGGGCGATCTCGCCGGCAAAGGAGGCCAGGGTCTCGGTGCGTACGATGTGAGCCCGCACGGTGGTTAGCTCGCCCTCGTCAGCGTCGGGGTAGCGGCGAAAGAGCCACTCCCCAACGATCAGGTCCAGGACGGCATCGCCCAGGAACTCTAGCCGCTGATTGTCCGACACCGGGTGCTCCGAATGCTCATTGACATAAGAGCGATGCGTCAGGGCCTCGTGCAAGAGGTCCACGTTCTGAAAGCGCAGTCCGATGCGCTCCTCGTACTCGCGCAGCGGGCGCTGCTCGTCCGGCTGGGAGCCAGGGCCCGCGTTGGTGGCAGAATCACTAGTCACATCAAGGTTTCCTATTCAGTGCCCTGTCGATGAGCGCCACGGCGCCCATGAGGACCACGTCGTCGCCCAGGGCGGCGCGCACGACGCGGACGTTGCGCATGGCAGCCATGGCATGTAGGGGAATGGTCTCGCGGATCATGTCCAGGAAAAAGGCACCGCTGTTGGTGACGCCGCCGCCCAGCACGAACAACTCCGGGTTCAGGATGTTGCACAGATTGGCCAGCCCGATGCCGATGTATGTGGCCGCCCGGCGAAGGATCTCGATGGCCGCCGCATCACCGCCGGCGGCCGCCTTGGAGACGGTCCGCGCGGTGACTGCCGCAATGTCCCCGCCGGCCAGGGCGAGGAGGGCCGCACCGCCGGGGGAGGCGGCCGCTTCCCGGCCCATCCGGCCGATGGCGGGGCCGGCCGCGAGCGCCTCCAGGCAGCCCCTGTTGCCGCAGCCGCACAGGGGGCCATCCACCAGGATGGTCTGGTGACCGATCTCACCGGCGAACCCTCCGTGGCCGAGGAAGAGCTCGCCGCCGGCAATGATCCCGCCGCCGATGCCGGTGCTGACCGTCATATAGACCATGTCGGCAACGCCGCGCCCGGCGCCAAAGCGCTGCTCGCCCAGGGCGGCCAGGTTGGCGTCATTGCCCAGCTCCACCGGCCGGCCAAAGCGCTCGGCGATGATGCTCCGCAGGGGCACGCCGTCCCAGCCGGGCAGGTTGGGCGCGTGCACCACCACGCCCGAATAGGGGTCGAGCGGCCCGGGAGCGCCCACGCCGATGCCGGCGACCGCCTCCCACGGCAGAGAGCCGACGGCCTCGATGATCGTCCGATGGATGCGCTCGATGACCGCAGCGCACCCTTCCTGCGCCAGGGTGAGGGTTGCCGCACGGCTCAGGACCTGTCCTTGGCCGTCGCAGACGAGGGCGCGAACTTGCGTGCCCCCCAGGTCTACGCCGATGTAGTGCTTGCTCATGCAGACTCCTGGTCGCGGTTGGGTTGGCGATGCAATAGATACCTGCGGCTCGCCGAGTATACCACCAGACAGTAGCCATCGGCAAAGGCGGCATGCCTGCGCCGCGTGTCGTTTGCGTGCCGTGGTAGACGGCGTATAATGCCGGCAAGCAAGTCGGGATTCACACAGGAGGGACGCGTGCCTAGGTTGCTGCATCGGCTCGCCTGAATCGTCCGGCCGGGCGCCGGGTGGCGCTCGCCGGGATTGCCGCACGCGTCGGGCCCTTGGGGGGGTGCGTAGCGCTCACGCTATGAGTCTCCTTTTCTGGGATGCCACCGAGGCGTGTCGGTGGCATCTTTGCGTTCTGGCGACCGGCATCGGCCGGCCCGGGGGCCGAGCAGCAACTCTCTGACGCGGGAAGCGGCTGGCGAGCTACGGCCGACCCTGGCCAGGTGTGGGACCGGAGCGGCGGGGCACCCGGAACCCTGTGCCCCCAGAACTTGGCGGAGATAGCGATGATCTACCTGGACAATGCGGCCACTTCGTGGCCCAAGCCCCCCGGGGTGATCGAGGCGATGACGGCCTTCATGGCCGAGGTCGGCGCCAACCCCGGGCGGTCAGGCCATCGGCTGGCGGTGGAGGCGGGCCGGCTGGTGTACTCGACGCGCGAGGCGGTGGCCGACCTGTTCGGCGCCCCCGACCCGCTGCGCGTGGTCTTTGGCCAGAACGTGACCGAGGCGCTCAACCTGGCCCTGCGGGGGGTGTTGCGCCCGGGCAATCACGTCGTCACCAGCAGCATGGAGCACAACTCGGTGATGCGCCCCTTGCGGGCCCTCCAGCGCCAGGGCGTCGAGGTCAGCGTGGTGGGCTGCTCTCCCGAGGGCGTCCTGCTCCCGGCCGACGTCGAGGCGGCGCTGCGCCCCAACACGGCCATGATCGCGCTGACCCATGCCTCGAACGTGGTCGGGACGCTGTTGCCGATCGACGAGGTGGGCCTGCTGGCGCGACGACGGGGAGTCCCCCTCCTCGTGGATGCCGCCCAGACGGCGGGCGCCTACCCGCTGGACATGCAGGCCCTGCACATCGACCTGCTGGCCTTTACCGGGCACAAGGCATTGTTGGGGCCCATGGGTACGGGGGGGCTGATCGTGGCGCCCGAGTTCGACGCCAAGCGCATCACGCCCCTCAAGCGTGGTGGCACCGGCAGCCGCTCGGACCTGGAGGAGCAGCCCGACTTTTTGCCCGACGCCTGCGAGAGCGGCACCCTGAACGTGCCGGGCCTGGCCGGGCTGCGGGCCGGCGTTCGCTGGGTGCTCGCCCGCGGGGTAGAGGAAATCCGCAGGCACGAGGTGCGCCTCGCGCAGCGGCTCATCGACGGCCTGGCAAGCATCAGCGGCGTGACGGTGTACGGCACGCGCGACGCCGAGCGGCAGGCCGCGACCGTCTCGTTCAACGTCGCCGGGCTCGAGCCCTCTGAGGTGGGCCTGCGCCTGGACGACGAGCATGGCGTGCTCTGCCGGGTCGGCCTGCACTGTGCGCCGGCGGCACACCGGACGATGGGAACCTTTCCGCGGGGCACGGTGCGCTTTGGCCTCGGCGCGATGAACACCAGCGAGGACGTCGACGCCGCCCTGGCCGCCGTCGAGGCGTTGGCCCGGAGGACGTGATGCACGAGGACCGTTACGTGGTGATCCTATTTCCCAGCACCAGCCATGCGGTGCGGGCCGAGTCCCTGTTGGTGCGCGCCGGGGTGGAGTGCCGCCTGATCCCGGTACCCCGGCAGTTCAGCTCGGATTGCGGCGTTTGCATCCGCGTGCAGCCCGAGGTCGAGGATCGTGCGCTGGAGGTCCTCGGCCAGGCCGGGGTCACCATCGAGGGGGTACACACGCTGGAGTGAACTGGAGTCGATAGCGGAGGTGTGCGGTGGATAGAGTAGTGGATGCCAGGGGGCTGGCCTGCCCGCAGCCCGTGATCCTCACGCGCCGGGCGATGCGCGACGCGGCCGCCGGCGCTATCATCACTGTGGTCGATAACGACAACGCCCGCCAGAACGTCACGCGGATGGCCGAACGGGAAGGTTACCAGGTGCGTACGGAGGTGCGCGCCGAGGGCATCTTTCTGCACCTGACCCCGGGGCAGGCCTCGCCCAGCGACCAGGGCCGCGCCCCTGACGAAGCGGCTGCCTCGGCGCCTGACTCGCTGGCCCAGGTCCGCTCGGCTGAGGGCCCGCTGGTGCTCGTGGTCCCCTCTGACCAGCTGGGTCGCGGGGAGGCGCCGGAACTGGGGCGCATTCTGATGCGCGGCTTCTTTCACGCCATCGGTGAGGTGCAGCATCTGCCCCGGGCGATCTACTTTCTGAACAGTGGGGTGCGCTTGGCCGTCGAGGGCTCCCCGATCGTTGAGGACCTTGCCGCGCTGGCGGGCCGGGGAGTGCGTATTGCCTCCTGCGGGACCTGCCTGGACTACCTGGGCCTCAAGGACCGGGTGGCCGTCGGAGAGGTCACCAACATGTACGCCATCGCCGAGGCTCTGTTGGGCGCGGCGCGGGTAGTGACCCTGTGAGCCCCGCCAGGGAGGCGCAGAAAGGGGGAGGCATGGCCGAGAAGGTCCGGCTCACGGCGCTGACCACGGCCGCCGGTTGAGCGGCCAAGATGGGCCCTGAGGCCCTGGCGCAGGTGCTGCGCCCTCTGCGAGAGATCTTTCGCCCGAGCGACTACCCCGATCTTCTGGTCGGGCTGGAGGTTGCCGACGATGCCGCCGTGTATCGGGTGACGGACGACCTGGCAATTATCCAGACGCTGGACTTTTTCACGCCGGTGGTCGACGATCCCTTTGCCTACGGGGCTATCGCGGCGGCCAACGCCATGAGCGACATCTACGCCATGGGCGGGCAGGTGGTCCTGGCGCTGAATATCGCCGCCTTCCCGCCGGACCTGCCCACCGAGGTGGCCAGTGAGATCCTGCGCGGCGGCGGGAGCAAGGTCCGCGAGGCGGGGGGCGTCCTGGCGGGCGGCCACACCATCGCCGATGAGGAGCCCAAGTACGGGCTGGCGGTGATGGGCACGGTGCATCCGGGCCGCATCCTGACCAAGGGAGGGGCGCGGCCCGGCGACTTGCTCGTGCTGACCAAGCCGCTGGGCGTCGGGATCGTGACGACCGCCGCCAAGGGAGACGTGGCCGACCCCGCCCACCTGCAGGAGGCGATCGCCAGCATGGTGCGGCTCAACGGCGAGGCCTCACGGGTGGTGCAGGCGGTCGGCGTGCACGCGGTGACCGACATTACCGGCTTTGGCCTGCTGGGGCACGGGTCTGAGATGGCCGACCACAGCGGGGTGCGGCTGCGCTTCCTGGCTGGCCGGCTGCCCTTCATCTCAGGCGCGCTAGGATATGCGGAGGAGTGGCTGTTCCCGGCGGGCACCTGCAACAACGAGCGCTACTACCGGCGCGAGATGACCTTTGGCCCGGGGGTGAGCGAGGAAGTGCAGCAGCTGCTCTACACCCCAGAGACGTCCGGCGGCCTCCTGATTGCCGTGGCCCCTGAGCGGCTGGAGGCTCTCCTGGCCGGGCTCGAGGATGCCGCGCAGCCTGCCTGGACGGTCGGGGAGGTGCTGGCCGGCCACGGCGTCGAGGTCGCCGGCCGCTGAGGCGCCCGGCTGGCTTGACGGTACCGGCTACCAGATGCGATGTGCACGACGTTGCTGGTCTGGTATAATGGAGAGGCATATTGGCAAGAGGCCCCATCGCTTCCTTGAGGAGAGCCAATGGCCGAACACGACACGATCCGGGTGATGATTGTCGATGACCATGCGGTCGTACGGGGTGGCCTTGCCGCGTTCCTGTACGCCGTGGACGATCTGGAGCTCGTCGGGGAGGCCGCCAGCGGTGAGGAGGCCGTCCGGCTCTGTCGGCAGTGCCGGCCCGACGTCGTGATCATGGACCTGATCATGCCGGGCATCGACGGTGCCGAGGCCACGCGGGCCATTCGGCAGGCCTGCCCCAACGTCCAGGTGATCGCGTTGACGAGCTTCAAAGAGGAGGACCTCGTGCAGCGGGCCCTGCAGGCCGGTGCCATCGGGTACCTGCTCAAGAACGTTACCTCTGCCGAGCTGGCTGACGCCATCCGCAAGGCGCACCAGGGTCGGCCGACGCTGGCGCCGGAGGCCGCCCAGGCGCTGATCAGGACGGCGGTTCAGCCGCCGCCCCTCGGCCACGACCTGACGGCCCGAGAGCGCGAGGTGTTGGCCCTGATGTGCGAGGGTCTCTCCAACCCCGAGATCGCCGAGCGCATCATCGTGACCAAGTCCACGGTCAAGTTCCACGTGTCCAGCATTCTGTCCAAGCTGCAGGCGGCCACGCGTACCGAGGCGGTGGCGCTGGCCCTGCAGAACAGGCTGGTTGACCCAGGACCGCGCCAGCCCGGCGACTGGTAGCGGCCGCGCCAGCGGCCGCCTTCCCCAACCGAGCCCGATGGCCGCGTGGCGGGTGCCTTCCGCCACGCTTTCCCTTGGAGAGGAGCCATGCAATTTCGGCCTTATGACCCCGAGCGCGACAAGGAGGCCATCCACCGCATCTGGCGTGAGGTCGGCTGGATCGAGGCCAGCAAGGAGGAGCCGCTGGACCACGCCATCCTGGCGGCCCGCACCATGGTCGCTGAGCTGGAGGGCAGTGCCGAGTGCGCCGTCCTCAGCGCGCGAGGAGACCTGCAGTATCTCGACGAACGCCTGTCCTTTGCCGGGTTGACGGGCGTGGCGACGAGCCGCGTGGCCCGCCGGCAGGGGCTGGCGCGTCGCCTGGCGGCCCTGAGTGTAGCCCTCGACGCCGCCGACGGCGTGCAGGTGCACGGCTTGGGGATGTTCGAGCAAGGCTTCTACAACCCCCTGGGCTACGGCACCGGCCCCTACGAACGCTGGGTCAGGTTCGATCCCGCGCATCTCCTGGTCTCGGCGCACGCGCGGGTTCCGCGGCGCCTTGGCCCGGACGATTGGGAGGCGATGCATGCCGCCCGCCTGCGCCGCCTGCGCGTACACGGCTCGGTGAACCTGTACCACCCAGGCGCCACGCGCGGCGAACTGATCGAGACGGACAACGGCTTTGGCCTCGGGTACAGCGATGGCCCGGGCGGCGCCCTGTCGCACTACCTGTGGTGCGGCGCCAAGGACCTCGGTCACGGGCCGTATACCATCTACTGGCTGGCCTATGAGACCCGCGAGCAGTTCCTGGAACTGATGTCGCTGCTCAAGGGCCTGAGCGACCAGGTCCACCTCGTGCAGCTTGAAGAGCCGGCCGGCATCCAGCTGCAGGACCTCATCGCCCAGCCGCGTAAGGACGAGCGCGTGAGCAGAGCCTCGCGCTTCGAGGCCGGCGTGAGCGCCCATGCCTACTGGCAGATGCGCATCTGCGACCTGCCCGCCTGCCTGGCCAAGACACGCCTGGCCGGGCAGCCGGTACGCTTTCACCTGCGGCTGGAGGACCCCATCGCCGAGCAGCTCGGCCCCGAGGCGCCCTGGCGCGGCATCGGCGGCGACTATGTCGTCGAGCTGGGGCCCCAGTCCGGCGCCGAGCCGGGGTGTGACCCAGCGCTCCCGACTTTGGAGGCCACGGTCAACGCCTTCACACGGCTGTGGCTGGGGGCGCGCCCTGCCTGGGGGCTGGCCTTCACCGACTCTCTCCGCGGCCCCACGTCGCTCGTGGACGGGCTGGATCGCCTGGTGCGGGTACCCGTGCCGCACATGGACTGGGACTTTTAGCCGCGCAACGGGGCGGTCCCGGTGTTGCGCGTGGCGGCGCGGTACGCTACACTCGCCTCTATGCGTTGGCGCCGCGACGCGCGTCTCGCGGTTGGCAATATGGACGATAGGGAGGCAGGGATGCTCGTGAACGCGACCAAGAAACGGATGCAGGAAGGCCAGCTGGCCCTGGGCCTGACCATTACCATGGGCGCTGCCCTGGCGGGCAAGGCCTGTGCGCTGGCCGGCTTTGACTTTGTCATGGTGGACAACCAGCACGGCAACTTTGGCGATGACGCCAACCAGGCGGCCTTTGATGCCATCGCCCTGGGCGGGGCCATGCCGGCCATCCGCGTGCAGGAGAACAACTATTACACCATCGGCCGCGCCCTCGACCGCGGAGCCCTGGGCATCATCGTGCCGATGGTCAATAGCGTTGAGGACGCCCGTGAGGTCGTGCGCGCCTGCAAGTACCCGCCGCAGGGCGGGCGCTCCTTCGGGCCCTTCGGCACCGAGCACCTTGGCAGCGACTATGCAGCGCGCATCAACGACGAGGTCTATGTGGCCGTGCAGATCGAGACGATCCGCGCCGTCGAGCGCGCCGAGGAGATCCTCTCCGTCGAGGGGATCGACGGCTGCTGGATCGGCCCGGCCGACCTAGGCCTGTCGATGGGGGTCGACCTGAGCACTGCCGAGGGCAAGAAGGCCCATTCGGCGGCCATCCAGCGCGTGCTGGAGATCTGCCAGCGGCTGGGCAAGGTTCCCGGCATCGCGGCCCGCAGCTGGAATGCCAAAGAGTTCGCCGACATGGGCTTCCGCTACATCACCGTCGGCAGCGACATGATCCTCATGTCCACCATGTGCCAGCAGGTGATCAAGGACATTCGCGGCTAGCCCTGCACAAGTGGTGCGCTGCAGCGCGCCTTCTCGATTTACACAAGCGACCGCCCAGGTCTCTGACAGGCCTGGGCGGTCGCTCGCGTCAGGCTATCTGCCGAGCTCGGCCAGCAGCATGCAGAAGGCGCGCTTGCCCTTTTCCCACTGCGACAGCGACAGGAACTCGTTCGGCGCGTGCGCCCCGCCCGCCGGGAGCCCGAAGCCGAAGGTCACCGCGCTTACGCCCAGGTGCTCGCGGAGTAGGGGCAAGGCGCCCACCGACCCTCCTGAGCGCAGACGATAGGGACGCCGGGAGGTCGAGCGCTCCAACACGCGCTCTGCGGCGAGCAGCGAGGGCTCGTCCTCAGGAACCAGGTAGGGGTCTGAGGAGCCAGGCAGCGCCTCGAGGCGCACGCGGGCGAAGGAGGGCGCATAGCGCTCGACGTGGGCCCGCAGGGTTTCCACGATGCGCCCGGGGCGCTGGCCAGGCACCAGGCGGCAGGTGATCTTGGCGTGGGCCGTGGCGGGGATGACCGTCTTGACGCCGGTTCCCTGGTAACCGCCCCAAATGCCGTTCACCTCCAGCGTGGGCCTGGCCCAGTTGCGCTCCTGGGGGGTGTAGCCGCGCTCGCCAACCAGGGCGCGCAGGCCGGCCCGCTTCTGCAGGGCCAGGGTCTCGTCCGGCGCGGCAGCGATTGCCTGGCGCTCGGACGCGGTGGGCGGGATGACGTCGTCGTAGAAGCAGTCCACGGTGATGTGCCCTTCGGCGCTGATCATGGAGGCCAGCAGGCCGGCCAGCACGTGGATCGGGTTCGGGGCGACCCCGCCAGCCAGGCCGGAGTGGAGGTCCGTGTCGGCGGTCTGCACGTGGATTTCCACGGCGGCCAGCCCACGGGTGCCGACGCCGACGGACGGTTCGTCCTCGTCCACCTGGCTGCCATCGGTACAGATGGCCAGGTCAGAGGCCAGCAGGTCTCGTTCCGCTACGAGGATGCGGCCCAAGTTGGGGCTGCCCACCTCCTCCTCACCCTCGAACAAGAACTTGACGTTTACCGGCAGCCTGCCAGAGGTCTGCAGCCAGGCCTCGCAGGCCAGGATGGGCAGCAGCAGGTTGCCCTTCATGTCGTCGGCGCCGCGCGCGACCAGGCGACCCTCGCGCACGGTCGGGTCGAACGGGGGTGAGGTCCACTCGGACAGGGGATCGGCCGGCTGCACATCGTAATGCCCGTAAAAGAGGACGACCGGCTGCCCCGGCGCGCCGAGCCACTCGCCGTACACCACGGGGTGCCCGGCGGACTCGAGCAAACGTACGCCGTCGAGGCCGGCCGCGCGCAGGCGCCCGGCGATCCACTCTGCGGCAGCGCGGACATCGACCTCGTGGGCCGGGTCCGCGGAGATGCTCGGAATGCGGAGGAGGCTCATGAGCTCGGCAAGGTGCTGGTTCGCGTTCTGCTCGAGGTGGCGCTGTGGTTCCGTCATGGGGGACTCCTTCGACGAGGGCGCGGTGCGACGGCGAGAGTATAGGGCGGCCCGGTCGCAGCAGTCAACGGCTGCCGGGGCCATGGCGGGCGTGTCGCGCGCGCCGCCTCACATTCCGTTGACACCCTCTGGTACATGCCCTATAATCGAGGCGTCAGGTGTTCGGCGGTCCGCTGCCAGGCGGGCCAGACGGCCTGCGGCGAGCAGGACGAGTGCCGCATACCCCTCCGTTGATAGCATCCCAACGATAGCGCGTCGTGTTCAGGTTCTCTGTGGCGCAGGCGAGATCGTCAGCGGGACGTCATGGTTCATCACGACATGTTGGCCAGACCAGCGCACACGCCGGGAACCCTTTCGGCGTCCATCCCCTCCGACGGACGGTCACCATTTCCTCGACCACGCCGTTCGCCATCCCGATCACGCGCTTTACCGTCGTCGCCCGCGCACGACTGCCGGCGTCCGTGCCTCTGCGGCCGGCCGATCGCAGGGCCGTATGCCCCTATCCCGCGGAGAGCCTCAGGGTCTGTGTCTGCCACCTGGTGCAGGAGGAGAGGAGGTCTCAACCCGCCAATGGGCCAGGTTCGTGATCTGAGGGCCTGAGAAGCCGTTACGCTCCGATTCTGACATGGTCCATGCAGAAAGGGAAAGTATGAACAGCATCACGCGCCGCGACTTCCTGCGCATATCCAGCCTGACGGCGGCAGCAACGCTGGCCGCCGCCTGCACGCAACCGGCAACCCCTGCCGCGCCGCCCGAAGGGCCCGCAGCGCCGGCGGCCCCTGCCACCACGGCGCCCGCAGCCCCAGGTGAGGTGGCCCGCTACTCCGAGGCACCTGCCTTGGCAGATCTCGTCAAGGCCGGCAGCCTGCCCCCCGTTGAGGAGCGCGTCTCCAAGGATCCCAAGGTGGTGCCCGTCCAGGAGGAGATCGGCCAGTACGGCGGCATCTGGCACCGTGGCGCCGTTGGCCCCAATGACATCGGCATCATCCGCACTCGCTTCAGCGGTGAGCCGTTCCTGCGCTTTTCGCTGGATGTGACCAGCCTCATTCCCAACGTGGCCAAGACCTACGAGATCAACGACGATGCCACCGAGTTCACTTTCTATCTGCGCGAGGGGATGAAGTGGTCCGACGGGGAGCCCTACACGGCCGATGACTTTGTCTTCTGGTACGAGGATCACCTGCTCAACAAGGACCTCAACCCGACCATAGGAAAAGTTGTCTGCGATCCGCAGAACGGCAAGCCGCTGGTGGTGGAAAAGCTGGACGACTACTCGTTCAAGATGAAGTTCGAGAGCCCTTACGGCCTATTCATCCAGATCATGTCTGGGCCGGAAGGCGTCTATATCTGCGGCGACTACCCCGCCCATTACCTGAAGCAGTTCCATCCCAACTACGTCCCGGCGGCCGAACTCGAGGCAAAGGTAAAGGCCGCCAACTACACTAACTGGTGGGAGCTGTACGGCAACCGCAGAGACTGGCAGAACATTGAGTTGCCGCACATCTGGGCCTGGAAGCCTACGCGCATGCCACCCGACGTGCCCTGCGTTGTCGAACGCAACCCCTACTACTGGAAGGTAGACCCGGAGGGGAAGCAGCTGCCCTACATCGACAGCGTGCAGTTCGACGTTGTCGAGAACGCCGACCTTCTGAACATGAAGGCCGTGGCCGGCGAGATTGACATGCAGCACCGCCACATCGTGTGGGCCAACTACCCGCTGTTCGTGGAGAATGCCGAGAAGGGGGACTATCGCGTTCTGCAATGGCCGCTGGCCGAGGGCTCTAACTGCTGTGTGCACCCCAACATGAATCACGGTGACCCGGTGATGCGCGAGCTAATGCAGACGAAGGACTTTCGCATCGCGCTCTCCCACGGCATCGACCGCTCGGCAATCCACCAGCTGGCGTACCAGGGCTTTGGCGAGCCGCGTCAGGCGGCGCTCATCCCCGAGTGCCCCTACTTTAAGCCGGAGCATGCCACGCGCTACGCCGACCACGACGTGGCCAAGGCCAACGAGCTGCTGGACGGGATAGGCCTCACCAACAAGGACGGCGAGGGCTTCCGCACCCGTCCGGACGGGTCGCAGCTCACCATTTCGATCGAGTTCGCCCCGGTGTTTGGGCCCTGGCGCGACTCGGTCAACATGATCTGCGAGCAGTGGAAGGAGATCGGCATCCGCGCCATCCCCAAGGAGGAGGATCGCACCCTGTTCAATGAGAGGGGCGTAGCCGGCGTGGAGATGGACATGGGCATCTGGATGATGGACCGCTGCATCACACCGCTGATGGAGCCCTGGTTCTTCCTGCCCTTCAAGGGCGGCACGCCCCCGAGCACCGCGGCGGCCTGGTGGGACTGGTACCAGACCGGCGGTGCACAGGGTGAGGAGCCGCCAGAGGAGGTCAAGGCACAGTATGCCCTGTACGACCAGTGCAAGGGTGCTTCGCCCGACGCACTGCCCCCGCTCGCCGAGCAGTTCTTTGACAATGCGTCGGAGAACATCTGGTTCATCGGCACCGTGGGCCGGCTGCCCAACGTCGGCGTGTGCAAGAACAAGTTCCGCAATGTGCCCGAGGTCGCCGTACAGGACTGGGCGATCATGAGCCTGGGTAACACCAACCCAGAGCAGTACTTCTGGAAGCAGGCCTGATCGGCCAGGACCCAGTGGGCGGCTGTGTGCCGTCCACTGGGGTGCTCCTGAGCGCGAGCTGGTGAGCGAGGGAAAGGAGGTGGTCGGCCGCACACGTGTCAGTGCCTCGGCAGAGACTGTGAGGATCCGCAGTACGCGTCTGGCTGTGTCGCATCAAGGTGTCTAGATGAGGTGAGATAAGCCATGTCGTCAATGTCACGTCGCGAATTCCTCCGCATTTCCGTCCTTACTGGTGCCGCTACCGTGGTTGCCGCCTGTACGGTGACGCCTGCCGGCGGTACCGCCCAGCCCGTTGGCGCCGAGCCAACGGCAGTAACACCTGCCCAGCCGGCCGAGGCTGCACGCTTTGGTGAGGCGCCATCGCTAGCGGAGAAGGTTGCAGCCGGAGCCCTCCCTTCGGTCGAGGAGCGCCTGCCCCAGAACCCCATGATCATTCCGGTGGCCGAGGAGATCGGTCAGTACGGGGGCGTCTGGCACCGCTGCGCGGTGAACGTGGGGGACGTCCCGTCTGCCGGGCGCCTGACCTACGAGGCCTACGTGCGCTGGAACGCCGACGCCTCGGCCATGGTAAACAACCTGGCCGAGTCCTACGAGATCAACGACGATGCGACCGAGTACACCTTCCGTATCCCGGCGGGGATGAAGTGGTCGGATGGCGAGCCGTTCACGGCCGACAACATTGTGTCCTGGTACCAGGATAGTGTCCTGAACACGGATCTCACGCCAACCTTCCCAAAGAACTACCTCGACCCGGCCAACAACGAGCCGATGCTCGTCGAGAAGGTGGACGACCACACGATCGTGTTCAGGTTCGCCAGCCCCTACGGCCTGTTCCTGGAGATTCTCGGTAATGCCGGCGTCGAATGGCCCATCCATTACCTGAAGCAGTTCCACCCCAACTACACGCCGATGGCAGAGCTGGAGCCCAAGATCAAGGCTGCCGGGTTCACGAACTGGTGGGAGCTGTTCGGCAACCGCAACACGTGGCAGAACCCGGACAAGCCGTCGATCTGGGCTTGGCAGCCCAAGCGAGTGCCGCCCGACGTGCCCTCTGTGTGGGAGAGGAACCCCTACTACTGGAAGGTGGACCCCGAAGGGAACCAGCTCCCCTATGTGGACTCGCTGCAGATCGACATCGTGGAGAACGCCGACCTTGTCAACATGAAGGCAGTAGCCGGCGAGATCGACATGCAGCTGCGGCACATTCTGTGGCAGAACTACCCGATCTTTATGGAGAACGCCGAAAAGGGCGACTATCGCGTGCTCAAGTGGCTCTCCGGCGAGGGGTCCAACACCGGCCTGATGCTCAACCAGAGCCACAAAGATCCGGTGCTGCGCGAGCTCTTCCAGACGAGGGACTTTCGCATTGCCCTGTCCGTCGGGATCGACCGCGAGGCGATCAACGAGCTTGCCTACCAGGGCTTCGGGCAGCCCCGGCAGGCCGCGCTGATCCCCCAGTCACCGTACTACAAGGAAGAGTACGTCCAGCGCTGGGCTGAGCACGATCCGGACCAGGCCAACACGCTCCTGGACGCCGTCGGGCTGACGGCCAAGGACGCCGAGGGCTTCCGCCTGCGGCCCGACGGGCAGCCTCTGACCATCACGATCGAGTATGCGCCGGTGTTCGGCCCCTGGCGCGACACGGTGCAGATGATCTGTGACCAGTGGAAGAGCATCGGCATCCGGGGGGTGCCCAAGGAGGAAGACCGCACGCTGTTCTGCGAGCGCGGCGCGGCGAACGAGCACGACGCCAGCATCTGGACCATCGACCGCTGCGCCACCCCGCTGGGGAACCCGCACTGGTGGCATCCGCACACGGGTGGCTATGGCTGGGCGGAGCAGTACGCGATCTGGTACAACACCCGCGGCGCCTCGGGCGAGGAACCGCCGGAGAACATCCGGAGGCAGTTCGAGCTGTACGATCTGATCAGGGGGGCCACGCCCGACGCACTGCCCGGGCTGGCCGAGCAGTACTTTGACAACTGGTCCGAGAACCTCTGGGTGATCGGCACCGTTGGCTGCATGCCTGCCCTGGTCGTTGTCAAGAACAAGTTCCGCAACGTGCCGGAGGTGGCCGTGTCGGACGTCCGGCAGGCCACACCGGGCAACACTAACGTCGAGCAGTACTTCTGGAAGCAGTAGCGCGTGCTGGTGAGGAGCGCCTCTGGCGCTCCTCACCAGGCCAGGCCGCCGCCCAGAGGCGCACGCAGGAGGAGGCGCCCGAGAAGACGATCCGCTGGTACTCGGAGGCGTCGCTCATGTTAGCAATCCCGTTGTTCGATCCTACCGAGGATGCACGTACGAAGGGAGCAACATGATCAGTATCTCTCGACGTGAGTTCGTGCGCCTATCGGCGCTGACGACAGCAGCCTCCGTGGCAGCCGCCTGCGCGCAGCCCGCTGCGCCTGCTGCACCGACGACCGTGCCTGTGGCCCAGGCCCCGACTGCGGCACCCGCCGCCCCTTCCGCGCCCACGGCAGCCCCTGCAGTGACCGAGGTACGCTACGCGGAAGCACCCGTCCTGGCCGAGAAAGCCAAGGCCGGTGGCCTACCGCCCGTTGAGGAGCGCCTGCCGGTGGAGCCCCGAGTCATCCCGGTGGCCGAGGAGATCGGGCAGTATGGCGGGGTGTGGCATCGCTGCGCGGTGGGGGTGAGCGATGCAGGCATCATCAACAGCCGCCTCTCTTACGAGTGCCTGGTGCGCTGGAATGACGACGGCTCCGGCGTGGTCCCCAACGTGGCCAAGGCCTTTGAGATCAACGCCGATGCTACCGAGTTCACCTTCCACCTGCGCGAGGGGATGAAGTGGTCCGACGGGGAGCCCTTTACCGCGGACGACGTGGTGTTCTATGTCGTCGACGATCTGATGAACGCCGAGCGTAACCCGACGCTCCCCAAGCGCTACCGCGACCCGATCAACCAGGAACCGCTCGCCGTGGAAAAGGTGGATGACTACACCTTCAAGGTCATCTACAAAAGCCCCTACGGGCTGTTCATCCAGGTGCTGGCCGGGCCCAGCGCGCTGGATTGGACGGTGCGGCCCAAGCACTATCTGACGCAGTTCCATCCGACCTACGCCGTCAAAGAGGAGTTGGAGGCCAAGATCAAGGCGGCCAACTTTACCAACTGGTGGGAGCTGTTCGGCAACCGTGCGGATTGGCAGAACGCCGAGATTCCGCACATCTGGCCCTGGCTGCCCACGCGCGTGCCGCCCGACGTGCCCATCGTGTGTGAGCGGAACCCCTACTACTGGAAGGTCGACGCGGAGGGCAATCAACTTCCTTACATCGACGCAGTCCAGTTCGACATCGTCGAGAACGCCGACCTGCTGAACATGAAGGCGGTGGCCGGCGAGATCGACTGCCAGTTCCGCCACATCATGTGGGCCAACTACCCGCTGTTCGTCGAGAACGCCCAGCAGGGCGACTACCGCGTAATGAAGTGGACCCTGGCGGAGGGCTCCAACGCCCTGCTGCACCCCAACATGAACCACGGCGACGCAGGGCTGCGCGAGCTGATGCAGGCCAAGGACTTTCGCATCGCGCTGTCCGTTGCCATCGACCGCAAGGCGATCAACGAGCTGGCCTACCAGGGCTTTGGCTCTCCGCGCCAGGCGGCACTGGTGCCCCAGTGCCCCTACTACAAGCCGGAGCATGAGACCAAGTACGCCGAGCTGGACATCGCCAAGGGCAACGAACTGCTCGACGGCATCGGGCTGACGGCCAAGGACGACGAGGGCTTTCGCCTGCGCAAGGACGGCACGCCGCTCTCCGTCACCTTCGAGTACGCCCCGGTGTTTGGCCCCTGGCGCGACGTGGTGAACATGGTCTGCGAGCAGTGGAAAGAGATCGGCATCCGCGGCATCCCGAAGGAGGAGGACCGTACCCTCTTTGCCGAGCGCGCCACCGCCGGCCTCGAGATGGACATGGGCATCTGGACGATGGACCGCTGCTTCACGCCCCTCATCGAGCCGCTCTACTTTATGCCCATCTCCGGCGGGACGCCGCCCAGCACGGCCCGTGAGTGGGTGCAGTGGAACGACACCCGTGGCGCGCAGGGCACCGAGCCGCCCGAGGACGTCAGGGCGCAGTTTGCGCTGTACGAGGAGATCAAGGGCGCCACGCCCGACATCCTCCCCGGGCTGGCGCAGCAGTTCTTTGACAACGCCTCGGAGGCGATCTGGTTCATCGGCACCGTGGGCGTGTTGCCGCACGTCGGCATTGTAAAGAACAACTTCCGCAACGTGCCAGAGCAGGCCATCTCTGACTGGCTGCAGCTGACGCCGGGCAACACCAACGTGGAGCAGTACTTCTGGAAGCAGTAAGCGCATAGTGCTGCGCTGGCGCCGCGGAGGTTTCGCTATCCTCCGCGGCGCACCTCTGGTACAATATCCGTGATCGGAAGGGCGACGCCAGCTAGTGGTCCAGTGGAACACCTGCCCGCGGGTGCCGCTTGTGATCCCCTCAAGGAGGGCACGTGCTGCAGTTTCTGATCAAGCGTCTGGGCTTCATCGCGATGAACCTCATCGTCGTCTCGTTGGTGGCTTTCATCATCATTGAGCTGCCCCCGGGCGACTACCTGACAGCCTATGCGGCCACCCTGGCTGCTTCGGGCGACTCGGTCGACGAGGCACAACTCGACGCGCTCAAGGTACGCTACGGCCTGAACCTGCCCATTCATCAGCGCTACCTCAAGTGGGTGACCGGCATCCTGCGCGGGGACTTTGGGTACTCGTTCGGCTGGAACAAGCCAGTCTCTGAGCTGCTGTGGGAGCGGCTGGGGCTGACGGTCGCCGTCACGTTCTCCTCCCTGATGGTGACGTGGATCATCGGCTTCATTGTGGGCGTCTACTCGGCGACCCATCAGTACTCCATCGGCGACTATGTCTTCACGGGCATCTCCTTTATCGGCCTGGGCGTGCCTGACTTTCTGATCGCGATGGTGCTATTATGGGTCGGGTTCAAGTATTTTGGCGCCAACGTCGGTGGGCTCTTCTCACAGCAGTACCAGGTAGCGCCCTGGTCATGGGGCAAGTTCGTCGACATGCTCAAACACCTGTGGGTGGCCCTGATCGTGCTGGGCGTCGGCGGGTCTGCCGGCATGATTCGCATTATGCGGGCAAACCTCCTGGACGAGCTGTCCAAGCCGTACGTCGAGACGGCGCGGGCCAAGGGCGTCGCGGAGAGCAAGATGCTCATGCGCTACCCGGTGCGCCTGGCGCTGAACCCCTTCATCAGCACGGCCGGCTGGGCGCTGCCCGGCCTGATCAACGGGGCCACCATCATCTCCGTGGTGCTCAGCCTGCCCACTACCGGGCCGCTTCTCCTGAACGCGCTGATGGTGCAGGACATGTACCTGGCCGCGTCGTTCGTCCTGGTCCTCAGCGTGCTGACGATTATCGGGACGCTGCTTTCCGACATTGTGCTTGCCTGGCTCGATCCGCGCATTCGGCTGGGAGCCACATAGGCGAGAGGAGTGCCTGCCCATGGCGACGGACGATTCCGGGCAAGAGGTACAGGGTATGGTGGCGGCGCCCCCGGCCGCAACAGCCGTGGCCGAAGAGCGCATCTATGTGGCCTCACAGGGCCAGCTGATGTGGTGGAAGTTCCGCAAGCACAAGGCGGCGCTGGTCTCGGCGGTGCTGTTGATCCTGATCTACATGGTAGCCATCTTTAGCGAATACTTGGCCCCCTATGACCCGAACAAGTACGACGTGCGCTATTCGTACGCGCCGCCGCAGCTGCCGCGCTTTGTGGACGCCGACGGCGTCTGGTCTCTGCGCCCGTTTGTCTACGGCCTGAAGCAAGAGCGCGATCCGGTGACCATGCGCCTGGTGTTCACGCTCGACCCGGAGCAAAAACACTACCTGCGTTTCCACACCCATGGCGTCGCCTACGAGACCTGGGGCCTGTGGGAATCGGACCGACACCTGATCGGGCTGGACGACCCGGACCAGATCTTTTTCATGCTGGGGGCGGACCGCATGGGCCGCGACATGCTCTCGCGGATCATCTATGGCACGCGCATCTCGATGTCGATCGGCCTGGTGGGCGTCGCGGTGAGCCTGGTGCTGGGTATTCTGATCGGCGGCGTCTCGGGGTACTATGGCGGCGCCATCGACAACGCCATCCAGCGACTCATCGAGTTCATCCGGTCGATCCCCACGATTCCGCTCTGGATGGCGCTGAGCGCAGCGGTGCCCAAGGAGTGGCCGCCGCTGCGGGTGTACTTTGTGATCGTGGTGCTCCTCTCGTTCATCGGCTGGACGTCACTGGCTCGCGTGGTGCGCGGGCGCTTCCTGGCGCTGCGCAACGAGGATTTTGTCATGGCGGCGCGGCTGCAGGGCGCCAGCGAGATGCGCGTCATCGTGCGACACATGGTTCCCGCCTTCTGGAGCCACATCATCGCCTCGCTCACGCTGAGCATCCCGGGCATGATCCTGAGCGAGACGTCGCTCTCTTTCCTGGGGCTGGGCCTGCGCCCGCCGGTGATCAGCTGGGGCGTGTTGCTGCAAGAGTCGCAGAACCTGCGCGCCGTGGCTACCGCTTCCTGGCTGCTGTTGCCCGGGCTGGCCGTCGTTCTGGCGGTGCTGGCGTTCAACTTTGTGGGTGACGGCATCCGCGACGCGGCCGACCCCTACGCCCGCTAGAGGGCCCGACGACCGCGCGGGCCGGGTAGGCCGGCGCTGAGCCGGACGTGGCTGTGGAGTTCGGGCGCCCCCGGGGCGCCCGAACGCTTTCAGCGGAGGCTGCGCGCCCGCCATCTACTGACACCCTCGTGACGAGGGTTACTCATAGGGAGGCTGTCTTGCACTTCTCGGCGATAGTGTTCGACTTTGACTATACCCTGGCCGACTCTTCTCCGGGGGTGGTCAAGTCCATCGACTATGCCCTGCGCGTTCTGGGACTGCCGGCGGCGCCGGACGAGGCGATCTGCCGGACCATCGGCCTGAGCCTCGAGGAGACGCTTGTGCGGTTGGCCGGCGAGGAGGCTCGGCCCCTGGCGCCCGAGTTCCACCGGCTGTTTATCGCCAAGGCCGACGTTGTGATGGCCCCTTCCACCACCGTCTACGACGGCGTGGGCGACCTGCTCGCGGCGCTGCGCGGGCGCGGCCTGCGCGTGGGGATCGTCTCGTCCAAGTATCGCCGGCGGATTGAGACGGTGCTGGGGCGGGACGGGCTGCTCGGGTACGTCGATACCATCGTCGGCGGGGAAGACGACGTGGCCCTCAAGCCGGATCCCGAGGGCCTGCAGGAGGTCATGCGGCGCCTGGCAACGGAACCGAATGCCACCCTCTACGTTGGCGACAGCGTCGTCGACGCGCAAACGGCGGCGCGGGCGGGGACGCCCTTCGTGGCCGTCCTCACCGGCACCACGCCCGCCGAGGCGTTCGCCCCGTATCCGTCGCTCGCCATCGTGCCGCGCGTTGGAGACGTGTTGCCGCTCGTCACCGGGCGGGACGGGGCTAGCGGCGCGGGGGCCTAGCGCCGGTAGGTGCCGACCAGGACCGCCTCGGCGAGGAGATGCCCCTCGGCGGCGCGCAGGACATCGGGCTGGTTCGCGCCGGAGGGCAGGTCTAGCGAAGCGTCCAGTGCGAGGAGGGTGAAGCGGTAGTGATGCGTCCCGCTCGGCGGGCAGGGGCCTCCGTAGGCGGCCTGCCCCCAGCTATTGATGCCCTGGACCCCCCCGGACAGTAGGGCTGCGCCGGGCGCTATACCCTCGTCGAGCCCCTCGGAGATAGAGGGAAGGTTGTACAGCACCCAGTGCACGAATGTCCCGCCCGGCGCGTCGGGATCGTCGACGAGGAGCGCCAGGCTCACCACGCCCTCCGGCAAGCCGGACCAGGCGAGCGCCGGGGAAAGGTTTTCGCCGTCGCAGGAGTGCCGCCTGGGGATGGCTTGCCCGTCCTGGAAGACGCTACTCTCCAGCACCAGGGGGGCCTGGCCGGGCGCAGCGCTCAGGGCCGGCAGAGGGGCATCGTCGCCGCGCGCGCACGAGGCGCCAACGAGCGCCGCCAGCAAGAGAGCGCTCCCCAGCGCCGAGATGATCGTTCTCATGGCCACACCTCCTTACTGAGGGCGCCGGCCGACGATCCCAGTATAGGGATGTTCCGGCGCGCGCCGCAAGCGCGCCACGTTGCGGGCGAGTCTATTGTTAGCAGCACACCAGGAGGGGCATATGCGCTCCGTCAGTATCCCCAACACCGACCTGAACGTCGCGTCACTTTGCCTGGGTACGTCCAACCTGGGCACCAGCGTCGACCGGGCGACCTCCTTCGCATTGCTGGACGCCTACCACGAGGCGGGCGGTAACCTGCTCGACACGGCCAGCGTGTACGCCGACTGGCTCACCGCCGAACGCTCGGTGAGCGAAAAGACGATCGGGCGCTGGTTGACCGAGCGGGGCCTGCACGGGCAGGTGCTCGTCGGCACCAAGGGGGGCCATCCGGAGCTCTCCACCATGCATGTCCCCAGGCTCTCCCCGGCAGAGGTACGCGCCGACCTGGAGGCGAGCCTGCGCAACCTGCAAGTCGACGCGATCGACCTCTACTGGCTCCACCGGGACGACCCGGCCCGGCCGGTAGCCGAGATCATGGAGACCCTGCACGGCTTTGTGGCGGCCGGCAAGGTGCGCTACGTGGGCTGCTCGAACTGGGCAACGGCGCGCATCCGCGAGGCCCAGGCGTACGCAGCAAGGCAGGGCTGGGTGGGGTTTGTGGCCGACCAGGTGCTGTGGAACGTGGCGGTGTACGACCCCGCGGCGCGCGCCGACGTCACTACCCTCTGGATGGACGCCGAACGGGAGCGCTACCATCTGGAGACCGGCATGGCCGCCCTGGCCTTCTCGTCGCAGGTCGGTGGGCTCTTTCAGAAGATGGCGGCAGGGCTCCTGCCGCCGCCCGCCGGGCGTGCGCAGGTCTACCCGCGGGAGGCCAACGCGCGCCAGTTCCAGCGCATCCGCAGGGTCGCCGCCGAGGCGGGGCTGACAGTTACGCAGGTGGTGCTGGGATACGTCCAGTCGCAGGCCTTTTCCTCGGTCCCGATTGTCGGCTGCAAGACCCTGGCGCAGCTTCATGACAGCCTGACGGCCGCCGATACGCGGCTCAGCGAGGCCCAGGTAGCCCTTCTCAGCAGAAAGGACTAGGAGCCGTCGTTAGGGCGCCAGCGGCGCGGCGGGCGGGGCATCGTCGGCCGGGGGGAGCTCCCACACGTCAGGGAGCCACGGGTGGGCCGCCAGGAGGCGCTCGACGTCGTAGGCCTGCACCTCGTAAGGGTTGCCCCAGTAATAGTGTTTCCCGCGACGGCGGGCGCCCCAGGCGCCCGCCAAGTACCTGACGATGAACACCGCGCCGTCGCGCCGGGCCTGCAGGACGTGCACGTACTCGTGATTGAGCAACACGCGCGCCCGTTCTGGCTCCTCGGGCGCGGGCCACAGGTGCACCGTGTTGCCGTAGGTGGTGCCGGCGTTGCCGGGAATGGGTAGCCCGGCCAAGACGAGGCGCATGCCGTCGGGCCCCTGCTCGGCGCGCGCCGCAGGCCGGCCGGCGCGGCGCCAGGATGGGCGCAGCCTCCAGACCAACCGCGCCACGACGGCCAGCCCCCGGCCGACGGCATCATAGAGGAGCACGCCCGGCCGGCCCCGCCGGCCTATCCAGCGACGCAGGGACGCCGTCACCAGCTGCTTGAGGGCCAGGTACTCCTCCCACTCCTGGCTGGACCAGGCCCCGCCGCCAGACGCGCGCCAGCGCGCCGCGAGGGCCCTGTCGGTGGCCCCGACCTCTGCGGCGGCCGGGCGGGGGGCAGCCTCGGGGCTCACTGGCCGGCCAGCGCGCGGATCAGCCGCGCATAGGGCGCATAGTCGAGCCGGGGGCGCGGATCGAAGGCCACGTACAGCTCCATCATCCCCAGGCCGCAGTCGCGGTCGCGGCGCGCCTCGAGGAGCCCGGCGATGATCTGCGCCTGCGAGCGCCAGGCGGCCAGGCCCTGGGCGATCCGACCCTCGACGGCATAGTCGGCCACGATGGCGCGGTTGGCGCGGATCTGCGGATCGGCGCCCTCTACGAGGGCGTCCTCCGGGCTCAGGTCGCCCCACACGGCATAGATGGCCACGCTGCGCAGCGGCTGCGGCGCGCCGAGGTCCACCAGAACCGGGTCGCCGGCCTGCACGCCGTCGTAGCGCCCCGAGTCGTAGGTTGCCTCGTGATCCAGGTGCTCGCGGTACCCGTTGGGTACCAGCAGGCGCGTGATGCGCTCGCGCCGCAGCAGGGGCACCAGCGTCTGGAGCGCCCCGTAGCCCCCAGAGGGCAGCCTCCAGCCGACGTGGTGGTTCGCCGAAAAGTCGGGCAGTTCCAGACGGTGGACCTGTGCGGGGCCCAGACCCAGCACGGCGTAGGCGCGCAACGCCTCTTCCCGGCGCACCGCGACGATGGTGTCGCGATCGCCCGGCGAGGAGTAGCCGGCGCTGCCGTCGCAGAAGATGCAGACGTGGGTCTCGGCGCCGTGCTCCTGGGCTGCCGAGAGGGCGTAGCCAGCGCCGAGCAGGGCGTCATCGTCGTGCGGGCTGAGCACCATGAGCCGCTCGTCCCCCGGCTGCCAGCCCGGGAAGAGCAGATCGATCTGGTCCGAGGCGCGCCTGGCGCGCAGGTCGAAGAAACGGTAGGCCATCACGCGGGCTTGCTCCCTTTCGCTGCTATCAGAGGATCTCTGTGAGGAACGCCTTGGCCCGGCGGATGTCCTCGGTCTGGCGGGGTCCGCTGATCTCCCGCTCGATGATCCAGGCCCCAGAATACCCGTAGGAGCGCAGTCTGCGCACCAGCACGGGGAAATCCACCAATCCCTCCCCGACCGGCGTCTCGACGCCGAGGTGGCGGCCGTCGGTGGGGTAGCGGCCGTCCTTGACGTGAACGCCGCGCACCGCGCCCTGGTAGATGTCGACGGCGTCCATCGGATTGCCTTTGCCGTACATCAGCAGATTGGCCGGGTCCAGGTTGATGCCGAGGTTGTCGAGCCCGACTTCCTCGATGGTGCGCATCAGGGTGGTGGGCGTTTCCTGGCCCGTCTCAAAGTTGAAAAAGAGCCCCAGGTCACGGCAGTAGCGGGCGACCTCACGGATGGCCACCACCACCTCGCGGTACTCGGTGGTGGAGGGGTTCTCCGGGATAAAGCCCACGTGCGTGGTGACGTCCTGGACGCCGAGCCAGGCGGCCAGGTCTGCGCCGCGCTTCAGCGCCTCAATGCGCTCCGCCCGGTAGGCGGCCGGCACCAGGCCCAACGTGGCGGGGCCATCGATGAAATCCCACACGGCCGGCGGCGGCCACCCGGCCCACAGGCTGGCGATGGACACCTCGTCTGCGAGGAGGTCACGGACGCGCTGGGCGTTGTCGCGCGTGGCCAGGGAAGCGTCCCAGTTGTTTAGCTGGCAGGTGCGCAGGCCGAGTTCGCGAAGCTGGCCGATCCCCTCGTCGAGGAGGCGCCGCATCGATACGATCACACCGATCTTGCTTGCGTCGGGCACGTTACGTCCCTCTCATGGTGTGCCGGGCCGCCGCAGCGGCCCGGCGTGCTGGGCGGCCGATCAGTGCATGTCGGGCGCCAAGGGCCCGGCCAGTTCGCGGAGGAAGAAGAGGCGCCCCGGAAGGGTGGGCATGTGGCTGGACGGCACCCAGATGTCGGGCGAGTAGCGTAGCGTCACCCACAGGGACATGCCCTGCCACATCATGCCGCGGCCCAGGGCGCCGTCGGCGCCGCCGATGGCCCGATCCGCCTGCAGGAACAGGCCCGGGCCGATGGTGTTGGCGTAGGCGGGCACCAGCGTGCTGCGGCTGCGGAAGCTGGTGATGGCGTTCTGCTCGATGGTCAGCGGATGGAGCTTGGCCCCTAGGCGGTGCGTCTGGGCGCGCCACTCGGCGGGGCTGGCGAACTCGCCGGCAAAGTGCGGTTCCCAGAAGGCGATGTGGAAGACCCGGCCGATGCCATAGACCACGATGAGCCGGGCGCCCTTGGCGCGCAGGGAGGCGATCTCGTCGGCGTAGCGGGGCAACGCCTCGCTGGTGGCAAAGTGCCGCTGCGCCTCGGGCACGGTCAGGTCGCCGAGCGGGCCATATAGGGCGCCTTCCATGGCTCGCTGGAAGGAGCCAGGGCTGGCCGCCGGCAGTGTGTGGCCGGCGGCGTCCGACCACTCGTCCATGTTGAAGCCGTGGACATGGTCCGCCGGGATGTTCCAGGCGCGCAAAAAGTACACCGCCCAGCGGTACATGCCCATGGGCCCCACCGGCAGGATCGCCGCCAGGGGGCGCCCCTCCCGCCGGGCCTGGGCGATTTCCCAGGCGATCTCGTGGCCCATGTAGACGTCCAGGTCGGCGACGCTATCGCAGGGGACGGGGGTGAAATCGGCGTTCCAGAATGGCTGGCGTTCGGTGACACTCTCGGGCGGATGTGCGCAGCAGGCGTCGATGCGGGCCAGGTCCCACCCGCGCGGGTAGAACCCTTCCAGAAGAGAGCCATGGATCGTCGAGAGCAGATTCATGGTGTCGCCACTCCTTTCCATGCTATAGGCCTGACGGAGGGATTGTAACCGGCCGAGCGGGCGGCGCCAAGCGCTGGTGCCAAGACCGGCGCAGCAGGGCTTGCCAGCCTGGCGGCATGACAGTAGTATGGCACGGGTGCCGCGGCGCTGAGGCCGGCGGACGTGAGGCGTGCGGAGCCCACCGATGGTGCGTATGAGGCCGGCCTCGCCCGATGGCTGGGGCAGGCCTGCTTGCAGGAGCGATGCCGATGACAGACAACGACGTCCAACGACTGCTGCGCCAGGCCCATCGTGCCTGGTTTCTGGATGGCCTGCCCCAGGCGTTCCAGGGAGTGCTGCTGCTGGCGGCGGCCGCCTACTTCTGGTGGCGGGGGAGCGCACCGGCGGCCGGGGCCCTCACGAGCCTCATTGCGGTGGGCGCCCCGTGCGCCATCCTGGCCTACGGAGTGGGCATGCGCGGCATCCTCCTGGCGGTAAAGAAGGCCACGACCATGTCTCGCCACATACCCCTCCCAGCGACGTGGGACGAGCCCCGCCGACGGCGCGCCCTGGCCATAAGCGGGACGGTGCTGGCCGTGTCGACCATCTGGGCGACGGCGCGCACTGCCCGCCTGCAAGCCGTGGACGCGACCTCTTTATGGATGGCGCTCTTTTTCTCGTTGGGGCTTGGCGTGGCCATGCTGCTCCTGGGGGAAAGGCTCTGTCTGTTGCGCTTCCACCTTCTCGCGGCCCTCTCGGGCCTGCTCGGGGCGCTATCCGTGTATGTGGTGCCGACAGGCGGCCCGGTGCCCGCCAGCGCTGTCTATCTCGGCGCCATGGGCGCGGCTCTCACCGTCTCGGGCATCGTGCATCTCATCTGGTTCACCGCGAAGAGCAGCCCTGCCGGCCAGGCCCCGGCGGAGGAGTAGCCATGGAGACAGCGATCTCTACCGAGGACCTCACGCGGCGCTTTGGCGACGTGCTAGCCGTCGACGGCCTCACCCTGCACGTGCCGCGCGGGATCATCTTTGGCTTCCTGGGGCCCAACGGATCGGGCAAGACCACGACGATCCGCCTGCTGTTGGGCCTGCTGGAGCCTACCGCGGGCCGCGCCGAGGTGCTCGGCTATGACACGCAGGCCCAGGCTGACCGCATCCGCGAGCGGACCGGCGCCCTCCTCGAGCATGCCGGCCTGTACGAACGGCTCAGCGCCTATGAGAACCTCATCTTTTACGCGCGGATCTACGGCCTCTCGGTGGGCGAACGTGCGGCGCGGATCGAGGAGCTGCTGCGCCACCTGGGCCTCTGGGAGCGCCGGCATGACCTGGTGGCCACCTGGAGCCGGGGCATGCGACAGAAACTGGCGGTAGCGCGCGCTCTGCTGCACCGGCCGGCGCTGATCTTTCTCGACGAGCCCTCGGCCGGGCTCGACCCGGTGGCGACCGCGGCTTTGCACGAGGATCTCTCCTCGCTGGCCGCTCGCGAGGGGGTGACCGTTTTCCTCACCACGCACAACTTGGCCGAGGCGGAGCGGCTCTGTGCCCAGGTCGGCGTCATCCGTCAGGGCAGGCTGCTGGCGGTGGACAGCCCCGCCAACCTGCGCAGCCAGTCGGGCGCCCCGACGATCGAGGTGTGGGGCGCAGGCTTTGGCGAGGAGGTGCTGGCCACCCTGCGGGCCCTCCCCGGCGTCGAGGGGGCCGAGGTGCAGGGCTCGCGCCTGGTCATCCAGGCTGGCGAGGAGGTGGGGACGGCCGCCGTCAACCGTATCCTGGTGATGGCCGGCGCCGAGGTCTCGGAGATCCGGCGCGGCCAGGCCAGCCTGGAGGACGTCTTCCTCACGTTGGTGCAGGAGGAGCAGATGGGGGTGCCTGAGTGATGGCGGAGCGCGGTGGTCCGTGGGACAGGTCCCTCGTCGCCGACGTGCGGACCGTGGTGTGGAAGGAACTGGTCGAACTGCGCCAGGGCGCGGGACGGGGTCGGTTCGCCAGCGGATTGAGCCAGACGCTGGTTTCTATCGGCGTGTTCGGCATTCTGCTGCCCTACAACTTTGGCAAGGAATGGGTCACCTCTCCGAGCGCTCTGCTCTTCTGGGCCTGGGTACCGATGCTGCTCATCTCCACCGTGGTGGCCCAGTCGTTCGCCGGGGAACGGGAGCGGCACACGCTCGAGTCACTGCTGGCCACGCGCCTGCCGGACCGGGCCATATACCTCGGCAAGGTCGGGGCAGCGGTGGCCTACGGCTGGGCCACCTCGCTGGCGGCCTTGCTCCTTGGCTTGGTGACCACGAACCTACGCTTTCGCGGCGACGGGCTGCTTCTCTACTCGCCCGACATGGCCATCTCCATTGTCCTGCTCACGCTGCTCATCTCCCTGTTGGCGGCGGCGGTGGGAGTGCTGGTCTCGCTGCGGGCCAGCACGGTGCGGCAGGCACAGCAGACGCTGAGCCTGGCCTCGCTTGCGTTGGTGTTCGGGTCGATGTACGGGCTGCGGGCGCTGCCGATCGACTGGGAAGCACTGGCCGCTCACATGTCGGGCGGGGCAGTGCCGTCGCTCGGGGTGCTGGTGGCGCTCGGGATCCTGCTCGCTCTGGACGCGGCGCTGCTCGCCGTGGGGCTGATGCGCTTCCAACGCGCCCGCCTGATCACGGACTGAGCCTGGCGCTGCTGCGCCGACCACAAAAGAGAGGTCGGGGACTTGTCCCCGGCCTCCCTTGCCGCCCGGCTTTTGCTGATCTACCGGCAGGTGACGCCAGTGATGAGCCAGCCACCGTTGCGCGCGGCCAGCTGCACCGTGAAGCGGTGCCCCTCGAAGGACGACTCCATCCCGACCGTGGCAACGTCGCCGTTCACCTGGGCGCTGGCAGCCGTCACGGCGTCGGGCACGTCCTGTGCGCAGAGGATCGGGTCGTACCCGCCGCCCTCAAAGCTGCTCACCACCTCGCTGACGTGAGCGACGAACTCGGGTGCTAGGAAGGGCATGTCACCATACGTGGCGTTGGCCAGCGGGCTGCCACGGCGGGCAGACTGCAAGTACACGTCATAGAAGGACTGAGCCGTCTGCGCTGCGGTCAGCGGGGTCGCCTCTCCGGTGCACAAGACCTCGGCGATCTTCCAGCCGTCTTCCACGCGCGCCAAGCGCACGTCCAGCTGCGAGGCCAGCGGGTTGCCGACGTAGAGCGCGGCCAGCCGCACTACGGCCTCATCGCTGGATACGGTCACCTCACCAGCCATGACTCTGCCGGGTACGTCCTGGCCGCAGAGGAAGGGATCAACTCCTCCGCCAGCAAAGCCATCCACCGTTTCCTGTACCCTGGCGACCAGCTCAGCGGTCAGCTCGCCACGCTCGGCGTAGGACGCTGCGGTCAGGGGGAGACCCTGGGGCGTCGGGTGGAGACACCAGTCGTAGAACTGCTCAACCACCGCCACAGCGGCCTCGGCGTCTGTGGCCTCCGCGTCTGCGGCCTGGTCGTCGATGCCGCCCGCCACGGCCGCGCAGCCGGCCAGCGCAGCCACCATCAGCATGGTCACGCTGCCCCTGACGAGGCTGCGGGCCATCTCGCTCCAGCGGCCCCTGCGATTCTCCTGCATCGTGGTTCCTCCTTGTGTTTCCTCATCCGCGTAGGACTGTCGCCGATGCGCACTATGCTTTGCGTCCAACGTAACCCTGCCTTCTCGCCGACCTCGGCGCTCCCTCAACCTGGTTGCAGGGTACAAGAAGAACGCCCCGGACTCATCGGGCGTCCGGGGCATCTGCGGGTCGGCCTATCGCGTGATCGGCGAGTCCGTCAGGTGGCTAGGTTGTGGCGCAAGGCGATGGCCACGGCCTCAGTACGCGAGGCGACGCCGAGCTTGGCGATAATGCTGGAGACGTGCGACTTGGCGGTCGACTCGCCGATGATCAGGCGCTCCGCGATCTCGGGGTTCGACAGGCCCAGGATCATGAGCCCGAGCACCTCGCGCTCGCGCGGGGTAAGGTCGCGACCGGGGGGCGGGGGCGCGGTGGTGGCGCGGACGAGGGCCTGGGCGGCCTCAGCCGCAAGAGTCCCCCGCCCGCGGTGGGTGGCGCGGATGGCTTCAGCTAGCTCAATGTGTGACACATCCTTCATCAGGTAGCCGGTGGCGCCCGCTTGGAGGGCGCGGCGCACCAGGTCGTCCTCGGCGAAGCTGGTCAGCACCAGGATGCGCACCTCCGGCCACTGGCGGTGTATCGCCTCGGTCGCGGCGACCCCGTCGACGTCTGGCATGACCAGGTCCATCAGGACCACGTCGGGCCGCAGGCCTCCGCACTTGCTGATGGCCTGCCGCCCGTCGCTCGCTTCGCCCACCAGTTCCAGGTCCGTGTGCGCGCGCAGAAAGGCGATCAGGCCGCTGCGAACCACGGGCTGATCATCCACGATCAGGACGCGAATGGGGTTCTCTTGCGGCACGTGTGCCCCCTTTCGGTTGTACGCCTGCCCGTCAAGCATGGGTCTGCACTGTGTCCTGACGCTCCGAGCGCCACGATACAGAGACACGTGTCCCCTGGCCGGGCGCGCTGGAGATGGTCAACAGGGCACCGACCGCTTCGGCGCGCTCACGCATGATGCCCAGGCCCAGGCTACCCGGGCGCGTGGCCCCCAAACAGAAACCGTGCCCGTTGTCCTCGATGATGAGGTCTGCCCAGCCGGACCCTTCCCCGATCTGCCAGAGGACCCTGGCCGCGCTGGCGCCCGAGTGCCGGGCCATGTTGTTCAGCGCCTCCTGGGCGATGCGGTACAGGGCCAGCCGGACCTGCGTGGGCGGCTCCGGGCTCTGCGACGCGGTCAGCGCGATCGGCACGCGGGAGCGCCCCTGGGCTGCGTCGCAGAGCTGGCGGAGCAGCTGGTGCAGGGGTGTATCGGCCAGGGCCCGCGGGCGCAACTCCATCAGTAGGGCGCGCATCTCGGCGAGGGCGCCGCGCGTCAGGAGGTGCAACTCACCGAGCCGCTCCTGCCCCTCGGCAGGGTCGCGCTCCCAGATCATGGGGAGCACTCCGGCGATCAGGTTGACGGAAAAGAGCATCTGCGTGACCGAGTCGTGCAGCTCGCGGGCCAGGCGGTTCCTTTCGGCGGAAACGGCGGCCTCCTCGGCACGCGCCACCAGCCGCGCGTTCTCGGCAGCCACACCCGCTTGTTGCCCCAGGGCGGCCAGGAGTCTCAGGGTATCGGGATCGGGATCCGTGGGGCCGGGCCAGGCCAACAGGAGCAGGCCCTGCAGCTGCTCGCGGGCTACCAGCGGCACCGAGACAACCTGCTCTCCGCCCATGGCGGGCAGGCCGCCCTGCAACGCGCTCGGCAACTCCGAACGAGCGAAAAGCGCTGGCGCCAGGCCGTCCGCCAGACCGCGCGCCCCGGAGCGGTCCAGAGCAGCGTCGGGGGGCTGCGACGGGCCACCCCTCACCGCCACGAGGGCCAGGCCGCCGTCGGCAGTGGCCGCGCAGGCCAGGCCCGCCTCCAGAGAGAGAGCCGCAAGGGTGTGCTCGAGGGCGGCGGTGAGGACCTCGTCCAGGTTCAGCGTACGGCTCACCACTGCCGCCATGGCGTTCAGGGTGCTGAGCGCGCGGGTGCGATTCGCCACCTGACGCTCGAGGCCGTCATACAGGGTGCGCAGCCGGGCGGACATGTGGTTGAAAGCCGCGGCCAGCCTGGCCAGCTCGGGATCCTCCGGCATGTCGATGCGCTGGCCGAGGTCACCGGCGGCGATCCCCTGGGCGGCTTCGGTGAGCTCTGCTAGCGGACGGGTGAGGCGCCGGATCCCCGCCACGACCACGGCCGCGGGCACCAGCAGCCCGAGGGCCAGCAACAGGATCGCCAGCCGGCCGACCTCGGTGACCGGGCGAACGAGCACTGCCCAGTCCTCCTCCTGGACGAGGCCCCAGGACGTGTCAGGCACTGGCGCGTACCCGGCGATCAGGGCGCGCCCCTCTTGGTTGGCCAGGCGCACCGAGCCACTGCCCCGGCCGCGCAGGGCGGCTACGGCAGCGTGTGCCGAAAGGTCCGTCCCCGCCGCGGGCGGCTCGCCCCAGGCCTCGCGGCTGCCCGTCGAAACGAGGCCGATGAGGCGCCCGGCCCCGTCCACGAGGAGCAGGCGAGCGCCCCCGCCCTGGGGCGAGGTCGCGTCCGAGAGAAGCCGCCCCACGGCGCGCGCCAGGGCGTTGGGCTCGGCGCCGGGCGCCGGCTCGAGCGCGAAGAGGCCAACAATGGTCCCCAGTGGCTGGTGCCCCGGGCCGTAGAGGGGCAGGAGAAGCGGCACTGCCGCGGCCCCCTGATCCCCGAGCGCCGCGACGTCGGCGCCAAAGGGGAGCGGGCCGCCGCTGTCAGCGCGAGCCTGGCCAGACGCAGCCATCCCCAGGGCGCTCCAGTCCTGCCCGACGAGGGCGGGCCGGCGGGGATCGGCGGCGATCACCTGCCCGTCGAGGTCGAGGATCACGACGCCCTCGTCAAACGCGCGCAGCTCACCGATCGCCCAGCGCAGCGCCACACGCATCCGCGCGGGGTCACCGCTGCGCACGTCGTCACTGGCGCCAGCACGGTCCAGCACGGCCAGCGGCGGCAGCAGGTCGGTGGACAGCCTCTGGGCCAGTAGGCGGGTGATCTCGGCGTTCCGCGCGCGCAGGAGATTGTCCGTCACCCGGTAGTAGGCCAGGGTGACGCTGCCGATCGCCAGCCCCACGATCAACACCAACGGCACCACGCCCCACAGGACTATGCGCGCCCCCAGCCCCCGCGGAGTGAGGACGAGCGCACGCAGGCGGTCAGGCAGGGAGGGTCGGCTCACGGCGTGAACGCCATCGTGCCTACGATGGCCCTGAACTGGTCCACGAGTGCCCCAGCCGCGGCCAACCGTTCGGGGAAGCCAGAGATCGGATCGTGGAAGGTGACCCGCAGGTCAGCCTTCTCCGGCTGCTGGAAGACGTAGCGCTGCAGGCTGAGCACGTCGTTGAGCGCCTCTTCCTCCCACACTGCGACAAGGCCGCCCAGCTGCAGGGTCTCGCTGCGGCTTGGCTCCAGGTTGGCATCGCGGAACTGCTCGAGGGTGCCGACGGTGACTTCGACGACAAAGGGGGTCACGCCCGGCCCAGCGGGCTCCGCAGCGCGTTCGGCCCATTCCTGGGGCATGATCTGCACCAGCAGGCGGACGTTCTGTGGGCCGAGGGGTGGTAGGCCCGGCTCGGCGCGGTACTCGGCATAGACCCAGTTGGGCGGGAGCGCGAAGCGGAAACCGTACGCGTCATTGACATAAACAGGCCAACCGGCGGTGAGCTCGTCCTGGGCCTGCCCGCCAGCCGACGGAAGGAGTGTCAGCGTCGGCCGTGCCACCAGTGTCGGCTGGAAGGGCGCTTCGCGCGCCCCACAGTACACCTGGTCTATGCGCCACTGCCCGTCGGCACGCGTCAGGTGCACCTCGAGGAGATGACCTGGGAAACTCGTGGTGACGTGCACCACGGCCCGCTCAACATCCGCACCGACGCGTCGGGCGGTAAACCTGGTTGGCATATCCTGCGCACACAGGAGCGGATCGACAGCACCCCGTTCAAAGCCGGCCACGGTCTCCATGAGCCGCGCGGTGTAGCCCGCAGTGAGGTATCCGCTGCTGGCCAGGGTGCCGTCCGTCAGCGCTGCCGCGCTTTTCCTCACGTACCAGCGATAGAAGGAATCGACCAGCGCCTCCGGAGCGAGGGCGCCCAGGTCGCCTAGGCCCGTCGCAATCTTGGGGGAGGGGGCCGGCAGGGCTGCCGCGGGCGAGGAGGGGACGGAGGGCCCGCCGCGCGAAGCTGGAACGCAGCCATGCAGGGCGGCCAACAGACCCAAGACGGCCAGGAGACGGGCAGGCCAATGGGCGGTCATCTCGTCGACTCCGTTCTTCACGATGTAGTGGCTTGGAGACTCTGAGTCGAGCGTACCACGATGACGGGCCTGGCCCATCAGTGAACAGTCGGATGTCCGTCTCCGTCGAATGGCCAGGCCCTGACTTGCGCGAGCCGTCCGTGAGCGCGCCGCGGCCGCCGAACGCAAGACTGGCCGATCGGCCAGGGGCTACCTCGTCGCCCGTATGACGCGTATTTACGGGCCGCATGGTAGGGTGATCTCGAGAGCGATGCTCCACCAAGACCCCGAGGAGGACTCATGCGCATCATCGTCGCCGACGACCGGCCGGCCGTGCGCTCTGCCCTTCGCCTCCTGCTAGACGAAAGGTCTCACCATCTCGTCGTTGGTGAGGTGGCCGATGGCCACCGCCTGGCAGCGACAATCGCCGACGCGCAGGCCGAGATCCTCCTGTTCGATTGGGAGCTGCCGGGCCTCCGGCCGACCAAGTTCCTGGCGGTAGCCCGTCGGCGCTGGCCGGGGCTCGCGCTGGTGGCCATGAGCAGCCGTCCAGAGGCGCGCGAGGCGGCTCTGGCGGCTGGCGCAGATGCCTTTCTGCCCAAGACCGACCCGCCCGAGCGTGTTCTGGCGGCTCTGGCCGCAGCCTGCTGGGCCGTGGAGAGAAGGGGTAACCGGCCGGCAGCGGGCGCTCCTCACGCAGGGGCCGAGTGATCTGTAGCGTCAGGGGCGGCCAGGGCCAGACGCTCCCGCAAGGCCAGGTGTTGAGCGCGCCCCAGCGGAAAGCGCGCCGCCAGCAGTATCCCGCCACACAAGAGCATGGCGGGGAGCGGCCCGGTGAGAGCCCGGATGGCCGTCAAAGCTGAGGGCGCCTGCTGGGCGGCGTTGGGCACATAGCCGGCCCAGTCGAGCGCTACGCCCACCAGGAACAAGGCCAGCCCCGCAGCCGCCTTCTCGGCCAGCATTACCAGGCTGTAGAACATCCCCTCGTGGCGGCTCCCCGTCTCCACCTGGCCCCACTCGATCGTGTCGGGGATCATCGACCAGGGCAACACGTGCGCCGCCGATACGCCAACCCCGGCTAGCGCGCCGAGCCCCAGGATAAGCCCCACCGGTGCTCCAGGCCGCACCAGTACCAGCACGATCTGTACCGCTGCCCAGAAGCCGATGCCGTACATGTAGGCCAGACGTTTCTCCGTGCGCCGCGAGGCCCACTGCCAGAAGGGCAGCACCACCAGCGCCGTCACAAAGATCACGGCAAAGATCGTGTCGCTCTGCCCCTCCATCGCCAGCCAATACTTGAGGAAGTAGAGCAGTACGGCCTGCACAACGCTGACCGTCAACCAGGTCAGGAGATAGAGGGCGGCCACCATGCGGAAGGGCCGGTTCCCCAGGGCGGCCCGCAGCGAGTTGCGCAGGCCGGGCTGGCTGGCGGCCGCCAGGTCGGCCCGTTCGCGGGTGCCGGCAAAGGTGCCCAGGAGCGGGAGCGCACTCAGCACGGCAAAGAGTATCCCGTTCAGGAGAACCCGGGAAGAGTTCTCTGGCCGGAAGGACCCGATGATCATCCAGGGGACGATGAAGGTGATCAGGCTGCCAATGATCGAGAAGGCCATCCGGTAGGTCGTCAGTGCGGTGCGCTCATCATAGTCGAGGGTGAGCTCAGGCGTCAGGGCAAAGTAGGGCATGTAGACAAAGGTGGCAATGGTGTCATAGAGGACATAGACACCACCATAGTAGGCGGCCAAGCCCGACTGGCTGGCAATGGGCGGCCGCCACCACATCAGAGCGAACACCACGGCGAAGGGGATGGCGCCAAAGAGCAGGAAGGGACGTCTCCGTCCCCAACGGCTGCGCGTGCGGTCAGAGATATAGCCGACCAGGGGATCGTTGATCCAGTCCCACTGTTTGGCGACAAAGATCGCCAACCCCGCCAGAGCCGGCCGCAGCCCGACTACATCGGTGAGGAAGAGCAGAAAGAAGACGCCGATCAGCGTGCTGGTGAGCGAGAAGCCGGTGTCTCCCAGGCCGTAGAGGATTTTGGTCCGCAGACTGAGGCGTTCGTCGGAAGCGGGCATAGCGAACCTCCGGTCGGATGGTGGGGTCGGCATGATGCGACCGTTTGGCATGCAGGCCTGTACCTCGTATTATAGCGACTGAAAGGACGTGGACGCAAGGCTTCTTGTAGTCGCGTCGAAGCAGGCAAGGAGGATCACAGTATGGCGGGCACCATCATGCGCGTTCTGGCTGGCACCCCGGTGTGGAACGCCCCGCAGCCCGAGGCTGCACCGCGCGAGATGGAGATCCGCCCATGCTGCAAGTATCCGACCTCTGCAAGACTTACGGGGACAACCCCGTCCTCAGCAAGATAAGCTTCACCGTTCAGCGCGGTGAGCGCTGCGCCCTGGTTGGCCCGAACGGGGCTGGCAAGAGCACGCTTCTGCGCATCCTCGCCGGGCAGGAGACTGCTGATGCCGGCAGCGTCCGCTTCGACGTCCCGCGCAGCCGCGTGGGCTACCTCCCCCAGGCCCTCGCCCCAGAAGGCGCCACCACGGTCCGCGAGGCACTGTCAGGTCCGGAGTTCCTGACGGTCCAGCGCCTCGTGGAACGTGTGGAGGCGCTGGCCCACGCCCTAGCCTCCGCCGCTGACGAGGAGCGCGCGCGCCTGGAGCGCGACTATGCCCGCGCCCTCGAACGCCTCAGCCAACCCGGGGCCTCGCTGCCCGATCATCTCGTCGAACAGGTCCTGGCCGGCCTCTCGCTCGACCACGTCGAGCCGGCGACCCCCGTCGTTCAGCTCAGTGGCGGACAGAAGACACGCCTGGGGCTGGCTCGCCTCTTGCTTCAGAACCCGGAGGTCCTGCTCCTCGACGAGCCGACCAACCATCTGGATATCGTCGCGCTCGAGTGGCTGGAGGGCTATCTGCGCGGCTACCAGGGGGCCATGCTGGTAGCCTCACACGACCGCACCTTCCTCGACCGCGTGGCCACCCAGGTGCTGGCCCTGGACGCCAAGACCCATACCATGGCGATCTACCCCGGAAACTACTCGGCCTACGCCCAGGCGGTGGCCACTGCCGAGGACAAACACCGCCGTGCCTACGTGGAGCAGCAGGAGCGCATCGCCCGCTTGGAGGCTGCCGCCAACGAGGCCCGCAACAAGGCTCGCCGCATCGAGCACGAGACGATCCACTTTCACTATCGCAAGAAGGCCAAGAAGGTGGCCCGCGAGGGGGTGGTGCGCGCCAAGCGCGTGCAGAGACTGCTAGATTCGGAAGACTATATCGCCAAGCCGGAGCAAACCTACCAGGTCAAGCTCGAGTTCCTGACGACGCCGCCCAGTGGCCAGGACGTGCTCGTACTGGAGAACCTCGGCAAGCGCTTCGGTGACCATACTCTCTATTGGGGCGTGGACCTCATCCTGCGGCGCGGAGAAAGGATCGCCCTACTGGGGGCCAACGGAACGGGCAAGACGACGCTCCTGCGCCTGGTCACGGGGGAGGAGGTCCCGACCGACGGGAGTCTGCGGATCGGGGCGAACGTGCGCGTCGGCTACCTGGCCCAAGAGCAGGACAACCTAGACGGCAGCCTGACCCCTCTGGAGTACATCCGCCGCGTGGCGCCGCTGAGCGAGACCGATGCGCGCACCCTCCTGCACTACTACCTGTTCGCGGGTGAGGACGTGTTCGTGCCGATCGCCAGCCTCAGCTTTGGCGAGCGCACGCGCCTGGCGCTAGGGGCGCTGGTTCTGCAGGGGTGCAACCTGCTGCTCCTTGACGAGCCGATCAACCATCTCGACATGCCCTCGCGCGAACGGTTTGAGAGCGCCCTGGCCGGCTACGAGGGGACGGTTCTGGCAGTCGTCCACGATCGCTACTTTGTGGAACGCTTCGCCACCGGCGTCTGGCTCGTGGACCGGGGGACGATCCGCCGCTACGTAGACCTGGAAGACGCGCGCAGGGGGGCAGGCTGAGATTGCCGTCAGGGAGAGCGCGAACAAAAGAGCGCCCGCAGGCAAAGCCGGCGGGCGCTCTCTCGCGTCAGTCCGCGGCTACTTGCGGCGCAGCGAGGTGGCGCCGGCGGCGACCATGATCTTCATGGCGTCGGCCAGCGCGAAGGGGGCCGCGCCCAGGGCCCAGGCGTTGCGCGCGCCCACGTAGGTGGCGAGCCAGGCCGTGCCCAGCGCGTAGATCAGGGCCAGGGCGGCGCCGCCGGCCAGAAGGTTACGGACGAGCCCGCGCCCACCGGGGCGATGGGCAACCCAGCCCGCCAGCGCGGCGGCGAACGGGAAGGCCACCAGGTAGCCCGCCGTCGGCGACACAAGCGCGGCCACGCCCGACAGGCCGCTGGCCGTCAGGGGGGCGCCGAGCAGGATGGCCTGCAACACGAGGGCCTGTGCGGCAAAGCCGCCCCAGGGGCCCAGCATCAGGCCGCTCAGCACTACGACCATGACCTGCAGCGTCAGGGGGACAGGGGTAAAGGGCAACAGCACGGTGAGCCGGGCGCTGATGGCCGTCAGCACGGCGAACAGGGCAACGCCGATCACCTTGGGCAGTACGGTGGATCTGACACGAGGCAACGTCAACGCGAACATGAAATCCTCCTCATCGCTGCAGTCACTCGGCATGAGCCACGCAAGCCGGCGTGGCGGGACGGTGGGGTTGGCTCGCCGTCGAGCGAATGCCGGGCACCACGAGTACGCGGCACGGTGTGAGAGTATAGCATAGGAGGCCCACGCCACCAATCCTGCGACTGCTCACGTTGTGGAGCATCGCGCGGCACGAGCGAAAGGCGCGGCAACGACGTGCTTGGCGCGAGGAAGCGTGAAACGGAACCGGCCGCGTGCCCGCAAGGGCACGCGGCCGGTGGCCAGGCCGGAGGGGCCGACCTACGAGGCCGGAGGAGCGACCAGGTCCAGCAGTGGCTGCAGGCCGGCCAGCGTGCCCGCCCAGGAGGACTCTGGCAGAGCCCCCTCCTGGAGCGATACGGAAAAGCCGACCTCGCCCTGGTTCAGCGCCGCGACGGCATCCTGGAGGGCGCCGAGGTCAGCCTTCTTCAGGGCGGCCATCAGGGTTGCCACCGGATCCTGCAGGAGGCCGCCCTTGGGGGCGGGGCCCTGGTAGCTGTCCACAAAGAGCTTGACGGCTAGCGCCACGAGGTTGTCGCGCGTCTGCTCGTCCCAGGCCAGCATGGCCCTCTGGCCGTTCACGGTGATCGCCAGGCCGTTGGGCCCCAGCCGAACGCCCAGGCTCTCGACGCCCTCAAAGGGGCTGACCTGCCGGGTCACGACGTTGGTGATCTCCATGCCAGTCAGGCCTTCCACGAAGCCCAGCGGCAGAGTGGTGCCCAGTACGGCGATGTCGCCGGTAGAGCGGGAGATCTTGACGGCCGAGGTGGCCACGAAGGTGGCGGGGGCAGGATGCTGCTCGTAGCCGAGCAGGGCCGCGTCGGGCGCCTTGGCGCCTTCCGAGGCCAGCGTCAGAGACACGTCGGCGAAGGACAACGACTCAGCAATGAGGTTCCAGTCCATCGTCTCACCCAGCAGGCTGCCCATCGCGGTGGTCAGGAAGCCGGGATCGACCGACAGGCTGGGCATGACCATGTCACCCACGACCGGGGTCAGCCGACCCTGCTCGCCGTTCCAGGACACGGCGAGCGGGCCGAGCAGTCCCTCGTACTGGGCGATGGTGGCCTCAAAGCCGGTACGCACCGCAAAGCCTTCTACCGACAGGTTGCCATCCTTCAGGATCTGTACCGCCAGCGGGCGCCCCAGCGCCAGATGCGGGCGCTCTTCCTTGGGCTGCTCGGCGACAAAGGCTGTCAGGTTGATCTGGCTGTCGGCCAGCCACCCTTCGGCCACCGCCAGCACGCTTTCCGCCTGTGCCGGGAGCTCTGCGCCGGTGAGCTTGGTGTACAGCACCGGCACGGCCTCGATCTGCTTGGCGTCCCAGGTCATCGTAGCCAGCTCTTCGTTGTTGGCGATCAGCGTCAGCCCGGTAGAGGTGACCCTGGCGTCCAGCTGGTTCATGCCTAGGGTCTGGAGCAGGCTGATATCCAGGGCTGGCAGGGCCACGCCGAGTAGCGCGGGGTCCATGCCACCCATAGAGACCAACTTGCCCTCAGGAGAGATGGTGACGCCGAGGTCAACCGTCGTCGCAGGAGCCTCTGCCGCGGCCACGGCCCCCATGCGCGCCCCGAGGTCCAGCGCGATCGGCGTGCCCTCCTTCACGGGGAGCTGTACGCCCACCGCGACGTAGGTCCGGTTCAGTCCGCCGATCAGCGTCTCCAGATCGGGCACAAAACCGGCTACCAGGTCCAGGGCGGCGTCCGACAGGGTAATGGCGGTGGCAGGCTGGTTGTTGACCAAGATGGTGTTGACCTCACCCTCCTTGATGAGGGCGATAGTCTGGATGTTGTTATCCATGGCCATCTTGACCAGTGCCGGGTCCAGCCTGGGCACCTGCATCTGCAGGCCGAGCGTCTTGGCCACTGACTCAAAGGTGGCGGAGTTCAGGCCGAGGTCGAGCCCACCGAGGGACGGGATGGCCCAGCCCCCCTGTTCATCGACGACCAGCTTGATCTCATACGGCTGGATGCCGGTTTCGGGGCCGGCAGCCGAGACCGTGGCCGCGCCCAGCAGGAACAGGGCCGCGACCATGAGTCCAAGCATCAGGAACTTGCGGTTGCTTCGCATCGGACAGTCCTCCCTTGCTGGCAAGACCTCGTCGTCTTGCGCTTCTGCCATCATGCCTATCGCGTGGACCGAGCGAATACTATCAACGCGCCGCCTATCTGTTTGCCAGCCGGTCGGTTGCTTTGCGGCACCTCCATTCTCGTGTAGCCCGCACGGGGGCGCATCTACAAAAGGCGGCGCATCCCAGCAGAGAGGTGGACGAGGCCCTTCCCATCACGCGATGGCGGCGGGCGCTGCTTCCGACCCGGTGAGTGCGCCGCCATGGCACACTGCTGTATAACTGGCAACGGTTCGGTACAGTACAATCAACTGGGCGATGGCAGAGCACACCAGCAGGTGGGCTGGCGCGCCATGTGGGCGGCGCCGAAGACCGGCGGCGTAGGCAAGAGGCCTGCGACGAGCAGGGCGGCCCGAACTCGGCTCAGATCTGCGAAGCCTGGATTGGGCGTCCAGGCTGCGAGGCACGACCGGCGACCATGCTGAGCATGCACGGTCACAAGCCACGCGTCGCGGCAGCCATTCGCCCGCGTGGTGCGCCTGGCGCAAGCGCCCCGCGGCACGCTGCCTCACGCGCATTATAGCACACAAATGCAGAACGTGCACCTAGTCCGTGCACATTGCCGGCAACATACTGCCAAAGATGCCCCCCTGCTCCCTCGGGTTCGCTTTGACCGCACCGCCCGCGCACTAGAGCAGGTAGAAGGCAGTCTGCCGGCCGTCCAGCAGGCGACACCCTGCCTCCGTAAAGACCACGTCCTCCTCGATCGACAGGCTCACTTCCTGGCCGTCCCATTCGGGAACGGCGCCCGTCACCGAAAGCTCCATGGTGAAAACCGAGTTGGGCACAAGCCGCACATCCCCACGGCCGGCGCAACGCACCTGTTCCCAGGGCAGCCCGATGAGGGGACCCGGCTCGTGCAAGAGGTGCCCCAACGAGTGGGAGTACACCTTGGGGTTGGGCAGCCCGGCGGCCCGCGCGCGGCCCAGGATGCGCCCGAGGAGCTCGTTGCCGCTCAGCCCGGCCTCAAACGACGCCATGTAGACGTCCTGAAGCCTGTTCCCCTCGGCCAGCAGGCTGCGCAGCCCGGCCGGCGCATCGCTCTCACCGGGGAGCCGCACATAGGCCCACTCTTGATGATCCGAAGTGAGGCCCAGGTAGCGCACCCCGACGTCGGAGTGGATCAGGTCGCCGGGACGGATGGTGCGGTCGTCGGGACCGTGCTGTGCCTGAGCGGACGCGCGTCGCACGATGTTGAAGAACGGCTTGAAGGCCATCTCCAAGCCGAGCCCGGCAGCACGCTCCCAGTAGTACCACTCCAGGTCGTCGGTGGTGGTGACCCCGGGCAGGATGGCGCGCCCGCTAAAGCACTCGGCCAACAGGGCGTGGGCGACCTGGGCCACGTGCTCGTACTGGATGATCTCAGCGTCCGATAGGGTCATCAGCCAGCGCGTGGCCACGGGCTCGGCGGACACCAAGCGCCCCACGTACCGCTCGGGCAGATGATGCACCAGCTGCGTGTACAGGTTGTGCGTCAGCCCGCCGGCAGCCCATTGCACGGATCCCGTGTTGATGGCGATGCGCGCCGGGTCGCGGTCAGAGATGATCTCCACCAGTGCCGCCCACTGCTCGGCCTCACCGCGCCCGGTCCACGGTTCGACATAAAGACCCCGCGTGCGGGTCATAGACAAGTTGATGCGTTCGACCTGCCCCGTCGCGGGCCTGCGCGCCAAGACGAGCATCTGCAGGATGGGGCACCAGGTGTTCATGGGGATCATGGTGCGGAAGACCGGGTCGAGGTCATCCTCCTGGCAGATGATCAGCCACATGTCCACGTCGGCCTCCGCCATGGCCAGGGGCAAGAGCGTGTCGAGGCGCTCCTCCAGCAGCTGGCGCGTGAGCGCATCACGCTCGCGCATGGAGAGGACTCGCGGCATCGACGGGGGGTTGGGGTTCGACAGCACGTGACGCATGATGGCTCCTTACCGTGTCTGCATCGAGGCGTCCGACGAGGCCTGCGTGGGCAATAGCGTGAGCGCGTAGACGCGATGGTGCACGGGCCCCGGCATCAGGCCGTCCCACTCACGGGCACAACGCTCGTCCAGCAGGCGGAATCCCAAACTCTCAAACAGGTGGCAGGCCGCCGCGTTCTGGTCGGTGGTGCGCAGGTGGACCCCGCCTACCCCCTCGGCGCGCAGGGCGGCGAGGAACGTCTCCAACAGGCGGCGCCCCACGCCGCGGCCACGCTGCCTGGCGGCGACGTTCAGGTGCAGGTGGGCGGGGTAGGCGGACGTATCGACCGGGGCCGCCTCACCGCGGAGGGCCGCCAGGACCTGCGCGGCGAGCCGCCGCAAGGTCGCGCGACGTATCCGGTAGCGACCGGTGAGCGCGCGCCAGACGATGCCGGGCAACACGGCGCGCGCCCAGCGAGCGTGCATGGCCCGCGTGTTGACGGCGCCCACCACAAAGCCGATCACGCCGCCTTCTTCCTCGGCGACCCAGCCATGGCTGCGATCGACGTCGACGTAGTAGCGGTACAACAGGTCGCAAAAGAGCGCCCTGTCGTCATGGACCGCCTCGACTGGCTGCCCAAAGAACCCCGTGTCGGCGGCAACCTGCAAGACGGCCTGACGGTCCGCCGGCGCCAGGCGACGCACGACGGCCCCGGTGAGGCCGGCGCGACCAGGCGCTGGCTGCGTCGTCATCCGCGCCCAACGTAGGGCTGGGCCACGGGCAGGATCGTCGCTTCCAGCAGGTTGGCCTCCGGCGGGAGGGTGGCCATCAGCAGCGCCACGCGGGCGACCTCCTCCACCGGGATCATCGGCTCGGGCCCCTCGTCGCGGCCCGATTGGGCGTGGAGGTCGCCACGCCGCTCGACGAGGGTGTTGCCCGGCTGAATGCAGGACGCCGCGATCCCGTACTCGCGCCCGTCGAGGGCGGTGCTCTGCGTCAGGCCCCACACGCCGAACTTGCTGGCCGTGTAGGGCGCGGAATGCATCCGGGCGCGATGGGCGGCAATGCTGCCGATGTTGATGATACGGCCGCCGCCGGCCTCCTTCATGATGGCAAAGGCCTCCCGGGTGCACAGGAAGGGGCCGGTGAGGTTGGTGTTGATGACGTGCTGCCAGGCCTCTAGCGAGAGCTGATCGATCGGGCCGCCGTCAAAGGCGCCGGGGCTGTTCACCAGGATGTCCAGGCGGCCGAAGCGCTGCATGGTCGCCTCAAACAGGGCCTTGACCTGCGCCTCGTTAGTGACGTCGGCGGGGAACGCCATCACGGTGCCGCCATCGGCCTGGAGGTCGGCCGCGGCCGCCTCCAGCGGCTGTGCGTTGCGCGATGAGAGGACTACCGCGCACCCCTCGCTGGCCAGGGCCTTGGCGATGCCCTTGCCGATCCCACTGCCACCCCCGGTCACCAAGGCGACCTTGCCGCTCAGCCTGCCCATCACTCACCTCCGCCCCATTCTGCGGGCCACCACTCCAGCGCGCACCGCGCTGGGAGGAGCCGTCAGCCTCCGCTCGGGGCTATCATACAACGCCCAGCCGCCGGTGTCATCCGCTATCTTGCGGACGGGCACCAACGGGCCCATTGACCATTCGGCGGGCTGCGGACATAATGGCATGGATCCGACGAATGCACCTGGCTGGCCGGCGGCACGCCGCTCCGCCATCATCATGACCTATCCGCAGAGGCCCACCCACTATGACCGCGACACCATCCCACCTTCCGCCGCTGACGCTGGACCCAGAGGCCGCCGCCGTCCTCTCTGCCGCCGATGGCTATGCGCTCACTTCCTTTCTGCTGCGCTGGGAGCACTATGCCCTGGCCCTGCAGGTCCTGGACGTCCTCCAGGAGGCGCGGCCAGGCGTCGTGGCCCTGCTGGACGCGCGTGCCTCCGCGCTCCTGGGCCTGAGCCGGGCCCGCGAGGCCCTGGAGGTAGCCACGGCGCGGCAGGGGCTGCGCCGTTCCACGACGGCCGCTGTACTCGAGGCGCGCTGCCACCTGGCCCTGGGCGAAGCCCGGCAGGCGCTGGCTATCGCTGAGGCGGTGGCGGGGCAGTCGGCGACCCAGACGGCCCTGGCCCTCCTCGTCGATGCCAGGCTAGCCATGGGAAACCTCACGGGGGCGCTCGAGGCGGCGCAACGCCTGCGCGCCGATGCCTCGGAGGCCTCCCGTGCCTATCTGCTGGCCATGTTCTCCTGGCACCAGGCCATGGGCGATCCCGTTTCGGCCAGCGGCTATGCCGTGCGGCTGGAGCAGACCGCCGAACGGCTGGAGGCCCTGCCGGCCTACCTGCTTCGGCGGCTGCGCGATCATTACCGGGGCACCTCGGAGGTGCACCGGTTGGCCCTGGTGGAGGCAGCCCTCTCCGACGCCTATGAGGAGGACTGTGAGCGTTTGGCGCCGCTTCTGGCCAGGCTGGCGAGCCGGAGCGGTGACCAGGCCGTGCGCCGCCCCGCGAGTGTTCCAGAGGCTGCGGAGGAACAGGCGCCGTCGACCGTCATCACGGGGCCGGGCGCCGTCAGCGACGAGGAACGTGAGCGCCTCAGCGCGGCCGCCGAGGCGCTGTTCGGGCACCGCTCGTTACTCAGCGGCCAGGCCGAGACGCTGGCCGCTACCCTGCGGGGCAGCGATGTGCTCACTGTGCTGCCCACCGGCGGGGGCAAGTCGCTCTGCTACCAGTTGCCGGCCATGATGGAGCCTACCGGCACCACGCTGGTGATCTCCCCGCTCATCGCCCTGATGAAGGACCAGGTGGAGTCGCTGCCGGAGGCGCTGGCCGCCAAGGCCACCTCGATCACCAGTGCCCTGGATGGCTACGAGCTGGACCGGCGCATGGCGGGCGTGGCCGCAGGAGCATACCGGCTGGTCTACGCGGCCCCCGAGAGGCTGCGCCAGCCGTCCTTTCTGGCGGCGTTGCGGCAGGCGCCGGTGCGCCGCCTGGTGATCGACGAGGCCCACTGCGTGAGCATGTGGGGGCACGACTTTCGCCCCGATTACCTCTACGTCGGCTGGGCACGGCAGGCCCTGGGCAGCCCACCCGTCCTGGCCATGACGGCGACGGCCCCCCCGCGCATCCGCGAGGACATTCTGCGCCGCGTGGCGGCAGCCCCCGCGGGCGCCGCGGCGCCAACCCTCGTGATCGAGGCGGACGTGGACCGCCCCAACCTCTACCTGGAGGCTATCCGCGCCGCTGATCAGGATGAGAAGCTGCAGGCGCTCCTGCGCGTTTGCCTGGCGGAGGACGGAAGCGGCATCGTCTACGTCTCGAGCAGGGCGCGCGCCGAAAGCCTCGCCGAGTTGCTCAAGAGCCACGGCGTGCGGGCCGATTACTACCACGCCGGCATCGCCGACCCTGCTGAGCGCGCCGCCCGGCAGGACGCCTTCATGACCGACAAGACCCGCGTGATTGTGGCGACGATCGCTTTCGGCATGGGGGTCGACAAGCCCGATATCCGCTTCATCGTGCACTTTGATCCGTCCGCCTCGCTGGAGGCCTACTACCAGGAGGCGGGACGGGCCGGGCGCGACGGCCTGCCGGCCAGGTGCGTTCTGCTCCACGCGCCGTCCGACCGGGCCACGCTCACCAGGCGGGCCAACTATGACAGGGTGACGATCGAGGACCTGCGCGAGGTCTATGCCGCTGTGCGCCAGCGCTTGGGCCGGGCGCGCCTCGGGCGCGTTGCCCTGGAGGATCTATGTCGCGGAGAGCGTGATCAGGAGACCCGCGTACGGGTGGCCCTGAGCATGCTGGAGGAGGCCGGCCAGCTGCGCCGCCATCAGGACGTCCCGCGCGAGGTCACCCTGCGGTGCGCCGCAGCGCCCCAAGAGGCCGCCGGCCAGGAGGACCCGGCCTGGCGCGCCATCTATGCCGCGGCTCGGCTGGCGCCCGGTACCCAGGTCGTGGTGGATCCGTTGGTACTGGCCGCGGCGGCCGGGCTGGAGGCCGGCGAACTGGAGGGCGCGCTATGGCGGAGTGCCGAGCGCGGCTACCTGGAGGTGCGACCGTTTGGACGCGACATGCTACTGGAGATCCTCCCGCCGGCCGACGATGCGCCGGCGCGCGTGAGCCGGCTGCTCGACTCTTACCTGGCCGTGCAGACGCAGCGGATCGACGAGATAGTCGCCTATGCACGCACGCGGCGCTGCCGCCACGGGCACATCTCGGCCTATCTGATGGGCCACGGAGGCAGCGCGTGCGGCTACTGCGACAACTGCGCCCCGAGGCACCCCCTGCGCCGGGAGAGCACGCGCCACGAGACCCCGCCCGAAGAGCAGCTGGCCGACGTCCTGCAGGTACTGGAGGACTCGGGCCACGGCTGGGGGCGGATGAGCCTGCTGCGCATCCTGCGCGGCGACCCGGCGGCGCCGGAGCGGGGCATGGGCCTAGCCGGTTGGGGCGCCCTCGGGCACCGCTCGCCGCGCGCCGTCGACGGCCTGATCGGCAGCCTCATCAGCGGGGCCTTCCTCGTGGAGCGGACCTTGGACCACGGCGGCGTGGTGATCGAGCTTGCCGCCAAGGGCCGGCGCGCCCTCGCCGATCCGGCCCTGCTTGGGTCGCTCACCCGCCGGGCAAACCGGGCTGCCACGGCGAGCAGCGACCCCGAGCTGTACGAACGGCTGCGGCAGTGGCGCAACGACACCGCCCAGGCCCGCGGTGTGGCGCCCTTTGTGATCTTGAGCAACGCCATCCTGCGTGACCTGGCCGCCGAGCAGCCCACGTCGCACGAGGGCCTGCTGCAGGTGCGGGGCATGGGCCCCAAGCGTACCGAGCAGTGGGGGCAGGAGCTACTGGCGCTGATCCGCGAGTTCGGTGGGAAGGAAGCATAAACCCCCGCGGCGCACGTCGGGCCCCGCGGGGGTCTCTCTGCTCGGGCGGCAGGCGTCCGTACCGGGGCGTCAGATGCGGAGCAGGCGCACGGCCTGGTACGGCTTCCCGGGGAGGCGCACGGTGAACTCGCCGGACAGATCGCCCGCCAGCGGCGTCACGGTCATCTCCCAGGGGTCGAGCAGCTCGGCGCGGTAGTGCTGGCCCTCGGGGAGCTCAAAGCTCCACTCGGCCGGCTGATGTACCCCCGTGTAGTGCAGATAGTAGCGCCCGGCCTGGCCGGCCACGCGCCGCCCCTGCGGCTCCAGCCCCTCCACGGGGCCCTCTTCGAGGACCTGGCGGAGGAAGGCCAGGCGGGCCGGGCTCTCCCCGTGCAACACCCCACCCTTGGACCACCACAGGATCTCCTCAGGGTGCAGGTACGTCTCCCCGTGGCCCACGTACATACCGCCCACCGTCCCGAGCCAGAAGCGGTGCACCAGCTCGCGCGCGGGGATGTTGCCCCACTGGTTGGGGATGTTCCCCTCGTACTGGCACTCGTCGTTGATGACCGGCTTGCCGTACGCCTCGCGCCACTCGAGGGCCCGCGACAGGTCCCAGTGCTGCACGCTGGCGTGGGTGACCCACGGCTTGGCGTGATCGTAGAACCCGCGGCAGTTGTGGATGGAGCGCGGATGATGGTACGGGTCGGCCTGCTGCACGATGCGGAAGAAGCGGTCCCAATCGGCCACGCTCTTGGCAGTCATCAGGTCGTACTCGTTGGCCATCGACCACCACACGTTGCGGTAGGCCCCCAGGCGCGCGACGGTGTAGCGCAGGTAGCGGTCATCCGTCTCGGCGTCCATGGTGGCGAAGCCCCAGCGGTCGTAGGGGTGGAAGAGGATCACGTCCGCCTCGATGCCGAGCGACAGCAGGTCCGCCACGCGCCCCTCCAGGTGGCGCCAGAAGGCGGGGTCGAAGCGCTCCCAATCCCAAGAGCCGTCGGCCTGCCGGGCAAAGGGGAACAGCTCGGGCTCATTCTCGTTGTAGCGGTAGTGCTTGGGGAACACGCACATGCGCAGCTTGTTGAACGGGGCAGTGCGCAGCGTCGCGAGGGTCTGTTCCTCGAGGGCCGAGCCCTGGTGGACCCAGGCGTAACAGGTGGTGCCGATCTGGCGGTAGGGGGTGCCGTCCTCGTACTGGAAGTGATACGTGTGCGCCACGCGCACCGGGCCGTGGTTCCCCGCCGAAGGGGTGATGCAACGGAACGACGCCGTGTGGCCGTCAAGGGAGGCGACGTCTGAGCGGGTGGTGCAGGTCCAGGTGCCTTCCGTGTCTGGCGAGAAGCGCACGCAGTACACCCCGTCGCCGTCATAGAACCCATCCACTTCGACGGCACGATGGCCGAGGGCGAACGAGGCGCCAAAGCGCAGCTCAGTGAAGGGGTTGCCGTGGCTGGGCCCCTGCAGGCGCAACTCGTACAGGCCCCAACGCTCGACGCTGGTCTCGCCGCGCGGTGATCTCATAACTACCTCCCGCAAGAAAGCCCGCGCCAAGGGCGCGCGGGCCACAGTGCAACATGGCACAAGGATGCTCTGCGGGGAGTATACCCGGGCCACGGAATGGCACAAGCCCGGGCCCTCGGGCGGCGAAAAGGGGCGGGGCTGGCCACAGCCAGCCCCGCCTGCTATCGGTATGACGTCTGTGGGTAGGTTCTTTACCTCGTCCCACTGTGCAACCTATACCACAGGTGCAGCCTCGCAGACGCCGGGTTCGGTCGGCGCCAGGGATGCGCTTGGTGCAGCACAGTTGGGGCCCGGTTGGCAGTGGATGGTCAAGTAAGGGGTACCGACGCCGGAGTGCCCCGATGACACAGCGCGTCGAACGGCATCAGCCGCCCAAGCCGGACGCGGCGCCGGCCTCGCCAACGCGCGCGTAGCGGCTGGCCAGGCGCGGATCCACCGCGCTGAGCAGCCGCGCGATGCCGATCTCGTCCCCCGCCAGGCGGGCCGAGGTCTCGTCGAGGTCCAGGGCCCGCTCCAGGTCGCGCAGGGACCTGTCACGCTGCCCAAGCGCCAGATAAGAGGCGCCCCGGCTGGCCAGCACCCAGGCGGAATCCGGCTCGAGCTCAAGGGCCCGATCATAGTCACTCACGGCCAGCTCGTGGCTGCCCAGGTCGCTCCAGGTGCGCCCGCGCTGCGCATAGGCGCGTGCCTGCGTGGGCTCCCGCTGCAGGCAGGCGCTGAGGTCTGCCAGGGCACGGCTCAGGTGCCCCAGTCGGCGGTGCACCTCCCCGCGCAGCATCAGGAGCCAGGCGTCCTCAGGGTATATGCCCAGACCGCGGTTGAGATCGGCCAGGGCCGAGCGGTAGTCGCCACGGGCGAGGTTGATCTCGGCGCGCATTCCCACCGCCCAGCCGTCGCTGGGGTCGACGGTGAGGGCGCGGTCCAGGTCGGCCAACGCCTCGGCCGGGTGCCCCAGAAGGGCCAACACCCTGGCCCGACCCACCAGTGCCCAGGAGTCGTCCGGCGTGACCTGTAGGGCATGGTCCAGGTCGGCCAGCGCCTCGTCATGGCGCCCCAGCTGCACCAGGATCTCGCCGCGCTGGAAGAGGGCCCGGACGTCGTCTGGCGAGGCGCCCAGCACCCGGCCCAGGTCGGCGAGGGCGTCGTCAAAGCGCCCCTGGGCAGCATAGGCCTCCGCGCGCCGCTGCAGGGCCCAGGCATCGTCCGGAGACTGCCTGAGGGCCTCGTCATAGTCGGCGATGGCCTCTGCGTAGCGCTCCTGCTCCTCGTAGACCTGTCCGCGACTGACCATCGCCCAGGTATCGTTGGGGTCGATGCGCAGGGCCATCGTCAGGTCGGCCAGGGCCAGGTCATAGAGGCCCATCTCGCGGTAGGTCTCTCCACGGCTGGCGGCTGCCCAGGCGTCCAGGGGATCGATCCTCAGGGCGGCGTCGAGATCGGCAATCGCCTGACGGTAGCGGCCCGTGCGGCGATGGATCTCACCGCGGCGGGCCAGGATCTCCGCGTCTCCGGGCTGGAGGTTGAGGGCCAGGTTGACGTCCGCCAGCGCCTGAGCGTAGTGGCCGAGGTCGGCGTGCACCTCGCTGCGGCGCAGGAGCGCCTCGACAAAGCCGGGTTCCAGGGCCAGGGCCGCGTCGAGGTCGGCGAGCGCCTCGCCGAGGTAGCCCAGATCGCTGAAGGTCTCTCCACGGCGCAGGAGCGCGCGGGCGTTGCGGTTCTGCCCAAAAGTGCTCCGGAGGGAGGACATGATGTCGAACCGCTTGAGGGGCGGTTCGGACGAGCGATCCTTGGGGTCGTAGAGGGGCGCCATCAATGCCTTTCGGCTGCGTGCCCAGCGGGTCTCGTATGCCGCTGACGGCTTCGAGTGTAACACGAACGGCCCCGGCTGCCCAACGCGCAGCCGGGGCCCCGGGCCGGCTCAGGGAGTGGCGGGCGCTGTGCGCAGTACGACCACCTTGACGGCCTGGCGCGCCAGCGGCACTGCCACGGTGGCGCCCTCGGTATGGTGCGCTACGGGCAGGGCCCGGCGGGCCACCGCGTCGTAGGCGAGGGCCAGGCTTCCGGCGACCTGCGGTTGCAGGCGTAGCGTAACCTGGCCGTTTTCGAGGTAGTAGTTACCCAGCGTCACCACGACGCTCCCGGGCCCCTGGCTGACCATCAGTTCCACGCCGGGGGAGGCCGGCTCCTCCAGTGCCACGAGCGGCGGCGCTCCGGCTGCCCAGCGGACGGCGCCGACGTATAGATCCGAGAGCGCGGCGGCCAAGGCGCGCTGCGACATCAGCGCCACGTCCCAGGTGCGGGCCTGCAGCGGCTCGAAGGCCATGTACACCAGGCGGCGCGGTCCCTCGCTGGCCAGAATGGCCGGCAGGCCGGTATCCTGGCCGTCCGCATCGGCAAAGGTCGCCAGCACGCGCCCCTCTCCGCAGAGGTGCACCGGGTAGCCGCGCGTGCGGATCGGCAGCGCCCCCTCGGGCAGACCCGCCATCAGGGGATGCGCGCGGTTGCGGATTAGCAGCCCAGAGAAGTCGCGCGCCTCTCCGATGTGGAACAGATCGCCGAAGGCCTGGCGCTCGGCCGGCTGGCCGGCCTCGTCGTAACAGCCCGTGTCGGAGGTGACCACCAGCCCGCCGTCAAAGCTGCGCAGGGCGGCGGCCTGGGCCGCGCTCAGGCAGGGCACGCGCGGCAACAGCAAGACGCGGTAACCCCGCAGGTTCTCGGCGGTCAGGCGGCGGTCCCAGACGTGATCATAGGGGACGTGGCCGCGGCGCAGCGCCGCGCAGGCGGGGCGAAAGTAGGCCGTGTCGTACGTGGCGCGGCCGTCACGCATCTCGGTCAGGAGCCAGGTCTTACTCTGCCATCCCTGCACCACCGCGGCATGCCGGACGGGCGCCACTTCCGCATAGTACCTGTCGAAGCGGATCGAGTCCTCATAGGCGTGGGCCACCTCGGGGATCTCTTGCATCAGCGGGTAGGAATAGGGGGTGCAGGCTTCGGCGCCGAGGGCCACCGGTAGAATGGCCGTCCAGCGGCCATCCGCCTCGCTGAGGGGACGGCTGAACTCCGGCCAGACAAAGTCCTGCGTCCACACGCGCAAGGGCTTGCCGCCCAGGGCGCCGCGCAGGTAGCGCACGTGCTCGGTGATATAGGTGACGTCGGGCCGGAAGTTGTGCGGGTGAAACGTGTGGTAGGGGTCCACCCGCAAGAGGTCCATGACGTCGGCCAGGCCGGCGATGTCGACGCCGGAGAACCAGGGGCTCCAGCCGCGCAGGCACACCGACGGGTCAAACTGGGAGGAGAGGCGCACGCGGGGGTTGGCCTCGCGGACGGCCTCGGCGATCTCGCGCATCACGCGCAGCCAGTTCTCTAGGCGCCAGCGGATCCAGCGGCGCCACAGGGGGCTCTGCCAGTCGATCTCTCGCGGGGGCTCCTGGCCGGTTTCGGCGCGAAAGAGCGTCGTGCAGGTGGGGCAGTAGCAGCCGTAGTGGCTGCCCCAGTCGGTCAGGTGGGCCTCGTCGTTCAGCTGGATCTCCTCGACGCCCGGGGCGCGCGCCAGGCGCTGCATGGCGGCGACGTAGAGATCCTGGTACTCCTCGTGGAAGGGGCATGCCTCCCAGCCGGCCGACCCGTCCTCGAAGATCATGCGCCACTCGGGATGGTCGCGCAGAGCGTCAGGGCACTGGCGCTGGTAGCAGGTCAGGATGCTGAGCGTTACGCCCAGGGAGGCCGCATCACGTCCGATGCGCTCGATGAGGGCCAGGCCCTCCTCATCCTTGTACCAGCGGTTCTCGGCGCCGAGGCCGATCTGGCTGAACCCGTTCTCGAGCGCTTCGAGGAGCACCGTACGGTCGTAGGTTCCCCCTTTGGGCAGGGGGAGGTGGGCGGTACGCAGGATTCGTCCGGTCATCGTTCCCTCCGAGAGTGACGGGGCAGGGCTGGCGGCCCTAGCCGTAGACCTCATCGATAACATGGCGTGCCAGGCGGACCCAACGCGGCACCCGCGTCGGGTCGTCCTGGACCGTCTCGATGTCCTTGAGCGTGATGTCGACGTGGCAGCCGTTGGCTCGGCAGGCCTCTAGGTCGGCCTGCATGATGGCGCGGGCCCGGTCGACGTCAAAGCCGTAACCGACCATGTCCGTCGGGCTCGGCCGGTAAGAGAGCACGTACTCATCGCCGATCTGCTCGGCACAGCGTGCCACGTCGGCAACTGGAGCGACGGCGATGCGGCGCAGGTTGGGAATGTGGCGAAGCAGCCCGATCTTCTGGGTCAAGTCCTCGCAGCAGCCGTATGCTGCCAGGCCAAAGGTGGCCATGATCGGGATCTGGTACTGCAACATGAACTCGTCGAACATCCGCGGGCCGACGAGGGTCGTTTCCTGCGAGGCCATATAGTACCACAGCTCTCGGCGGGCGGCCGGCCTGCCGTTGGCGGCCGGGTCGGGCAGTTCCAGGGCGTAGGGCATGGCCTGGTTCTGGTGCGTGCTCAGCGTCCAATGACCGGCTTGCTCCGCCTCGGCGTGTGTACGGAGGATCCCGTCGCGCATAAAGGCGAGCACGCCGTGCAGCCATCCGGGCCGGTCGATCATGTCGAGCATCAGTTGCTGCATGCCGCGCATCTGCGTGAGCAGGGTCGAGATGTCCCCGTTCCACATGTGGTAGGCCGGCTTGCGGTCTACGTCGAGGGGGACGATGTCGCCAATGGCGTCTTGGTGGCGCTCCAGCCGACGGGAGGTTTCGGCCTCGTCGACGAGGTGATGCGGGGGCACCAGGCGCTGCGCATCCTCGGGGCGCACCAGGGCCGGGATCATGGTGTGCGAGCCCCGCTCGGCCACCCGCTCGCTCCAGCGGATCGGCAGGCCCCAGGGCCCCTCGGGCGGGGTCACTACGGCAGCGCGCACGGTCACCCAGGGCTCCACGATATAGTCGTCGGCGAACCGATCGCGGTAGATCTCCTGGCGCAGGTGTGCCTCGAGGGGGCGCCAGAAGGGGTCCCGGCAGCGGGTCGCACAGCCCGGCATCTCACCCGCGGCGAACGCCCGCACGTAGATGAGCGGCTTGGTGCGTTCCAGGCTGTTGTGGCGGCGCCACAGCGCGCGGCGTTCCTCCTGGACCGGCCGCTGGGCCACCTCCATGTACTGCTTGGCCAGGTCGCGGAGCATGGTGACGTCGTCGCGAGGCATCAGGCGTCCTCCTATCGGGTGTTCTGGTGCGACGGCCCGCCCGGCAGGGGGGCCGCACGGGCGCGTCAGGCGAAATGGCTTGCGTAGCGCTCCATGGCGTCGGCCACGGCCCAGGCGTTCTCGATCGGCGTGCCCGGGTAGAGCCCGTAGACCATCATCAGGCCGCCCTCGCGGCGCCCCAGGCGCGTCACCTCGCCGCGAAGGAGCGCGTCGATCTGCGCGGGGCTGCCGAACCGGGTGACGCTCTGACGGTCCACGTCCAGGTCAATACACACACGGCCGGCCAGAGTGTCGGCAATCCAGTCCAGGCCGTTGACGAGATCCTGCAGGTTCAGGACCTCGACGCCATCGCTGAGGAGGTCGGCGGCCAGCGCGCGGATGTCCCCGTCCGAATGCATATGAATGACGCAGCCCGCCGCCCGGGCGGGGTCCATCAGCCGCCGGTAAGAGGGCGCGATGTAGCGGCGAAACTGGGCCGGGGAGAGCATCGGCCCGTGCTGCATGCCGAGGTCCTCCGGGTAGCTCATCCACTCGACGCCCAGGCCCAGGTAGCGCTGCACGATGGCCAGGTTGAACTCTTCCACCATGGCGATCAGACGCCCCAAGCGGGGCTCATCGTCGGCCATGTCGCACAGGAGGTTCGTATAGCCACGGATGTCGGCAAGGGTCATGAAGGTGTGCCCGTGGCGCAGCCCCCCGGAGACGAGTTGCCCGGCCGCGCGGGCGCGGCCGAGCGCGGCCTCCTCCGCCGCCCAGTCGATGGGGCCCCAGCCAAAGTCGGCCGAGGGGTCCGGCGCGCGGTACTCCTCCCACCCCGCCCAGCGCTCCAGCGGATGCCCGGTGACCGCACCCGTGATACCGTCGTCAGTGGTCTGCCAGACGCAGCCCCAGCCATCCCAGTAGGGCCGGCCGGCGCGCTGCCACGGCTCGAGGCGCGGCACGACCGGCTCGCGCAGGCGCTGGAACCCGGGGAAGAGGAGCGGGTGGGCCTCCTGGAGGTCAAGGAGCGCTTCCTGCGGGTAGTGGTGCCAGCAGGAAGCGTTGATCGAGTAGCGCATGGGGATGAGGGCGGGCCGCTCAAAGCGGGCGGCGCGCAATAGGTCGTCGCGGGCTCTGGTCATCGGGGTCCTCTCTGGTGGTACGACGGCGCGATGCGCAAGGCGGACCGTGAAGGCGAGCGGGCGCGCCACTCGCCTGCTGACCGGATGCAGGCACGGGTCGGGCGCGCCCCGAACCTAGTGAGCGATCTCAAACGTGACCGAAATGCGGGCATTCACGGTGATCTGCCCGGGGGCCAGGGCGCTGTCGGGGGTGTAGCCCGCCGAGCCGACCTCCTGGACGACGTTCTGGGCCATCGATCCGCCGTAGCGGGAGCCCCACCAGGAGTCATACCACGACCACCAGCCGCTGTACTCTTCGGTGATGGTGCGGGGCTCTCCGACGCGCAGGCCCAGCTCCGCCGTCAGCGCCTCGGCCTTCTCGCGGGCCGCCCGAAGGGCCAGGGCCCGCGCCTGGTCGCGGTGCTTGCGCAACTCGGTCGTGCGGAACTGCACCCCGTGGACGTGGTTGGCCCCGGCCAGCAAGGCGTCGCTCAGCAGGCCCTCAAACCGAGAGATGTCGTTCAGGGTGATGACGACCATCCTCTGCACGCGATAGGCGACCAGGCGAGAGCGCACGCTGTACTCGTCCTCGTACACGGGGAATACCGAGATGTAGTCGGTCTGCACGTTACGGGCGGCGATGTCGTACTCCTCGGCCAGGGCCAGCAGGCCCGCGGCGATCTCGTCGTTGCGCGCCTTGGCTTTGGTGAGGTCAGCATCCTGCGTCTCGATGCCGAGGGTGAGGAGCACCTGATCCGGGATGACGCGCACGTCCGCGTCCCCGGTGACGGAAATGAGCCCCGGTTCCTTCGTCTTGGGCTCCGCCAGAACGGTGCCGTCGGCCAGCCCCGCTCCCCTCGAGATGGCGAACGCGAGGGTCAGGAACCCAACGACCACGACCGCAAGCAGCGCATGGCTTCGCTTCATGGTGCTCCCTCCGCATGGGTGCAGAGAACCGAGACAGGCCACCACGGGCATTGTACACGTCGGGGCGGGTCGCGTCACCAGAAGAATGCTCCAGAAGTGCTGCGGCGAGGGCATAGCCCACGCGCGCTAGGCCAGTGGCAGTTGCGGGTCGTCAAAGCCGGGCAGGAGGGGATGGCGCGGTCCGCTCGGCAGGCGCCCGAGGAAGCGAATCTCGCTGGGGCGCCCGGCGCGCTCGGCGTAGCCCTCGTGGATCAGGATGGGAGCCACGTAGGAGGCGATCGCCTGGCGGGCGACGTTGCGCCATAGCCAGCGCCCCAGGCTGCCCGCGGGGGGCAAGCCGTGGCCGGTGCCGACGGGCACCGTGTGCGCGCCAAAGTGGGTCAGGAGGTGGACATAACAGATGGCGGAGACGAACAGGCGGCCCTCCCGCCCGAAGGCGATCTCGGTCCCGTCGTTGACGGAGCCCCGATAGGCGAAGGCGCTGCGTGCGCGCCAGGTGGGCAGGGTGGTGTACAAGCCTCTCTCCCTGGGTCACCAAACCGCGGTCGACCGGCTGGCCTGGGCAGCCGTCTGGCGGGCAGCATAGCCCCCGGGAGGAGGGCGGTCAAGGCAGGCCCCGCGGTTGACAGAACGAGGTGACGGGGGTGTAATGGCGGCACGGTGGCCCAGCCGGTCACCCGGAAAGGGGGCGAAGGATGTCCGCAGCTCGCCTTCGGACGGTATACCTCGGCCTGCTTCTGTTGATTCTGGCTGGTGCGCCGGCCTGCGCCGTCGTTGGCACGCCGACTCCGGCGGCCACGGGCGAGGCCCAGGGCGTACTGGCGACGCGCACCGCCGCCGCCGCTCCCTCCCCGGCGGCCTCGCCGACCCTGACGCGAACGCCCACCCGCACCGCGACGCCGGCGCCATCGGGCTCGCCAACGCCGCTGGTGGCTCGCGGTTTGGCGGCCCTGGCCGCGGCCACCCCTCGCGCGGGGCAGCGCGTCAGCGTGGCGATCACGGCGGAGGAGCTGAACGAGGCCTTCACCCTGGAGGGTCTGGCCGTGCAGGGGGCCATCGTCGGCGACCCGGCCATCACCCTAGAACAGGACGCCATCGTAGCCCGCTTCCCGGTGACCGTGACCAGTCCCGCCATGACGCTCGACGTCATCGTGCGAGGCGCGCCCAACGTCGTGGATGGCGCCCTGTATGTGAAGGTGGATAGCGTCGGGCTCGGTGAGGGGACCGGCTTCCTGGCCCGCCTGGTGGCGCAGCCGATGGTCGATTCGGCCATCCGCGAGTACTCGGGTGAGAGCGGCATCCCCGTGCCGGTGGGGGCGCTCCAGAACCTGCAGATCACCAGCGCGACCGTGTCCCCTGGTCTACTGACCATCGAGGGTGTGGCCAAGTAGCCCGCCGGGCGTGAACCCCGTCGGGGTCCTGGCCCTGGGCGGCGCTGACCAGCCGTCCGGCGCGCTGCGGCTGGCACGATATCTCCCTGGCGGCTACAATCCTTGCGTCGGGTGTTATTGGCGTCACTTGGGAGAAGGGCAGGCGTAATGACCAGGAAACAGTATCGTCCGGCGCTCAAGCTTTCCATGCACATCTCGCCAGAGGCCACCCCTGATGAGCTGCGCTTTGCCAGCCAGCTGGGGGTGGACTGCGTGTACACCTGGGTGCGCGATGAGCAGCGCTCGGTGGCCTTTCTCACCGAGCTGCGGCACAAGGTGGAGGACGCCGGCCTGCGTCTGAACAACGTGGGTAACATGACGGTGGCCAAGTCGGACAAGATCCATCTCGCGCTTCCCGGGCGGGACCAGGTGATCGCCGATTTCATCGCCTTCTTGGAGGCGCTTAGCCAGGCGGGCATCCACGTCACCACCTTTACCTGGGAGCCGGATCAGGTCTGGAGCTCGACGCCGAGCACTACCCGCGGCGGCGCCCGGGCGCGCCACGTGGACCTCGCCGAGATGGCCCGGCGGCCCTTCACGCACGGCCGGGCCTATAGCGAGGACGAGCTGTGGGACAACTTCCAGTACCTGATGGAGCGGCTCATCCCGGCGGCCGAGGGCACCGGCGTGCGCCTGGCGCTGCACCCCAACGATCCGCCGACCGAATCGCTGGGGGGTATCCCCTGCCTGATCCGTAACGCCGCCGCCTACCGCAAGGCCTTTGCCCTGGCCGGAAGCCAGGCCCTGGGCATGGAGTTCTGCGCTGGCTGCTGGCTGGAGGGGGGCGACGCGTTCGGCGACATCCTGGCCAACATCCGCGAGTTCGTGGCCGACGATCGCATTCTGATCTTCCACTTTCGCAACGTGTCGTCTCCGCAGCCGGTCTTTACCGAAACCTTCCTGGACAACGGCTACATGGATATGTACCAGGTCATGAAGACTCTGGTGGAGACGGGCTACCCGGGCACGGCGATCCTCGACCATACGCCGCGCTTTGCGGGCGAGTACGCCGCCGGCGCGGGCACGGGGTACGCCATGGGCTACATGCGCGCCCTGGTCGAGCGCGCCATGGATGAGCTCGGGCTGGCCTAGCCAGCGCAGCACCTGTAGTGTGCCCCCTGGGCACCGACGGCATCAACGGAGAGGCAGGGCCCTGGCGCCCTGCCTCTCTGCTATCTCGCTGCGCGCTGCCATCCGCCGCGGTTGGCCGTCGTGCCCCCCGCCGACTTAACGGTGGGTGGAGCCCTTGCCCGCGCTGGCAGCAATCTCGCGCGGCTTGACGCCCTTTACCGCGATCTTGCGCGGCTGGAGCCCGGCGGCCCTGGCCGCGGTGATCTTGAGCACGCCGTGCTCGAACGAGGCCTCTATCTTGGAGGTGTCGATATCGGAGGGCAGCTCGACCGTCCTGCTGAACGTGCCGTAGCGACGCTCGCGGTAGTGGACGTTGGCCCTCTCCTCGTCGCGCTCGGTGTGGCTCTCCCCCTTGATGGACAGGGTGTTGCCGGTCACCGTGATGTCCACATCCTCCGGCTTGACGCCGGGCAGCTCGGCGCTGACGATGTATGCGCCGCCCTCCTCATACACGTCCAGCGGGACGAAAAGCCTGTACTGCTCACCGGGCTCCCCCCGCACCGGGGCCAGGCTCTCCTCAAACAGGCGGTTCATGCGCTCGCGGAACGACTCCAGTTCGCGGAAAGGATCCCACCTCATCAGGGACATGTGTGCCTCCCCACTCGCCCACAACCCTGTGCCGCGGGGCACAGTCTACCCACACCCATACACCTACCATGATAGAGCAGACGGGGGCGCCAAGAGGACGGCCTCGGTAGCAGGAAGGTTGGGCTAGAGTTGGAGAGCCCGGGCGGAGGAGCCCCGGGGCGCGGCGCCGCCCGAACCGGTCAGCCGCGGGCCAGGCGCGCCTCGAAATAGTCCGAGTAGCCGCCCGTGTACTCGGTCAGCGCGCCGTCGCTCAGCTCGACCACGCGATGCACGGCGCGGTCGAGGAAGTAGCGATCGTGTGAGACGACCAGGACCGTCCCCTCGAAGCGCGACAGGGCCTCTTCCAGCACCTCGGCGGAGGGGATATCCAGGTTGTTGGTCGGCTCGTCGAGCAGCAGAAAGTTGGCGCCGGAGAGCATCAGGAGGGCCATCTGCAGGCGGCTGCGCTGCCCGCCGGAGAGGTTGCCCACCAGCCCACAGGCCTGCTCATAGGTGAACAGGAAGGTCCCCAGGAAGCCGACCGCCTCCCCCTCACTCAGGGGCGCCGCCCGGCGGACGGTCTCGATCAGGCTGCGGCCATAGTCGAGCGTCTCGTGCTCCTGGGCATAGTGCCCGATGGTGATGCTCGGCCCCAGCACAAGGCGCCCGCCGCTCGGCTCCTCCGTCCCCAGGATCATGCGCAAGAGGAGCGACTTGCCCGCGCCGTTGGGACCCACCAGCCCCACCCGCTCGCCGTGCCACAGCAGCAGGTCCACGCCGGCCAGGATGATCTGGTCGTCGGCGGGGGTGGCCCCGGCGAAAACCTTGTCCAGGTCGGTGATCTCGAGCACCTTGCTGCTGCCGCGCCAGCCGGATAGCTGTAGGTCCATGCGGCGGCGGTCGAGCGCGGGACGGTCGACACGCTCGATCTTCTCAACGCGCTTCAGAATGGCCTTGCCCCGGGCAGCGAACTTCTCGTTGTTGTAGATCTTGCCCCAGGTCAGCAGGCGCTGGGCGGCTGTCTCGAGGCGAGCGATCTCTTGCTGCTGGGCCTGGAAGAGGGCCTGCTGGCGTAACAGGCGGGCCTGCCGCTCAAAGGCGTACTCGGAATAGTTACCCTGATAGAGAGTCAGGCTGCCGCCTTCCAGCTCGGCGATCTGGTCGGCGACGATGTCGAGCAGGTAGCGGTCGTGCGAGACGAGCACCACGCCTCCCTGATGCTCGCGGATCGCTTTGGACAGGAGCGCCTTGCTTTCCAGGTCCAGGTGGTTGTCCGGCTCGTCGAGCAGGAGCAACCGGGGCCGCCGCACCAGCAGCTTGGCCAGGCCGACAAGCTTTTTCTGGCCGCCGCTGAGCACCTCCATAGGCAGGTCCATGTCCAGGTCGGTGAAGCCCAGGCTGCGGAGCGTGGCGCGGACGCTGCCCTCGTATGAGGGCCCGCCCAGCGCCACGAACCTCTCGAGCAGGGCGGCCTGCCTGGCCAGGGTGCGGGCCAGGGCGCGCTCGTCCCCGTAGACTTCCGGCGAGGCCAGCCGCTCCTCGACGGCGGCGAGGTCCTCCTCCACGCGCCCCAGCTCCTCAGAGGCGGTGAGAGCCTCCTGCCAGACGGTGTGGCGCCCGTCAAAGGTCGGCTCCTGGGGCAGGTAGCCGATGGTCAGGTCGCGAACGCGGAAGATGGTGCCGCGGTCCGCAGGGAGCAGGCCGGCCAGAAGGCGCAGGAGCGTACTCTTGCCGGAGCCATTGGCGCCCACCAGGCCCACGACGCAGTTGTCGTGCACCTCCCAGGACAAGTCCTCGATGACCGGCGCGCTCGCATAGGCGACGCTGACGTGGTCGAGCGTGATGGCGATGATGGTGATCTCTCCCGCGTGCTCTAGTGACGGGCCGGGTCAGTACTCGGCGGTATTGACGCGCCAGCCCTCGTCGGTCAGGGCCAACCCGATGGACACCTGCGTCTCCTCTGCGCTCGGGCCACCGCTCCGGGCAAAGGTCAGCAGCCGGCCGGTTCCGTCGCCCGGCTCCTCGCGCAGGAAGCGGTACGCCGCTCCATGCGCCACGGCGCGGCGGCCGGCCTCCCACCAGGACTGTGGCGCCAGCCCGGGCACCCGCCGCGGCGAGCGCAGCTCGCGGATCAGCGTCGCCCGCCAGACAAAGAGGTTCCCCTCGGCGAGGGCCGCATAGTGTAGCTCAGCCACCGTCCTGGCGGATTCGGTAGACGCTGCGGCCGCCTCTCGCGCGGCCTCCAGGCGCGACTTGCCCGTGGCGCGCAACAATCCACGCAAGAGCCAGATGCGCTGCACCTGGGCCATGGAGTGGTAGATGGCCGTCAAGTAGGCGCTGGAGGCGCTCCCCGGCCAGGGGCTTTCGGCGGTGCGCTGGGAGAGCAGGTCTTCGGGCGTCGCGGCCACCAGCAATGCCTCCGCCGCCCGGCGAACATCCTGCAGCCAACCCAACACCTGCTGGCGCGAGGGAAACTGCGCGCCCTGCGGATAATCGGCCGCCTCGCTGAGCGCACCCGGCGCCCAGTCTTCGGCATGCGGGAAGGAGGGCGCGCCCCCCTGCGCGACGACGGCGTGCAGGTCGAGGTCCTGCAGGGTGCGCAGGGCGATCAGGGCGATGCTCTCCTCGCCGAGCATGGGGAAGGCGTGGAACTGCGCCTCGCTCAGGTCGGCCAACGACTCCTCGAGGCTGCGCAGGCTCTCTTCCAGGCCGATGGAAATGGCGCCGCGCAGGTCCGCCGCGTGGGCGCGTTCCACCATGGTGAATCTCCTTGCGGGTTGGCGGGGTCAGTGGTGGCAGCCGGCTACAGCTCCTGCCGCCGGAAGGACAGCGCCGCGGCCAGCCAGGCCACGGCGATCAGGCCCAGGCTCATCGCCAGCGCGGGCCAGGCCGGTGCCGCCGCGGCGCCCAGCGCCTGCCCGGCCCCCCACACCAACAGGCGCCCCGGGAGATACCTGACCAGCGGCGGCAGCGCCCCGGCGACCCCCACCGTGGCCATCAGCCCGACGGCCACAGCCCCGGCAGTCACCAGCGAACGGCTGACCGTGCTGGCCAGCAGCGTGAGCGCTACGTACACCATCAGGTAGACCCACAGCAGGGCGTTGAGCGCGGCCCAGGCGCCCACCGGCAGCGACCCGAACAGGAGCGCAGTGTACGCGTAGGAGGCGACGGCGCCAAACAGCAGCCCGGCGAGGAAGGTTACCGCGCTGGCGCAGAGCTTGGCGCTGAGGAACGCACCGCGCGGCAACGGCTTGACGAGCATCAGCGCCGCCGTGCCGCGCTCTTTCTCCTGCGTCACGGCGCCCATGGTCAGGAGCAGTGCCAGGATGATGCCGAACTGGCTCATGTTCTTGAGGTACTGGTCGACGGCATCGGTCACCGAGGGCTCCGGGATGAGGCCGCTGAACTGCTCTGCCCCGGGCACCATGGCCAGGATCTGGGGCGCCAGGAGGGCCAGGAGCGGTGAAAGCAGGCCAAAGGCAAAGAACACCACCGCCACCGCCAGCAGGCGATGGGTGCGCAGTTGCTCCAGCAGTTCCTTGCGCAGGGCCACGAGGAACATCATGGCACCTCCTCCTCGCCCACCAGCCGCAGGAAGACGTCCTCGAGAGAGGGGCGCACCGTCTCGTAGCGCACCAGCGGGATCCCTGCCGCGACGATCATGGGCAACAACTCGCGGCGTGCGGCCGCCAGGTCGCTGACCTCGATGCGTGCCACGTGGCCGTCGAGGCGCGCCCCGCTGGCCCAAGGGGCCCGGCGGGCGCGCTCCGCAAAGGCCAGCAAGGCGGCCTCCTGGCCCGGCTCGCTCTCGACGAGCAGCCCGGGCGTGGCGTAGTGGCCCAGCAGCTCCTCTCGGCCTGCCTCGGCCACCAGCCGGCCGCGGGCGATGATCCCGACCGTATCACAGATGCGCTCCACGTCGGCGAGTATGTGGGTCGACATCAGCACCGTGGCGCTGCCGCGCAGGCCGCCGATCAGCTCCAACACCTCGCGCCGGCCGGCGGGGTCCAGGGCGCTGGCCGGCTCGTCGAGCAGGAGCACCGGCGGCCGGTTCAGAAGGGCTTGGGCCAGGCCCAGGCGCTGGCGCATCCCGCGGGAAAAGCCGCCGATGCGCCGGCCGGCCACCTCGCTGAGGCCGACCTGCGCGAGCACCTCGTCGGCCCGCGCGCTCCGCTCGCTGGCCGGCAGGCGAAAGATGCGGGCTACGTAATCCAGGAACTCGCGCGGCGTGAACCACGGGTAAAAGGCGGGGTCCTCCGGCAGATAGCCGATGCGCTCGGCGAGATCGTCGTGCCCCTGGCGGACCTCGACGCCCCCCACCCAGGCCTGCCCGGAGGTCGGGCGCGCCAGCCCGGCCAGGATGCGCAGGGTGGTCGTCTTGCCGGCGCCGTTGGGCCCCAGGTAGCCGTACACGCTCCCTTCGCCGACGGTCAGCGAGAGCCCGTCCAGGGCGCGCACGTCCCCGTAGGCCTTGCAGAGGAGCGCCGTACGGATCATGCGTCCTCCTCCCGCCCGAAGAGCAGGTACACCACAGGGCCCACTAGCTCACCGAGGATGATGACCAGCGCCCAGACCCATCTGGGCCCCCGCGTCTTCTCTCGGCGCGACAGGTCTACCAGGGCAAAGACCATCAGCCCCAGCTGCAGGAGCACGATGGGGATCAGAAAGGGCAAAATCCTGACCAACGAGAACGGCGGCGCAGTAGCCATCGAGGGACCTCCCTGTGTCTTGCGCGGGCGGCAGCGGAGAGACTGGCCCAGGGCCCGGTGCGCACCATGAGCCCGCCAGTTGGTACCGTTCTACCACACTGCGGATGTCCGCGCAATGGGCCTCCGCCGGTCAGCTCGGGGAGGCCGGCGTGGGGGCCGGGGTGGCGGTGGGTGTCTCGATGGTGCCCAACTGCGGGGGGCCGAGGGTGTGCAGGGAGGCCGCCAAGTGCTCGAACGCCTCGCGGATGGCCAGGTCCGCCTCGGTCTGGAACAGGTACGGGTCCGGAGCGATGACCAGGCGGTACTCGACGTCGCCCTGTAGGAGGGAGACCTCACGCCTGCCGAAATGGGCGATAGCCCGCCCCCACGTGATGGTCATGGCCTCTGTGCCGTCGACCGAGGCGCAACAAGTGGCGGCCAGCGAGGCGCGCGCTGAGTCAATCATGGGGGCGGTCTCGATGGCCAGGGTGTCGGTGACGGTCTGGGCGATGGCGGGCGCCACCCACAGGCCGAGCGTGTAGCTGCCAAAGGCCTGCTCGCCGCCGGCGTGGGTAGCCGTCCGCCAAAGATCACCCTCCCAGGCGCGCCCAAGGGTGCCGATGTGGCTGGCCGGCTCTTGCAGTTCCCAGGCTGCAGGGTACTCGACCGTCCAGGCGTACATTGCGCTGTGATGGGCCACGTAGCCGGGAGCCACCGTGGCCTGGGGTGCCGCCAGCCGGCACCCCAGGCCCAGCAACAGGCCACTCGCCAGGGCGGCGAGCAAGGGGCGAGCGGAGTTTCGGCAGACACGCGGCATGGGGCCTCCTTTGCCACTTGTGAGGCTGCAGGGGCGGCTGTTGGCAGGCGTCCGAGATCGGTCTATAATACCGTGAGGCCTGGCGATCAGCGCCGGCCAGTGGTGAGCGTCATCGAGCTGAGTGTGCGACTTGGCCTCGTTGAGGCAAGGAGCATTCTCGGCTTGAGTTTTGAAGAGTTCCAGTTTGACCCGCGCATTGCCGCGGGCATCCGCAGCGCCGGCTATTCCACGCCCACGCCCGTTCAGGCGGGCGCCATTCCCCCCGTCCTCGAGGGCCGCGACGTCCTGGGCATTGCCCAGACCGGTACCGGCAAGACCGCGGCCTTTGTCCTGCCCATCCTGCAACGACTGATACGCGGCTCGGGCCGGCACGTCCGCGCCCTGGTGCTGGCGCCGACGCGCGAGCTGGCCGAGCAAACCCACCAGGCCGTCACGCTTCTGGGGCGGCACACCGGCGCCCGCAGCGCGGCCATCTACGGCGGAGTGGGCAAGGCCCCCCAGCTGGCCGCCCTGCGGAAGGGCGTGCAGGTTGTGGTGGCCTGCCCGGGGCGATTGCTCGACCATCTCGGCGAGGGGGACATTGACCTCTCGCGCGTCGAGGTCTTGGTACTCGACGAGGCCGACCGCATGTGCGACATGGGCTTCCTGCCCGACGTGCGCCGTGTGCTGCGGCAGCTGCCCAGCGAGCGCCAGACGCTGTTCTTTTCCGCCACGATGCCCGACGAGATCCGCAGCCTAGCAGATAGCATCCTGCGCGACCCCGTCACCGTGCAGATCGGGCAGATCGCGCCGGTCGATACCGTCTCACACGCCCTCTACCCGACGCCGAGCCGGCAGAAGACGGAGCTGCTGCTGGCCCTGCTCGAACACACCGCCACGGGCCGCGTGCTGGTCTTTACGCGCACCAAGCGGCGGGCACGCGTTCTGGCCCAACGGCTCTCCAAGCGCGGCTTCCGCGCGGCCGAGCTGCAGGGCAACATGACCCAGAACCGCCGGCAGAGGGCCATCGACGGGTTCCGCAGCGGCCGCTATGACATTCTAGTGGCCACCGATGTGGCTTCCCGGGGCATCGACGTGGCCGACATCGCCTTCGTCGTAAACTATGACATGCCCGACACGGTCGACGCCTACACCCACCGCATCGGCCGCACGGGCCGCGCGGAGCAGACCGGCGAGGCGCTGACCCTGGCCACCAGCGACGACCTGCCCATGGTCCGCGCCATCGAGGACGTGCTGGGCGAGCAGATTGAGCAGCGCACCCTCAGCGACTTTCCCTACTCTGAGGATGCGACGCAAATCCTGGTACCCGCGCCCCCCAGAGCCCAGCAGCCCGGGTTCTCGCGGCAGTCCTGGGATGCAGCTGGCCGACGCCGTACGCGCCCGGCCAACACCCCGCGTCGGCGGCGGGGCTGGTAGCACTCCGCAGCGCATTGGCGAGTGCCGGGGCCCGCTGCCCTCCGGACCCCGGCCTGCACATCCTCTCTCCGCGGGCGGCCCTTCGCCCGGTCCCCTGCACGCCGGCCTAGCGCGTTACCTCAGGTACTGGCGCCAGCTGCGCGTCGGCTGCCAGCCGAGCACCCTCTGCGCCTTCGCCGTGGACAGGAGCGCACCGTGCCCGCTGATCCCCTTGGCCAAGGGGACTAGGTCGGGGCGGAAGCGGGCGATGACGTCCATGGTGGGCTCCAGCAGGGTGCTGTCAGGCGCATTGGCAATATAGACGTCGTGCGCGGGCAGGTCCGCTGCCTTTTCCAGGATCACGCGTTGCAGGTCAGCCAGGTCCTCGCTGGCCACGTAGCTGAACAGCCAGTCGGACCAGGCGGTCGCTGGGCGGGCGTTCTCGGCCATCGACTGCAGCCGCTCCGGCGGGCAGATCCCCCCGGGGCGCGTCACATATGTGCGCAACCCGTAGGCGCGGGTGAAGGAGGCCAGTAGCTCTTCGCCGGCCAGCTTGGTGTAGGAGTAAGAGTCCTCGACGTCGGAGGGGTGTTCCTCGTCCAGTGGCAGGTACCGGATGGGGAAGGGGCGCGTGGAGATGCGGTACCCGTGCCCAAAGGCGCAGTTGGAGCCGGTCATCACGACCGTCTCGACGCCCTCCTCGACGGCCGCCATCAGCAGGTAGTAGGTCCCCATGATGTTCGTGTGCATCGTGGCGTCGAACGGCCGCTGGGGCAGCCCCCGCTCGGCGTAGCTGCGGCGGACGTCGGGGTGGTCGCTGGGCTCGGGCACGGCGCCCAGGTGCATGATGGCCTGCACGCCGTGCACGGCGCGGCGGCAATCCTCGAACACGTTCAGGTCCCCCTGCACCCAGGGGAGCCCGCGGAGCTCCTCCGGCGGAGGCGTGCGTGAGGCCAATACCAGGTCATAGTCATCCCGCAGGGCCGCGGCCATGTATGTCCCGAAGCGCCCGCTGGCGCCGGTGATCAGAACGCGCATGCTACCTCCTAGGTTGGGTGGGGCCGGCAACGTAGGCCCGTCGGCGTGGTCTAGAGCTCCTGAAGCGGCAACGGGCCGAAGGTCGTGCGCAGGTCCACAGCCCGGCCCGTCTCGGCGGAGCGGTACCCCGCCTCAATGATCTCGATCACGTGGCGGGCGTGTTCGGCCGAGGCCACAGACTCTTTCCCATCTCGGATGCGGTCCACCAGCTGCATGAGGTCCTCAAAGACGTGGCTCTCCTCCATCGCCGCGTGCTGGCCGACGACGTGAGGCTGATGGTCGCCCGGCAGGCGCAGGTCCTGATCGCCGAACCGTGTGCCCACCACCGATCCCGCGGTGCCAAAGATGCTGGGGTGGAACCCCTGGGTGACGTGGCCGGCCACCGTCCCGTAGACGAAGGCAAAGAACGCCTGCCCGAAATCCACCAGGAGCATGGTGTTGTCGTCCATGTCGCAGGGGATCTTGGCGCCGCGAAACTCCCGCTCGCGGAGCACCAGCCCGGAGAGGGCCGTCACCCGGCGCGCCGGGCCCAGGATGCCCGTCAGGTTGTGCAGGCAGTATACGGTGACGTCGTACTGGGGCCCGCCACCCGGGCGGCGAAAGTACCAGGAGGGGTCGATGTTGGAGAGGACGTCGTCTCCGCGGCGGACCGCCTCATCGAGGTGGTAGGTGCTGATGGCCGCGCCGGTGGCCGCCCAGACCAGCGTGCCCAGGGCCCCCTCCAGTACCAGGCGCCGGATCCGCCGGTTGAACGGGTGCAGCATCATCCCCGGGGAGGCCACCAAGTGCACGCCCCGCGCCGCAGCCCGGGCGATGAGGTCGTCGGCTTCGGCGGCGGTGATCGTCATAGTCTTGTTAAAGTGGATGTGCTTGCCTGCCTCGATGGCCTGCAAGCCCTGCTCGTAGTGCAGGCCGATGGGGGAGCAGAGGGTCACCGCGTCGACGTGGCCATCGGCGAGGAGGTCCTCGTAGCGCTCATAGGCGGCCGGCACGCCGTAGCGCTCGGCGGCAGCCGCCGCCCGGCCGGGGACCGGGTCGCACACGGCCGTCAGGCGCACGCGATCCTGCACGTCGGGGAGCGAAAGGTGCATGAGCGCGGCGCGGATGCCGATGGAACCGGCCCCCACGACGCCCATGCCGACGATACTGCTCATGGCTGGCCCCTTTCTGACGGGGAATCGGGGGCGGCCGCTCCACGCTCTTCAGGGCCGCCCCCGGCGGACGGTCAGCGACTGTAGGCGAAATGCTCGCCGCGGATCTCACGCCAGACCTCGTCACAGGCGCGCAGGGTGGCCTCGTCCAGGCGGCCGGAGACTGCGGCAATGTTCTGCTCCAGGTGGGCGGGCTTGGTGGCCCCCACCACGATCGAATCGACATAAGGCTGCGTGGCCAGCCACTGGAAGGCCAGCTCGATCAGGCTCTTGCCCGCCTCGGTGGCGATGGCCTGCAGGCGCGCCACGGCCTGCCGGTTCGTCTCGTTCCAGAAGCGGCGGTAGTACTCGGCGCTATCAGCGATGCGGGTGCCCTCGGCGGGCGCCGCGGCTGAGGAGTGCTTGCCCGTCAGCAGGCCGCCCGCCAGGGGGTTGTAGACGGTCAGGCCCACGCGCGCGGTGCGCAGGAACTCGACGGCCTCTTCGTCTAGGCTGCGGGTAATGAGGTTGTAGGGGTACTGCGTGACCACCGGCGCCGCCCAGCCGCTGGTCCTGGCCAGCCAGCGCGCGTCGCACACCTGCCAGGCGGCATAGTTCGACATGCCGACGTACAGCACCTTGCCCTGCTGTACCAGCCGGTCGATGGCCGAGAGCGTCTCTTCCATCGGCGTCTGGCGGTCGGGGCGGTGCATGTACAGGACGTCGAGGCGGTCGGTCTGCAGGCGGGTGAGGATGTCCTCGACGCCCTTGATCACGTGCCAGCGGTGCAGGCCGGCGTCGCGCAGGGGGTAGGGGCCAGAGGGGTTGGCCACCTTGCTGCAGAGCACCACGGCGTCGCGCTTGCCCAACAGGGCCTTGCCGACGATCTCTTCCGAGCGACCGCCGGCGTAGAGGTCGGCTTCGTCGACCATGTTCACGCCGGCGTCCAGGGCCATGTGCACCATGCGGATGGCGGTGGCCTCATCGACCTCGCGGCCAAAGGTCATCGTCCCCAGGCAGACGCGCGACACCGTCGCGCCGGTTCCGGTCAGCGTGCGATACTCCATGATCTGTCTCCTATCAGTCAACTCGCGGGTAGAAAGGCGATCGGCGCCCGCGCGCCCGCCGCGGAGCGCGGCCGCCGGGCATCCAACCTAGGACGGCTTGGCGTAGAGCAGGTTGGCGCGCTGCGTGGCCGTCTGGGCGGCATCCAGGCGGGCAATGGCCTGCGGGTAGGCAGCGTCGCCGTAGTGGATCCAGGCCCGCAGGAGAAGCGGATAGAGCCGGCCGCGGTCGAGCGGCTCGATCTGCAGGTACGGCCAGTCCAGCGCGCCGTCGGTGTAGGGAGCCAGCCAGTCGATCGCCGTGCGGATGCTCCCCCCGTTCGCGGCGCGGTAGCCCCACAGGTCCTCGCCGACCTTGGGGGCCATGCCGGCCAGCGCGCAAAAGGCGTTCAGGTTGAACACACTGTAGTCGAAGGCCTTGGTGCGCTCCATCTCGTGCGGCTGGCGGCCGTCGGGGGTGATGTGCGCGCCGATGCGGGCCACGGCCGAATCGGCAATCGTCTCGCGGGCCAGGTCCGTCTGGCCGGTGAACAGGGCGAAGGAGGCCACCTGCGCGTCGTACCAGGTGCCGTGGTTGTTGTGCCAGTGGCGCTCGTCCTGCCCGTGGCTGCTCGCCAGGAGCCACTCGAGGTACTCGGCGAACCAGGCCTCCAGCGCGCTCTGGTCGCCAGGCCCCCAGGCCGGGGAGAGGCCCAGCAGGCCCACGCTGTCGACCAGGCCGACCAGGCACGATGTGTCGATGATGCCGATACCGCGCCCATCGACGACGCCAGGGATGGCCTGGCCGTACTCGAGGTGTGGGTTCATGCGCGTGGCGGGGTCTACGAACCAGGTCCGCAGGAGCAACGCGGCGTGCTCGGCGTAGCGGACGCGGTCATCGGCCAGGTACCACGCCAGCGCCAGCGCGTCGACGGCGGTAGCCAGCGCCTTGAGGCGGGGCGAGTCGGAGCGCGCGCCGTCCAGCACTTCGGGGTTGCGTTCACCGTCTCTGCGGATGTAGGGCAACCCGCCCGGCGCGCTCGGGTCGGGCCACCAGTAGGGGCCGTAGCTGACATAGTCGTGCCTGTCCCCACTCAGGGGCAGGGCTTCCTTGTCCATGACCGTAAAGGGGCCGGCCGACAGGGCCGCATCGGCCTCATGCCGCAGTGCGGCGAGCGCGGGGAGCAGTGCCGCATCGCCGTTCAGCGCGCGGACGCGTACGGCAGCAAGTGCCTGCGGATCAAGGCGGAAGACGCGCGGCGGAGCAGTCACAATCCTGATCCTTTCATCGTGTGGTCGCCGGCTAGGGCCGGGCAGGCTCGTCCTGCCTGATGACCTCCAGAACGCGGGAGCCGTACTCGTCGAGCGGGACGCGGCCGCGCACCTCCTCACCGGTGAGCACGTCGAGGTAGACCTCGCTGCCGATGTCGATCATCTGCCACTCGGCGGAAAAGTTCAGCAGGAACAGGAACGTGCGCTGGCCGTCGGTGCGGGCCTGCACGGTGACGCCCTCCGGCAGGATGACGTCCAGCACCCGTGGGATGCCGAGGTCCGCCGTGAGCCCCTCGTAGAAGGCGTAAAGGAAATCGCCGTCGGTGCGCGTGGCCACATAGTAGGCGCGCCCCTGGCCGACCTGGTTGACCGTCAGGGCCGGCAGCCCGCTGTAAAAGTCCTGCCCGTAGGAGGCGAGCACCTCGGCGCCCTCCAGGTGCACGAGGTCGCACAGGTCGCGGCAGGCGAACGTGCCCCGCAAGCCCAGCGGGTTGGCTCGCAGCGGTTCGACGGTGTTGGTCTGCCCCGGGTAGAGGGCGTCGGTCTCCTCGCACCACACGCCCATGAGCGAGCGCAACGGCCCCGGCCGCCCCATGGGGAAGCAGAGGTCGTTCTCGTCAACGATGCCGCTCCAGTAGGTGAGCACCAGGGTCCCGCCGCCCTGCACAAAGGCCTCCAGCCGCTCGGCGAGGTCTCCACGGATCATGTAGAGCATGGGCGCCACGACCAGGCGGTACTTGGCCAGGCTATCCTCCACGCCGATGACGTCTACGGGGATGCCCTGAAGCCAGAAAGGCGTATAGTGCGCCTGGCACGTCTCGGTGTAGGCCTTGCCCTGGAGCAGCGGTCCGCGGGCGTTCTCGATCGCCCAGGAGTTCTGCCAGTCGTAGAGGATGGCCACCTGGCTGGGCACCGTGGTACCCACGACGTCGTCCAGCTTGGACAGCACATCACCGACGTCGGCGACGTCACGAAAGACGCGGGTGTTGCTCGTTCCGTCGTGCGTGACCACGGCGCCATGGAGCTTCTCAGCCCCGCCCCGCCCCGCCCGCCACTGAAAGTACATCACCGAGTCCGACCCGTGGGCGACGGCCTGCAGAGACGACAGCCTGTGCACGCCGGGGCGCTTTAGGCGCATGGCCGGCATGTTGTGCTGGGCGCTGGGGGTGCACTCGAGCAGCAGAAAGGGCTGCCCGCCCTTGAACGACCGGTTCAGGTCATGGACAAAGCCGATGCGGGCCCCCAGCGTGGCATCGTCGACCTGGCCGTGCCAGTGCGGGTAGGAATCCCAGGAGATGACGTCCACCTCGCGGGCCAGCATGCGATAGTCCAGCGTCTGGCTGACGCCCATAAAGTTGGTCGTGATCGGCACCCGCGGGGTGATGCTGCGCAGCGGGGCGCTCTCGGCGCGGAAGAACTCCACCGTCTGCCAAGTGGTAAAGCGCTGCCAGTCCAGCATCAGGCCGTGGATGCTGGGGTCCACGGGGCGGATCTGCTCCCAGGAGGTGTAGGTGTGGCTCCAGAACGCCGTCCACCAGGCCAGGTTGAGGGCCTCGAGGGAGCCGTACTTGCTCTGGAGCCAACGCCGGAAAGCGTCGTAGCAGAGGGGGCAGTGGCACTCGCCGCCGTTATACTCGTTGGACACGTGCCACAGGATCAGGGCCGGGTGTTCGCGGTAGCGCTCGGCCAGGCGCGTGTTGATCTCGGCGCACATGTGCCGGTAAACCGGTGAGGTGCGGCAGTGGTTGTGGCGGGCGCGGTGCGGCTCGCGCTGGCCGTCGGCCGTCACGCGGCGGATCTCGGGGTACTTGTCAGACATCCAGGCCGGCTTGGCGCCGCTGGGCGTACCGAGCGCCACGTAGACTCCGTTCTCGGCCAGGCGATCCATGAGGTCGTCCAACCAGTCGAACGTATAGTGTCCCTCGTCGGGCTCGAGGGCCGCCCAGGAAAACATGCCGACGCTGACGGCGTTCACGCCGGCGGCGCGCATCAGGCGCAGGTCCTCCGCGAGGATGGCCGGGTCGTGCAGCCATTGGTCGGGGTTATAGTCGCCCCCGTGCAGCATGTGGGGGACGCGGGTCAGCGAGGGGTATGGCTTGCCCATCAGCAGGCTCCTTGCAGGTAAGATGGAGGCTGTGCGCAGTATGGCCCGGGGTGGGGGATCTGTCCAGGGAGGCGCCCGACGCCTACGGGGAGAGAGGCAGACAGTACCGGCATGACTCGGTGCGCCCGGGCTCGGCCTCTGTTGCGCCGGCGGGGAGGGGCACGATGTCCACCAGTACGCCACCGGCCAGCTCGCACGTGCGGCGGGAGGCGATGTTCGTCGGGGAGCAGGTGACCAAGAGGTAGCCCATGCCGAACTCGCGGGCCCGCGGCATGATCAAGCGCACGGAACGCGCCGCATAGTGGTGCCCGCGGAACGCGGGCTCCACCCGGTAGGCGATGTGCCCGCCGTACTGGCTCAGGGCGGGCGTGAGGGCCAAGCGCAGATCGAGGCGGCCCATCGTGGCGCCGTCGGCCACGCGCCGCATGTGGAAGACGAGCATCGGCACGCGGCCCTTGCTCGGGTCACCGGGCAGGCACTCGACGAGGTCCAGGGCGAGGTCGCCGTCGACAAGGGAGCCGGGCCAGGGGAAACCAAAGGTAGCATCGTGGGCCATGGTCGGGGCACCTCCGCGCCCAATGACGCTAGCGGGAGGCGCGCCGCCCGGTGACAGCCTGCCATACTCGGGCGAGGAAGCCCCCCAGCCCGCCCCGGGGCCGGGCGGCGGAAGCACCCGACGAAGCGGCACCGCGCCGGCCGCGCGGCAGAGGCTCCCACTGGGCCAAGTCGGTGAACCAGGAGGCGGCCTCCTCGCCCTCCTCACCCGGCGTCTGCGGCAGGGCCGGGGCGGCCACTGCGTAGGTCTCTGCGGAGGGCGGCCCCTCGGTGGCCTGCTCGGGCCGGGCAGCGGGCACCGAGGGTCGAGGCGCGGGCGCAGCCTCTGATGCGGTGACCGGAGGCGCGGCGCGTCGCTCGGCCAGCGGGGCGGCGGCCGGCGTACCGCCGGCATCCGCGACGGGGGTGGCAGCGGCAAGCGGCGCGCTTCCCGAGGTCAAGTCGCCCTCGGGGACGGCTTCTTCTGCTGCCAAGGCCCCTACGGCCTCCGCAGCCGACACGGCCTCCGAGGCAGACTGCGGCGTGGGCGCTACCGCGCTCGCGGCCTGCGGCTCAGGCACGCCTTCCTCCATACGGGCCGCCTCAACGGCGGCGGGCTCGGACGCGCGCAAGACGGCGGCCTCCGCGACCTGCCCCCTGCCATCCGGCTCTACCGTCTCGACTGCGCCCGAGGTGCTGGATGGCTCACCCGGGGGCGGCGCCGACGGTTCGGCCCATGGAGACGTCCCGCCGACTAGGCCTTCCTCGGCTACCTGACGCGCCGGGGAAACGTCCTCCGTAGCAGCACCGGTCGGGGTGCCCGCCTCCGCACAAGCCCCCGAACCGCCCTCCCGGGCTGCCTCAACGCGCGCTGCGGGGCGCTCCTCTGCGGGCGGAGCCACCTCCGTGACGATGAAGCCCGGCGCGGCAGAGGGTGCCTCGGGTGGCTGCGCCACGGCAGGCTCTGGCTCGGCGGTCTGCGCCTCGGCCGCCCGCGCCCCGAGGACGCTGGCCAGGCGAGCGTAGGTCTCGTACACGCGGCTCTCGAGCGACTGCAGGCGCATCCGCTGGAGGAGCTGCTCGTTCACCGTGGCCGCCGTCATCTGTCGGAGGGCGTGGTGGCGGCCGAGCGAGCGCTCCAGGTCAGCGACAGAGTCGAGCAGGGCGGGAATACGCTCCAGCGGGGCCTGTTCCGGCCGCCACCGCGGGACGTCCTGGAGGCCAAAGAAGGTCAGGTCCTCACCGGCCTCGCGCAGCAGGGAGTCGAGCGCCTCCTGGAGCTGAGCGCGGGCACTGGCGCGCTCGCGCGCCTTTTCGTCAATGAGGGCCCGCAGAGACTCGGCAAAGTGGTTGACCGCCGTCCACACCGCCGAGTCCGCGGCCAGCTGGCGCAGCCCCTCGAGCACCTCGCGGAAGATGATCTGCCAGTGCTGCACGCCGTCAGCCCAGGGAACGGGCAGAGTCTGTTCGGGAAGGGGCTCCCAGCGCGGATGGTAGGGGCCTTCGTCCTCGGCGCGCGGCACCTGGCCCGGCAGGCGTTCCCCAGGTGCGAGGTCTTCCGGCACGGGGACATAGTCGGCCAGCCAGCACAGCATCAGGGCGACGTCGTTGTGGGCCAGGTCCGGAGTCTCCTGGCGGATCGCGGCAACCGCCGCGCGCATGGTATCCGGGGTCCAGTCGGAGGTGGAGACGCCCTCGCCGGAGCCGGCGTCCTCCTCGAGGTAGTCAGCTACGCGGCCCCGCAGCGCGGGAAGGCTGCGGGCCCAGGCGCGCAGCACCGCGCGCAGCAGCGGGCCCGAGGCCATGGCCGCATCCAGAATGGCCTCCCGACCGATCTCCTCGGGGGCATCCCAGGGGCTGTCGTACCCGGGAACGGTCACCGAGTGCGACACCATGCGCCGCAGGCGGCGTTGCGAGGGGCTGCCCTCCTCACCCGCGGCGAGGGCCCGCTCCAGCACGGTGGCCAGGTAGTGGCGCGGTATGATGTTGTGGGTCACCAGGCGCTGGGCGTTCTCTGCCGAGAGCTTCCCCACGGTTATCCATCCCTGTCGGCGACGTGCGGCGCGGGCTCGTGCTCAGAGCACGGCCTCACGCCCCTCGCCTGCCATTATACCGCGGTATTCCCACCAGCGGAAGAGTTCGGAGTAGCCGGCCCCGCCATGCCAGCCTCGGGCCGCGCCGGGTGCTGCCCTGAGCACGTTCACAGGCCGGAGAGGTCTGCGTCGACAACGGGCATCCGGCGGGCGATCCGGTCGGCCTGGCGCTCCAGGAAGCTGCGCTGCCAGGCCGACAACTCGGCCCCCCAGGTGTTCACAAAGACGATGTACAAAAGCAGCTCGCGATAGTGCAGGAAGAGCGGCAACTGCCCCAGCCAGTCGGCATCCAGAGCGTGCTCCTGACGATAGGCGGCCAGGAGCGGACGCAGGAGGCGTTCGGCGATGGCGGGGCGCTCCCGCTCGTCGGTCTCGCGCCGGAAGGTCAGATGCGAGTACAGGCCGGTGGCGAGGTCCGAGACGAACCAATGGTAGGCCGCCACGTCAAAGTCAATGACGGTCAAGGTCTGGCCGTCCCAGAGCATGTTGTTCGGGCGCAGGTCGTTGTGGATCAGCCCGAACGCCTCAGGGGGCTGGGGCAGGGCGCTGAGTTGCTCGCCCACTGCCTGCCAGCGCTCGCGCACGAGGCTTTCCATGGGCCAGGCTGCAAAGTCGGCGTGCTCTTGCCGCCAGTCGATGATCGGGCCATCATCGGCGGACGGGGCCGTCTGCCCGGCAGGGCAGAAGCGGTAGCCGTGTGCGTATGAACGAGCCAGGGCGTGAAAGCGCCCCGCGGCGCGGCCCCAGGCCGCCAAGGCCTCGGCCGTGCACTGGGCCGGGTTGTTGGAATCCAGCGGCTTCCCGGGAGCCTTGCGGTAGGCGGCCAGCGCAAAGGTGACCTCGCCGTCCTGGCAGGCCTCTACCAGCTCGCCAGTCTCGGAGCGGTACGGCGGGCTGACCGCCGCACCCCCACAGGCGAGGTACTCGGTAAAGGCGGCCTTGGCCCGGCGCGCGGGGAGGTCCTCGCTGGCCACGGCCACCTTGAGGATGGCTGACTCCGCGCCGCGGGTGCCCTCGAACACAAACCCGTCGCCCTCGGGGGCATCGTGGATCAGCCGTAGCGAGCCCTCGGCCAGGCCGAACCTCGCCGCGCCAGCGCGGGCCACGCGCAGGCCCTGTTCCCGATCTCGTGCCATCACTCCTCCGGCTGGTTCGCGGCGCCCGTGGCACGCCTTGTTGGCTCGAGCATGTCTCTGGCGCGCCACTCGCGCCGACCTCGCGGGACGGGCGGCTCCTGCTTTCTTGTGTGTCGCCGACTTAGGCCGGCAACTGGTCGGCGTCGGCGACCGCCTTGGCCAGAGCCTGGACTTTTTCGGGGGTGACCTCGCCGGCGCTGCGCCAGACGATGTCGCCGTCTCTGCCCATCAGGAGTACCTGCACGCCGCGGCTTTCCGGCAGGCCCAGTGCCTGGCAGAAGGCGGCGCGGTCGACATAAAGCGGAACGGTGCGCTCGCGCGCCGACGGGTTGGGGATAGCGCCGCGCATCCTGGCGCTGGCCACCGGCCGCCACAGGATGTTCGTGCGCCCCAACACGGGTAGCTCATAGTAGGACAGGTCCGCGTACAACTGCTCGAGCTGCTTCACATAGGGCACCCAGCTGTTGATGGCCAACTGGTGTCGCGCGTCGAGGGCAATCAGCAGTACAGATAGGCCGCCCTCCAGGTCGCCGGGCAGGCTCATCCGGCGACCGGACAGGCTGGAGGTCACTATCGTCGGAAAGGCCATGGGTGTCTCCTTCACGGTTACGCGGGCATGGCGGCGTATGCGGCGGGGCCTCGGCTAGGGCGCGGCCCAGTCCGTCCGCTCCAGGAGCTGCAGGCAGTACAGCAGCGCACGGGGCACGTGGAAGGCCCCCTTCCGCACGTGGAAGGCCCCCTTCCACATGGAGCCCTTGGCCGGGTTGGCCAGCGATCCGTCGCGATGCAGGTAGCCGTACCACTCCCCATGCACCGGGTCCGGGAAGTGGGCGAAGGTCCAGGAGTGCATCCGCCGGTACCAGTCGTCCCAGAACGGGTCGCCCGTGAGGTAGCTGGCCAGAAGCAGGGCATAGAGGGCCTCGGTGTGCGGCCACCAGAGCTTCATGTCCCACTCGAGTTGTTCCGGCGGCAGGCCCTCTATGTCCACATAGTACAGCAGGCCGCCGTGCTCCTCGTCCCAGCCCCATTCGAGGGACCAGCGCAGGATGTTCAGCGCGCTCTCCTGCAGCGAGGCGTCGCGTCTGTGCAGCGCCTCGCGCAGGAGGAACCAGGACGTCTCGATGGCGTGGCCCGGCAGGGTGAGCCGCCCGGCGGGCAGGTCCAGCCGCTCGCCGTGGGGGCCGACGTTCTCCAGGAGGGCCCTCTCGTCGCGGTGCAAAAAGTGGGTCAGGATCTCGTTGATGGCCTCGTCGATGACCGCGGTGAACTGCGGCTCATCGGCGACCTCGCGCATCTCCTGGCTGGTGGCGATCAAGATCATCGGCATGGCGTGCGCCTTGCTTTGCCGCGTTGCCGGGAAGACCTTCGGCGGGACCGTCGCGGCCAGTTCCGGGCGGGTCTGCGGGTCACGGTGTAGGTCCACCGTCATGGTGAAGACGCGCCGGGCCAGGTTCCAGGCCGCCTCCTCGCCCGACGCCCGGGCATACTGGGCGCAGGCGATGGCCGCGAACGTCTCGCTGAACAGGTAACGCCGCTTGCGGAGCGGCCGCCCGTCGCGCGTGGTGGAGAAGAACATCCGCCCGTCCGCGTCGAACCCGTGGTCGACCAGGAAGCGGTACCCGAGCCGGGCCGCCTCGAGCCACTCTGCGCGAGCCTCGACCGTGTTGTACAGCTTGGAGAAGAGCCACACCTCGCGGCCCTGCAGCCAGATGGCCTTATCCCCCGAGTAGACAGATCCATCCCGGGTGAGGCAGGTCAGGTAGCCGCCGTACTCGCGGTCAAGGGAGTGCCGCAGCCAGAAGGGCACCACATCGTCGAGCAGGGCGCGGCGGTATTCGCGGCCCAGTTCCTGGCGCTTCGCTGGTTCCATGGGTGTCTCCGCAGGGTACAGATGGAGGGAGAGCGGCGCGCGGTGACAATACGCCCTTTGGCCCGGCGCGTCAAGGCTCCGCAAGGCTGGCGGGGCTCTGCTCGGCCGGTGTACAATGGGCTTGGTGGCAGGTAGGCAACGTTGCTCCCCGCGGGAGGAGTGCAGTGGCGGGACGCCCCGATGCACAGCAGCGCGCCCTCGACGAGAGGGACGTTCGCGACTGGGTGGGGGAGGCCGCTCTCGCTCGCGGCCGCCTCTACGTGGCGGAAGGGCGCGTCGCCTTCCCGCGGCGTGAGGGGCGCCTGCTGAGCGCCTCGCTGCGGGGGTCACTGCCCACGCCCTACGACGTCGAAGTGCAGGTGAGCCCCAGCCGCATCGAGGCCGCCTACTGCACCTGCCCGGTCGGGGGCGACGGGCGCTGCAAGCACGTTGCCGCGGTGCTCCTCACTTGGCTGCAGGATCCCGATGCCTTCGTGTCGCCCGAGGACCTGGTGCGCGCCCTGGCGCGCCGCCCGAGCGGTGACCTGGCCACGATCATCCTCAAGATGGTGCGGCGACATCCGGACCTGCGCTCCCTCTTGGATCTGCCGCCCGTGGGCGGTACGGGCACTACTGCGCCCGACCCGGAGGCTTTGCGACGGGCCGTCTCAGAGGCCTTTGCGCGCGGAAGATACGACGCCTGGCGCGAGGGCGAAACGGTCGCCTCCGACCTGGCCGATCTCCTGGACCTGGCCGCCTCGTACCGAGCGCGCGATGATTGCCGCGCCGCCGTGCTCGTGTACCAGGCCATCTCTACGGCGATCATGGAGCGCTACGAGTCGGTAGAGGACGAGGGGAGCCATCTGGCCGCCGTCCTGGTCGCCAGCATCGACGGGCTGGGCAACTGCCTGGCCTCTATAGATGGTGCGGGCGACCGCCAGGCGCTCATGAGGTTCCTCCTGCAGGCCTATCTCTGGGATACCCGGGAGTTCGGGCTCGGCGTCGATGAGCTCTCCCGCGAGGCCCTGCTCACCCACGCCACGGCCGAAGAGCATCACCTGCTATCGGGCTGGGCCTGGGAGGCGATGCCCGCCGGCGCGACCGCTTTCGACGTGCACGTGCGCAGGGCCGTGGGCCGCCTGATGCTCGATCTCGATGGCGAGACCCTGCCCGATCCGCTCTACTTGTCCCTGTGCCGGGAGGCGGCGCTATGGGGTGAAATGGTGGCGCGGCTGCTGGACCGCGGCCGCCTCGAGGAGGCGCTGGAGGTCGTCGCGGGGGCCAGCGATGTGGACCTACTACCCCTAGCCGATCTGCTCGTGCGCGCCGGGCATCCCCGCGAGGCTCGTAACCTGGTGATGGATCGTGCCGCCGCTGGTCACGATGAGCGGCCCCTCGAGTGGCTGAAGGACCAGGCGCGGGCCTCGGACGACCCCGTCGCGGCGCGGGACCTGGCCGCGCAGCTCTTTTGGCGGCAGCCCAGCCTGGAGCGCTACCAGGAACTCCGCGAGCTGAGTCTGCGCCTTGGCCGGTGGGAGCGGGAACAGGTGGAGGTCGTCGAGCGTCTGGCTACAGAGGGGCGGTACCGGCTGCTCTTGGGCATCGCCCTCTCTGAGCAGAATCTGGAGGCGGCACTGGGATACGCCGACGCGGGCCCGCTGCCCGGCGACCCGGCCGAGTTCGACCTGCATGTGGCCGCGGCGCGGCTGGCCGAGGCCAGCCGCCCGCATGACGCCATTCGCCTGTACCTATCGTACGTGGCCGCGTTGGTGCACTCCCGAGGCCGCTCGGCCTACGCCGAGGCGGCCCGGGTGCTGAAGCGCGTGCGCCAGCTGTACCGCCGCGCGGGCGAGGTGCCCGCGTGGGAGGCGTGGTTCGCCCAGTTTCGCGCCGAGCATCGCCGGCTCCGCGCCCTACAGGAAGAGTTGACCGGCGCCGGGCTGCCGTAGACCGCCGCGCCGAGCCGGCCGGCCCCCTGCGCCGCCTTGCACAGCGCTGGCCGCCGGGCGGCTTCGGAGGAAGGCAAGGATCACCACGATGAGACGCGCGCTGCCCCTGGCGGGGCTCCTGGCTATGGTCGTGGTGACGTCGTGCGGACGCCCGCCTGTGGCGACGCCGCTGCCCGCTCTCCCAACGGCCGCTGCTACGGCGCCATCGGGCCGGCCGACGGCGACCTCACCGGCTCCTGACCAGGGCGGGGGCACCAACGTGCAGACGGGGTCTGCCGGCACACCCACCCCCAGTTGGACTCCGACGCGGACTGCGACGCCGTCGAGCGGTACGCCCGTGGCGACCCGCCTGCTCGAGAGTGAGCGCTATGGCGTGACGCTTCTCTATCCGGCGGCCTGGGAGCCGCTGCCCGGCTACGACGGCAGCCGGCTGGGCGGCCAGGACGGCTTCCTGCAGCTGGACGCGGCACAGTCTCCCGATGGCACCATCGACGCTGTCGCAGACCTGGCCGCGCACCACCAGCTCCTCCCCTATGGCAGCCGACCGGCCATAGAGCACCTCATAGTGGCCGGGCAGGCGGCGCGGCTGATCCTGCCTTCCGCTGACCAGCCCGCGGCGATGGCAGGCGAGGCGTGCCTGATCGTGGCCTACCCGGCACCTCGCGCGGTCGGAGACGACGTGTACACCTATCTGGTCATCTACAGCGATACCGATCACATGCTCGCGATCGCCACGAGCCTGACCTTTACCGACTAGCGCCGGCGGCTGAGCGCTGCGACGGACACCTGCTGACGCCCAAACCCAATAACCCCCTGGAGGGACCATGAGACGAACGCTCAGCGCCTTGCTGCTGACCCTGGTTCTAGTGATGACGGGCTGCCGCGCGGGCACTGTTGCCTCAGACGCGTCAGGCCGGGTGGCCCGTTCGCGCCTGCAGCACGACCTGGCCCCGGCCGCGGACGCTGATGACGTGCGCCTGCTGACCTCGGCGAACGCCGAGTTCGCCGTAGACCTGTACGGAGCGTTGCGCCGTAGCGAGGGGAACCTGTTCTTCTCCCCGCACTCCATCGCCCAGGCTCTGGCGATGACCTATGCCGGGGCCGAGGGGGAGACCGAGCGGCAAATGAGGGAAGTGATGCGCCTTGAGCTCCTGGGGGACAAGGTGCACCCCGCCTACAACGCCCTGGGGCTGGCCCTGGCCAGCCGTGCGGAGCAGACGGGAGAGTACGAGGGGACCGGTTTCCGCCTGCACGTCGCCAACGCCCTGTGGGCCCAGCAGGGCAAGGAGTTCCGTACCGAGTTCCTCGACCTGCTCGCCTCGCAGTACGACGCGGGCGTGCGCCTGGTGGACTATGTGCAGGCGGCTGAGAAGGCCCGCGGCACCATCAACGCCTGGGTCGCCGACCAGACCGAGGGGCACATCCGCGATCTCATCCCCGCCGGGGCGCTGAACCAGCTCACGCGGCTGGTGCTGACCAACGCGATCTACTTTCAGGCCTCCTGGCGCGAGCCGTTCAACCCCGCCAGGACCACTGAGGCGTTCTTCTTCCCCCCGAACGGGAGCAAGGTCACCGTGCCCATGATGCGCCAGGAGGAGCGGCTGCGTTACGTGCAGTCGGCGGGCTACCGGACTGTCGAGCTCCCCTATATCAGCAGCTCGTTGGTGATGACGATCATCGTGCCAGACCCGGGGCGTTTCGATGCGTTCCAGGGGGCGCTGGACGGGGAGCAGCTGGGCGCTATCCTGGCCAGCCTGGATTCGTATGCGCTCCTCGACCTCGGCCTGCCCAGGTTCCACTGCGAGTCCGCCTTTTCCCTGCGTGAGGCGCTCGGGGCGCTGGGCATGAAGGACGCCTTTGAGCCGGGCATCGCCAACTTCTCGGGGATGGACGGATCGCGAGACCTCTTTGTGAGCGAAGTGGTCCACAAGGCCTTTGTGGACGTGTCGGAGGCCGGGACCGAGGCGGCTGCGGCCACCGCGGTGGTTGCCCCTGCCGGGGCAATGCCTGAGCAGCCGATCCCCATGATCGTCGATCAGCCGTTTCTCTTCCTGATTCGCGACGTGGATACGGGGGCGATCCTGTTCATGGGGCGGGTCATCGATCCGACCCGCTGAGGGGAGTCGCCCGGGCGGAAGGCCCACCCGAACGACTGCAGACGGTCCGTCTAGCGCTGCCCGTATGCCGGGGCAGTTGCCGGGGTGCTGGGGCTCAGCTCAGGGGCGTTACTGGGCGAAGCCGCGGGGCCTGCGTTGAGCAGGCCCGCCAGCGCGATCAGCAGCACCGCAACCATCCCGAGCAGGCGGCCCCGGTTATCCCGCAGCCGGCGTCGCCAACTGCGGCGCAGGCGAATCTTCATCGCGAGCCTCCTTCGCTTCAGGATGGGCCGCGCCCCGCGCGGCCCCCGCGTGCCAGAAGCAGCCAACAGAGCAACAGACTAATAAGCAGTGTCTCGGGTGTCATCGCCATCCCCTTTGGACCTGGCGACGCCGATGCGATGCCGCCGCTGTCGTCCCTACGGTGCGAGCATAGCGCCTCTCCCGCTGCCGTACACCACGCGAGCGGCGGATTCCTCGGCGCTTAGTGGGCCAGTCTAGACCCCCGCCAACCGGCCAGGTTGCGTCCCCTGCAACAGGCCAGGCCTGCCCCAGCGGCCAGCCACGCTCTTTACGCGCGCCTTACGCAATGTTAATGCCGTCTTATGCGAGAGCGTGCCCATCCGGGCCATAATAGGTCGGTCCTGACGGCAGCCTGGCTGCCGGCGGAGCCGTGGGCGACCGAGACGTCTCGCCGCGGCACGGTGCTATCGGCCGCTGCAAGCCGTGCACCCGGGCTGCGGAAGCGCGCGTCCGGATCGAGCCGCGCACAGTTGCCTCGTGGGGGCCCTTTCCTGGAGTGCGACCGAGCCCAAGCCTCGCCGGTCGGCCGCGCTGCGAGCGAGTGATAAAGGAGCCGCATTGAACGTCGCCGGTGGATATGAGACCAGAAGCGTCATGTACGTGGGAGCCCAGGAGCAGGCCTTTCTCGAGGTGGAGGGTATGCTCTCTACCCGGCCCGGGGCTTACGTGATCCACTGGGTGCCATCGGCCGACGCTGCCGCGACGCGCGCCGCCGATCTGAAGCCGGACGTCATTCTGCTGGACGAAGACCTTGACGGGGCCGAGTCCGTTCAGGTGATCCGCAGGCTGCTCTTGCGGATTCCTGGTGCCGTCGTCCTGGTGATGGTCAGCGTCGAGAGCATGGCCGGCGCCAGCAGGGCGGTGATGGCCGGGGCGCGCGGCTTTGTGGCCCGCCCGCTCAACCGCGATGACCTGCTGACCACGATCGACCTGGCCCTCGCCCGGGCACCGCGCCCCACCGTGGGGTCTGAGCGGCCGGTGCATCGCGGGCGCGTCGTGGTGTTCTGCGCTCCGCGCGGCGGCACCGGCCGCACCACGTTGGCCGCCAATACCGCCGTGGCGCTGCGCGCCCTGGGCGAGGAAGAGATCGTCCTGGTCGATGCTGACTATGCCGCGCCGGCCGTCGACGTGGCCCTCAACCTGCATTCCCGCTACCAGATCGTCGACCTGCTGGAACGCATGCCCAACGTCGACCAGGATCTGCTCGAACAGGTGCTGACCGAGCACAGCTCCGGCCTAAAGGCGTTGCTGGCCCCGTTGCCCAACGAGAGCTTTGAGCCGCCCTCCTGTGCGGATATCCAGGAGATCGTCGCACAGCTCAAGCGTAACTACACCTGGGTCATCGTGGACCTGGGGCTGCCGCTGGACGAGCTGGCCTTTTCCTTTCTCGATGTGGCCGACCGCATCGTCGTGAACGTTCTTCCCGAGATGGTAGGCCTACGCAACACGCGCTGTATGATCGAGAGCATGCTGGCCCGCGGCTACTCGGAGGAGCGTATCTGGCTGGTAGCCAGCCGCTCTCCCACGGAAGGGGCTATCCAGAAGACCGATATCGAGGCGCGTCTGCGCTTGCCCCTCGTCTACCAGATTCCCGACGACAATGCCCTGGTGATGTTCAGCCTCAACCGCGGGGTGCCCGCCGTGACGAGCCACCCCCGCAGCGCTCTGGCTCGGGCGATCCGATCCTTTGCTCAGGAGCTGGTCGCCGACGCCGGGAGAGGAGACAGCGCGATGGCCGAACCCGCCTCCGCCGAGTACGGCTGGCTGGGGCGCCTGCTGGGACGCGCCCAGGTCAAGACCCAGGAAAACCGTCAGGACGTCCAACGCAAGGCGGGCCGCGGCGCGGCGGGCAGCAGCGCCGCGCCTGCCGAGGTCCCCGGCCACAAGTTCAGCCAGATGGACCTGTCCGAGTCGCTCCTCCTGGAGGCCTGCCCGTATCTGGGCTTGCCGCGTGAGCCGAGCGCTCGCTTCCCCTATCCGTGTACGGCCAACCACTGCTGCTCCGCGGATGTTCCCGTCCAGGTGGACCCTGCCTACCAGGCGGACACCTGCTTTGGCAACAACTGGACGCCCTGCCCCCGCTTCATGGCGCGCCTGGCCATCGAGGACGGACAGGCCGCCGACGCGGAGGCTGATGGCCCCGGCTACGAGGAGATCATCATCAACGGCCCTGCCGAGCAACCGGCCGCCGAAGGCGAGGCGAGCGACCTCTCGGGGAGCTTTGTGCTGCAGTCCTGCCCCTACCTGGGCCTGGCCGACGACGACGCCACGCGCGTCCCCTATCCGGACGGCGCCAACTGCTGCCACGCCCGCGACCAGGTGCGCGCCGTGGCCCCGGCCCACCAGGCCAAGGCGTGCTTTGCCGGTGACTGGGCCTCCTGCCCGCAGTTCAAGGCCGGGCTCAGCGATAGCTTTTTCCTCGCCCCCAGCCCGGCAGAGTCCACCGCAGAGCCCGATCCTGGTGGGAATGGTGACGGTGCCTACCCGGACGCTGCGGAGATAGACGGCCGGGAGGAGGTCCCGGCCTGGGAGGCCGCCGATGGCGACGGCCTGCCCACTGCGGAGCCCCTCGAGGAGGCCGCGCTCGCGGCCGATGACACCCAGGGTGACGAGGCGCCCGCCGAGGAGAACCCGCACGGCGAGGCTTGCCCGTTCCTCGGCCTGCGAGACGATCCGACCGCCAGGCACACCTCCGCGAACATGAACCACTACTGCCACGCGGGCGAATGGCCGCAGCCCACGCAGCCCTCTCACCAGGTGAGCTACTGCCTGAGCCCGCACTGGTCGCTCTGTGAGAACTGGGAACAGGCTACCGAGCGACCCCAGCCGACGCGGGTGGCCGAAGAGGCTCCCGCCCAGGAGAGCGGTTTCCTGCGTAGGGCCAGGGAGCGCCGTAGCAATGTGCTCGGCGAGATGGACAACCTTTCCGCCCTGTACTATCGGGAGGAGCCTGCCCCGCCCGCCCAGGAGGCCGCGCCGGTGGCCATCGCCGAGGAAGAAGAGGTTGTGGACTATGGCACCCCCCAGGACGGCACAGACGACGGCGGCGACTATGCGCCGCTGACGTCCGTGGCCGACGTGGCCCCCGAGCTCACCGTGCCGGCGGCAGAAGCCCGCACGTACACGGACGTCTGCCCGCACCTGGCCCTGCCCGATGACCCGGACCGCTGGGTGCCGTACCCGCACGCGGACAACCACTGCCTGGCACTGGTACCCGCAGAAGCGATAGCCGCGGCGTACCAGATCGGCACCTGCTGCAGCGCCTCTTGGCGTGAGTGCCCGCGCTGCCGGTTCGCAGACAACGCCCCCGAGGATGACGAGGAGCCCGCAGTGCAGGAGGTTGGTGCGGCCGACCCCTTTGCGCGCCCGCCCGCCCGCGCCCCCCTCCTCCAGGAAACGCCAGAGGAGCCCGTGGCCGAGCACGTCGCCGAGGAGCCTCCGCTTCACGCCGCGACCCCGTGCCCTTACCTGGGGCTGGCCGACGACGAGGACACCTGCCGGCCGACCCCCCATGCCGACAACCACTGCCACACCCGGGCTACGCCCTATGCGGTCCTGACCGGCCACCAGGAGCGCGTCTGCCTGAGCGGCGACTGGCAGAGCTGCCCGCGGTTCCACGCCACTCTGGACGGCATGCTGCTCAGCGACATGGAAGAGGCCGAGCGTTCCGCGCCCAAGCGCGGCCGTCTGGCCAAGTGGGTGAGGACCTTGCTGGCGGTGTTTATCGGTGCGGCCGTCCTGACGGTTCTGTACCTGATCTTCAAGCCCTTTGAGCTGCCCCCGGCCTGGCTTGGGCGCTTCCTCGCCTGAGGCCGCCCACATTCCGGCCGGACGCCGCCCGTAGCAGGTAGTCGGGAGCCTGCTGCGGGCGACGTCCGGCATGTGCAGGCTGGCGGCAACCTTCAGGCTAGAGTCGTCCCCGTTTGACCTCTCCGCTGGTTGGCCCTAGTATGGAAGAACGCGCCGCGCGCCGGACCCTGCCACCCCGCCAGGGCGTGGCCGCCCCGCTCACGCCCCCGCCCGGGCAGGCGATCGGGTCGGGCGACGGGCGCCCCATCCGGCTGGCATGGCGGGGCAGAGCCGGCCGGGCCGTGGAGATGCCGGCCGAACGTCACAGGGCGGCGATCAGCGCGTGGCCCATGATAGGAGCGAGAGGATGCGTGCATGGCGACCGATGACGAAGTACAGGTAGCGGATGACTCGGTGCTGGGAGGGGCGCGGAGCGTGGGCCTGGTCCGCACCAAGACCTGGACCTACTCGGGGCCACCCCTGGATCTCGACTGCGGCCGCACGCTGAGCCCCGTGACGATCGCCTACGAGACCTACGGGGAGCGGAACGAGGCCGACGACAACGCCATCCTGATCTTCCACGCCCTCTCCGGAGACGCCCACGTGGCCGGCTATCACAGCGCCGACGATCGCCGGCCCGGCTGGTGGGATACCATGGTGGGGCCCGGCAAGGCCTTTGACACAGACAAGTACTATGTGATCTGTGCCAACATCGTCGGCGGCTGCAAGGGGAGTACCGGCCCTTCGAGCATCAACCCCGAGACGGGCCGTCCCTACGGCCTCGACTTTCCCATGGTCACCATCGGAGACATGGTCAAGGCGCAGAGGCTCCTGGTGGACCATCTGGGCCTGCGGCGGCTCCTCGCCGTCGTCGGCGGCAGCATGGGGGGAATGCTGGCCCTCGACTGGGCCGTCCGCTACCCCGGCCATGCCGCTGCGGTGCTGGCCATCGCCACGACGGCACGCCTCAGCGCCCAGGGAATCGCCTTCAACGAGGTCGGCCGCCAGGCGATCATGGCTGACCCGCACTGGCACGGGGGGGACTATTACGGGCGCACCCCGCCGCGGGCCGGGCTGGCCATAGCGCGCATGGTGGGCCACATCACCTACCTGTCAGACGAGCAGATGCACGTCAAGTTCGGGCGACGCCTGCAGAACGGGGATACCCTGGGCTACGACTTTCGCACGCAGTTCCAGGTGGAGAGCTACCTGCGCTACCAGGGCACCAGCTTTGTGAAGCGGTTCGACGCCAACTCGTATCTGTACATCACCAAGGCGATCGACTACTTTGACCTGGCCAACGGTCACCGCTCACTGGTTGAGGCTTTCCGGGGCGTGCGCTCCGAGTTCCTGGTCGTGTCCTTTTCGAGTGACTGGCTGTTCCCCACCGCGCAGGCCAAAGAGGTCGTCCGTGCTGCGCAGGCCAACGGCATCCAGACGACCTTCTTTGAGATCCCCAGCCCTCACGGCCACGACTCGTTCCTGTTGCCCAACGTCCAGCAGGAGGAGGCTGTGGCCGGCTTCCTGGCCAAGGTGCACGCGCAACTGCGCGCGGAAGAGCGGAGGGACTCCTGATGGGACAGATCTTTGGCGGGGAGCATCGCGAGACCAAGCGCCGGCTGGACTATGAGCTGATCGAGGGGATGGTGCCGGTGGGCTCGCGCGTGCTGGACCTTGGCTGTGGCGACGGCCAGCTCCTCGAGCTGCTGGCCCAGCGCAAGCAGTGCCAGGGCTACGGCATCGAGATCAACGACCACCTCGTAACGGCCTGCCTGCGCCGGGGGGTGGCGGTGTACCACGGCGACATGCTCGAGGGGATCGAGCACCTCGGCGATGGCTCGTTCGACGTGGTCATCCTCGGGCAGACGCTGCAGCAATCCGCCGACCCGCTGCGCGTCGTCCGGGAGATGCTCCGCGTGGGCACCAGTGCCATCATCAGCTTCCCCAACTTTGGCTACTGGCGCACGCGCCTGCAGCTTCTCCTCCGCGGGCGCATGCCCCGGCACGACCTGCTGCCCTATACCTGGTACAACACGCCGAACGTGCACCTGTGCACGGTGGCGGACTTTCGCGACCTCTGTGCCGACGAGGGGCTGACGCGTGTGACGGAGGTGTTCCTCACCCCGCCAGACACGCGCATCGGCCGGTTCCTGGCCAACTGGCGGGCGGGCCTGGCCATCTTTCAGGTCAAGAGAGCCTAGGGGCAGGGCGGTCGGGGAGTGCGGCAGGCGGCCGGCGCGGTCGCTAACCCCCGTGCCGGCAGGCTTGCTCGAACATGCTCCAGTTGTTCTGGAAGCGGCTCACGCGCGGCGTGACGGTGATCTCCACGTACAGGGTCGGGCCAAAGGGAGTGCCGTCGGGCGCCACCAGGCGCCAGTCGCTGCGGACGGCCCCGGGGCTTTTGGGCGTGCGCATCGGCACCACCAGCGTGGCGGCCTGCCCGGGCCGTGCGGCGGGCACCGGCACCGCTTCGCGCTCTCCGAGTGGTGCGCCGCTGACGTGCTCCAGCCTGGTGCCGACCGGCCAGGCGGCCTCCCCCCTGTTGATCACCGTCCAGGCCTTGGCAAAGGCGCGGCCGGCGGGCAGCGTGGTGCCGTCGGGCACCGTGGGGTCGCCCGCGTAGGCCGCCCGCGGAGCGGCGCTGGGCGCCGACGCGCTCACGGCCTGGTCACCGGCGAACGGCCGCGGGATCCCCTGGGGCGGCGCGGCGGGTTGCTGGGGCAGAGCGCCGGCCTGCGGGAGCGCCGCGGCCACCGAGCCAGGGAGCGGCCCTGTCCAGCGGTGAAAGCCATAGATCTCACCAGGGCTGACCTCGCTGCGCGAGTGGGGCGCGGCGCCGTAGAATGGGTCGTTGACGACATAGTTCCCGCCCCGCTTGCCGACCACGACGACGGCGTGCGGCAGACGCCCGGGGACGCCCACGCCCACGACGGCAATGGCCGGGTGCCCGTTGTGCAGGTCCTCATCGAGGACGGCCTTGTCTAGCGATGGCCCCAGGTACTGTAGCCCCGCGGGGCGGCAGCCCGCCGGGGGATCGTCGAGGGCGCCGCAGGCACCGCTGGAGCAGGCGGCCGGGAACGCCGTGTACCCCTGGTTGGCCCGCAGGCACTCGTTGTAGGCGCCCGGATCGAGGAACGAACCGCCGGCATAGTAGGCAAAAATCATGGCCTGCGAGGTGGGGTAGCACCCCGCGTCGGCCATGGTCGTGAACGATTCGGTGGTGCAGCCGTTCAGGTTGCAGCCACAGGTGCCGAGTTGTGAACAGCCCCAGCGCTGGTCGCGCTGCGAATAGTAGGGCACCGGCAGCGCGGCCAGGTCGGCGGCCAGGAGCGCGGCCGCCTCGGGGGCCGCCGGCCAGGCGACGCCGCCCTGCACGCCCAACGCCTGCGGCAGGCCTGCAGCCGGCGCGGCTGCACCGGCCGTCGGCTGCAAGCCGAACGTCCCCGCCCATATTAGCCCCAGCAGGAGCGCCACCCTCTTGACCCGTGCAGCCCAGCGCGCCATGGACCTCCCTCGCCGCTATCCGCCTGCCTGCACCCTCACTCTATCAGTGGGGTCAGGGCGGAGCGTGAAGGCCCCGTGAAATGTAGCGCTGGGGCGCTGCGGGTGGCTGGCCGGCCGTGGGCGGACCGTGTATACTGCGGGCCTGGCCGCAAGCGCCATGCACACTGCTACTGATAAGAACCCAGGAGTCCTACAATGCTTCCGACGCGCCGAGTCCTGGCCTACGGGCTGGTGGCCATGGTTGCCTTCCTCGTGTTCCTTCCTTCGGCCGTTTCCGGCGCCAGCCCCGCGCCGCTGTACCTTCCCGAGGTGCGCTCGGCGGTGATCCCGACGCCATCTCCGACGCCCGAGCCCCTTCCCGAGATCCGCGGCGTCTGGGTCAGCCGCTTCGACTGGAGCCCGCGAAGCACCTATCCCAGGGCAGAGGTGATCCAGCAGGTGGTGGATGACGTGGTGCGCGGCGGCTTCAACACCATCTTTTTCCAGGTGCGGACCGCTGGCGACGCCTACTACACGCCAGGGCTGGAGCCCTGGGCGGCGAACCTCACGGGCACTTCGCCGCAGGACCTGGGGCGGGACCCCGGCTGGGACCCGCTGGCCGAGATGGTGCGGCGCGCCCACGCCGCCGGCCTGCAGGTGCACGCTTGGATGAACGTAGCGCCTGCCTGGCAGTGGCCCGCCGACCCCACCAATCCCGTCCCGCCCGATAACCTCACACCGCCAGCGCTTCTGTATCGGCTGAGCTGGGCGCCGTCCGTGGTTCCGGGCGGTTACGGACTGGGCAACGACTGGCGCGTCATGGACTCAAAGGGCAACGGATTCGGCTACATTCCCAATGCATACCTCAACGCCAGTCTGGCTGCTCCTCAGGTGCAGGAGCACATTGCCGCGGTAGCGACGGACATTGCCTCGCGCTATGCCGTGGACGGCATCCACCTGGATTATGTGCGCTACCCGGGCCGGGACTACTCGTACGACGGGCTGACGGTCCAGGCTTGCAGCGCTGACCCGGCCTGCCCCGGGGTGAGCGACGAGGCTTGGCGCGGAGCCTACCAGCGCGAGGGGGTGGCGAGGCTGGTGGCCCGCGTGGCCGCCCAGGTGCGCGCCGCGCGCCCAGGCATCTGGGTGTCAGCGGCGGGCTGGCCGCAGTACCGCAACGTGGTGTGTAGGGAGAGACCTCCGGGTCCGAGCGGCGAGGACCGGCCGCCGCTCTGCGTCACCACCACACGCGGGTACGACGATATGTACCAGGACTACTATGCGTGGCTGGCCGACGGCAGTGTGGACTTTGTCACGCCGATGCTCTACACCTGGAGCACGCAGTCAGAGCTGGGCAGCGGTTACGCAGAGGCGCGGGCGCTGTGGAGTGCCGGCGTGTCGGACCAGGTGGCCAGCGCCCAGGGTCGCCTGATGCTGCCGGGGATCGGCGCGTACGACGCCGGCGAGGCCTCCAGCCTGCCGTTCGAGGAGATCGCCGCGCGGATTCAGATCGCCAGGGACATGGGGGCACGCGGACACGTCATCTTCCGGCTCGCCTACCTGAGGGGAAACGGCTACCTCGACGCCCTGCGCGCCGGACCGTACGCCCAGCCGGCCAACTGGCCGTGACGGCCGACCTAGTGGAGGGAGCGCCTATGGAACACGTGACCGTCTACCGCCAGCCCGGCCGCTTTGCCGGCTGGCCGGCCAACTATGGCATCTGGTCGTGGCCGGGGCAGCAGCCCGGGCGCGACGAGATCGTGGTCGGGTTTACCCTCGGCTACCACCTCTCCAGCACCACGTCGCACGCGCGCGACCGTGAGAGGCCCTTTGTGACCATGCTGGCCCGCAGCCAGGACGGCGGGGCCCACTGGGCAGCCGCGCCCTTCCCAGGGCTGACGCCGGGCGGCCGCGCGCTCTCTGCCGATGAGCACATGGTCGAGGCGCTGGGCCTGGACGCCGCCCTGGCCGACCCGTCGACCACCAACCTGCCCAAGGACCCGCCGGGCGGCATCGACATGGCCGCCCCGAACCTGGCGCTGCTGTTCGCCCGCACCGGGTTGCGCCGCGGGGTGCGCTCGCTCTACTACTACTCCGCCGACCGCTGCCACACCTGGAACGGCCCTTACTGGCTGCCCGATTGGGGCCAGCCCGGGATTGCTGCGCGGACCTCCTACACCATCGACGGCCCGCGCTCGGCCACCATCTTTCTGACGGCCAACAAGCAGTCCACCGGGGAGGAGGGGCGCGTCTTTTGCGCCCGTACCACCGACGGGGGCCGCACCTTCCCGTTCCTCTCCTGGATCGGCCCGGAGCCGGAGGGGTTCGCCATCATGCCGGCGGGGCTGCGCCTGTCGGAGAGGCGCCTGTTGTGCGCGGTGCGTTGCCGCGGAGGGCGCGATGCCTCCGGAGCGCGGGGCGCCTGGATCGACCTGTACGGCTCAGAGGATGATGGCGCCTCATGGGCCTGGCTGGCCCGGCCGGTGGCCTTCCGGAGCGGCGGGCACAGCGGCAACCCGCCCACGCTGACCCGCCTGCACGACGGCCGGCTCCTTATGACCTACGGCGACCGCGATGGCCCGCCCTTCCGCATGTGCGCCCGCCTCAGTGCCGACGATGGCGCCACTTGGGGCGCAGAGATTGTCCTCCGTGACGACGGCGGCAGCCCGGACCTCGGCTACCCGCGCACGGTGGAGCGCTCGGACGGGGCGATCGTCACCGTCTACTACTGGAACGACCGGCCGGACGGCGACGGAGAGCGCCACATCGCTGCGACGGTCTGGCGCCCCGGCCCGGCCTAGACGGCCCCGCAGGAGGGCCTTCGCTAATGGCGCTGGTGCCGCGCTGGAGCGGACTCGCCCACGAACAGAGACCCCTCGCCAAGTGGCGAGGGGCCTCTTCCTTACCAAGCACACCAGCGCGTACCGAGAGGGTGCTAGGCCTCCCTCTGCTCTTGGGCGGGGGAGGGAAGCGCCCCGTCGGCGACGGCTTCGTTCAGATTGGGCGCCGGCGTTACCCGGACGAACACCCCCACCAGCGTCGTCAGCACGGCAAACACCGCCGAGGTGGCCAGGAAGCTGGCCGGCATGCCGAACGCATCGGCTACCCCGGCGCCCACCGTGGGGCCCAGGGCGTTCCCGCCGGCCTGCGCCCCGGAGGAAAAGCCCAACACCGCCCCACGCCGATCGGCGGGGACGGAGCGGGCCAGCAACGCGTTGGCCGTGGGCATGATGCCCCCCATAAAGATCCCGTGGATGCCGCGCCAGATCATCAGCTGCCCGGCCGTGGCCACAAAGGCCTGAGGTATTGCCAACAGGGCGACGCCTGTCATGCTCACCACCAGGGTCCGCTTTTGGCCAAAGCGATCCCCCACCCAGCCGATCGCCACAGCGGCCAGCGCCGCAGACACAGCCGTGATCGAGGTCAGACTGCCCGACAGCGTGGCCAGGTGCGGGGAGTCCGGGGCTAACGCCTTGACGTACATCGGGATGACGGGGTTGAGCACCGAGTTCGCAAAGCTGGTGCCGGCCAGGCTGCCCACGAGAAGCAGCGAGTTGGCCCCCACCAGCTGGAGGATGGTGCCGACGCCGAGCCTGGCGCGGGGGCGAGCCGGTTGCGGTGCCTTGGCGTCGCGCGTCTCACGGATGAGGAAGATGATCGTCACCGTCGAGATGGCCATGAGCCCGGCGGCACCCGGGAACACGGCGCGATAGCCAAAGGCATCAGCCGCCAACCCGCCGAGGAAGGGGCCCACGGCGTTGGCCACGAACTGGGTCATCTGCAGCATGCCCAGCGAACGGCCCAGGCTGGCCTCCGGCGTGCCCGTGGCCACCAGGGTCATGGCTGCAGAGACTGTTCCACACATGATCCCCTGTGCGATGCGCAGGACAAGCATCTGGCCCGGGGTGTGGACCAGGGACATCAGAAAGACGAGGACCATGGCCGCCGCAGTCGAGCGGATGAGCATGATCTTGCGGCCGTAGCGATCGGCCAGGCCGCCCCAGATCGGCGCCGCGAACATCATCGCCAACATGCCGGCGGTCTGGAAGCCGGCCGTCCAGTTCATGGCCTCCGTGTCAGAAAACGAGGTAAAGGTCTGCAGGTAGTAGGGGAGGAACGAGCCATAGGAAGAGAAGCCGATCAACGTGAGGAGCTGCGCTCCGCAGATGGCATACAGGTTGCGTTTCCAGCCCTTCATCAGACGGCGACTCCTCCGGGTGCTATCAGTAGATGAGGCAGCGCGAGGCCTGTGGAGTGGCCCACTGGCCCCAGCGCCAATGAGGATAGGCTCATCGCGCGGCAGTGTCAACGTCGCTTCGCTGGCGCACTATGCGGGCACCGGGGAGAGGTGCCGGGCGGTCAGGGGCGGCCCCCGGGAGGTCTGTGGCGCCGGCCGCCGAAAAGACGCCGCACGATGGCCGCCCAGGGGCGCGTGCCCAGGTCTGCGGCGATGATGGCATCCACGACCTCGGGAAGGGCCTCGTCCCCGGGGTAGACCAGGTATAGGGGGGAAGACGCGGGAGCGAAGCGCAGGAAGAGGTGCCGCAGCCCGCGAAAGCCGTGTAGCGCCTGAAGGTGCCTCGCTAGCCTGGCCGCCGCCCGCGTTGCCGGCGCCTTGGCCGAGTCGGCGGCCGAGGAGAGCGGATGCGTGAGGCCCAGGCTGAAGCAGCGCGCGCCGCGCGCGGCGGACCAGCGAAAGGCGGCCATCAGCAAGAACTCTAGCGTCCCGGGCAGGGCGTCGGCGCGCTGGCGGAGGACGTCCAGGGTAGCGTCGCTGCCGCCCGGGGCCAGCACGATGTTCGCAAAGGCTGTTATCTGTCCCGACGCGTCACGCACCACGATCACCGGACAGGTGCGCACATAGGCCTCGTCGAACCAGCCCACGGAGAAGCGCATCTCGGCCTGGCGGCGTGCGGCGAGCCATTCCTCACTCACGATCTCCATCTCATCCATCACCTCGCCCGACAGGGGGGGCGGGTAGGCCCACAGGGTGTGGCCGCGCAAGGCCAGGCGCTGCTCGCTGGCCTGCAGGGCGGGGTCCTCGGCGGGCCTATCCTCGAGGGCGCCCAGGTCTATGCTGCTCTCATAGCCCACCAGCATGGCCTCCAAGCCCGAACGTCGGTAGGTCTCCAGATGGTCGCCACTCACGAGGTGAAAGGCCGGCAGCAGCCGGCGCGCCTGGCAGCGCGCCACGAACGCCGCGACGGTCGGCCCGGCCGTCTGCTCGGGGCCCACCGGATCCCCGAGGGCCAGGGCGACCCGCCCCTGCCGCACGTAAGCTACCAGCGACTCGCCCGGGCCGAAGCTATAGGCCTTGTCTGGGAAGAGGGCCAGGTGGGCCAGCGGGCCGCGTCCCTCGGCGCGCACAATGCCGTCGGCCTGGCGGCGCTCTGCTGCGGAGGCCGGACGGCGCGCGGCCACGGCGCGCACGAGCAAGGCCAGCGCGTACAGGCCCGCAGCCAGCGCCACGTCCCTGACCACGATGGGGAACTGCAGGGCGCGCTCCGTGAGGGGGGTGAGCGGCGCGGCGGAGGTCATACCGAGCGACGCCAGCGTCTGCTGCAAGGCGGTGCTGAGCGAGGGGGGCTCCGCATACTGCCTGGCCAAGAGCGCAAAGCCGAGGATGCCAAGAGTGACGGTGAGCAGCGCGCCAGAGAGCAGAGCGCGCCCGGCCTGCCCAAAGCGCGGCGACTCGCGCCCGGCGTAGTAGGCGGCCTTCTGGAACCAGAGCAGCGTGGCCGTCCCGGCGATCAGGCTGGCGGCGGTATAGTCGTACCACAGCGCCAGGCTACAGGCCAGGGCCGCACCCAGGAAGGCCATCGCGGCCTGCCAGGCAGGCCGCCTGCGCTGCAGCAGGCCGCGCACGTTCACCAGCAGGCCATAGGCGACCAGCGCGGAAAGCACGCTGGCTAGCGGGCTGGCAGGCAGCGTGCCCGACGCGCCGGTCAGCAGGGTGCCAGAGGGCGTCGCGGGCAGGATGGCACGCAGAACGCCCAGCGTAGCGACGGCGACGACCAGCAGGCTCGTGGTCCGCACCAGCCAAGCAGCCCGCCGCGGGCGCCTGGCTGCGCCGAAGGCCCGCAGCCGGCGCAGCATCAGGAAACCGACCCCCAGTGGCAGCCAGAGGGCCAGGCCGCGGTAGGCAAAGGGGATGATGGCCGCCTCGGCCATCGGCAGGCCCAGGGCGTAGATAGTCGCCGCCATGGCTTCCTCGACAAAGCCGACCCCCTGCGGAGTGATGCTGATGGTCAGGAACAGGAAGGCGATCACGTAGGAGGCGACGGGCAACGCCACGGGCACCGGCCCGTGGAAGGCGCGAAACACCGCCCCCAACGTGACCATGTGGAGCGCATGGAGGCCTGCGGCCATGGGGAGCAAGGCGATGACCTGCCAGGGGCGCTGCCGCAGCGGCGCGGCGGCGGCGGCGAACTCGGCGGCGCTACGCTCCGCCCAGCCCTCCGCCAGGAACGGATGCCGGCGCAGCAGGCGGGCCACGCCGTTGGCGCTGGTCTGGATCCAGCCGAGGAGAGCCTGCATGCCGGCCGGACGCCGGAGGGCCAGCGCCAGTAATCCCGTCTGAACCAGGGCGAAGGCATAGTACAGCGCCGCCGTGACCGTGTGATAGCTACTGCGCGCGGACTGCTGCGACAGGTACACGATTGCCCAGGTCAGGAAAGGCGTGAACGAGAGCAGGTTCAGGACGTGTACCAGCAGGGCGCCGGCGGTGGCCAGTGCCGGAGACTCGCCGCGGCGGGCCGCGTCGTCGGCGTACAGCGCCACACCGCCCGTTCCACCGGTTGGGAGCGTCGCGTTCATGAACAGGGCGCAGACGCCAAGGGGAACATACCCAAGATAGCGACCGCGCACCCCCACCAGCGCAAGCACCCGGTAGTAGAGGAACGCATTCCCCGCGTAAAAGGTAGCCTCGGCCAGCACCGCTGCCAGCAGCCAGGGCCAGGCGCCGTGCGCCAGAATGGTACCCACCCGTTCCAGCTCACTCAGGTTGCTGAGCACGGCATAGGCAAAGAGAGCGATCAGCAGCCAGAAGAGCCAGCGCCGTTGCACAGCGTCACCCCGGGTATGGTGGTCTCGGTTGCCTCGCGTCCGCCGCTGCAGTGTGGGGGGTCGGCCCGGGCAGCGTGAGGGCATGATGTCCTCAGCGGGCGGGCGTGTCAAATATCGGCCCCTTGCTAGGGTCTCTCTCCGTGGCTACCATGCGCCCTGGGCAGGTAGCGTAACCCGGAGGGGCTTGTGCAAGGGAGAGTGAAGCAGCTGCTGCGCGGCGTGGCCGTTGGCCTGTCGCTGACGGCGGTCGGGCCGTATCTGGTACCGGTGCCGCCCCTGCGGGGCACGTGGCCGCCGCACGACCTGGCTGATGCGGATAGCCTGTTCGCCCGCCTCAACGGGCTGGACGTGCATTACAAGGCGCACGGCGAAGGGCAGCCGCTGGTCGTTCTGCTGCACGGTTTTGGGGCTAGCGCGTTCTCCTGGCGCCGGGTACTGGCGCCCCTGGGGGAGATAGGCGTGGCCGTGGCTTACGACCGGCCGGCTTTCGGTCTGACGGAGCGCCCCCTCTGCCGGGGTGGCTGGCCGCGGGGCGCAAGCCCCTACGGCCTGGGCGCCCAGGTGCGCCTGGTGCTGGCCATGATTGCGCATCTCGGGGCCGAGCGGGCCGTGCTGGTGGGGCACTCGGCCGGGGGCGCCCTGGCCCTGGAGACGGCCTACCGGTTCCCGCAGGCGGTGCAGGGCCTGGTGCTGGTGTCTCCCGCGGTGTACACGCGAACCCACGCCCCGCGAGGGCTGCGCCCGCTCCTCCACACCCAGCAGGCCAGGCGGCTGGGGCCGCTGGCCGTACGGGCCTTCGTGTCGCGGGCGGCGCACTTCCTGGCCAGGGCCTACCACGATCCCTCGCGCATCACCGCCGAGGACCTGGACGGCTACCGCGCCATCACCCGGGCCAACGACTGGGACCGGGCCCTGTGGGAGTTCGTCCTGGCCGCCGAAGATCCGGCCTGGTCCCCTCAGTGCGCCCTGCCCGACGTGCCGCTCCTGATCATGGCCGGTGACGACGACCGCGTGGTGCCCACGGCCCAGAGCATCCGGCTGGCCCACTCCTTGCCCGGGGCCGGGCTCGCCCTGATCGCGCAGTGTGGCCACATGCCCCAGGAGGAACAGCCGGAGGCCTTTCTCAAGCACGTGACGGCCTTCCTCGAACGCCTCACCTAGGCCCGGGCTTCGTCAGGCGTTGCGGCTGGCCATCTCCTCATAGAAGGCGCTGATCGGCAGGAAGCGGATGCCCAGGCCCAGCGCGTACTGCACGAGGTCGCGGTACCAGGACCCTTTCTGCGCGAACCCCTCGGCCGTGGCGCAGCCATGGTCGTGGGAGCACAGGCTCCACACCAGGTCCTCGGCGGCCACGCGGTCCGCCACGGTGCGCAGGTGGTCGATGTAGCGCGCCTCGGGCGCGGGCTTGGCGAACTCTCTCCAGTAGAAATCGTCCTGGTAGTCATGGATCAGGATCTCGAGGATGTGCGGGAAGCCCTGCACGCGGTAGAACCGCGGGCGCCAGGTCAGCGGGACGGGTTGGCCGTCCCGCTCGTCTCGACCAAAGGTGCGCAGGGCGCGGAAGCCCAGCCGGTCGACGATCTCCAGAAGGTCGGGGCGGTCGCCGAGGCCGCGGTAGTAGGCCCAGGGGCCCGTCAGCGCCGTGGCCCGCCGCCCGAGGACGCGCTCGAACACCTCCTGGCAGCGCGTGAGGTCCGCCACGATCTCCTCGTTCGAGGCGCCGCGCTGCATAAAGAAGTCGGTGCTGTTGTGCACCACCTGGCCCTCGGGCACCTCCACCAGGACGGTCTTGAGCAGGATGTGGTCGTAAGTGTGGGCCTGGAGCTCCACCAGGCCGCTGGCCTCGGGGGCCTCGAACGCCTCCGGGTAACGCTCCAGGGTCTTGCCGGTGACGTACCAGGTTACCGGAATGCCGAGCTCCTCAAAGAGCCGCAGGCCGTGCTGCGTGAAGCCCAGGGCGTTCTCGTTGGCGGTCTCGACGTCGATCCCAAAGAGGATGGTGCCGGGCATGGGCGGCGCTCCTATCATGTTGGGGTCGGCGGCCACGCGGCGTGGCCGGACCGGCCTGCTGACTCGTGGTCGGGTTGCGGGGGGGCGGGTATGCAGCCTCAGGCGGCCTCGGCGGCCGCTTCCTCGGCGACCTCGGTGGCGATACGCGCCCACTCCCACAGGCGCTGCGGCGCATAACGCACCGTGGAGACATCCTTCATGATCACCTCGGTGATGCAGCCCGAGGCCTGCCGCAGCAGGTCGCGCAGCTCCTGCTGGGCTACCTCCGGCCGCCAGACGTCGCCGGCCAGGATCGCCGGGTTCGGCTTGATCGACAGCACCAGATCCCGCCCGGCCTGCGCGGCGGCGCTGGCCAGGTCGGCCAGGGGGCTCATGGAGACCTTGCGCAGCCGGGGGACGCTCCGCAGCAGGCCCAGCTTCAGGTGCAGCGGTTCGCAACAGCCATAGTAGTTGAGGCCAAAGCGCTCCAGCCAACGGCGCTCATACTGCAGGGCGAACTCCTCGTGCATCGCCGGCGACACGGCGGAAAAGATCTGTGCCGTGGCGCAGCCCCACAGGCTACCGGTGCCCACGGGGCCGGGGGCGTCGGCCGGGGGGAGGTCGCTCGTATAGCCCAGCCCGCCCGAACCGACGCGGACGTTGCCGTTGTTTGAGGAGAGCAGGCCCTGGTCCTCGTACTGGTCAAGCCGGGCCAGCACGGCCGTCACCAGGCGCTCCATGGCCAGGTGCACCAACTCGGGGCGTAGCGCCAGGTCGAGCATGGCATCCTCGACGCCCCACAGCCGGATGAGCAAGTCCCACGGAGAGAACCAGAACCCGGGCGCGCCGCGCGGCACCACGGGCAACAGGTCGCCAAAGGCGGCCTCCAGGCGCGCGCGGTAGGCCTCGCTGGCCGCGGCATCGTGGCGGACGATGGGCGTCTGGATTCTATCCACGTCACGGGGCTCGCGGATCTGCCGGTGGAAGCGGCGCGAGACGACGGTGTTCCGCTCGTCGGTGCGCACAATGTCGACGTCCTCGTCGATGCCATAGCCGGTGTCGCTGATGGCCAGGGGGCTGTAGTAGACCGGCTCCACCACCATGTCCGCCGGCATGTGCCGCCACTGATAGAGGGTTTGGCGCAGCGTCTCCTCCTGGGTGCGCAGGAAGGGGTCCTCGCAGGCGAGTGTGAGCTCGCCGTGTACGTCCATCTCGTGCCAGGGGATCTCGTTGATCCACACCATGGGGCGGCCGGCTCGCAGGTCGTTGACCCGCTGCCAGCCCGCGATCGTCCGGGAGTGAACGCCCAGGGCGGCGATCTCGGCCTGCTCGGCGGCCAGGCGCCGCAGTACGTCGCGGTCATGTCGGGAGATCTGCGCGGATTGCGACATCGCTGTCCTCCTCATGACGTCGAGGCGTGCCCGGCGGGGCGACCCCGCTAGGGGGCCAGCGGGATGACCATGTTCCAGGTGCGCCGGGCGTTGTCGAAGCCGCCCGGCCCGTCGGCGGTGGCGGCGAACAGGTGCGTCGGGCGGCCGTTCTCGATCAGGAGCTGCGGCCGCTCCAGCGAGCCCTGCACGGTGACGGTGCCGTCATCCCACACGACGCGGCGCGAGTAGGCTTTGGGTGGCGTGGCTAGCGCCCAGTGCACGCCGTCGGAGGAAGTCAGGTGTACGCCGGCGTGCCGCTCACCGGTGATGCCGCCCGTCATGTCTTTGGCCAGCATCTCCAGGCCGCTGCCGTTCCACCACACGAAGGGGTCCTCGACGGCGTTCCCGCTCCCCAGGCGGAGCACCGGCTGGTCGGAAATCCGCACAAAGGGGCCGGCCGGCGAATCGGCCATCGTGGCGCCGATGCGCAGCCCCTCGGGAGTGTTCGAGCGGTACAACATCAGGATGCGGCCGTCCCCCAGCACGCAGGGGGCCGGGTTGGTGACGACGCTACCATCCCACTGGCCTGGCCGAGGGAGAAGGATGGGCTCATCACGGCGCTGCCAGGGGCCGTCCAGAGATGACGAGGTGGCCAGGCCGATGCGGATGCTGGCGTACGACTCGGCGGGCTTGTGTGAGGAGGCGATCTCCGCGGGGCTGACCTCCGGGCCTGTCCAGGTCGCCCCGATGTAGAAGAGCAGGTAGGTGTCGCCAAGGCGGTGGATGGTGGGGTTGTGGGTCATGCGGCCGTCCCAGTACTCCTCTCCGCGGGGCGGCAGGGCCACGTCGCGGAAGGCGTAGGGGCCAACGGGTGAGTCCGCCGTGGCGTGGACGACCTCGGAGTACAGCCGGTAGCCGTCAAAGAACGGGTAGCGTTGCGGCCAGCGCGCGGCGAACAGGTGATAGCGGCCATCGCTGCCGCGGATCGCCGAGCCGCACCATACCCAGTAGCCCTCCATGGCGAACCCACCGCCGACGGGGGCGGGCAGGATGCGATCGGTAAAGGCCATGCGTCTTCCTCCCATGGGGTATAGGCGGTACCGGCGGACCGCCACGCGTCAGGCGGGAGTATATCATCCCGCCCTGCGCGGCGAAAGCGGCGGCACAGCGCGGGATAGGCTACAATGCGGGCCCGACGGCCACACGATGGGAGCAGGGAGCCACGATGCCAAGACCGTCCAGGTTACTGTCAACCCGGTGGGCGACGTTCCTTGCCAGGCTGACCCTCGCGGGCCTCGTCGTCCTGGGGAGCAGTGGGATGGGCGCCTGCACACGGGCGCGTGGCGACCTGGACGCGACGCTGAAGCGCGTCAGCGCCGGCTACCGCTTTGGCTTCGCGGGCTGGGAGGTGCGCCATCTGCTGGGCAAGGGACGCATGTCGCGCGAGGGGGCGCGGCTGGCGGCCGCCGCGCCCGACCCGGCGGCGCTTGTGCAGGAGTATCTGGACCTGTACGGCGTTGTCGCGGTAGAGCGTGCCCGCCTGCGCAGGGCCGAGGCGGAGGGCGACCTCTCGCCGGACGATCTCGCGGCCCTGCGCCGGGAGGTGGCGGGCCTGGAAGGCCGCCTGCAGGCCCTGAGCGACCCGGTTGAGACGCACCTGGCCGCCCAGGTCCGCGCGACTCTCGCCAAACTGGGCATCAACAATCCCGCGGACCGCTGGCTGGGCCTCGGCATCGGCTTTCCGCCCGTCTGGTTCGAGCTCACCCAGCCCCCGCACGTGCTGGTCGTCTCACCGCGCAGCGAGATCCGCAAGGTGCGCGAGGTGATGCTCATCCCCGACCTCACCGTCGCCGAGATGCGGGAGATGGAGGCCCAGGTTGACGCGCTGGGCTACGCGACCCTCGTCGTGCGGGTGGGCGGGTTCGGCGGCCTGTACCCGTCGCTGGTGGCCGAGACCTCGTCACTCAGTTTCCTGGTGGAAGCGGCCACCGAGGAGTGGCTGCACCAGTACCTGGCCTTCACCCCGCTGGGCTTCTCCTACGTCCTTGACCTGCTGAATATCCGCCGCTCCTATGAGGTGGCCACCCTCAACGAGACGCTGGCCGGCATCGTCAGCGCCGAGGTGGGGCGGCAGGTGCTGGAGGCCTACTACCCCGCGTACCTCCCTGCGGAGGAGGAGCAACCGACCGAGCAGGAGGAAGAGCCGGGCGTCTTTAGCTTTTCACGGGAGATGCGCGCGATTCGCCTGCGCGTGGACGACCTGCTGGCGGCGGGACGGATCGAGGAGGCCGAGGCCTACATGGAGGAGCGCCGCCATTACCTGGAGACCCAGGGCTACTACATCCGCAAGCTGAACCAGGCCTACTTTGCCTTTCACGGTACCTATGCCGCCGAACCCACCTCTGTCGACCCGATCGGCGAGGAGGTGCGGCTGCTGCGCGAGCGCAGCGCCACCCTGTCGGGCTTCCTGAACCAGATGGCCGGGGTGACTAGCCGTGCCAGCCTGCGCGCGCTGCTGGGGCTCACGCCCACGCCCTAGGCGCCGTGGCGGCTGCGCAGGGTGCGCCCGGCTCGGCGGCATTGCCAACCCACCTCGGCGCACGTACGATAGAGCGGTGGTACCGGTCAGGCACGCAAAGGAGAGTTGACCTGTGAAGATCACCGAAGTGAGGCTCATCAAGGTCGAGGGGCTCTACGACGATGGCGGGGAGCACAGCGTCGAGCGACAGGTCGGCGCTCTGGACCTCTACCCCGAGTACCGCGACAGGGCACATCGCGGGGCGCTACCCGACGCCTGGCCCGAGCAGCCCGTGCCGATCTCCGAGATCTATGTCGAGATCGCCACCGACGAGGGGATCACGGGAACGTTCGGCCCCATCATCGCCGAGCAGGCCTTCCTGATCGCCGGGTACCTGCGCCCACACCTCATCGGCAAGGACCCGCTGGCTACCGAGCGGATCTGGGACGTCCTCTCACGGCAGGATCGACACGCGCGCAAGGGGCACCTGATGATGTCGATCAGCGCGGTGGACCTGGCCCTGTGGGACATCCGGGGCAAGGCCGCCGGGCTGCCCGTCTACCGCCTCCTCGGCGGCCCCACGCGCGACGCCGTTCCTGCCTACGCCTCTTGCCTGGGCTACTCGCTGGAGCCCGAGGCCGTCTATGAGCGCGCTACGGCCCTCAAGGCGGAGGGCTACACGGCGCAAAAGTGGTTCTTCCGCTACGGGCCCGGCGACGGGCGCGCCGCCCTGGAGCGCAACATGGTCCTGGTGCGCACGCTCCGTGAGGCCGTTGGCGACGACGTGGACCTGATGTTCGACGCCTGGCTCGGCTGGGATGTGCCCTTTGCGGTGGAGATGGGCCTGCGCATGGCCGAGTACGCCCCGCGCTGGCTGGAAGAGCCCGTGCCACCCGACCGGATCGGCGCCTATGCGGAGATCCGCCGGCAGACGGGCGTTCCGATCGCCGGGGGCGAGCACGAGTACACGCGCTGGGGGTTCAAGGTGCTCCTCGACGCCGAGGCGGTCGACGTCATCCAGGCGGACCCCGACTGGACGGGCGGCCTGAGCGAGATGGTCAAGATCTGCGCCCTGGCCTCGGCCTACGATCGGCAGGTTGTTCCGCACGGGCACTCGGTGTTGCCGGCGCTGCACCTGATCGCGGCGCAGTCTCCGGAAGTGTGCCCGCTGCTCGAGTTCCTGATCCTGCACAACGCCCGCAAGCAGTGGTTCCACGTGGACAAGTTCTTCCCGGAGGGCGGCCTGATGCGCCTGCCCAAGCAGCCCGGGCTGGGGATCACGCTGGACCCGGCGCGCGTGCTCAAGCGCCAGGAGCTCAGTTGGGGCTAGCGATTCGCGGGGGAGGAGGAATGGAGAAGGGGGGCCGGCCGGCCCCCCTTTTCGCGCGCTACTCTCTCTCCGTGACGTACCAGGTGCCGTCGATCAACTCCACGACGTAGCCGGCCGAGTAGGTGTCGTCTGTCACGGAGCTTTCCAGCTTGCCGTCGCAGTACTTGCTGCGCGACTCGGTCTTTTCCACGCGGATACGGGCATAGTTGTTATCGCGCAGTTCGATGATCTCGACGGTCATGGGCGTCTTGTGGGTGATCTCCCAGTAGCAGCCGGCGGCCTTGGTCTCGTTCACCAGCGCGATCTGTCGGGCCAGGGCGTCGCGCGCCAAGGCCTCGGAGAGGCGCGAGGTCTCCCCGGTGCGCTGCGAGTGCTCCTTGGCCTGCTGGAAGCGCTCGGCTGCGTCGCGGATGCTCGCCTCGATCTGTTCCCGCGTGGGCACCGTCGCGGTGGGCAGTGGCGCGGGGCCGGCGGTCGGCAGGGGGGGCATCGTCGGCGCGGCAGGAGCGCCGGACGGAGTCGGGTTCTGGGCAGCCGGCGCGCTGGGGGAGGTCGGCTCCGTCAGGGGGGCGAGCGTGGCGGCACCGCCAGGCCCCTCGGCGCTGGCCAGGGCCGGGCTCGGCGGCGTCTGCTCCGCGGCGGGTGCGGGCTCCTCACCCGGCCTGCCAAGCACCAGCACCAGCACCACGGCGCCGATGATGGCGCCGGCGGAGACCAGGGCGACGGACTGCCAGGAGATGCCGGCCGAACGGCGACGTCTGAAGCTCATGCTTGCCTCCTCGGGTGGGCGCGCCTATGCCTAGTAGACGGCGCCAGGCCGCGCCTGGTTCCCAGACGGCGGATGGTAAGGGCGGCGGGCAGTGCAGCAGGCTCCATTATACCGCAGCCCCGGGCCCTGGCAACGGGGTCTGCGTAGGAACCGCAGGCGTCCCTGGCGCGCCGGCGGGCCGTCATGTAGCGCCCGGCCAGGCGTTCGGCGCCAGGCCGCCCTCGCCCATCCCGCCGCCTAGTCCCCGCGCACCACCCCCGTCAGCCGCAGCTCCTCGGCGCGGTGGCAGGAGACATAATGCCCCTCGCCGACGTCTCGCCATTCCGGCTCGTCCGTCCCGCAGCGCGGCTGCGCGTAGCGGCAGCGCGGGTGGAACTTGCACCCGGAGGGCGGATTGGCCGGGCTGGGCACGTCCCCAGGGAGGATGATGCGCGCCTTCACCACGTCCGGATCGGTGCGGGGCACGGCCGACAGGAGCGCCTCGGTGTAGGGATGCTTGGGCGTCGAGTAGACGCGCGGCGTGGCTGAGAGCTCCACGATGTTGCCCAGGTACATCACCGCCACCCGGTCACTAACGTTCTCTACCACCGAAAGGTCGTGGGCCACAAAGAGATACGTCAGCCCAAAGCTCTCCTGCAGGTCGTTCAGCAGGTTGAGCACCTGCGCCTGGATCGACACGTCCAGCGCAGAGACGGGCTCGTCGCACACGATCAGCTTGGGGCGCAGCGCAAGCGCCCGGGCAATCCCGATGCGCTGCCGCTGCCCGCCGGAAAAGGCGTACGGGTAGCGGTTCATGTGTTGCACGCGCAGGCCCACCAACTCGAGCAGCTCCCGCGTGCGGTGCCGCAGCTCCTCACCGTGGGCCATCCCGTGGACGACGAGCGGCTCGGAGACGATCTCCATCACCGTCATGCGCGGGTTCAGGGACGAGTAGGGGTCCTGGAAGATGATCTGCATCTCCCTCCGCAGCGGCTGCAGCTCTTGCTTGCTGAGCGGGGTGATGTCTAGCATCTCGCCGTTCAGGCGGTAGTGGACCGTCCCGGCCGTCGGCGGGTACTGTCGTAGGATCAGCCTGCCCAGGGTCGTCTTGCCGCAGCCCGATTCGCCCACCAGGCCGAGAGACTCGCCCTCGTGGATCGCCAGGCTCACCCCATCGACCGCGCGCACGTGGCCGACCGTCCGGCGAAAGAACCCCTTCTGGATCGGGAACCACTTTTTCAGTCCTTCGACGCGAAGCAGAACCGGACTTGTCTCAGGCATCACGACCTCGGCTACATGTACAGGGTGCAACGGACCTCATGTCCGGGCTCGGTGGTGACGACGGGGATGCCCTCCTCTTCGCTGCACTCGGGGCGTTTGGTCGCCTTGCAGCGTGGGCGGAACGGGCAACCCACGGGGACGGAAAAGGGATCCGGCACGGTCCCGGGGATCGGCACCAGGCGCACGCGCAGGCTGCTGCCGAGCTTGGGCACCGACTGCAGCAGCCCCACGGTATAGGGGTGTTGCGGGTTCTTGAAGATGTGCCGCACGGTGCCGCTCTCCACCACTCGGCCCATGTACATCACCGCCACGCGGTTGGCCAGCTCGGCGATGACACCCAGGTTGTGGGTGATCACCATGATGGCGGCGTTGTGGCGCGTCTGCAGGTTGCGCATCAGGTCCAGGATCTGGGCCTGTATGGTGACGTCGAGCGCCGTGGTTGGCTCATCGGCGATCAGGAGCGCCGGGTTGCACGACAGGGCCATGGCGATCATGGCGCGCTGGCGCATGCCTCCCGAGAGCTGGTGGGGAAACTGCCGGGCGCGCTGCTCGGGCAGGGCCATGCCCACCTCGGCGAGCATGGCCACGGCGCGGTCCATGGCTTCCGCGTCCGACACGCGCTGGTGCAGCGCGATCGCCTCGGAGATCTGGTCTCCCACGGTATGCACCGGAGACAGGGAGGTCATCGGCTCCTGGAAGATCATGGCGATCTCGTTGCCGCGGATGCTGCGGATTTCGTCGCCGTAGGGGTCCATCGCGGTGAGGTCCACGCGGGTGCCATCGCGGCGTGTGAACCAGATGCTGCCGTCCACGATGCGCGCCAGCCGGGACGGCAGAAGGCGCAGCACCGAAAAGGCGGTGACGCTCTTGCCGCAGCCCGATTCGCCGACCACGCCCAGCGTCTCGCCGGCGCCGATGTGCAGCGATACGCCATCCACCGCGCGGACCACGCCGTCCGCGGTGAAAAAGTGCGTCCTGAGGTCCTCGATTCGCAACAGGTCGTTCTCGTGTGAACTCATGCTCTACACCGTATAGGGGTCTGAGGCATCGCGCAGGCCATCGCCCATAAAGTTGAACGCCAGGACTGTCGCAGCGATGAACGCCGCCGGGAGCAGCAGCCACGGAGCGTGGGCGACCGACTCGAGGTTCTGACACTCCTCGAGCAACACTCCCCAACTGGTAAGCGGCGGGCGAATGCCCAGCCCCAGGAAGGAGAGGGTGGTCTCTGCCAGGATCATCGACGGCATCGACAGCGTGGCGATGACGATGACGTGCCCGAACACCGATGGCAAGAGGTGCCGGAACAGGATGCGGCCATCCTTGGCGCCCATCAGTTGCGCGGCCACGACGTACTCCGAGTCGCGCAGGGCCAGGACGCGCCCACGCAGCTGCCGGGCCAACCACGTCCAGCCGACCAGCGAAAGGATCAGCGTGATGGCAAAATAGGTGCGCAGTGGCGGCCAGTGCGCCGGCAACGCGGCCGAGAGGGCCATCCATAGCGGAACCGACGGGAAAGAACGGATGAACTCGATCACGCGCTGCATGATGTTGTCGGTCCAGCCGCCGTAGTAGCCGGAGGCGATGCCGAGGACGGTACCGATGAGCAGGCTGAGCAGCACGCCGATCAGCCCCACCGTCAGGGAGATCTGGCTCCCCAGGACGATGCGGCTGAGCATGTCTCGTCCCTGGCGATCGGTGCCCAGCACAAAGACGCCCATGTTGGGGTCGTCGACGCCGAACAGGTGCACGTCGGTCGGTATCAGGCCCAGCAGGCGATAGGGCTCGCCGTGAACAAAGAAGCGCACCGGGTGCCGCACGGTCGTATCCGGGATGTACATGCGGCGTAGGGTCTGTGGGTCCAACTCACGCTGGAGGCCCGCCACCCAGGGACGCAGGCGCGCCCCATCGAACAGGTGCACGCGCTGGGGCGGAGCCCAGATGAACGTGGTCATGCGGGTGTGGGCGCCATAGGGGGCCAGGAACGGCGCCAGCACGGCCATCAGGTAGAGGGCCAGAATCACCGCCCCCCCAGCAATGGCCGCCCGATTGTTGCGGAACTTGCGCCACATGAGCACCCATTGGGACGCGGCGAACCGCTTCTCTTCCTCTTCGCGAGCCTCCGTCGACTGCTCCGGATCTGCCAACGCGAGGTCGTCGATCGATGGAACCATAGGATCGTCGGTCATCTCATTGCCTTTAGTCATAGCGAATGCGCGGGTCAAGCCAGGCGAGGGTGACGTCGGCCAGGAGGTTGCCCACCACCAGCATGACGCTGAGGGCCATCAGGAACGACCCCGCCAGGTACATGTCCTGGTTGATGAGTGCGCGCATGAACAGCGGCCCCACGGTGGGCAGGGTCAACACGATGCCCAAGATGGTCGCCCCGGAGATGATATTCGGCAGGCGTAGGCCCAGAATGCTGATGAGCGGGTTGATGGCCACCCGAACCGGGTACTTGAGCACCACGCGGCGCTCCGGCAGCCCCTTGGCCCGCGCCGTGGTCACGTACTGCTCACCGAGCTGCTCCAAGAGGTTGCCCCGCATGATGCGGATCAGCTCGGCCATGCCGCCGATGCTCAGGATCACCGTGGGCCAGAACATGTTGCGCGCCGCGTCGGCCGCCTTGGCCAGGCTGAAGGGGAGGTCCTCCATCTCGGGCGAGTAGAGGCCCGTCACCGGCAGGCGAAAGACCGAGGCGCGCACGTACAGGTAGATGAGGCCCAGCATGAACGAGGGTACCGATAGGCCCAGGAAGCCCAAGAGCGTCAGAAGGTGGTCGCTAATCGAGTACTGGTGAGTGGCTGAGTAGATGCCGATTGGCACGGCCACGATCCAGGTGAAAAGCATCGAAAGAAATGACATCAGAACGGTAAACCCGATGCGCCCACCCAGCAGCTCCGCCACCGGCTTTTTCCACTCGAACGAGTAGCCAAAGTCCCCCTTGGGGAAGCCCTTGACCCAGTGCCAGTACTGGACGTAGATGGGCTGGTCCAGCCCATACTGGCGGCGCAGCGCAGCCATGCTGGCCGCGTCACCGCCGGACCCCGACTCGGCGGCGAAGGCCGCCAGCGAGGTGGCAAAGTCACCGGGCGGGAGCTGGATGATGACGAACGTGGCCATCGAGATCAGGATAAGTGTAGGGATCATGCCAGCAAGGCGTCGCAGCAGGTAGCCAGTCAACGAACTCTCCTTTGCCAACATCACGCGCGGCAGACGGCAGAGGGCGTGGGGCGGGGCACTGGCACCAGCGCCCCACCCCGTGTACCCGCAACAGAGCGCTATTGCTTGAAGAAGAAGTGGCAGGGATCCAGGTTGCCAGGAGACATAAAGATCCAGTCGGCAACGTACTTTTCGGGCACGTTGCGGAAGTTGTTCTTGACCACGCAAGGCGATGGTGAGCCGCCGACCGTGCTGACCACCCAGGCCAACTCGGCCGTGTAGCGGATGATCTCCTTGCCGATCTTGATCTGCTCGTCCGGGTCCACCGTCACGCTGAACATGTCGAACAGGTCCATGGCCTGCTTGACGTGCTCGGGGGGCTCTTCGCCCTTGGCACCCTTGCTCTTGTACCAGATGCCGTAGGCGGGGCCCATCCAGGAACGTTCGTCAAAGGGGAAGACGTAGATCGGGTCGACAAACGGCTCCAGGCCGCGGTCGGTGCCCCAGGTGGCTACCTGGACCTCGTTACCGGTGGCCCGGGTCCAGTACAGAGAGCGCTCCATCGTTTTGAAATCGGCCTTGACGCCGATGGCCTGCCAGTTCTCCGTGGCGATCTGGATCGGGTCCAGGCCGGAGCCGGTGTTCTGCGTCTCGATCAGGATCTCCAACGGCTTGCCGTCCGGGCGCACCCGCCAGCCATCGGCCCCCTTGGTGAGCCCCAGGCCATCGAGGATCTCTTCGGCCTTGGCCGGGTCGTACTCGGTGTAGAGGGTCTTGATGTCTTCCTGGTAGTAGGCCGACCCCTGTACCACCAGCTCGGAGCGCGCCTCGGCCAGGCCGAGGTAGGTGACCTCGTTGATCGTGGCCCGGTCGATGGCCATCGACATGGCGACGCGAAAGTCCTTGTTCTGGAAGATCTCCTGGAGGACCGGGTCGCTCGAGTAACTCTGGTTGAAGAAGAAGACCAAGTGCGACCCGGCGCCCGGCTCCCACAGGAAGGTGCGGTAGTCGTGCTCGGCCTCGTTCTCTTTGAAGAGCGAGTACTTGTTGATGTCCAGGCCACGGGTCTGCATGTCAATCTCGCCCTGGATGGCCTTGAGGTTGATGACCTCGTTGTTCTCCACCAGGTCGAGGCGGACCTCGTCGATGTAGGGCAGCTGCTGGCCCTCCGGGTCGATCTTCCAGTAGTAGGGGTTGCGCCCGGCGACGAGCTTGTTTGCGCCTGTGCCCCACTCGGAGACCGGCCAGGGCGTCAGTGTCGGGCGCTCGGGGTTATAGTCATCCACCTTTTCGTTGAACAGGGTATAGTCGGCCATTTCCTTGTTCAGCTTGGGGTGGAACGGGGTCAGGTAGTGCTTGGGCGCAAAGAAGCCGAACCGCTCAAAGTTCAGCGGCCACTGGTTGCCGTGGAAGGCCAGCATGCGCAGGATCAAGCCGTTCGGAGCGTCGAACTTGAGCCGGATGGTATAGTCATCGACCTTCTCCAGCTCCATCGGCTCGTCGTTGACCATGTACTCGGCGTGGGGATTGATGGAGAGCTCCGGGTCGAGCTCAATGTACTCCCACCAGAAGATGATGTCTTCGACGGTAAAGGGGGCCCCGTCGGACCACTTGATCCCCTTGCGGAGGAACAGCGTGATCACCTTGCCATCCTCAGAGAACTCCCAGGCGGAGGCGATGCCGGGCTGGATCGCATCACGCGGGTCGCGCGGCCAGCGCAGGATCGGCTCATAGTTCACGCGGCCGTAGGCGTGATAGTCCGACACGCCGCGGAAGGCGCGGCGCCAGGTGCCGCCGTACTGGCCGATCTCCTCGATCGGTGTGCAGATGAGGGGATCCTCGGGCAGTCGCTCCTCGAGCGGCGGAAGCTTGCCCGCCTTGACGAGTTCCTGGAGCATGGGGGCCTCTTTGAGGCCCTTCGGGGAGGGGGCCGCGTCCACGGGGGCCGCGGTGGGCTCCGCAGCGACCGGACCGGAGGGCTCGGGTGGCGGCACGCACGCTGCGGCGAGGGATCCCGCAGCCAGCAGGGCCGATACACGGAGGAAATCACGGCGCGATACAGTGCTTGCGGACATCGGAGACTCCTCTCATGATTACTTGGGTGACGGCGTCGTCAGCCGAAGAGTATCCCATGCAGTAAGACACACTAACAGTATGCGCCTGTATCCAATCAGTAGCGTCAGAGCAAGCCTAACGTCCTGAAGACCGGCCTAGCTTCCAGGTGCCTCCTTTCCCAGATGCGGATGGAATAACGCATTCGTAACGCCAGTATATGGTCGCGTGCGATGTGAGTCAAGTAGCCATGCCCATCCACCAACGATCCCTGAGAGCAAACGAAGCGCCCGACCAACCTGCGGAACAGCACAGGGGCCCCCACACTCATCTGGAAAGGGCAAGCACGAAACGGCCTGGTACGCCCGGACGCTGACGCTGGCCAGCAGGGAGCCGCCGCGCTACCATGCCCGCGGGATAGAGGATGCTCTGTCGGGGAAGGAGAGACATGCGGACCATTCACCTGCGCGCCACCGAGCTGACCGCCGCAGTCGACATCCAGCGGGCCATCGATGCCCTGCCGGCCGAAGGGGGGCGTGTCGTTCTGCCCGAGATTGACCTGACGCTGGATCGCGGCATCCAGCTGCGTTCGGGGGTGGAGATCGTGGGGCAGGGCCGGCGCACCGTGCTGCGGCAGGCGCGGGCCAGGGTGTACCCGTTTTCCGGGTACCACAACTATGGCATGCGCGACGTTCCCCTGCAGTTCACCGACGGGCTGGCCCCTGGCATGACGGTCACCATGCGCGACCGCACCCACGGTGGCTTCTTTGAGACTTTTGCGCGCCTCACCTGGGTCGAGCAGGGCTGGGTGGGCCTCGACCGCGGCCTCCACTCGGACTATCGCCAGGACGAAGAACCGTTCCTGGCCACTAGCTTCCCCCTGATCTACGGGGAGCAGGTGCGTGACGTCGCTGTCCGCTCACTCACGCTGGACGGCCAGCGCGAGGTGCAGCCGACGGGAATCGGCGCTTGCCGAGGAGCGGCGGTGTACTTTATCCAGAGTTCGGGCTTTGTGGTCGAGGACGTCCATGAGACGGGCTTTGCCGGGGAGGGGCTGGGCTTTCAGATGTGCAGCCACGTGCTGATCCGCGGCTGCCGCTTCACCCAGAACACCGGCAACGGCTACCACCCCGGGGCCGGCAGCACCGGGGTGCTCTTTGAGGGGTGTGAGTCGACTGGCAATGACCTGGCGGGTTTCTACTTTTGCGTGCGCGCCAACCATATCACGGTGCGCGGCTGCACCTTTGCGGAGAACCGCGTGGCGGGGCTATCGGTCGGCACGCGCGACTGCCACAACCTCATCGAGGACTGCCGCATGGAGCGGAACGAGGGCCCGGGCATTCTGCTGCGCCCCAACGTGCGGCCGGTGGAGGTGCACTCCTGCGTGTTCCGGCGATGTGCCGTGTCTGAGAATGCGCGCACGACCGGGCGCGGGCAGATCGACATCCTCGGTGACGCCCATGACATCGTTCTGGAGAGTAACGACATCTCTGGCCTGGCGGACCAGGAAAAGCCCGGCATCTACCTGGCCCCGTCGGCCCAGCGGATCACGCTGAACGACAACACGATCGCGGGCTGCTTCCCGGAGGTTGTGGCGCTGAGCGCGCAGCAGACGGGCGAACCAGCGCCGTTCACCCACGGGCACCTGCAGGCGGGGGAGGGGGCCTACCGGCACCTGGGCCTACCGGAACCTGAGCGCTGCCCCGAACGCGAGCTCTGCTGATCCCGCGTATAGCGGCCGCCACAGGCGGGGCTGTGGCGGCCGCTCGGGCGTCAGGCCTCAGCCCGCCTTGCTGAGCGGGCTGAACCGCCGTGCCAAGGCGGCGTTGAGGCCTATCTGGTCCTCGTACTCGGGGTACATGCCGACGATGATCGCGTCGGTGGGCTTGACCGCACGAAAGGCCTGCTCAAAGGCGGCCTCCACCGTCTCCGGCCGGTCGCACAGCCGGCCGGCCGCCAGGATCTTGAAGGCCAAGCAGGGGCGCGAGGTGGCGCGCATAGCGCGGTACATGCGCGGGGGGTCTTCCTCCAGGTAGACCTCGCGGACCGGGATGGGCACCTTGCCCAGCAGCGCGCGCAGCTCCTCGCGCGTGCGGTGCCGCTCGTACACGCAGGTCATGTAAAAGTCAATGTCCCAACCTTTGCTCTCGACATAATCCACCACCGCCGGCATGTGCGTCGATATGCCGACCAGCACCCCCGTGTCGCGTGCGCGAGAGAGGAGGGGCAGGATCGTGTCGAGCTCCCCGCTGCGAAAGAGCCTGTCGGTGACCTCGCCATGGTGCGCCACGGCGATGGCACCGCCCGCCACGCTGCGCGCCAGCTGATCAGGGGAGGTGGCATCCTCATGGACCAGAGAGATGTAGCCGAGCCGGCCCCCGGCGGCGCGGTGCGCGGCATAGTGGCCCAGGTTGCCCGGGCCTGACTGCCAGGCGGTGATGCCGGCGTTCTCGCAGTCAGCCAGGAAGCGCAGGATCTGCTCATCGGTAAAGTAGCGCCGCATCTGCATGTTCACGAAGCGGCTGAGGTGCGAGCCGCCGTTCACGGGGTTCGCGCCGGCAATCAGGCGTGAGATCGCATGTGGGCCAAAGGGAACGGTCGGCAGCGGTGCACCACTGGGTCTAGAGCTCTGGCGGTTCTCCATGCGAGTGAACTCCTCTTGCAGATGACGCGGTATGGGGGCGGACGGCCGCCCCCGCCGTCGAAAGCCTACTTGGGCATGCTGCGCAGGGCGTCGTAGGCCGGGCGCCCCAAAACGCCGAACTGGGCCATCTCCGTCCCCGGGTTGGACACGTTAAAGTTCAGGTTCCACACAAAGGCCGGCCCTACGTACCCCCACCTTCGCATCATGGTCAGCGCCTCGACGAGGTAACTCGCCTGCTCCCCCTCGCTGACGTCGCGCGCATACTCGTACCCGGCCGCGGGGTTGGCGGCGCTGGCCCAGCCGAACTCCGTCGGCCAGAGCGCCTTGGCCGAGTCTCCGTAGGCGACCATCGTCTGGCGGTAGCGCGTCATCGTCTCGTTAAAGTAGAAGGAGGGGTGTGCCTTAAAGTCGGGCTCGGCAGGGTTGCTATAGCCCATGCGCGCAGAGGGCGGGTTGTTGTACCCCGACGGGTGCACGCCGAGGGCATCCATGCAGCTCTTGCAGCCGGCCTGGTACATACTGCGCAGGTAGGTGACGTCGTCGATGGCCGTCACGCCGTCATTGACGCCGGTCGGCGTCAGGCCGCCGGCGACGACGATCATCCCGGCGTCCTGGGCGCGGATGGCCTGGTACGAGGCGCAGAGCATGCGCACGTAGCGCGCGGCGTCGAGCGGCTCTCCGCCCCACTCGTGCACGAGGTTCTGCTCGTTCCAGACCTCGATCGCGGCGACCCTGCCCTTGTAGCGGGCCGCCAAAGCGCCCACAAAGTCAGCCAGGTCCTGCGGGTTGGCCGGCGGGCCCTCGAGGCCCAGGTTCGAGCCGGACGAGCGCGCCCAGTTGGGCGCCTTGCACACGGAGACGAGCAGGCGGAGGCCGCGCGCGTTCACGGCGTCCGCGAGGCGGTCGAGCTCGCCCCAGTCGTACTGCCCCTTGCCGCCGCCCTCGAACTGCTTCCAGGGGACCTGAACCTTGATCCAGCCGAACCCGGCCCCGACGGTCGCGTCAAGGGCCTGGGCGACGTCGGCGCCGAACCAGGGCTGAATCTTAAATCCGTAGGCAAAACCCGCCGAGCCGGACGGTGGGAGCGGCGCGGGCGCCGGGCCGGGCGTCGCTCCGCCCCCGTCAGAGCCTCCTGGGATCCATAGGCGCTGGCCCACGCGGATCAGGTTGGCGTTGGTCAGCTTGTTGGCCTGCATGATGGCGCCGACCGTGACGCCGTAGCGCTGGGCGATGCGGCCGAGCGTATCCCCCGAGCGGACGGTGTACCAGGCGCCCCCGGCCGAAGGCGTCTCGGTCGGCGCCGGAGTCGTGGGCGGGTCGGCGGTGGGCGCCGGCGTGGCACCCGCGGCGCCCGGGATCCACAGTCGCTGGCCGACGCGGATCAGGTTCGGGTTGCGCAGGCCGTTGGCCTGCATGATGGCCGCGCTGGTGGTACGGTAGCGCATTGCGATCTGCCCGAGGGTGTCTCCGCGGCGCACTGTGTACCAGACCCCGTCACCGGGCTCTGGCGTGGGCGTGCTGGAGGCGACGGGAGTGGCCGTCGCTACCGGCGGCGCCGTCGGCGTGCCGCCCGCGGCGCCCGGGATCCACAGTCGCTGGCCCACGCGGATCAAGTTCGGGTTGCTGATGCCGTTGGCGCGCTGGAGCGCGGCGATTGTCGTTCCGTGGCGGAGGGCGATCTGGCCCAGCGTATCACCGCGCTGAACGACGTACCAGGACCCGTCGCCGGATTGCTGGGCCGGCGCGGCGGCCGCCGTCAGCGGCAGGGCCAGCAGGGCGATGAGGAGAAAGCAGGCGACAAAGACGCCTCGCCCGAGCGCGAGGAGGGCGCCTCGCCCAGGCGCGAGGAGGGCGCCTCGCCCAGGCGCGAGGAGGGCGCCTCGCCGGCGCCGGCCGCGTCGCTCCGGTGTGATGTCAGAGGCCATAAGGAGTCTCCTTTCAGGCATGCGATGATGCGCCGCACCTGGGGCGGACGGCCGCCTGCCACGGCATTATAGCGCCGCACGGGGCCGGGCGAAAGGCATTGTGCCACGGCCCCGCGACGCTCGCAGGCGGGCGGCGGCTGTGGTAGATTTCGCCTCAGGAGGAAGGGGCGCCCGAGTGCCGTCTGCACAGCCAATGCGTCCCGGACGGGCTGCCCCGAGCACGACCGTGCCCACGGGTGAACTGGCGTGGACTGCCGACACAGGCGACGGCGTCTGCTTCCGCTTCTACGGTGAGCTGAACGAGCTGATCTCACCGCGCAAGAGGGGGGTCCTCTCCTGGTTCGTGCTGCGCTCGCCGACTTGTGTGAAGGACGCCATCGAATCACTTGGCGTTCCCCATACGGAGGTCGCCCTGATCCTCGTGAACGGCGAGGCGGTGGGCTGGGGGGAGCGGCTCGCGCCGGGGGATCGCGTCAGCGTCTATCCGCTCTTCACGTCGCTGGACGTCAGCAGCCTGGGGCGCCTCCGCGATGACCCTCCCGCAGGCCGCTTTGTGCTCGACGGCCACCTGGGGCGGCTGGCCGGCTTGCTGAGGATGCTCGGCCTCGACGCCCTCTACCGCCGCGACTATGCGGACGCAGAGATTGCCCAGATCAGCCACGACGAGGGGCGCATCGTGCTCACCCGTGACCGCGGGCTGCTAAAGCGTGCCATGGTCGTCCATGGGTACCTCGTGCGTAGCGATGCCCCGCACACCCAAGTGCGCGAGGTGCTGCAGCGCTTTGGGCTGGATGGGGCGCTCGCCCCGCTCACCCGCTGCCTGCGCTGTAACGAGGTGTTGCGGCCGGTGGACAAGGCCGACGTCGCGCGGCGCCTGCTGCCGCGCACCAAGCGCTACTATGAGGAGTTCTGGGCCTGCCCCCGTTGTGGGCGGGTCTACTGGGAGGGTTCCCACGCGGCCCACATGCGGCGGACCGTGCGGGCGCTGATGGCGCGGCGTGAGTAGACCGGTCAGTATAATGAGGCGTCAAGGCGCCTTGCGGGGCGGTGCAGGAGGCGTTTCGCCGGTTCACCCTTGTTCAACGCTGTTCACCGATCGTATCTGGCGCAGGATGTGCTGTTCTGGGCGGACAGGACGGGGCTAGCCCGGCCGAGGGCCGGCGTCGAGGGGCCCACCCATCACCAACGACCAGCGGAGGTGCTATGACAAGCGGTCTGGACCAACAGGTTGTCGCGGAACTCGCCGCCATCGTCGGCGCAGAGCATGTCCTTACCAGCGGGGCGGCGGTGGAGCCGTACTCCCACGATGAGACGCCCGGGCTGCGCGGCTTTCCCGACGTCGTCGTGAGGCCGGGCTGCGCGGAAGAGATCTCCGCGATCCTGCGCCTGGCCACAGAGCGGCGCATCGGCGTGACGGCCCGCGGCGGTGGGCAGGGGCTGTCGGGGGGCGCCGTCCCCACCGAGGGCGGCATCGTCCTGTCAGTGGAGCGGCTGAACCGCATCCTGGAGATCGACCATGAGAACCTCATGGTCACCGTCGAGCCGGGCGTGGTGACGGGCGACCTGCACCGCGCTGTGGAAGCCGAGGGGCTCTTCTACCCGCCCGACCCGGCCAGCCTGGACTCCTGCCTGCTCGGCGGCAATATTGCCGAGGGCGCCGGCGGGCCGCGGGCCGTCAAGTACGGCACCACCAAGGACTATGTCTCCGGCCTGCAGGTGGTGTTCGCGAACGGCGAGGTGGCGGACCTGGGGGGCAAGCTCGTCAAGAACGTGGCCGGGTACAACCTCATCCAGCTGATCGTCGGGTCCGAGGGGACGCTGGGCATTGTCACGCGCATGACGCTGCGGCTCCTGCCGCTGCCCAAGGCCCAGGTCGACCTGCTGGTGCCCTTTGAGGACATCCAGCACGCTGCCGATACCGTGTCGGCCATCATCGCCAGGTGCATCGTGCCGACCACGATCGAGTTCATGGAGCGCGAAGTGGTCAGGGCCTCCGAGCGGCTGCTGGGCAAGCCGGTGCCGTTCAGCGACGCGGCGGCGACGCTGCTCATCCAGCTCACCGGGCGCCGCCAGGAAGAGGTCGAGGCGGATATGGAAGAGGTCGGCGACCTCTGCCTGGAGCACGGCGCACTCGACGTCCTGGTGGCCCAGGATCGCCCCACGCGCGACCGCCTGTGGGAGGCGCGGCGCATCATCATCGAGGCGCTCAAGCACGAGAGCCCCGTGAACCGTACCGAGGACCTGTCTGTTCCGCGTGCCGAGATCCCGGCGCTGCTGCGCGGCGTGCACGAGGTTGCCGGGCGAGTGGGGCTGGAGATGCTCTGCTTTGGGCACGCCGGGGATGGCAACGTCCACGTGAACCTGATGAAGTACGACCTGCCAGAGACCGTCTGGTACGAGCGCCTGCCCCTGGCCCAGGCGGCGCTCTACCGGCTGGCCCTATCGCTGGGTGGGACGATCACCGGTGAGCACGGCATCGGCGCCACCCGGCGGGGCTTCCTCGTCGAGGCGGTCGGCGTCCCGGCCGTCGCGGCCATGCGCGCCATCAAGCAGGCCCTCGATCCGTTGGGCATCCTGAACCCCGGCAAGGTGTTCCCCCCAACCGCCTAGAGCAGGCGCGGGCCGCCGCAAGATAATCGCCCTGCGGCGGCCCGAGGACCGATCCCTGTGGGGGCTAGCGCCAGTCTCGCAGTTCCGCGGGGAGCGGCGGCACGTCCAGCGGCTGCCCGCCGGCGCGCAGAGACTGGGCGGCCAACACCCCCGCCGCCACGCTCATGCGCCCGGCCTGCGGCGTCGCCACGGGCTGCTTGCCGTCCAGGCACATGTCCACAAAGTCCTTGCAGATGACCGGGTCGGCCCCGCCGTGCCCGCCGCGGGCCGGCTTGACGTCGTAGGTGCGGTCGGCCAGGTCGCGGTAGCTGTTCGACAGGCGCGTCTTGACCCAGACCTTCATGTCCGGCTCCGAGTTCTCCACGCGTCCCTCGGTGCCGATAAAGGTATAGTTGCGGTGATAGTCGGGGGTAAAGTGGCACTGCAGGTACGAGGCCTTGATGCCGCCCTCGAGCTCCATGATCATCACCTGGTTGTCCTCGACGTCCACCTCCTTGCGGAAGGCGCACTGGACGCGTGGCCCCTCCATGTACTCGGTGCATGTGTCACGCAGGCTGCAGGCCGGGCAGGTCAGGTCGTTGGGCTTGTCTCCGCCGAAAAAGTCGAGGCTGCCAAAGGCCGCCGTGCGCGTCGTGTAGCGCCCGGTGATCCAGTGGATCATGTCGATATCGTGCGAGCCCTTTTGCAGGAGCAGCGAGGTGGTGTTCTGCCGGGTGGCGTGCCAGTCATGGTAGTAAAAGTTGCTGCCCTGCCCAACAAAGTGGCGTACCCAGACGGCCTTGATCTCGCCGATGGCGCCCGAGTCGACGATCTCCTTCATCGTGCGAAAGATGTTCATGTAGCGCATGTTAAAGCCGACCATCAGGCGGTGGCCGTGCTGGCGCCAGGCCTCCAGGATGCGGTCACACCCCGCGATGGTGATGGCCAGCGGCTTCTCACAAAAGACGTGCTTGCCCGCCTCCAGAGCGGCGACGGCGTGCTCCTCGTGAAGAAAGTCGGGCGAGGTGACGGCGATCGCGTCGACGTCGCTCCGCGCCAGCAGCTCCCGATAGTCCGTCGTCGTGTAGGGCGCGCCACCATGCTGATGGCGGAAGGCCTCGAGCTTGTCGACACTGATGTCTGCCCCGCCGACCACGACCGAGCGGCCTTGCGGATCATGCCAGTGCCGCCAGAGGCCCCCGCGCCCGCTGACGCCGATCATCCCTATGCGCAGCTGTGTATCTGCCATCGTACCTCCGCTAGTCCTTGCCATGAGGCCTCGCGGCGGGCCACAACGGCGCGGCCCGCCGCACCCGATCGATTATCCACGCTGGGGCGAGGATTGGCAAGGCCTGGGGCGCGCGATGCGGGGCGGGGCGTGCTATACTTGAGGTGCGGAGACGGGTCTCTGGCTGAACCCGTCGAGAGACGGGTTCGCTGACGAGGACTATGACGAACGACATTCTGATCGTTGACGACGACGCTCTCCTGCGACGCAGCCTGGCGCTCAACCTCGAACACGCCGGGTACCGCGTCAGCACGGCGGCCAGCGGCGAGGAGGCCGTGGCTATGGCTGAGGCGGCCCGCCCGGGCCTGGTGCTGCTGGATATCGGCCTGCCGGGAATGGACGGGCTGGAGGCGCTGCGGCGCATCCGCCAGCGGCTAAGCGCGCCGGTCATCTTCCTGACGGCGCACCGTCGCGAGCTCGATGAGGTGCTGGGGCTGGAGCTCGGTGCCGACGACTATGTGACGAAACCGTTCGACATCGACGTGCTGCTGGCGCGCATCCGCGCGGTGCTGCGGCGGGCCGCTGCGCAGCCGCCCGCCGCAGCCGAGGCGCTGCAGGTGGGTGATCTGCGCATCGATCCTGGCGCGCACACGGTGCACGTCGGGGCACGGCAGGTGGACCTAGCGCCGCGCGAGTTCGACGCGCTGCTGGTTCTGGCGCAAGAGGCCGGGCGCGTGGTGCCGATCGAAGATCTGCTGCGCCGCGCCTGGGGCCCCGAGTACGTCGGCGAGCCCCAGGTCGTCTATGTACACATCCGTTGGCTGCGTGAGAAGTTGGAACCCGATCCGCAACACCCGGCCCGCATCATCACCGTGCGCGGCGTCGGCTACCGCCTGGAAGCCGTCGGCGATGCCGACCAAACGGGCGGAGCAGCCTGACCGGGGAGGCGTCATGCGCAGTCTGCGCGCCCGTCTGATCCTGAGCCACGTGCTTCCCATGTTGGTGGTGCTCTCTCTGGTGGGCCTGCTCTTGGCCTACCTTCTGGAGACGCAGGTCTACCTGGCGCAGGCCTCCAACGAGCTCGAGCAGCACGCCCTGCTGGTGGCTGACCTGGCCAGCACCTACCCGGCCATCTGGGCCGATCGCGCGCGGTCGCAGGCCTTTCTGGACCTGATCGGCGAGAGCCTCCCTGCGAACGTCATGCTCCTGGATTCCTCCGGCGTGCTGCTGGCCAGCAGCCAGAGCGCCGACCAGGCGCGCCTTGGCGAGACGCTCAACCTACCGGGCTTCGACGAGGTGGTGCGGACGGGCGTCATCGTGCGGGTCAACTACGGGGAGCAGCCCGGCACCGGCGCAGCCGAGGTGCTGGTGCCCGTGGTCATCGGGGGCCGGGTGGTGGGCGTCATACGCCTCACGGATCCCCTCTCCAGCGTGTACGCCCGCTTCCCGGCCACGCGTCGGTACATCGTATGGGTCGTGGCAGGCGGCCTGCTCTTGGGGGCGGCGATGGGCCTGGCGCTCGCTTCAGGGCTGGAACGACCCCTCCGCCGCGCGACGGAGGCCGTCGCAGATATGGCGGCGGGCCAGCCGCTGGGGCAACTGCCGGAGCAGGGGCCTCAGGAAGTGCGTCTGCTTCTGCGGGCATTCAACACGCTGACCGAGCGGCTGCAGAGCCTGGAGCGCGCCCGACGCCGGCTGCTCGCCAACCTGGTACACGAGCTGGGCCGGCCGCTTGGGGCGCTCCTGTCGGCCATCCAGGCATTGTCGTCGGGTGCGGTGGCCACGGCGGAGGAGCGTGGTGAGCTGTTGCGCGGCATGGAGGGCGAAGTGGGCCGGCTGCGCCGCGTGCTGGACGATCTCACCTGCCTCTACGACGCGAGCCTTGGCGCGCTGGAGCTGGAGCGCCGCTCCATCGACTTGGCCGCCTGGCTGGGCCAGGCGCTGGGACCGTGGCGCCAGGCCGCTCAGGAGAAGGGGATCTCCTGGACGGTAGAGTGCCCGGACGACCTGCCCCGCGCCACCGTGGACCCCGACCGGCTCGGGCAGGCCCTCGGCAACCTCGTCTCGAACGCCATCAAGTACACGCCGCGTGGCGGCAGCGTCCGCGTGCACGCCGAGGCGGTGGACGACCAGGTGTGCATCTCTGTGCAGGACTCGGGCCCCGGCATCCCCGCCGAAGAGCGCGAGCACATCTTTACCCCCTACCACCGCGTCGCACGGGGCGGTCGGTTCCCTCAGGGGATGGGCCTGGGGCTGAGCATCGCCCGCGACCTGGTGGTCGCCCACGGTGGTACCATCCAGGTGGAGAGCCAGCCCGGCAGCGGCGCCATCTTCTCGATCTGCCTCCCGCTGGGCTGAGCATCGTGCTCCCTACGTCGTCGCCGCCTCCCGGCGTCCGGCTGCCATAGTCCTCACCGCCGTCCCCCCTTCACGAGCCCCTTAAGGTGGCCATAAGGTGTCCTTGTGGCGCCGATAAGGTCACGTGCGGGGAAACGGTGCTATAGTCGAGGGTGAGAAGGTCATGGGAACAGGGATATCCCTGCTGAGGGAGGAGGTTCCAATGCGTAGGAGATGGGGTCTTGTCTCAGTTGTAGTTGTGGCTGCGCTTGTCGTCGCAGCGCTGGCGGGGGCCTGGGGCCGCGACGCCGTCGTGCGCGCGCAGGGCTCGCCCGCGCGCACGCCGACGGCGGCGGCCAGCGCCAGCGCCCCTGCGACGCAGGGTGACGTGATGGCGGCCCTCGAGGGCACACTGGCCAGCATCTACGACAGCGTCAGTCCGTCGGTGGTGCACATCGAGGTGCGCGAGGTGGCCAGCGCCAGCGCGCAGGGCTACCCCTTTGGGCCCTTCGGGCAGCAGCAGGCACCGCAGCAGTACACCTACGGGTCAGGCTCGGGCTTTGTGTGGGACACTGAGGGGCACATCGTCACCAACAACCACGTCGTGGAGGGCGCGGACCTCGTGAAGGTTCGTTTCCATGACGGCACCGTTCTCGAGGCCAAGGTGGTCGGCACCGACCCCGATTCGGACCTGGCCGTGGTGCAGGTAGATGCTCCCGCGGCGCTGCTCGTCCCCGTCAAGCTGGCAGACTCGACCGTGTTGAAGGTCGGCCAGCTGGCAGTGGCCATCGGCAACCCGTTCAACCTGGAGAACACCATGACGGTGGGGTTTGTGAGCGCCCTGGGCCGCTCGATGCCGGTCTCCAACCAGGACACGATCACCTCGACGTACTCGATTCCTGACATCATCCAGACCGATGCGCCCATCAACCCGGGCAACTCGGGTGGGGTGCTTGTGGATCGCAATGGGCTGGTGATCGGTGTTACCTCGGCCATCGTCTCGCCGAGCGACGCCTCGGCAGGTATCGGCTTTGCGGTTCCGTCGGTGATCGTGGCCAAGGTCGTTCCGGTGCTCATCAAGACGGGCGAGTACGTGGACCCGTGGATGGGCATCAGCGGGACGACCCTTAGCCCCGAGGCCGCCGCGGCGATGGACCTGAAGGCAGATCAGCGCGGTGCGCTCGTGATCGACGTCGTGACCGGTGGGCCCGCGGAAAAGGCCGGCCTGATCGGCAGTGATCGTTCCATCACCGTGGATCAGGGCACGATGCCCGTCGGCGGCGACGTGATCGTCGCCATCAACGGCGAGCCGGTCAAGTCGTTCGATGACCTGGTGACCTACCTCGCGCGCCACAGCCTGGTGGGTGACAAGATCACCCTGACGGTGTTGCGCGGTGGGCGCGAGCAGCAGGTCAGCCTGACCCTGGGGGCTCGTCCTGAGGCGGGCGCCGAGACAGCGTCGGCTGAGACGCCGGAGGCCACGGCCTGGTTCGGCATCTCGGGCCAGACCCTGGACGCGTCTCTCGCCGAGGCGATGAACCTGGACAGCGGCCAGACGGGTGTGCTCGTCCAGCAGGTGGCTTCCGGCAGCCCGGCCGACAAGGCCGGCATCCGCGGAAGCTTCCGGCCGGTGGTCATTGGTGGGCAGCGCTACCTGATCGGCGGTGATGTCATCATCGCCTGGGAAGGGCAGCAGATCGGTTCTGCCGGTGACCTTCAGGAGGCGCTGGCCCAGGTGCAGCCCGGTGACAGCGTGACGGTCACCATCCTGCGGAGCGGCCAGGAACGCGATCTGACCGTGACGCTGGAGGCCCGACCGACTCCGTAAGGCGCAGCAGTGTTTGGCGTGAGACGATTGATGGCCAGGCCCCGGGGCGCGATGCCCGGGGCCTGGCCGTTCGTGCGTGATTCTAGCGATGGCTAGATCGAATGCGCCAGAAGAAGTTGCGCCGCATAGTAGGTGCCCAGGACGACCAGCGGCGCGGCGCGGATGGGTCTGGCAAAGCGGTTGACGGCCAGTGCCGAGTCTGACGCGACGAAGAGTAGCGCCCCGGCCGCGGCGAGCCCGGCGGCCAGCCCCGGCGTCTGCACGGCCCGCTCCCAGGCCAGCCAGGCCATGGACGTGATCACCAACGAGTACGCCATGACCGCTGGCCGCAGGCTCGCCAACCTGGGCCGCAGGTAGAGGTAGAGCGCCGCGGCGTAGGCGCCGAAGGGCAGATAGCGCCAAACTTGGCCCACAGAGATCCCCGTCGAGGCGATGCCCCCGATGTACAAGAGATGGGCGACCAGAAAAGAAGCCAGCCCAGCGACAAAGAACCTGGCGGGCAGCATCAGGAACACGTCCCCGGCGAGCGAGGCCGTGAGCCCCAGTACCAGGGCTAGCCGGTACGTGGGAAAGGACGTGCCGGTCTTGAGCAGGGCGATCAGCAGGATGAGCAAGGTGGTCAGCGGCTTGAGGGCGTAAAAGAGGCGCCGGCGGCCGGTCAGGTCGGCCCAGATGGTGCACCCGGCTGCGGCGATGACCAGGGCGGTGAGAAGTGGGTCATGATGCATGGGTCCTCCTCAGGTTGCGGTGGATGTGCTCTTGCCGTCCACGGGGAACGCATTCCGCAGGCCGCTGCGCGCGCCGGGTTGCGGCCGTCCGGCGCCTGGGCGGCAGTATACTGACCGCTGGCCTCGCGGGCCAATGCTGATCACGGAGGTTTGTCGCTCGTCGGGGTCGGGTGCACAATGGTCAGCGTGAGCCCAGCAGACACCGCCGTCCGGGCGGACACAACATCCCCAGGGGAGCGAGCCATGCATCCTGACTTTGACCACTGTGTTGACCGGCGCTGTACCGAAAGCATCAAGTGGCGGCGCTATGGCCACGACGTGCTGCCCATGTGGGTTGCCGACATGGACTTTCCCTCGCCAGAGCCGGTCATCCGAGCGCTTCGCGAGCGGGTGGACCACGGCGTGTTCGGCTATCCGGGAGAGCCCGAGGGGCTCCGAGAGGTGATCGTGGCCAGGCTGGCCGACAGGTACGGCTGGCAGGTGTCGCCCGACGAACTGGTCTTCATGCCCGGGGTGGTCACCGGGCTCAACATGGCCTGCCAGTCTTTGGCCAAGCCGGGGGAGGGCGTGCTGGTGCAGACGCCGGTGTACGGGCCGTTCCTCTCGGCGCCGGCCAACGCTGGCCTGCGGCGCGACGAGATGGAACTGACTGTGGGGCCTGATGGCCGCTACACGGTGGACGTGGCCCGCCTGCGCGCGGCCATCCTGCCCACCACGCGCCTCTTTATCCTCTGCAACCCCCACAACCCCGTGGGCCGCGTGTTCCGTCGCGACGAACTGACGGCCATGGCCCAGGCCTGTGTGGAGCGCGACGTGATCATCGTCTCAGACGAGATCCACTGCGACTTTTGCTTCGACGGGCACCAGCACGTGCCGATCGCCTCGCTGAACCCCGCGGTTGCCGCGCGCACCATCACCCTCATCGCTCCCAGCAAGACGTTCAACGTCGCCGGGCTGAGCTGCTCAGTGGCCATCATCCCCAACGAGGAACTGCGGCGAGCCTTTCAGCGCGGGCGTCGCGGGCTGGTGCCGGGGGTGAACATCATGGGCTACGTGGCCGCCCTGGCGGCCTACCGCGACGGGCAGCCCTGGCTAGACGCGCTGCTCCCCTACCTGCAGGGCAACCGTGACTACCTGGTGCAGCGCCTGACCGCGGAGACCCGCATCCGGGTGGCCGCTCCGGAAGGCACCTACCTGGCCTGGCTGGACTGCCGCGGGCTTGACCTGCCCTGCCCCGCTGACACGTACTTTCTGGAGAACGCCAAGGTCGCGCTGGGGGCCGGCCCCGGCTTTGGCCACGGCGGAGAAGGGTTCCTGCGGCTCAACTTTGGCTGCCGCCGCGAGATGCTCGCCGAGGCGCTGGACCGCATGGTCGGCGCGCTGGCCGCGGACGGCCGCGCCTGAGGCGCGCCGCCCTCTCGGGACGGCAACCCTCCTGGCAAACGCAACGAACCGTGGCTCCAGGCAATGCGCCGCTGAGCCACGGTTCGCCCGTGTGACGTGAGGCCCGGCCGGGGAGGCCTACGCTTCCTTGACGTCCAGGTCGACGATCAGAGCGCCGATCTCAAAGCTGACGCGCCGCGCCGAGCTCTCCTCCTCGGCCGACGCGTTGGCCCAGCGCGCGGTGGTGAGAAAGAGGTCCTCCTTCCTCCCGGGGACGCGCAGGTCGTTCAGAAAGGCGGTGGAGGCGATCCTGACGGCCACCGACGGCGGAGCCACGACGTCTACGTCTCCCACCAGGCCGTAGAGGCGAATGGTGGTCTCGCCCTCCGGCACGTTCGCCTCGCTCAGGTCAAAGCGGGCTTCGCCGACGAGCATCCAGATCTCCTCGTCGCGCACCTGCCAGGCGCCCCGCCGGCGCAGGTCGCCGAACGGCAGCAGCGTGTGCTCGGTGCCGGATGGCAACGTCCGCGACCGCAACAGAATGGCTGCGCCCACGACCATGAGCCCCACCGGCCAGCAGAACTGCCCCAGATCGACGTCGAGGAGGCGCCCCAGCAGGAGCAATACCCCCAAGCCCGCAATGACGGCCCCGAAAATGATCCGGCTACGATTGTTCATCGCTCCCCCTCCGCGCGGACCAGGCGCCGACGCGCCCGACGGACAACACCTGCACTCTCTACGCCGTAGGGCCGGCCGGGTGTCGCTCCGGGGCGCCCGACGCTAGTCGATGAGCGCCTGATAGACCAGAGCGTGGTATTGCTGGAGAAGCGGGTACGGGCTGCCCAACAGCTGTGGCATGATCAGCGCCACCAGGTCCTCCTGGGGATCCACCCAGAACTGGGTGGCCGCCGCCCCACCCCACCCGAAAGAGCCGGCCGAATCGAGCCGGCCGCAGAGGGCGGGGTCCAGCGTCACAGCAACACCGAGGCCAAAGCCCGACCCTGGCGCATCGGCGCCAGCGTACGGAAGCAGGGCAGGCTTCAGGTGGTTGCGCGCCATGAACTCGACGGTGCGAGGCCCCAGGAGGCGCTCCCCGTTCCCTTGGCCTTTGTTCAGGAGCATCTGGGCGAAGCGCAGATAGTCCTCGGTAGTAGAGACTAGCCCCCCGCCGCCCGACAGGTAGAACGGCTTTCTGGAGACTTCTGCCATCGGCCCCCGCGCGCGGGCCAGGCCCTCGCCGTCCGCCATGTACAGGGTAGCCATGCGCTCGCGCTGGTCCCTGGGCACGAAAAAGCCGGTGTCAGCCATGCCGAGCGGCTCGAAGATGCGGGTGCGGAAAAAGGCATCCAGCGACTGACCGGAGATGACCTCGATGAGCCGCCCCAGCACGTCGGTGGCCACGGAGTAGCGCCAGGCCGTCCCCGGCTGGTGGGCCAAGGGGACCTCCGGGAGGGCCGCCAGCCACTCGGCCAGCGTGGGGCGCGCCTTGAACTGGCGGGTGGACCAATCCTGCATGAGGGCGTCCACCGGGTGTACACGGTCAAAGCCGTAGGTCAACCCGGCCGTGTGGGTCAACAGGTGGTGGACGGTGATCGGGCGTTGGAGCGGTACCGTCTGAAAGTCCTCCGGCGTGCCGCCGGCAAAGACGCGGAACCTGGCCATCTCTGGCAAAAAGGTGGAGACGGGCGTCTCCAGCTGGAAGCGGCCCTCTTCGTACAGCATCATCGCCGCGACGCTGGTGATCGGCTTGGTCATCGAGTAGATGCGCATGATGGCATCGAGGACCATGGGCCGACCGCTGTCGCGGTCCATCACGCCATGCGTCTCCGCGTGGGCGATCCGGCCGTGACGCGCGATGAGGGTCACCATCCCGGCGATGTGGCCCTCGTCGGTGTAGCGCCGCATCGCCTCACCGATGCGCGCCAACCTGGACGAGCTAAAACCGAGTTCCTCAGGTGTTTGAACCTGCACCGGATACCTCCTTTGGCAGAGCCATGCGCGTAGCCACCAGACGCCCTTGAACCGCGCCGGCCGCGCCCGCGCGCGGCGGGCCGGCCGGCGCGGCGCCTCGCGCAGTCAGTCGACCATGATCATCACGTTGCTGGCCTTGATGACAGGATGCACCGACTTGCCCACCTTGAGCTCCAGCCGCTTGGCCGAATCTGCCGTGATGACGGACACGATCTCGCTGCCGTCGGGCAGGGCTACAACGACTTCGGCCTCCACGTCGCCAACCGTCAGCTTTATCACCACGCCTGTCAACACGTTCCGCGCACTGATCTTCATGGCCCGCACCCTCCTCATCGAGAGGAACCCAGCCTCCAGGCGCCCTGCCTGACGCGCGCAGTCTAGTACCACCTGGCTGTAAGCGTCAATGCCGTGCCGGAAAGCCGCGGGGCAGGGGCTTGGGCCGGCTTCGCCGAGCGCCCAGCCACTTTACGCGATCCTCACATCTCGCTGGCCATCTCTGATATACTGGCCGCACAACCACATGGCGTGCCGACGTTGCGGGCGCTACCACAGGACAGGAGCGATCAGGAACATGCCGAGTCTCCGTTCACTGCAGTTGGGCCGCGCTTTCCAGCTGATCGTCAAGACTCTGCCCATCTCTCTGGTGCGCCTCGGAGCGTAAATGGTGTTCTGGCTGGGCACCGTCGTGTACCTGGCCATCACTGGGGGCCTAGCCTGGCTCGTCGGCCAGGCGGTATCGTGGCTGGGCGTTATTCTCTTCCTCGTCGCCCTGGGGGGTCTAGGGCCTCTCTACAAGCTCGTCCAGCGCTATGTGTTCTATGTGATCAAGGCCGCGCAGATCGCCATATTTAGCGAACTACTGGTGAACGACGCGCTGCCGGCCGGCACCAGCCAGCTGGCCTGGGGCAAGCAGCGCGTGCAGGAGCGATTCGGCGAGGTCAGCGCCATGTTCCTGGTCGACGAGCTGGTCGGGGCGGTGGTCAACGCCTTCACCGGGCTGGTGAACAGGGTGGCGTCCTGGCTGCCGGGCGACTCTTTCCGCGCGCTGGCCAACGTCATTGGGCGGGTGATCCGCTTTGCCCTGAGCTACATTGACGAGGCCATCCTGGCCCGCACTTTCTGGCTGGATAGCGGCAGCGTCTGGGCCAACGCCCGCGACGGGGTGGTCCTCTACGGGATGGTCTGGAAGCCGCTGCTGGCCAATGCCGTCGCCCTGATGGTGCTCAGCTACATCCCGGCCGTAGTGGTGTTTGCTCTCTTTGCCGCGCCCATTGGCCTGCTGGCGCGGCTGATCTCGCCCAGCGTGGCCGGCTGGAGCGTCATCCTTTCCTTGCTGCTGGCCTACCTGATCAAGGTCGCCGTGGGCGACTCGTTCGCCATGGCGGCCATCATCGCCGCGTACCAGCAGGAGACCGCCGACCTGGAGCCGGACCCCGCGGTGACGTCCAAGCTCGAGGAGGTCTCTGACAAGTTCCGTGAGTTGCAGCAGCGCGCCTTCTCCGCAACCGGTGCGCTGGGAGGAGCCTCCCCACTCGCCGAGGCGAGCGCTGAGGCACCTGCGGCAGACTAGCCCACCACGTGCGCGAGCCATCGTTACCCGCCCCGCCGGCCTCTGTGGGCCGGCGGGGCGGTGGCGTCCCCGACGGGTTCAGCCGCCCGCGCTGGGCAGGGGCCTAGACCTCCCGAAGGAACTGCTCGACCCCGGCGATCGTCGGCCCGAACTGCTCGCGGTGGATGCAGTGGCCGGCCCCGGGGATGTGTAGCTCACGGCCGCGGCGCATCAGACGTAGGGCCTCCTGGGCACCCTCGCGAGTGACGATCGCTTTGCCCGGGTCAGCGGTGATCAGCAGCGTCGGCGCGACGATCTGCCCGGCCGTGACGCGCCAGGGCTCGCGCGGTGAGCCGGCGATCTCCGCCACCCTGGGGCTCACCTGCAACTTGGACTCTGCCCAGGGACCGAGCTCGTCCTCCGGCCAGGTCGGTGACTGCTCGCGGGCCCGTGCGATCAGCTGCTCTCTCGTGAGGCGCTGGCTGTCCAGGATCGAGGTGCGGAAGCGGTCGACAGAGGCCTGCCGATCGACAGGCGTCGATTCAGGATCGCGCCAAGGCGGGTCCTCGAGCACGGCGCGGCCGACCAGATCCGGGTAGTGGGCGGCCACCTGCGCCACGGTATCCGCGCCCATCGAGTGCCCCATGAGGTTGGGGCGGTCCAGCCCGAGCGCGCGGATGAAGGCGGCCAGGTCTTCGCCGAGGGCCTCCCAGGTGAAGCCGTCACGGGGCACCTCGGTGAGGCCGTGCCCCCGCGCGTCGACCATGATGACGTCGTAAGCGTGTTCCAGGGCCCGCGCCACCGGTTCCCAACAGGCGCCGCTATCGGTAATGCCGTGGGCCAGCACCAGCGGGGGTTTGTCTCCACCGGTGCGGCGGTAGTGCACGCGAATGCCGTTGGCGAGGACATCTGCGGAACGCCAGCCTGCCATGTAGCCTCCTCTCTCATGCGCTCCTGTCTGATGGGGCGATGATACGTCTGGGCGGCGCGCGCCGCAAGTGAGGAGCCCCGGCGCCTGATGGCGCCGGGGCTCTTGAGGTCTTGTGGTCGCTGCGCGCTACTTGACGCCGATCTCGACGAGATCCTTGACCCCGGTGTTGCCGGGGAAGCCGGGCAGCACGCTGCGCAGGGTGCCGTCGTCCTGGACGGCCACGATGCAGTTGGCGCAGCCCTTGAGTTCAGCCCAGGCTACGTCCACCGAATACCCGTCCCCGGCGACCAGGGTGATGGTCTCGGCGTCTGCGGCGATGCCAGCCTCGGTCAGCAGGGCGACCAGCGAGGCTCCCGTGTACTTGTTCACCTCGCCGGACTTGTTCGTAACCTCGGCCTCGAGCTGCTCGAACCCGTTCAGCTGGGCGACAGTCCAGCCGGTCTCAGCCGTTACCTTGCCGGTGGTCTTCAGGGCGGCCTCCTCGGCGGGGGCGGCCTCGGCGGCCGCGGCGCGCCACGCGGCCGAGTCGGGCACGAAGAGCGGGGCGCCGAACTTGTCCACGCCGAACTTGCTGATCAGTTCCTGCGTGGGCATCGAGATGATCCAGTCGATGAAGGCGCTGGCCAGGTCTGCCTTGATGTTGGCGCCCTTGGCCGGGTTCACGGCGATCACGCCGTAGGGGTTGAACAGGCGCGTGTCACCCTCGACGAGGATGACCAGTTTGAGCCCCTCCAGGCTGCGGGCCAGGTAGGTGGCGCGGTCGCTGAGGGTGTAGGCCTGCTGCTCCTCCGCCATGGTGAGCACGGCGCCCATGCCCTGGCCAGCGGACACGTACCAGTCACCGGCCGGCTCGATGTTGGCGGCTTTCCAGAGGCCCTTTTCCTTGACGTGCGTCCCCGAATCGTCCCCGCGAGACACAAAGGTGGCCTTGGCCTCGGCGATCTTGGTCATGGCCTCCGCCGCGTCGGCCAGGCCGGCGATGCCGACCGGATCCGCCCCCGGCCCGACGATCACAAAGTCGTTGTACATGACGTCTTCACGGCGCACGCCGTGGCCGGCCTCCATAAAGGCCTTCTCTGCCGCGGGAGAGTGCACCAGGAGCACGTCGGCGTTGCCGTCCTCGCCCAGCTTGATGGCCTGGCCGCTGCCCACCGCCACGACGCTCACCGTGGCATTGTGCTTGGCCTGGAAGTCGGGCAGCAGGTAGTCCAAGAGGCCAGAGTCTGCCGTGCTCGTAGTGGTGGCCAGGATCAGCTCGGACGGCCCCGCTGGAGCTTCGGCGGGCGTGGGTTCGGCCGGCGTGACGGCGGGCTGCGCCACGCAGCCGACCACCATGGCGATGGCCAAGAACAGCGGGACGATCTGCAGGAAGCGTTTCCGTACCATGTGGCACTCCTTCTCTTGCTCTGAACGGATGACGGTCTCTCACCACTAGCGAGGCGGGGACGCATGGCACACCCCGCCGAAGACCCTGCTCAGCAGACCAGCTCGCCACTGACAAAGGCGGCGGTCCGCGGATCGGACGGCGACTCAAAGAAGCGCGTTGCCTCAGACACCTCGACGAGGCGCCCCTCGAGGAGCAGCCCCACACGCGTGGCCAGGCGCTTAGCCTGGAAGGTGTTGTGCGTAACGAGCACGACGGTCGTGCCAGCGCGGCGGTTCAGGTCACGCACGATGCTCTCTATCTGTCCGACGTTGTAGGGGTCGAGGTTGGCGGTCGGTTCATCAAGCAGCAGCACCCGCGGCTGGAGGACGATGGCGCGTGCCAAGGCCACGCGTTGGGCCTCTCCGGCCGACAGGGTGTTGGCCCTGCGGCGCGCCAGCGAGCGGAGCCCGACTTGCTCGAGCGCTGCGCTGATGGCGTCGTGCTCGTCGCGCTGGCCGCGCAGCCGCAGGCCGTAGGCGACGTTGGCCCACACCGAGCGGTTGAGCAGCATGGCGCGCTGGAACACCGTTGTCACGAGGCGACGCTCCTCGAGCGGCATCGGGTCCGTCGCGCCGTAGGGGCGCCCGGCGAAGCGCACCGTGCCGCGGGTGGGCGGTTCCAGGAAGTTCAGGATGCGCAGGAGGGTGCTCTTGCCGGCGCCGCTGGGGCCCACCAGGCAGAGGATCTCCCCCTGATACACCTCGAGCCAGTCGAGGTCGAGGACGTCGCGCCCGTCGTAGCGCATGGCCACACGCTCGAGTTCGTACAGCAGTGTGCTCATTCGTCGAAGGTCTTTCCCTGCAGCAGCAGCATGGCCAGGTTGACGAGGAAGGAGACCGTCAGCAGGATGATCCCCAGGGCGGAGGCCAGGTCAAAGTTCCCCTTGCGCGTCTCCAGCACGATGGCCGTAGTTAACACCCGGGTGCGGTGCTCGATGTTGCCGCCCACCAGCATCACGGCCCCCACCTCGGAGATGATGCTGCCAAAGCCGGCAATAATGGAAACCACCACGCCGATCCGGGCCTCACTCAGGATGGCGGCGGCCGCCTGCACCCGCGTGGCCCCCAGCGCGGCTAGCTGCCGCCGCAGCATGGGGTCCACCCCCATCACGGCGGCCATCGTAAAGCCGGCCACGAGGGGGAATGAGATGATCGTCTGCGCCATGACCATGGAAGCCGGCGTGAACAGGGCCGGCACCAGGTCCGACTGGAGCCGGCCAAGAGGGCCCGCCCGCGACAGGAGCAGGTACACCACCAGGCCGATGACCACCGGCGGGAAGCCCATGCCCGTATAGAGCAGCGAGATCAGGAGCTTGCGCGAGGGAAACCGCGTCAGCCCCAGCAGTGCCCCCAGGGGGATGCCGATGATGGCGCTGAGGATCAGGGCGCTGCCCGACACCTGAAAGGTGAGCAGCAGGATCTCCAGCAGGTCGCGATCCCCAGTGACGATCAGGCGCATGGCCTGGATGAGCCCTTCGATGACGAACCTCCACAAGATGCCCTGGAACACAGAAAAGCCGGCGTCTCTTCCCCAAGCAGGACAAGACGCCGGCTTTCGCCGTCGCTCGAGTCCTCCTTTCCAAGAGTGGGGGGCGGGCGCGTTTCCACGCACACCGTTTGACTCTCTGGCGAGAGTCGCGATCACACGCCATAACCGCCTGAGCGGCCCCAGGCCATGTGATTCGGAGAACGATATATGCACTTCGGGCACGGGTGGCCCGCGTTGGCCGTATTGTACCAGACGGGGCGCCGTAGTTCAAGGCATACGGCGCTGTCACTCGCGAACCTTGCGGTGCCTCCTGCCGTCGGCGCTCCCGACGCGGGAGGCCCTAGTCCAGCGGCTGGTAGCGGCCGTGCTGCTGCACGGCGTACATGGCGGCACGCAGGCCGGCCAGCCGGCTGCCCGGGTTCACGCTGCCGGCGGTGGTCACCTCCAGCCCGCCGTCGGCGCCGACCAGGTCGATGTCGCGGCGGACGGCGGTGCAGATCTCCTCGGGCGTCCCGCGTGAGAAGGTAAACGGCGGCAGCTGCCCCTGGATCACCGTTCGCGGCATCTCTCGGCGGATCACCGAGGGGTGCACGGTGGGGCCAAAGTTCCCCGCGTGCAGGCGCGTGCGGTTCAGGAGCGGCAGAAGATGGGTCATCTCGCTATCGGAGTGCTGGTGGCGCCAGTCCTCCTCGCTCGGGCAGAAAACAGAGAACACGTGCTGCAGGATGGGCAAGCCGAACTGCTCGTAGAGCGGGGCGTTCAGCATGGCGCAGTTGTCGTCGCTGAAGGAAAAGCCGCGCATCGGGGCGCCGGAAGCCTCACGGAGCAGTGTCGATATCTCGACGATCTTGGCGGCCAGCAGGTCGCGGAAGCGCTCCATGACCTCGGGGTAGTCGATCAGCCAGAGGATCACGTTCTCGACGCCGCAGATAGACATGGCCGCCGTCACCGGTCCCCGGATGCCCATGCCCAGGCGCGGCGACAGGCCGTACCTGGTCCGCAAGCGCTCCAGCCCCTCGTGGAAGCCGGGCGGGAACAGCACCGTGCGCAGGTCGGTGGCGGCCACCTGCTCCAGCCGCTCCTCGAGATCACGGATCGAGTGCACGCTCTCGCGCACCCAGTCGGCCCCGTCGATGTCCTCAGAGCCCTCGATGGTCGTGATCTGTGAGCCGAACAGCTCCTCGATGCGCAGCGGCCTGGGCAGATCCTCCTCCGGAGCGATGAACCACTCGCGCAGGATGCGCCGTCCGACGATCTCCTCGGCCTTGTCGTTGTACATTCGGTTGAGGCGCACGTGTGTCTCGGCGTCCTCGTAGTAGCGCATGTCTTTGGGCATGCCCAGCTCTTCCCACAGGCAGCCCTCGGTGGTGCGCAGCGTCAGCGGCACCTGGGGTTTGTCGGTCGAGAAGGGCTTGCCCAAAGAGAGCTCGTTGTCGTGCCAGAAGCGCTCCAGATCGACGGGATGAAGCATGGTCACCTCCAGGACAGATGCGATCCAAAAGCCACGTGGTGCGCGGCAGTATGCCTGCGTGGCGCGGCTGCTCGGACCCGCTATCGAACCGAACCCTGCTGCGTCGGCGGCGGGCGCCGCGGCCTCAGGGCAGGGGCAGCGCGGTCGACGAATCGCGTTCGCTGGGCGCTGTGGCGCGGTGCTGGGCGACGACGGCCATATTCAGCCGGTGCCCGAGCCCCGGCCCTTCGGGGAGCAGCAGATAGCCGTCCTCGATGCGCTCAGCCGGTTCGAGCAGCGAGGCTCGCCAGGGGGCCTCGCCCCAGGCGTACTCCAGGATTTGAAAGTTGGTCGTGGCGCTCATCACCTGGGCGCCCGCTGCCGTGGAAACCGGCCCCGACGGAGAGTGCGGGGCGACCAGGACGCCGTTAGCCCGTGCGGCGGCGGCGATGCGGGCCATCTCCAGCAGGCCGCCGCAATGCTTGACGTCGGGCATGATCACGTCGACGATGCGCTGCGTCAGGAAGGGGGCAAAGCCCTCCACCGCAAAGACGCTCTCGGCCGAGGCCACCGGGAAGGGCGAGCGGGCGGTGATGCGTGCCAGCGCGTCAACGCGGGTGTGTGGCACGGGCTCCTCGAACCAGAACAGGCGAGAGCCGCCCAGCGCCTGCGCCACGGTGAGCGCTTCGGCCTCGTCAAACCGGGAGTGACAGTCCACCAGGAGCTCGACCTCTTCCCCGATGGCAGCGCGGACGGCCTCGATGCGCTCCACCCCCGGGCGCCAGGCGGCGCGCGGCCCGGTGCGCACACGGTCGGGAGCAACGACCTCGTCAAAGGGGGCTAGCTTCACCGCGGTAAAGCCCTGCGCGACGGCCTGCTCGGCCGCGCGGGCAAAGCCCGCCGGGCTGCGGTCCACCACGTGACGGTTGATGTTGGCGTACAGGCGGATCCTGTCTCGCACGGGCCCGCCGAATAGCGTGCGGAGCGGCACCCCTAGCGCCTGGCCCAAGACGTCCCACAGAGCCTGCTCGATGGCGGATGCGACGGTGTGCGGCACGCGGCCGTCGTGGCGCCGCACCAGGCTGGCCCACAGGGCCTGTATCTGCGTCGGATCGCGCCCCACCAGCCGCTCCCCGTAGCGAGCCACAAGCGCAAGCGCCAAAGCGTCATCGGTCGAGTGGCTGGCCTCGCCCAGCCCCGTGATCCCCGCGTCGGTGTGCACCAGGACGAACACCCAGTCGCCGCGGTGGTTGACGTGGACGACGACAGGTTCGACGGCCGTGATCTTCATGTGTGCTCCTCTGGTCCCTATCTAGTGTCAGACGGTCGTGCCCCGGGGTGTCGGGCGCCCGATGCCGCGCTATAATGCCAGCACAACGGCCCGCCTGGCAACTCCGCCGTGGCTGCATAAGGAGAACGATCGATGAGCAAGCATTCCTATGAGCAGGTTCCGCACCCCGTGACCGGTTGGGGCCTGGCCCGCCTTACCTGTCGGGGCTCGGCCGGCGAACCGGCCCTGACGCAGATCGACGTCTGCCCCGAGCAGGGCTGCAACCTGCTCAGCTTTCGCGTCGATGACCGCGACTACCTCGTCGACCTCGGGAGAGACGCCGATGGCCCGCGCCTTTTGGGCACGCCGATCCTCTATCCGACGCCTAACCGCGTGCGCGACAGCGTCTTTACCTACGGCGGGCGCACCTTTACCTTCCAGCCCAACAACGGCCCCAACTTTATCCATGGCCTGGTGAGAGACCGCGTCTGGCAGGTCGATCCGCCCGTTCTGGAGGGCCAGCGGCCCTCGCTTACGGCGCGCTTCCGCATGGCGCCCGGCGACGAGGCCTACGACCTGTTCCCGATCCGCAACAGCCTGGAGGTCACCTTCACGCTGCGCCCCGGCGGGCTGCGCCTGCAGTTCACCGTGCGCAACGAGGACGATGCCTCCACGCTGCCGTTCGGGCTGGCCATCCATCCCTACTTCCCGGTCATCGGCGCACGCGCCGACGTCCGCCTGCAGGTGCCGGCCAAGGCGCACATGGAGGCGATCGACCTGCTCCCGACGGGCCGGCTGGAGCCGCTCGATGGCAGCCCCTACGACCTGCGCAGTCCCCGCTCGCTGGAGGGGCTCGACATCGACGACGTCTACTGGGGTCTCACATCTGGCGCCCCGCAGACCATTTTCTATGACGCGATCGGCAAGAAGCTCACGCTGACCGCCTCAGACTTGTTCACCCACAGCGTGGTCTTTACGCCGGCCGGGCAGCCGTTCTTCTGCATCGAGAACCAGTCCTGCTCAACCGATGCCCACAACCTCTACGCCAAGGGCCTGCAGGAGGCCGCGCACCTGACCATTCTGGAGCCGGGCGCCGTGCACACCTCCTGGGTAGACCTGGCCCTGGCGGACCAGTAGGCGCCGCGGACACCACATCGCCGGGCGGGGGATGCCCCCGCCCGGACCAGGCGTGGCTGAGTGCACGCTTGCCTAGCGCGCGGCTGCCAGCGTCTTGCCCCAGGCCGTGGCGCGCTCGACCTCGCCGTCCTTCAGCGGTCCCTCGCTCCCCAGGACGGCAAAGCCCTCGGGTGCCGCCGCCAGCCGCCCGCCCTTGGCGGCCAGTCGGTCGCCTATCGGCTTGGCCGCGTAGCCAAAGATGCGCATGAGGAACTTGAGAAAGCCCGGCGTCTTTTCCGGTGCACTCCGGGTGTCAAAGGCGGCCACCAGGGTGCCCGCCAGGCTGCCCTCCGCGAGGCCAGTCAGGAAGGTCAGCGTGGCCGGCGAGGGGCGGAAGGCCCTGGTGGGCGAGCCCACGACCAGGAGCGCCAGCCCCTGCAGTTGCGCCGGCTGCACGTCGCCCACGCGGGTGACGGTTACGTCCGGCGCGGAACCCAGGCCCTCGGCGATCGCCGCCGCTATCTTTTCCGTGTTGCCAAAGAAGGAGTCGTAGACGATCATCGCTTTCACTGTGCTGTCCTCCGCGTGATGCGAGACCCATCCGGCCGGATAGCCAGGCGACAGCACCGCAGGCCCGGCCAGGAGCGCCGCGTGCCCTGCACTGCTGTGTTGGCAACCCCTCACGTGCGTGCAAATCCAGTATACACGAAGTTGCCCCTGTCGACCTTTCGCTGCGGCCCACAGGCCACCGGTTGCGCCGAGGGGGGCGTGCGGCGGCCAACGATTGACTTGCCGCGCCCACAGGGGTAAGGTACCCTCACTTCGGAGCGGTCGCTTGCCCTGCGCTGTCGCCTCGGGGGGGCATCTCGCATGAACTCACGCGAACGTGTGCGGCGGATCTTGAACCACCAGGAGGCCGATCGCCCCGCCATCGACCTCGGTGCTACGCGGATGACGGGCACCTCGGCCTGGTCGTACCGGGCCCTGAAGGGGTTGCTTGGCCTCCCCGCGGAGCGCGTGCGCGTCTTTGACCTGTACCAGATGCTGGCCGAGGTCGAGGAGCCCGTCCTCGACGCGGTCGGCGCCGATTTTGTGATGCTGCCCATCGACGACCTGGCCCTGGGCCTGGACTATGGTGCGTGGAAGCCCTTCACCTTCTGGGACGGGCAGACGTTCGACGTGCCGGCCGGCTTTGCGCCCCGCATCAGGCCGGATGGGGCGCTCGAGTCTCCCCGAGTCAAGGACGGGCCGATCGAGATGCGCATGCCGGTGGGCGGCCGCTTCTTCGACCTGATCCCCGGGGAGCGCCAGGATAGCTTTGAGATCCCGCATCTTGACGAGCCCGAGTGGGAGATCCCCGCGCCCTTCACCGACGAGTACCTGCGCGGCCAGGAGGAGCGGGCCCGGGAGCTCTACGCTGCGACGGAGCGGGCCATCGTCGCCTCGCCCCCTTGCCACGCCCCGCAGGGCTACGCCGGCACCTACCACTGGGCCATGAAGATGGTCGCCGAGCCCGCGCACTGCCGCGACTATATGATGCGCCAGGGTGAGGCGGAGGCCTATCGCTGGCGCCAGTACCTCCAGGCCGTTGGCAAGTACGTCGAGGTCGTCAACATAAGCGGCAACGACTATGGCACGCAGGACCGTGAGATGTTCCGTCCCAGCCTGTGGGGGGAGTTCTACGTCCCCGCCTGGCGCCTGGTGACGGACGTCATCCACACGTTCCCCGATGTGAAGACGTGGATACACTGCTGCGGCTCAGTGCCCAACCTCATCCCGCACTTTATCGCGGCCGGGGTGGACATTCTCAACCCCGTGCAGTGGACGGCCGCCGGGATGGACCTGCTCACGCTCAAGGCCAAGTATGGCCAGGCTCTGGCTTTCTGGGGCGGGGCGATATCCACGCAGCGGACCTTCCCCTTCGGCACGGCCGAAGACGTGGCCCGCGAGGCGCGCGACGTGCTGGACATCATGGCCCCCGGCGGCGGGTTCGTGGTGAACCCCATCCACAACATCCTCGCCGAGGTCCCTGTGGAGAACATCGTGGCCCTGTACCGCACTGCGCAGAACTACCGCTACTGACCTGCTAGAGACAGAGGGGAGAGCATCCTGCTGATGAGCACCACCGACCATACACCCAGGGAGCGCTTCATCGCCGCGCTGGAGCGCCGCCCGATCAGCGGGCGCGTCCCGCACTTTGAGCTCGTCTTTTTCCTCACCATGGAGGCCTTTGGCAAGGTGCACCCTAGCCATCGGCACTACGCCCAGTGGGACCAGATGTCCGAGTCGGAGCGCCGCCTGCAGCGCAGCGACATGGCCGACATCTACATCCGCACGGCCGAGACGTTCGAGCACGACGCCATCTTTATCCACCCCAACCCGAACACGCTCGAAGAGACCTGCCACCTCATCGATCTGATCCGCCAGCGCACCGGCGACCGCTACTTCCTGATGATGCACGGGGACGCCACCTTCTCGATCCCCAACGGGGAGACGATGGCGGACTGGGTCGGCTGGGTGTACGATCGGCCCGATGAGGTCCAGGCTGAGGCCAACCGCCGGGTGGACACCATGCTGGAAAAGGCCGCGGCGCTCCGCCGCCACGGCGGGCTGGACGGCTTTGCCCTCTGCTCCGACTATTGCTTCAACAACGGCCCCTTCCTCAGCCCGCCGGTGTTCCGGCAGGTGGTGTCCCCCTACCTCAAGCGCCTGATCACGGGCGAGCGGGAGATGGGCTTTTACGTCATCAAGCACACCGACGGGAACATCATGCCGATCCTCGAGGATCTGGTTGACGCTGGGCCCCACGCCCTGCACTCCCTGGACCCCCAAGGCGGCATCGACATCGCCGAGATCAAGCGCCTGGTGGGGGATCGCGTGGCCCTGATTGGCAACGTCAACTGCGGTTTGCTGAGCACGGGCACCGACGAGGAAGTAGTCGCGTCGGTCCGCTATGCCCTGCAGAGCGGCATGCCCGGGGGCGGCTATGTGTTCTCTACCAGCAACTGCGTGTACACCGGCATGCCGCTGGAGCGTTACGCGCTGATGCTGCGCGTCTGGCGCGAGGAAGGCATCTACCCAGCCAAGCCATGAGCGAACCCTACATCCTGGCCATCGACAACGGCACGCAGAGCGTGCGCGCCCTCATCTTTGATGCGCGGGGCAACCTGGCGGCGCAGGCGCGCGTGCCGTTGGTCCCCTACGTCTCACCACAGCCCGGCTGGGCCGAGCAGCGGCCCGAGTACTACTGGGAGAGCCTCTGTGAGGCCTGCCAGGCCCTGTGGGCCTGCTCGGCGGTGCCGCGTGAGGCGATCGCCGCGGTGGCCCTGACCACCCAGCGGGCCACGGTGATCAACCTGGATCGAGAGGGCCAGCCCCTGCGCCCGGCCATCGTATGGCTCGATCAGCGCCGGGCCCGCGGGCAACGCCCGATCGGCGGCTGGTGGGGGCTGGCCTTTGCCCTGGCCGGGATGAGTGAGACGGTGGCCTACTTTCAGGCCGAGGCCGAGGCCAACTGGATCCGCACCGAGCAGCCGGACGTGTGGGAGCGCACCCACAAGTTCCTGTTCCTCTCCGGCTACCTCACCTACCGCCTCACCGGGCGCCTGGTGGATTCGGTCGGGTCGCAGGTCGGCTACGTCCCGTTTGACTACAAGCACCTGCGCTGGGCGGCCAAGAGTGACTGGAAGTGGCGCGCCGTTCCGATGCCCGAGGAGCTACTGCCCGAGCTGGTGCCCCCAGGGGACGAGCTCGGCCGCGTCACCCGGGAGGCGAGCGCCGCCACCGGCATCCCCGAGGGGTTGCCCATGATCGCCGCGGCCGCCGACAAGGCCTGTGAGGTCATTGGCGCGGGGGCGCTGGAACCGCACGTGGGTTGCCTGTCGTACGGCACCACGGCCACCTTCAACACCACCCACCGCCGCTACACCGAGGTCATCCCGCTCATCCCGCCGTACCCCGCGGCGGTCCCCGACCACTACTCCCTGGAGGTGCAGGTCTACCGTGGCTACTGGATGGTTTCCTGGTTCCGCCAGGAGTTCGGCTACCCGGAGGAGGACCGCGCCGAGCGGCTGGGGATCGAGCCGGAGGCGCTGTTCGATGAGCTCGCCGCGCAGGTGCCGCCCGGCTCGATGGGCCTGATGCTGCAGCCTTACTGGTCGCCGGGGGTCAAGGTCCCCGGGCCGGAGGCCAAAGGCGCCATGATCGGCTTTGGCGACGTGCACTCGCGGGCGCACATCTACCGGGCCATCATCGAGGGCCTGGCCTACGCCCTGCGGGAGGGGAAGGAACGCAGCGAGCGCCGCAGCAAGGTGCCCGTTACCGAGCTGCGCGTGTCGGGCGGGGGGTCCCAGTCGGACCAGGCCATGCAGATCACGGCGGACATCTTTGGCCTGCCCACCGCCCGACCGCACCTCTACGAGACCTCGGGCCTGGGCGCCGCCATCGCCGCCACGGTGGGAACGGGCATCCATCGCGACTTTTACACAGCCGTGGGCGAGATGTGCCGGCTGGGGGACGTCTTTGAGCCCAACCCGGAGGCGCGCCGCATCTATGAGCCGCTGTACCAGCGCGTCTACCTGCCGATGTACAGCCGGCTCAAGGTCCTGTACGAGGAGATCCGCGACATCACCGGCTATCCCTCTCGTCCCGGTGAGTAGGGCACGCCGGGGGAGGTGTCGCCTGCCAGAGTGTCCCCGTTCGGTCCGCCCGCAGGAGGAGACGACATGCTCGAGTACCGACTGACCCACCCAGAAATCCTGGCCGCCCTGGGGAGTGCCGGGCACGGCTCGCAGGTGCTCATCGCCGACGGCAACTACCCCTTCACGACCGGCTCCAACCCGGCCGCCAAGAAGGTGTTCCTGAACCTGACCCGCGGGTCTGCGCCGGTCGACGAAGTGCTGAGGGTTCTCGTCGACGCCATCCCCATCGAGGCGGCCCACGTGATGATGCCTGCCGAAGGCCCCGAGCCGCCCATCTTTGCCGCTTTTCGCCGCATCCTGGGGAGCGAGGTCGCGCTACAGTCGTACGGGCGCTTTGAGTTCTACGATGCCGCCCGCGGGCCCAACGTGGCCCTGGTGATCGCCACCGGTGAGCAGCGCATCTACGCCAACCTGCTCCTGACGATCGGTGTCGTCCCGCAGGACTAGGCCGGCCCGCGGCTTGGCCGTCCGGGCAGACCAAGACAAACCGGGCATCCCCCTTTGGCGGGATGCCCGGTTCGTGTTCTGCCGCGACGCGCTACTTGCCCATGGCGCGCAGGTTCTCCAGGCAGCGCCGCACGCACTCGAGCGGCGGGAACGCGTACGATTCCTGCTCGACGATGTACCACTCGGTGACGCCCTGTTCCTCGCAGAGGCGGAAGGTCTGCGCCCAGTCGACCTCGCCCTCGCCGATCAGGGCCTTGTCGTAGCCGCTGGCATACTCCTTGAGGTGGATCGTCTGCGAGCGCTGCGGGTACTTGATCAGGAACGACAGCGGATCGCCGCCGCCGTGGATGGCGTTGCCCAGGTCCAGCTGCATGACGACGTCCTTGCGCGTGTTGCCAAAGAACGTATCCATGGGCAGCTCGCCGTCCAGGGGCTGGAACTCGACAAAGTGGTTGTGGTAGCCCACCATCATCCCCTCGGGCGCCACGCGCTCCGCGAAGTCATTGAACAGCCTGGCCGTCCCCAGCCAGGCCTGCCGCGAGGCACTGGCCTCCTTGGGCAGCGAGGGGACGATCAGGTACTTGTTCCCCAGAGCGCGGTTGTAGCGCACCGTTTCGGCCAGGTTCTCGGGAGCCAGCGTATCCAAACGGGTGTGGGTGCCGGCGCAACGCAGGCCGACCTTGTCCAGGAGGGCACGCAGGTCCTCGGCCGAGTAGCCAAAGTAGCCGGCGAACTCGACGCCTTCATAGCCCATCTCGGCGACAGCCTCCAGCGTGGCCGGGACGCTCTTTTCCATCTCGTGACGCACCGAGTACAACTGCAGGGCGATGGGAATGCGAGACATGGTGTGCTCTCCTCTTCATGAGTGCTGTGCAGTGCTGATCCGAATTGTTTGCTCGAGGCAGCCCCCGCAGACCGCGCAAAGCCATACGTCTCAGGTGCTGCGGAGGTAACGCTCGCGATCCATGGGGAAGCGCAACGCCTCACCGCGGGCGTAGCGCCCTAGGTTCTCCAGGCAGATGATGTGATAGTCCTCCAGCCGGGCCGGCTCCTGGTAATAGTCCGGAGGGTTGCGCCCGATCTGATGCGCGCTCAGGATGACGTTGTCCCACGTGCGGGCCGGGTGTCCCTCGGGCAGGGTGTCGGGCTCCAGCACGTCCAGCCCGGCACGCAGGCGGCCGCTGGCCAACTCGGCGAACAGGGCCTCCTGATCGATGATCGCCCCGCGCGCGGTGTTGACGATCACCGCATGGTCGGGCAGGAGGGACAGCAGCCCCGCGGTGACGCTGCCACGCGTCTCGTCCGAGAGGCCCGCGTGGATCACGATGGCTTCCGACCCACGGAAGAGGTCCTCAAGGCTGCCCACCCGCTCCAGGTCGGCAGGGTAGTCTGAGACGTAAGGATCGTAAAAACGCATCACGGCGCGAAAGGGTCGCAACAGGTCGACAAAGCAGCGGCCAATGACCCCCAAGCCGTAGATGCCGACCCGCAGCCCCTCCAGCGAGCCGCCGTAGAGGCGCGCATCGGCGCGCCAGCCCCCACCCCGTACCCACATGATCTGGTGGTGCAGATCCTTGAGCACAGCCAGGAGCAGGACCATGGCCCCCTCGGCCAGGCGGTGGGCGGGGGCATCTCCCCAGTTGGTGACCGGGATGCCGGCCTCGATCATCTCCAGCGACACCCACGGGCGCACGGTGCCGGTGATGTTGCAGACGTAACGGAGGTCCCCAGGGTCCCGAGCGATCTCCGCCGGGATGAGGCTGGAACCCCAGCCGATCAGCAGCACCTCGGTCCCCCGGATGAGGCGCAGCTGCTCCTCCTCGGGAAGCGAGTCCCCGTCGGTCACCAGGTGTAGGTCGCCGATGCCGGCCAGCTCCTGGTGGAAGCGCTCCGTCCAGATGCGTGGCGAGGGCTCCCCCGCGGCGATGTGCAGCAGGCGCAGCGGTCGGCTCACGCCAGGGCCTCCCGGAGGAAGGCCAGGTCGCGCAGGGCGTTCTGCCACACGTCGGCGATGTTCTCACCAGGGCGGTTCATCCCCTCGGTGAACTCGAGGGTGTAGGATCCGCAGAAACCCTCCTCACGCAGGAGGCGGATCGTGTCACGCAGCAAGCGCGGGTCGCGATCCAGGCGCACCGGCTGGCCGTCATCGCCGCGGGCCTGCAGGTGGGCGTGGGTGATCATGGGGCCCAGGGCCCGGAACCACTCGCGGAGCCCCTCCGGCCGCGTCAGGGGATGGACGATGGCCTCATAGCGGTCACGGCCCAGCCGGCCAAAGATGGCCGCGGCCTGGCCAGGGGTCTCGGCGATGGTGCCCGGGTGGCACTCACAGAGGGCCGCCGTGCCGGCGGGCAGGGCGGCGCGCCAGTCGGCCACCCCGCGGATGTCCTCCTCGGAGTGGGAGGCATCCCGGGTGAAGTTGAACTTGATCGCCCGGGCGCCCACCCGCGCTGACAGACGCGTGCTCGCGGCGGGCCCGGCCGAGCCGTCCCAGAAAGTCGCGTACCCGTTATAGATCGCGATCGGAACGGGCGAGGAGGCCAAGTCGGCCAGCTCTTCCTCGGGCGCCAAGGCGGCGTGGTTCTCCCAGAGCTCCACACCGTCAAAGCCGGCCGCGGCAAAGCGATCCAGCCACTCGCTGACCCGGAAGGTCGGCATCTTGGCGCCGCGGTGGCGGTTTATCTCGAGCAGGATGGTGCCGATGTAGATGCGATCGTGCGAGTCGGTCATGGCAACCTTTCCTTGTTCCGGGATATGCCGGGCGTGGCGCTGCGCGGCGTACGCGCAGCCCTCTCTTGTAGCGGCCTCAGCGCGCCTGCCGCGGCGCGGCACCCTCTTCCGCGGCCTGCGCCTCGTCGGCGGCCGCGGTGATCCAGCCATTCTGTAGCGCCACGCGCCGCTGGATGTACTCGCCAAAGGGCCCGGCCAGCCTGGCCGCGATGCGGTTCAGGAAGCCGGGCACGCACACTACCTGATCGTTCTGCAGCGCGCGGAGCGACGCGGCCACGGCCTGCTCAGCGGACATCCACATCATTTTCGGGATGCGAGACAGGTCGGCTCCCTGGCGCTCCTGGAACTCAGTGTGGGTAAAGCCGGGGCACAGGGCCTGCACGTGTACGCCCGTTCCTTCGAGCTCGATGGCCAGCGAGCGGGTAAAGCTCACCATGTACGCCTTGGTGGCGCCATAGGTGGCAAAGCCAGGAAGCGGAGCAAAGGCCCCCAGCGAGGCGATGTTGACGATGGCGCCGGCGTGCTGCGCCAGCATGACGGGCAGGGCAGCCCGCACCAGACGCACGCTGGCCACGACGTGTACGTCGATCATGGCCTGTTGCTGGGCGATGTCGCTCGCCGAAAAGGGCCCCTCGAGGCCAAAGCCGGCGGCGTTCACCAGGAAGCGCAGGCTCTGCTGCGACTGCACCCGGTCAACCACGCGGTCGAGATCCTCGCGAACGGAGAGGTCCGCAGGGATGATCTCAGCCGTGACGCCGTGCTTGACGGCGGCCTCCGCCGCGAGGATCTCGAGGCGCTTGCGCCGGCGCGCCACCAGGACAAGGTCGTGCCCGCGCCGGGCGAACTCCCGGGCAAAGGCAGCTCCCAGGCCGCTCGAGGCCCCTGTGATGACGGCAATCCCCCCGGACCCGGGATGGGGCGCGCTGTTGCTCATTGTCGTGCTCCTCAGCGATGCGATAGGGTCACCCAAGTACGGAAGGGGGACGCGCGACGACCCCGCTGATGTCCAGCAGGTACATCTGGCGTCCGCGACCGCCGTGCACCGAATCGATCACGACTGACTGCCCGTCGGGGCTGAAGCGAGGGTGTAGGTCGCAGCGCCACTCACCGACGTACTCCTGCGGCGTCGAGAAGGCCCCCAGCGGCACCTTCGTCCCGGTGGGCACGTGGTACAGGTACAGATGCTGCCGACGTGCCGCGTCCGGATAGGTGTCGTTGAGGATCCACTCGTTGCCCGGGAGATAGCTGCAGTGGCCGTTGCCGGTCATCGCCTGCTCGCCTACCACCTCGACGTCTCGCGTCCCGTCGCGGTATAGGTAGAACCTCTCCCCGTGCGACGGGTGCCAGGCCCAGGCCAGGATGTGCTCTGGGTCCCGCCAGATAAAGTGAGACGTCTGCCCATAGTCATCCACCACGCGGATGTCGCTACCGTCCGGGGCGGCGGTGAACATGCGCGTGTCAAAGCCGCGGGGATGCCTCCAGCGATGCAGGAACTCAAAGCGCGAGCCGTCTGTGTTGAACAACAGATGGTTGAACCAGTGCTTGTAGCCGGCATAGTCCCCGCGCGGGTAGGGGATGGCGGCGATCTGCGCCAGCGTGATGATCAGTTCCGTGGTACCCGTTGCCAGGTCAACCCGCCAGATGCCGGAGCCCTCCGGTGCCAGCTCGTCCCGATACGGATCGATCAGGCCGGCGTAGCCATATCCGGGGCGCGTGTCGTTGATCCGGCAGAAGTCGGGCGCTACGGCGCTGCGGCCGTCCGGGGCGATGGCGTAGATCGGCGCGGGGATCGTGCGCCGCGCGCCACTATGGACGTTGAGGACGTGCGCCACGAAGCGCTTGCCCTGCCGGTCGTTCCAGATCACCTCATCGCGTGAGCCAGGCAGCCACTGGAGCATACACCCCTGCTGCCACGACCAGGCCCGTGAGGTGCCCAGGTCGATCCAGCGGTCGCCATCGGCGAGGTCGACCATGCCGACGACGATCTCGTCGTCACCACGGGGCGAGCGGTGCTCGAAATCCACCCGCATGCCCAGCGCGTAGCGGCCGCTGGGGTCGATCTGTAGTTTGTCATAATACGCGAACCAGTGATAGCCGGGCTCGCGGGTAATCGGCCGGATCGGCACCGAACAACTCGTCATCTCAGACGGACTCCTGGGGCTGTGGGCAGCCGGCGCGCGGCTGCCCGTGCAAACGGAGGCGATCAGCCGAAGCAGATCCAGCGCACCTCACTGTCGCTGGTCAGGCTGTTCTCGGTCCACTCGGGGACGTAGATCAGGTCGCCGGGCTCTACGTCGGCCTTCTCCTCGCCGACCGTCACCGTCCCCTGGCCTTCCAGGATGAACCAGTACCGGTCGCCAGCGTGGGGCTTGTTGATGAACGGGTTGATCGGCGTGGTGCGCCGCATCACCAGGTGCCCGAGCAGGTCCTGGAATTCCTGGATGCGATAGTCGGTACGGTGGTTGACCTCGTGCAGGTCCTTGCGCTTGACGATCATGGGTCTCTCACTCCCCGATAGATGGCGTGACCCTTGCCTCGCAGAGAAGTGGCGCGGGTCCTGGCTGCGCAGATTGCCTCTATGGGAGCATATCGCAGCGCGGCCGCCCGGTCAACCCCTGCTGTGCTGACGTCGTTGCGCCGGGGCGGCCGCCCCAGGTCGGCGACTGGGCCGCCTCTGGGAGCCGTCCAGGTGGCCAGGTCCTGGTCTGGTCGACTGACCATCGCCGGGCGCATCCGCCGGCGGGTGCCGCCGGGCGCTGCCAGCCATATACTGGCCAACAGATGAACCTATGGCGAGAGCCTTTCGCAGCGCGCCGCATATGACCAGTTGGCGGCGCTGCCAAGCGAGGAAAGGAACACCGATGACAGAGCATGACAAGTACGAGGTTCCGCAGGCGCCGCGCAAGGCGGCGCGTTGGGTGCCCGGCCTGCTCCTGATCGCAATCGGGCTGGTCATGCTGATCGACCGGCTGCTGCCCGGGCAGAACCCCAGCCTGCTCCTCTTGGCCATCGGGGTGGCCTTCCTGGCTTCCGGGATCGCCTCACGTCGCGCTGGCCTGCTGGTGCCGGCCGGCATCCTGCTGGGGCTGGCGACTGGGGCGCTCCTGGCGCGTGTGCCGCTCTGGGGTACCGTCGACGAGACCAAGGGCGGCATCATGATCCTGTGCCTGGGCGGGGGGTTTGGGCTGGTGACGCTGCTGAGCGCCCTGTTCACCGACACCAAGAACTGGTGGGCGCTGGGCCCCGGCGGGCTGTTCGCGGTGCTGGGCGGCGCGCTCCTCATCGGGCATGGGGCAATAGACGTCGTGGGCCACGCGCTGGAGGTGGCCTGGCCGCTGGCGCTGGTGGCTGTGGGGGTAGCGCTGATGCTGCGGGTGCGGCGCCGGCAGGTCTGACGAAGACGTAAGGCACCATGGCCACGCGTGGGCGCGGCGCAGAGCGTGAATCTGTGCTACAATACGCCTATAGACCGCGCTGCGCGCCGGGCGACGCCCCCGCGCGTCGCTGCGAGATGGAGGAACTGGGCATGGCGACAGTGGTCGTATCCAATGTCAGCAAACGCTTTGGACGGGTGCAGGCTGTTCAGGATGTGTCGTTTGAGGTGCATCCCGGAGAGATCTTTGGGCTGCTGGGCCCCAACGGCGCCGGCAAGACGACCACCATCCGCATGATGCTGGACATCTTTTCGCCCGATTCGGGCAGCGTGGCCGTCTTTGGCGGCCCCTGGACCGAAGACAAGAAGCGCCGCCTGGGCTACCTGCCCGAGGATCGCGGCCTCTACAAGGACCAGACGCTCGACCAGGTGCTGCCCTACCTGGCCACCCTGAAGGGCCTGAGTGAGGCGGAGGCCAAGCGCCGCCTGACCCCCTGGCTGGAGCGGCTGGACCTCGCCGAGCACCGCACCAAGAAGGTCGAGGCCCTTAGCAGGGGCATGCAGCAGAAGGCCCAGCTGATCGCCACGCTGGCCCATGACCCCGAGCTCCTGGTCATTGACGAGCCCTTCTCCGGGCTGGACCCGGTGAACACGCGCCTGGTCAAAGAGATCATCAAAGAGCAGTCTGACGCAGGCCACACCGTGATCATGTCCACGCACCAGATGCAACAGGTGGAGGCGCTGTGCCACCGCATTCTGCTGGTGAACCATGGGCGCGCCGTGCTGTACGGTGCGGTCAGCGACATCAAGCGGAACTTTGCCGGCAACGCCCTGGCGGTCAGCGCGGAGGGTGACCTGAGCGGGCTGCCCGGAGTGCTCGAGGCACGCCGCCAGAACGGCGACTGGCACCTTTCCCTGGCCTCCGGCGTCGACCCGCAGTCGGTTCTCCGGGACCTGGTGCGCCGCGACGGGGTCCGCGTGGAACGGTTTGAGGTTGCCGAGCCGACGCTCGACGACATCTTTGTCGCCGTGGTGCAGGGCCTCGCTATCGAGGACGTCGTCGGGGAGGAGCCCGCTCATGCATAGCCTCTGGCTGATCGCGCGCTACGAGTACCGGCGCATTGCCGGGCACCGCTCCTTCGTCATCTCGACGCTGGCGCTGCCGGTCCTGATCGTGGGCCTCATGGCGCTGATCGTCATCGTCGAGGAGGGCGCTGGGGGGAACCGGACCCCCATCGGCTATGTGGACGAGTCCGGGTTGCTGGCCCCGGCTAGCCCGCAGGAGGATGACGCAGACGAGATCCCCGTGCTACGCTTCTCCGATCTGGCCGTCGGCCAGGAGGCGGTGCGGGCCGGCCAGGTTCAGGCCCTGTTCGTCGTTCCCAAAGACTATCTGACGCAGCCCACGGTGGACCTCTTTGTGTTCGAAGAGGACGCCTCGGACCGCGTGTGGAGGCGCTGGAACGCCTACCTGCGCCAGGCGCTCCTGAGCGGCTACCCGGAGGAGGTGCGCGACCGCGTAACCGGCGACGTGGACGTGCTGCTGCGCGACGCCTCCGGACGCAAGGAGATCGATGAGGGGAACATCGTCGGGATCCTGGTGCCTATGGTATCTGCGATTCTGTTCATGGTCACGGCGATGATGTCCAGCGGGTACTTGCTGCAGGCGGTGGTCTCTGAGAAGGAGAACCGCACTATGGAGGTGATGGTGACTTCGGTCACCCCGGGACGCCTCATCGCCGGCAAGACCGTGGGGCTGATGGCGGTCGCGCTGACGCAGATGGCCATCTGGGCCATCACGCTAGCGGCGGCACTGACGGTTGCCGCGCGAGTGTCCGAGGATCTGCCGCTGATCGCCATTCCCTGGGGTACGCTGGGCCTGTCGATGCTCTACTTCCTCCCGTCGTTTGCCCTTCTGGCCGGAGTCATGGTGGCAATCGGAGGTGTGGTAGACGAGGCGCGCCACGCCCAGTCCCTGTCGGGCCCGCTGACGCTGCCGTTCATCCTGCCCTTTACCCTGATCCCGGTGGTGCTCGGCAACCCGAACGGGCTGTTTGTTACCATTATGACCATGTTCCCGACCACGTCGTTCCTGACGATCGCGGTGCGCTCGGCGTTCGGCGTGGTGCCGGTCTGGCAGATGGTGGTCGCCTGGGTGCTGCTGGTGGCCAGCGCCGGCGCGTCGGTATGGTTGGCCGGAAAGGTGTTCCGGCTGGGGATGCTGCTCTATGGGCAGCGGCTGTCGTTTCGTGATGTGGCGGCCAGCCTGCGTGGCGAGCAGCGCAGCAGGGCGGAGGCGGTGCGATGAGGAACACCTGGTTGGTGATCAGGCACGAAGTCGTCACGACGCTGACCAAGCGCTCGTTCTGGTTGATGACCTTCCTCTTCCCCCTGGCCATCGTGGGGATGAACCTATTCACCCAGCTGGCCAGCAGAAACCTGGGGACCGAGTCAACCAGCCTGCTCGAGAACCCGGCCGCCGCCGCCCTGCCGATCGGTTACGTGGATGAGGCAGGGCTCATCCACGCGATCCCCGCCGACCTGCCGGCCGGCCTCCTGCGTGGCTTTCCAGACACCCAGGCGGCCGACGTAGCGCTGCAAAGCGGTGAGTTGGACACCTACGTGGTCGTGCCGGCCGACTTTTCCGAGCGTGGCAGCGTCGTCGTGGTCAAGAAGGATGCCAGCCTGTTCTCGTCCGAGGCGCCCTCCGGGCTGATCGAGTATGTCGTCGCGGCGAACCTGCTCGACAGTGAGGCTCTGGCCCGCGCTGTGCGCACAACCGAGGGATCGTCGCGCCACATCGCCAACTATGTGCAGTTGGCCCACCCCCCGCTGGAAGGGGACGCGCCGGCGCCGGCTGACGGGTCCTCTCGAGTGAACGACACGCTGCTCCCTTACGCGGTGATGTTTATCCTCTTCTTCGTGTTGACCTCGAGCGGTGGCTATGTGCTACAGAGCGTCTCGGCGGAGAAGGAGAACCGCACCGTGGAGGTCCTGTTGGTGAGCCTGCGCCCGCGGGACCTGATGCTGGGCAAGGTGCTCGGCCTCGGGGTGATCTCGCTTTTGCAGATGGCCGTGTGGCTGGTGGTGGGCGGGCTGGTGCTGGGCAGCGGGCGGGCCATCCTGGGCCTGGTGGCCAGCTTTCAGCTGCCGGCCGGGTTCGCTGTGTATGCCCTCCTCTACGGGCTGTTCGGCTACCTGGCCTACTCGTCGGCCCTGGCGGCCATCGGGGCGCTGGCCCCCGGGCTGCGCGAAGGAGCCCAGTTCCAGATCCTGGTCATCGCCCCGTTGATCATCCCGTTGATGCTCAACTACCCGCTCTTGCAGGAGCCCAATGGCGCCCTGGCCGTGGCGTTGAGCCTGGTGCCGCTGACGGCGCCGATGGCCATGATGATGCGCGTTGCCGCGGTGCACGTGCCATTCTGGCAGATCGGCCTGAGCCTGGCGGCGTTGGCCGCCACCGCAGTCTTTCTCGTGAACCTGGCCGGCAAGTTCTTCCGCGCCGACACGCTGTTGACCACGGCTCCCCTGAGCATGCGGCGGCTGGTTGGCGAGCTCCGCCGGCCTCGCTCTGGCCAGTAGGCGGCGTCTGTGGCCCGCGCGCGCCGTGTGGCCTCCTTTCGGGAGGCCTTGACCGCCGCGACGCGCGCGGGTACGCTCTGCCTGTGGCGTGCAGACTGAGGACCGTGGAGGAAGAACGATGCCCAAGCCGCTCCTGTTGGCCGATTTCCAGCCCCGCTCCGAACTGGTCGTCCCCGAGACGTTTGTGCCCAAGCCGCGCTTCCCAGCCATTGACGGGCACAATCACTTCCCCATCGGCGACGCGCGCGTGCCCGCTGGCGAGGCGGCCCGCATCGTCGCCGTGATGGACGAGGTGGGCGTGGAGGCCTCCGTGAACCTGAGCGGCGGTTTCGGCGACACCCTGCGCCGGCGGCTCGAGGCTCTCGATGGTACCTATCCCGGGCGCTTCTACACCTTCTGCAACGCCAACTGGGAGGGGGTCGGCGGGCCGGGATGGGCGGAGCGGGCCGCCAGGCAGCTGGCCGAGGACGTCCGCGCCGGGGCCAGGGGGCTGAAGGTGTTTAAGCAGCTGGGCGTCACATATCGGGACCCATCTGGCCGGCTCGTCCTGCCCGATGATCCGCGCATCGCCGACCTGTGGGAGGCCGCGGCGGAGCTGAACGTGCCCGTGCTCATCCACACGGCCGACCCGGTGGCGTTCTTCCGCCCGCTCGACGGCACCAACGAGCGCTGGGACGAGCTCCAGCGCCATCCCGACTGGCACTTCTTCGGCGGAGACTACCCGCCCTTCGAGGAACTCATCGCGGCCCTGTACCGCGCCATCGAAGCGCACCCCCGCACGCAGTTCATTACCGCGCACGTCTGCTGCTACCCGGAGAACCTGGCTTTCGCCTCGGGGATGCTCGAGCGGTACCCCAACCTGTCGACCGACTTTTCCGCCCGCATCGGCGAGCTCGGCCGCGCCCCCTACAGCGCGCGGGAGTGGTTCATCAAGTATGCCGACCGCATCGTCTTCGGGACGGATGCGACGCCGGTGCCGGAGCTTTTCCAGACGTACTACCGCTTCCTGGAGACCCGCGACGAGTATTTCAACTACTCGCATCGTGCCGCCGTGCCGCATCAGGGTCGCTGGCACATCTACGGGCTGGGCCTGCCCGACGAGGTCCTGCGCAAGGTGTACCGCGAGAACATGCGCCGTCTGCTCGGCCTGCGCTGACCGGACGAGACGGTCGCCAGAGTCCGCGCCGGTTCGCTGACAGAGACAGGGGCCTCCTTCGCTCCGGGAGAGCAGAGGAGGCCCCTGTGTGCCTGTGGGGCTTCTGCGACCGCTAGGCGCCCGCAGGAGTGGTCAGCGCGCGTAGGCGGGCGTACACGGCGGGATCGTCGCGGTGCCCGTCGAACCGGAAGGGGTAGTGCTGGTTGATGTCCACCAGCATCAGCCCCCACGAGGCGCCCTCCTGGACGGAGACCTCTGCCGCACGGGCGCCCTCGGTGCTCACCTTGACGTCCTCGTTGCAGACGATCGGCTTGCCATAACCGCGCAGGGCGGCTATGCGCTCGGGGATCTCGGCCAGGGGGGTCTCGTTGTAGTGAATCAGCAAGTAGTCGGCCGCCTCCGCCACGGCCGGCTGCAGCCGGCCGTGCCCCAGGCCGCTCGATGACACCAGCAGCTGCGGGGCGGTCTCCTTGGCCAGCGCGATCAGCTCCGCCTGGCCCGTGGGATCCTTGAGGATGGCGTGGCGAAACCCGGGGTGCCCGAACTCGTTGGCGATCTCGACCATGACGTTCTGGAGGCCCAGGGTCCCCAGCCAGCGGGCCGCGTTGACCACGCCGGCCCGGATGGCTGCCTCGTCAGTCAGCACGCCGCTCTGCCGCTGATAGAAGAGGCCCAGGATGACCGCTGCTCCGGCCTCGTCACAGGCGCGGAGGGCGCGCTCCACGCGGCAGAGATATGAGGAGCGCAGGTCTCCATCGGCCGTGAAGGCCGAGTTCTCGGCTCCCTCGTAGCCGGTGGAACCACCCTGCAGGCAGAGCGTAAAGGCCCGCAGCCCGTGGGCGACATAATCTGCGGTCTGGGCGACAAAGCGGGAGGTGTTCGCCTCTGGGTCGAAATCCGGGCGGGTGAGGTCTTCGAACGTGGCGTTCACCATGCGGGAGTTCATCAGCAGCCCCTCGGCGGGGGCGCCCGGGTAGGTGATCTGGCCGTCCAGGTGCCAACGTCCATCGCGTATGGATACCGTGGTCATGAGCATGCTCCTTGCTGCGCTGCACAGTGTGTCATCAGGCGTGTTGGGCCAGCCCGAGCATCTGGCGGGCTTCCGCGGGGGTGGCCACCTCGCGCCCCATGGCCTCGACGAGGAGCACCAGGCGCTCGACCAGCTCCACGTTGGAGCGGGCTTCTCTCCCCGCGGCGTACTGCCAGCCGTCCTCAAAGCCGACGCGGGCCACGCTGGCGCCCAGGCCGATGGCGGTGGCCAGCAGGGAAAGGTCGGCCATCCCGTGGTGAGCCAGCCCCCAGGCTGACCGTGCCGGCAGGAGGCTCCGCAGCAGGATGAGGCTTTCCGGCGTGGCGGGCAGCGCGCCGGGGAAGCCCAGCGCAAAGCCGAACACAAACGGCTCCTGCAGTACCCCCTCGCGCGCCAGCAGGGCCACGTTGTGTATCATCCCCGCCTCAAAGATCTCCAGCTCGGGCAGCACCTGCGCGGTGCGCATGCGGCCGGCCCAGTGGCGAATGTCGGGAAGGGTGTTCACGTAGACGCTCTCGTAAAAGTTCACCGAGCCCATGTTGAGCGAGGCCACCTCGACGCGGGGATCCTCGAGCGCCTTGCAGCGCTCGTCGAGGGTCAGCGTCGAGAGGCCCCCAGTGGACCCCTGGATGATGATGTCCGAAGAGGAGCGGATTAGGTCCAGCGTCCGCCGGAAGCAGGAGAGGTCGGAGGTGAGGGTGCCCTCGGCGTCACGCACGTGCAGGTGCACCATGCTGGCCCCGGCCTGGGCGCAGGCAGCCACCTCCGCGGCGATCTGTTCTGGGCGGGTGGGGTTGCGATGTGGAGAGGGCATCTCCGGCGGCCCCACGGGGGCCACGGCAACGACGATCTTGTCCATACGGCGCACTCCCTCGGTGATGGGCGCCATCGTGCAGCGGCGCCCCTAGGCGGTAGCGGTGGCTGCACAGGCTCTCTGGGCGTGGGCGCGGCGCGGCCTGCCTCCTCCGGCAGGGCGGCCGTCCGCGCGGGGCAGGCAGCCACGGCCGGGCCCATTGTAGCCGAGGGGCGCGGCCGCCGAAAGCCCTTGGCCTCACTGGCCGATCACCATCCTGGCCCAACGGCCAGGACGCTGTCTGGACCTCGCTCCGGTGTAGCCGGGGCAAGGTCCTGGTAGGATGCGCTCAACAAGAAGGGGGCGGGCGTAGCGCGACCGCTCTCGCACACGGATGATGGGATGGTCGCCTCAGAGGAAGGGACAAGGAGAGAAATGAGCCGAGACAACGTTGCCGACGGGAAGCGGCGCTACGCCGCAGTGGGGATGCTGATCGGGACCGCGGTGGCCACCAGCCTGGGTATGATCCTCTGGCTGGCCACCGGGCAGCCCCTGTACCTGCTGATCGGAGCGCTGGGCGCCGGGGTGGGCCTGGGGCTCGGGGCCGCTCTCGATGCCTCGCTGACGGCCGATTCGGCGGGAGAGAGGCAAGCGCAGCGCAGTGGCGAGTAGGCGACGGGAACTCGGCCTGGGTGGGGCGCGTCTATAGTGTGTGCCAAGACTAGCAGGAGGAAGACCATGTCCGGCAGGAGCGTAGCGGCCGCTGTAAGGGAGTCGTCGTGGCGGGTGGTCACCGTGCTCGCTGCCTTGGCCGGGTGGGCCTTCCTTGCCCACTGGCTGGGCCTGGCGCGCTGAGCGGGGCCGCCACCGGTCCTGTGGGGCTCGATGCCGCTCAGGGGCTCGCAGGCAGCCTCGTGCCGCAACACGTTGACAGCGGGCCCAGGTGCACCTATACTAGGGACGTAACAGCACGCCTGTCTCTCAGGAGAAAGATGTGACCCGGAGACTGGTCAAGACCACCTTTCGGCACCAGGTCGTTTGATGTCCTGGTGCTTTTGATTTCACCGTATCGGAAGGAGGCAGGGACATGGACTCTGGCATGATCAGCAAGATCGAGAAGGCCAAGCGCTACGCCGATGAACCTGAGCGGGTGGGTTTCGAGAGCTTTGTAGTCCATTTCCGCGGCACGCACGAGATGCACCGCATCTCCTACGATCAGGGGACGTGGTCGTGCGGGTGTGAGTTCTTTGCGCAGCGAGGAGTCTGCAGCCATACGATGGCGTTGGAGCGTATCCTCGAACCGATGCTGGTCTTGCCCGTCGCAGCCGACACCGACAACTAGCGCCGCGCGGCATTACGCGCGGCAGACGTGAGCAAAGGGGCCCGCTGTGCGTCGCAGCGGGCCCCGTGTGTTAGGCGCAGGGAGCGCGGCATGCTGTCAGTAGGGGTGGACATCGTCGAGATCGCGCGGATCGCGCGCGCTGTGGACCGCTGGGGGGATCGTTTCACGTCGCGCCTGTTCACCGGTGCGGAACGGCGTTACTGCGATGGGCGCATCCCCGAGCTGGCCGCGCGATTTGCCGCCAAGGAGGCCATCTCCAAGGCCCTCGGCACGGGCCTGGTGGGCGTCTCCTGGAACGAGATGGAGGTCGCCGTGGACGAACGCGGCAAGCCCCTCGTTCGCCTGCACGGGCGCGCTCTGGCGCGTGCCGAGGAACTCGGCCTGCGGGAGTGGGCCATCAGCCTGTCACACACAGACGCGCATGCCGTGGCCTTTGTGGTGGGTTCGGCCTAGGGCTGCCGCGCCGGAGCAGGGCAGCCGTCTGCGGCCTGGCCCCGGCTATCTGTAGCGCTTCAGGGGCGTCGGCGGGGTGAGCACCTGTCGCTCGATGCCGCCCAGGCCCTGGCCAGGCTCCCCGGAGCGGAACACCCACTGCACCTGAGAGATGGCCCCGTGCTGGATCTCGATCCCCGTAATGCGTCCCGGTTCGACGCAGTTCCCCGTGTTGAAATAGGGCACCTCGCCCGGCGCCGCCATGGCCAGCCGGTGGGTGTGCCCGCAGATCAGCGGCCGCTGGCGCGTCGCCGCCCACTCCAAGAGGCGTTCCACGAACTCGGCACGCAGCCACTCGGCGATGCGCTGCAGCGGGCCGGGCCGGACGGGCGTGCTTCTGGGGCGCGGGTGTGCCTCACCAAACCCCAAGAGGAGCAAGCGCTTCCACACGCGGCGTACCACCAGGCGGCTGATCGCCTGCATCTGTTCGGCCGAGCAGTCGGCTTGATGGCCGTGCAAGACAAAGATCCTCTGCCCCGTGCTGGCGTGCTGCAGCACGAGAGACTCGCGCGCCACCAGGTCACCCTTGCGGGCTTCTCGGCGGTCGCCCTGGATATCGTGATTGCCGAGCAGCAGATGCAGCCGGCCGGCACGGTCGAACTGCTTCAGCAGGTGAAAGGTGGCGCCGTGGGCGCGGCGCACGTCATCAAACCGGCCGTTCTGCCACAGCTCATCGCCGTCGCCCACCTCGACATAAGTGAAGCCGCGGGCGTTGTAGTGCGCCAGGGCGCGGTTGAAGAGGTTCGCGTTGGGGCGGAAGGCATCGGCGCGGCTGTTGTCGCCACGGTGACTGTCCGAAAAGAACACCAGACGAGAGGAATCGCCAAAGCGGACGACGGGTGCTCGCCGATAAATGCGGTCAAGGCTACCGTACGCCAGGCTGCGCCAAACATCCCGAAAAAGATCGGGTAGGCTGGCCAAGTTGGGGAAGGTGGGTGCCGGGAGTACGATCGCCAAGGCTCAGCGATCCCGTCCCGTCGCGACGCTCCGTCCGTGGTGATGGCGCGGAGTGCCGTACAGCAGTGCGGGCACCTGGCCCGCTCGTTCGTGCATAGCGGTCAAACAGCCTCAATCAGTACTCAGGCCAGGCTCTGGCGCGCCAGAGCCTGGGAGCTTTTCTGTGCGCCCCGCTGGAGATACTACCCGGCGGGAAGGGTGCGTCATCGGCGCACGGGGCGCCGACGTGTCGGGATTATGCGCCAACTCGACATATCTGTCAAAGACGTCAGCACCGCGTGACCTGCCCTGTAGCCAGCCGTCCTGGTGCTCAGGGCAGGTAACCCACCATGCGGCCCGAAATCGGCTCAAAGATGCCTGCTGGCCGCGGGACGTCCGTCCAGAGCGGTACCTGCCTGGAGAGCCCCGGAAGGTACAGCCGGAAGCGGCCCGCGGCCGCAGGAACCGCAGCCTCGGCGGCCGCTGCCTCCTGCGTCGCCGTGATCCCCATCACCGGGCTGCGGGGGTCATCGGCCGCCTTCAGCGGGATCGGCCTCTGATCGGTGATGGTCGGCGTCACCTGCAGGTACACGATATGGATCGGCTCGCTGTCGTCGTAGATGCTCTGGAGGAGCTCGGTGCTGCATCCTCCGTCGCGGAAGCAGGGGTTGTACGGCGTGCCGGGGAGAACAAAGTACTCCGGCGGCGTGATTCGGTCGACCGGCGGCAGCAGGCTGAGGTAGGGCCCGGCCGACTGGTCGGCGTCCTGCCAGGCGGCCAGCAGTGGGAAGGCCCCGCCATGGTTCAGGTTCTGTGAGAGCATCCCCTCGTCAGGCGCCAGCCGCACGGTGCCGGCAATGGGCCGGAACAGGTTGCTGTTCGGGTCGTTCACGTCATAATCGGCGACGGTATAGATGTCATAGTCCATCGGGCGGTAGTTGAAGGCGATATAGTTGGCGCCCGCCGGGATGTTCAGCCCGATGCGCGGGTGCCGAACCGCGCCTCCGGTAAGGGAGCGCAGCTGGTTCACGAGCGCGCCAAAGCCGCCCATGTCGCCGTCGCTGCACGGCCCGATGAAGGACTGGAACGAGGCGTCCTGCGTCCCCAGATAGGTAACGCGGGCAGCCGCCGGCCGTCGCACCGTGAAGGTCGCCGTGAGGACCGGCCGATCCCCCGGCAAGGCCACCTCCCCGCCAGTGTTCGCAGGGATGTAGCGGCCGTGGGCGCCGAGCGGCATGTCGGCGGGGTAGATGATCCGAACGTTTTCGGGGTAGCGGGTCCAGACGCTGGCATCGGTAGAGGGGGACGAACGCGGCGGCACGACGTAGGTGCAGTGAAGCACCTCGGAGGTGACCTCTCGGCTGCCCTCGTAGACGCGCACCCATGACTCGGGCACCGTGCTGGACACATGGTCCACCACAGGGCGCTGCCCCAAGAGGCCGAACTGTGTGACCCAGCCAGAACCGCTGCGCAGGCGACGGGTGTCCAGGCGGACGTGGATGCGCAGCCAGTCGCCATCGACCTCGGAGGAAACGAAGCGGACGATCCCGCCCCCGTCCCAGGCGATGGTCATCCCACTCAGGACTTCATCCGGCACCTGGCCGGCCATGTCGACGATGTTCAGCGCCTGGGGTTCCATCCAGGCGGGCCAGGCGGGGGCCTGGGCGGCGGCGGGCGGCGGCAGCCCCAGCCCGACGGCCAGTACGATCATCAGCGAGACAGTTGTGCCTACACGAAGGTGAAAAGTGCTCATAGGTTCCGATCCGATTGGTTGTGTTGCTGGTCGTGCTCAGTGTGACGCTCCCGCCGCGCAAAGGTTACGGGAGCCGGACCTCTGCTGACCTCAGGCGTCCGGGTAGGCGGCGTCGGCCGGGCCGCGCCACAGGCCGGGGCCCTGGCTCCAGGTCCAGCCGGCTGACGCGATCGCCGCGTCGAGCCGTTCCCAGCCGGCGGCGATGCGCCGGCCGGTCTCCTCCCAGCTGCGCACGCCGCTGGTGGCATCGGCCGCCTCGACGTTGCAGGCCCCCACCGCCACCGCCGAGGTCAGGCACGCCTCGGGGTTCTGGCCGCGCAGGAGGCCGGCTAGAAAGCCGGCGATGGTCGCGTCGCCCGAGCCTACGGTGCCCACCACCGCCACGCGGAAGCACGGCGCCCACAACTCGCGGCCGCGCCAGCACTGGGGGGCTGCCGGGGCGCCCCGCCCTGAGATGCTCGCTTCCGCCGAGGTGCGCAGGTACAGCCCGCGATCGCCGAGCTTGAGCGCCACGGCGCGCGCACCAAGGTCCAGCGCTTCTTCTGCCAGCCGGGCGATCTCCTCGGCGGCCAGGCTCCGCACCAGGTCGCCGTCCGTGGAACGCTTCAGCCTCTCCTCATAGGCGGGCCGGTCGAGCATGAAGAGCAGCTCCTCCGCGCTGGGCAGGAAGACGTCCACATGAGGCAGGGCACGGGCCAGGATGGCGCGCCAATCGGCCCGGCCGCTGGGCGCGGCGCGATCCGGAAGGGAGAGGTCCAGGCTGGTCGTGGCGCCCAGCGACCGCGCCCGCGCCAGGAGTTCGGCCAGCTCGGCCCCTCCTCCCGCGTACATACGGCGCATCAGTGGCGGGTAGCCAAAGTGGAAAAGGCGCGCCTCGCGGAGGAGTCCATCGGTGACGTCCTCGGGGCCGAAAGTGTCGTTGGTGCCTGGGCAGTGCAGAAAGATGCGATCGACGCCCGGAGGGCTGATCACGATGGTGTAGGACGACTCTTCCCCGGGTGCCGTGGTCAGGCCGTCGGCCAAGCCAGGGCCCCTGCCCTCGATGATGCGGCGCGTCATTCCGCCAATCTCGTCCGCCCCGAGGCGTGCTACCAGGCGTACCCGGATCCCCAGCCGGGCCAGCGACAGCCCGGTGTTCGACACAGCGCCTCCGGTGGAGAGCACCGCCTCGCCGACCTCCACCAGCCGGCCGGGCACCAGCAGTGCGCCAGCCTCTACGGGGACGGGCGAGGGGGGGAAGGTCGGGATAATGTCCAGACAAAGATGGCCGGCCACGACAGCGTCAAACATGGGCGGAGCCTCCGGGCAGGGCAGAGCAAACCAGTCGTGGGGGTCCCCACGACTACCATAATACCGCCGGGAGAGCAGAGCGTGAAATCCGCGTAAGGCGGTCCTCTTTGCACAATCGGCGGCTAGTGGCTATGCTGAGCACCTACCGGCCGCCCGTTCGCCTGAAAGGACCGCCCTTGCCATGACCGTTGCTCCCGAAGGATCCCCGGACGCGGTCGATCGTGGCCGCGGCCTGGGGCGTGCGCGGCACGCTGATGCCGACACCGGATCCCTGGCTGCCACAACGCCAGCCTCTCCCCTCGCCTGCCGCGCCGATGGAACGTTTCGCATCGTGCAGTTCACCGACGTGCACTATCACGACGGCTCGGAGCGCGATCTCCTCACTACGACGCTGATCGGTGGCGTTCTGGACGCTGAGGCGCCGGACCTGGTGATCCTGACGGGTGACGTGACCGGCGGCAGGGGCTGCGCCTCGCCAGAGGCCGCCTGGCGCCGGGTGATGGAGCCGATCGTCGCGCGGGGCTTACCGTGGGCCGCCGTGTTCGGCAACCACGACGATGAGGGGGCCCTTTCTCGCCTGGAGCTGCTGCGCGTGCAGCAGAGCATCCCGGGTTGCCTGACGGAGCGTGGCCCTGAGGGGATCACGGGCGTCGGCAACTACGTGTTGACCATCCTGGATGCCGGGCGGCAGGCCGTCGCGGCGAACCTGTACCTGTTTGACTCGAATGCCTACGCCGACGAGGCCATCGGCGGCTACGGCTGGATTGCGCACGACCAGGTGGCCTGGTACCGGTCCACAGCGGCGCGGCTGGCCGCCGAGAACGGCGGCGGCCCTCCGCCTGCGCTGGCCTTCTTCCACATCCCTCTGCCCGAGTACCAGGAAGTGTGGGACACGCGCGTCTGCCGCGGGTCTCGCCTGGAGGAGATCTGCTGCCCACGGGTGAACAGCGGCCTGTTCGCCGCCTTTCTTGAGGCGGGGGACGTCGTGGGGACGTTCGCCGGGCACGACCACGTCAACGACTTTGAGGGCGAGCTGCACGGCATACGCCTCTGCTACGGCCGGGGCACCGGGTTCGATACGTACGGGCGCCCAGGGTTCGCCCGCGGGGCGCGCGTCATCGAGATCCAGAACGGATTGCGCGGCTTTCGCAGTTGGTTGCGCCTTGACGGAGGCACGCGGGTGAACGACTTGCCCCTCCATCAACCACACCCAAAAGGAGAAGAGAGAAAATGACCGAAAGACGTGCCATTCCCCTTCACCGCGTGCGCATCGATGATCCCTTCTGGACGCCGCGCCAGGACGTGATCCGCGAGGTCACCCTGGACCTTCAGCACGATATCCTCCAAAAGTCAGGTGCCATCGACGCCCTCAAGATGCAGTGGAAGGAAGGGCAGCCCAACCCGCCGCACCCGTTCTGGGAGTCGGACGTGGCCAAGTGGATCGAAGCCGCCGGCTACAGCCTGACGACGCATCCCGACCCGGAGCTCGAAGCGCGGGTCGACGCCGTCATCGACATCATGGGCAAGGCCCAGCAGCCAGACGGCTACCTCAACGTCTACTACTCCCTCGTGGAACCGGGCAACCGCTGGACGAACCTGCGCGACAAGCACGAGATGTACTGCGCCGGCCACCTGATCGAGGCGGCCGTGGCCTACTATGAGGCCACCGGCAAGCGCAAGTTCCTCGACATCATGTGTCGCTATGCCGACTACATCGACAGCCTGTTCGGCCCCGGCGAGGGGCAGCGGAGGGGTTACCCGGGGCACGAAGAGCTCGAGCTGGCCCTGGTCAAGCTCCACCGCCTGACGGGCCAGGAGCGCTATCTGCGCCTGGCCGAGTATTTCGTCAACGAGCGCGGCGCGCAGCCGCACTACTTTGACATCGAAGCCCGCGAGCGCGGAGAGGATCCCGCTGCGTTCCGCTTTTCTGACTATGACTACAACCAGAGCCACCTGCCCATCCGCGAACAGGAAACGGCCGACGGGCACTCGGTGCGGGCTATGTACCTCTACAGCGGCGCGGCCGACATCGCTCTGGCGACCGGCGATGAGACGCTGCTACCGGCCCTCCAGCGCCTGTGGCACAACACCACGCGCCGACGCATGTACGTCACGGGGGGCATCGGCTCGACGCCCCGCGGCGAGCGCTTTACCTACGACTATGACTTGCCGAACATGACGGCCTACACCGAGACGTGCGCATCGATCGGCCTGGCCTTCTGGGCGCAGCGGATGCTGCTCCTCGACCTCAACGGCGACTATGCGGATGTCCTGGAACTGGCCCTCTACAACGGCATCATCTCGGGGGGCTCGCTCGACGGCACCAGGTTCTTTTACTCCAACCCGCTGGAGGTGGACCGCCGCGGGTGGGAGTCGGCCCGCCCCTCGGTCCGCCGCGAGCTCCCTGCGGCCGAGCGGCAGGGCTGGTTCCGCTGCGCCTGCTGCCCGCCGAACTTGGCCCGCTTCGTGGCCTCCCTGGGCACCTATGCCTACGCGGAAGAGCAGGGAACGGCCTACGTGCACCTGTACCTGGGTAGCACGGCCGAACTGGACCTGGGCGGCCAGAAGATCACCCTCACCCAGGAAGCGAACTACCCCTGGGACCCGACCGTGCGCCTGAAGGTCGACCCTGCCGCGCCCGGGCGCTTCACGGTGGCGCTGCGCGTGCCCGCCTGGTGCCGGGCCCCTCGCCTGACGGTCAACGGCGCCGACGTGGCCATGGCGGCCATCGTCGAGCGTGGCTATGCCCGGCTCGAGCGAGACTGGCAGGCCGGCGACGTGGTGGAGCTCACCCTGCCGATGACGACCGAACGCCTCTACCCGCACCCGCGCATCATCGCCGATAGCGGCCGCGTGGCGTTGCGGCGTGGGCCGGTGGTGTTCTGCCTGGAGCAGGTCGACAACATCGCTGACCTGAACGCCCTGCTGCTCCCGAGAGACGCCGATCTGACCACCGCCTGGGACGAGGACCTTCTAGGCGGCGTCTACACGGTGGCCGCCGATGGCTATGCCGACGATGCCGACGCGTGGGACGATGTCCTCTATCGCACCGAGGCGCCCCAGCGGCGGCCGGTTCCGATCAAGGCCGTCCCGTACTTTGCCTGGGGCAACCGCAAGCCCGGCTCGATGCTCGTCTGGGTGCGCGAGGGCGGCTCCGAGGGCTAGGAGGCCCGCGCGCCCCGGTTCCGCGCCAGGCGTCAGCACCGCGTACGAAGGTGCCTCGCCGCGCCCCGGCCCGGCGGCGGGCGCTCCAGGCGGCCCCTCGAAGGGCTAGAAAGGGGGAAGCAACAGACGACGGCAGCCCGACCGATCCAACGGCCGCTGGCGCCGTTCGCGGCCGTCCGTAGTCAGGTCTTTGTCACATCCACCGGATGATAGGGGGTACGATGATCCTGAGACAAGACCTTCTGACCAGCGCCAGCCCCGCGGGGCTGCAGGTCTACCAGCTGACCTCTGAAGGCGTTCCGAGCTCGCACCTGTACATGGAGGCGCAGGTGTTCTCGCCGGATTCCAAGCGTCTGCTGGTGCACCGCTCGGCGCACGCACACGGATCGGACAAGCATGACCCCGAACACCAGTACCTGGTCTGTGACCTGGACAGCGGCGGGGCGTTCCTTGCCCTGACGACAGAGGTCGGGGCGACGGCGCCCTCCGTCTCGCCGGACGGCAAGTGGGTCTACTACTTTGTGAACGAGACGGAGGTGGGCGGCGGCCGGCTCACGCTGAGGCGCGTGCGGATGGATGCCACCGAACGCGAGACGCTCCTCGTCATCGATGCGCCCATCGCGGGGACCGACCTGCGCCCGTCACACATCTACCCGCTCTCTACCATTCGCTCCGACGGGGACAGCCTGGCCCTCTCCTGCTTTCTGCGAGACGGGGAGCGCGACGATCTGCCCTGGGGCCTGATGGTCTTTGACCTACGGGCCGCCACGGTGCGCGTGGTGCTGCAGGGGAACGACTGGATCAACATACACCCGCAGTACTCGCGGTCGCTCGACCCGGTCGCCAAGCACGACATTCTGGTGCAACAGAACCACGGCTACTTTCACGACCCGGGCGACGGGGCGTGGCGCTTCTCGCACAACAGCACTGGGGCCGATATCCACGTGATCCGTGACGACGGCAGCAACTTTCGCAACATGCCCTGGGGGCGCGATGGCAACGAGTTCTGCCAGGGGCACCAGTGCTGGATCGGGCGGTCGACGCGGGCCATCACGTCCACCGGCACGCGCCGTCCGGCGGAGCAGCAGATCATTGCGGGCCGCGCGGCGCCGTATGCCGGGCACGTGGGCCTGGCCACGCCGGGAGGCTGGCGCAACGACATGACCCGCTCTTTCGCCTCGCCGCACTTTCACCACTTTGCCACCGACATTGCCGGGCGCACGTTCATCTCAGACTGGCGCTTTGAGGAGCGGCAGGCCATCTACCTGGCCCACTTCCCGAACGACGACGAGGCGCCCCTGGAGGGCTTTACCTACCTCTGCGATCCGCGCTCGAGCTGGAAGAAAGAGAGCCACGTGCATCCGTTCCTGTCGCCGGACGGCTCCCATGGCTTTTTCAACTCGGACGAGAGCGGCACCCTGCAGGCCTACATGGTGTGCGGCTGGTAGACGACGCGGCGGCTCGGGGCGCCGGCCGCGGGTAGCCTCTACAGACGGCGCCTATCGACACAGGGCTGGTTCTAGTGCGCGGCCCGCCAGTAAGGCGGGCCGCGGCGTGCCAGCGCGCAGGGCGCGGGGCGCTTTACGCAACCCCCGCTCCGTGGCACAATGCGGCATCTCGTTCGACGGTGGCCCTGCGGTACAGCGCGTAGCGACACTCGTGGGTCCGCAGAGGAGGATACTCGTATGCTGGGTCTTTATGATCGGACGCCCTCGCGGCGCAAGGTGATCCTGGATGGCTGGTGGCAGTTCGCCGTGACGCCCGACGCCGACCGGCCCCAGGTCGGCGGCCGCCCAGAGTTCCCCGAGGAGGATAGCACCCGCATCAGCGTGCCGGGCGTGTGGGAGACGGAGCTGGGCTTTGAGACCTACCAGGGCGTGGCCTGGTACCGCAAAGTCTTTGAGGCACCTTTCGAGGGGCCCTGCCTGCTCACCTTTGGTGCCGTGGCCTACCAGGCCCAGGTCTGGCTGAACGGCAACTACCTGGGAGCCCACGAGGGCGACTTTACCTCCTTCCGCTTCCTCACAGAGGTGTTGGCCGAGGGGAACGAGCTGCTCGTCCGCGTGGACAACCGCCACACCGACGAAAGCCTGCCGAAAGAGGTGGTGGATTGGTACCCCTACGGCGGCATCACCCGCTCGGTCGTGTGTGAAGAGATCGGCGACGCCTTCATCGAGCGGTTGCAGATCGTCGGCCGGCCCAACGGCCAGGTGGACCTGCGCGCCTTGGTGCGCAACCGCTCATCTCATGAGAAGACCCTCCTGCTCACCGCGATCGTCGGCGAGTGTGCCTCGGCGCAGCGCTTTATCACTCTGGGCCCCGGCGTGGCAGTGGCCGAGGAGATGCGCCTCAACATAGAGGACCCGGAGCCCTGGTCTCCTCACAACCCCACCCTGTACGAGGCGGTGGTCTCGCTCGACGACGACGTCTACGTCGAGCGCATCGGCCTGCGCGAGATCCGCACCGAGGGGGCCAGGCTGCTTCTCAACGGCGAACCGATCTGGCTGCGCGGTGTGAACCGCCATGAGGATCATCCCGACTGGGGCTTTGCCCTGCCCAGCAAGATCATGCAGAAGGATGTCGACATCATCATGTCGCTCGGCTGCAACGCCGTGCGGGGGTCGCACTATCCGAACCATCCTACCTTCCTCGATCTGTGTGACGAGAACGGTCTGCTCTTCTTCGCCGAGGTGCCCGGGTGGCAGTACAACGCCTATCAGCTGTCGCACTCGCCGACCAAAGACAAGTTGGCCGCCCAGCTGCAGGAGATGGTCACCGAGCAGTTCAACCATCCGTCGATCATCATTTGGAGCCTGCACAACGAGTGCGACACAGAAGTGTTCCGTGAGCCGGACCTCGACGTCCGCACCGCTACCGAGGAGCTGTTCCGCCTCGCGCGCTCTCTGGACGACTCGCGTTTGATCACCTACGCCTCGCACCGGCACTGGAACGACAAGCACTTTGACCTGGCCGATGTCGTCTGCCTGAACCAGTACATCGGCTGGTACGTGAACGACCTGGACGGCGCCGACTTTCCCGAGTACCTGGCCCGCATCGCGGCCATGGTGCCTGACAAGCCGGTTCTGATCACCGAGTTCGGCGCCGAGGGCCTTTCCGGGTACCACTCGATGCCGGCCCGCAAGTGGAGCGAGGAACACCAGGCCGACCATCTGGCATCCCAGATCGCGGACATGCGCGCGAACCCGCACGTGGCGGGCTGCTTTGTCTGGCAGTACTGTGACGTTACCTGCAACCCGGAGCGGGCCATTCGACGGGCTCGGTCCATGAACAACAAGGGCATTGTGGACGAGTATCGCCGTCCCAAGTTGGCCTATCACGCTGTCGCCGCCCTGTTCGAGCAGATCGCCGACGAGGACGAGAGCGCCGAGTAGCGACCGTTCGCACCCAGCCAGGATAGGCGCCACGCCTGACGGCCGCTGCCTGTCCTGGAGGTCCCCGTCTGATACGCCAGTCGTTAACGTATGAGGAAGCCAAGATGACTACCCTTTCCCTCGACGGACGCTGGGAGGTTGGGCTCGAGCGCCGTTACGATCGTGAGGCGAGCGTGCCCGGCTTGGCTGCGGATCCCGCCCGGGCCGACGAGGGCGTGCTCTGGTATAGACGCCGAGTGTGCCTGCCCGCTGGAGAGTGGACCCATGCCACGCTGCTCCTCAAGGGGGCGCGCTTTTGCCCGAGCGTGTACGTCGACGGGCACGAGGTGTCGCACGCACCTGGGGGGATGACGGCGACCTACCACCCGCTGGCCAGCACGGCGGTGCGCCCGGGTGCCGAGATCGTGCTGGAAGTGGCCCTGCTGCCGCTGGCCGACGTGCCGACCGAGGATGCCTCGCGCATCCCCGAGGCCGACTGGTGGCGCTCCAACACCTCTTCGTGCCTGTGGGACAGCGTCTCTCTGCGGCTGCACGGGCCGGCCTGCTTGGCCCGCGTGGTGCCGATGACTCACGCTGTGGAGGATCGGCTGGACGTGGCCTGGCGCCTGAGGCGCCCAGGAACCGTGGACGGGCCCCTTACGGTGCGCGTCGAGGTCGTCGACAGCGACGCGCAGGTGGTCGCCGAGGGGCAGGCCGCGGCGGACGCCGAGAGCGGCCTGCTGCCGCTTCCTCTGGGCGGCGCGGTGCGCCCCTGGAGCCCGGCTGCCCCGAGGCTGTACACCCTCCGCACCACCCTGTGGGACGCCGCCGGGACCCTGCTCGACGCGGTGGAGCACCCCTGGGGATGCAAGGATTTCCGCGTCGCGGGCCTCGGCTTTCGCCTGAACGGGGAGCCGGTGCGCCTGCGGGCGGGCACGGTGGTTTGGCATCGCTGGGCGCGCGACCCGGAGGCCAGGGAGTTGGCCTTTGACGTCGACTGGTTCGAGGAGAACGTCGTGCGCCGGCTCCTCTCCTACGGGGCCAACACGCTGCGCTTCCACCTCGGTATGCCCCCCGAGGCGCTCCTCGACCTGTGCGACCGCTACGGCCTGCTGGTGCAGGCCGAGTGGAGCTTCTTCCATGGCATCCGCGCCTCGCATGAGAGCCTCGTCGCCCAGTGGCGCGACTGGTTCGACCTCCTGATGCGGCACCCCTCGGTGGCCATCATCCATCCCTGGAACGAGAGCGGTGGGGACGAGGTGTCCAAGGCCTTCGGCGCGCTGGAGGAGGTCACGGAGGGCTACCCACCCCAGGTGTTGGCCCATCGTGACGTGATCCACGTGCACAAGTACTGGTGGAGCCTCTTTGAGAACTTGGGCCTGTACTACGACTCGGCCGCCCAGTTCGACCGCCCCATCATGGTGGATGAGTTTGGCGGCAACTACCTGGACGGCAACGGCGACCCAGGTCGCTATCCCACGCTGCGCGGCGCGCTGTTGCGCTTCCTCGGCCGCGGGCATACCCGCGAGGAGCGCCTGACGCTCCAGATCGAGGCCAACACCCAGGTGGCCGAGTACTGGCGCAGGCTCGGCGCGGCCGGCTTTAGCCCCTTCTGTATCCTCGGGTCTCCGGAAGATGGCTCCCATCACTTCCTCGGCCCCCTCGCCGAGGGGCGCCCCAAGCCCGTCTGGGACGGCCTCGCGGCGGCCTATTCGCCGCTGGGCGTCAGCCTGGAGGTGTGGGACCGCAACTTTCTGCCCGGCCAGAGTGCCACGCTGCCCGTGTACCTGATCAACGACACCGGCGCGCCGGCTGCGATGGCCGCGACGGTGGAGATCCTGGCCGAGGGCGCCACCGAGGCGTGCGCGCAGGCGCAGGTCCGCGCGCGGGTGGAGGCGCACGGCATGGAACGGCGGGAGGTCGCACTGGACCTGCCGTGCGGCGAAGGGGACTGGCGCTTCCGCGCCACCCTGCAGAACCCGCCTGCCGAGGTCCAGCATCCGGTGACGTCCACGTGGCGCTTCCGCACTCTGCGGCCGCGCGTGCCGGCTGCTACTGTGGGGATAAAGATCGCTCTGCTGCCCGGGGAGGACGAGCTGCGCGACCTGGCCGTCTCCTGCGGCTGGGCGCCAACCGGCTGGGAGGACCCCGAGGCTGCTGTCATCGTCGGGTCACGGGCCACCTGGGAGGCCCTTGGCGAGGCTCCGCCGCTGGCCGCAGCGCTGGGTGCAGCGGTCCGCGCGGGGCGCTCGGTGGTGCTCCTGGACGCGGGGCCGCAGTACCTCGGGCAGGGGTACCTGGAGGGCGGTGCGCTGGGCCGGCTGGACGGCGTAATGACCGTGGAGGAACCGCGGGTCTCGGTGCGCCGTCTGTTTGGGGGCCTGCAGGTGACCTTCCGCGAGCTGCCCGAGCCCGAGAGCTGCCTGCACCCCTCCGCTGTCGACGCCTCGTTGTGGGAGGGGCTCGACCGGCAGGCCACCTGGCTCTGGAACGGCCTGCGGGGCGGGCTGATCGCTCCGGCGGCCGACATGACCCTCTCGGGCCTGGCGCCCGATGCTTTCCTGGCCTCCTGGGCCGAGCGCGGGGCTGACGCGCAGGCGATCTGCGGCCCCGCGTACTATGCCTTCGAGCTGGCCGGGCATTATGCCTTCGCCACGGCCGACGATGCGGAGGCGCGGGATGGGCTGCGGCGCCGCGTGCGCTTCCTCGTGGAAGACGCGCCCGCCTTGGCCACCGCGATCAACCCGGAGGCGCCCATTGCCGTGCACGACCTGGCGGCCGGCTATCGCGCCAGTGCCGAGGGCGCGGCTAGGAGCCTGACGCCCCTGGCCAACTGCGGCGCGAACCTGTCGCGCACGCCGGTCGTCGAGGTGCGTTTTGGCGGAGGTAGCGGCCGCCTGATCATTTCACAGCTCCTCACCGCCGGGCGGCTGGCACCCGGCTACGGCTCCGAGGGTCTGTACGGGTTGCGCGTCGATCCCGCCGCACAGCAGGTGGTCATCAACATGGCGGTCCGCGCCGTGTCCGCTGCATCCGGAGGAGCAGAACAGTGAGGAGCGACTGGTCCGGAGTCCGCAACCCCGTGCTAGACAGGCGGCCGGGCATCTATGCCCGCGACCCGGCCCTGGTGCTGGCCGGCGGGGTGCTGCGTTGCTACCATACCGCCGTTGAGGAGCGTGACGGAGCGTACCGGCTGTACGTGGACGTCGCTGAGAGCGAGGACCTGGCCCACTGGGGTGCGGTGCGCCGGCTGACCCATTCGCCCCTGAACTACTCGAGCCCTGGCAACGCGCTCTGGGTCGACGGGCGCTGGGAGCTGTGCCTGCAGAGCTACCCGATGGCGGCGGGCGAGCTCTATGGCAACGAGACGTCGCGCCTGTGGCTCATGGCGAGCGACGACCTGGAGAACTGGGAGGCGCCGCGCCTGATCGCGCCGCGGGGCTGTACGGCGCGCTGGTCCCGTTCGCACCGGCAGATAGACCCCTACCTCGTCCGCCACGACGGTCGCTACTGGTGTTTCTACAAGACGGCGGGGCGCCTGGGCCTCTTGGTCTCCGACGACATGCGTGCCTGGGAGGAGGCCAGCCCCGACCGGCCAGTGCTTGGCCCCGAGGATACCCCCGACGGTGCCACGGCCGAGAATCCCTGCGTGGTGCGCTCGGGCGACGGCTTTGTGCTCTTTTTCGCCCCCTGCCGGCCGGGGCGGGGGATTGGCGTGGCGCGCTCGGACGACCTGATCCACTGGCGCGAGGTGCGCTACCTGGACGATTTCCCCCGCCTGCCGTGGGCGTCCAACGGTCCGACGGCGGCGATGGTTCTCGATGCCCGCGAGGAGCTCGGGCATTGGCTGATGGCGTTCCATGGGGAGACGGACCGGGCCCACGGCGCCGCCCTCGGCCTGGCCTGGAGTGACGATCTGGTTATCTGGCACGCCCCGTGAGTGGTACTTCCTGGATGGGTTTCGTATAGCTGAGGAGAACGCGTGATGACTAGGAACGTGATTGCCGCCCGCCACAACTTGCCTGACGTGTGGGGCGAAGGGGCCCTCTTTGCCTTTTCCGGCATGGACGGCGAGACCAATGCTGCCTCAGAGTTCGTCGCCAGCTACTGGCGCGAGCCATACGGGCTGCTCTTTCACACCCCGCGACGGCGCATCCTCGAGATCTCGCTCCGCACCGTGGGGAAGGTGCGCGTGGCCACCGGCGACGTGTACGCCGTCGAGACCGAAGTGGGCGACCTCGTGGTGGCCTACTCCGCGTGGCACACGATCGTCGGGAGCATGCCGGCGGCGGCCAAGATGGTCCTGCGGATGGAGTCTGGCGAGGCAGCAGAGTTCTGCGACCCGGTGTGGGTCTCTGCGGACCCCGAGCACGGGGACGTGTTGGCGGGCCTGCAGGAAGGTACCCGCTTTTCGCTGGCCTACGGCAAGACGGTAGACGAAGCCCGGCAGCGCGCTATCGACGGCTTGGCCCAGGACCTGGCCGCCGTCGTCGAGGCCAGGCTGGCCCCCTACGACGCCCTCCCTGACCTGGGCGACCCGGTGCGCAACCGCCTGCTGCGCAAGGCGTTCGACGTCATCCGCGTGAACACCCTGGCCCCGGAGGGCGCCATCAGCCACTATTGGTCGACGCCCGACCGCGTCCCGCACAAGCACATGTGGCTGTGGGACACGACCTACCATTCCCTGGCCATGAACCGGCTGCGCCCGGAGCTGGCCTGGGAGTGGCTGGCGGCGATTCTGGAGGCTCAGCGCCCCGACGGCATGGTCCCGCACATGAACACGGTCCTCGGCGGCGGGTCAGACATCACCCAGCCGCCCATCCTGGCCTGGGGCGTGTGGGAGAACTACCTGGCTCTACCCGACAAGGACCACCTCCGCCAGGCCCTGCCGCGGCTGGAGGCCTACCTGGAGTGGGACGTCCAAAACCGTGACAGGAACGGCAACGGCCTGCTCGAGTGGTTCATCGAGGGGAACGTGTACTGCCGCTCCGGCGAATCGGGGCTGGACAACTCGCCCCGCTTTGACAAGGCCATCCTGCTCGATGCCGTTGACTTTTCCGTGTTCGCCGCGCGCGACATGGCCTTCGTGGCTCGCATCGCCCGCGAGCTGGGCGAGGCGGAGAAGGCCGAGTCGTGGTCCAAGCGCTCGCGTGAGATGGCGGGGCGCGTCCACGAGCTGCTGTGGAACGAGGAAGAGGGATTCTACTTTGACCGTGAGATGGACGGCACCTGGTCGACGGTGCGTGCGATCACGGGATTCCATCCGCTGCTGCTGGACGACCTGCCCGCCGAGCGGCTGGACGCCTTGGTCGAGGCCCTGCGCGACCCGCGGCACTTTGGCGCGGCCTTCCCGGTTCCGAGCGTAGCGCTGTCTGACCCGGAGCACTCGACGGACCTGTGGCGCGGCGGCACGTGGCTGAACATGAACTACGTGGTGCACCATGGGCTGCGGCTGCAGGGTCGCACCGAAGAGGCCCGCCAGATCGCGGAAAGGTCCTTGGCCTACGTGAACAAGTACTATGAGCGCTACGGCGTGCTGTTCGAGTACTATGACTCTACCGATCGCCTGCCGCCGGTGGCCTGCGACCGCAAGGGCCCCCGGGTGGAGCCGTACGACATCCGCCGCAAGATGGACTCCATTCGTGACTATCACTGGACGGCGGCCATGACGACGATCTTCCTGCTCGAGGGATATCATCTGGCCGATATCTAGATCGAGATAGCAGAGGTGGGGGCGCCCTGCCCCCACCTCTGGCCGGCTGCCCGGGGCTGCGCTGGGCAGGAAGCACACGCACATCCTGGAACGGAGTGGAGCATGCCGTCGGTAGAGAACCGCGATAGCCGCCCTAACATTGTCGTCATCCTGGTGGACGACATGGGCTATTCGGATATCGGGTGTTTCGGCTCAGAGATCCGCACGCCGGCCATCGACCGCCTGGCCACGGAGGGCGTGCGCTTTACCCAGTTCTACAACTGCGCACGTTGCTGCCCGACGCGCGCCTCCATTCTGACCGGGCTTTACCCACACCAGGCCGGCGTGGGCCACATGGTCGCCAACCTGGGGGTGCGCTCTTACCAGGGCTACCTGCGCGACGACTGCGTGACGATCGCCGAGGTCCTGCGTGAGGCGGGCTACCGCACGATGATGTCGGGCAAGTGGCACGTCGGCGGCTCCTATACGATCAACTCGGCGGAGTGGCACCCCGGCACGCCCGATGCGCCCCGGCCAGTGGACCGCGGCTTTCAGGAGCACTGGGGGACTCTGGGTGGCGCCGGCAGTTACTTCCGGCCGCACACGCTCATCCACAACGAGACCCTGATCGAGGTCCCCGACGAGGGCTTTTACCTTACCGATGCCATCACCGACAGGGCAGTGGACATGATCGACGGCGCCGCCGATGCCGAGCAACCCTTCTTCCTCTACCTCGCCTATACGGCTCCGCATTGGCCGCTCCACGCCCTTCCGGAAGATATCGAGCGCTACCGCGGCACCTACCGGAAGGGCTGGGATGCCCTGCGCACCGCGCGCCACGAGACCCTCAAGGGGAACCGCATCCTGGACCCCAGATGGCCAATCTCTCCGCGCGACGAGACGGTACCCACCTGGGACGACGCGCAGCACCAGGACTGGGAAGACGCCCGGATGGCCGTCTACGCCGCCCAGGTTGACCGCCTCGACCAGGGGATCGGCAGGGTCATGGCCAAGCTGCAGGCCGAGGGGCTCGAGGAGAACACCCTGGTGTTCTTCCTGTCTGACAACGGTGGCTGCGCCGAACTGATGCGCGAGGACGGCCCCCGCCGCTCGGTGCTCAGCGAGACGATCGATGGGCGGCCGGTGCGGGTGGGGAACCGTCCGGAGATCATCCCCGGCGGCGCCGACACCTTCCTGAGCTACGATACCCCCTGGGCGAACGCCTCCAACACGCCCTTCCGCCTGTACAAGCACTGGGTGCACGAGGGGGGTATCTCCACTCCGCTTATTGCCTACTGGCCGGCGGGGATAGAGGGCGGCGGGATCGTCCACTCCCCGGGCCACGTGATCGACATAATGGCCACCTGCGTGGAGGTGGCCGGTGCCCAGTACCCCGAGTGGTACGGCGGGCGCGAGATCACACCGCTCGAGGGGGAAAGCCTCCTGCCGGCTCTGCGCGGCGAGGAGTGGACCCGCGAGCGCCCCATCTACTGGGAGCATGAGGGGAACCGGGCCGTGCGCATGGACCGCTGGAAGCTGGTGAGCAAGTTCCCCGGCGACTGGGAGCTGTACGACATGATCGAGGATCGCACCGAGCTTGTCGACCTGGCGGGGCGCCACCGCCCGCAGCGCGACCGGATGATCCGGGCGTATGACGAATGGGCCGAGCGCGTCGAGGTGCTGCCGTGGGAGCGCATGCGCTCCAAGCGGCTCTACTAGCGTGATGGATGCGTTACAGCGACCCCATGAGGCCAAGCACACAATGACAAAGGAGTCGGGATATGGCGCTGACACCTGAATGGCGCGACCGCATCATCGCCTGGCGAGAGGAGTTGCCCAGGCAGTTCTATGAGGAGCTGGGGCCCGTGCCCCTGGCAGGGTTCGTCACCACGGAGCAGTTGCGCCTCAGAGAGGCTCTGGCGCGGCCCTTCCAGGCCATGCCGGAGGGTACCGCCTGGGGCGCCAAGTGGGAGTACGCCTGGTTCCGCGGCAGGGTGACCGTGCCCGAGTGCGGCGCTGGGCGGCGCATCGTCCTCCGCGCCAACGCGGGCGGCGAGAGCGCCATCTATGTCAACGGCGTCTCTGCCGGGGCGCGCGACCGGCAACACCATGAGCTGACCCTGACGCGCGAGGCCATCCCGGGCGCCACCTACGACGTGGCCATCGAGGCCTACGCCGGCCACGGGCCGCGCGTCGCGCACGCCGGGCCGATCCCTCCCGGGCGCGAGACGGTGCCGGAGCCGCCGGCCACCCAGGCAGTGGTGGGCCACACCTCGTTCGGCATCTGGCACGAGGAGGTCTACCAGCTGTGGATCGACGTCGAGGCCCTCTGGGGTATCCGCGAGAACATCGACGCGAACTCGTTGCGCGTGGCCGAGATCGACGCGGGGCTGCGCGACTTTGCCCTAATCGTCGACTATGAGCAGCCGCGCGAGGCGTTCCTGGCCACGGTAGCGCAGGCGCGCGAGCGCCTGCAGCCCCTGCTCGCCGCCGAGAACGGCTCCTCGGCGCCGGTCTTGTACGGCTTTGGGCACGCGCATATTGACGTGGCCTGGCTCTGGCCCCTGGTGGAGACGGAGCACAAGTGCGTGCGCACCTTTGGGACGCAGCTGGCGTTGGCCGAGGAGTACCCCGGCTACGTCTTCCTGCAGAGCGAACCGCACGTCTACTGGATGATCAAGAACTCCTACCCGGAGCTCTATCGCCGGGTCAAGGAGGCCGTCCGCAAGGGGGCCTTTGTCCCCGAGGGCGGCATGTGGGTGGAGGCGGACACCAACGTTCCCAGTGGCGAGAGCCTCATCCGCCAGTTCCTGTTCGGCAAGCGCTTCTTCCGCGAGGAGTTCGGCGTCGAGAACGAGATCCTCTGGCTGCCGGACGTCTTTGGCTACTCGGGAGCGCTGCCACAGATCATGCGCGGCTGCGGGATTCCCTACTTTGCGACGGCCAAGATCTTCTGGGCCTATCACGGCGGGCAACCCTTCCCCTACAACACGTTCGTCTGGGAGGGGATCGACGGCTCCGAGGTGAAGGTCCACCTGATGAACGAGTATAACTCGCGTACCGACACGCCCTCGCTGATCGAGCGCTGGGATGGCCGCGTGCAGAAGGATGGCATCGCCACGCGCCTGTTGCCCTTTGGTTTTGGCGACGGCGGGGGCGGCCCCACCCGCGACCACCTTGAGTACGTGCGGCGCGCCCGCAACCTCGAGGGGGTGCCCAAGGTCGTCATCGGCAGCCCGATCGAGTTCTTCCGCGATCAGGAGCGGCGCGGCTGGCCGACGGAGCGCTTTGTGGGCGAGCTATACTTCCAGGCGCACCGTGGCACCTACACAACCCAGGCGCGCACCAAGCGCGGCAACCGCAAGAGCGAGTATGCCCTGCGCGAGGCCGAGCTGTGGGCCAGCGCTGCTGGGGCCTTGGCCGGCCGAGACTATCCGCAGGCGGCGCTCACCGAGGCCTGGCGCCAGGTGTTGCTGAACCAGTTCCACGATATCATCCCGGGGTCGTCGATTCAGCGGGTCTACGAAGAGGCCGAGGCGGGCTACGCCCAGGCCGAGGCTTGCGGGCGCGCCGAGGCCGAGGCGGCGGCGAGCGCCCTGGTACAGCCGGGCGCGGCCGTCACGGTGTTCAACTCTCTTTCCTGGCCGCGCCGCGCGGCCGTGCCACTGCCCGCCGGCTGGCAGGGCGCCGTCGACGCTAACGGGCAGGCGCTGCCGACTCAGGCCGAGGGGCAGCAAGTCTACGCCGAGGTCGAGGCGCCTTCCTGCGGCTGGACAACGCTCACGGCGGCCAGGCCCGCTCCGGCGGGCAGGCCCGCTCCGGCGGCCGGCGCTGTCCGCGCCACCCCGACGCTCCTGGAGAACGACCTGCTTCGCGTGACGCTAAACGGGTTCGGCGAGTTCACCAGCATCTGGGACAAGGAAGCGAACCGCGAATGGGCCGCGGGGGGCGCCAACATCCTGCGCATGTTCCAGGATATCCCCTCCAAGTGGGACGCCTGGGATATCGACAGCATCTACCGCCTGTCTCCGGTGGAGCTGACGTCTCCGGCCGAGATCCGCGTGACGGCGAGCGGACCGCTCTTTGCCGAGCTGAGCCTGACGCGGCGCCTGAACGAGTCGACCATGACCCAGCGGATCCGCCTGCACCGCGGCAGCCGACGGGTGGAGTGCCACACCGTTATCGACTGGCAAGAAACGCACAAGATGCTCAAGGTTGCCTTCCCGGTGACGGTGCACGCCAGCGAGGCGCTGCATGAAATCCAGTACGGGCACATCAAGCGGCCCAACCATCGCTCGATGCCCTACGACGCCGACCGCTTTGAGGTGTCCAACGTCAAGTGGACGGCCCTCGTCGAGGAGGGGCGTGGTTGCGCCGTGCTCAACGACTGCAAGTATGGCGTCGACGTTCTGGGAGACACCATCTCACTGACGCTGCTCCGCTCGCCGCTGGCGCCCGACATGTTCGCAGACAAGGGCCGGCAGGAGTTCACCTACGCCTTCACCGCCTGGAACGGCCCCCTGGCCTGCAGCCCTCTGGTGCGCGAGGGGTACGAGCTGAACGTCGCCCCGCTCCTGGCGGCGGGCAGCGCCGGGGAGCGCTCGCTCTTCCATGTGGACGCGGAGAACGTGATCATCGACACGGTCAAGACGGCCGAGGACGGCTCCGGCGACGTCGTGGTGCGCCTGTACGAGGCCATGCGGACGGCCACGCGCTGCACGCTGGCCACGTCGCTGGCGGTGCAGACGGCCACCGAGGCCGACATGCTCGAGAACGCCCTCCAGGCGTTGCAGGTCTCCGGCGGGCAGGTGACGCTGGAACTGCGCCCGTTTGAGGTCAAGACCCTGCGCCTGAAGGTCCGCTAGGGCCGCGCAGGAATCGTCTCGTAGGGGCTCCCTTCCCGAAGGGAGCCCCGCCCGTCCCAGGGTACAGCCCAGGAGGTGAATCAGAGTGCACGTCGCCAGACTGAAGGGTAACCCGATCATCCGCCCAGAGATGGACTCCCGCATGGGCGACAACATCAACGGCCCGTCGTTGATCCGTGCGCCCGAGTGGCTCCCCGGGCGCCTGGGCCGCTACTATCTGTACTTTGCGCACCACCAGGGGCAGTACATCCGCCTGGCCTACGCCGATGCGTTGGAAGGCCCCTGGCGCATCTACGAACCGGGCACGCTGACGCTGGAGCAGTCGATCTTCGGCCGCCACGTCGCCTCGCCGGACGTGCATGTGGACGACGAGGCGCGCCAGATCCGCATGTACTACCACGGCTCTGCCGACCCGGGGCAGTCAATCCCGCAGGGCGAGGCAGGGCAAGGGGCGGCCTTCGGGCAGCTCTCGGGAGTAGCCCTCTCGGAGGATGGGATCCACTTTCGCACGCTCGACACAGTCGTGGCCAGCTCGTACCCGCGCGCCTTCTGGCTGCGCGGCTACTGGTACGTGCTGAGCATGCCGGGGCTGCTGTTCCGCTCGCGTGACGGGCTGACCGGCTTCGAGCCCGGCCCTACCCTGTTTGACGCCGACTTTCGCCACGCGGCGGTGCGCCTCGACGGCGAACGCCTGACGGTGTTCTACTCGCACGTGGGGGACTGCCCGGAGCACATCCTGGCTGCCGAGATCGACGTCAGCGGCGACTGGATGACCTGGCGCGTCGGCCGGCCGATCAGCGTAGTCAAGCCGGTCACAGAGTACGAGGGCACCGACCTGCCGCTGTTGCCCTCTCGGCGCGGCTGGGCGCCGCGGCGCGTCCGCCAGCTGCGCGACCCCGGGTACTTTCGGGAGGGGCAGGACGCCTATCTGCTCTACTCGGTGGCCGGTGAGCACGGCCTGGCCATCGCGCGTCTCTTCGGCTAGGCCGCCGGGCGGCGAGCGCGGGCGGCGGCTGGAGTGCGGCAGATCAGATGTAGTGCAGGCCCTGATCGCGTGCTGCGCGCTCCAGCCGCCGGACCGAAATCCTGGCCAGCACTACGCAGACGACTAGCTGCAGCAGCAACACCCCCCATTCCCGGGCCACGGGAACGATCGTGTGCGTGCGCATGACATAATGGCGCAGCAGGTCCATGCCGTAGGTCTGCGGCAGAATCGTCAACCCGACGGCGCGCAGAGCGGCCGGCAAGGCCTGCACGGGAACATACATTCCGGACAGCATCTGGAAGGCAAACAGAAAGAAGCCAAAGACCGCCGTGATCTGTCGGTACCGAAGCGTCAAGGCCGCAAAGAAGGCCCCCAGCTGCACCAACACACCCACCGAGAGCGCCGTGGCCAGCAGGCCGAGCGCCAGGCCGCCGAGGCTCAGCGTCTCCCGCGTGAACCAGAGGCCCACGGCGAACATCGGGGCAAAGAGCAGCGTTTCCTGGACGGCGAGGGCAGCCACGTTACTGATGATGTACCCATAGCGCGAGAACGGGCAGGTGAAGGTGTAGTCGATCTGCCCGGTGCTCAGCTCATTGCGAAAGATCTCCGAGGCGGCCCCCAGCGCTACCCCCTGCCACGCCTGATAGCCGAAGCCCAGGACGGCAAAGGAGACATAATTGGTCGTGCCCACAGTTCGCTCTAGGAGTTCGAGGTCGAACACCAGGGCGAAGAGCAGCATCCCGGCACCGAACAGCGCCCCGGTAGTGAGGCTGAAGATAAAGTTGGCCTTGTACTGCTTCAGGCTCAGCCAGTTGCGCCACACGCTCATATAGAAGAGGCGCACGGTCCCCACGACTCCCTCGTTCAGCCGGTCCCACAAAGCAGATGTGCCGCCCACTGGCGACTGCACGGCGCTAGCCATCGCTCTCCTCCTCGTCTGCCCGGACCATGATGCTGAAAGCGTCCTCGAGCGAGGGCTCGACCATGCGGACGGAGGCCCGTGCGCCGGCTTCGTCGAGCGCGGCAACCACCTGTCGCAAGAGGGCGTACCCGTCATATGCATACAGCCGCAGGGAGTCGCCGTTCATCGACTGTGAGGCGCTCCCCAACGCCTCCAGCCTCTGGCGAAGTGGATCGGCGCGCCCGATGTCGACCTCCACAATGTCCTGCAGCGTCACCGCTCGACGGAACTCTGCCGGCGTGCCCACAAAGCGCAGGTGCCCCTTGTTGATGAAGGCCAAACGTGAGCAGAACTCCTCGGCCTCCCGCATGTTGTGGGTGGTCAGCAGGATGGTCATGGCGTGCTCGCTCGCGTAGGCGAGCACAAAGTCCTTGACGCGTTGGGCCGTGACGGGATCGAGACTCTTGGAGGGCTCGTCCATGAAGACGATGCGCGGCCGATGGAGCAGGGCGCGCATCACGACGACGAGCTGCTTTTGCCCGCCCGAGAGCGCCGTAAAGTGCGTGCCGAGCAGGTCGGCAAAGCCAACCCCCTCGGCCAGCTCGTCGATGCGCGACCGCGCCACGGGGAGGGGTACCCCGCGCAGGGCGTGGGCAAAGTAGAGCAGGTTCTCGCGCACGGTGAGGCGAAAGTAGGCGGAACGCTCCGAGTCCTGCCCGGCATAGCCGATGATGCGCCGGACCTGGCCCTCGTCCCTCCCCACATCATACCCGCCGACGCAGGCCGTCCCGGAGGTGGGCCGCAGGAGCGTGGCCAGGATGCGAACCAGCGTGGTCTTGCCGGCGCCGTTGGGGCCCAGCAGGCCAAAGACTTCTCCCTCCTGAACCTCAAGGTGCACCCCGGCCAGGGCACGAACGGTCTTTTGCGTGTGGTATTCCTTGACCAACTGGTCGCACAGGATGGCGGGCATGTGCACCTCCAGCCCTGGACGCATAGAACGCAGAACGTGTCGCAGCCTGCATACTCCTATACGGCCAAGAGCGCTGTGGGTTCCGGATCCCAGTCGCCTAGAGCGCGCCGTAGCCAGGAGGGCGCTCTCGGCGGGGCGGGCGGCCCGCGGCCGGCCGCCTAGCCGTGCCAGATCAGGTAGGGCTCGATGCGCCGCCAGGCGCGGTCGATCTCGCGCAGGTCCTCGTCGTCGAGCGGGCGTGTCTCCGTCCGGATGCGGTTGTTGCGCAGCACGCCGCGCCGGACCATGATCTCCTTGGCGTAGGCCATGCCCATCAGCCCCTCGAGCATCAGGTTGGGCAGCAGCCGCTCGTACAGCTCCTCAGCCGCCTCTTGTTGTCCCTCGTCTAGCAGCATCCAGATGCGCTGGACGACGTCGCAGAACTGGCAGGCGTGGATCACCCCGACGGCGCCCCTGGCCCGCTCGGTGAGGAGGTGCCGCCCACCGCCCCCGCCCATGACCCCCTCGATCGCGGGGCAGCGCTTGGCCATCAGTCGGCTGATGCTGTGGGTACTGGGCGGGACCTCTTCCTTCACCCACGATACATTCTCGATCTCGGTGCATAGCTCCACGATCTGCTCGGCCGACAGCGGCGCGAGGCTGGCGTTCTGGATCCACACCGGCACGTCGACGGCGTCCGAGATGGCCTGATAGTAGGCGCGTATGGTGGGCCAGTCCGGGCGATGGATGTAGGGGGGCATGGCGATCACGGCGTCGGCCCCGACCTCCCGTGCGTGCTCGGCATAGCGGACGGCCAGCGGCGTGTTGACCGCCGCGCAGTTGGCCACCACCGGCACGCCGCTGCCGCGGCACTCCTCCACGGCCACGCGCACCATCAGGCGGCGCTCGTCCTCAGAAAGGAGCCAGAACTCGCTGACCATCAGCGGCGTGGCAATACCGCCCACGCCGCTCGCGATGCAGAAGCGCAGCTCGGCGCGCAGCGCGGCCTCGTCGATGCGGTCCTGCGCGTCAAACGGCGTCATAGGGATGGCAAAGCTGCCCCGCCAACCTGCTCTCGGCATGGATCCCTCCCACAAGTTGATGCTCTGCGCTCCATCCGTTCCTTGTGGCATTCTCTGCGATCTCTGGCAGGGCGTCAACGGGCCGAGTGTTTGGCCTTGCTCGCTAGGGCGCATACAATGGGGGCTGCGAGCCGGGCAATCCGAGCACTTACCCGGAGTTGATGATGCTCTCCTCTCGCTCATCCATTGGTGCGCTTTTTCTTCTTTGTGCGCTGGCGATCTGCCTGGTCTGGGTTCGCCCGGGCGGCGCGCAGTCTCCCGCTGGCGGCGCCGACGCCTCATTGCAGGCCATCGTGGAGGGCGCGGCCGCCTCGCTGGGCTGGGCAGCGCCCGAAGCCATCCCGGCGGAAGGCGGCATCGCGCTGCGATGGGTCGAGCAGGGTGCCCCCTGCGAGCAGCCCGCCAGCGGCCGCTACGTCGAGGCCGGCGCGACGGCGTCCACGCTGCTCGTCCTCTCAGCGGGCGAGGTGCCTTCTCCGTGGGACCTCTCCGGGGATGCAGCCGTCCAGGTGGACCTCAACGGCGCAGTGGCCGACTACTGGCTCTCGTCGCCGGTTCTGACGCCGGGCATCGACTGGCAGGGGCGTCACCAAAGGGCTCACCTGTCCTGGCTCATGGGCGGGCAGCGCCTGGCCGCCTCGGTGGAGACCAACTGCCCCTTGGGAGTCAACGTCGAGGAGGCCATCCTACCGCTGGCCCAGGCGCTGTTCACGGCGGCATCCTCGGCGGGCCTCGTTGCCGACGCCCAGGCCGCTGGCTGGCCGGGGCCGACGCCGACGCCGCCGGCGGCCGGGATTGAGGTCGAATGGTCTCCCCGCTACCTCGCCGTCGTCGGGGGGACGGGGGAGCTGCTCATCACCCTCCGTGATGCTGCGGGCGAGCCGGCCGCTGGGCGCCAGGTGGTGATCGAGCGGATCGAGCCTCCTGGCGCAGCGGTCGAGGGCCTCACGGGGGAGAGCGGCGCCCTGCGCTGCGCCATCGAGCACGACAGTCCCGGCGTACGGGCCTATCGCTACGCGGTGCGGGCGCTGGGGGTCGAGCGCATCGTGGAGGTGCCCGTCATCGCCGCGCGCTTTACTCTGGAGGGCAACCCCACTACGGGCGGCGCCTACCGCGGCGTGGTCGCCGATGGTTCCAGCACGCTGGCCGTTCAGGTTGACGTACCCGACTGGCCCGGCCAGGTGCGCCTGCAGTCTCCAACGTACGGCACCCTCGAATCGGTCGATGGACAGCGCCTGCAGCCGGGAGAGCTACTGCTCGACCCGCAGGGCCGCGCCGAGTTCGTCTACGTTCCGCCCGTCTATCTGGACGCGGTCAGCAGTACTCTGGAGATCGACGGTGAGCCGGGCAGCGCGGCGGCCGCGCACGGGGCCGTGGACACCGTGCCGCTCACCGTGGTCGACGATGAGGGCGACGAGTTTACCGTCCCGCTGGAGATCCTGGTGTTCCGCCCGCCGGTGCTGCTCGTCCACGGCCTGGCGGATGGCCCGGAGTCGCTGCAGCCCCTGGCCAATCATCTCGCCGAGGCGGGCTATGATGCCGACCTGGGCAGCTACGTGCCCGGCGAATGGGACGCGGACGCCGCGACGGCCTCGCTGGCCAGGGTGCTGGCCCAGCGCATTCGCCAGCGCCTGGAGGCCTACGCCCACGAGGGGATCAAGGTAGCCCGTGCGGACCTGGTCACGCACTCGACGGGCGGCCTGGCGGCGCGCTACTATGTTCAGGACGCGAGCCTCTATCGCGATAACGTGCGCAAGCTGATCATGCTGGCGCCCCCCAACCACGGTACCGGCCTGTCTGACCGGCCTGTTCGGGCGGTGCAGGCTTGGTGGCAGGAGCGGCTGGGCGCGCGCGCCTCCGAATTCGTGGCCGGGGCCGAGGTCATCCGCGCGCTGAACGACGGAGAGGCCCGTGGCGACCACCTCCGCCCGGGGGTGGAGTACGCGGTGCTGGCCGGCCGTCTGACGGCGGAGGAGTTCATCGACCCCCACCTGCCGCGGGATCCTGCCTGGGCCTTTACCTCCTCCGACGGCGTGGTGACGGTGTCTTCGGCCCGGCTGGCCGGGGTGCCGCTCTATGCGGTGGACGGCGCATGCCACTCGGCAGCCCTGAACGCGCTGACGCCGCGCCCCCGGCCGGAGCACGGCATCGCCCAGTTCCCCGAGACCTGGGCCCGCATCCTGGGGCTGCTGTCGGCGCCAATCGAGGGCCAGCCCGTGCAGGTGAGCCGCGCAGCCGTCATCCACTGTGAGGAGTGCTCCTGGCAGCAAGCACCCGCCGGGACGATGACCACTGCGGAGAACCTCCCCCCCGGGAGCATGCTGCGTGCGGGGGGCAGGGCGCTGGTGGGCCTCTACGACGGCGATACCCTGTGGGCGCTCCTGAGTGTGGCACCTGGCAGCGAGATCGTGGTCGATGACCCCTCGCCCGAGGGCGCGCGCATCCTGCTGCGCCAAGGGGGAGTGCGCTGCCGGACGGTGGGGCGCCAGGCCAGGCCAGGGGCCTTCTCAGTCCTGGTCGGCGAGCCGCCGGCCATGGGCCGGCCCTTTGCGCCGTCCGCCAGGGCCTGGGACCTGGGGGCGGACCTCGTTGTGCAGACCGCTGAGGACGGCGTGCACGTGTTCGCCGTGACGGGCAAGGTCGTTGCCGAAACGCAGAATGCCGACGGCGTGGCGTTGGGCCGCCTGCTCCATGCGGGGGAGGCAGCCGATGTACGCGCCGGTGAAACCCCGGAGAAGGGCACCGCTCCGGAGGTGCACTGGTGGGACGACGACTATTACAGCCCGCCCCCGCCGGCCTCTGCGGCCACGGTTCGCCGCCTGGGGATGCTCGCCCTTGGCGTGCTCGGCCTGGCGCTCGTGGCGGGCATCGTCAGCTGGGCGGACCACGGGCATCTGGAGCCGGCCCTCGAGGAGTTGCGCAGTGAGGGGCAATCGCTGCGCTATGACCTGGCCGACGGTGCGGTGCGGCGCCCGGACCTCCACGCGCTCACGACGCAGGATAGCGAGGACCGCTGGTGGTCGTACGACCCGCTGCGAGACACCTGGTCGGTTGCCGTGGGTGACGAGTGGCGCCCGGCCACCCCGCCGCGCTTTTCCTCGCGGAAGCTTTGGCTCCTGGTGGCCAACTTGCTGCTGGTCGTAGGGCTCGCGCTGGGGGCCATCGCCCTGTTCCTTCGCTAGCGCTGGCCCGGCGCAGCCTACACCAGTGGATAGGGGACGTTGCGGGCCGCCGGGAGCGGCCTGGGCAGGCGCCGGTCGCGGAGCGCCAGGTCAACGCGCCTGAGCAGCGCGGTGATCTCTTGGCGAGAGATGAGCGTGTCGAGGCTCGCGCGCAAGGCGCTGGAGCGGTTTGCCAAGGACTCTCGCAGGTTGGCGAGATCGTCCAGCCAGGGGCGGGGGATTGGGCTGCCCGCCCAGTCCCAGATCACGGTGCGCAACTTGTACTCGGTGTGGAAGGTGAGGCCGTGGTCGATGGCCCAGATGGTGCCGTCCTCCCCGCGCAGCACGTGCCCGCCCTTACGGTCCGCATTGTTGACGACCTGGTCGAACAGGGCGATTCGTCGGAGCGCGGCCGCCGCTTCGGAGCGCTCACGGATGGCAAAGTAGTGCTCGAGGGGGTCGTTCGGCACGTAGGCCTGCACCGAGCCGGGGCCGTGAGGCCCCTCTCTGGCCACCACGGGCGGCACGGCCGGCCAGCCCAGGAAGGCGCTCACCCGGTAGGCGGCCACCTCACGCAGGTAGAGGGTGCCGGAGTCAAAGTCCCACAGGGGGCGCTCGCCGGCGCTGGGCTTGTAGATCGCCAGCGCCTCGGCCTCTCCCAGGGTGACCGTCACTAGGAACGTATAGTTGGAGGCCCAGGGGACGAGCCCCTTGATCAGCATCTGGCCCTCGGCCAGGATCTTTTCGGTGCTCTCTGGCGCGGGCGGCATCTGGCTTGGCATGCGGCGTCCCTTACGGGCGAGCGGCGGCTTTGCGCTGAGGGACTGATTCGGGCTCAGTATAGGCGCACAGGGGGCAGGCCCCAACCGGCCATGCGGTGTGGGGGGGCCGCGGCAGCGTCGCGTCGACGGTCCCGTTCGGGCAGTGCGCCACAGGCCCTGCACGGCTGCGGCTGTCCTCCGCGGGCGCCCGTTCGCCAGCGGGCGCATGGGCTCTGGTCACGGTTACAAGGAGGTTCCCGCCATGGAAGCACTCGAGGCCATTCGCCGGCGCCGCAGTGTGCGCAAGTACACGGGGGGCGCCATCCCGCGGGCTGACCTGGAGGCCATTCTCGATGCCGGCCGGCTGGCGGCCACCGGGTACAACGCCCAGCCCTGGGCCTTCATCGTGGTCACCGATCGGCGCGCCAAGCAAGAGATCAGCCTGGGCAAGGAGTGGCTGCTCGACGCGGCAGCGATCATCGCTGTGGTGCTGGACCCGACGGCTCGCTTCTGGCACGAGGATGGCTGCTCGGCTATCGCCAACATGCTGATCGCCGCCACGGCCCTCGGTTACGGCACGTGCTGGTTGCAGGGGATCACCATGCCCCGCGAGGAGGACCTCAAGCGGGCGCTAGGGGTGCCAGACGGGCTGCGCCTGCTGAGCCTGGTATCGGTGGGCGTCCCCGCCGAGTGGCCAAGCAGGGAAAAGCGGGCCCTGTCTGAGGTGGTGCACTGGGAGCGCTACTGTGCCCGCTCGGGCGACGCAGGCGACTAGACCTGCACAGGGCGGGGGACTTGGGCAGGCTGGCAAGGTGTGGTATAATGAGATTGGTAAGTGCCTTGCCACACGGACCCCTCTAGGCTCGAGTCCACCGGACGATGTCTGCGGCGGTCCCAGAACTCGGAGCAAGCCCCCATGCCCGCTCAGGTGTGAATGTAGGCCGCGCGCAGCGACTCTTGGCTCTCCTAGCGTCTCGCGCTATCGTGAACTCCGGCCTTCGCTCGCCATTCTGGCGGCCAGGGCTATCCGGCTTTCCGTTCCGAATTCGGGCAATACGGCCCATCGACGGCAGGGCGGAAAGGAGATCATGAGTTACGTACTACGAGGCGATCACGAATCGTTTGACGGGTTGCTGCGGCGCTTTAAGAAAGTCGTGCAGGAAGATCAGATCCTGTCCATCAACCGGCGCAACCGCTTCTACGAGAAGCCGTGCCAGGCGCGCAAGCGCAAGATGGCGCGCAAACTGCGCAAGAGCCGCCAGTCGACGCGCAAAGCGATGGGGCGGCGCTGGCTCTAGCGACCGCAGAACGCCCAGCCACAGGCTGGGCGTTCGTCCTTCCTGGGGGCTGGCGGTCGCCACCCTCAGCGGTCGATGGTGACCGCGCCGGACCCCAAGTCGATCATCAGGGCAATCTGGCGTTCGGCCGAGCCCAGGCCCGGCGTCTCCCAGGCGCCCACCTTGCTGGAGCCCTCGCCGCGCACCCTCACCAGCCCGTCGGGAAGGTGCAGCCCCCCGGAACCGCCGCTGACCACCTCTACGCTCAGCGCAGCCTCCGCCGGCACCCGGACGCGTACCGCGCCGGAGCCGCCCTCGACGGTCAGCCGGCAGTCCGCGTCGCTCCCCAAGGTTACCTCGGTGCTGCCGGAGCCGGCGTCGATCCGCAGCGTGCTGGTACTGCCTGGCCCCACGGCCAGGGTCAGCGGGCCGGAGCCGGGCTCGAACTCGGCCCGCAGGTTGCTGCCCTCGGGCGCCATCACGTCCAGGCCACCAGAGCCGACGTCAGCCGTCAGCGGCAGCTCATCCGACGTCGCCGGCAGGGTCAGCCGGGCGTGCCCGCTGCCTCCCTCCACGTCCAGCGACGTGAGCTGCAGGCTGCCCAGGTCGGCATCAAGGGCGCCGGAGCCAGCGTCGATCTCGAGCGCCAGAGGCAGGCGCGGGCTGAGCCGGATGCTCCAACGTCCCGCCGTCTGTGACCAGTTCCAGGGGAACAAGGCATCGGCGTCGTCGTGGCGCAGGGTGATCGTTCTCTTGGTGGTACCGGCTGCGTCAACGGTGAGCGCGCCGGTGTGGGTGATATCGGCGTCCAGGAGGGTACCCTGCTGCGCGGTACCGCTCGCCAACGCTGTGATGTCCACCGGCCAACGGGACAGGCGCAGGGTGATGCGCGCCTCCCGGGCGTCGCCCAGAGGCTCGGACAGGTGCTCGGTCGTCGGGCTACTGGGCGCGCCCCACCAGGCAGGCGCCCGGCGCTGGCCAGACCCCGTACCGGGTGAGGTCAACACCAGGACGGCCAGTGCCGCGACGGTGACGACGCCCAGCATTGCGCCCAGCGCCCTCCGGCGCGGACCGATCAGGATGCTGAGGCCGATGAGCACGAGGCCCGCCGGCCACAGGTTGGCTAGGCGCCACCAATCGGGGCTGCGCACCAGGCCGAGGGTGATCAGCAGCCACCCGACGCCAACGCCGATCAGGACGATCGGCCAGAACAGGGAGACCGGCTGGGGACGTTCGCCCCTCGGTTCCGTATCGGGTTCCATGGGTTCTCCTTGTCACCACGCCTCAGCGCGTACGCCGCCTGAGGATCTACTCGTTTGTTGCGGGAGGCAAGTCCTCGGCGCTGTCGCCGTGCGGCTGGGCGCCGGTGCCGCGAGACCGGATCAGCGAGCGGACCAGGAGGCCCACTCCAACGGCCACCAGAACGATCGGCAGCAGGTAAGCGCCCAGCCCCCGGGCGGCCAGCCCCCAGCCACCGATGCCGAGGATCCCCTCAAAGAAGACTATGCCGCCCAGCAGTATCCACAGGCCTAGCCGCATCAGTCGTTTGCCGCTCTCCACGAGCGGGGCCCGCTCTGACCACAGACCCTGGATGACCAGGCCGATGCCCACCGCGGTCGGCCACAACAGCGCCCAGGCGTAGGCCCAGCTCTGCCACTGGTTGAACACCATCTGATAGAAGAAGAGGAGGCCCAGCATGGTCAGGATGCTGCCCGGAATGGCCAGGCCGCCGGCCTCCTTGCCGCGACTCAGCATGCCGACAAAGAAGAGCAGCCCGGGCACCATGATGAACAAGGGCCAGGCATACGACCAAAAGTCAATGTGCAGCAGCTGGAAGACCAGCGTCAGAAGCCCCAGAGCAATCAGCCCCAACCCACCCAGCGTGGTCAGCAACCGGCGCGTACTCGCGTCCATGGCAGACTCTCCTTTCCCCTACCAGACTACCACTGATACTACGCACCCGGCCGCGTGCGGTTGCGCGGTCGACGGTGCCGTGCGCAGTGCCCGCCGCCACATTTTGACGCGGACACCCCACGTGACGACAATTATCGGGCATACGAGGCAGTCGGTTCACGGCGGCACCGTCCACGCGCGCGGGGGCATCCGATTGCGCGACGCCCGCGCCAGGGCTTGGCCGCGGGGAGATGTGGCGATGAAGCGAGCTTACGAACGGGTTCTTTGTGCGCTCCTGGCCCTCGCTTTGGTGGTGGGCCTGCCGGGTTGCGGGATCGCGCTGGAGGCGCCGCCCGCCGATGCGGCCGTCAGTGGCTCATCCGCGGGCGAGGGGGACGCCAACGTGAAGGAGACGCCCGCCGTGCCAGCGGTGGCGCCCACGACGACGCTGCCCCCGGCCGCGCCGCTGGCCGGCGAGCCGCGGCCGGCGGCCGAGGGGATCACCGACCTGGGGGACCTGCAGGCCCAACTGCAAGCGATCTACGACACCGCCTCCCCGGCGGTGGTCAACATCACCACACGGATCATCCAGTTCGACTGGTTCTATCAGGCGGTGCCACAGGAGGGGACCGGTTCGGGCTTTCTGTACGACACGGAGGGCCACATCGTCACCAACTATCACGTGATCGCCAATGCCGACGAGATCTCGGTGGCGTTCGCGGACGGGAACGATTACCCGGCCACTCTCATCGGCCAGGATCCCTCCAGTGACCTAGCCGTCCTGCGCGTCGACGCGCCTACCCTGCCTACCCCGCTCAGCCTGGGGGATTCTGACGCCCTGCGCGTGGGCCAGTTCGTGGTGGCGATCGGCAACCCCTTCGGGCTGAACCTGACCATGACCTTCGGCATCATCAGTTCGCTGGGGCGCGTGATCGAGACGCCCAACGCGCGCTTCTTGAGCGAGGCCATACAAACAGACGCTCCGATTAACCCCGGTAACTCGGGCGGCCCCCTTCTGGACACTTCCGGCCGGGTCATCGGCGTCAACTCGCAGATCATCAGCACCAGCCAGTCCTCGGCGGGCATCGGATTCGCGGTCTCCTCCAACACGGTACGGCGGGTCGTCCCGGAACTGATCGCCACGGGGCGCTTTCCACACCCCTGGCTGGGGATCTCGATGCTGACGCTGACCCCTGAGCGGGTGCGCATCCTCAAGCGGGCCGGCGCCTCGCTCGACGTGGACGAGGGCGTGTTGATCCTCGACGTGCAGCCGCGTGGCCCGGCGGATGCGGCCGGTCTGCGCGGGGGCCAGCGCTTGGTGACGATCCAGCGGACGCGCGTTCCCGTCGACGGGGACATCATCGTGGGCCTCGACGCCGAGAAGGTGACCAGCGAGCGCGACGTCATGCTCTACCTGGACACCAAGACGCACGCCGGCCAGGAGGTGACGGTCACCTATCTGCGCGATGGGGAGGAGATGACCGCTACGGTGCGCCTCGAGGCCCGGCCCGAGGAGTGACCGCGCCCGCCCTCGCGACGGCCCGGAGCGCAGAGGGGGCGCCGTGTAGGCGCCCCCTTGTCTTTTCGCTCGCGCTGCGCCGGCGGCCGCTCAGGGACGAAAGCCCAGCGGGTCCAGCGTCATCTCTTTCATGCGCCGCACATAGTACATGTAGTGGTCAAAGGGCACGTCGGGCGGCACGAGATGGTCGCACCAGGGGATGTAGCCTCCATCGGCCACTACCGGGGCCATGTGGGCCAGCTCGGCGTCGATCTCGGCCGGCCCCGCCTTCATGGCCCGCTTGTCGATGCCGCCGATGAGCCGCAGCTGCCGCCCGTGCTGCTGGCGCAGCGCTACCGGGTCCATCCCGGAGGCCCGCTCGACGGGGTAGAACCCCGTCACGCCGCCCTCGAGCCACAGCGGGATCAGGGGGCCCGAGTCGCCGTCGCTATCCACAAAGATCAGGTCTATGCCGTTGTCGTGAAACAGCGAGGTAACCTTCTTGTACGGCTCGAGCATGAACTCGCGGAACATGCGCGGCGAGATGTGCGGGCCGGCCTTGTAGGCCATGTCCTCCCACATGGTGACATAATCGATGTCCACCTCCTCGACCGCTCGGCGCAGCGTCTGGACGAGAAACTCGGCCAGGTAATCCATCATTTCGTGGATCCAGTCCGGGTCGTCATAGAAGGCCGTGCAGACGTTGGAGAGGCCCATCCAGTTGCGGATCCAGCCATATATGGACCCGCCGCTGATAGAGAGGGGATAGTCGCGTTGCGCCCAGATGCGCTTCTTCTCCTCCCAGTAGAGGGGGTAGCGGCATGGTGAGGTGGCTTGCAGCCGTGGCTTGATGACCGTCTCCCAGTCGTGGCGCGTCTCCATGGGGAAGCGCAGCCACTGCGGCATGCGGCCGGAAAGGTCCCCCTTGAACTGTTTGCAGATGACCCCATCGGTGCGGCGAAAGATCTCGTAGGTGTCGGTCTCCTCGATAGTCTCTCGCTTGAAGGCAGGCACCAGCCCGATGTTGACTCCTACGTTCTCGCGGCGGTCGACGCCCAGGAACTGCTGGAGGTGGACGTCCTCGGGCAGGCCCTGCTTGTGCCAGAGGTCGAGCGTGTCCTCCCAGTACCACATCTCCCACCAGGGGCAACGGTCGCGAGGCTGGTAGTTCATCGTAGCCAGGAAGCGTTCGCGGTCGTTCACGGGAACCTCCTCGTTACTGTGCCGGTCGAGACCGGAGGGTGCTCGGCGCGCCATCGGAACCCCCAAGGCTGCGCCGCCGGAAAGCGAACAGCCCCGGCCAATGCCACACTACTCGGGGCGCCAGCGCCGGCGCGCCTTGGTCTCCGCGCGGCGACGCTTGCCGTCCAGGCGGCGCTCTACAGACGCTCGGGTGGGGCGGGTGGCCCGCCGCGCGCGCGGCCGCTGGGCGGCCTGGCGGATCAGCCCCACCAACCGGTCACGCGCCTCGCGGCGGTTGGCCGCCTGAGTGCGGTGCTCGCGTGCCAGGATGACCAGGACGCCGTCCGCCGTGATCTGGCCGCCAGCCAGAAGGAGCAGCCGGCGGCGGACGTCCTCCGGCAGAGACGGGGAGCCCGCCACGTCAAAGCGGATCTGCACGGCCGTGCTGACCTTGTTGACGTTCTGGCCCCCGGGGCCGGCCGAACGGACGAACTGCTCGACGACCTCATCCTCGTCGATGGCGATGCTGCCGGTCACGCGTATCTGAGCCATAGGCCTCCGGATGGTGAGGGCATGTCGGGGTCGTCAGGGTCTGCAGGACCCGCACGGCGTGTACCCGGCGGCGAGGGCCTCCTCCCGGGAGGCCAGGCAGACCCTGTTGGCGGGTGCGATCTGCGCCACGGAGGCGCAGTCGGCCCGATGGAACCTCATGGAACGCCGGTTGCCGACGTACGGGCAGGTTGACTCGGCATCGCTGGGCGGCGGGGTGCCCGTCGGGCGCGCGCCCCACAGCCCGCGCTTGGCTCCCTGGGCCTCCTGCTCGGCGTCCTCCAAGAGGGCGCTGTACGCCGTGTCGGGCGGGTAGGCCTTGGCCTCGGCGTACCCCCGGCGCACCATCTCGGCGTTCACCAGGAGGCCGTCTGCCCACACGTAGCGCAGCAAACGCCCGTAGGCGTCGCTGTCTGACACGTCGCCGACGAGCCAGACGCGCCTGCCCGCCACGAGCGAGGCGTTGGCCTCGGTGGCCTCTGGCCCCAGCCACTCGTAAGGGCGGTAGCCCTGGCCCGTCTCGGGAGCGTCGATCCCGATGTAGCGCACCAGCTGAGACTCTTCGCCAAGGCGCACGCGGATCGTGTCGCCGTCGATGACCTCCAGCACCTCGGCCGCGGCAGCGCCCTCCGGAGTGGGCCACGGGGTGGCCTCCGGCGCCCCGTTGCCCGGAGGGAGGCAGCCGGCCAGCACGACGGCCACCGCCAGAAGCGCCGCCGCCAGAACGCGCGCGGCCCGCCCTACGCGAACGGCCACAGGCGGAGCGCCGTCTTGCCCATCACCCATTCCAGGTCACCGGGCGCCCAAAAGTCCATCTCGTCGCGCACGACGCGAATGGTGCGCCCATAGTCCGTCTGCCGCAGAGAGACGGGCCAGTCGGTGGAGAACATGATTCGCTGTGCGCCAAAGGTCTGGTACACCTCCTTGACGAGGCCCCAGGTATCGCGCCAGGGGTAGCCCTCCCCTGAGATCGACCAGGTGTGGCTGATCTTGACGGTGACGCGCGGGTAGCGGGCCAGGGCGAGCAGCATCTCCACCTCGGCTGCCTCGGTCGGCGTCGCGTCAGCCATGTGGTCCACGCAGACGTCCAGATCGGGGTGGCGGTCCAGCAGGGCGGCCAGGTCGGGCAGGCGCCCCGGCTTGGTGAGGAGCAACAGCGGCACCCGCAGTGCCTCGGCGCGGGCAAACAAGGGGTCCATCAGTGGCCCGGTGAACCAATCGCCGGCGGCGCCCAGGGCCGGGCTCAGGCGCACGCCGTGAAAGCCCTTCTCCTCCACCCAGTGTGAGAGATGATCGGGCGCGGCAGGGTCCTCCGGGTCTACCCGGCAGACGGCCATGAACTTGTCCGGGAGGCGGCGCAGGGCGTCGGCGACGTAGCGGTTATCCCAGCGGTACTGGATCGGCTGCACGAGCACGGTCCGCTCGACGCCGTGCTCCTCCATCAGCGCCAGGAGCATCTCTGCTGTGGCGTCGGTCGTGGGAGGGTTGGTCGTCTCGGGGGCCCACGGGTAGGCGGGGTCGTTCTTCCAGATGTGCACGTGCGGGTCGATGATGCGCATGGTCACTCCTCGTTGGCTAACGCTGCCCCGGCGGGGGCGCAGATCACGATACGTGGGGCCGCCGCCTCACTCCGGCTGCCCGAGGAACATGAGCCGGTACGACGAGCCCAGGTGGGCGCCCTGGTCCAGCAGGGCGCGCTGCAGGAGGTGTACGTCCAGGGTGTGCGGCGTCGAGTAGCGCTTGGCAGAAAGGGCCCCTGCCACCCCGGCGGCCTGGCCGAGCATCATGCAGGGGGCCATCCCGCGAATCAGCCCCTGCGGCGTGCACGAGACGCTCTTGCCGCTGGCGACGAGCAGGTTCTCCACTCCCTGCGGCAGCAAGATGCCATAGGGCACGTCGCAGGTGTGGGCGTAAAAGAACTCGCCACTCGTGCGCACGTCCGCCCGGCAGGGGACGCAGCCGATGACGTCGTCATGCAGCACCGGCCGTGGCGAGGCCACGGCGTCTGCGGTGAGGGTGTCGCGCCCGACGATGCCTCGGCTGGTGCGGATGCCCAGGTCGCTGCCGATGGCCACCACGTGGGCGTCGGAGAACCCAGGCACCGCCTCGCGCAGGAAGTTGGCCACGTGGTAGCAGGCTGCCTGCGCCTCCAGCTCGGCCCGTGAGACGTCCATCGTGTCGAGCGTGGTGACCTTCCAAAAGTTCGAGTTCACCACGACGGTATCCTGGCCGCGGAGGCCGTAGAGGCCCAGCGCGTGCAGGTCGTAGAGGATGCCGCGGCTCTCCTCCAGGCGTCCCTCGGCGACCGCCCGGCGCACCAGGTCCCACTTGCGTCCCCCGCCGTGGGGGAAGAAGAAGATGCCCCGCTCGACCCAGTTGCGCTCGAACTCGGCAAAGCCCTTGACCATGTCCAGCCCCACCGGGAAGGTATCGGGGCGCCGGCGGAAGTGCAGGTAGAGGGCCTCCAGGTCGACGTTGGCCATCTTGAACTCGACCGAGGCGGAGCCGTCGGTCCAGCGCATCGGGCAGCCCGTCTGCGCGGCCAGGTCCGCCTCGCCGGTGGCGTCGACAACGACCCGCGCCAGCACGGCCTGCCTGCCGGCCTTGCTTTCGATGTACGCGCCGTTCACCGCCGTCCCGTCCAGGATCGGCCGGGCTGCCAGGGTGTGCGTCAGGACGGTGACGCCGGCGCTGGCCAGCATCTCGCTCAGCAGAGGCTTGAGCTGTTCCGAGTCGATCACGACCCCGGGAACCTCGCGCGAGGCCCACTTGGGGCTGGCCGCCCCCCGCTCCACGAGGCTGTCGACCACCTCTTTGGCGATGCCGTCGATCACCAGGCGGCCCTGACGGTCAAGAAAGTGGTTGCCGATGTTGGCCATCAGGCCGGCGGTGGCCACCCCGCCCAGGGAGCCGTTGCGCTCGACGAGAACCGTCCGTGCCCCGGCGCGTGCCGCGGCCAGGGCAGCGGCCGCGCCCGACACGCCGCCCCCGGCCACCAGGACGTCGGCCTCACCGAGCACGGCAATGTCACGCGCGGGTTCGCGGATGCTCATCGTTGCCTTCCCCCAGGTCGTCGCCGCACGTCCACTGTGCCGCCCTAAGGATGCACGGCTGACAGGAACTCGGGCACCCCGCGCACCCCCGCGCGGACGCGGAACAGCGCCCCCGCTCCCGGACCCTCGATGGCGCGGTCCGCGCGCATCGCCGTGGTGACGTACAGGTCCATCAGGTCCGGCCCGCCAAAGATCACGCTGGAGACCTTCCGGGCGGGAAAGTCTATACGCGCCACCTGGGTGCCGTCCGGCGCGTAGCGGAAGAGCGCCCCGCCATCCCAGCGCGCCGACCAGACATACCCCTCAGAGTCGACGGTCATGCCGTCGGGGACGCCGGCCTCCCCCGGGCCCAGCCGCAGGAAGACGCGCCGATTGCTGATCTCGCCCGACTCGGCGTCATAGTCGAACAGGTAGATCTCTCGCGCCGCCGAGTCGGTGTAGTACATCGCCGTGCCGTCGAGGGTGAAGCCCATCCCGTTGGAGGTGCCCACCCGCTCGACCACTACCCGCAGCGACCCATCGGGGTCCAGGCGGTAGAGGCGCCCCGGATGGTCGGGGCTCGACATCGTCCCGCAGAAGACCCGGCCGCGCGGATCGGCAATGACGTCGTTGAACCGCGACTCCTCCTCGCCGGGGATCCGCTCGATGACAGTGGTGACGCGACCCCCGTCCCAGATGCGCACAGAGCCCTGCGCCCCAAAGAGGAGCAGGGCACCGTCGTCCTGAATGGTGAAACCGCCGACGACGTCCCCCTCGTAGAACTGGTCGTGGTGGCCAGTGGCGGGCTCGTAGCGAAACATGCGGCCGGTGGGAATGTCACACCAGTAGAGGCGTTGCTCCTTGGCGTGCCAGAGGGGGCCTTCGCCAGTCTGGCAGCGATAGTCGGCGATGAGAACCGGTTCCATGGCATACTCCTCTTGCGAACGCGCTCCGTCCCTCGGTCGGCTGGCCGAGCTCAGACGGCCGGGGGGTAGGCGCCGTATTCGTGCACGGCGCGGCTCAGGGCCAGGGCGTTCTCTGGCTTGACGTAAGCGGCCAGGCTGTTGCCGCTGGTGGCGATATAGCCGCCACGGGGGCCCACGGCGCGGATCAGGGCCTTGACCTCCTCCGCGACGTCCTCCGGCGTGCCCAGCCCCAGGATGTTCAGGTCCAGGTTGCCCAACAGACAGACACGCCCCCCATAGTCCCGCTTCATGTCCTGGATGTCCATGGCCCCCTTCTCGTTGGGGTGGATTCCGGCGATCCCCAGGCTCAGGAGGTCCTCGAGGAAGGGGCGCAGGTTGCCGTCAGAGTGGATGACCCACGGCTTGCTGACGTGCTGGCGCAGGCGGGCGTAGCGCGGCATGACCAGCTCGCGAAAGACCTGCGGGGAAAAGAAGGGCCCCGTCTTGAAGGCCATGTCGTCGGTGGTCACGTACACGTCGATAGCCATCTGGCAGACGCGCTCGGCCACGGCGCAGGACCAGTCGACGTAACGATCGAGTATTCCCTCCACCAATGCGCGGTCCTCGTACAGGGCCAGGGCGAACGCCTCGTAGCCCATCCCCAGAGTGGTGGGAAAGATGCCCATGCGCGTCACCAGCCAGAGGGCGCGGTCCCCCTTGCCCCTGGCAAAGGTCTCGAGGTCGGCATAGAGCGCATCATCGGCGGGGTCGGGCAGCACCAGGTGCTCGAGGTCGGCCCGCGTGGCGAGCTGCCCCTTGCCGTAAAAGAGCCGCTCGTCGAGGCCGGGCACCTTGTCGACGTAGACCGGTGCCCGCAGGACGTAGACCAAGTTGTCCAGCTGCAGCCGATCGGCCAGTGCCACGGCTTCGGCGAGGGAGTAGGGGTTGGCCTCCAGGTTGGAGCGCTGCGTGCCGATGCCCTGCCAGCCGAGCAGCCGGCTAGCCAGAGCGCGGTCGACACCCAGCTCGCAGTAAGGCACCCGGTCGGGCTGCTCGCGGCGCAGCGCACACAGCACGCGTTCTCTCGACGTCATGGACATCGTGCACCTCCCCGGCGCGTTCCACTGGGAACCCATACCGACGGACGATCGCCCTCTACTGTGCGCGGCGCAGGGTCACCGGGCCCAGCAGCCCCGACGGCAGCTGCAGCCCCTCGTAGGCGTTGGCCATGCTGTTGGTGACGCGCACCTCGATCTCGTTGGTCCCCGCCCGGCAGGCGGCGCCGACCGGGAGCACGTAGGGTGCCCAGGCACGGAACCCCACCGGCTCGCCGTTCACCAGGACCTCGGCGATATCGCCAACCTGGCCCAGATCAAGGAAGAGGTCCTGGCCCGCCAGGTCTTCGGGCAACTCGAAGCGGGTTCGGAAGGCCAACGTCCCGGTAAAGGTGCGCCACGCGGCCGCCTGGGCCCAGTTGCCAGGGGCGGGGACGTCGGCCGGGGTCCCGTCGAGGCGGTAAGCCTCCCAGCCCGCGGCCAGCCGGGCGACCGGCTCACCCGGCTCTGGCGGGGTTGGCGCGGCGGGGTCGGGTGCCGCGGAGGGGTCCACGGCCAGTACCAGGGCCTGGCGGCGTTCCAGCCGCACGTGCGTCTCGGTGCGGCCCAGGGCGGCCCGCGCCGGCCAGGGCAGGGCTGAGCCGTCCAGCGGGTCCCACAGTTCCAGCGCCCCGACGCCCTCCACCGAGAGGTCGCCGGCGATGGCCTCCTCCCCCTCGTTGACCAGCAGATACAGCTCGATGGCGCCCTTGCGATAGCGCAGCACGCGCAGGTCGGGCCCACCTGACCAGGCTACCTCGCCGCCGCTGGCGGCCGCAACCTCGGCTGCCACCGTGTCGGGCTGCCAGCGGTCCAGCACCATCCCGCCGGCGGCCCGGAAGGCGTCCAGCGTGGCGCGCAGGCTCGGGCCCAGGGCCACGGGCGGGTCGACCACGACGGCGCTGAAGCGCTGCGGGCCGATGGCCAGGGCGCCGTCGGCCACGCGGGCCTCGCCGAGGGCCACATCGTCGATGTAGGCAAAGCAGACCTGCCCCTGGTAGAGGGCCTTGGCCGCCTGCCAGGCCATCTCGTTCGAATCCGTCAGAATGGCGACGCGGCTGATCTCGACGCCTTCCGACAGCACCCAGCACAGCCGCCGCACATAGTCGCCAATGGCGCCAAAGTAGGGCCACCAGGCGTTGTGCAGGCCGATGTCCGGCTCGCTCTCCCAGGCGCGCCGGCCGCGGATGGAGTAAAAGCAGGCGTGGGGGAAAAAGAGGTTGTTGCCGCGCACCAGGTGCCAGTCGCACAGCCACTTGGTCTCGTCGAGGGTGAGGCGCCAGCCGTAAGCACCCAGCACCTCGGTGGCGTTCCTAGGCCGCCCGGCGATGGCCGCCGCGCTGCCGGCGGCCTTGGCCGCCACGCTGTGCGCCCCCTCGAGGGCGGTGGGCTGGCCTGGCTCTACGTAGCGCCAGACCATGTCTTGCCCGGGCCAGTGAAAGTACCGCAGGGCACCCATCTCGTTGCTCTCGCCGGGGTGGCCGGTGAGGGCGATGCCGTGCGCAGCGCACCAGTCGCGCTGGCCCTGATAGAACACGTCGCCGAGGCGGTCGTACACGGCGCGCCGGTAGACGGCACGGAACTCCTCCCCGCGCGGGCCACCGTCCAGCCAGAGGAAGGGGAGCCACAGACGGATGTCGCCCTCCCAACGGGGCTGTACGTACTCGAGGAACCCGGGGGTATAGGGCCAGGGCTGCGGGCGGCGGCGCGGCCCGCGCCCGAGGGGGCTGGGCTCGTCGGTGAACATCCCCACGATGGTCGACCCAAAGTGGTCGCCCATCTCACGGTAGTAGGCATCGTGGGTCAGCCTCAGGAAAGCGCCCACGGCCTCCGGGCTCATCAGGTCGCCGGCGGCTGGCGCCGTGGCGTGGCCGTCTTCCTCCCAGGGAAAGACGCCGCGGATGGTTCCCCCGCTGAAGCCGCTCCACACGGAAAAGAGCCGCCAGCGCCCTTCCGGCACGTCGTAGGCCACCAGGCCGAGGGCGTCCGGCTCCAGCAGCGTGGCGGTGGCCGGGTCGACGGTGCCGTCGTCCCCCTCGCGGGCCAGGATGACAGAGACCAGCGCGTCCTGCAGGTCACGCCCGGTCGTCGGGCGCCACAAGCCCTCCGCGGGGCCCGTGATTGTCTTTTCCACGCCGACCAGGCAGCGCGCGGCGTACTCGGGGTTCTCCGCCACGACGCGCCCCTGCGCGGACCCCGACGGATAGGAGCCCTCGTCGTAGAGGATCACCTTCATCCCCAGCCGGGCGGCCTCTTCCACACAGAGGCGCACCAGGCGAAAGAACTCAGCGGTGAGGTAGCCCACCCGCGGCGACAGCCCCACCCGGGCGTGCGGGATAAAGCCACCAAACCCCTTGGCGTGGAACTCGCGGATCTGGCGCAGGAGTTCCTCCTCGCTCAGGTCGTCGTTGAGGAACCAGAAGGGCATCATGCCGTACTCGCGGGGCGGGTCCACGAAGGACCTGTGCAGCGCCGCGAGGCCAGAGCGCGAGGACGAAGCGGTCATGTTCACTATCCTTCCCCCAGGGTGGCGCGATCGGGTACTGCGCCGCGCAGCACTACCGGGCCGAGCAGCCCGGAGGGCATCTGGCGGCCGTCGTAGGCGTTGGCCATGCTGTTCGTTACGCGCACCTCGAGCTGGTTGCGCCCGGGGCGCAGGGCGGCGCCGACCTCCAGGACGTAGGGTGCCCAGGCGCGCTGCCCGCAGCGCTGGCCGTTGAGCCAGACCTCGGCGATGTCGCCGATGGCGCCGAGGTCGAGGAAGGCCGCCCCGCCGGCCAGCGCTGCGGGCGCCGCGAACTCAGCGCCGAACGACAGGGTGCCGGTATAGGTCTCCCAGCCAGGGGCCTGCGCCCAGTCGGCCAGGGCAGGGGCGTCCACCTCTCGGCCCGCCGAGTCACACACTCGCCACGGACCGCTGACCGCCAGGACGGCGTCGCCCGGCCGGGCAGGCCTGGGCGCGGCAGAGTCCGGGTTTCCAGCGGGATCGACCACCAGCACCAGCCCCTGCCTGCGCTCCAGGCGGAGGTGGGTGGCCAGGCGGCCGTCGACGACCTGCGCCGGCCAGGGGCGCGAGGAGCCGTCGAGCGGGTCCCACAGCTCCAGCGCGCCTACTGCGCGGAGGGTCAGGTTGCCGGCGAGGGCGTGTTCACCTTCGTTCACCAGGTAATAGCAGTCCAGCCCGTCCCTGCGGCAATGCAGGGCGCGCAGATCGGGGGCGTCGGGCCAGTGCAGGTCGCGGCCCAGCGCGCTCGCCAGCAGCGCGACAAGGTCCCCGGATGCCCCGCCCCGGACTATGAGGCCGCCGGCCTCCTCAAACGCGGCCAGGCGCGCCGGGAGCGCGGCGTTCTCGGGGAGCGCCGGGTCGCACACCACGGCCCGGAAGGCCTGCGACCCGATCACCAGGCGACCCTCCGCCAGCGAGGCGCTTTCCAGGGCGACGTCGTCGATGTAGATGAAATCGGTCTGCGCCTGGTACAGCCGCTTGGCCGCCTCCCAGGCCATGGCGTTGCCATCGGTGAGCACGGCCACGTCGCAGACTTGGTGGGCCCCAGAAAGCAGCCAGCAGACCCGCCGCACATAGCCGGCCGTCTCGCCGAACCAGGGCCACCAGACGTTGTTGTAGCCGACGTCGGGCTCACTGTTGAAGGCGCGCCGGCCGCGCAACGAGTACATGCACGACCCGGGCACGAACAGGTTGGTGCCCCGCACCATGTGCCAGTCAAACAGCCACTTGATCTCGTCCAGGGTGATGTGCCAGCCGTAGGCCCCGAACAGTTCTGACGTGTTGCGCTCTCTCCCGAGGAGGACGGCGGCGCTGCTGGCCGCCTTGGCCGCCACGCTGTGGGCGCCTTCGAGGGCGGTGGGCTTGTCTGGCTCGACATAACGCCAGACCATATCCTGCCCGGGCCACTGGAAGCGCCGCAGCGCACCCATCTCGTTGGAGAGGCCGGGGTGGCCCGTCAGGGCGATGCCGTGGGCGGCGCACCAATCCCCCTGGGCGCCAAAGAAGACGCGCTCGATGCGGTCGTGCACGGCGCGGTTGTAGGCGTGCCGGAACGCCTCGGTGCGCGTGCCACAGTCGTGCCACAGGGCGGGCAGCCAGAGGCGCACGTCCCCGTCCCAGGCGGGCTGTAGCTCATCCAGGAGGCCGTCAGAGTAGGGCTTGGGGTTCGGGCGCCGGCGGGGGGCCCGGCCGAGGGGGTCCGGCTCGTCGGTGAACATGCCGACAATCGTCGTGCCAAAGTGATCGCCGAGGTGCCAGTAGTAGGCGTCGTGGGTGATGCGCAGAAAGGCCGCCACGGCCAGCGGGTTCATGATGTCCCCGGCGGCAGGGGCTAGGGCGTGCCCATCGTCCTCCTCGGCAAAGACGCCGCGGATGGTGCCCCCGCTGAACACGTTCCAGGCCGACACCAGCCGCCAGCGCCCCTCCGGCAGGTCGTAGCCGACCACCTCGTGTTCGGAGGGCTCCAGCAGCCGGAAGGTGCTCGGGTCGAGCGCCCCGGTGGGGCCCTCGCGACACGCTACCACGGACACCAACGCGTCGCGGACGGCGCGGCCCGGGTTGGGCCGCCAGAACCCGCGCGCCGGCCCAACGACGGTCCGCTCCACCGGGACGAGGCAGCGCGCGGCATAGTCGGCGTTCTCCGCGACGACTTTGCCCTGGGCCGAGCCGGAAGGGTAGTAGCCCTCATCGTACAGTATCACCTTCAGGCCCAGGCGGGCGGCCTCGTCAACGGCCAGACGGAGCAGGCGAAAGTATTCGTCGGTGAGATAGCCGATGCTGCGCGGCAGGCCCAGGTCGGCATGGGGCACAAAGCCGCCAAAGCCGCCGGCGTGCATCTCGCGCACCTGGCGCAGGAGCTCGGCCTCGCTCAGGTCGTCGTTCCAGCCCCAGAAGGGCATCAGGCCGTACTCGCGCGGGGCGTCTGCGAACGCTGCGCGCTGCCGGTCGAGGGCGGGGGATGGGTCGGGTGACTCAGGGGTAGCGGGCATCTCGGTGTCCTTCCTGGCGAGCCGAACGGTGGGCTCGCCGCGGGGCCAAGTCGGTTCCGGGGCGTAGCGGCAAGCCAAGGGCTCACCGCCTCTGGCTGAAGAGCAGCCAGAGGCGGTGCATCGATCGGATAGGTTAGGCGCGCTTGGAGGCCGCGATCAGCCCCCGGAGCTTGTCCTCATAGATCTCGCCGTCGATGGGAACGTCCACAGCCTGCCCAAGCATGGAGGAGAGCAGCATGGCGTTGGCCATCTCGACCGAGTGGATGCCTTCCTCGGCCGGGGCGATCAGGGGAACGCCGTCCAGGATCGCGTCCACAAAGTTCTGGCAGATGCCGCGGTGCTGAGGTCCGCGCCCCTCGACGTCGATCTCGACCATCTCGCTCTCCGGACGGCCGAACCCCAGCGGGGTCTCGCGGCGGAAGACGTCCATGGAAACCTTGTTCCGCTGGAAGGTGATCGAGCGGCCCTCGACGACGATCTTGCCCTTGTCACCGACGATCTCCAGACGGTTGGTGCCGGGGGTCTCACCGGTGGTGGTGATAAAGACGCCCGTGGCGCCGTTCGGGTACTCGAGGTAGGCGGTGACGTCGTCCTCCACCTCGATGTCGTGGTACTTGCCGAAAGCGCAGTATGCCTGAACCTTGGAGGGCATGCCGCAGATCCACTGGAAGAGGTCCAGGTTGTGCGGGCACTGGTTCAGCAGCACCCCGCCGCCCTCACCCTTCCAGGTGGCACGCCAGCCGCCCGAGGCGTAGTAGGCCTCGGTGCGGAACCAGTCGGTGATGATCCAGTTGGTGCGGCGGATCTCGCCGAGCTCACCGTTTTGGATCAGCTCGCGCACCTTGATGTAGTGCGGATCGGTGCGCTGGTTGAACATGGCAGCAAACACCGGCTTTGGGTTGTCATAATGAGCGGCGATCAGGCGCTCGGCGTCGGCCTTGTGCACCGAGATCGGCTTTTCCACCAGCACGTGGATGCCGTTCTTGAGCGCGTCAATGCCGATCGTCGTGTGCGCATAGTGGGGCGTGGCGATATAGATGGCGTCGACCTTACCGGAGCGGATCATCTCCTCACTGGACGAGAAGGTCGGTACCATCGGCCAGTTCTTGAGCACGTTCGGGTCGGTGTCGCAGATCGCGGCCAACTCGGCCCGTTCGGTCACTCCCTCGAGAAAGTCCTTGGCCTGTGATCCGCCACGGATACCGGCACCGACAACACCGACTCTTACCTTTTCCATTGTTTCTGTGTCTCCTGTCTCGTACTAGATGCTCAACGCTGGTTCGGGAAGCTCGCGAACGATCTCTGCCAGACGATAGCCAAAGCCGGGACCCCTGACGCTGGCCAGGTCCACCTGGCCGTTCCGCCGCCGATAGAGCCCCGGGTGAGCGCGCTCCTCAGGGAGGGAGGCGTCCGGGTAGAACTGCATTGCGTTGGTCTCCACCCCCTGGATGGTGCCGGCGTGGGCGGCCAGCAGGACGTGCGGGATCTGCGCCAACATCGGGTTGGTCAGGTCCTGCACCATGATCGTCATGCCGTGGGCCTTGGCCCAGGCCAGGCTCAGCAGCGCGCCCGTCTGCGTCTTGCAGGTCTTGAGGGCCACGCCCGTCCACCCCAGGGTACGCCCAAGGCGGATCAGCGTCCAGTCGTGAGCGCTCTCGTCCATGAAGAGCGGCTTGCGCGCCGCGACAGAGTGCACGTCGATGCGATGCGCCTCCAGGTCGTAGGGGAAGGGCTGCTCGACGTACAGGATCATGCCGTACAGGCGCGGGTGCTCGTCGCGCAGGCGGTCCAGGATCTCGTCGACGTAGGCCGGATCGGTGACGGTGCAGTTGAAATCGGCGGTGAGCCAGTCCACGCCCTGCGGCGCGCCGATCTGCCCCACCCGCACCAACCGGCGATAGTCCCACTCGGCGTCGTTCCCGCGCAGTTTGACCTTCAGGCACCTGAGCCCGTCGCGCTGGATCCAGTCGCCCAGGAGCACCGGGTAGCCGTCCCGCGGCTCCTTGCCCGTCAGCTCGTCGCGGTCGAGCGGGTCCAGGCCGCCGACGAGGTGCCAGGCCGGCAGGCGCTGCGGCGGGTTGGCGGGAAAGTAGTCGGCCGGGTAGCGGCCGGCGAACGATGCGTCGGCGCCCTCTGCGGGCGTCAGGTAGGCGGCCAGGTCCCGGTTCATGAACTGCGACGTGTAGGTCCGGTAGGTGGGGAGCCCGTGCAACACCCCAAAGGCATCGTGCAGGGCGATGTCGAAGGCCGAACAGCAAACCAACGCCGCCAGCCAGGGCAGCGGCCCCGTGGCGGGGTCACAGCGGGCGTTGACCTCCTGGAGCAGGCGCGGCAGCACCTGATCGAGGAAGGCGTGGCCGATCTCGAGCGGGTGCCCCCAGCAGTCAAAGGTCGCCCAGGCATCGCCAAGCGCCGCTGTGAAGGCCTCAAGCGCCCCATGCCGTGCGGTGAGGCTGGCCTGGCTCGGCCACACCCACTGAACGCTCAGCGGCGTCTCTCCCCAGCCGACGGCCGACCGGCCGGCGCGGTCCGTCACTTCCAGGCGCACTCGCGCGCAGGTGACGGAGGTCAGCGTTTCTGGGCCGAACTTGAGCGGCACCCGGGTCTCCACCGGCAGAAAGTACAGCGTCACGCCGAGGGGGCGGACGTCCGTGTCTCTGGGCATGAAGGCGTTGCTCCTGGTCTAGACGCGATCGGTGCCGGGCAGACTCGCGAAAGGCGCGCTGCCAAAGACAACCTGCGAAAAGCGCTGGCCGAGCACCTCGTAGCCGTCGGCGTTGGGGTGCAACTGGTCAGGAAGGTAGCCGACTAGGTCCTGGCCAAAGATGTGGGTCCCGTCAAAGTAGAACAGGTTGCCGTCACCCAGGTCCTGCATCCGCTGGACGGCGTCCTGGAGGTGTGCCCGCAGCACCCCGAGCGACATCCCCAGGGCGTTCGGCTGTTCCTCCCGCGGCGGCGAGATGATTGGTGACACGACCGCGATCGGTATCGACGGGTGCCTTTCCCGGATCAGCGCCACCAGGCCGATCAGGGCGGGCCGCAGCGTGCGCCCCGAAAGGGTCGCGCCTCCCTGCACGTTGATGCCCACCTTGAGGGTGACCACGTCGGCCGGCTGGTCGCGGATGACGCGCCCCAAGAGAGGCTCCAGATGGCACTGCCCGCTGTACCCCAGGCAGGTGAGGTGCAGCCCGCGCTCGCGGGCCACCACGGCCGGCCAGGTGCGCGCCGGAGAGTGCGCCGCGTTGCACTGGCTGATGCTGCTGCCATAGGTGACCCAGCGCGGCCGTGCGTCGGGCGCAGGGTCCAGGCTGGTCCCCGCCACGATGCGCAACTCGCAAAGCGCCGCGGGGTGCGTGTTGGGCAGCCATAGCTCCAAGGGCGAGCCAGCATCCTCCAGGCCCTCGAACGCCACGACCTGCTCGCCGGGCGGCAACGTGACGGTCTGCAGGAGCGCCGCGCCCGCGGTCAGGTCGAACTTGCGGGGCTGGCTCACGGGCAGCACGGTCAGTTCCAGGCGGGGGCTGTTGGTGGCAAAGCGCAGCCGCACTCCGGCGGCGGCCTCGGCGCAGGGAGCAAGCCCATCGTCTGGCGGGTAGAGCCGCAGTTCCGAGAAGGGCAGCCTCCAGGGCTTTACCCAGCCGTCGCCACGCTCCACCGAGATGGCGCCCTCGAGCAGATCCTCCAGCGCGAAGGGTTGCATATCACCGACTCCTGCGACCTTCAGCGGCCTTTCGTCTGACCCAGCGATTGTGCCCGACGCGGGGGGCCTTGTCAAGCCACGCGGAGTGGGCGGCGGGCGAACTCCCCGGCTCAGGAGAGGCACGCCGAGGCGTGCAGGCCAACGCGGCGCGCCCTCAGGGCGTGCTGCCAGGCCGAGCGGTGCCCCGCAGAAGATCGGGCAGCGGACAGCCCCCCGATCGGCCACCTCGAGGCGGGCGAGCCGTGCTCGCCAGCCGGGTCAGCCGCGCCAGGCCAGCACTTCGCCGACCATGGCCTGGTACTGGGGGAAGCAGACCTCGCCGGCGCCGCGGATGTACGGCGAGGCCGTCGGAGAGACGATCAGGTTCGTGCCGTGCGCAAAGACGTCGGCCATCAGGGCGCGGGTCTCGTCGCGGATCTCCGCGGGCGTGGCCTCGTACATGCGGTTGATCTGGATGTTGCCCTCCAGAGTGAGCCGCTGGCCGGCAACCTGGCGGGCTTGGGCGGGGGTGACGTCGCCCATCGGCGGCCCCTCAAAGGGGTGGAGGACGTCCGCCCCCAGCGCCAGGAAGCCGTCCATCACCCGGCCGACCCGGCCGTGGCAGTGGATGTGCACGTACCCACCGGCGTCGTGGATCATGTCGACGATGGGCCGATCGTAGCGCACGTTGAAATCGGCAAAGTCGGCCGGGCTGTGTAGCGGCGGTACGACGTACTCCTCGCCCAACATGGTGAAGAAGGGACCTACGCCCTGCGCCACCAGCCAGCGAACGGTAGCCAGCAGCAGGCGCATCTGCCGCTCGCAGAGGGCGTGGAGCAGATCGCGCTCGGTGATGGAGAACAGGGCAAACGTCTCCGAGCCGCACAGCTCGGCGACGTGGCCGGCGGGGTTATAGTCGAGCTTGACCTCGACGATCCCCCGCGCCCCGAGGCGCCGTTCCGTCTCAAAGAACGACGACACGTCACCCCCCACGGCCGGCAGGGGCAGCGACAGGTAGGCACGCGCGTCGTCGGGCGACTTGATCAGGTAGGTCTCGTCCAGCCCTGGCAGACCCTTGCGGCTGGCCAGCCGCGTGGAGCGCAGCGGCCCGAGGGGGGTCTCGAGAACGGTCACCACACGCTCCCAGTCGGAAGAGTGGGGTTCGGTGTGGGCGTGTGTGGCGTAGGGGCTCTCGAACGCACGCCCGCTCCAGTTCACCTTGAGGTCCGAGTGCGCGGCCAGGTAGGCCTTCAGCCGGTCGTAGGTGGGGTCCGCGTCGGGAAAGCCGGTGCGCGAGTAGACCCCCGGGCGGTCCATCTGCCGGTGCGAGTAGGCGCGTAGCAGGCGTTCGCGGGAATCCATCGGCGTCCTCCGTGTGGGGGCCAACGCGGGCTCGGGGGGCAGTGCCATGGGGCCAGGGGCGGGTTCGCGCGAGGCCCGCCCCTGGCGCCCCTACAGGGCCAACTAGGGTGCCGCAAGGATCTCGGGCACCGCTTCGTGCGCCTCGGCCATGCGCCGCTTGAGGCGCTCGGCCAGTTCGGCGCGCAGCCCGGCGTAGAACGGGTGCCTCACCAGGTTGTACTTTTCATGGGGGTCACGCTCGAGGTCGTATAAGAAGTCCTCGACGTAGACGTCGCTGTCGGCGTCGCGACCGCTCTTGCCGGGCGCCGTCACCGAGTACTTCCAGCGGCGCGTGCGGATAGCCCGGCCCACCTGGCTCTCGCTGATCTGCAGAAAGACCTCCTCGGGCCAGTCGTCGGCGGTGCCGTTAACCAGACCCTGCAAGGGGTTGCCCTGCCAGTCCTCCGGCTGGGGCAGGCCGGCCGCTGCCAAGACGGTGACGGGCAGGTCGATCAGGCTGACCAGTTCGTCCTGCACGATCCCGCCGCGAAAGCCGGGCCCACACATCACCAGCGGGATGCGGATGCACCCGTCGTGGCAGGAGCGCTTGTACTCGGCGTTGCGCGTGCGAAAGTGCGAGCCGTGGTCCGACGTGTAGATCACCAAAGTGTTGTCGGCCAGGCCCAGCCGGTCCAGCTCGGCGCGGATGCGGCCCAGGTTGTCGTCCAGGTTGTGGCAGCAGCCCAGATAGTCGGGCATGTTCTCCGGCCAGTCACCCTCCGCCTCGGTGCCGACCAGGTCGCCCGGGATGATATAGTCCTTGAACCGCTCCTGCGAGCCGTGCGGCCCTTCGTAGCGGTTGTGGTCGTTCTGGTGGTGCGGCTCGATGTAGGAGAGGAACAGGAAGAACGGCTTCTCACCGCTGCGCGAGCGGAGGTAGTCGAGCGTCCAGTCGGTCAGGACGTCGGCGCGATAGCGCCCCTCGGGAAAGTTGACCTGGCGCCCCTCCCCATCGAACATGTGGCCGTCATAGGAGTGCGAGGTGAACTCGAGGGTATCGGAGGCCAGCCAGTAGTCGACATAACCACCCCGCCGCTCGGGCGGCACGGGGCGGGTGCGAAAGTTGTCGGGGCCGTCCATGGGGCCGAAGGAGGCCAGGTGCCACTTGCCGATGTAGCCGACCTCGTACCCGCTGGCGGAGAGCCTCTTGGCCAGCGTCTGCTCGTCGAGGGGCAGCAGGCGGTGGTTGATGTGCACGCCCACCTCGGTGGGGTACTTGCCCGTCTGTAGGGTGGCGCGCGCTGGCCCGCACACCGGCTGGCAGGTGAAGGTGTGCTCAAAGCGCACTCCCTCGGCGGCCATGCGGTCCAGGTTGGGGGTGATATCGAGGGGCTGGCCGTAGCAGCCGGCCGTGTCCCAGCGCTGCTGGTCAGAGAACACAAAAACGATGTTTGGCCTGGACATGCTCTGTTCCTTTCAGTATACGGTGTGGCCCGGGCGTGGGCGTCGGGCTAGGCTCCCTGCAAGAGCCCCTGGGCCAGGATGGTCTCGGCGACCTCCATGGTCTTGAGCGCGTCGGCAAAGCAGGATGAGGGCTGCGTGCCGGAGCGCACCGCGTCGAGGAACTCGCGATGCTTAGCCTGAAAGCCCCCGTACACGTAGAGCGCATCGCTGCCGGCCACCTCGCGGGCCTCAAAGCGCGTTCCGCACGTGTCGCCGTCGGCGTACAGCGTGCCGTAGCCCTCGTGTTCGGCCTCGGCGCAGATCCCCGTTGCGTGCATCTCTACGTCAAAGATACGCCTGCCGGAGGACCAAGAGTTGATCATGATGCCGATGGCGCCGTTGTCAAAGTGCAACGTCGCGGCGAAAAAGTTGGTGTCGGGCACGCCGACGCTCTTGAGGGTGCTCTCCACGCGCACCACCTCGCCCCCGCACATCCAGCGCAGAGTGTCGATGGCGTGCACGCCGTCGTCCATCATGTGGTCGCGCGCGCCGAGGAACGGCTCGATGTTGCACTTGTAGAAGCGGCAGGCGGCGTGGACAATCGGCCCGCGCTCCAGGCAGGCCTTGCGCAGCATGGTCACCATCGGGCTGGAGCGCCGCTGGAAACTCACTTGGGTGATACAGTCGTGCTCCGCGGCCAGGTGGGCCAGGGCGCGCGCCTGGTGCAGCGTGAGGCCCATGGGCTTCTCGATGTACAGGTTCAGCCCCTGCCGCAGGCACCAGGTCCACAGGTCGTACATGATGTGCGGCTGCCCGATGACATAGATAGCGTCCGGCGCGACCTCTTCGGCCATCCGCTGGTAGTCGGTGTAGCGCGCCGCGACGTGATACTTGTCGGCGGTGTTGTGCAGGCGCTCTGTGTCGACGTCGCAGATGCCGGCGATCTCGACGTCAGCAAAGGAGGCCAGGGAAGGATAGTGGACGCTGTTGGCCATGCGCCCCGCGCCCACCACGGCCACGCGCAGAGGACGATCTCCCAGGGGCGCTCCCATCTAGGCCTCCGCCGCGAACAACGACTTGGCCAGGGCGACGTCCTCGGCGATCAGGCGGTTCACCGCCCCCTCGGCCGAGTACTCTGCCGTCAGGCAGACGACCCCGGCATAGCCGCGCCTCTTGAGTTCCGAGATCACCTTGGGCCACGGGCAGAGGCCCTGCCTGCCGGAGGTCCAGTACTGCTTCCATTCGGCAAACTCGGCCTCGGGGCCGTTGGTGCGCTGCCAGATGGCGTTCTTGAGGTTCACCATGCCCAACTTGGGCCAGACGATGTCGATGGCGTGGTCCATGTCGCCGCCCTGTAGCGCCTCATGGGCAGCGTCCCACACGGCGACATAGTGCTTGCGGTCAAAGGGGCGCAGCAGGTCGATGAGGCCGAGAGCATCGGGCACGTTGCGGCCGCAGTGGTTCTGGATGCCGATGGTGACCCCGTGGGCCTCGAGGGCTGGCACCAGGGCGGCATACTCTTCCTGCAGGCGACCGATGGTGGCCACATAGTCCGGCCCAGGCACGCGGGCCATGGCTCGGATGACGGGCACGCCGGCCGCCCCACAGGCGCGGATGGTCGCCTCGTCGGTGTTCCCGGCGACGCTGAAAACCTTGACGCCGTGGTCGGCAAAGACGCGCACGGCAGCCGGCAGGTCCCGCGCGATGTTCTGGGGCTCCACCTGGTACCCCGGGCGCACCGGGAACTCGATGCCGTCGAACCCGAGGCGGCGTACGTGTTCGGCCAGCTCGGGCACGGGCATTTTCCACGGCTTGGTAAACACAGAAAACTGGATCCCTGCTTGCGTCATGGCTCTCGGCTCCTTCTCTGTGTCTGGCCCGGCCGGCGGCAAACCCGCCGGCCGGTTCGTGCCTGATCGGGCCAGCGCCGCGGTCACTCGGGAAGGGCGACGGTGTCCTCGGTGCGCTCTTGCCAGCGCCGGATCCTGCGGCGCAGGTCAGCCACGATCTCCTCGTGCCCGGGGACGCCAAAGAGGTTACGCGTCTCCAGCGGGTCGTCGTGGAGGTTGTACAGCTCATCCTCGCCGATGGTGCTCCAGTTGAGCTTCCACCCCTCCGGCGTGACGATAGTGCGCACTGGGTCGCCAAAGGCGGCCTGGATTTCCTCCGCCGTGGCCATGTCGCGCCACACCGGCAGGATGCTGACGCCGCCGACCACGTCGCCAAAGCCGTTGTTGAAGCCCTGCCACTCGTAGATGACGTCTCCCTCGGGGAGCGCTGCCTCGTCTCCACGGAGGTAGGGCACCCAGGAGTAACCCTGCAACCCCTCGGGCACGGCCTGGCCGGCGGCCTCCAGGATCGTGGGCACGATGTCCACCTGAGAGACCGGCTCGGCCACGTGGCGGCCGTCGCCGGCGACTCCGGGGATGCGCACCAGCAGGGGTACCGTGGCGGCCTCCTCGAACTGGGTGCACTTGGCCAACAGCCTGTGGCTGCCCATCATGTCGCCATGGTCGGAGGTGTAGATGATGATGGTGTCTTCCATGAGCCCGCAGCGGGCCAGCGTGTCGAGCACGCGGCCAAACTGCGTGTCGACCAGGCTGCAGAGGCCCCAGTAGTTGGCGATGAGGCGGCGCCAGTCGTCCTCGGTGCGCAGCGGAAGGCCGCTGTGCCCGTTGGCATAGTACCCCGCGTGGTACAGCCGCGTCTTCAGCGGGTTGGCGTCCGTGGGTAGGTCGCCAAAGTTGGCCGGCAGGAGGATGTCGGCCGGGTCGTACTGGCCATCCCGCGGGCCAAAGTAGGGCATGTGCGGCTCAAAAAAGTTCACCGCCAGGAGGAAGGGGCGATCGCGGTTTTCACGGATGAAGCGGCAGGCCTCGTTGGCCACGTAGAACGGCTTCGAGTACTCCTCCGGCAGGCGGGCGCAGAAGCCGCGGGAAAACGATTCGAACCCATCCTTCGCCCTCGCGTCGGGGCGAAAGCCGTTGGCCACCAGCCAGTCGTGGTAGGTGGAATGGGCGTTCTTGTCGTACTGCTCCTCATAGTGCGGGCGGTAGCCGTCGTCGATGCTGATGAAATCCGTAAAGCCGTGCTGAGCAAAGATCTCGTTGCCCAGGTGCCATTTGCCGTGGTAGCCCATGGCGTAGCCTTCCCAGTCGGCCAGCTCGGGCAGGCAGGGGACGTCGGCCGGCAGCGTGACGTTGTTCTCCGTGCAGCCGTTGGTATGCGGATAGAGCCCGGTGAGCAGGGTCGAGCGGGATGGCGTGCAGACCGCCTGGGTGACGTAGGCCTTGTCAAACACGACGCTCTGCTCGGCCAGGCGGTTGAGGTTGGGCATCTCGATCTGCGTGTTGCCGTAGGCGGCCATGGTGGCGGCGGCCTGCTCATCGGTGAATACGTACAGGATGTTCGGACGCTCTCTCATCATGCTCCTCTGACGCTGCTTCACTGACACGGATCGGTCGGGCTCGTCGAGCTCGCGCGCCTAGGAAAGCCCCAGGCCAACGCGCGTCTCGCTCACCAACGCTAACAGATGGCCGAGAATCGTGCGGTCCGGCTCGTCCAGGGGTGCCTGACTCACGCGGCAGTGCGGCCCGATGGGCAGCCCCAGCGCGGCCAAGTACTCCTTGGCCACCGTCGGGTACTTGTGCGCCGCGGCCCGGTCGCACACGCTCAGCAGGTGTTGCAGGCGAGTGGCGGTTTCCGGCTCGCTTACGTAGTGCTGGCACAGCCACACCAAGAGCTCGGGGTACATGTTGGCGGCCGTCCCCGAGTAGCCATGCCCGCCGCTCTGCAGTGAGGCGAGCAGCGTGGGCGTATGGGCGTTGAAGAAGCGGAACGGCGTGCCGCGGGCGGCGGCGATCTTGCTACGGATGGGGCCGATGCGGCAGCAGGTGTCCTTGTGGAAGAGGAACCGCTCGCTCCGCGCCACCCAGCCCAGCATCTCGGGGGAAAGCAGCCGATGGTAGGGGACGGGGCACTCGTAAAGGCCGAGGTCCACGCCGGGCGTCAGGTCCAGCAGGCGCGAGGCGGCGCTCTGCCAGGTTGCCTCGGGATCGTCGGGGCCGGCGAGCTGATTGGCGATGACTACGACGGCATCCACGCCGGTGGCGGCCATCTGCCTCACGACGGCGGCCTGTTCGACGAGGGGCCCGCCAAAGGTCCCACTGGCGACGACGGGAACACGCCCCGCCGCACGGCGCACGACGTGCTCGGCCAGGGCCAGGCGTTCCTGGGGCTCGAGGGCGTACATCTCGCTGGACAGGCAGACGGCAAAGAGACCGGCCACGCCCATGGCGATGTACCAGTCGGTGAGGGCATCCAGCCCGGCCCAGTCGATCTCTAGGTCTGCGGCAAAGGGGGTGAGCATCACCGGCCACACGCCGGCGGGGATGTTGGAGCGGTTGTCGGCCAAGGCAGAGGTCTCCCCAATCTGAGCAGGCGCGCGGACGGCCAGCGCGCGGCGGCACGCGCAGCAAAGACTACCCGAGGCCACGCGCGGCGTCAACAGGGGCGGCGGCCAGCAGCCGCGCGGTTCACCGGGCCGCTCTGCCCCGGCGTCCTTGACAGCACCCGCCGAGTTCCTATCATGTAAACGGTTCCAGTCCCGGCGGCGAGGCGGCCGTGTCCGCGCTTTGTGCGCGGCTCGGGTCGCAGCGCGGCTGGCTAGGGCCGACCCGCGCGACACCGCCGACGCGCGCGCCATTCGTGACCAATGCAGAGGAGACACGCTATGAAGCGGCAGACCAAGGACCTCGTTGAGGAACGTTGTGCCCAGTTGCGCACTGACTTTTGCCACTGGGAAAAGACCAAGGACCTTGTCGACCAGTTGCTCGACATCATGCTGAACTATCGCCAGAGCGGGCACCCGGGCGGGTCGCGCTCCAAGGTCCATGCCCTGCTGACCACGTTGCTCGGTGGGGTCATGCGCTGGGATATCCGCCACCCCGAGAAGCCCTTTGGCGACCGCTTTGTGCTCGGCGCGGGGCACGTCATCCCGCTGGTCTATGCGACGCTGGCCGTCCTGAACGAGGCCCTGCGCATCAAGCACGCCCAGACGGGCGACGACCGCTACCTGGTTCCTAACGCCTCGGAGCGAGCCCTTTACTGGGAGGACCTGCTCGGCTTCCGGCGCCGCGGCGGGCTCTCTGGCCATGCCGAGATGGAGGGCAAGACCCTCTTCCTCAAGTTCAACACCGGCCCCTCCGGCCACGGCACGCCGGCCGCGGCGGGCCAGGCCCTGGCGCTCAAGCGCGCCGGGGCGGGCGACGTCAAGGTCTTTGTGTTTGAGGGGGAGGGCGGCCTGACGCCCGGCGGCACCCATGAGACGATGAACTCCGCCTGGGGCATGGCGCTCGACAACCTCTACTTTGTGATCGACTGGAACGACTTTGGCATCGACGCCCACCCGGTGAGCAGCGCCGTCTACGGCACGCCCCATGACTGGTTCGCCTCACACGGCTGGCGCGTTCTGGGCACCGAACACGGCAACGACTGGGAGCCGGTGGCGCGCACCCTGCTCGAGATGGTCCTCGGCGATAACCCTGAGCGCCAGCCCAACGTGGCCTGGGTCAAGACGCACAAGGGCCGTGGTTACCTCAAGTATGACGCGCCCTCTCACGGCGTGCCGCACGCCATGAACTCCGACATCTACTGGCAGACCAAGCGCCCCTTTGCCGACAAGTACGGCGTCCGCTTTGTCAACCAGGACCAGCCGGCCCCGAGCGATCCGGAGGCGCTGGCCGCCGAGTTCCGCGCCAACCTCGAGGTCGTCATCAGCGTCCTGCGGAACGACCAGGCACTGGTCGACTATCTGGCTGACCGCCTGGTGGAGCTGGGCGACTCTGTTCCTGAGAGCCTGCCCACCTTCCGGCTGGGCGCCCGCGGCAACCCCTTTGAGGACCCGCGCCTCACGGACTACCGCTCCTACCCGGCGGATCTCTTTGCTGCGCCGGGCGCTTCCGTGGCCAATCGCGCGGCGCTGGGCAAGTGGGGCGCCTGGGTCAACGCCTTTGGCGCCCGCGAGTACGGGCGGCCTCTGTTCATGGCTTGCTCGGCGGACCTGGCCGGCTCCACCCAGGTGGCCGGCTTTGCGGAAAAGTCCGGGGACTTTCCCGGGTACGGCTGGTACGAGCGCTACGGCACCGCAGAGGGGGTCCTTCTGCCCCAGGAGATCACCGAGTTCGCCAACGCCGGGATCATGGTCGGCATGGCCTCGGTCAACTTTAGCGCCGACCCCGAGCACTCCTTCGACGGATTCTATGGCGTGGCCTCGACGTACGGCTCCTTCTCCTACCTCAAGTACGGCCTGATGCGCCTGTACAGCCAGTTGGCCCAAGACTGCCAGTGGAAGGTGGGCAAGTTCCTGTGGATCGCCGGGCACTCTGGCCCCGAGACGGCTGATGACAGCCGCACGCACTTTGGCATCTTTGCCCCGGGGGTGACGCAGCTCTTCCCGGCTGGGTCGGTGATCAACCTGCATCCCTGGGAGCACAACGAGGTTCCCGTCCTGCTGGGGGCGGCGCTGGCCACTCCGGCGCCGATCATTGCCCTGCACCTGACGCGGCCGCCTATCACCATCCCGGACCGCGAGGCCCTGGGCATGCCGCCGCACTGGGAAGCCGCACGGGGGGCCTACATCGCGCGGGACTACCGCCCCGGCGTGCCCCGCTCGGGCACGGTCATCGTCCAGGGCACCAGCGCCATGGTCAGCATCACGCAGGCCATGCCCGAGCTGGAACGGGCCGGCCTGAACATCAAGGTCGTCTATGCGGCCAGCCCGCAGCTGTTTGCGCTGCAGCCGGCCGAGTACCGCGAGCGGGTGCTGTCTCCGGGGGATCGCGCCGATTCGACGGTGATCACCACCCAGGCGCGTGCGCTGATGGGCGACTGGCTCTTTAACAAGATCGCCGAGGAGTACGCCCTCTCGGCGGACTGGGACAACCGCTGGCGCAAGGGCGGCCGGCTTGACGAGCTCGTCGACGAGGCCCACCTGTCGCCGCGCTGGGTCCGCCAGGGCCTGGAAACGTTTGCGCGCGAGCGGCCCGAGCGCTTGGCCCGCCTGCAGAAGGAACTCGACGACGCCAGAGGATAGAACCCGCCGCGACCTGGTGGGCTGCAAGCCACAGGACCTCCCGCACTCGACCGGCGGGAGGTTCTGCTTTGTGGTATGCTTGGCCCGCCTGAGGGCAGAAGGGGAGGGAGGCGCCGTGGACGCTCTGACACTGCTGGCCGTCTTTGCCCATCCGGATGACGAGGCCTACGGGGTGGGCGGCACCCTGGCCAAGTACGCTGCGGAGGGGTGTGACGTCCACCTGGCCACCGCCACCCGCGGGGAGGCGGGCCAGATCGCCCCCGGCGTGGACGCCAGCCCCGCCACCTTGCCCGACGTGCGCGAGCACGAGCTGCGCTGCGCCTGCCGGTCCTACGGCATTCACCCGCCGCACCTGCTGGGCTACATGGACGGCCAGTTGACCATCGTGCACCAGGGGCAGGCTGTGGGGCGCCTCGTGCGGCTGCTCTGCCGGGTGCGGCCGCAGGTTGTGGTAACCTTTGGCCCTGACGGCATCTATGGGCACTATGACCATATCGCCGTACACCGCTGGACCACGATCGCCGTCGAGCTGGCCGCTGACCCGAGCTGCTTCGCCGACAGCCCCGCCGCGGAGGGCCAGGAATGCCGCCCTCACGAGGTGGCCAAGTTGTACCACCACGTCCTCCCCGAGGAGCAGCTGGCCGCCATGCGCGATGCAGACGGGCGCGCTGCGGTGCTGATGGACGGCGTGCCCTTCGCCTTCGTCGGGTACCCTCCTAAGGAGATCACCACCCGGATCGACGTGTCGGCAACCGTGCAGGCCAAAGTGCGTGGGCTGCGCTGCCACGCCACGCAGGTGGGCAACGGTACAGAGGCCTCCTGGGCCGAGGCGGCGCGCGATCCGTTCTTTCGAACGGAGTGGTTCCGCTTGGTGCGTTCCACGGTGGGCTGGCCAGACGGGGTAGAAACGGACCTCTTTGCCGGGCTGCGGTAGCGCGCCCGCCCTGGCCGGCGAACGGCAAGGCGCGCGCCCCGCATGAGGCGCGCGCCAGCATCTGTGCACGGTCGGGTGACCCGGCCGATAGCCCTCAGCTCATGACCAGTTCCTGCACGAGCACTCCGAGCCCCCAGACGAGGGCTTCCCCCGCGATCACGATGCCGAAGCGAAGGAGCAGCTGAGCGGCGTTCCTGGCTTTCAGGAACCAGGAGTTCAGGAAGATCACGCCCGCCAACCACACCGCGCCGTAGGCAAAGACGCCAAAGTAGCGGGCGGAGATGATGCGGTACTTGTCCTCCGTGACGGAGGTCGGGTCACCGGAACCTAGCAGCTGCCCGACGGCGAAAAACACCACCAGCAGCGGCTGGATCAGAGTCAAGCCGCCTATAGCCGCCACCAGCCATAGAACGGTCGCCAGAACGGATAGCCAGGAGAAACGTTCTTCGAAAACCATGGTGGCTCTCCTCTCCCCCGCCGGCGCAGTGCAGGCCGCGCGCGCTCGACTGTGCTGGCTACTCCCGCGTTCCTAGGCGCAGCGCCTCGAACACCTTGGTGCGCACCAGCCGCACGAGGATCACGGCCTCGACGACGACCAGCGCCATGGCCATGCTGGCGGCCATCCAGGTGGTCGCGTCCCAGTCCACAAAGGGGATGAACGGCGGTACCGGCAGAGTGGGCCCCTCGCTGAGCGGGAAGAAGGGCACGTACAGCGTGGCCCCTACGACGCCGAGCGCCGCGCCGACGATCATGCCGTAGAGCAGTGTGACGACGTACTCGATCGACACGACCGAGATCACCTGTTGCCTCTTGAGCCCCATCGCCTGAAGCACCGCAAAACGGTACGCCTGCCCCGACATCGAGGCCGAGTTGTAGATCAGCAGGCCCGAGCCGGCCAGGATGGCGGCCGCCACAAAACTGATGGAAAAGAGGCCGAACAGCCCCACCCGCTCCAGCTTTTCCTTGTCGGCGGTGAGGAGGCTGCGCAGGTCAGCCGGCTTGAGCGGTACGATCCCCAGGGTCTCGGCCGATCGCAGCACCTTCTCCGAGTCGGCGTCGGGGTCGGTGCGCAGCCAGATGTTGTGCGGGAACTCGCCACCCGTCTGCACCTGCAGATAGTCTAGGTTGGCGACGACGGCAGGCACCTCCTGAGGGTAGACGGTGGGCCAGTAGCTGAAGGTGCCGATCATCTCAAAGTCGAGGGGTCGCCAGATCCCCTGGATCAGCACCTCGAGGGTGACCTTGTCTCCCGGCTCCAGGTCCAGCAGCTCGGCTGCTTCTTTGGGCACCAGGATGCCGTCCGAACGGGTGGCCAGGGTGTTCATGAGCTCGCCGAGCGGGCGATCGGAAAAGTCTTCTCGGTAGTAGGCGACCTGAGGAAAGTACAGCCGCTCGACCCCCAGAAGGCGCACGCGTGCCGACTGCGACCCGATGCCGGGCACACGCGCCGTATACTGGCCGACGCGGGTGGCCTCGGATACGCCGTCAATCTTCATATACTCGGAGGCCGGCAGCAGCCAGGCCATGTCGGCCTGGGTGAGGCCGGTCTCTTCGTTGACACCGGGCTCAAAGGTGATGTCCGCCCCCACCTGGTACTGCAGGCGGTCCACCAGCCAGATGTCGGCGCTGCGGGCCAGCGAGGCGTAGAAAACGCCCAGGCTGAGGCAGAGCACCAACAGGTAGGTGGGCGTGCGGTACTGGCCGCCCTCCCGTCCCAGGCTCAGGAAGCCCAGGTAGCCGGTGACCGAGGGGAGCCAGCGCCCGATTAGGCCCAGCGGGCGCATCAGGAGGGCGAACACCTCCGAGGCCAAGAGCGGCGCCGTGAACAGGTACAGGGTGGGCGCCAGCAGGAGGAGCGGGTCACCGAGCGGATCCTCTCCCTGCCAACCGGTGAGCCCCATGATGCCGCGCTGATTCAGCTGGCGATAGCCATAGACCGTCACCGCCGCCAGAATGAGCAGGAGCAGCACGCGCGTGGCGCCCAGGGCCGTGCTGCGGCGGGCGCTCTGCTGCTCAAAGGTGACCACGCTGTAGCGCATCGCCAAGATGGCGGGCACGAGGCGTGAGGCGAGGCCGATGAACGCCGCGACGCCCACCAGCCGCCAATCTAGCGATGCCAGGTGCACCTCAAGCGGCGTCCGCTGGACAAAATGCATGAAACTGAGCGAATACCCCAGCAGCCGCGCCAACAGCATCCCCAGGCCAATGCCGAGCGGCGTGGCCAGCGCCAGGATCAGGAGCGTGTCAACCAGGGTCAGGCCCAGGATCTGGCCGCGGCTGGTGCCGCGGGAGGCCAACATGGCGGTCTCCTGCATCTGGTAGCGGGCTACCATGGTCGAGATCGAGGCGATGAACAGGATCAGGATGCCCACCAGCGGCACGCTGAACCCCAGCAGAAAGATCGACAGGGCCGTCTTGCGTTCGTGCCCGGCGATCAGCTCCGTCGTCGGGGCATAATCCATCCGCCCGTTGGGCAGCCGCAGCGTCACTTGCTTGACGATTTCGTCCAGCGCGGCGACGTACTCTTGCGCATTGTCAAGGTTCATGCGGCGGTCGTCGAGCACATAGTACCAAAAGTCGAAACCGGTGCCCTCGGGCGCGATCGGGGCGATGAAGGTCTGGTACTGATCGCGCGTGGTCAGCAGGGCATCCTTGTAGAGCTCCTCGGGCGGGCGGTACCAGAACGGCTCGCTCCTGTCGAGCGGCTCCCAGATGCCAGCGATCTCGACCGTGATCGGGTTGACCCGGTCGGAGAAAAAGTAGGCCAGGTCGTACTGCTCACCGACGGCCAGGCCCAACCGGTCGGCAAAAGAGGAGAACACCCATACGGTGAGATGGTCGGAGGTGGGTACCTGGCCAAACTCGGCACCGCCGACGACCCGGATGTGCTCGGCGATCTCCTGGACGACGACTACCTGCGTGGTGGCCAGGTCTTCGCCGCCATAGTGCGGATCGTCGGGCTTGGGGCGCATGCGGATAGAGGGGCTCTCGTTCTGCGAGTAGACCGTGCGGAGCGGCAGCCCGACCTCACGCACCAGCATGTCGCCGATCCAGTCACGGGCATAGTCCGCATCGTCGAGGGTGAGGGGTTGCCTGGCGCGCGGCAGGCTGTAAAAGCGCACCGAGAACGGCGGACGGTTCAGCGTCTTGGTCTTGATGGCCAGTTCCTGCTGCATGATCCTGCGCGAGACGGCCCCGGCAAACACCGGGATGCAGGCCATCACGCCGATGGTCATGGCCATGCAGATGACCAGCACCGTACTGAGGAAGGCGCGGCTGCGCAACCGCTTGAACGCTACTGAGAGGAAGGCCAGGAATCTCATGTCTCTCCGTCGTACCAGCACTCAGTCCACACCGACGACCGCATGGAATACCGACGGTCCTCCCTTCGGCAGGCAATCGGCCGGGGCCAGCCGTGCCTGGTGCGGGCGCCACCGACAGGGTGCCCAGGGGGGACAGGTCTCCAGACCCAGTCTCTACATTACTTCCAAGAATGCGGTGCGTCAAATGGGGCGCACCCCCTCCGACGCACCGCACGTTGCCCACATCAAACGCGCTGGGCCGCCTACGCCCCCAGCCTGAACCGGAATACCGTGACGGAGGCCGGGTCAAACGCCCAGACCAGCTGCTTCACGCCTGCCGGCGCGGTGCGGTCGACCGGAACGACCGCCGCGGGGGCGTCAAAGGTGTTGTGCGCGTGGATGTCCGCGTTCGCCAACACGCGGGCCGAGGTCAGCGCCGCGCTGGCCTCGGCAAAGTCGATGGCGGCCTCCAGCGTCTCGGTGGCGCTCGAGTTCACCACGCTGAGGGTCAAGACGCCGTCACGCACCGAGGCCGACCCGCTGAGGGCGGGCAGGGATTTCTCTTCGCCGGCGGGTGAGAAGGTGATCTCGGGCCCCTCGAAGCGCGTCAGCACGCTCGTGGCGCCCTGGTGGTGCTTGTACATCTCATAGACGTGGTAGGTCGGCGTGGTGACCATGCGCTTGTCATCCGCCAGCACCATGGCCTGCAGGACGTTGATCGTCTGGGCGATGTTGGACATGACCACCTTGTCTGCGTGGCGGTTGAAAACGTCCAACGACGCGGCCGCGACCAGGGCGTCGCGCATGGTGTTCTGCTGCCAGAGGTGGCGCGGGTTGTACCCGGGCGTGGGCCTGTGCCAGGTGCCCCATTCGTCGATGATCAGGCCGATCTTGCGTTCCGGGTCAAAGCCGTCGAGGATGCCGCGCTGCTGCCTGATCAGCGTCTCGACGCCCATGGCCCGCTCGATGAGCGTGTACCACTCGTCGACGGTGTACTCGGTGGCGGTGCCGGCCGTGCCGCAGTAATAGTGGGCGGCAAAACCGTGCATGCGCGGCCCGCGGCGGCCGGCGTAGAGCCTGGTGAGGAGGCGCCGCGTCCAGTCGGCATTGTTGCCGTTCGGCCCGCAGGCGATCAGGAAGAGCTCTGTGCCGCTGATGTCGTGCAAGTAGGTGGCATAGCGCATGTACTCGGCGCCGTACTCTTCCGGGGTCATGTTGCCGCCGCAGCCCCAGTTCTCATTGCCGACGCCCCAGTAGCGGACATTGAACGGCTCCGGCGAGCCGTTGGCGGCCCGGCGGCGGGCCAGGGTGCTGTCACCGGCAAAGTTGGCGTACTCGAGCCAGGAGCGCAGCTCGTACGGGGAGCCACTCCCGACGTTGCCGCAGATGTAGGGCTCTGCGCCGATCAGGCGGCAGAGCTGGATGAACTCGTGGGTGCCGAACTCGTTGGTTTCAATGTCCTCGCCCCACCACATGTTGACGGTGCGCGGGCGGCTTTCCCGCGGCCCCACGCCGTCCTCCCAGTGGTAGTCGTCGGCAAAGCAGCCGCCCGGCCAACGCAGGACGGGCGGCGCGATCCTGCGCAGGGCCTCCACCACGTCCTTGCGGATGCCGCCAATGTTCGGGACGGAGGAGCCCTCGCCGACCCAGATGCCCGGGTAAATGCAGGCACCCAGATGCTCGGCAAAGTGGCCATAGACGTTGGGATCGATCCGCGCGATGGGCGTCTGAGCCAGTACGGTGATACGGTTCTTGCTCATGTCTACTCCTTTGTGGAACTTGTCGCACCCCATGGTGCTTTTCCCATGCGGACGTGGCACAGTACAAGAACTTGGCCGCCTGATGGGCAGCGCGCACGCGACTAGTCGGTGTAGCCCGGAATCCGCTGCAGCGGCAGAGACCAACCGGCATCCTGCACCAGGAGCCCGGCGTCGGGGTCGGGGCCGGCGGCTTCCGGCGGCGCATCAAAGGTGCGCCAGCCCTCGCCATCGAGCGGCTCCTCATAACCTTGCTCGCGCAGATAGCGGATCAGGCCGCCGCGCATGGCTTCCACCTCTCTGTGGCAGAACGACAGCCCGGCCCGGTTACGCGTCTCGGCGGGATCCTCCTGGCGGTCAAAGTAGAACTCGCGCCGGTCCGGCGCCGAGTAAAAGTACTTGGCACGCCTGTCGGCAGCCATGTATAGGCCGCGCCCGCGCCGCTGGTACTGGGCGTACACAGCTCGGTCGGCCAGGCTGGCCTGCTGGGCCAGCGCGGCCAGATCGAGGCCGTCGAGGTCCGCGCCGGCGGCGCACACGCCCGCGGCGGCCAGCGCGGTCGGCATGACGTCAACCAGGTTGGCGGCCGCGCCGCAGGAGGTGCCCGCAGCAAAGCGCCCGGGGAGCCGGGCGATCAGGGGGATGCGGGCCGCCGAGTCCAGCATCGAGCGCTTGCCAAAGCAGTTATAGTCGCCCAGGAACTCCCCGTGGTCTGAGGTGAAGAGGATCAGCGTATCATCCAGCTGGCCCGCCTCCTCGAGCGCCGCGAGGAGGCGCCCCACCTGGTAGTCGATGAAGGAGATGCAGGCGTAATAGTGCGCCTTCATGACCCGCAGGAGGTTGTCATCCACGCCGTCGTCGCGGTACTTGTAGCGGTTCTGGCGGCGGTTCTCGTAGGTCCACAGCGCTTCAGAGTGGGGCGGCCGCTTGGGCAGCGGCATCAGCGGGCCGCGGTATAGCTTGTTCCAGGGCGTCGGCGGCGAGAAGGGCGGGTGCGGATGGATAAAGCTGGCGAACAGGAAGAAGGGCTGCCCCTCGGGCTGCTGCTGGAGAAAGGCCACGGAGCGATCCCCCACCCACTGCGTGGCGTGCAGCCTGGCCGGCACCTGGGCGACCTGGGGGATGTAGTACATCTCCCCGCGGGGGCCCATCGGGTCGAGCACGTGGCCAAAGCCGCTAGCCCGCAGGAACTGGACATAATCGTCATCGTCGACGCTCTGGAGCAGCTCTTCCTGCCGCTCGCGGGTCTGGAAGCCGCGCAGGGCCTGCGCGTCGGGCGCAAAGTGCATCTTGCCGACGCCGTGCGTGCGGTAGCCCGCCTCTGACAGGAGGTCCATCAGCGAGGGCCTGTCTGCCGGCATGGCGTCGCCATTGTCGGCACAGCCGGTCTTGTGGGGATACTGCCCGTAGACCAGCGAGCAGCGCGCCGAGACGCAAACCGGTGATGCGGTGAAGGCGTTCGTAAAGTGCACGCCCTCGCGCACCAGGCGGTCAAGGTGCGGGGTGCGGATGACCGGATTGCCGATCGCGTGGATCGTGTCCCAGCGTTGCTGATCGGTAAAGATGAGCAGGATGTTCGGTTGGCGCACGTGGCTCCTTCGTGGGGGGTGCTGGTGCCTGGAACCCGGTATGGCTGCCCCCGTCAGGTCAGGCGCAGGGTCTGGATCTCTTTGGGCCGCAGAGTGACGCGTACCTCACTGCCCGCGAAGGCACGTCGCTCTCCCACGGGGTTGCTCTCTAGGTCGACTGCCTGGCAGGAGGTAAAGGCCCCTTCGTCGCCGGCCATCCTGCCGAGGCGCAGTTCACCGTCAGCCGGCCGCGTGGTCGGGTTGAAGAGGCGCACCTCCAGCGCGGCGCCCACGCGCCGGGCCGATGACAGCACCAGGTCCCCACTGACCTGCAGGAAAGACGCCTCGGCGGCCAGGGTTCGTGGCGCCGCGTACAGGTCCAGATCAGCCGGGCGCAGCTGCACGTTGCGCAGCCCCGCCGCCAGGCGCTGGCCGTGAAGCGACAGGCGCACCACGTCCGGCTCGCCGGCCAGCGGCGCGATCCAGTAGCGGAAGGTCCACGCGCCGGGCAGCTGCCCCTCGGGCTGGCCGTCGGTCATCACCGTGCGGCGCGTGGCGCGCAGGAGGGTCAGCGCCACGGAGCGGTCCGGCACGTCGCGGACGGCTGACTCGAGCAGCCCCTCGCTGATGATGGCCAGGCCGCGCCCCTGGGCGCTCACCGCCGTCCAGGTCTGCTGCGGCTTGGTCTCCACCTCCAGCTCGCGGTACAGGTGGTTATCGGCGCGCAGGGCGATGGGGCGGCGGACCACGTCATAGATGCTGTCCGCCAGGTAGGTCTCCGCGGAAGCGCCGCTGGGGAACAGCACGCGCAGGCGGTGGTCGCGGGCGGTGTTGTGCACCGTGGTGACGACCTCGACGCGGTCGCCCCCCGGCCTCAGGCTGACGAGGCTGTCGATCACCAGCGGGGCGAACTCCTCGGAGCGACGCATCGCCGAGAAGTCGAACTCGGCCGGGACGTGCATGGTCGTCCGCACGCGGAAGGTGGTCAAGAGCGGCCCGTTGTGAACAAGGGCGATCTCGGCGCGCGCGCCGGTAGAGGTGAAGCACTGGTCGTTGGTAGCCATCCCGTGGTACCAGCCGTCGCCGATGTCGGCAACGTCCTCAAAGGTGAGCAGGCGGCGGTAGCCGTGGCCGGTGCGGAGATCGGCAATGGCCAGGGTGCCGTTCGGCTCGATCGTCACGCCGATGGCCTCGTTGGCCATCGAGCACTCGCTGGTGGCCAGGCCCTTCGCCTCCGGATGCCTGGTGGGCAGGGCGACCTCGGCCGTGCCGATGCGGTGGGTCTCTCCGCGCCTCACCGTGAGGGTCGTGTAGCCCATGGCCGGGACGCGCAGCCGCAGGCTGACCTCCACATCGTTGGTGCGGTACGCCTCGGGGAACTTGACCGTGCGGATGCGCGTCTTGGCGCGGCCCATGGCCTGCCCGAGGCGCTGATAGGCCACCTCCTGGCCGTCGGAGTCGAACACGCGGAAGGCCGGCTTGGGCTCAAAGCCAAAGAACTCGTTGAAGGTGGGCCAGTCACTCGGTATCTGCAGCGTGAGCTCGCTGGTGCCGTCAAAGGGTTCGGGCAACGGGTTGAAGACCGTGACGCGCAAGGAGTCGTCATCGAGGTCGCCGGCCACGCCGGCGGCCAGCGCGCGGGTGGCCTCGATGGTCAGCCGCTCGGCGATCCCCTCGCACTGGTGAAAGCGGTACTTCATGTCCTCGTGAACCTGGTCGATGCTGCAGCCGCAGATCGAATCGTGCGGATGGTTCTTGAGCAGCCACTTCCAGGCCACGTCGAGGTAACCCTGCGGGTCGGGAAGGCCCGCCAGGCTCTGCGCCACCGCCGCGAACGGTTCTGCCCAGGAGGTGAGCAGCGTCTGGCAGCGGGCGTTCCACTGCTTGATCCAGACGCGGGAGGAGAGGACGCCGGGGATCAGCCACTGCTGATCGCGCGCTCCGCCGAAGCGGCCCGGCTCACGCAGTTCGCCCTCCAGGACGGTCTCGATGCGGTCGGCCTGGGCGAGCATTTCGCCGAGGTAGGCATCCAGAGTGCTATGGACGACCTCGAAGCCGTCGGCCTCGCCCCCCAGCCTTTCGGCGATGGCGCCGTAGGCCTCCTGATCCCACTCCTGATGGTCGCAGCCGTCGAACAGGAGGAGCGGGTCCACCGGGCTCAACGCCGCTTCGCGCTCGAGCATGCGCTCCAGCCGGGCGCGGGCCAGGGCGGGGTCATGCTTCTCCTCGTGAAAGCGCGCCCCGCGGACCAGTGACGCGTAGGTGCAGTACCCAACCTCGCCGAAGCGGTAGCAGGGCAGCTCGGTGCCGTCGGCGCCGCGCCAGATGACGTTGCGCGTATCGACGGCGTTGGTGCCCCGCCAGATCAGCCCACCGCGGATGCCGAACCCCTTGAGGATCTGCGGCATCTGGCTGTTGTGGCCAAAAATGTCACACACAAAGCCAGCATCTGACGGCTGGCCACCGAACGAGCGGGCCAGGGCGCGGCCGGCGTGCAGGTTGCGGATGAGTGCCTCGCCAGAGACGAGGAACTCGTCGGGCAGGGCATACCAGGGCCCCACCGCGAGGAGCCCCTGACGCACGTACTCGGCGACCTGGTCACGCCGCTCGGGGCGCACCTCGAGGTAGTCCTCGAGGATGATTGCCTGTCCGTCGGTCTGGAAAGGGCCCTTCAGGCGCCCGTCGGCCAGGCCGTCCAGCACGCGGTCAAGGAGCTGCACCAGCCGGTAGCGGAAATCCTGGAAGGTCTGGTACCATTCGCGGTCCCAGTGAGTGCTGACGACATAGTGCGCGCGGCGTATGGGCATCTGTGGGCTCCTTCTGTTCCGCTGCGGCGAGGGTGGCCGGATGGGTGCGCCGTGAGGAGGATAGCGCCCGGGGCGCTATGGGTCAAGCCGCTCCGTGCAGGGCGCCCGCCGGCCGGCGCCAGGGACGGCGCAGGGGAGCCGCATCGGCTCCCCTGCGCGCAGTATCGAGCGGGTCAGCGCCGCCAGAGGGTACGCAGGCTGTGCGCCGCCAGCTTGGGCCGGCGGTCACGCGTGAACATGCCCCGGTAGCACATGCCCATGGGCGCCGCGGTCGACTGGGGGACCTTGTAGTCGGCCAGCGGGCCAGACATCTGCCCTACGACATAGTCCTTGGAGCGCAGCACCTGTGAGGCGGCGGCGACGACCTCGGCCTGGTACTCCTCGCTCCACATCTCGGTGGGCAGGGCATGGTGGCCGGGGATGGCCTCGCAGGCGAACTCGGTCAGGATGACCGGCTTGGCGAACTTTTCATGGATGTTGTCGAGCGCGGCGCTGAACTCGGCCATCCCCTCGCGGATCTGCCCGGGGTGTGACTCCCAACCCGGATAGAGGTCCAGGCAGATGACGTCGAGCACCTTGAAGGCGTTCTCATCCAGGCCGACCATGCTCGCCACGGTGAAGGGGCGGCTCTTGTCGATCTCCTGAGAGTCCTTGCGCATCCTGTCGAGGAAGAGCTGCGAGGCGGCCCGGCGAGAGTGCGGCTCACCGGCCAGCGACCACATGATGACGCTGGGGTGGTTCTTGTCTCGGGCGACCGTTTCTTTGCTGACCTGCCTGGCCATGTGGTAGCGCTTTTCCAAACCGGTGCCGGCGTAGATGAGGCCGGCGGCGGACGTCTCGTCGATCACGAGCATGCCGATACGGTCGCACAGGTCAAGCACTTCTTCGGCGGGAGGATAGCCCTTGGCACGGAGGCAGTTGGCGCCCATCCAGCGCATCAGGGCGAGGTCCTTGATGGCGTCGGCCCGCGCATGCCCGCGGCCCACCATGGGCATGTCGTTGTGCAGGCCAAAGCCGCGGACAGTTAGCGTTTCGCCGTTGAGGAGCAGCGCGCCGCCCTCGACCTTGATGGTGCGGATGCCCACCGGCAGCGAGTAGCGATCGAAGACGCCCAGCGCGGTGGCCAGCTCGACGCGCAGCTCGTAGAGGTTCGGGTTCTGCGGCGACCAGAGCGCCGGGTGAGGGACCATCAGCGTCGCCTCGACCGTGGCGGAAGACGTCTCGACCTCGCGCTCGATCTCGGTGCCAAGCCCGTGGAGCACAAAGCGTGCCGTGACGGCGTCGGTGCTGTCGCGGGTCATCTTGATCTTGACCAGGGCGTTCCCGTCGCGCAGCTCCGAGTACACATAGAGATCGCTGACGGCGCCGCTGGGCTTGGCGTACAGCAGTACCGGCTGCTGGATCCCGCAGTAGGGGAAGAACCCAAAGTTGGTGTTGGGGTACGACGCCACCGGGTAGGTGTCTTCCGGGTGGTAAGGGACGTTTCCCGGTGGGACGCGGGCCTCGCTGAGCTCGCCGTTCACGCGCACTACCAGGACGTTGCCCTCGCGGCGCATGTGCGGGGTCACGTCGAACTCGAAGGGCAGATGGCCGCCCTGGTGCTCGCCAAGGCGGTGGCCGTTCAGCCACACCTCGGCCTCATAGTTGACGGAGCCAAAGCGCACAAAGACGCGCTGCTGCTCCCATCCCCAGGGAAGGTCAAAGCGCGTCTGGTACCAGGCGTTGCCGAGGTAGTCGCGATAGTCCTCAAACTGGTCGTTCCAGCTGGCGGGCACGGCGATGGGCCGCGTGCCATCCAGCCCCTGGCCCCAGCCAGCCTCCAGGCCGACGTTCTGTGGGTCCAGGCGAAAGTCCCAGAATCCAGAAAGGTCAGTGAACTGACGGTAGGTATTCGACCGGGGAAAGAGCATGATCTACCTCCCTGTGGGCTCAGTAATGGACGATCTCGGACTGGCTGTAGATCCTGCGCCCGCGCGCGGCCAGCCGTGGGCGGCACGAGGCTGCCGTCCAGTCGACAGCGCCGTAAGCCTAGTCATGTTGCGGCGGATGGTCAAACCACACCGTGCATCCCCAGCGCCAGGGCTATTCGCCCAGCACGGGGAACTCGCCGACGCGCAAGTTCGTGCAGCCGTACGGGATGAGCGTCAGGGTCTCGGGTGGCTCGGACGAGCTCACCGGGCCCTGGGGCAACGGGCCGGCGGCGCTGCGCTCCAGCGTCCAGCCGGCGAGCCGGCGGCCCGCGACCTGCGCACGTACCGGGGCGCCTTCCGGCGAGAAGGGTATGGCCCCGATCTGCGTGGCGCACCAGGTAAGAGACCGCTCCGGGTCCTGCTCATCCAGGGCCAGGGCATAGTTCCACGGCGTGGTCGGGTGCACTTCCCAGTCGGCGTGGGGGCGCTCACCGCCGATCTGGCGCCACTCCTCGCCGATACGGAGGGCGTACACGAGCGGCCCCCGCAGGATCGAGGCGGCCCCGTGGTAGCGGCGCTCGAGGCGTGTGCGCATCGGCAGAGCCACGGGAATCTCGGTCTCCCCCTCCCAAAGGCGCTCGAGGCGGTGGAACGTGCCGGGCGTGGCCGGCTCGCCGGCCACCGTGGCCCCCGCGGCCCAGGCCGGCACGCGCACCAGCAGCGGGAAGCGCGCCGGGTGCTCTGCGCGCACGGTGATAGTGGCTCGCTCGCGGAAGGGGTAGCCGGTGCGGCACGACACGGTAACCTCGCTGCCGCCGGCGGCCAGCTGCGCCTCGCTGGGGGCCAGCGCCACGGCGGCCACGCCGCCGTCGGGCGTGCCCATCCAGAGGTGCGCGGCAAACTTGGGCCAGCCCTGGCTGAGGTTGGCCGTGCAGCAGCCAAAGTTGGGCTGCAGCCCATAGATGTTGGCATCGGCGCCGTTCGACGTGTAGACGCGCTCCTCGGCGACGGCCGCCAGCACCTGGTTGACCTGCTGGTCGTACTGGTGTGCCCACATATCGGGCGAGAAGGTCGCCGGCATGGCGTTGAAGGCGATCCGCTCCAGGCGGTCGGCCAAGAGCGGGTCGCCCAGGACGGCCAGCAACACTTCGAGGGAGAACAGGTACTCGAGCACCGCACAGAGCTCGGTGCCCTGCGTCGGGTCGCGCCCGGCCAGGTGCTCATCGCCGGTGAACACGCCGGTGACCTGTCCGTGGTAGCGGTCAAGCATCTCCATCGCCCGATAGGCGCCCTGGCGGTCGGCCGCCTCGCCCGACTGGCGGTACCAGACGCCGGCCGTCTTGATCGCCATGGCGTTGTTCACCACGTGGGTGACGAGCGAGCAGTCCTCGCGGGCCGTCTTGCCGGTGTAGGGGAAGCGCTCATAGTGCCCGCGCCAGTCAAACCCCTGGGCGTGGACGGTCTCGGCCAGGGAGAGGAGCCAGTCCTCGCCGGTACGCTCGTACAGCCAGTGGATGCTCAGCACCAGGTCGGCCCAGCGGTGTTTGCCCCAGGAAAAGAGGGGCTGCTCCTCGAGGAGGGCGCTGAGGCGGCGCAAAAAGCGCTGCATCGCCGGGATCACCCGCGCGTCTCCACTGGCCTCCTGGTATTGGGTCATGGCCTTGAGGGCCACAAAGACGGGCCAGGGATCGTAAGGACGGTACTTGTCGCCGCGGGAGGTGTCTCGCACGGGGCCCAGCCAGCCATCGGCGTGCTGGTGCGTCAGGATGTAATCCATCCAGCGACGCACTTTGGCCTTCAGGCCCTCGTCGTCAAGGACGTAGGCCAGGGGGATCACGCCGTCCAGCCAGTACGGCCCGCGCTCCCAGCCCTCGGCTGAGCCGCCGATCCAGCCAGACTCGGCGACATCGGGCCAGAACTCGTCCAGGTGGCCGCTCAGCCCGTCACGCTGAATCTCCAGCTGGCGGCGAAGCCAGCCGGTAGCCCGCACTGTGCCGAGCGGCAGCGGCCGCAGCGCCAGCGGGAGCAGTCCTATGGTCTTGCTCATCGGTTGCACCTCCTGGTGTCGCCGGGGCGACCTGGCCGGCTGTCAGGGGCCGGGCGCCGTCTCGTCAGGGTATGGTGATGGTCGGCTCGCGCGGCGAGAGCCCGTCCGGGTCGTTGACCTGGGCCCCGTGCGGGGCGGGCACAGGCCCCGCCAGGAGGGGGTCCGCGGTACGCTCCATCCAGCGCTCCAGGCGGCCGCGCATCTCTCGCAGTACCTCAGCCATTACAGGGTCGCCGGCCAGGTTGTGCGCTTCACCCGGGTCGAAGCAGAGGTCGTACAGCTGCTCCGCGGCCACGGGCCGCGCGGCCCAGCCGTTTCGCAGGAGCAGATCCTTGCTGGGGCTGTCGTCGCAGTTCGGCAAGACGGGCGTCCCTCGACCGCCAAAGCGGCGGATGTACTTGAACCGCTTGGTGCGCACGGCGCGCTGTGGCTCGTAGGCGGCGTGGTAGGTCACCTCTGCCGTGATCTCCTCGTTGATCTCTTGCGCTTCGCCGCGCACCAAGGGCATGAACGAGCGCCCCTCGAGCCAGGCGGGCCGGGCCATGCCGAGCAGGTCGCAGAGGGTGGGAAAGACGTCGATGTGCGACACAAGCCCGTCCAGCACGCGTCCGCCCGTTAAGCCCCCCGGCCCGCGCACGATCAACATCACGCCGAGGCCATGGTCGGTGAGGTTGCACTTTACCAGGGGGAAGGCCAGGCCGTGGTCAGTGGTCATGATGACCAGGGTGTTTTCGGCCAGGCCGGCGGCCTCCAACGCGCCGAGCACGGCCCCCATGCCGGCGTCCAGCCGGCGCGCCGAGGTCCTGAACGCCGCCATGTCGTGGCGCGTCTCGGGCGCGTCGGGCAGGGGGGCGGGCGGCCGGCAGAAGCGCGGGTCATCCGGCGCTTCGGGGGACGGGTACTCGCGATGGGTCTCCGCAAACCCGACCGACAGGAAAAAGGGCTCCTGCGGGCGGCCCTGCAGAAAGCGCACCGCGGCCGGCGCCACGTGCCGGGCCTCGCGGCTGGGGAGGTCCACGACCTCGTCGTACCCGATCATGTGCGGCTCCGGCGCGACGTGCTGGACGCCGATGAGCGTCGAGCGGTAACCGGCCTGGCGCAGCGTGTGCACCAGGTGCCGGCGGTAGTCCTTGAGCCAGAAGCCGCGATGGGCCAGCCCGATCATTCCCGCCGAGTGGGCGCTCTGCCCCGTCAGGAGCGCGGCGCGGCTGGGCGAGCAGGTCGGGGCGGCATTGAAGGCCTGCCGAAAGACCACCCCTTGCTCAGCAAAGCGCTGGATGTACGGCGTGGGGACGTCGTACCCGTACGGTTGCACGTAGCGCCCCGTGTCGTGCGAATGCAGGTACAGGATGTTGGGACGGCTCACAAGGCGCTCCTTTGCAGGCTGAAGGGGCGCCCCGCGGCGCCCCACCCATACACGCCGAGCACGCGCCCGACGGCGCCTAGAGGGTGATCTGCGGGGGCACCAGGGCAAAACTGGTGTACCCCGTCAGGTCGAACGGGCAGCTCCGCCGTGCCCAGGGCGCGCCCATCTCTGAGAAGAGCAGGCGGCGCTCGCCGGCCTCCTCGATCAGGGCGTTGATGCCCACCAGCTCGGTGGACATGTCGTTCTCGGGCAGGCCCGTAAGCCTCAGGAAGCGCTCGTCCAGCGGATGGATGGCGCGGGCCGACTCGTAGGCGCCGTTGGAAAAGAGCACGTGCCCGCGGGTGTCCTCGATGATCTGCTTCGGGCGGCCGCCCGTCTCCAGGCAACGCAGCACGTAGCGCAGCGCCACCTCGCCGCGGATCTTGGTGGTGGGCCGCTCGACGGTGCCCTCACGCGTGGTGATGCGGTAGCTATCGAAGCCCCAGCGGGCGCTCCCCGCGCTGCCGATGATGTCCATGGCGGTGTGGGCGACGTTGTCCTCTCCGCACAGCGTGGCCAGGAAAAGGATCTCGACGCCGGTGTTCGTCCTGGCGCGCGCCGACACGGTGTCCTCGCCCTCGATCTTGTGCCCCTTGTACAGCTCGGCCTGCACCTCCACCGGCACGGCAAAGGCGCCGGCCTGCGGGGCCGCAAAGTACATGGCGTTGTTGATATAGTGGGCGTGGGGGTTGTTCATCGGGCCATCAAGCACCAGTACGTCGCCCAGCCGGTAGCGCCCGGCCCAGTTGTTGCGCCGGTAGTAGCGCTCCGTCCGGCACCAGACCAGGCGGATCACGACTGCCTCCACGGTGCCCAGGGAGCCGGCCACGATGGCGTCCTTGATGGCCCCGGCCGCCTCCGAGTAGATATGCTGAAAGTCAACGGCCAGCCAGCGGTCCGCGCGGCGGGCCGCCTCGGTCATCCGGTCGACGTTCTGCACGAGCGTCGTGGACGGCTTGGCCAGGAACACGTGGCAGCCGTGTTCGAGGGCCATGATCGCCATGGGGCAGTGCAGGTGCAGACCGGTGCCGATGGTGACCAGGTCGATATCGCGCTGCTCGGCGAACATCTCCTCCATGGTGGCGTAGACGCGCGTGCCCCGCGAGGTGAGCTCGTCCAGGAGACCCACGTAGCGCTGCGGATAGAGCTCGACGACGGCGCGGATCTCGGCCTGCCCTTCGTCGCGCAGGCGACGCGCCGCGTTGATATAGTTGGCCGCATACCCGCCGATGCCCACGCAAGCCAGTTTGAAGGTCATGTTCCCCCCGATCGCAGAGTGTTAGGAAAACAGCATCAGGCCCCGCACCCACATCCTGCCGGGCCCGGTGATGCAGAGGCGCACTTCGGCACAGGCGGCGTTCGGCGGGGCCACCGCCTCAAAGGTGTCCTGGGTCCAGTCGGTATCCCCGCTGAAGGGCTGGCCCTTGGGCTGGGTGAGCACGTCGCCGACGTAGCCGCCCAGGTCGTCCACAAAGGCGAGCTGCAGGTATGCCGCGGCGCCGTCCAGCCCAGCGGTACGTACCTGCCCCGTGAGCGTGTAGCGCTGGCCAGGCACTGCCGCCACGTACTGCTGCAGGTAGGCAGCGCCCAGCCGGTCGTAGGCGATGCCCGGGCAGGGGCGCGGGTGGGAGTCCTCATCCCAGATCACTTCCCCGCCGCCCTCGGCCAGGCGCGTGGCCAGGATCCAGCCGGTCGGCAGGCCGTCGGCGCCGCGCTCGCGGAAGGAGCCGTTCACCAGCCTGGGGTTTATGGGCCGCTCCATGGTGTAGTTACGCCAGGACCACACCACCTGCCCCGCGCCGTCGACCTCCAGGACCTGCTTGTGCTGCTGATCCGAGATCAGGACGTTGCCGTTGGGCAGCTTGTCGGCCTCGTAAAAGTTGGCGAAGTAGTTCACCGCGTACTGCCACACTATCTGGCCCGCCGGGGTGACCTCGATGACGCGGTGGTTCTTGGAGTCGGTGATGAGTGTGTTGCCGTTGGGCAGGCGGTCGGCGTCGCGCGGCCAGGCCAGCAACTCCGGCCGGCCGGCGCCATACGACCAGACGACCCGCTTGGCGCGGTTCACCTCCAGGACGGCTCGCCCGTCCGAGTCGGCAATGAGCACGTTCCCGTTGGGGAGCGGGTCGCAGTTGTGCGGGTGCCTGACGCCCTCGGCGTACTCCCAAACCACCTGACCGTCGCGCGTGGAGACCACGCAGCGGTCGTTGTTCCGATCGGTGATCAGGAGGGTGCCGTCGTCCAGGAGGTGGGCGTCGTTGGGATAGTGGAGGTGTGAGCCGTCGGAGAGGAGCCCGCTGCCGGCGGACCACTCGTCCGTCGTGAAGGCTATTCGGCCCTCGGGCGTGACCTCGATGACGCGGTTGTTGTTGGTATCGGCGATCAGGGTGTTCCCGTTGGCCAGGCGCTTGGCGCTGTGGGCGAACCGGAGGTTCCCCGTGTAGCGCCACACGATGCGGCCCCAGGGGTCGATTTCCAGCACCTTGCTGCCGGCGCTCTGCAGGTCGCCGGCATCGGTGATCAGGGTGTTCCCATTGGCGAGGCGCTCGACGTCACAAGGGAAGAAGAGCTGATCGGCCAGGGCCGCGCGGTGCGCGAGCAGGCCGAGGTTGCCTTCGGGCGGTGTCATCGCGGCGCGTACCTCACATGTAGCCCAGGTCGCGGAACTTTTTCATCAGGTCTTCCTTGTCCTGACGGCGCCCGCCGCGCTCATTGGTGTGTTCCAGGTCCTGCTCCCAGGCCGGCACGTCCGATACCTTGACGGTGGTAACCCGGGCGCCGAGGGAGCGGTATCCCTGGGCATAGAGGGAGCAATGGGGGATGTCGAGGAGCCGCGTCGCATCCCACACGTCCCGCTCGGTAAAGTGCAGGATTGGGCAGATGCGGGTGTGGGCGGGGTTGAAGGGCGTCTCCTGACGCGGGCTAAAGTAAGTCTCGTCGGCACGGGCAGACTGCTCGTCCCAGCGGATCCCGGCGAAAAAGCCGGCCACGCGTGACGCGTACAGGTAGCCGTTCAGGGCCACGGTCTTCATCAGGTGGTTGCCGACGAACGACTCGGGCTCATAGATGAAGGTGTCCTCGTCGTAACCTAGGCGGGCGATCTCGGCGCGGTTGGTCTCGTTGAGGTCCGCCACGCGGACCTCGGCGCCCAGGCGGCCGCCGGCTGCTCGGCTCACGTCGCTGTTGTGCAGAATCGTGACGCGCAAGCCCCACTCGGCGGCCAGGCCCTCCATGAACTGGCGCACTTCGGGGAACATGTCCCCCTCGTCGATCACAAAGCAGCCGGGGAGCGGGATACCCGCCTCCTGGCAGGCCAGGCGGACGGTGTAGAGCGTCAGGGTGGAGTCTTTGCCGCCGGTCCAGGCGACGGCCAGGCGGTCGGCCCCGTAACGACGAAGGGCTTCGAGGGCAATCTGTTTCGAGTCCTCGACCTTGCGGAGCAGCAACTCCCGGCGGGCGTCTTCTAGCATGGGTACCTCGCGTCAGATATCGGCAGCGACAACGCGCCTACACTAGGCGATCGGCCCAGCCCTGTCAAGGCTAGGCCCTCCGGCCCGGCTGTGGCGCGGGGCTTGGCCGAGCCCGGGGGATCGCCTAGAATGCCGCTCGCGACGCGAGAGACCGAGCCGAAGGGAGCATTGTGAGCGCACAAGAGACCGCGGGGCGCGCGGCAGGGCGGCCGCGCCTCCTCGTCACTACCGACATCAGCACGCTGACGGCCGACCGCGGCGAACCCGACGACACCCAGTCGCTGGTGCGCCTGCTCCTCTACTCCTGCGACATCGACATCGAGGGCTTGATCGCCTCGAGCACGATGGCGAAGGGGCGCGTCGCGCACGACGAGTACATCCGCACCGTCGTACGGGCCTATGGCCAGGTGCAGGCGCAGCTGGCCGAGCACCATCCTGCCTTCCCGACCGAGGAGGCGCTACAGGCCCGCGTCAAGCGGGGCAACGGTGACTATGGCATGGCCCACGTGGGGCCCGGGCACGACTCGGCGGGCTCCGACTGGATCATCGCCGCCGTCGATTCGCCCGACCCGCGGCCGCTCTGGGTGGCGGTGTGGGGCGGCACGACGGAGCTGGCCCAGGCTCTATGGCGCGTTTCCGCAGAGCGGGGCGAGGCCGAGGTGCGGCGCTTTGTGTCACGGTTGCGCGTACACGCCATCGCCGATCAGGATGACACGGCCCCCTGGATCAGGGAGCGCTTCCCCGATCTCTTTTACATCACCAACCGGCACCTGTTCCGCGGCATGTACAGGGGCGGTGACCAGTCTCTCGTCACGCGGGATTGGGTGCGCCGCCACGTTACCGAGGGGCACGGGCCCCTGGGCGCCGCCTACCCGAACTACGACGGCGGCGACCCCTGGGGGCGGGTGAAGGGCGTCAAGGAGGGGGACACGCCGTCCTTCCTGTACGTGGTGCCCAACGGGCTGGGCGACCCCGAGCAGCCGACCTGGGGGTCCTGGGGCGGCCGTTTCACCGGCCAGGGGCGCCACTACACCGACGCGGCCGATGCCGTGCCGGGCGAGGAGGGCGAACGCGTCACCGTCAGCCGCTGGCGACCGGCCTACCAGGCCGCCTTCCGCGCGCGGATGACCTGGTGCCATGCGCCGTACGAGCAAGCCAACCACGAGCCCTTCGCTCGCTTGGCGGGCTCCCGGCGCCGCGACGTGCGCCCCGGCGAGGAGGTGCTGCTTGACGCCTCGGCCTCGTCGGACCCGGACGGCGACCGCCTGGCCTTCCGCTGGTGGGTCTACCCGGAGGCCGGCACCTATCGCGGCCCGCTCGAGATCGAGGGCGCTGGTGAGCCGCTGGCCCGCCTGGTGGCGCCACGGGTGGAGAAGCCGGAATCCGTGCATGTCGTCCTCGCCGTGACCGATGACGGCGAGCCAAGCCTGACCTCGTACCAGCGCCTGGTCCTGACCGTCACCCCGTAAGCGTAGCCTACTGCCGCCAGCGAAAGGATAATCAGATGCCGGACCTGCCCGAGTACGTGTGCTACCGCACCCCCACGCCCATCACGGTCGACGGACGCCTTGACGAGGATGCCTGGCGGCGCGCGCCGGTGGCCATGCTCCGGGAGGACCTGAGCGGCGATGCACCCCGCCAGCCTACCACCGTGCAGGCAGTGTGGGACGATACCTACCTGTACGTCGCCTTTCACTGCGAGGACAAGGACATCTGGGGGATCACGACCGAGCGCGACCAGCCGATCTTCAACCAGGAGGTCGTCGAGGTCTTCCTCGACGATGACCGCGATGGCATCGGGTACGTGGAGATCGAGGTCAGCCCGCTGAACGCCGTGCTCGACCTGTTCATGCTGAACCGCGACGACGTCCGCAAGCCCATGTTCTGCTGGGATTGCGAGGGGCTCGTGACCGCGGTGGTGGTGGACGGCGATCCCCATCGCCGCGGCACCGACGACCGCTCCTGGACGGTCGAGATCGCCATTCCCTTTGACGAGATGCTCACCGCGCCGCACATCCCGCCGAAACCCGGCGACGTCTGGCGCGCCAACTTTTACCGCATCGACCGTGCTGAGGATGGCGACGAGTACTCGGCCTGGTCACCCACGTTCCGGCGCAACTACCACACGCCCAAGCGCTTCGGGCGGCTGGTCTTCTCGGGCCAAAACGCGTAAGCGCTCCTAACGGCTGCCGGCCAGGGCAGCGAACAGGCGGTCGTAGTCGGCGGCTTGAACCGACCAATCGTAGCGGGCCACTTTCCCCCGCAGGGAGGTGGCCCGTGCCACTTCCGGATGGGCGCAGAGGTACGCCAAGCGCTCGACCAACTCCTCCTCGCCCTCGTACAGGCACAGGTCGCGGTGTTCGGCGGGGACGAACTGCGGGTAGGCCAGGCGGTTGGGCATCAGGGGGAGGCAGTCGCAGTACATCGCCTCGGCCACGGAGATGCCGAACGACTCCTGGATGGCCGTGCTGACGACCACATCGCCCCGCCACAGCCAGCCCACGTATTCGGCGAACGACTCCGCATAGCCGTACTGCACCAGATGGCCCGCCAGCCGCTCACGGGCCTCCTCAAACTCTGGCGGCGGCTGCACAAAGCTCTCCCCGAGCAGGGCGAGGCGAAAGTCGAGCCCCCTCTCGGCCAGGGCGTACAAGGCACGAAAGAACACCTCGGGCGCCTTGTCGTACTCCCAGCGATGGTTCCAGACGATGAGGAGCGGGCCGGCGCGTTCGCCGGCAACGCGATGGGCGTCGAGCGCCGCCAGTGACAGGCCCAGCGGCAGCACCTCGCTGCGCCCTCGCAGTGAGGCCACGGTGTGCAGCTCGGTATAGTCCGGAAAGTGCTTCAGCAGGCGGGGTAGCTCCTCAAACCAGGACTCCAGGTGATAGGCCGAGTTGAACAGCACGCGGTCAGCGCAGAGCATGCTGGCATAGTTGATAAAGCCGTAATGGAGGTCGTGCTTCTCGCCGGGCGGGGGCGGGTAGGTGAGCTGGTTCTCGTGCATGTACAGGGCGGTGGGCAGCCGGTGGGTCAGGTCGCGCGTCAGGGCCAGAAAAGTGGCCAGGTCGAGCATGTCCGTGGCCAAGAGGAGATCGGTCTGTAGGCCCTCCTCTCGGTACTTGTGCGCCAACGTGACGGCGCCGCCGTGCATGCGCCACTTCCAGAAGCGCCCGGCCATGGTCAGGAGGTGAACGTCGTGGGCGCTGTGGGCCGCATAGCCCTGTGCCCAGCTCTTGTGCGAGCCGGTGTAGTAGGGCTCCAGGAGACAGATCGTGGTCATGGTGGCCTCGCTGTCGCGGTATGAGGTGGTCGGAGGCGGCGCCAGCACCGGCCCGGGCCGCCGCGGGGCGACGGACCTGGGCCGGCGCGGGGCGCGCGAGCAGCGTCTAGACGGGCTTGGGCGCCATGCCGACTGCCGCCAGGCGTCGCTGGGCCTCGGCATAGACGTCCTCGGCCAGCGGCCCCCGAGAGGCGGCCGCGACGTTCTCACGGACGTGGGCCGGGTTGCCGGAGCCGACGATCGCGGCGCTCAGCGACGGATGGCTGAGCGCGTAGCGGATCAGGAAGCCGTTGCGGGTCTCCCCGGGCTCGCGGAGTTCGTCGAGGCCGGCCTCGTCGCAGAGCGCGTCATAGTTGTGGAAGTAGCGCTTCAGCAGGCCCCGCGCGATGACGCCGATGCCCCGCTCGGCCGCCTTGCCGATGGCCAGTTCGCAGGTCCTGGTCAGGCCGCCGTAAACGGTCTGCATCGTGTCAAACACGCCCCACGACAGATACTCCTGAATGTGGCGGTAGCCATACTCCGCGGGGTACCAGGGATCGCCGGCGCTGCGGTTGATATAGCTGATGCCGATGGCGCGCACCTTGCCCTTCGCTTTGGCCGCTTGCAGGGCGGCGATAACCGAGTCGTCCGGCCCGCCCGGCAGGGCCTCAGGTGGCGTGCCATGCAGCTGCCAGAGGTCGATGACGTCGGTCCGCAGCAGTCGCAGGCTGCTATCCAGGTTGGCCTCGAGCTGCTCGGCGGTCCAGACGTGCCCGGCGCCCTGGCTTTTGCCGGCCGCGTCGACGACACAGCCGCACTTGGTGGCCAGCACGTACTCATGGCGGCGGCCGGCCAGCACCCGCCCGATGTACGCCTCGCTCAGGCCGTAATCGGGCGAGGTGTCGATGAAGCGGATGCCGCTGTCGAGCACCTCGTTGAGCAGGCGGGCCACCTCGGCCTCGTCGGCCATACGGCGCAACTCCATCGCGCCGTACCCGAGGGCGGTGACCCGGAGGTCCGTTCCGCCCAGTGATCGCAGTTCCATGGCAAGTCCCTCGCTCTTCACACTCCTAACGGCCGTCGGGGGGCGCGGCACGGCCTCATTCCACCGTGTGCTCCTTGACCCACTCCTCGTTCAACGTCACGCCGATGCCGGGCCGGTTGGGCGCCGTGATCATGCCGTCCTCGTCGAGGGTCATCGACTCCAGGAGCATCCCCTTGGCGCGGTTCTTGACCTCCGGCATGCCGCTCTCTACGATCAGCCCGTTGGAGACGCCACCGACCAGGTGCACGTGCAGGAGGGCCGAGCCGTGCGGCGCCATCGGGATGCGGTGCGCCGAGGCAAAGGAGGCCACGTGCCGCCACTCGGTGACGCCGCCCATCACCGTGGCGTCGGCCTGGAGGATGTCGGCCCCGCCACAGGCCACCAGGTCGCGGAAGCCGTAGCGCGAGTATTCGTTCTCGCCCACGGCGATGGGGATAGACGTCCCGGCCTTGACCTTGGCCAGCCCCTCATAGTCCTCGGCGTGTACCGGCTCCTCGAACCAGTAGGGGTCGTACGGCTCCAGCAGGCGGGCGATCTTGATCGCCTCGAGGGGGGAGTAGGCGTTGTTGGCATCGACCATGACGCCAACATCAGGGCCGACCGCCTCGCGCACGACGCGCACCCTCTCGGCGTCCTCACGCATGGGGGCGCCGCCGATCTTCATCTTGACGTAACGCGCGCCGATGGCGACCTTGGTGCGCATCTCCTCGGCGAGGTCATCGAGAGACTTGTCTTCCATATAGTAGCCGCCGGCGATGTAGGCGGGCACCCTCTGGCGGAAGCCGCCCAGCATCTTGTACAGCGGCAGACCCAGGCACTTGCCGGCGGCGTCCCACATGGCGTTGTCGATGGCCGACATGGCCCGCAGCGTCAGCCCGCGGCGGCCAAAGAGCTTGGGCTGGAACATGAGCTCCCAGAGGCGCTCGGTGTCGGTGACGTCGAGGCCAACGGCGTGCGGCGCCAGGGCGCGGGCCGCCTCATAGATGACGTGGTGGGCGCCCGAGTGCCCGTTGGCCCAGCCGATCCCCTCGATGCCGTCCTTGGTGCGGACGCGTACCAGCGCCGAGCCGCTCTCGGTGTAGGTATACAGACCGTTGCGGATGGCGCGCTGCCGCCGCGTGTGGATCTTGGTTACGATGACTTCACTGACCTGCATGGTGCCTCCTTGCTGACGACGGTGCCTCACTCGCTGCTGATGATCGACAGGCAGGCCGGGGCCCGGCCCGTTCCTCTAGACGAACTCGCGCACGGCGTCGAGGGCGCCGCCCATCGAGGCGTCGGACTGGCGATCGACGATGATGTCGATCACCGCAGGGCGGCCGCAGCGAGCCGCCCGGTCCAGCGCTCCGCGGATCTCGCCCGGCTCGGTGACGCGCTCGGCGTGGGCGCCAAAGGCCTCGGCCAGCCGCACAAAGTCGACGCCGCGCCCATCGTAGGTCAGGTCGACGCCATACTCAAACTCGTAGGCATAGCGCTGGTTCTGGCGGATGAGGCTGAGGTAGCCGTTGTTCACGATGACGACGATGATCGGGATGCGGAACTGGCAGGCCATGGCCAGCTCCTGCACGGTAAAGCCAAAGCCGCCGTCCCCGACCACGGCCACGGCCGTGGCCTCCGGCCGCGCGACCTTGGCGCCGATGGCGGCGGGTAGGTCGTAGCCGAGCGTGCCCGCGCCGCCCGAGGGGAGATACGTGCGCGGGCCGCTGCCCTGCTGGAACTGGCCCGACCAGATCTGGGTCAGCCCGCAACCCGTGGTGATCATGGTGTCGGGGCCAAAGTAGGCGTTCATCTCCTGGTAGACGCGCTGCGGCTTGATCGGCACCTGGTCATAGTCGGTGCGGCGGGCCATGGCGGCGCGCCGTGCGGGGATCTGCCGGACCCTTTCGGACGGAGGGCGCGGCGCGGTCCGCGAGCGTGCTTCGGCGAGCAGGGCGTCCAGCGCCAGGCCCGCGTCCGACACGATGCCGAGGGTCGTGGGCACGATCCTGCCGATGTGCGCCGGGTCAATGTTCACGTGGATGAACGTGCGCCCGCGGGTGTAGACGTCCAGCCGACCGGTGTGCCGGTCGTTGAAGCGGTTGCCGATGCCCAGAACCAGGTCGCTCTCGAGGAAGAACTGGTTGCCGAAGGGCGACCCGACCTGGATGCCGATGTGGCCAACGTGCAGAGGATGGTGCGCCGGGATGCCGCCGGTGGCCATGTAGGTGGTGATGACCGGAAGCGACAGGTACTCGGCGAACGCGACCAAGCGCTTGGCGGCCTCGCTGAGGAGCACCCCGCCGCCCATGATCAGGACGGGGTTCTTGGCGGCCAGCAGCAGGTCCACCGCCCGGGCGATCTGGGCGGGGTCGGGGCCCGGCACGGCCACGGGCAAGGGCGCATCGGCGGCCGGGTCGTAGGGGATGTCGGCCATCTGCACGTCGAGGGGCAGGTCGATGAGCACCGGCCCGGGGCGCCCCTCGCGGGCCAGGCGGAAGGCCTGGCGCAGCATGGCCGGCACCTGGTGCGGCTCGGTTAGGCACCAGGCCGCCTTACAGACCGGCGCAGCGATGGTCGCGATGTCGACCGCCTGGAAGGCCTCCTTGCCGAGCTGCACGGTGACGCTCTGGCCCGTGATGGCGATCAGAGGAATAGAGTCCACCTGGGCCGTGTACAGGCCGGTCACAAAGTTGGTGGCCCCCGGCCCTGAGGTGCCGATGGCCAAGGCCAGCCGGCCCGAAGCGCGAAAGTAGCCGTCGGCGGCGTGCACGGCCCCTTCCTCGTGCCGGGCGATGTAATGCTTGATCCGCTGTGAGGTGCCGAGATACTCGTACACCGGGTTGATGGCTGCCCCGGGGATGCCAAAAGCAGCCTCGATCCCCTCACTCTCCAGAATGCGGACGACAACTTCTGCAACGCGCATACAACTTGCTCCCTGGCGGTCCTCCCGAGGGAGGGCCGCAACTCGCATTTCACGCCATATGACGACCCGCGATCGACACAATACGCCTGGCCGAGATGGCCAGGCGACACCCCTCCACGCCTAGAGATCAGGGGTACCGATGCTCCAGGCCGTCTTGGCCTCATCCAGCGAGATCTCGCGCTGGAAGTAGCGGTTCGCGGTGCGGAGGTACGACACGCCGCGATGGAGCGCTTCCGAGTACTTGCTGGTGGGCGCGGCGGCGTCGGCCGCCGCGGTGACGGCGCCGTCGGGCAACGCTTCGCCGTTCTGGATGGCCCGCGCGCAGCGCGTCAGGGCGTCGTCGGGGTCGTAAAAGCTGGCATCGACGATGTAGGCCTGATACTTGGCCGGGTCAGGGTTGTGGAAGGCCTGGGCGTAGCGCGCGATATGCACGTAGGCGTCCTGGCGCACCTTGAACAGCCGGTCCAGCCAGGCCTCGGGATCCGACCGGTCGGGGATGAAGGTGTGAATGCTCAGCAGGGTGCGCTGAGCAAGCACGCGGAACACCTCCTCGAACGGCGTGGCGGCCCCGAACATGGTCGGCGCGTAGGGGAGCGCGGTACCTCCCTTGTACACCTCACGGAACACGAACACGTCGTGGTAGATGCTGACGTCGGTGGGGTCCTGAGGGTCGCCGGCGCCCAACGCCGCAAAGACGGGCTTCATGGTGCGGTCGGCGGCGCGGTGGAGCAGGGTGCCGAGGGAGTAGGCGAGCTTCCTCTCCAGGTTCTCCTGGGGCTGCCGGGCCTGCCAGCCGTCGCGGATGCGCTCCAGCAGGGCCGGGTTGAACGAGTCTGTCGACCGGGTGACGGAGCCGAGGCGGGCAATATCCAGGTGCTCGATGGCGACGTGGCGCAAGGTCTCGTTGATCTCTGCCATGCGATCCATCAGGCGCAGGCAGTCGTCGCAGACGGCATAGTGGGTAATGTGCTCTGACATGGTTCGGTGCTCTCCTGCTGAGACTGACTCGGCGAACGTTGCGGAGGCCGTGCGGCGCGCCCTGACAAGGGGTGAGCGCGCCGTCTTCTGCCGGCGGCCGCCGCGTGGGGCAGGCGCCGGCTGCCGGCCGTGGGGTTAGGGGTCGCTGCCGGCCGGCGCATCCCCGGGCATCCCTGCCGAAGCCCGCAGGCTGCGGGCCAGGGCGTGCCGGACGTGCCCTTCCATGGCCTGGCCGGCGGCGGCCACATCCCCGCGGCTGATGGCGGCAATGATGGCCTCGTGCTCGCTGAGAGGGGTGGTCCAGTGCTCGTCGGCAAAGCGGGCGCAATCCGAGACGCGCATGAATGTCGGCGCGGCGATGCAGCTCAGGGCGTTGAGCAGGTAGGGGTTCTCGGCCTGCTCCCAGATGGCCGTGTGGATGGCGACGTCGGCGGTGGCGAACGCCTCCAGGTTCTGCGCCTCACACGCGGCGCGGTACTCGGCCAGCCCCTCGGCCAGGAAAGCCGCCTTGGGGGGCGTGATGGCCGCGGCCGCCAGCTGCGCCGCCAGGACCTCCAGCCGCTCGCGGACCTCGTACATCTGCAGGATCGCCTGACGGTCCAGCTCTTTGACGTAGCGGCCGTCAGAGCGAGAGACGACAAAGCCCTCGCGCTCGAGCCGCAGGAGGGCGTCCTTGATCGGCGCGCGCGAGACGCCCAGCTGGTCACCGATGGCGCGCTCGGAGAGGCTCGCCCCGGGGGCCAGCCGCCCAGCGATGATCATCTGGCGGATCAGGCGGTAGGCCTGTTCGCGCAGCGTGGTGCGGGTGAGCGGTGGAATGGCGTCAACCGGGATCATGGCCCTCCCCACGTATCGCCTGCTGCCTGGAATGCGGACGATGGAATTCCAGTGTGGCAATAGTGTACGCGTAAGGGGCTTCGACTGTCAAACGACGAAGGCCCTAGGCGCGGGCCAGGCCCTCGTAGATCGGCACCAGCCGGGTGTAGGCCTCTCGGAAGAGGGGGTAGATCTCCTCGTAGCGCGCCGCAGAAGCCGCCGTAGGCTCCTCTCCAGGGCGCACCTGGACGATCTCGCGGACGACCTCGTAGCCCGGGTACAGCCCGACGCCAACGCCGCCGGCCACCGCGGCGCCGAGGGAGGTGGCCTCCACAAGGAGGGTGGGCAAGAGGAGCGGCAGGCCGAGTGCATCGGCCAGGATCTGGCGCCACACGGCCGAGCGCGCCCCGCCACCGATCAGGCGGAGCGCCTGGATCGGCGCGCCCTGCTCGCGGAAGGCGTCCAGGATCAGGCGCAGGTTCAGGGCTACGCCCTCCAGGACGGCGCGGGCCATCTCGGCGCGGCCGTGGCTCATGGTCAGCCCCAGGAAGGCGCCGCGGGCGCGGGGGTTCCAGTGTGGGCTGCGTTCGCCAAGGAGGTAAGGCAGGAACAAGAGGCCGTTGGCGCCCGGCGGAACGTCCCCGGCGCCGGCCTCGAGGGCGTCGTACAGTACTCCCTCCCCGCCGCCGCGGAGCAGCCGCTCGAGCCAGTCGAAGGAGGCCCCGGCTGCCTGCATGGTCCCGGTGGGGAAGAGATAGGCCGGGTCCAAGTGGGCGAAGGTGAAAGTGCGCTGGGCGGGGTCTAGGAGGGGCGCCCGGCTGACGTAGGCAATCCAGGACGACGACCCCAGGTAGCAGTAAGCATCGCCCGGGCCCACGACGCCGGCGCCGGCCGTCGCGCAGGCACCGTCGCCGCCGCCGATCACGACCGGCGTACCCGGCCGCAGCCCCGTCTCCACGGCAGCCCGCGCGCTGACGGTACCGATCACGGTGGCCGAGGGGCGTGCCGCCGGCAGCAGGCCGAGGTCCAGGCCGATGGCGTCGGCAATCTCGACGGACCAGGCCCGGCCTTCGAGGTCGAACAGGTTGGTGCCCGAGGCGTCCGAGTAGTCGGTGGCGTACTCGCCCGTCAGACGGTAGGCGACGTAGTCCTTGGCCTGCAGGAGATGCGCGGTCCGGGCCCACACCTCCGGCTCGTGGGCGCGCAGCCAGAGGGCCTTGGCCGCCGTGTAGGACGCGCTGGCCCGGTGCCCGGTGACGGCATAGACCCGCTCTCCTCCGACGCGTTCGGCAAGCCAGCGGGCTTCCTCCTCGGCGCGCGAATCGGCCCAGATCAGGGCGGGCCGCAGCGGAATGCCGGCGGGATCCACCGGCAGGCAGGCCATCATCTGGCCGGAAAAGCTGACCGCAGCGATGTCCTCGGCGGAGTGCTTCGAGGAGGCCAACAGGCCGGCGGTGGCCTCGCACACCGAGGCCCACCAATCCTCGGGGTTCTGCTCGGCCCAGCCCGGGCGGGCGTAGGCGGTCGGGTAGGCCGAAACTTGGCTGGCCAGCGGGTAGCCGTCCGCGGCAAAGAGCGAGGCCTTGTTGCCGGTGGTGCCGAGGTCAAAGGCCAAAATGAGCGCTGCCATGGGGCCTCCTCGTTCTCGTCTGCGTCGCCTCCGTCACGAGGCACGCCCGGCCGGGCGCCCGGTGCCGGGGGTCACGCCGTGTCGAGCGACCGCCAGCGGAGGGCGGTTCCTGCCAGCTCGTACAGCCATAGCGGATGCGGCGCCTCACAAAAAGCCGGCGCCGTCGCGAACCAGGTTTCACCTCGCTGGCGCGGTGCCAGCCCCGGGTGGTAGTGCCCACTGAGCACCAGGCGCACGGCCGCGCAGGAGGCGGCCTCCGCCGCCAGCCGGTCCGCGTCGGCGTAGCGGTACGGATAGTCCGACTGGGGCGGCTCGGGCCATAGGACGTAGTGCTGCACGTGCACCTGGGGCAGCGAGGCCTCCTCCGCCAGGGCCGCACGGAAGCGCTCCAGCGCCTCTGCCCGCCGGTGGGGGACGTTAGCCTCCTCCTCACGGTCGACGAAGGTGAGGAAGCGGAGCCCGTCGACGACGATCTCCTCAGGCGGGCAAAAGAGCGCGCGGGTGGCCGGCAGCGGGTCGTGGTTGCCGGGCAGGACGATCGTCGGGCACCCCAGCGGGGCCAGGATCCCGGCAATGAGCGCCAGATCGGCCTGCCCTAGGGCTAGCGTCTCGGGGTCCTCCATACGGTCCAGCGGGTAGTCGAGCAGGTCCCCGCTGCAGATGACGACGTCCGGCGCCTCGCGCTCTAGGCGCGCCACCGCGGCACGCAGCAGCTCGGGCACGCGGCGAGACTGCCTCCGCGCGATGTGCGACGTCCCCGGCAGCGCCTGGCGCAGGTGCAGGTCCGATAGGTGTGCGATCCTCATGCCGCGATTCCCTTTCTGTGGACGATGGCGACCCATCCCAGCCGGCTGACCGGTAGGCCCGCCCGCTGCGTAGCCGCGCGCTGCTGCCTACTGGCCGCTGTGCCACCGCTTGAGCAGGACGCCGCTGCCGGCGATCGGCGTGCACACCGACACGGACGGCTCCAGCCCCCGCGGTGCATAGTACCCCTCGGTCATCCGGAGCGTCAGCGCCGGGATGGCCTCGCGGTGGGCGAGCACCATCATGCAGCCGCCCAGGCCGGCCCCGGCCAGCTGCGCCCCCGCCACTCCGGGCACGCCTAGGGCCAGGTCGACCATCCAGTCGATGTCCGGCGTGCTGCAGCGGTAGGCGCCCGGCTGCCACTGCAACTGGGCGGACATGACCTGCTCGGGGTCGCCGGTCTCCAGGGCGGTGATCTGGTCCAGCAGGTAGGCGTTGGAGGCGGGCGCCGTGTAGGCGAGCGGGGTGCCCGCCGCGTCGTGCCGCACCACCCGGTCGCCATCGTGAGAGACCCGCATCAGCCGCCCGAACTCGGCCACCTGCCCGCTACCCAGGAGGTCCACGCCGACTCTGGATCGCTCGCATTCGGCCAGGCCAAAGAGCACCACGCCGCGGATCGGGTAGCCCTCGTCGCTCTCCGCGTGGGTGGCAAGGACGGGGTCCAGCGTCTCGGCAGGGAGAAGGCCGCGCAGCTCGGCGCGAGTGGCCTCCTCCGGCAATGAGAGCAGGATGCGGTAGATCCAGGCCAGCGGCACGCCCAGGTTGCGCGTGTTCACGTCGCGCAGGTGCTGGATCAGGGGGGCGTACTGATGGTAGCGCTGGCGGATGAGCGCGGCGCCCAGCCGGTAGCAGGCAATGCGCTGGTTGAAGGTGTCGCGGGCGCCGGCCGCCTTGCGCGCCTGGATGAGCGAGTTGCAGATGACCAGGCGGTGGTCGGGCGGAAAGTCGACCATGCGCTCGACGCCAAAGGGGAAGAAGCGCACCTTGGCCACCTTGCCGCGCTGCCCGAACTTGACGGCGGCATGGTCGGCGCTGCCGCCGCGGGTGCCGACGTACCACTCCCCCTCACCGCACAGGTCGACGAACTGTGAGGGGAGCACCTCGAGCGAGTTGGCCGCCACGGTGGCCTCGGCCGAGGCCACCACCAGGGCCGACGAGGACGACAGCCCCGCCCCGATGGGGATGTTGCCGTTTACGACGATGTCCAGCCCGCGCAGCCGCAGGGACGAGAACTTGTGCTGCAGGCGAAGCACGGCGGCCTGCACATACTGGCTCCAGTCGCCGTCGGCTGCGAGGACCATCTCCATGAGTTGGCTGCTGTTCACCAAAGACATCCAGTCATCCCAGGGCAGCCGCTCGAGCAGGTCGCTGATGGCGAAGTGCCGGGTGGCGAACCGCCCCTCCTCCGAGTTGTAAAGGCAGACGCGGTCGTCCTGGCGGGGGTGCACCGCCAGGAGGATCTCGCGGTCGATGGCCATCAGGTTGCAGTTGCCGCCCTGGTGGTCGATGTGGCGCCCCAGGATGTTCACCCGCCCCGGGGCGCGCACCAGGAACACGGGGACGTCCTGACCGAGGACCTCTGCGGCGTGGCGCAGCAACGCCTGGTAGGCAGCCCGGCGCTCGGCCAGCAGGGCGGCATCGTCCCCATAGGTGGCCCGCCACTCGGCCGCCAGCTCGGGCTCACGCTCGAGCAGGCCCTGGCCCAGCCCTTCGATGGCTGCCAGCCAACGGCTCACCGGGCGGTACGCGTCGCCCTCGGGCAGCTCGGGGGCGCTCTGGGCGCGCTTCTTCTCCTGGTAGTAAGCCTCGATCTCGAGGAGCTCGGCCGGGTTGTTGAACCCCAGGACATGGTTGGGGTTCTCCACCGTCAGCGCGCGGACGGTGTAGGGGCGCCCGTCGGGGCGCCTGCCGCGCGCCAGCAGGTTGATGATGTCGGACAGGTACTCCTCGCGCTGGGCGTTGCAGCGGTTCAGGTTGTCCAGGGCGTAGCGGAGCGCCCTGGCGCGTGCCAGGTACACGGAGACGTTGACGACCGTGGCCTGCTCGACCTCCTCCACGCTACGGCGCTCTTGTCCGCCGTCGGGCATGCTGAAGGTGAACTCGGTGGCCGCGGCGGGGATCCGCTCCAGGTACTCCTGGGCAGAAGGGGTACCGTCTCCCTCGGCCAGCCAGGTCCAGAGGTCGCCGAAGGCCAGGCTGGCGCGGGCCTCGTCCATCTCGCCCAGAAGGGCCCCCCGCGCGGACCCTCGGGAGAGGGGCGCGCCGGCCAGCGCCGCGGCGCGCAGGCGGGCCAGGCCGCGGCGCTGGCGCACGTCACGCATCTCGACGTTGGCAAGCACCGCTCCGTCCGGGCGGAGCAACACCCGCCCCTGCTCCGAACGCTCCCGCCGCGGAGCCACCATGAAGGCCAGGTCGCAATCCTGCTCATAGTAGAGGGCAAAGAGGCGCTCGAGCGCGATCGGCTCGATGAGGCGGTCCCCGGCCACCAGCAGCACGTCCTCGTCCTCCCCGAGCGAGGCCAGCGCCCGGGCGCCCAGGCGAGCGGCGTGCCCGGTACCGAGTTGCGCCGCCTGGTAGACGTAGACGACGCCCTCGTGCTCGGCGGCGACCGTCTCCATCACCTGGGAGGCCATGGCCCCAACGACGACGATGGGCTGCGCGATGCCGCATTCGCGGTAGACGTCGAGCGCGCGGACAATGGCCGGCCGCCCGTCGATGGGGAAGCACACCTTGTGACGGTCTGCCGAGCGCATGCGGGTGCCCTTGCCCCCGGCGAGAACGATGACGAACCTGGGTCTGCCACTGGCCATGCAGCGTCTCCTTGCTCTGCCCCAACTTGTCGCCAGTATACCCGCTCCGTGCGGCGGGCGAAACCGCGCTGGCAACCGCGACGCAGAGACGCTTGACGCCCAAAGAGGCCCGGCATAGACTCGCCCCGACGTACAGAGTGGCCAGCGGCAGCGGAGGCGGGCAAGTGGTACGAGAGAACACGCTACGGCGCAGGCTCGCCCAGGGCGAGGTGGTCATTGGCCCGTTCATGAACTGCGGTTACGGCGCGTTCATCGAGGCGGTGGGGTTAGCCGGCCTGGACTATGCCATCATCGACACGGAGCACGGGCCCCTCTCCATCGACACCGCCGAGGACCTCTGTCGCGCTGCCCAGGGCGTGGGGCTGGCGCCGATCATCCGCGTGCGGGCCAACGAGCCGTCGCTGATCCAGCGCGCGCTCGACATTGGCTCGGCCGGCGTGCAGGTGCCCCAGATCGAGACCCGCGAGGACGCCGAGGCGGTGGTGCGCGCGGCCAAGTACGCGCCGCTGGGCCGCCGCGGCCTGTCCTACTATACGCGCGCCGGCGACTATGCCATGCACGGCACCGCCGGCGTCACCGATGCCCTGAACCGCGAGCAGCTCGTCATCATCCACGTCGAAGGCGTGCGCGGGTTGGAGAACCTGGACGGCATCCTGTCCGTCGGTGGCGTCGACGTGGTCTTTCTCGGGCCGTACGACCTGTCTCAGTCGTTCGGCATCCCGGGGCAGGTGAACGATCCCCGCGTGATCGCCGGGATGGAGCAGGCGGCATGCCAGATCCGTGCGGCCGGCAAATGGGCTGGCACCTTCGCCGCCGACGCCGCCACAGCCCGGCGCTGGATGGACCTGGGGGTGCAGTACATCTCCTTGGGGGTCGACGTCGGCATCTTTGCCAAGGCCTGTCAAGACCTGGTGTCGCGCCTGCGTGAGGGGTGAGCGTGTTGCTCCTCCGCTGACAGCCCTCGGGGGGTCGCATGAACAACCGTGAGCGCATCCTGGCCGTTCTGTCTGGGCGTCCGCCCGACCGGGTGCCCTGGATTCCGCGGCTCTCTCTCTGGTACAACGCCCACCGGCTGGCGGGAACGCTGCCGGCCCGCTGGGCGGGCCGGTCGCTGCGCGAGGTGGAGCGTGACCTCGGCCTGGGGACCCCGGCACGCGACGGCCGGGTGTTCGAGATCGTCGATGAGGGGGTCGAGGTGGTCGAGCGGCGCGAGGGGCGCCGCGACATCACCGAGTGGCACACGCCGGTCGGCAGCCTGCGGCGCGTCATGCGCCATTCCGAGGACCTGGATCGCCTGGGCCTGCCGGCGCGCATCGAGGAGTACCCGCTCAAGGGCCCGGCCGACTATGGCGTCTGGGAGTGGATCTGGCAGCACCGCCGTTGGGAGCCCTGCTACGACGCTTACCGCGCCTACGACCAGGAGATCGGGCCGGACGGGTTGCCGATGGTCTCTGCCGGAGACGTGCCCCTGCACGAGTTCCTGGAGAACGGGGCCGGGTATGAGCACGGCTTTTTCCACCTCGCCGACTATCCGGCAGAGGTGACGCACCTGCTCGAGGTCATGGCCGAGGCGGAGGCCGAGCGCATGTGGCCGGTGGTGGCCGAGTCGCCGGCGCGGCTGATCCTGCACGGCCAACACCTCTCGACGCAGTTCACGCCGCCGCGGCTGTTCCGTCGCTACGTGCTGCCCTACTATGCCCGCTTCATGCCGCTCCTGCACGCCCACGGCAAGTCCGTGGCCATGCACGCCGACAACGACACGTCGGCGATCCTGGATCTAGTCGAGACGGCCGGATGGGACATGGTGGAGTGCTTTGTGACGGCGCCGATGGTCCCCCTGACGCTGCGGCGGGCGCGCGAGGCCTGGGGCACGCGGGTGATCATCTGGGGTGGGCTTCCCTCGCTGCTGCTGTCACCGACGGTGCCGGAGGAGGAGTTCCGCAGCTACATGGTCGACCTTCTGGAGGTCATCGCTCCTGGGGAGGCGTTCATCCTGGGCGTGGCTGACAACGTCATGCCCGATTCGGCCATCGAGCGCGTAGCCTGGGTGGCCGACCTGCTCGAGGAGCGCGGCGCGTACCCGCTTCGGTAGCGGCCGGCCTGGCCATAGGATAGACGCGAGGCACGGGATCCGTCGCGATGCTTTCACTGGCGACGCGGATCGGGATGGAGACCGGACCGGGCGGGCGCCTGGCTGGCACCTGACACAACGAGAGGCAGAAAGGGAGATCCATGGCAGACAAGAAGACGACGGGGGCGGCGGCGCTGGCCTGGGGCATCCTCGGGACGGGGGGCATTGCGCATCGCTTCGCGGGGGCCCTGGCCACCAGCACCACGGGCAGGCTGCTGGCGGTGGCCAGCCGCACCCAGGCAGCGGCTGACGCCTTTGGCGACGAGTTCGGCGCGCCCAGGCGCTACGAGGGGTACGAGGCGTTGCTGGCCGATCCGGAGGTGCAGGCGGTGTACATCGCCCTGCCGAACCACCTTCACGCTCGCTGGACGGTGCGCTGTGCGGAGGCCGGCAAGCACATCCTCTGTGAAAAGCCCCTGGCCACCAACTGTGCCGAGGCCATGGTCGCCATCGAGGCGGCCCGCCAGCACGGTGTGTTCCTCATGGAAGCGTTCATGTACCGCTGCCACCCGCAGACGCGGAAACTGGCCGAGCTGGTGCGTGAGGGAGCCATCGGCCAGGTGCGGGTGGTGCAGGCCGCCTTCTCCTTCAACATGCGCGGCCCGCGGCCCGAGAACGTCCGGCAGCAGAACCCCGCGGCCGGCGGCGGGATCATGGACGTGGGCTGCTACTGTGCCTCTATGTCCCGGCTGATTGCCGGCGCCGCCGCCGGCGGCGGGCCCGCCGAGGCCAGTGAGGTCAAGGCCGTCGGGTACGTGAACCCGCAGAACCGCGTCGACGAGTGGTCCAGCGCCGTGGTGCGCTTCCCCGGGGACGTGCTGGCCGAGCTGACCTGTGGCATCCAGGTGGGCGTCCAGTCGGCGGTGCGGGTCTGGGGCTCTGACGGGCACATCGTGGTCGGCACCCCTTGGTTCCCCGGCCAGGGCGCTGAGGCCAAGATCGTCCTGCAGCGCAACGGGCAGGATGCCCCCGAGGAGATCCCTGTCCCGTCTGAGATCCCGCTCTACTCGGTGGAGGCCGATACGGTCGCCCGCTGCGTGGCCGAGGGCCGCCAGCAGGCGCCTTACCCGTGCATGACCTGGGACGACACGCTGGCCAACATGCGCCTGCTCGACTCTTGGCGCGAGCAGATCGGCCTGCAGTTCGACAACGAGACGGCCGAGGGGTTGCGCCTCCCTTTCGCGGGTAGGCCGCTGCGCCGGGAGCCCAACGTCCCGATGCGCTACGGCCAGGTGGAAGGGGTGGGCAAGCCCGTGTCTCGCATCGTCATGGGCAGCATGGTCTTCCGCACCGGCGGCCTGCGCCTGGCCTGCGCCCTGCTCGACGCGTTCTATGAGGCCGGTGGCCGTGCCATCGACACCGCCTACGTCTACGGGTCAGAAAAGCCGGTGGGCGAGTGGTTGGCGTTGCGCGGCCTGCGCGATGAGATGGCCCTCATAGTCAAGGGGGCGCATACTCCCCTCTGCACTCCGGCCGACCTCACCCGGCAGCTCCACGAGTCGCTGGCCAACCTGCAGACCGACTATGCCGACATCTACATGATGCACCGGGACAACCTGGATATCCCGGTGGGCGAGTTCATCTCGGTGATGAACGAACACCTCCGGGCGGGCCGGATCCGGGCCTTTGGCGGGTCGAACTGGTCCATCGCACGTATCGAGGCGGCCAACGCCTACGCCGCGGAGCACGGCCTGGTCGGCTTTCGCGCCTCGAGCCCCAACTTTTCCCTGGCCGAGTGGAACGAGCCGATGTGGGCGGGCTGCGTGTCGGCGGTGGACCCCGCCTCGCGCGAGTGGTACGCGCGCACCCAGATGCCGCTCTTTGCCTGGAGCAGCCAGGCCTCTGGCCTGTTCACCGGCCGGTTCGCGCCTTCTGACCGCGCCAACCCGGCCCTGGCGGGCGTGGTGCGCACCTGGTTCAATGAGGGCAACTTTCGCCGGCTGGAGCGCGCCCGTGAGCTGGCGGATAGCAAGGGGGTCACCTCGACGGACATCGCCCTGGCCTACGTGCTGAGCCAGCCGCTGAACATCTACGCCCTGATCGGGCCGCGCACCCTCGAGGAGCTGCACAGCTCGCTGGGTGCGTTGCGCGTGAGCCTGAGCCCCGCCGAGTTGCGTTGGCTGAACCTGGAAGACTAGCGCCGAGGTTGGCATGAGCTACCAGATCGGGATCGACGCCCTCAACCTGCGCCCGACGCCGCGCCTGGCCCACACTGAGTACTGTGACCATGCACCGCTCAAACGGGCCGTCACCGGGCTGCCCGACGGGCACCCGGAACAGAGCCGCGCGTTCTATCACGCCTGGGACTATGACTTCCTGTGGTCCACCACGCACGACCCCCTCCCCTGGGAGGGCCGCGGCCGCATGACCGACATGGGCCACTCGGAATACGACGAGGGCGGCGTTGACCGCCGCGAGCCGACCGAGTGCCCCTTTCGCAGCGTGGACGAAGTGCTGGCCTTTGACGCGGTGGCCGAGTACGGCCTGACCGATCTGGATTTCCTGGTGCAGGACTATCAGCGGCGCTACGAGGAGGCCCGCGTGGCCTTTCCGGAGCAGGTCTGGACGGGAGGGTACTATCGGACGCTGATCTCGGGAGCCATCGCCATCTTTGGCTGGAACATGCTGCTGGAGGCCGCCGCCTACCCGGCGCGCTTCGCCCGAGTGCTGGACACTGTCTATCAGCAGAGCATGCACCACTGCCGGGCCTGGGCCCGGACCTCGATCGAGGTCTTTATGTGCCACGACGACATGGTGTGGACGATGGGTCCCTTCATGCGCCCCGACTTTTACCGGGCGGAGGTCTTTCCCCGCTACCGGGAGCTGTGGCGCGTGCTGCGGGACGCCGGCAAGAAGGTGATCTTTACCTCAGACGGCGACTTTTCCATGTTCGTCGACGACATCGTCGCGGCTGGCGCCGACGCCCTCTGTTTCGAGCCGATGACCCCCCTGGAGCCGGTGGTGGCCAAGTACGGGCGCACGCACTGCATCATCAGCAGCAAGGTGGATGCGCGCACGCTCACCTTCGGAACGAGAGGACAGATCCGCAGGGAGGTTGACGAGACCCTCGCGCTGGCCGAGCGCTGCGCGGGGTTCCTGTTTGCCGTGGGCAACCACATGCCGGCCAACATCCCCATCGAGAACGCCCTGTACTATATGGACTACCTGCGCGAGAACTGGGGCCGCTAGGCGTTCCCGGTGCCGCAGAACAAGCAGCGAGGCCGCCCACCAGGGGCGGCCTCGTCTCGTACTGGGGCGTTGACCCGGTCAGTCGAGGGTGATCACCTTGCCGGTCTCGGCCGAGCGGACGATCGCCGTGGTGATCTGAGTCTGCTTCAGGCCGTCGATGTGGGTGGGCAGGGGCCCCAGCCCGCGCCAGGTGGAGGGCTCCAGCGAGTCCTGTAGGATGGCGTCCACGAAGCGATCGGGCAGGGCCATGAACTCCCCATAGCCCAGCCCGCGGAACTCCAGCGCCGGCACCAGGTCGCCGCCGCCGGCCTTCAGGGTACCGGTCGTGGGCGCAGGACGGTGGAGCAGGGCCGCCACGTTGGCGCCGAGGCCGAGCAGGGCGGTCTGATGCTTCAGCAGCTCCCCCTCAGACAGGGCCGTTGACAGGTTCGCCCGCCAGCCGGGCGCCGTGCCGAAACCGCCGCGCTTGTTGTAGATCAGCGTGCCGTCGGCGCCGGAGAAGCACATGTAGAACTCGACCAGCTCGTCGATGTGCTTGATCCACTCGGCCTTGACGCGCACCTTCATCCCCGTGTCGAAGGTGAGGAAGGCGTCGTAGACGTCGGGCGTGTAGCCGAGCACCTCGCGCTGCGAGATGGCATAGACCTCCTTGACCTCGGCGGGGGCAAAGTAGTACCGCAGCAGGTCGACGACGTGGGGCAGCAGAAAGTGCGCCGTCGACGAGCCGCCCGCCCAGTCTCGGGTGCGGTCTCCCCACATCTTGGTGGGCACGCTGATGTTGTCGTCCAAGCGCGACTCGCCATAGACCACGCGCCCCAATAGGCCACTCTGCGTGACATAACGCGTGGCGATATCCAGCGGGGTGGCGCGGTTGGCAAAGTTCACCAACAGGCGGGCCTTGCGCTTCTCCACCTCTTCGCAGATGGCCAGGGCGTCTTCCCAGGTGGTGGCCAGGGGCTTTTCCTGGACGACGTTGGGCACGCCGGCGCGCAGCGCGGCGATGGTCGGATCGCGGTGCAGGGGATCGGGCGTGGCCACTACGACCAGGTCGAGGCGGTGCTCGCGCAGCATGGCCGCATAGTCGGTGTAGGTGGCGGCGCCCAGCCGCCCGCCGACCTCCTCGGCCACCTCACGGCGCAGGTCGGCCACGGCGACGAGGTCGACCTCTTGGCGATCGTGAAGCAGCTTGGCGTGTTGGCTGCCGAGGATTCCGAGGCCGATGACACCCGCTTTCAGACTTGCTGCCATAGTGGTCCCTCCTCCGTGTCCGCTTACCCGGTTACGCGGAAGCATTGTAGAGCAGCACCCGGCAGCGTCAACCGCTGCAGCGCGCTTGGCAGGGCGGGGGGCACCGGGGCCGCGCGTGGGGCCAGGGCGAGCGCCTTCCGAGCCGCGCGGGGCAGTAAGGAGGGCAGGCGCCGGGCTAGAGCAAAGGGACGGGCGCACGCGCCCGTCCCCAGTCTTCGCCGCAGCGGCCATCGAGCGATCCTAGGCCGCGCTGGAGGCGATCTCTTTGCGGGTCTCTTCGCTGACCTGCTGGTAGTGCGAGAACTGCATGGTGAACGTTCCGCGACCCTGCGTGGCCGAACGGAGCGAGGTGGCATAGCCGAACATCTTGGCCAGCGGCACGTGGGCGTCGATCGTCTGCACGCCCGTCGTGCGGGGCTCGATGCCGTTGACCGTGCCCGCCCGCGAGGCGAGGTCCCCGATGATGTCCCCGGTGTACTCTTGCGGGGCGACCACCTCGACGGCCATCACCGGCTCGAGCAGGACCGGCCCGGCCAGCATCATGGCCTCGCGCAGTACCATGGAGCCGACGGTCTCAAAGGCGCGTTCGGACGAGTCGACCTCGTGGAACTTGCCGTCGACCAAGCGCGCCTTGATGTCGACCACCGGCATCTTGGCCAGGGGGCCCTTTTCCATGGCCGAGCGCATGCCACGCTCCACAGCGGGGATGTACTCCTTGGGCACCGCCCCGCCGATGATGGCGTTCTCAAAGACAAAACCGCTGCCCGGCTCGAGGGGCTCGAACTCGACGACTACCACGGCGTACTGGCCGCGGCCGCCCGTCTGCTTGATCAGGCGCCCTTCATGGACGATGGACCGTGTGATGGTCTCGCAGTAGGCCACCTGGGGCGCGCCCGCGCGTACGTCAACGCGGAACTCGCGCTTCAGCCGATCGAGGACCACATCCAGGTGCAGCTCACCCATGCCGGCCAGCACCGTCTCTCCGGTGCGCTCGTTGGTGCGCACCTGCAGGGTGGGGTCCTCTTCCACCAGGCGCTGCAGGGCCACGCCGAGCTTGTCCTGGCTCTCGCGCTGGCGCGGCGTCACGGAGACCTCGATCACGGGGGCCGGGAAGCTGATCTGCTCGAGCACGACCGGGCGTTGCGGCGCCGCCAGCGTATGCCCCGTGGAGGCGGACTTGAACCCGAGCACCGCGCCGATGTCACCGGCGTGGACGACCTCGACCTCCTCGCGGCGGTCAGCGCGCATGCGCAGCAGCCGCCCGATCCGCTCGCTCGAGTTGGCGACCGTGTCGAGCACGGTGTCCCCGCGGCGGATGGTGCCCGAGTACACGCGGAAGAAGGCCATCTTGCCCATGAAGGGGTCGTTGGTGAGCTTGAACATCAGCGCCGCCAACGGCTCGTCGTCATCGGGCTGGCAGACCACGGGCGTATCCTCGCCCTCGAGGTGACCCGTCATTCCCTCCACGTCGAGCGGGGAGGGCAGATAGTCGAGCACCGCGTCGAGCAGCGGGACGACGCCGATGTTGCGCATGGCCGACCCGCACAGGACGGGCACGGCCTGGTTGTGCAGCGTGGCCTCCCGCAACGCCGCCAGTAACGTCTGTCGGGGAAGCTCGTCCCCCTCGAGGAAGGCCATGGCCACCTCGTCACTGACGTCGGCGATCGCCTCGATCATCTCCTCGCGGCGGCGCTTGGCCTCCGGAAGGAGCTCGGCAGGGATCTGGACGCGGTCGGGATCGGGTTTGCCGTCGGCGTCAAAGTAGATGGCCTGCATGCGCAGCAGGTCCACCACGCCGGCCAGGGTGGCCTCCTGTCCGATGGGCATCTGCACGGCGATGGCGCGGGCGCCCAACCGCTCGTGGATGGAGGCCACCGTGGCGTCGACGCTGGCGCCGGGGCGGTCCATCTTGTTCACAAAGGCCACCCGCGGGACGTGGTAGCGGTCAGCCTGGTGCCAGACGGTTTCTGACTGCGGCTCGACCCCGGCCACGCCGTCAAACACGACGACGCCGCCGTCGAGAACGCGCAAAGCGCGCTGTACCTCGGCCGTAAAGTCGATGTGCCCGGGGGTGTCAATGATGTTGACCTGGTGACCCTTCCAGTCGCAGGTGATCGCTGCGGACTGGATCGTGATGCCGCGCTCACGCTCCTGGGGCATAAAGTCGGTGACCGTGTTGCCGTCATCGACGTTGCCCAGGCGGTGGGTGAGCCCGGCATGGAAGAGCATCCGCTCCGTCACCGTGGTCTTGCCGGCGTCGATGTGCGCGATGACGCCGATATTCCTCAAACGCGACAGCCTGTCCGTACCGCTCATCTGATCTCACTCCGTCGCCGCGCGCAAGAGAGCCACTCTCTCCTGCGCAGTACTATAGCATGAACAGGCTCGCCGAGCCTGTACCAGGGCACAAAAAAAGGCGGCAACACCCGGACTCTGGCCGACGTTGCCGCGCGGATACCGCCAAGGGATCAAGCAGACGCGCCTCAGCCTGATCGTGCTGCCAGGGTTCCGGCGCCGGCGGGCAAGCAGGGTCCGATCGTTGACCGCTGCGGCCACACCATCCCATAGTGTAGCACACCCGCGGGGAGGGCGCAAATCGCGCCCCGAGCGTAGTGTGGGGCCGACCAGCGCGCGGTGGCCGGGCCAGGTCGGGTCGGTGGGCTGCTACCTAGTGCGAGGAGGGACGGATCAGGCCCCGCAGGCGGGCGGCCAGGGAGCGCAGGCGTTCCGCCTCCCGCTGCAGCGCCAAGAGGTCCTGTCGGAGGAACGACTCCGTGGGGACATCGAGGAGCAACATCTCGACGGTGCCGAGGACGACTGTCAGGGGCTGGTTAAAGTCGTGCGCGAGGCGCGCCAGCTGCTTGTTCAGAAGACCCGCCGCACCGGGTGAGGGCGCCTCCGCCGCGGTGTCGGCGGACGCTGGGCCGCCGTTTGCCAGGCAACGCGCGACGAGCACCTCGAGGAGGCCCTCCGGCGCGTCGCAGTCCACCAGGGGGATGAGCGCGTCCGCACCGGCTCTCACGACTGCTTCCCAGCGGTGGGCCTCTGACACAGGCGAGGCGTAGAGGATCGCGATCCCCGGTGACAGGAGGCGCAGCTCGTCGACGAGGTCAAAAGCCTCGGGCTGGGCCAGGGTGTGATCCAGGATGACGGCCCGGACCGGCACGCGCACGACCAGCCCGAGAGCCTCGGCGGGGCTGTCGGCCACGGCGACGTCGTGCCCGGCGGCCCGCAGGCGCGTGCAGGTTGCCTCGCGCCAGCGGCCGGCGGCAGATATCACCATGACCTGAGAGGGGGTGCGCTCTTGAGCCATATCGCCTCGTCCAAGCGTTGTGCAATCACGCGGCCAGGGGCACGCGCAACGGTAGCCCGCCGCGGGCGCCCCTGGGTCCCATTGTTGCACAGAACCGCCGCCGCTGCATGAACGTGGCGTAAACCCTGCAGAACACGCGTGCGCGCGGACAATGGGTGTGCCCAACCTGAGAACACCCGTCTGCGCTAGCCCATCACCTCGCTGAGGGCCACCTCGCGCCCCTGCGCCTGACTGATGATGGCCGCCTCGATGAAGGCCATGATCTCCAGGGTCTCACTGACGGCGACCGGCGCGGGACCGCCCTGGAAGAAGGGCACGATCTCCTTCAGTAGCTGCGCGTAGATGGGGATCTGCTTGGAGTACTGCACCTGGGCTACCTGGCCCTCGGTAAAGACTGTCGCGCCGTAACCCAGGCTCCCCTCGCGAATGCCGCGCATGGTGGCCACCCGGCCGGAAGCCCAGCGGCCCACGATCAGGTCGTGGGCGTCGCTCGCGTGGGCGTACACGCTCTGGCAGCCGGCGCCCATGAAGGTGTAAAGAATCTCCACGCCGTGGATGCCGTACCAGAACAGGCCAGGGTTCGTGGGATCGAGCTTGGCCGGGCTGAACGCGTCACACGCCAGGACCTTGCCCAGGCCGGGATCCTCCTTGGCGGCCACGATGTTGGCGTCAAAGCGGAGCGAAGAGGAGGAAAAGAGCGGACAGCGGTATTCGGCCGCCAGGCGGGCGATCTCCGCCGCCTCGCGGTAGGAGGCCGCCAGGGGCTTGTCGACGTATACCGGCTTGCGCGCCGCCAGCACCGGGCGGATTTCGGCCAGGTGCCGGCGTCCGTCGACGCTCTCGAGGAGGACGGCATCGACCTTGTCGACGAGGGCTTCAGCCGAGCCGACGATCTCGACGCCGTATGGCCCAGAGACATCGGAGATAAAGCCGTCCACGCGGCTGTAGGAGGCCTCGAGGTCCTTGCTGAAGGACGGGAACCCGGCCACGACCCGGCCGCCCGGCACGTGGAAGGGGTCCTTGGCGTCGTTGAGCAGCCGGGTAAAGGCCGGCACATGCGACGTGTCAAAACCGATGATGCCGATGCGCAGTTCGCCACTCATGGGACTCTCTCCTCTACACGTCGTACTCGGATGGATCGATGGCCACGACCTGGCCGCTGGAGATCGACTCCAGCACGCGGAAACTGATCAGCGCCGCGCGCAGAGCCCGCGGCAGATCGTTCGGGGCGCGGCGGCCGTGCAGGATCGCCTCGCCAAACTGCTGCAACTCTTGCGCGTGGCCCTTGTCCTGGGCGGGCAGGGCCAGGACGACGTCCTCGTCGGCGCTGGCGGCGCGATAGGTCAACCGGGAAAAGTCGTCGATGAGGATAGCCGTGCCGGCGCAATAGATCTCGGTGGATTCTTTCGGGAACCGCGCGCAGCCGTCGGAGGCGATCAGCGTGGTGCCGACCGAGCCATCGGCGAAGGTGACCGTCACGATGCCGCTGTCGGGAATGCGCACGACGGCCGGGTCCAAGAAGGTACCGCCCGAGGCGTAGACCGCGACGGGCGGCGCCGGCACGAGCTCACAAAGCAGGTCAAAGATGTGGCAGCCCTCGCCCACAAAGCGCCCACCGCCGACCGCGGGAAGATGAGTCCAGTGCGTCTGGGGGAAGGGGGCCTGGATGCGGTGATAGATCAGGCGCTTCGCCGGCAGGCGGGCCAGGATCTCCCGCGCCCGGGCGACCAGCGGCGCCATGCCACGGTTGTACCCCACGGTGTACTTGATGCCCGCGGCCCGCACGGCGCTCGCGACGGCGCGGCATTCCCGCTCGTTCAACCCCATCGGCTTTTCGCACAGGACGTGCTTGCCGGCCTGGGCGGCGGCGATGGTGAGGGCCGCGTGCGAGTCGTGCCGGGTGGCGATGATCACGGCGTCGATGCCCGGGTCAGCCAGTAGCCGGTCGGGGTCGACGGTGGCGTACTCCGCCCCGGAAGCGGCGCGGAGCGCCTCGGCGGCGGCCAGGTCCACGTCACAGGTGGCCGCCACGCGGAACAGCTCGCTTTCCTGGAGGTGGGGCAGATGCATGCCGCGCATGAACCCCCCACAGCCGATCAGGCCGACGGAGATGTCTCTCATAGCAGGGGCTCCTTCCTGGCGGGCGAGGACGCCGCCGCCCTAGCGGGCCGCATCCTGCGCGGCGGTGGCCCGGGCGATGTAGTCGCGGTAGGTAACCAGCCCAAACTCGCCGATGATCTCGGCGATGCTCAGGTCCGGGTCGGTCGGCTCGAGGGTAAAGAGTGCCTCGGGGCCGAACGTCTCCACGTTCACCCGCCGGCCATACTTGGCGACGACGTCCTTCACCCGCGGCCCCTGGAAGTCCCAGTGGAAGACCGTGCGCTGCAAGTTGATGTCTGCCGATGCCCAGCGCGCAAAGCGATCGGTACGGGCGACCCAGCGCCCCATGTTGTCGATGACGCCCGAGTGCAATGACCACACCGAGGGCACCACCCAGACGGAGTAGCCGATGGCCAGCGCCTCGAGCAGGCGCCCGCCCGGGAACGCCGAGGGGAACACGATCAGGTCCGCGCCATCGGCGACCTGGCTGGCCCAGCCCGCCGGCCAGTTGGCGTCAAAGCAGATCTGCAGGCCGATGGTGCCGATCTCGGTGCGAATGGGGGGCTGGTTGGGCGCGCCCGGGGCGATGCCCCCTTCGATCTCCCCTTCGGTGGGGTGGATCTTGTCATAGCCGCCAAGCACGTTCCCGTCGCGGTCCACCACGACGGCGGTGTTGTAGCGGCGCCCGTCGCGCTCCAGGTAGAGCGAACCGACCATGTAGGTGTGGTGCCGACGGGCCAGCTCCTGCAGCGGTTCCACCGATTGGGGCAGGCGCTCGCCGCCCGAGCCCAGCCCGGCCGTGGCAAAGATCTCCGGCAGGGCCACCAGGTCGGGGCGTAGGGGCGCCAGTTCGGCGACGACCTCGGTGACGTAGCGCAGGTTATCCTCGGGGCTCTGCGGTTTGCGCAGCTCGTGAGACATGGAGACGCTGGCCACGCGGATCGTGTGTACCACCGGGCATCCTCCTTTGCCTGAACGACGCTTACGACGGCCGATGACAAGCGGCCGGCAACTCCCGCGAGTATAGCGCTGCGCCCCGGCCGGCACAATCCAGAGCGACGCCGCGCGGCTGCCGGGCAAGGCATCCGGTCTGCCGCCCGGTTGTGCGATGTCGCCGACCTGGTGGTATAATGTCAAGCGGGATACACAAGAATCGCGGATAGGTGCGAGCCTTTCCCACTTGCGAAGGGAGTTAGCGGTGGCCAAGATAGACACGCTGGCCCTGGCCCGCAGGGCCCTGGAGGGGGTCATGGACCCCGAGCTGGATCGTAGCATCGTCGAGCTGGGCATGGTCCACGACCTGGCGATGGAGGACGGACGACTCACCTTCACCTTGGCGCTGACGACCATGGCCTGCCCGCTGCAGGGACGCATCCAGGCCGATGCCCGCGCCGCCGTGCTAGACGTCCCGGGCGTCCACGATGTGATCATCAACCTGCGTGAGATGACGGCCGAGGAAAAGCGGGCCGTCTTTGGCGCCCCGGCGCAGGCGGGGGGTTCCGCAGCGGGCGCCAACCGCATCCGCCAGGTCATCGCCGTGGTAAGCGGCAAGGGCGGGGTGGGCAAGTCCTCCGTGGCGGCCCTGCTGGCCGTGGCGCTGCGGAGGAAGGGACGGTCGGTGGGCATCCTCGACGCGGATATCACCGGCCCGAGCATTCCGCGGATGCTCCTCCAGGGGGATGAGCGCCCGCTCGGCAGCCCCCTGGGCATCCTGCCGGTGCTGACGGAGGGCGGGATCAAGGTCATGTCGATCAACCTGCTGCTGGCCGACCCGCACCAGGCGGTGATCTGGCGGGGACCGCTCATCGCCGGGGCGATCAAGCAGTTCTGGGGGGATGTGGTCTGGGGCGATCTCGATACCCTCATCGTCGACCTGCCGCCCGGGACCTCCGATGCCTCCCTCACCGTGATGCAGTCGCTGCCGCTGAACGGCATCGTTCTGGTGACCACGCCCCAGGGGCTGGCCGGGATGGTGGTACGCAAGGCGGCCTCGATGGCTGAGCAGCTGCACATCCCCGTCCTGGGGCTGATCGAGAACATGAGCTACCTGGAGTGCCCCTCCTGCGGGGAGGTCACCGAGCTGTTCGGCCCTTCGCGGGCGGCGGAGGTGGCCGCCAGCATGGGCGTGCCGCTCCTCGGGCGCCTGCCGATCGACCCCGAGATCGCCCGGCTGGGTGACGAAGGCCGGCTGGAAGAGTACGCCGCGGAGGCGTTCGCGCCGGTTGCCGAGCGGCTCCTGGCCCTGGTGCCGGAGGAGGCCGCCCGCCCGCCACTGGCGAACTAGGCGGCGGCCATCCGCACAGCTCAACGGGGCCCGGCGCGCGCCGGGCCCCTGCTGTCATGCCGCGTCAGATAGACGAGAGTCTCTCCAGGACGCCTCGCAGCACGTCAATGCTACGCAGGTACTCGCCCAGGTCGATCTGCTCGTCAGGCGTGTGGTCGTAGGCCGAGTCCCCAGGGCCATAGGCCACGACGGGGCACCCCCAGCGCGGGCCGAGCACGTTCATGTCCGAAGTGCCCGTCTTGGTGACGAACGCTGCCCGGCCGCCCGCCGCGCGGATGGAGGCCAGGAAGGCGCTGCAAAGCGGGTTGCGTTTGCCGGCGCGAAAGGGCGCCTCGAGGCCGCGCATCGTCACCGTAGCCCCCGCGGCCCAGCCGAGTAGGTTGCGCGTGAGGGCCTCGGCGTCGACCTCCGGCGGGAGGCGCAGGCCGATGGTCATCGCCACGCGCTCGGCCAGCCCGTCGCTCGACGAGTTCATGCTCCGCAAGGAGGGATCCAGCGTGGCAAAGCGCCCCTCTTTGTCGCGGTTGAACGTCTCCGCATAGGCGCAGACCTGCTGCCAGTACGCCACGGCCTCTTCGCAGGCGGCGCGGGCCTCCCCGGCCGAGTGCGCCATGGGGCGCTCCAGCGAGTAGTCCACCAGCAGGCGCCCCTTGTACCCCAGGGTGATGCGGTCCCAGCCGCTCGGCTCGCCGATGATGGCATAGTCCGGCTGGTAGCGCCCGGCGACGTGGCGGGCACCCCTGGAGGTGGCCGCTTCCTCCTCCACCGCGCCGACGACCGTGAAGCGCGTGCCGGGCCGCGGCCCGAGGAGGGCCACGGCCATCACGAAGGCGGCCAGGGGGCCTTTGGCGTCGACGGTGCCGCGCCCCCAAAGCACGTTTCCCTCGCGACGGACGGGGATGTCGCCCGGCACGGTGTCCATATGGCCCACCAGGACGATGTGCCGCGGCCCCTCGCCCAGTTCGCCGACGGCATTGCCGGCCGCGTCGCGCTCGGAGCGCAGGCCGAGCTCCCCCATGGTAGCCACGAGGTACTCGGCCAGGCGCTCCTCCCGCCCGGAGGGGCTGGGGATGCGCACCATCTCGGTGAGCAGGGCGACAGCGCGCGCGCCGTCTGCCTCGTTGGCCGGGTGGCCGGTCATGCGGCGCCCTCGGCGGTCAGCACGCGCTCGACGGCGCCGCACACGGTGGCCAGCTCCTGGTCTGTGATCACCAGGGGCGGCAGCAGCCGCAGCACGGTGCTGCCGGCCGGCAGGGCCATCACGCCCAGGTCGGCCAGCGCCTTCAGGTACGGCGTCACCCTCTTGCGCAGGTCCACACCGATCATCAAGCCCAGGCCGCGCACCTCGCGGATGAGGCGCGAGTCGATGGCGCGCAGCCGCTCGCGCACCCAGGTGCCCTTCCGCTCGGCCTCGGCGAGCAGCTCCCCGCGGGTCAAGACGTCGAGGGTGGCCAACGCCGCGGCGCAGGCCAAGGGGTTCCCGCCAAAGGTGCTGCCGTGCAGGCCCGGCTGGAGGTTCTCGACGCGTGGGCCGATCAGGCAGGCGCCCATGGGCACGCCGCCCGCCATGCTCTTGGCCACCGCCATGAGGTCCGGCTCTAGGCCATAGTGCTCGCAGGCGAACATGCGGCCCGTGCGGCCAAAGCCGGTCTGCACCTCATCGATGATCAAGAGAGCCCCGCGAGAGCGGCAGATCTCCTGCGCGGCGCGCAGGTAATCCGGATCGCCGACGTTGACTCCCCCCTCTCCCTGGACGACCTCGAGGATGACGGCGGCGGTGGTGTCATCCACGGCCGCCCGCAGCGCCTCGCCGTCGTTGTAGGGGACGTGCGTGAAGCCCGGAACAAGGGGTTCGTAGGGCTTCCGGTACTTGGGGTCCCAGGTGGCTGAGAGCGCCCCCATGCTTCGCCCGTGGAACGACTGCCGCGCGGCGATGATCCCCGGACGCCCGGTGGACAGGCGGGCGAACTTGAGCGCCGCCTCGACCGCCTCGGTGCCCGAGTTGGCCAGGAAGGCGCGGTTCAGGTCGCCGGGGGCCAGTGCCACTAGGCGCTCGAGCAGGCGGGCGCGGACGTCATTCTCGAACACGGTGGAGCAGACGATCAGACGGGCGGCCTGCTGCTGGATGGCGGCTACGACTACCGGGTGGCAGTGCCCGACGTTGGCCGCGCCGTGCCCGGCGACGCAGTCGATATACTCACGTCCCGTATCGTCCCAGATGCGGGCGCCTAGCCCGCGCACGATAGCGACGTCGCGCTGAGATTCGACGCCACTGTTGTAGCGGCGCTCTGTCAGGATGGCGGTCATGCAACTCCTCCTATGGCATAGGTGTGGTGGCTAGCGTTGTGGGCCGATCAGGGTGCCCTCCCCGGCCAGGGCGCGGCGGACGGGCTGGTCCACCCGGCCGTCAGCAAAGATCACCCGGCCGACGCCCTTCTCGAGCGCCTCCATGGCGCCCAGCACCTTGATGCGCATGCGTCCCTGGGCGTGGGCCATGGATTCCTCCGCCCGGGCCGGGTCGATGTGGCGGATGAGGGTGCCCTCGTCCGGAAAGTCACGCAGCAGCCCGGGTACGTTCGATAGGATCACGAGGGTGTTGGCGCCCAGGGCGGCGGCGATCATGGCCGCGGCGCGGTCACCGTCGACGTTGATCGCCTCGCTCTCGGTGCTGATGGCCGGCGGCGTGATCACCGGCAGGTAGCCGTTGTCGAGGAGCAGGTTCAGGAGCGATGTGTTCACGCTCTCCACGGTACCGGTGTAGTCATCGCGGATGACGCGGCGCCGCCCGTCCTGCACTACCTTGATGGCCTCCTTGCGGCGGCCCTCGAGGAGGCGGCCGTCTAGGCCGGAGAGGCCCACGGCGTTGGCGCCAAGAGCCTGCAACGTCTCGACGATCCCCTTGTTCACCTCGCCACAGTATACCATCTCGAAAATGCGCAACGTCTCCCGGTCGGTGCGGCGAGAGGTGTACCCGCTCACCGAGGTGACGAACTCGGGCGGGTGGCCGAGCTGCTCAGCGACGACGTTGGTGCGGTGCGACCCTCCGTGCACCAACACCAGGCGCTGGTCCTCGCGCACTAGGGCGGCCACGTCCGCACAGACCCTGCCCAGATCGATCCCCTCGCTGCCCCCTACCTTGACGACGATCATCGGACAATACTCCTTTGCGCCGGCCCGGCGAGGCACCTGCCCCGCCAGGCCCGGCAGCGCGATCAGAGCGGGTGCAGACCCGGGAAGCCGAGGCCGGCCGTCTCCTGCCAGCCCATCATCAGGTTCATGCACTGCACGGCAGTCCCCGCCGAGCCCTTCATCAGGTTGTCGATGGCAGCGATGGCCACCACGCGCCCGGTGCGCGGGTCATAGTCAAAGCCGACGTCGGCAAAGTTGGAGCCGGCCAGGATCTTGGGCTCCGGGTAGCGGTAGACGCCCTGCCGCTCTCGCACCAGCCGTACACAGGGCTCGGCCCCGTAGGCCTGCCGGTAGGCGACCCACAGGTCCTTCAGGTCCGTCGTGTCGCGCAGCTCCTGGCGGACAAAGGCGTGCGCCGTGGCCAGCACGCCGCGCACCAGCTCTACCGAGGTGACGGACATGTGCACGTCAACCGCCTCGCCGCCGGTGGCGTTCAGGGCCTGCAACACCTCGGCGGTGTGTCGGTGCCCCACCGGCGCGAACGAGCGCACCACGTGGCTGCGGTCGGGATGGTGTGACGAGGGCCCGGCCCCGGCACCCCCCTCGGACGAACCGGCCTTGACCTCCACGATGACGCCGCGGGACCGGTCAATCAACCCGGCGCGGAAGAGCGGCCACAGGGCCAGGATCGTCGCGGTGGCGTTGCAGCCCACGCCGCTGACGTGGCTGGCCCCGCGGATCGCCTCGCGGCCGATCTCGGGGAGCCCGTAGGTGAAGCGGCCCAGCCAGGCGGGCGCCTCATGGGCCTGCCCGTACCAGTGCGCATAGTCGGCCGCGTCTCGCAGGCGAAAGTCCGCCGACAGGTCCACGATGCGCGGTGCCAGGGCGCCGAACTCCTCAATGCGGCCCATGGCGTGCCCGTGGGGCAGGGCCAGAAAGAGGAGGTCGCACGGCTCCAGCGACGAGGCCGAGGTGTACTTGAGGCGCGTCACCTGCCTCAGGTTCGGGTGGGTGGCGTGCACGTACTTGCCCGTGTTGGATTCGGAGGTCACCTGGCCGATCTCGACCTCCGGGTGGCTCAGCAGGAGGCGCAGCAGTTCTCCGCCGGCATACCCCGAGCCCCCGACGATGGATACTCTGGCCCTGCTCATGCCCGCTCCCCTCCTACCTGCACGACATAATCCACGATGCGGCCGGGGATGTCGACCCCGGTCGTGTCGATGGAGTTGCGGAACTCCATCGTATAGTTCACCTCATTGACCAGCAGCTCGCCACTCTTCCGCTCGAGGATGTCGATGGCGACGACGCCGCCACCGACGGCCTTGGCCGCCGCCCGCGAGAGGCGGTCGATCTCGGGCGTGATCGGGCAGTTGGAGGCGTGCCCCCCACGCGCGGTGTTGGTGATCCAGTGTTCGGAGGTGCGGTAGATGCCGCAGATCGTCTCGTCACCCACCACAAAGGTGCGTATATCGCGCTGGGGCTTGTCCACGTATTCCTGGATGTAAAAGATGGAGTGATGGTAGGAGCCCAGCACGGTCTTGTGCTCGAGGACGGCCTCGGCGGCCTCGCGGTCGTTCACCTTGGAGATCAGGCGCCCCCAGGAGCCGACGGCCGGCTTGAGCACAGCCGGGTAGCCGAGGCTCTCGATGGCGCGCAGGGCGGATTCCGGCGTGTAGGCCAACAGGGTTCGCGGGCTGGGCACCCCGGCGTTGAGGAGCGCCCGCGTCGTCGAGAACTTGTTCCCGCAGACGTTGGCCACGTAGGCGCTGTTCACCGTGGGAACGCCCCAGGAGTTCAGCAGCTCCAGCGAGTAGAGGGCGCGGGAGTGGTTGATGCAGCGCTCCAGCACTACGTCGTAGGCGCGCATCGGCTCGGGATCGCCCAGGTCGAAGATCAGCTCGCGGTCGTCGAGCAGGTCGACGTCGAGGCCGCGCCGGGCGAACTCTTGGATGAGCAGCTTTTCCTCCACGCGCACGCGAGACAGAAGCATGGCGATCTTCATGGCGTGTCCCTCCGCACGGAGGCGACCACCGCCTCCGTGATGGTATTGGTGGTCTCGGTGCCGCCGAGATCGGGCGTGAACAGCCTACGACGGAGCACCCCTTCGACCGCTTCGCGCACGGCGCCGGCCGCGGCGGCCTCGCCCAGATGATCCAGCAGCATGGCGCAGGCCAGAAAGGTGGCCAGAGGGTTGGCGGTCCCCTGGCCGGCGATATCGGGAGCGGAGCCGTGCACCGGCTCAAAGATCGCGGCCCGCTCGCCGATGTTCCCGGAAGGGGCCAGCCCGAGGCCCCCTACCAGGGCGGCCGCCTCGTCGGAGAGGATATCGCCAAACAGGTTGGTCGTGACGAGGACGTCAAAGCGCTGCGGCTCGACGATGAGGCGCATGGCCGTGGCGTCCACGAGCATCTCCTCTACCTCGAGGTTCGGGAACTCGGCGGCCACGGAAAGGGCCGCCTCGCGGAAGAGACCGCAGGTGGCCCTCAGGATGTTGGCCTTGTGCACGATCGTCAGGCGGCGGCGCCGGCGGGCCGCCAGGCGGCAGGCCAGGCGGGCGATGCGCTGGGAGGCGTGGCGCGTCACGACGCGCTCCGTCACCGCCTCGTCTCCGTCCGAGCGCTCGCGCCCGGAGTAGAGCCCTTCGCTGTTCTCCCGGACGATGAGCATGTCGATCCCCTCCCGGGAGGTGGGCACCGGCTGGGAGAGGACCGGCCGTAGGTTGGCATAGAGGCCCAACTCCCGACGCAGCGCCACGATCGGGCTGCGATAGCCCTCGACAGGCCGCAGCGGGGATGAGACGGCCCCGAAGAGCGTGGCGTCGGCAGCCCGCACCGCTTCGACGGTGGCCGCGGGCAGCGCCGTGCCGCGGCGCTCGAACGTGCCCCAGCCCGCCTCCGCCGCGGTAAAGGCGAAGGGCAAGCCCGTCGCCTCGAGCACGAGGCGCCCGGCCGGCACGACCTCGCGGCCGATGCCGTCCCCCTCGATCAGGCATACCCGGTAGGTCATGGCCTGCCTCCCAGCGGCAGCCGGCCGTGGCGGCGGTAGTAGGCGGCGATGCCGCCCTCCTCCCAGACCTGCCGCAGCCACTCGGGCGGCCGCGGCAGGGGGAGCGCCCCGCCGGCGGTGCGCAGCGCGGGGGTTTCCAGGTCCAGCGTGGCCTGCTGCCCGTCCTCGACGAGGTCGGTCAGGTCCGCCTCGAACAACCGCAGGCCCAGGTTCAGGGCATTGCGGTAAAAGATGCGGGCAAAGCTCGGGGCGATCACGGCGGCCAGGCCCACGACGGCCAGGGCCCGCGGCGCGTACTCGCGCGAGGACCCACAGCCAAAGTTGCGCCCGGCCACGATGAGGTCCCCGGGCCGTACCTCCGCGGCGAACTCGGGCCGCATCTCGATGAAGGGGTAGTTGCCCAGCTCCGCTTCGGAGGTCATGTAGGGTGCGTAGCGCCCCGGCAGGATCTGGTCGGTGTCGACATTGGTGCCAAAGAGCCATACTCTGGACATGTGCTGCCTCCTAACGCGCGCTGTGGGCCGGGCGCGGCAGGGCCGCTGCCACCTGGGCGGGATCGGTGATGTAGCCGGTCAGGGCGCTCGCCGCGGCCACCTCGGGCGATGAGAGGTAGATGAGCCCCTCCGGAGAGCCCATGCGCCCGCGAAAGTTGCGGTTGGCCGTAGAGAGGCACACCTCTCCGGCGCCGATGACGCCCATGTGCCGGCCGATACAGGGGCCGCAGCCGGGCGTGCCCACGGTGGCACCGGCCGCTAGGAGCGTGGCCAGCGTCCCGTCGGCCACTGCCTCTTCCAGGATGCGGTGCGAGGCTGGGATGACCAGGAGGCGCACGTGCCCGGCGATGCGCCGTCCCCGCAACAGGTCGGCGACCGCCTGCAGGTCCTGCAGGCGGCCGTTGGTGCAAGTGCCCACGAAGACCTGGTCCACCCGCACGCGCGGCAGGCTTGCCGCGGGCTGCACGTGGTCAACCTCCGGGGGCAGGGACACCTGTGAAGTGAGCGCGTTCAGGTCCACGTCGATGGTCCGCGCATAGCGGGCCCCCTCGCGGACGCCCAACCACTCCGGGACGGCATAGCCGGCCAGCGCCTCGCCGACGGGTGGGACGAGGCCGGCCTTGGCGCCCAGCTCGGTGGTCATGGAGGCCAGCGTCTCACGCGAGTCCAGGTTCATCCACTCGACGCCGTGGAACTCGACGGCCTGGTAGGCGGCGCCATCGAGCCCCAGCAGCCCGCACAGGTGCAGGCTGAGATCCTTGGGGCTGACCCAGGGACGAAAGTGCCCGCTGACGCGGACGCGGACCGTCTCCGGCACGCGCAGCCAGGTCTGGCCGGAGGCCAGGGCCAGGGCCATGTCGCGGCTGCCGACGCCGGTGCCAAAGGCGCCCACCGCGCCGTAGGCGGTGGCGTGCGAGTCGGTGCCAAGGGCGATCTCGCCCGGCTGCACCAGCCCCTCCTCGATCATGACCTGGTGGCACACTCCGCGGCCGACGTCGTAAAAGTTGTCGATGCCCTGCTCCACCACCCACCGACGCACCAGTGCCTGGGCGTTGGCGGTGGCAACGTTGGCCGCGGGGGCCACGTGATCCATGATGACGGCGACCCGCTCGGGATCGCGCACGCGCTGGGCGCCCAACACCTCGTCCATGGCGGCGATGACCTCCGGGGTCAGCGAGTCATGGCTCATACAGCGGTGCACGGGCACGATGACCAGGTCACCGGCGCGGGCCTCCTGCCCCGCGGCGCGAGACAGGATCTGCTCCGACAGAGTCGGCGACGTGTTGCTGCTCATGTGGCGGCCTCCCCGTGGTGATGGCTGGATATCCAGTCGCGCAGCACGACGTCGACGTCGTCCAGGGTCAAGGTCTTCTCGTCGGCCAGGCGCTTGATGTGCGCCGTCACCTCCTTCAGTTCCGCGTCCGGGATGCTCAGGTTCAGCTGTTCGGCGCGGGACTTGATGGCGTTCCACCCCGTGAGGCGGTGAGCGATGGCCACGTAGCGCGTCATGCCAAAGTCCTGGGGCGCCAGTATCTCGTACGTCTCCGGATTGTTCAGGATCGCCTTGGCATGGATGCCGGCCTTGTGCGTAAAGGCGGTGATGCCGGTGATATAGTTATTAAAGGGAATGTCCACCCCGACCATGTCCGCGACCATGTTGTCCAGGTCGCGGATCATGGGCAGGTCATACTTGGCCACCAGGCGGCGGTCCAGGGCATAGAGCCTGGCCACCAGCCCCCCCAACGAGGCGATCCCGTTGCGCTCGCCGATGCCCAGGACGCTGGTATCCACGTGGGTAGCACCGGCTTCCAGGGCGCAGTAGGCGTTGGCGATGGCGCAGCCCGAGTCGTTGTGTCCGTGGAACTCGATGTCGCAGGAGACCCGGCGACGTATTTCTGACACAACCCGGTACACCTGCAGCGGCGTGGCCACGCCGACGGTGTCGGCCACGCCCACGCGGGTCACGCCGATGCCGTCGACCTCTTCGTAGATGGACAGGATGTCGTCCAGCTCGCTGCGGAACGAGTCCTCACTGGAAAAACGCACCTCAAAGCCCTGGTCCTTGATGTACGTCACGACATCCTTGGCGAGCCGGATGATCTCCGGGATCGTCTTGCCGTGGCTGAACTGCCGCAGCACCGACGAGGTGCCGAACAGGACGTCGATGCCGTCCACACCCGTCGAGACGGCCAGTTTGGCGTCTTCCATGGTGCAGCGGGTGTGGGTGAGGACCTTGGTACGCAGGCCGAGCCCGGCGATCGTCTTGCAGTCCTCGTAGCTTTGCGGCGAGGCCGCTGGCGAGGTCAGTTCGATGTACTCGACGCCAAAGGCGTCCAGGGCCTGGGCAATGCGCACCTTTTGCTCGGTGGTAAAGTTGGCCCCCACGAACTGCTCGCCTTCCCGCAGTGTCGATTCGATGATGCCGAACTGCTCAATGGCCATGGGTTACTCTCCCCAGTCCTCTTCTTCCTCTGGCGCCATGTCGAGGGTCAGCGGGTTCAGGCTGACGACTTCGAGTTCCACGCCGCACTCGGGGCAGTCGACGATCTCGCCTTCGATCACGTCGTTCAGCTCGATCTCTGCGGCACACTCGGGGCACGATCCGGTAAGCATGCGTCTCACCTCCTCTCTGTGTGGATTTGGGGCGCATCACCGGGGGCGACACTGCGGGGTCCGGGCGATGATGGCTATTTGCTTGGAATACAAAACAACTCTCCCCAGCAGTCTGGGGAGAGTTGCTCTGCGACTGTATTCAGGAGGCGCGGAGCAAGCCTATCCAGACCGCTGGTCTGGCTGCTTCTTGCTCTGCTTCTTGATGAGGTCGGCCAACGGCCTGACCTGCCACGCGCCTACAGACATGCGAAACCCTCGATCTCGTGAACGGCGGGACCGCCGAAACTATGGACGAGTGTAGCAGAGACGGGCGGACCTGTCAATATGCCGAAACAGGCGCGCCCCGCCCGCTAGTGCGTGGCACAGGCGATGCAGGGGTCAAAGGCCCGCACCACGCGCCCGATGGCCGCCTCGAGCTCGGCATGGATGCCCCCCTCGGTGATGTAGCGGCGCGCCACCACGCCGAGGGCGTGCTCGATGGACAGCAGGGAATGCTGGGTTGGGTTCAGGAACTTGGCCCTGGCGATGTCGCCGTCCTGAACGACATAGTGGTGGATCAGTGGTCCGCGCGGCGCCTCTACCAGCCCGCATGCCTCGCCATCCCGCGGCTCATAGCCGACCTTGAAGCGGCTCGGCGGCCCGCTCAGCCCGCCGCGGTCCAGGATCTCGATGGCCTTCTCCAGGCAGTAGACCAGCTCGATGCAGCGCCCCAGGTCCATCAGCAGGATGGCGTGAGCCGGGTGCCCCCAAGTCTCGCGGAAGCGGTCCATGTACTTTTGCGCCCGGGGGGTGCCGAGGACGGGCAGTATGTTCAGCCGCGCCAGCGAGTTCGTGCGCATGCGCTTCCCCCTGAAAAGCGTGGCCTCGGCATAGCTCGAGTCGAGCGCCACTTCCTCGAGGTAACGCGGGTAGTCGCAGGGGTCGAAGCAGACCTCTTCGTGGCCGTCGGGCGCGAGCACACGAATGCAGCGGCCGTAGAAAGCGTGCCCGGGGTCGACAGTGGCCAGGTAGTAGGTCGGCTCGTCGTCTCCCAGCGTACCGATGCGGTCCTTGAGCCGCAGGAACATGTCCCAGTAGCGCTCGACGAGGTGCTCGCCGATCGGCAGGATGGCTTCGAGGCTGGCTCTCATGCGGTCGGCGGCCTCTGGGTCCAGCCCAGTGGTGACGCCGCCGACGACGGCCTTGACCGGGTGGATGAACTGCCCACCCGCCAGAGTGATCAGGTCAGTGCCCGCCTTGCGCACCTGCAGAGACTGGGGGGCGAGCTCGGCATCGTCGGGGCCAAAGTCGAATACGCTGGGCACGCCCCGATCACCGGACAGGTCGGGCATGGTGAACAGGAACAGGGAAGTGGCCTGGTTCTGGATCAGCTGGCCGAGCATCATCAGCTCGCGGATGCAGATGGCCGCCGGCGGCGGCGCCACGCGGTAGATGGCCTCCAGGGTCTTGACGGCGGCCAGATGGTGCGCCGTCGAGCACACGCCGCAGATGCGCGGCACGATCACCGGCATCTGCTCGGCGGGGATGCCCGTCACTAGCTGCTCAAACCCACGCAGCTCGACCGCCTGAAAGCGCGCCCAGTGCACCTTGCCCCGCGAAAAGTTGATCGCGACGTGGGCGTGCCCCTCGATGCGCGTCAGAGGGACCGTCAGGATGGCCATCAGAGCACCTTCTCTACGTCACGCTGGCGCCCGGTATAGTCGGCAAACTGAAACGTGAACAGCGAGTACTGCGGCGAACGGGCCGCCTCGTCGATCACCTCGGCGGGGATATCGGTCAGCCGAGTGAACACTTTGGTGATGGCCGCGAACCACTCCTCCGACGAGCGGGTGACAAAGCCATCCGACGGGCCGCGGCAGCCCACGCAGGGGTGCCCGGCCCTAGGGCAGGGTGCCAGGCAGCCCCCCCGTGTCGACGAGCCGATGCACATGTAGCCCTGGTTGATCAGGCAGATCTCCGGGTCCACCTCGGCGGCCTGGAAGCCCCGCAGCGCCTGCGGCCGATCGCGCGTCTTGCGGCGGCCGCACTCCAGGCAGACGGTCTTGGCGGGGCGAAAGCCATCGAGGCCAAACAGCGCCGCCATGAACAGGTGGGACATCGGCGGGCAGCCCGGCAGGTACAGGTCCACAGACACGAGATCGTCGATGGGCCTGCACTTGGGGAGGATGCGTGGCATGGCCCGCCGACGGCGGGTGGAGGCGCGGAAAACGTCCCGGACCTCATCGCGGCTGCCGATGTTGGCCACCCCGCCCGAGATGGCGCACGTGCCCACGGCAACCATCTGTGCGGCGCTCCCGCGGGCTCGCCGCAAGCGGTATTCGTCATCATCGGTACCCACGCCACCCGTCACCAGGAGCGTCTCCACGTGGCCAAGGTCATCGGCAGAGATCACCAACGGCATGTAGGTGAGGGGCCGCCTGCCAATCCACTCGTCGGAGTTGAGCAGCGCCACGTCACACCCCGAGCATCCCGACAGCGACAAGGTGGCAAAGTTGGCTGCCATGATCCCTCCCATCAGTCTCCCCATCGATTTTAGCGAGATCCCGCCAAGTGACAAGGGCCAACTGCGACCAGGATGCTATAATGGCTTGCACATGTGGCGTGGGCCGTAATGGCGCCCACCAGTCCCCATCGGGAAGGAAACCATGCAAGCACTCAAGTACCCGCCTGATCTGACCACGGAACGGCTGCTGCTGCGCCCCTTCACTCTGGCCGACGCGTCGCGCGTCCAGCGGCTGGCTGGTGACCGTGCCATCGCCCAGTACACTCTGAACATCCCGCATCCGTACGAGCACGGCATGGCCGAGGAGTGGATCGCGACGCATCCGGAGGCCTTCCTGGCCGGGCGTTCGGCCACCTTTGCCATCACCGTGGCCAGCGAGCGGCTGCTCATCGGCGCGATCAGCCTGGCGTTCTCCGAACGCCACCAGCGCGCCGAGATGGGCTACTGGGTGGGCGTGCCATACTGGGGCCGCGGGTACTGCACCGAGGCCGCCCGAACCGTGCTGCGCTACGGCTTTGTGGACCGCGATCTGCACAAGATCGTGGCCAGCCACTTGTCGCAGAACCCGGCCTCAGGCCGCGTGATGCAAAAGATCGGCATGCGCCAGGAGGGCTACCTCTGCGAGCACGTCCACCAGTGGGGCGAGTTTGCAGACCTGGTCCTCTACGGCATCCTGCGCGCCGAGTGGGAGGCGCTGCAGGCCACCGCCTGATCCCAGGTACACGGAGAGGGCTCGGCCGCTCTCGTCGGCGACCGAGCCCTCGTGGTTCCTGGCTAGCGGCCGGCCGCGATGGCAGCCACGTCGTCCGCCACGGTGCCGATCGGCATGATGTCAAACGCCTCCACCAGCACCTTGGCCACCCCCGGCGAGAGGAAGGCCGGCAGCGTGGGCCCCAGGCGGATGTGCTTGACCCCCAGAGACAGGAGCGCCAGCAGCACGATCACGGCCTTTTGCTCGTACCAGGCGATGTCGTAGGAGATGGGCAGGTCGTTGATGTCCGCCACGCCCAAGGCCTTGGCCAGCGCCTGGGCGATGACCACCAGCGAATACGAGTCGTTGCATTGCCCGGCGTCCAGCACCCGGGGGATGCCACCGATGTCGCCCAGGTCGAGCTTGTTGTGCCGGTACTTGGCGCAGCCGGCCGTGAGGATGACGTGGTCCGTCGGCAGGTTCTGGGCTACCTGCTCGTAATAGCCGCGGGCCGCCTGCCGCCCGTCACACCCGGCCATCACCACGAAGCGCTTGATAGCGCCGCTCTGGACGGCTGAGATGACCTGATCGGCCACGCTCAGGACCGTGTTGTGGGCGTAGCCGATCGGCAGCGTCCCGCTCTCCAGCGCTTTGGGTGAGGCGCTCTCGCGGGCCCTGGCGATCAGGGCGGAAAAGTCCTTCTGGCCGCCCGGCGCCCGGTCGGGGATGTGCGGCACTCCCGGCCAGCCCACCAGCCCGGTGGTGAACAGGCGGCCCGCGTAGGAGGGCTTGGGCGGCGTGAGGCAGTTGGTGGTCATCAGGATGGCCCCGCCGAACGCCTCGAACTCGCGATCCTGCCGCCACCAGGAGCCGCCATAGTTCCCCGCTAGGTGCGCGAACTTTTTCAGCGCCGGGTAGGCGTTGGCCGGCAGCATCTCCCCGTGGGTGTACACGTTTACGCCGGTACCGGCGGTCTGCTCGAGCAGCTCTTCCAGGTCGCGCAGGTCGTGCCCGCTGACCAAGATGCCCGGCCCCTCGCGCACGCCGAGGTTCACCTGGGTCGGCTCGGGGTGGCCGTAGGCGCCGGTGTTGGCCGCGTCTAGCAGGGCCATGGCCTGGACGCCCATCTCGCCGCAGCGCAGCACCCAGCCGACCAGGTCCTCGGCGCTCAGCGCGTCGTTGCCCATGGCCACGAGCGCCTCCTGGAGGAAGGCCAGCAGGCCCTCGTTCTGGCTGCCCAGCACGTAGGCGTGGTCGGTGTAGGCGGCCAGGCCCTTCAGCCCGAAGAGCAGCAACTCGCGGAGGGAGGTTATGTCGGCGTCCGCGGCGGCACGGGCAGCGTGGAGCTCGGGTGCCTTGGCGGCCAGGGTTTGGGCGTTCAGGGGCTGCGGCGCCCACGTTGCCGCGGGGCTGAGGCCCTGCTCTGCGCCAACCTGACGCGTGCTGGCCAGGCGGGCTCGCAGGCCCTCGCGATGCTCGAGCACGCGCGCGGCCAGCTCCACGAACCGCGCGTCGTGAAAGTTGGCGTTGGTGATGGTGGCAAAGAGCGCCTCGGCGACGAGCAGGTCGGCTTCGGGGTCGGTGATGCCGGCCAGCCGGGCGCGCACGGCCACCTCTGACAGCCCGCGCAGCAGGTAGACCAGCCCATCCTGCGCGTTGGCCACCGGCGCGGGCTTGCCACATACGCCGCGCCGCGTACAACCCTCGTTACGGGCAGCCTCCTGACACTGATTGCAGAACATGTCCATGCCATATCCTCCTCTAGGTGTGACGGGCTGAGTAATCCCTGCGATTATGCCCCGCCCCCGGCCGCGCGGACATGACGAAAGTCACACGTCGGGGTATGATCGGAAACTGTGGCACCGCCATGCCCGCCGTGAGATTGCTGCGGCGCTATCGGAGGGACGGACGTGATTCTGAACAGAAGCGAGTACCTGGACAAGGTCCTGGGCTGTTGGCTGGGCAAGAACATCGGCGGCACTCTGGGGGAGCCGTTTGAATGGCGACGTCAGGTCAACGACGTGTCGTTCTACACCGTGGACCTCGGCGGCGAGCCATTGCCCAACGATGACTTGGATATCCAGCTCCTCTGGCTGATCGCCCTGGAGGAACAGGGCCTAGACGTCGACGCCCGCACCCTCGGAGAGTACTGGACCCTCTTTGTCACCCCGCACTGGTCGGAGTACGGGATCGCCAAGGCCAATCTGCGCGCCGGGCTGCAGCCGCCGCTGTCGGGCAGCTTCTCCAACGACTACAAGGACTCTTGCGGTTCGTTCATTCGTTCGGAGATCTGGGCCTGCCTCGCGCCGGGCTGCCCGCAGATTGCAGCCCGCTACGCCTACGAGGACGCCATCATCGACCACGGCAACGGCGAGGGCACCTACGGGGAAGTGTTCTGTGCCGCGCTGGAGAGCGCCGCGTTCGTCGTGGGCGACGTCGGCCGCCTGATTGACATCGCCCTCTCGTACATCCCGGAGGACTGCGGCGTGGCCGGCGCCGTCCGCCAGGTCATCGCCTCACACCGAGCGGGGCGGACCTGGCTAGAGGCGCGCGACGCTCTGCTGGCCGACTACCGCGGCGGCGCCTTCTTTGGGCGGGCCTCGGCGGTATCCCCCGCCGATCACGAGAAGGGGTTCTTTACCGGCCAGCGCGGCTGGGACGCGCCGTCCAACATCGGCATCGTCGTCCTGGCCCTTCTGTATGGCGCCGGCGATTTTGGCCAGACGGTGTGCACCGCCGTCAACTGCGGAGAGGACACCGACTGTACCGCCGCCACCGTCGGGGCGCTGTACGGCATCCTGCACGGCGCGCAGACTATCCCCTCCCGCTGGGTGGAGCCGATCGGCCATACCATCCGGACCGTCACGCTGAACCTCGGCGACCTGGGCCACTTTGGCGCCCAGGTGCCTGGCACCGTCGAGAACCTGACGGAGCGCACCGCCCGGCTGGCTGAGCAGGTCCTGGCCAGGCACCGTGCGCCGCTGGCCCTGACTGACGGGCCCACCGACCTCGCCCGCCTCACCGATGGGCACCTGTGCGGCGCCGAGACGGGCCGGCGTCTCTTCCGCAACCCCGGCGGGCCGATCTTCCGCTTCCCCTTCTTTGAGGTGGACGTCGACTATGGCGAAGACCCGCTGGCTCGCAGTGGCGTGCCCAAGACGGTGCGCCTGACCCTGCACAACACCCACCGCGCCCAGGCGATCCTCACCGTGCGCTGGTACGCCCCGGAGGGGTGGACCGTGTCGCCGGCGCCGCTGGGGGCCGTCCAGGTTCTCCCCGGGCACCTGGCGGATCCCAGGGTCGTCGCATTCACGCTGTCGGCCGAGCGCATCGACGTGCCGCTGGCGCGCTTCGTGGTGGAGCTCACCAGTGAGGGCCGCCCCACGGCGATGCTGGTACCGATCACGCTGCTGAACGGCGACCTCCTGCAGCCCGCCGATGAGGCCCTCTGAACCACTTGCCAAGGAGGCACACCGGGAGATGACCAGCAGTCAGGATCCGATCCCAGGAGAGGCGAAGAGCGCGCGCCCCAACGTCCTCGTCATCCACGCGGACCAGCACCGCCGCGAGTGCCTCGGGGCATATGGCAACCGGGAGATCCGCACTCCCCACCTGGACAACCTGGCCCGGGACGGCGTCCGCTACGACAACTGCTTCTGCCCCTTCCCGGTGTGCACCCCGTCGCGGTACTCGCTCCTCTCGGGGCTGTACGTGCACGAGCACCGCGGCGCAACGAACCGCTCTACCATGCTCCCGGGCACGCTGACCTTTGCCAGCGTGCTGGCCGGGGCCGGCTACCGCACCAGGGCGGTGGGCAAGATGCACCTCACGCCGACCTACTGCGACGTGGGCTTTCAGGAGATGTTCCTGGCCGAGCAGGACGGCCTGGGCCGCTGGGACGACGACTATCACCGCTGGCTGCGCGACCGCGGCCTGGTGGACGTCAACGATCTGGAGGACCAGGAGCGCACCTACCGAGAGCAGGCGCCCGCAGAGTACTGGGAGACCTTCGGCGCGCTCCCCTCGAACCTCCCCGAGGAGTGCCACTCGACGAGCTGGATCGGCGACCGCGCCCTGGAGGCGCTCGACGGGTGGGGGCCCGGCGGCAACCTGCTCATGGTGGGGTTCATCAAGCCGCACCACCCCTTTGACCCGCCCCACCCCTGGGCCGGCATGTACGATCCACGGTACCTCACCCTGCTGCCCGGCTGGACGGACGAGGTCCCCCCGCAGGATGCGGCCTACAGCCAGGGGTACTTCCCTGACGAGCGACTGAGCAAGGATTCCCTGCGGCGCGTGATGGCCTACTACTATGCGACCATCTCTCAGGTCGACTTTCAGGTGGGCCGACTGCTGGAGGCGCTCAAGCGCCGGGGGCTGTACGAGGATACGATGGTCGTTTACACCTCCGACCATGGCGACTATATGGGGTTCCATCACCGCATCCTGAAGGGGAACCACCTCTACGACCCCCTCGCGCGGGTGCCGCTCTTGGTCAAGTGGCCGCGGCAGACGACTCGTGGCCTCGTATCGGGCCGCCTGGCCAGTATAGTGGACGTGGCGCCGACCATTCTATGCGGCGTCGGCCTGCCGCCCGCGCCGGCGATGAGCGGGCTCGACCTGGCCGGCAACGAGGAGCGCGACGTAGTCTTTTGCCAGTCGAACGGCGGCGAGCTGATGGCGCGCACCGCGCGGCACAAGTTGCTGCTCAACCATCGGCAGCCGGAGCGCAGCCTGCTCTTCGACCTGGTCGCCGACCCGACCGAGCTGGACAACCTCACCGACGAACCGACGATGGCGCCCCTCCGTGCGGAACTGGGGGCGCGGCTGCGCGAGTGGCTGCCGCAGCCCGACTATTCCCCCCACGTGCGCGCGGACGCGCCCGCCATCAACCAGCCCAACGCACGCGAGGGCGCCGCCCGGCGGGATGAGATCATGGCCTACTATGACCGCGCCATGCGGTCGGCGCGATCCGATTAGGACACCTGAGGCATGCTAGGGGAGACGACAGAACCGTGAGCGAACCCAACGAACTGCGCGGCCGCATCCGCTCGATGCTCGGCATCCCTACCGAACACTGCCCGCTGGATGCGGAGCCGCGCGGCGCCTTTGAGCGCGACGGCATTACCGTCGAGCGCTGGGTGTACACCAGCGAGCCGGGCTCGCGCATCCCCGCCGTGCTGTACAGGCCCAGCCGCCCGGCGGGGAGAATGCCGGCCGTGGCCTTGACCTTCGGGCATGGCGGGTCCAAGAGTGAGGCCGACTATAACTACATCGGCCAGGTGTTCGCCAGGATGGGGGTCGCCTGCCTTGCCGCCGATCCGATTGGGGAGGAGGAGCGCCACATCGCCGGCGGCATGCACACCCGTGCCCACGACCCGCTGGAGGTCTGCGAGCGCGCCGACCGGGCCGGCCGCCTGATCATGGGCAAGCTGGTGTACGACACGATGCGCGGGCTGGACTTTCTGGAGAGCCGCGCGGACGTGGACGCGGCCCACCTGGGCGTGGCCGGCAACTCTCTGGGGGGCTGCAAGGCCACCTGGATGGCGGCGCTGGATACGCGCCTGCGGATGGCGATCGTCTCCGGTTGGGCGTATGATGATGTGGTCGTCGCCAGCAAGCCGTGCCAGGGGCAACCCATTGCGCGGATGCGGGAGATGTGCAGCTGGGCCGAGTTCATGGCCCTGGCTGCGCCGCATTGCGCCCTCCTGCTGATGAACGGCGCCGCGGACGTCATCATCGACAAGACCGGCGATGGCCGCGCCTGGCGGGGGACTCGCGAGACGGTGGCTGCGGCGCGCCCGGCCTGGGCGGCCCACGGCGCGGCCGACCGGCTGGCGTGTTGGTTCCAGCCCGGTGGGGGGCACCGGCCCTACCCGGCCACGCCGGCGGCGCTCGAGTGGCTGCACCGGCATCTCGGGACGCCCGGCTGGGCGCTGGAGCGGATCCGGGCGCTGCCCACGCTCAACTACGGCCAGTGGGCTGATGCGCACGGCGTAGTCTTTGAGGCGCTCTATGGCACGCCGCTCCACCTGCGCGGCGCGGAACTCGTGGACCTGGGCCTGCGGCCCATGCCTCGGGAAGAGCTGGCCTGCTTGCGGCCCGAGGAGCGCGGCGCGCCCGAGTACACCCTCGAAGGCTGGTTGGCGACGATCGCACGGTAGGCGGCGCGGCGCACCACGCGGGGAACGGCCGCGTTGATGCGCCCATGGCGGGGGATAGACTGAAGGGCGGGGCAGCCTGGCCCGCCCAAAGGAGAGGCCTGCGTGAACAAGCGAACAATCCTGGCGGTACTGACGGTTCTGGCGCTCCTGGGGGCGGGCTGCGGATTCCTGCGCAACCTCGACACGCCCAAGAGCCGCCTACTGGGGCACTGGGTGACCAACAAGGGCGCCAACTTGTACTTTGGCCCGCTGGTGAACGACCAGGGCGCGCTGATTGTCGTCCCCGAGAAGGGCGAACGGCAGAACTACCTGTACCGCGTGATCAGCCAGGACCTGGAGACCGACGAGGTGACGGTGGAGGTCACTGCGGAGGGGCAGCCCGCCGAGGAGCGCGTCTACCGCATCCCGGAGGACGGCATTTTTATGCGCGAGCAGACCGAGCCGCTCCCCGACGAGGAAAAGACCGAGTACATCTATGCCGATACCGACTCGCAGCCGTCGCCCTACGTCCAGACGGTAGCGGCCGAGGCGGTTCAGAAGTAGCGCGCGCAGGGGCGCGCTGCGCCCCTGGACCCGCGCGGCGCGGGCGGCACGGCGAACGGGCCGCACCTACGTGCCAGAGTGAGAGGGCGTCCCCCAAGGGGACGCCCTTGCCGTCCCGCTCAGGCGAGGTAGCGGCCAAAGAAGTCGCGCGACTTGTTCCCGCCCCAGCCGTGCTCGCCGGGGTGCAGGTCGAGTGACAGCCTGTCGGACGCGCCAGCCGCCTCATAGATGCGCTCCAGCTGCCGGTAGCAGGCCAGGGCGTTGTCCACACGGAAGCAGGTGTCATACACGCCGATGTCGATCAGGAGCGGCCGCGGCGCCAGCAGACCCTGGAGGTCGGGCAGGTCCACTAGCTTGTACAGGCCGGGGGCCACCTGCATCCCGCAGTAGTTCACGTCGTTGATGCCGAACCTGGCCCACAGGTCCGAGTAGCAGATGATCTCGGTGGCCTTGAAGCGCTCGTCGCAGAAGGCCATCCAAAGCGTCATCGTCCCACCGCCGGAGAGGCCCATGACGCCGAGGCGGTCGCCGTCGACGGCGGGGTGCTCCTGGATAAAGTCGGTGGCGGCCATGCCATGGGCGACGTTGATCGACAGCGACGTCATCCCCAGCATGGTGGCGTGCAGGTAGTAGATGTTGCACCAGTCGCGGGTGCGGTTGGTGTTCAGGAAGTGGGGCTTGTTCGAGTCGTTCCGCTCGCCAAAGCCGATCCAGTCGATCGCGTAGGTGACATAACCGGCCTGGGCCATCTGGCGGCCATAGTCGTACTGATGCTGGGCGATGTTGGCCAGCAGGTCCGGGGTGGAGCCGTTGCCCATCACCGGTTCTTTGCCGTAGGGGCCGTGGCCGTGGCAGCAGAGGATGGCCGGGCGCTTTTCGCCCTCTGCCAGGCCAGCGGGGATGTTGACGACCAGAGTGGCTGAGATATGGCGCGAGACGTCGATGACCCAGCGCTGTATACGCAGGCCGTCCTCCTCCCACTCGGCCAAGAGCTCGGGATTCAGCGGGACGCGCTCGGGCCAGTCGCCCAGGGTGGCCAGCACCTTGGGCGTCGCTTCTGCCTTCCAGGCGGCAAAGCCGGCGGCGCCCCGGTCACCAAACTGGTAGGTCGGAACGTGTTCGGCGGCCAGGCGGACGAACATCTGCTGTGGACTGAGGTTGCGATCGGTCATGGTCAGAATCCCTCCCCTATCGCTCGGCTGATTTGGGTACGACCCGCTCCACTTCTGCACGTTCGGACTGCTACCTTGAGGCACTGATACTCGGAGATGACGTGCCTCGCTGAACGGGGGTGCGACGGTACCGATGCCCTATATCTTGCGCCTGGTCCCTGGCGCGGCAGAAACCTGAGATCAACCCCAGTGTGTAACCTTGAGGCCAGGCTGACGCCTCGAACGGAAGCCTCGAGTACCGCCCACGCCGTAGGATACCACGCTCTGACGAGGCGCGCCAGGACGTCTAGGGCCCTGCGCACGTTGCAGCGGCCTGACGGCCCCGGACGCTGGCCGCCGCTCCGCGCATCGACACAGGTGGTGTGGCTGTGCGGGCGCGCAGCACCGGGTCGCTCCCGATGGCCCACGCCGTAGAGCCGCTGCACCTCGGCGAACTGGCCGCGGGAGCCGCGCCCTGCTGTGTGAGCGCGGCGCGCGTCGACGGCGCGCCGCCCGATCGCGACGCCCTTTGATGTGAGCCGCGATCGCCAGCCTCGCCAGCCCCGGCGTCCTCCCGCCGCTAGCGTCTCGAACTCTGGGATTCTGAAGGCAGCGCCCCCTGCGGTTGGCGGCGAGGGGCTTCCGGCCTCGGCGAAGAAGGGCGGCGCCAAGGCGAGGTACTCTAGAGAGGTCCTTTGGTCCGACGCCGCTGGCGATGCTATACTAGCGCAGTGTCTAGCATAGCGACGCGAAAGGACCCCGGGTGACCATCTCAGGAACCGACCGCCGCATCGAACGCACCCTTCTCATCGATGCCGACGATACCCTCTGGGAAAACAACATCTACTACCTGCGCTGCACGGCGCGCTTTGCGGGCCTCATGGAGTCGCTGGGGCTCGATGGCCAGCGTGCACGGCGCCTGCTGGAAGCCGCCGAGCGCGAGGTGATCCCGGCCATGGGCTACGGCCCGGAGGGGTACATCCAGGCCGTCGGCCTGGCCTACGAGCGCTTGGCCAAAGAGGCCGACCTGACGCCCGACCCGGCTTGCGCGCGCAGAGCCCGCGCCTGCGCCGAGGCGATCCTCGACGCGCCGATGGTGCTCCTCGAGGACGTCGAATACGTGCTGCGGGCGCTGCGGCCCACTTCGCGCCTAGTGCTCGTCACCAAGGGGGACGCACACCACCAGTCACGCAAGCTGCAGCGCTCGGGCCTGAGCCCACTCTTCGACGCCACCTACATCCTGGAGGAAAAGGACGCTGAGGCGTACCGGCGCATCCTGCGCGAGCTCGCGCTGGACCGCGAGAGCACCTGGATGGTGGGCAACTCACCCCGCTCCGACATCAACCCGGCCGTCGAGGCTGGCCTGGGCGCCGTGCTGATTCCCCACGACCACACCTGGACGGCGGAGGTCGAGCGGCTTGAGCGCCCCGAGGTAGTGATCACGCTGAACGGCTTCTGCGATCTTTTGGAGCTGTTCTCGATCGATGCGGGGTGTGCTTGATGACAGCGTCTACGGCTAGGGTGGCCGCCAATGGCACGGTCCTGACCGGCGAGCTGGAGGGGCTGGTGCGCAGGACCTACCTGCTCTGGGAGCCGGGCTGGGTGAACTTTAACTGGCGGGGCTATACGTACGACCACGTCCAGCGCGTGCGCGGCCTGGCGCATACTCTCTGCGTGCGCGAGGGGGGCGACGCCCGCGTGGTGGAGCTGGCCGCGCTGCTTCACGATATCACCAAGGCGTACGACGGCGACTATTTGCTGGACGCGGCGGGCAAGCGCGCCGTCGACGCCAACGGCTACTGGCAGAACGACGTGCGCCCTCCCGCCGGGGAGAACGAGGTTACCCGCCTGTTCGACCGCCTCGGCCTCTTCGGGCAGCTGCACAGCGACTCGGGGGCCCGCGTGGCCTATGAACTCCTGCGCGGCCGAGGCGTGGATGAGCCGCTGGCTGCGGCGGTCGCCGGGACCATTGCGGATCACCTGCGCCCGCCGGATGACGCGCCGGTCGAGAGCCGCTGCCTCTACGACGCCGATACCATCGACGCGAACATCGGGCTGCCCGCCTTTGTGCGCAACATCTACATCCACCTGCACTTCCGCGACGAGCGCAAGCGTCCCGACGAGCCCCCCACCGACGTGCTACTGCGTGAAGCCCCGCTCGATTACCTCGGCCCCTACGTGCGTGACCGTTTGCCGACCTGGTCGGCGGGTAAGCGCACCGACTTTATCCCCAAGCTGCTAACGGGGGCCGCCGTCGAGGTGGCCGAGCGGAGGCTGGCCCGGCTCGAGCGCGTCTGGGAGTGGTTCCGCGCCGAGCTGGACGAGTTCCCCGTGACAAGCGTGCAGGGCTGCCTGGCGGCCGTGCTCTACCTGATGCGCCACCGGGAAGAGCCCTCGATCGACGAGAACGTCGCCTCCCTCGCCAACGGCTGGCTCCACGAGGCGCCCCGCAGGGCCGAGGTCGCCGTGCTCGTGCGCGACCTGGCCGCCGAGGTGCGCGGCATGGAATAAAGAAATGCGGCCCCACGGCAGGCGGGGGGCCGCTGGCTTGGCGGGCAGGGCGGGCTCAGCCCCAGCCGGGCGCCGAGGGCAGGTACTCCTTGCGCACCTTGGCGACGTAGGAGTACAGCGGGTCGACGAACTGGGTGCAGCGCGCCTCGAGGATCTGGCCCAGGAGAAGGAAGGCTTCCGGCTCGGCCATGCCGTAGGAATCCGCTAGCCAGTAGATGAGCTGCTCGACGGCGATGCGGAAGGCGTCTTCGGCGGGGCGGGCGCAACCCACGGTCATGATGTGCGTGGCATCCTCGATGCGGGGCCAGGCCATGCGCCGCGGCTTGGGCACCAGGTCCACGCGCAGCGTTACCTCCGCACGGCATTCGATGCCGCCCCCGCCGTTGATCTCGCCATCCCCCATGATGGCGTGCACGTCGCCGATGTGCAGGAGCGCCCCCGGCACGCGCACCGGCAGGTACACCGTGGCCCCCGGGCGCACTTCCTGGACGTCCATGTTGCCGCCGTGCGGCCCGGGCCAGGCGTTGGAAAAGACCTCGACCTCCGGAGCGGTGCCCAGGGTGCCGATCATGGGCGCCACGGGCAGGCGCAGCGTGTCGCTCCACAAGACATGGCCATCCTCGATCGCCACGGTCTTGGTCACCACCCCCCAGGCGGTGTGGCGAATCCAGTCGGGGAAGGAGTTGCACCCCGGCGTCAGCGCCGTATAGCCCGCGCGGTCGAGGGCGATCTTTTCGATGTGCACCGCCAGGCAATCCCCGGGTTGGGCGCCGTCGACCGCCACCACCACGGTCGGGTTGGGGCCGCTGCCCTTCTCCGGGGAGAAGACGTCGTCAATGCTCTGGAGCCAGGGGCCCGAGCAAAGCTCCGTCTCGGCCAGAAAAGCCTCACCGGGCGAAACGGTCAGGGTCGGCTGGTTGAAGCGGGAATGGGCGCGGTAGACGATCTCGCGGCTGACTCTTCTCATGGGGACCTCCACGGGCTGGTCGGTGCGGACAGCGTCCGGGCAGCACGACTCTAGCATTGGGGTGGGGGCCTGTCAACGGTGCTTGCCGGGGCAGGGGGTTGTTGCTAGAATCGCGCCCAGGTGCCCAGCCGGCGGGGGAGACATGCCCAGAGCCATCCAGACTGCACTAGCCCATGGAGCCCGGCGTGCTCGCGCCGCGGTCCGGCGTTCCTACGCCGCGGCCGGGCGCGCGACGCAGCGCGCCCGCTCCCTCCTCAGAAGCGGTCAGTGGCGGCTGTGCGCGTTCGTGACGGCTGTGGCGCTTTACCTGCGCCTGCGCGCGCTGGACGCGACGCCGATCACGCCAGGCCTGGCCAGAGCCTTGGCCGCCGCCGCCTCTCTGGCGCGTGAGGGGCTGCTGCCCTCCTCCGAGGCAGGCGCCGGCCACTCTGCCTTCCTTTCCTACCTGTTCGCCGTTCCGGCCCTCCTGAGCCGCGATGCCCGCTGGGCGCTAGCGCTGGTGGGGGTGCTCCAGGTCGGGGGGCTGGCGGCCTTCGTGGCGCTGGCCAGGAGGCGTTACGGGCCCTGGGCGGCCCTGGTGGCAGGCCTCTTGTGGGCCGTCAACCCCTGGGCCAACCTACAGGTGCAGGGAGCTGGCGTGGCCGCCCTGCTCCCCGTGGTAACCGTGGCATCCCTTGGCGGGCTGCTGTGGGCCGTCGTCGACCGGAACCCATGGGGATGGACCCTGGCCGCCGCAGCCCTGGGGGCGGGCGCGGGGCTATCACCCTGGGGGCTGGCGTTGGCCGCGGGGCTGCCGTTGGCGCTGGTGGCCTACCGCCGGCGCGTGTCGTGGCTGCACCTCCTCCTGGGGTTGTGCATCGGGCTGCTCGCGGCGGGCCCCTCACTGTACGTAGCGAACTTGACCCGCCTTGCCGGCGCGCGTGTTGCGTTTGGCGATGCCCGTGCGGAGGGGACCCTGCTGCAGCGGGCAGGGGACGCGTTGCTGGCGCTGCGCGGGGCGCACTCGGGTCTCGGCGCCCAGGGCCTGGCGGAGCCGACGCTCCCAGCAGCGCTCGGCTGGCCGCGCACCGCCCTTTTGGACGAGGGGGCCGGGTGGGTGGCCGTGGCCGGCCTCCTGGCACTGGCGCCGCTGGCGCTGGGAGCCTGGGGGCGCTGGAAGGCCCGCCAAGACCCGGCTCTGTACCTGCTGCCGGCGCTTTACGCCTGGGGGCCCCTGGCGCTCCTCGTGCTGGCCCGCGTCGAGCCGGGCCCTGAAGGCCTGGCCGCGCTCCAGCCGCTGGGCTTTCTGGGGGCAAGCCTGCTGCTCACGCGCCTGCCGGGCGCTCTGGCGCGGCGCGGCCCCGGTTGGCGGCGCTTCGCCCTAGCGACCACGGGAGCGCTCGCGGTCCTGGCGGCGGCGATCATCGCCTGGCAGGGCGCCACGTCTGTGCATTTGCAGGAAGCCCCGCAGGGCTGGGCCAGCGTTCCGGAGGAGCGGGCCGGGGTGCCGCTGCGCTTCTGGCACAACACCGCCAACCTCCTGCTACGGCAGACGCAGGCGGCCGGGACGAGGCAGGTCTGGCAGCTGGTCGGCGACGCTGCGCCGGCAGCCCTGGACGGGGCCGTGCTGCCCTACCTCCTCGGGGGGCAGGTGCGCCTTGTGAGGGTGGGGCCGCAGGCGATCCATCTGCCCGCTGGGCGGCCTGGCGTGTACCTGCGTCTGGAAGAGGACGCCACATCCGACGTGCCGGTGCCGGAGGTTCCCGGCGAAGACAAGGGGCTGGTGTTGGCCCCGGGCGGGACGGCGCGCGCGACGGTGACCGTGGCGGTGGCCCGGCCGGTCGACGCTGTCCTCGGTGAGATCGGCACCGCCACGGACGTGCGCTTCCAGGTGGGCCTGTCGCTCCTGGGCTACGACTGGCCGGCCGAGGCGCGGCCGGGGCAGCCTGCGCGCCTGCGCACCTACTGGACCTTGGCCGATATCCCCGCGGGAGAGCGCGAGGTTGCCCACCGGCTGACCGTGCGGCTTCTGGCGGCCGATGGGCGCGCGGTGGCCGAGGCCTCCGGCCTGGGCCTGCGCGAGGAAGACTGGGCGGTCGGCTACCTGCTGGCCCAGTGGCACGATCTGGACATCCCCGCGGATCTGCCCGAGGGCGAACTGACCCTCAGCCTCGAGGTCGTCCGCTTGGACGGCTTGGGCCGCCCCCTCCCGCCCCAGCCCGACCTCCCGGGCGAAACGAGCGCCATCCTTGGCCCGGTGGCAGTCGCGCTCGGCGCGCCGCGCTAGGCGGCCGGTTGCGCCGGTCCCGCGCAGAGCGTCGCGCCGATTTGACAGAAGACGCCTCCTGCTTATACTGACAATAGTGCAGTTTGCTGTTCTGCGAGGTCAGAGACAACAGTCTGGTACGTATCAGGACGATTCCGGCGGATACCAATCCTGCGGATCGGCGAGATCCGCGTGACTGCTATCCGGAATAGAAGCGCAGGCAGGCCGCCCTCTGTACTGGGCGGTTTTTTCTGTTGAGAAAGGGATCGGAATCGAACAAGTTATGGCACAGTCTTTGCGTGTATTGCCCCTGGGAGGCATGGGGGAGATCGGCCGAAATTGCCTCGTCCTCGAGTACCAGGACAACATCCTGGTCATTGACGCGGGAATCATGTTCCCGACGGAAGACATGCCCGGCGTGGATGTGGTCATCCCGGACTTTACCTACCTCGTCGAGAGGCAGGACCAGGTTCGGGGGATCATCCTCACCCACGGGCATGAAGACCACATCGGTGGCCTGCCCTACCTCGTCAACAACGTCAAGGCGCCCATTTACGCGACGCCGCTGACGCGCGGCCTGGTCGAGGCCAAGCTGCGCTCGCGCGCCCTGCGCGACACGGTCGAACTGAACACCATCCATCCCGGCGAGGTGATCGACCTGGGCGTGTTCAAGGTGGAGCCGTTCCACGTGAACCACTCCATCCCTGACGCGGTGGGCTTTGCCATCCGCACGCCGGTGGGGCTGGTGGTGCACACCGGCGACTTCAAGATCGACCACACGCCGCTGGACGGCCGACCGATCGATCTGGGCGAGCTGGCCGCCTTCTCACGCGAGGGGGTACGGCTGCTCCTGTCGGACTCGACCAACGCCGAGTCGCCGGGCTATACGCCCTCCGAGAGCGACCTGGAGGACACCTTCCACCAGGTGTTTGCCAGGGCCAAGGGGCGCATCGTGGTGGCCACCTTCGCCTCGCTCTTGTCGCGTGTGCAGCTGGTGATCGAGACGGCGGCGCGGTTCGGGCGAAGAGTCGCCGTGGCCGGCCGCAGCATGGAAGAGAACATCGCCATCGCCGAGCGGCTGGGCTACGTGCGCTTCCCCGAGGGGACGCGCGTGCCGCTCCACGAGATCGGCTCCTTGCCTGACCGGGAGGTGTGCATCCTGGCGACCGGCTCGCAAGGCGAGCCGAACGCGGCCCTGGGCCGTATGGCCGCCGGCAGCTTTCGCGGCGTCGTGATCGGCGACGGGGACACCGTGCTACTCTCGTCGCGCGCCATCCCCGGGAACGAGACGGCCATCCTCCGCAACATCGACACGCTCTTTATGCGCGGGGCGGAGGTCATCTACGGGGAGAGGGCGGGGATCCACGTGTCCGGCCACGCCGGGCAGGAGGAGCTCAAGACGCTCCTCAACCTGTTGCGGCCGCAGCACTTTGTGCCCGTCCACGGCGCCTACCGCATGCTGCACGTGCACGCGCGGATGGCCCACGAGATGGGTATCCCTGTGGCCAACACCACTATCCTGCAGAACGGCCAACCGCTCGACCTCGACCGGCGGACGGCCACGGTCGGCGAGCAGGTCGAGGTGCAGGCGGTCTATGTGGACGGCTCCCTGGTCGGAGACGTCGGCTCGACGATCCTGCGCGACCGCGCAGCGCTCGCCCAGGACGGCTTTGTGGTGGCACGAGTGGCGCTGGACCGTGACTCGGGCCAGCTCACCGCCGACCCGGAGATCGTCACCCAGGGGTTCGTCTATGCCCCCAACGCTGCCGACCTGATGGAGACGGCGGAGACCGCCATCGCCGACGTCGTGCGGGGTGACGGCAACGGGCACAGCGGGTCGGAGCCGCAGGACGTCGGCCGGCTGATCAAGCGGCGCCTGGAGCACCTCTTCTACGACGAGACCAAGCGTCGGCCCGTGGTGGTGCCGATGGTCAAGTTCAGCTAGCGCAGCGCGCACTCTGCGAGGGGTGCTGTTGCTTCCAGACCCCCGGGTTCCTGGCCGCAGACGGCCGCAGGGACCCGGGGGTTGTGGTGCCAGAGTGCCATGGGGCGGGAAGAAGCCTCAGAGGTCCTCCCGCGTCACCCGCGGGAACTGCAGCACATAGTCGGGGCCAAAGGCGCCGGCGGGCGTGCGAAAGCCCGGCTGCACCTCCCCTGCGGCAACGCGTCGCACTGACTCCAAAGCCGTCTCCACCGTGAGGGTGTACGGCTCCGGCGCGTGCAAGCGAGACGTGGCCGTGCGGCCGCGGCTGTCAGCGACCTGGGTCCACACGTGGGCCACAGCGTGCCTGCGGGCAGCCTCGCGCGGGCCCGTCTCGACCAGGCGTAACGCCGAATCGGCGGCCTGCCGCACCCAGCGCGCCCGCAGCAGCGGCCCCAGGTAGCGCGTCGCGCGCAACAGCAGCCCCAGCACCGGCGGCCCGTAGGCGTAAGTCGTGATGCTCGCGATGCCGGTGGTATAGTAGGCGCTCGACACGTCGCCCAGGGGGACGCTGACGGCCAGCACCGGGCCGGCGCCGAGGTCCACGGTGCGGGTGCGCCAGGCGGCGCGCACCTGTACGAGCCGTCCGGCCCGCCGCACAAAGCCGCCCTGGGGGGCGGCCTCCAGCATGGTCAGGGCCGTCCCCCGCGAGAGGCCCACCACGCCCTGCACGGCGATCTCGAGTGACGTGGCGCCCGGCAGCCGCCTGGCCACGTGCAGCGCCAGGCAATCGGTCGGGACGACGTCAAACCCCACTCCTGGCATCAGGACGAGCCCCGCCCGGTGGGCGATGGCCGCGCGCGCCCGTAGCCGATCAAAGACGCGGAACTCGCCGGCCAAGTCCAGGTAGTGCGCTCCGGCGCGCAGGCAGGCCGTCACGACGCGTTCGACCGTCCCGGCGATAGGCCCGGCGCAGTTCAGGACGGCTCGCACGCGGGAAAAGGCGTCCCCCAGGGCGGTCGCGTCGTCAAGCGGGGCGACAGCGTACTCCAGGCCCAGCAGCGCGGCCTGGGCGGAGAGGCGGGCGGCGTCTCGGCCACACAGGAGCGGCCGGAGGCCGGCCTCCACCGCGGCCCTGGCGATCAGCCTGCCCGTGTAACCGTAGGACCCGTACAGGGCGAACAGGCCGTCTTTGATGGCTCCTCTCCCTCCTCGCCGCCGCCCGGCGCATGGTCCGGGGGGCGGCTCAGTGCTCGGTGCGCGCCAGGATGTCTCGCTGGACGGCGTCTGACAGGGTGACGTAGAGGGCGCTAAAGCCCGACACGCGCACGACCAGGTCCCGGTACTCCTGCGGCGCCAGGCGCGCGGCCTCGAGCGTTTCACGCCCGGTGACGTTGCACTGGAGCTGCATCCCGCCGCGCGCAAAGTAGGTCGTCACCAGCCAGCGGAGCAGCGCGGTGCCCTCCGGGCCGGCCAGGGTGCCCGGCGCGAACTTGACGTTCACTACGCTGCCGCCGACGACGGGGCGGTAGTCGACCTGCGTCAGCGACGAGATCACGGCGGTGGGGCCGCGCTCGTCGCGGCCAAAGGTGGGGCTGGCGGCATCGCTCACGGGTTCGCCTGCGCGGCGGCCGTCTGGCGTGGCGCCTACCTCCTTCCCGGCGGCGATGTTGGCCACGTTGGCCGCCAGGAGCGGCACGAACCGCCCTCCGCAAGGGAGCCGGCGGGCCAGCACCTCGGCGCAGAACGCCTGGGCGACGGTGGCGGCCAGCGCGTCGACGTAGGGATCGTCGTTGCCGTACTTGGGTGCCTGGTGCAGGAGGCGCTGCCGCAGCGGCTCCTGACCGGCAAAGTCAGCGTCCAGCGCGGCCACCAACTGCTCGAGCGTGATGGCCTCTCGGTCGTACACCAGCATCCTGATGGCTGCCAGGGCGTCGGCGGCGGAGGCCAGGCCCATGCCGGCCGGGCCGTGCCAGGCGCCGTACTCGGCGCCGCCGTCGTTCACATCGCGGCCGCGGGCGATGCAGTCGCCGATGAACGCCGACAGGAAGGGGCTGGGATAGTCCTGCGCCGGGACGCCGGCCTGGCGGGCGCCGATCGCCTCACAGTGCTGCGCGACCATGTAGGCCAGCTGCCGCCGGTAGGCTGCCAGGAAGGTGTCAAAGGTGGCGAGCTCCGCCGCAGATCCGGTGGCGGGCCCGCGGCGTTGCCCCGTCAGCCCGTCGACGCCGTCGCGCAGCGCGCGGTCCACCGCCATGAGCAGGTTGACGCGCGAATCGGACCAGGGCGGCATGCGCCCCGGCAGGAAGGTCTCGATGCAGCCGACGAAGGCCAGGTCACGGGCCACCTCCAGCGGCACGCCGAGGTCGGTGACGGCCGGGACCAGCACCTCATCGTTGAACAGGGCGGGGAAGCCGATGCCCGTCTTGATCACCTCGCAGCAAGCCTCGAGGAAGCGCTGTGGCGTGCCCGCGTGGATGCGGGCGGAGAGGTTGCTGTTGGGGGTGCCCATCTCCCGGGTGACGTCGAGGATCAGGAGACTCAGGGCGTTGGTGGCGTCGGCCCCGTCGGGGCGCACGCCGCCGATGGCGATGTTCTGGACGGGGTTGCGGATCAGCGGCTCCTCGAGCTTGGCCCACAGGCAGCGCAGCGTGTCGCGCGCCGCGCCCTGCTCGCCGCGGGCAACCGCCCGGGCGTAGGTGGGCCAGAGGTACTGGTCCAGGCGGCCGAAGGCCATGGCGCCGCGCCCCTCGAGGGCGAAGATCAGGTGGATCAGCCAGACGAGCTGGACGGCCTGCTGGAACGTCTCCGGCGGCTCGCCAGAGACGTGACGGAGGTCCGCGGCCATCCGCAGGCGAAGGCCTGCGCCCGGGGCCGCGTCGGCCGCCTGCTCACACTCGGCCGCCCAGCGCAGGGCAAAGCGTTGCGCGGCCCCGAGGGCGATCCGCACGCCCTGGAGGAAGCCCTGCTCCCGCGCGCCCGCGTGGGTCGCCAGAGAGCGGTCAACCTGCGCCACCAGCCCCCCCAGGCCCACCCGCAACAGCCCGGCATAGTCCACCGCGCAGTGGTCAAAGCCGGTGAGGAAGGTGCGCTCGCCGTTCTCGCGGTCCACCGTCCGCCAGCGATCGGCGGCCTCCGGGCTCCATTCCGCGGGCAACGCGGGAGCCAGCACTCCGGCGAGGGAGCCGGCCAGGCACTCCTCGGGGCAAAGGCAGAGCGCCATCCCGTCCAGGACGGCCTCGAGCGCCCGGGCGCGGCGAACAGCCATCGGCAGGCCCGCCGACGCTTCCAGCGCGCGGCCGCGCCATAGCGGCCGCAAGTCGATCAGGCCTTGCGGCTCACGCGCCGCGCGGAGGGCATCGCGCAGTGCCAGGGCCTGGGCAAGGCCGCGGTCCTTCTGCAGGGGTGTCAACGTCACCTCGGGGAACCTCCAGCCTTCCAGTGCGGTCGGGTAACCTGAGACGGCCTGGCCCACCGCCTTGGTGGCGCTTTGCACAGCGGGCATCGCCGGCGTCGGCGACGCCCGCTGTTATCTAGTGCGCTGACCTGTCTCCGGCTAACCTGCCTTCTGCCGCGTCAGCACGCCGATGGCCTCGGCGCAGCCCAGCATGAGCGCCGTGTACGTCTTGCCCACGCCCGGCCCGGGCTTGAGGGCCTGGCGCAGGCGCTCGAACTTGGCCGCCCAGGCTACGCCAAGCACTCGCAGGTGCTCCGCGTTGCCCGTGATGTGCACGCTGTTCACGTGCGCCATGATCACGACGCCCGGCTGCCCCGTGCGCGGGTTGGACGCGGGGCAGGAGGTGTACCGCCAGTCGGTAAGCTCCTCGCGCCAGGTGTCGTTGTCCAGGAAGGTCACGGCGCGCTCGATCGCCTCGGGCAGGCGGTCATCGCCCGAGAGGAGGTAGTAGCGGCTCAGGCCGTTGATGAGCACCGCGGTGATAAAGCCGGCCATGCCCGTGTGTTTGGCCGTCTTGCAGGTGCAATGGTCGCGCGCCATGGGGTGGATCAGCCACCCGCCGCAGACGGGGTCCTGGTCACGCAGGGCGTCGTCGGCCAGGGTGCGCATGGCGCCGAGCAGCCGCTCGTCGTTGTCCAGCTCATAGGCGCCGCCCAGCGCCAGAAGCGGCCAACCCGTCACGCGCCCGCAGTGGGTGTGCCCCATGAACTTGTACTGGCGGTCCTCCACCAGCCGGGCCAGGTTGTCGGCGATGGTCAGCACCGTTTCCTTGAGGAAGGGGTCGCCGGTCAGGAAGTGCTGCCGCACCATCCCCTGCGTCCAGATATGGCCGAGGTTGTAGGGATCGAGGCACAGATAGGGCGTCTGCTCCTCCACCGGGGAGACGCGCTGCTCAATAAACAGGTCGCGAACGGCCTTGATCGGGTAAAAGGACCCCACGTGGCCGACGGCGTGCTCGTGCACCATTCCCGCCCGCGACGGGTAGGTGGGGTTCGGCCAGTTCGTGGAAAAGTAGGCCTCCAGGTCGTCGTTGACATAATGGATGGTGTCGACCGCTGCAGAGTGGTGGGCGGCCGCCTCTGCGACGTAGAAATACTTGGGGTCGGCAGTTCGCGCGAACTGGATGAGCACCTGGTTCATGGTGTCATACTCGTGGTTGCCCCAGTTCACTTGGCGCTCGCCGAACCAGTCTCCCCAGTTCATGGCGCCATAGTCGCGCTGCGCCTCGATAGAGTAGGTGTAGGCGTCAAAGAGGTTCTCAGCCCAGGTGTCATAGTCGATCACGGCGGGCTGCCCAGCCGGCACGATATCGTCCCACACGCCGGTGGCGATCGCCTCGGCCGGCTCGGCGGCAGGCACCAGTGGGGCGTTGGCCTGGCGACAGAGCGCCTCGCCGGCGCCGTCCAGATCCAGCCAGACCTCCCAGCGGCGGGCCTGGCCGGTACGCAGGCGGTAGCATCTCCCGTCAAAGAGGTACTGCTGCTTGTACCAGGGCTGCGCCGCGGCATAGTCGCCCTCGGCAAAGCGCGGGAACAGGCCCACGCGCAGGCCGGACGAATCAGCCTCCAGTGACTTGGGCCACTGTTGCCAGAACTCGCGCAGAGCAACGGCCACGCGCCTCTGGCCGTCGGCCAGCTCCGCCCAGCCGGGCGCGCGCTCGCCGGCGCCCTCCGTAGCACCCTCCAGGCGGTAGGCCTGGTCGCCGAACTGCAACAGCCGGGTTGGCTGCGCTGTGGGGCCCTGCCAACCGGGGTCGCCGCCCAGCCACGCAGTGCCTGCGCCCGCCCGAGGGCTCACGGTGAGCGAGACCTCCTGAAGGCGCTGGATGATGCCCTGCTCCGCGTCCATGATGATGAGCGGTTCCAGCCGGACCTGCGACGACCCCGCGTAGAGCGAGGCCCGCAGGCGGAAAGAGAACCACCGCGCGCCGCCGGGCCGAACGATGCTGCCGCGCACCTGCAGCGTCCCGCGCAGGGGGCCGCCGCACTCCACCTCAGTCGTCTCCGCCACGGCAGTGCAGAGCTGCCCTTGCTCGTCCACCACGCGCAGGCCGATCTCCAGCCGGTCGGCGACGGTCAGCAGGCCAGGGCCTGCGGCCCGCAGCGACACGTTGCCGCTGGCCAACGCGTTCGCGCCTTCCAGTTTCACCGGCGTGGCCGGGGCCGGCGACGCACCCCCGTCTCCCCAGGACAGCGCGTAGGTGGTCTCGCCATTCGTGGGGGCCTGCCCGGCAAAGTCGAGCAGGAGCCAACGCACGCTGCCATCCTTCCAGCGCGCCAGCGGCTCCGTCTGCAGCGGCACGGCGCGCCCCTCGGCATCGAGGAGCCGAAAAGCGGTGCCTGTCGGGGCCGTCCCCTCTGCCAGGGGCACGCCACCCGTCACCGGGCGTAGCCCGCCAAGCCCCGCACAGTCACGGACTCTGATCGTCATTCGCGGCATATCATCCCTCCCATGGGCCGAGCACCCTCCGAGCAGGGCGCTCCTGACGGCCATCATAGACCGGCCCCGCCGGCGTCGCAAGGGCGCCCGCAGGGGGCAACTCGCCCTCTGCGGGGCTCAACGGGAGCGCCGCACCACGAGCGGCAGCTGCATGGCCTTGGCACATAGCTCCAGGCGGGCGTTGCGGACGGCCACCTCGCTCCAGCGCCCCGGGGTCTCCACCACGGCGGGGCTGCCGACGATCAGCGAGTAGGGTCGCCAGTACGACACGGCGGTGCCCACCTCCTGCCCATCGATCGAGAGGGTGTACGTCAGCCCGCGCAGCTCCAGGGTCACCTTGTGCCAGGAGGAATCCCCGGCGATCCCCGTCCAGACTCTGCGGCCGAGGAGGGAGGCGGTGAAGCCCGGGGTGCCCTCGGACCCGCTGAAATGGTGAACCTCCAGGACGTCATGAAGATAGGGGTTGGGCGGCAGGCCCTCCAGGTCGCGGTCGCCCACGAACGGCCGCGAGCCGACCGACACGCCGGTGCCGTAGCCCGTCACGCTGGGGAAACGCACCTCAAAGGAGAGCGTCACGTCTCCCCAGGGGGAAAAGTGGCCGTCCACCCAGGAGAGGGGGAAGGCGCCCGTGTCTGCAGTGCCGTTCTGCAACCAGGCGCCGGCGGGCAGGGGTTCGACGCGCCCGCCACCGGCGTCAACCCGCCAGGTCGCGGTGCAGCCGCCCAAGTCAGCCTGCCACTGGGCGTGCCAGCCGTTACAGGCCGGGGGTGTGTAGCCCACCGGCGTAGCCGCCGGGGTGGGGGCCACGGTCGGCGTGGGCGTGTCCGTGCGGGTCGGCGTGGGGGCACCACCGAGCACCACCAGGGAAGCATCGTCCCAGTAGCTATCGTTATGCTTGACGGGCCAATCCTGCTTGGCGCCGATCCACACCGTGATCTCGTCGGAAAGGGTGTAGGCGCTGACCTGTTGCAGCACCCAGCGGTCGTGCCGCACAAACGGTGGCGACCAGACGATCGCCGGGGACTGCCAGTCTCGCCCGCCGGTGGGGTCGATGCCCACGTAGGTGTGGTACATGCCTGGGTACATGGAGTAGTGCGCGTCGTCCCGATCAGAGGACCAGGTCTGCACCCAGACGGCGAACGACACCCACTGCCCGACCGGGACGTTACGCACCGTTTGGTACATCCCTGCGGTATGTGTGCCGAAGAGGGTGAAGAACTTTTGCGCCTTGCTGCCACTGCGCACGCGGAAGGTGCCCTCTTCCGCTTTGTACTCCGGCCGTAGGTTGTACGACGCGGGGTCGCAGCTGAGGGGAGCCAGGTACGAAGGTGCTGCGCCGAGCACCGTCATCGGAGGGCAGGTGTGGACGTTGTTGTACCAGACCTCCCAGCCATCGGCGAGGGTCAGCTCACCGGCAGGGCCCTCACCCGGTCGTGCATAGGGGTCGACGCGCTGGCTATAGCTGCCCTCAAAGTCGCCGTTAACGAGGAGGTTCGCGCTGGTGGACGGCTGCTGGGCCAGGCCCCCGGGCATAGTGGCCGGGGTGGTGGCTCGGCCCTCCACAATCGGTGAGGTCAGCACTGCCAGGGCGATCAACACTACGGACACTGTCACGAGGAAGGTGCGCATCGGCGGGCCATCCGTTTCTATCAGTGCGTGGCTGCCGGCCTGCGAGTCTACCCGCATGACGGCGGACAGGCAACCGCGCCCGCCAAAAGGCCCTGCCGCCCCGCGGCAGGCGACGGGTCTATCCTCGCGCAGTTATGGTACAATGCCCGCACCCTGGCAGAGCGCCATACGGAAGGGGGAGGCATGCAGTCGGGACGAGCGCCCAACAACTCGCCGCATCCGCCCCGCGGCACACGGCTGCGGTCGATCGACCAGTTCCGCGGCCTCAGCATCGCCCTGATGACGGTGGCCAACTACTTTGGCGGGGTCAGCGGGGTGCCGAACTGGCTCAAGCACGCGCCCGACGTGGGGCTTACCCCGGTGGACCTGGTGGCGCCCCTGTTCATCTTTGCCATCGGCCTAACCTACGGCCTGTCGGCGCGGCGCCGCCTGGCCTACTATGGGCGGGCGGCCGTGTATGGGCGCTTTGTGCGCCGCTACCTGTCGATCCTCGGCCTCGGGGCGGTGATCACCGGCGCGCAGGACGCCCTGGGCACGCCACTGGGCCGCTACGGCTGGGGGGTCCTGCAGGCGATTGGGATGGCCGGCTTGCTGGCCCTGCCGACCCTGTTCTGGACGGCGGCCGGCAAGCTACTGGCCGGCTGCGGCCTGCTGATGGTCTACGAGTTCCTGCTCGAGCGCTTCTGGGTGACGAGGGTCCTGGCGCTCTCTCATGGTGGGCTGCCGGGGGCGCTGGGCTGGACGGCCATGTTGATCCTGGCCATGGGGCTGGCGGACCTCTTCCACCAGGGGCCGGCGGGGAAGCGCCGCCTGGCAGCCGGTGTCGTCGGCTGCGCTGCCCTGGGCCTGCTGCTCTCCCTCTTTGCCCCGCTCAGCAAGAACCGCGTCTCAGCGCCCTACGTGCTGATCAGCGTAGCGGTGAGCGGAACGCTGTTCCTCTTCTTCGAGGTGGTCCTGTCGCGCTGGCGGCTGCCGCTCTTGGTGGCCTGGGGGCAGAACCCGATGCTCCTGTACGTGCTGCACCTGGCGATGTTGGGCATGTTCGTGCTGCCGCAGGACCTCGGCTGGTACGCCATGGCCGGCTGGCCGCTGATCTGGCTACAACTCGTGATCCTGATCGGAGGGATCAGCCTGGTGGCCTGGTACCTGTACAGAAGGGACTGGACGTTCGCGCTATAGCGGCGCCGGGCGGTCGCGAGTCAGGCGCGGGGGGCCTCCTCGGCGGGTGCGCCCGCCGCACTGCCGGCCAGCGCTCCGCTGGCAAAGGCGAACTGCAGGTTGTAGCCGCCGCAGGGGCCGATGACGTCGAGCACCTCGCCGGCCAGGTACAGGCCGGGCAGGCGGCGCGAGGCCATCGTCTGCGGGTCCACCTCGGCGAGCGGTATGCCGCCGGAGGAGACCTGGCTGTGCGCAAAGCCGCGCGTCCCGGTGGCGCGCGCAGAAAGGTTGCCCAGGGCGGCCATGACCGCCTCGATCTGCCCCCACTCGAGGCCCAGCATCTGCGCGTCCGCACTAACCCCGGCCATCGCCATGGCCACCGGGGCCACCTTGGGCGGCAACACCGCGCCCAGCAACACCCGTAGCGGCACCGGGCTCCAGCGCATGCGCTTGAGCAGCGCCCAGAGGCGTTCGCGATGGTGCGGCACGAGGTCCAGCCGCACGATGATCTCGGCGCCGGCGTGGGCGCTCACCAGATGGCTGACGTCCATGGCCGCCGGCCCGCTGAACCCGCTCTGTGTGAACATCAGGTTCCCCAGCGACTCGGCGGCCAGCGCGCCATCGATGGTGAGGCGCAGGCCGACGTCGAGCCGCACACCCTGCAGCAGGTGCAAGTGTTTCACGTCGGCCACGATGGGGACCAAGGCCGGCAGCACCGGCGTCACGGTGTGGCCGAGATGCTCGAGAAGGGGAAACATGTCCCCGCGTGAGCCCAGGGCAGGGTAGGCCCGGCCGCCCGTCGCGACGATGACGGCGTCGAAGGAATACGCGTCCCGCGGCCCCCCAGCATAGAGGACCAGACCGCCCGCGCTGGCCTCCAGCCCGACGATATGCGTCTGCAGATGTACGGACACGGCCTCGGCGCGTAGGGCGGCGTCAAGGGCCTCCGCGACGGTGGCGGCCGACTCGGAAAGCGGGTAGCACCAGCCGTCGGGCGTGGCGTAGGTGAGGATGCCGTACTCCTCCAGCCGGGCCAGGACAGCCTCCGGCCCCCAGACGGACAGGACTGTGGCCAGGAAGGAGGGGTCCGCGCAGACGTAGCGCTCGGCGGTCGCCCGGAGATTGGAGATATTGCAGCGGCCGTTACCGGTCACCAGCAGCTTGCGGCCGACCAGGGCGTTCGTGTCGTAGATATGGACCTCGGCGCCGAGGCGGGCGGCCTCCAGCGCGGCCATGATACCGGCCGGCCCCGCGCCCACGACGCCCACGCGCCTCTGCGTCATCCCCCGCTTTCCCCCTCCCGAGCGTACTTGGCCTAGGAACCGGTCGAATGGTAGTGGCGCACGCCGAACTCCCAGACGCGCACGGCCACCGCCAGGAAGGCCACGCCGATCAGCGGAGCCAGCCATTGGAACAGCAGCGAAGACCCCAAGGGGTCGGCCTTCCCCATGATCGCCATGGCCGGAAAGTAGCACACCGAGCCCAGCGGGACGACAATGATGAATATGGAGCGGAACCAGGGGCGGTAGATGTCCAGCGGGTACTGCGCCGTCTCCACGCCGCCGTAGGTGACGGTGTTGACGATCTCGAGGGTCTGGGTCGTCCAGAAGGCCAGGGTGGCCTGGAGCACAAAGATCCCCAGGAACAGGCAGGCACCACACAGAATCGCAATGTTGAGCAGGATCGCCTTCGGCAGGGTCCAGACGACGTCGAGGGCCACGGAACCGTAGACGAGGACGGCCACGCCTTGCAGCAGGCGGCCCATGCGCAGCATCTGGACCTCACTGCCGGCCACCTGTAGAGCCGTGTGCCGCGGGCGGAGCAGCAGCCGGTCAAAGTCGCCGTTGCGGATGAGGCGGTCGAACATGTCAAAGCCGCGGCCGAACCCCTCCGCCAGGGCGAACGACACGTTCACCATGCCGTACAGCAGGGCCACCTCGGAAAAGTGCCAGCCGCGCAGGTTCCCAAAGCGCGCAAAGAGGGCCACGATGGCGCTGAGCTCGATTGCGGTGTGCAACAGGCGCGTGGTGATCGCCATAAAGACCGAGGCACGATACTGCATCTGGCTGCGGATAGAGGCCGCCACGTAGCGCCCATACAGGGAGACAGCGTTCCAGATCATCGGTCAGCCCCCCTGTACCACGAGGCGGCGTGTGCCCCGCGCCAATAGCCACCGCCCCGCCAGGGCCAAGGCGACCGACCACAGCACCTGCTGCAAGATGAGCAGCGGTGCCTGCGCCGGCGGAATGTCGCCGGACCAGAGGCGGAAGGGCACGTCAATGATCCCGCGGAAGGGCAACAGGGCCAGGATCCTCTGCGCCCAGGCCGGGAAGAGTGGCAAGGGCACGTAGGAGCCTGACAGGAACATCACGATGACTGGAAGCATGTTGCCAACGCCCTGGCCCGAGATGGTCCACAGCAGCGTGATCGCCGCCAGGGTCGACACGGTCGAGGTCACCAGCACGGCGGCCGCCATGGAGGCTGCAAAAGCTGCAAACGACGCCCAGCTCGGGGGCAGCCGCATTCCCAGGAAAGGCACGGCGATCGCCACCAGCGGCGCGGCGCGCAGCAGCGTCGGCGCGGTGCGCATGGCCATGGTCCGGCTCAGCCAGGACCAGTAGAGGTCCACGGGGCGGGCCAGCTCGTAGACGACGGTGCCGTCGCGCACCATCTGCATGACGTCTCCGTCCAGGCGGTAGGGGAGCAGGTGGAACATGGCCTGGGTCAGCCACAGGTAGGTCACCGTGTTCTCGAGGCTCATCGGCTGCGGCGCCGTGCTGGACCGGTAGAACGCCTCAAAGATCATGACGCGGATCAGGCCCCAGAAGAGCTGGGTGCCAAAGCCCGCCAGGGCAGCCGCGCGGTACTGCAAGAGCGTCCGGAAGCGGGCGCGCAGCATGGCCAAGTAGGGTCTCATGTCGCCGCCTCGCTGTACAGCCTGGCGATGATCTCCTCAATCGGCGGATTCTGCACGTACAGGTCGCGAACGGGGTAGTTGGCCGCGACGCGACTGATGAGTTCGGCGGCAGAGACCTGCTCGGGATAGAAGCGCAGCGTGACCTGCTCGCCGTCGCGGGCGATCTCCTCCGCCTCGGGGTCCGTCACGACCTCGCTGCCGTTCGCCAGGCGCACGATGAGCCAGCGTTCGCTGGTCACCTGCGCGCGCAGCACGTCCAGCGGCCCGGAGTAGAGGAGGTGCCCTTTGTTGATCAGCATCACCCGTGTGCAGAGCGCCTCGATGTCGTCCATGTCGTGCGTGGTGAGGATCACGGTGACGCCGCGCTCGCGGTTCAGGCGCTGCACGAACTGGCGGACGGCCAACTTGGACACGGCATCCAGCCCGATGGTCGGCTCGTCGAGGAAGAGAATCCGCGGAGAGTGCAGGAGCGCCGCAGCCAGGTCGCAGCGCATCCGCTGCCCGAGGCTCAACTGCCGCACCGGCACGTCGAGAAGGTCGCCCAACGACAGCATCTCGACCAGCTCGTCACGACTACTGGCGTAAGCGGCGGGCGCCACGCGGTAGATGTCTCGCAGGAGCTCGAACGACTCGATCACCGGCAGGTCCCACCAGAGCTGGGTACGCTGGCCAAAGACCACGCCGATCTGGCGCACGTGGGGCACGCGCTCCTGCCAGGGCACGCGGCCGCACACGACGCAGCTGCCGGCATCGGGCACCAGAATGCCCGACAGGATCTTGATCGTCGTGGACTTGCCGGCGCCATTGGGGCCGATGTAGCCGACCAGTTCGCCGGCCTCGATGTCAAAGGACACGCCGTCCAGGGCGCGCACGTCGCGATAGGTGCGGTGAAAGAGGCCACGTAGGGCCCCCCACGTGCCGCCACGGCGCTCGGCGACGCGGTAGGTCTTGCCCAGGTTGCTCACGCTGATGATGGCCATCTGGCAGTGCTCCGCTAGATCAGTGGTCGAAAGGGTGCCTGGCGGGCAGACGCGCGGCCCGCCGCGCTGGGCGAGTGGAGTGCTTTCAGCGGGAAAGACGCGCCAACGCCTGGCGCGCCTGCTCGGTGTAGTCGGCCCCCCGGTAACCCCAGTAGCCGTGGGGGTTGGGCGCGTTCTCGATGGCCGCCTGGTAGGCCTCCGTGGCGCGGGCCGCCTCCCCGGCGGCCTCGTAGACGCGGCCCAACTGAAACAGGACGGCGTGGTTCCCCGGCCGGATGCGCAACGACTCCTGGAAGGCCAGGATGGCCTGGCGCGGGTTGCCACGGTTCTGGTGCAGCGCACCCAGGTTGTACCAGGCGTCGTACTGGTCCGGGTCCAGCTGCAGCGATAGGACCAGCGCCTCTTCGGCGGCGCTCAGGTCGCCGAGCGCGCCGCTGGCCACGCCAAGGTAGAGGAGCGCCTCCGCCTGGCGCGGGTCCGTCTCGAGGGCGGCCGTGGCGAACATCGCGGCCGACTCCCACTCGCCCGCCGCGACCGCCGCCCGCGCGTTGCGGACCACGGTGGGTATCTCTGCCGTGGTTGGCGCGTTGCCGTGGTCAAAGCGGTCGTGGAAGCATTGGACCACGTCCTGCACGGACGCTTCGTCCGCTGCAGAGACGCGCAGTTCCAGGAAGCGCGGCGCATACCAGGAGCGGGTGCACTCGAGCACCAGCGCGGCATCGCGAAGGCCGTCGGCCTCGACGGTGACGCGATCAACCGCCTGCATGCGGTGCGTTTGCGCAAAGCCCTGCTCGTGCGTGATGCGGAACCCACGTCCGACGGCGCCGTAGCGGCGCGTTCGCAGCACGACGTCGTCGCCGGTGGCCGGCTCGGTGGCCCAGTCGCCGAGGCTGTCGGCCGGCAGAAAGGCCCCGTCTAGCCGCTGAGCCACCGTGACGGCGAAGGCCAGGAGCGACTCGTCGGCCCCGTCGGTCGCTCGAAAGGGCTGGATGCGCGCGACATGGGAGGGCATGGCAGTCTCCGGGATGTGACGCGGCGAGGGGTACCGGGAAAGACGAAGCGCTAGTATAGCACCAGGCGCACAGCGCCGCAAAGGAGCGCTCCCGGGCCTCCAGGGCTTCCCGGGCCCCCGGGGCTTCCCGGGCCACCAGCGCCTGTACAGGCCCCGCCGGCCCGCGCCTCGTCAGCGCCCGGAGGTGACGGCCTGCACGACGCGGAGGAGGTCCTCGTAGGCGTAAGGTTTGGCAAGCAGGGCGGTGGCGCCGATCTCGCGGAGTTGCTCTGGGCTGATCGTCTCTCCCCAGCCGGTGACCAGGACGACCGGTACGTCGGCCCGGACCTCGCGGGCGAAGCGTGCCACTCTGCGCCCCGACACTCCCGGCATACCCAGGTCGGTGATAACCAGGTCAAAGGGGCGCTCGCGGAGCAGGCCGAGGGCCTCGGCGCCTGAGGTGGCCGAGATCACGGCATGGCCCTCGCGGCTCAGGAGGCGACTCAGGACGGCGAGGACGGCGGGCTCGTCGTCGACGGCCAGCACCGTGAGCGGCGCGACCGGGACTGCGCGCTCGTGGAGGGCGGGCTCCTCGGTGACGGCGGCAGACCAATCGGGAGCGCAGGAGGGGATGCACACGGTAAAGGTGCTCCCCTGCCCGGGCGCGCTGCGCACCAGGATGCGCCCGCCGTGCCGCTCAACGATGCCCAGCGACATGGCCAAGCCCAGGCCGCTCCCGGCCGTCCCCTTGGTGGTGTAGAACGGCTCGAAGAGCTGGGCCTGCTCGGCGTCGGTCATGCCGATGCCGGTGTCGCCGACGGCCACGACGCTCCAGTCACCCTCCTGAGCGGTGCGCAGCGTCAAGGTGCCTCCAGATGGCATGGCGTCGAGGGCGTTCACCACCAGATTGTTCAGGACGCGCCGCAGCTCGCCGGGGTTGCCCATGATGGTCGGCGGCCTTCCCAGCTCGAGGTCGACATGCACGGTGTGCCCGTCACGCTGCGCCTCGTCCTTCCAGCGCGGCTGGGTGAGGGCCACCACGTCGCCCACCAAGTCGTCGAGCTGGACGGGGATCAGGTCGCTGGTATCCTCCGCGTCCCGGTAGAGGGACTGCAGCCGGCGCACCGCTTCGGCCGCGTCGGCGGTCGAGGCCAACACTCTGCCGAGGTCCTCGCGGGCGGTGTCGGGGTGAAGTTCCATCTCCAGCAGGGCCAGGTTGCACGACCCGCGGATGGCGACCAGCAGGTTGTTAAAGTCGTGGGCGACGCCTCCGGCCATCTGGCCGAGGGCGCGTAGCTTCTCAGCGCGCAACAGGGCCCGGTGCGACGCGACCCGTTCGGTAACATCGGTATCGACCGACAAGAGACACCGCCGGCCCTGGAAGGTAAAGGCCGTAGCACGGATCTCCAGATCGATCGGCGAGCCGTCCTTGCGGATGTTCACCGACTGAGCGTGGAACACACCGTCCCGTGCGATGGCGGCACGGCAGTTCACCAGGCCGTGATAGTGGTCGGGGTGTACCAACCGCGAGAGATGCATGCCGACGAGCTCGTCGCGGCTGTAGCCGTAGATGCGGCAGGCGGCCGCGTTGACCTCCAGGATGGTGCCTTCTTCGCTAAAGATGGTCAGGCCGTCGCTGACCGACTCGAAGATGCTGCGGTACTGCCCTTCGCTCTCGCGCAGGCTGTGCAAGAGCTGCGCGTTCGAGTAGGCAATGGCCGCCTGGTTGGCAAAAGCAGCGACCGAAGGCAGGCAGACGTCCACACTGCCGGGGCTGGAAACCAAGAGCAGGCCGAGCAGCTGGTTCTGCGCGATCATGGGCACGGCGATCAGCTGGCGGCCCTCGGCCAGCCGGGCGAGGTTGGGGCGCCCGTGCAGCGCAGGCTCCTCAGCCAGAAGGCGCAGGAGCTCGCGCGTCACCGGGGCCACACGGGGAGAGCGCTCGCGCAGCGCCTCAGCCAGACGAGCGCCCGCCCGGCTCGAGACGATGCCGGCGGCTGGCCCGGCTGACGGGTCGGCTCCACCGGCCGACCCCGGCTCTCCCGCGCTGACGAGCAGCACCGCCGCGGTGAGCTCCAGGTCGCCCAGCTGGGCGATCACGGCGCTCAGTACGTCGGGCGGGGCCAGCCCCGCCGTCTGGATCGCCTCGGCGGCGCGATTGAGCGAGGCCATGACCCGTTCCGCGCGGATCCGCTCGGTGATGTCGCGGGCCACCCCGCGGAAGCCGAGGAACGAGCCATCTTCCTCGGCATGCTGGGGAACCAGCGACACGTCCAGCCAGCGGTACTCGCCGGCCACATCCTGGACGCGCACCCGCGTGGAGGCCGCCGACCGCTCCGCGAGACGGCTGGCCACGAGGTCGCCCAGAGCGCCCCGATCGTCCGGATGGACGAGCGCACTGGACATGATGGCAGAACGCAGGGCGGGATCATCGTCAGAGCGCCCGAGGATGCCCATGACGTTGCCCAGGATCTGGGCCACACGGCCCTGCTCGTCCAGCGTGAAGACGATGTCGTTCAGGCCCTCGAGCAGCGCCAGGTACTGGGACGAGAGCTCACTAAAAGCGCTCTCCAGCTGGGCCACGCGAACACGCAGCGCGGCCGCCGTCTCCTGCGCTTGCGGCCGAGTGACCGGCGCCAGCCTGGCCTGGGGGCGGCGTGTGCTGTCTCCTGCTGGTGGGCAGTCCTGAACTGACGGGGGCACGTTTCAGTCCTTGTTGCGAGTGGGTTGCCGATGTCCACCAAAGGCAGTAGGGATCCTGCTCAGCACTGATCTGCGCCAGCGTCTGTCGCGATGATCCCGGTTGGCCCGAACACAAAGCGCAACGTTCCGGCTGGCAGCGTCTCCATCTCTTGCCAGGCCTGGATAGGCATGTCGATGCAGGCCACGGTGCAGGTCGCCATCCGGACCCAACGGCCCGTCAGGAAGCGGACCAGATCCTCAAACGTCGGGTTGTGCCCGATGATCAGCGCCAGCAGAGCGTCACCGGGCAGCGCCGCCAGCGCGTCGCGACAGCCCGCCACGCCGCGCCCGTACAGCCGCTCGTCCTCAACGACCTGCGTGGACCCCGGCCAGCCTGCCACCAGCCTCTTGGCGGTGGCCCGGCAGCGTTTGGCCGGCGAGTGCACCAGGATGTCCGGCCGTAGGCCCCGCTGCACTAGCTGCGCCGACATGGCCTCGGCGTCCCGCTTGCCGCGCCCCGTCAGCGGCCGATCGAGGTCCGCCGTGTCTTCCGCGACGGCCCAGGACGACTTGGCATGGCGCATCACGAGCAGGGTCTTCACGTGGCGTCCGTTTCCGCGCCGCGCACGGCGCTACGCAAGACGCATCAGAACCTGAGCAGAGTGACTGCCTCCGTCAGCGCGCGGTGTAGGGCGCCCAGGCCCTCCCGAACGTCCGTGCCGATCTGCACGCGCACCGCGCGCCGGCCAGCCTCGCGCAGGGAGGCCATGTCTCCAAGGGCCTGGGCCCGCTTCAGGATGCCGAACGAGTAGGAGGCACCAGGGATGGGCAGGTCGCGCGCCTCAGCCTGGGTGATCTGCACGACGAGTACCTTGTTGGCGCCGCCCTTGTGTAGCTGGCCGGTGCTGTGCAGGAAGCGCGGCCCAAAGCCCACCGTCACCGGGATGCCCAGCTTGCCGCGGATGAGCGCCGCAATATCGCCGAGCAGGGCAGCGTGCTCGGGGCTACGCTCGACATAAGCGTGCAGGGCGGCATAGTCACCGGGTTGGGTCAGCCGCAGAAAGGCGGCCAGGTAGGCCGGGAGCGTGCTGGCATCGAGCGCCGGGCCGCCGACAGAGAGGCTCCCGTCACGCAGCACCGGCGTCTCTTCGGGGAGAGACCGCGTGCGCTCGTAGCGGTCGAGGGCCTGGCGGGCCTGGCGCTTGGCCGAGTCGACATCTGGCTGGTCGAAGGGGTTGAGAGACAGGCAATGGCCGGCCACGGCGGTGGCGAACTCCCAGCGGAAGAACTCGGCCGCCAGGTCGTAGGGGTCTCTGAGGGTAAAGACCATCACCGGCTGATCGGCCTCCACCAGGCGCTCCAGGAGGGCATCGGTGGCGGCGCAGTCGTCCCCCGCCAGGCGCAGGTAGACCCAGAAGCGGTCGGAGCCCAGCGGGTCTCGTGGCCCCAGCTGCTCCCCGACGACGGGCACGATCCCCTTGCCGTCCTTGCCGGTGCTCTCGGCGATCAGTTGTTCAACCCAAGGCCCGAACGAGGCCAACCTCGGAGTGGTCAGCAGCGTCAGCTTGTCGCGGCGGGGGGCGGTGGCGTTGGCCAGCGCGCCCATGGCGGCGCCCAGAAGCAGGGCCGGGTTCTCGCCCTTGTCAGGGGTCAGGTGGCAGGCGTCGGCCATCTGCGCGGCATGTTCCAGCAGGCGGTCGATGTCGACGCCCAACAGCGCGGCCGGCACCAGGCCAAAGAAGGACAGCGCCGAGAACCTGCCGCCCACGTCTGCCGGGTTCAGGTACAGGGCGCGGAAGCCACTTTCCTGGGCCAGCGCGGCGAGCGAGTTGCCGGCGTCCGTGATGGCGACAAAGTGCCTCGCCCAGGCGCTAGGCCCCAGGGCGACCTCGCAGCGCTCCCGAAAGTACTGGTACTGGGCCATGGTCTCGGCGGTGGTGCCGGACTTGCTGGCGACGATGAACACCGTCTCGGCGAGGTTGAGCCCCTCGTCGATGCGCAGGATCTCGGTGGGGTCCGTCGTGTCGAGCACGGCAAGGTCCAGGCTGCCTGCGGCCACGCCGAACGCCTCGCGGTAGACCTCGGCGCTCAGGCTGCTGCCGCCCATGCCGAGGAGTACTGCGTGCCGGAAGCCGGCCGCCACCAGCTCGGCGCGCAGCGCCTGCAGGCGGGCCACCTCGACCGGCATGGCGGTGGGCAGATCTAGCCAGCCGAGGCGATCCTCGATAGCGAGCACCTCGGCGCGAGAGTCGGTCCAGAGGGAGGCGTCCCGGCCCCAGATCCTGCGGGTGACCTGTGCCTTGTGCAGCGCCGCCAGCATCTCCTGCACAGCGGGCTCTTGCGCGCCGAAACGCCTACGGGGGCTCTCGCCCGCGCCACTTGTGCCCTCGACGTTGCTCGCCATCCTGCCGAACTCCTCGCCCACCTGTGTATGCCGATATCGTTTGCAGAAAACAATATAGCGACCCCGACAATCGGTGTCAAGCGAACCGCACCTTCACGGCGCGCCTGGGCCGGTTGACCGCCTCGTGGCGGCCCGCTACCATCCTGTCATCGCCGGCGGGGCGTGCTGGCGCAAAGGGCGACTACCGCAAAGGGGGAATGATGTCGGCCAAGCAGGAAGTGCTGAACGGCATGCTGGAGATAGGCGTGGTAGCCATCGTGCGGCTCGACTCGTCGGAGAGCCTCCATCGGGTGGCCGAGGCTATTTACGACGGGGGCGTGCGACACATCGAGTTCACCATGACCACGCCCGGCGCGCTGCGCACCCTCGAGGAGGTCACCCAGCGCCTCGGGGATCGGGTAGTCCTGGGGGCGGGTACGGTCCTCGATGCCGAGACGGCCCGGGCGGCCATCCTGGCCGGGGCGCGCTTCATCGTGGCGCCTAACCTGGACCCGGCGGTCATCCGCCTCTGCCATCGCTACGGCGTCGTGGTCATGCCGGGGGCCCTGACGCCGACGGAGATCCTGCAGGCCTGGGAACTCGGCGCCGACGTCGTCAAGGTCTTCCCGTGTAGTGCCTTCGGGCCCGACTATATCAAGGCGGTGCTGGCGCCGCTGCCGCAGGTGCGCCTGGCGCCAGTAGGCGGCGTGGACCTCCACAACGTCACGGACTACATCCGGGCCGGTGCAACCTGCGTGGGGGTCGGCTCCAGCCTGGTCAGCAACGCGCTCGTAGCCGGGGGAGACTGGGCCGCGCTCACCGAGCGTGCCCGGGGCTTTGTCGAGGGCGTGGCAGCCGGGCGGCGCTGATCTGGTTGGCGCGCGGACCGGGTGGCCCGGCGCCACCGGCGGCAAGGCGCCGCCGGCGGGTCACTCGTAACGCAGCGCCTCGATCGGGTCCAGGTTGGCGGCGCGGTTGGCCGGGTAGATGCCGAAAAAGAGCCCCACGAATACCGAGAACGTGACGGCCAAGAGCACGGCCTGCCCCGAGACGACCGTCGTAAAGGCACCCAGCGAGTTCACGATGCTGGCCAGCCCCCAGCCAAGGGCGATCCCCAGCGCTCCGCCCACTACGCTGAGCAGGACGGACTCGATCAGGAACTGCCACAGGATGTCGCGCCGCTTGGCCCCCACCGCCTTGCGGATGCCTATCTCTCGCGTGCGTTCCGTCACCGAGACCAGCATGATGTTCATGATGCCAATGCCGCCCACCAGGAGCGAGATGCCGGCAATGGCCGCCAGGAAGATCGTCAGATACTGGGTGATCGCGTTGAAGACACCCAGTATCTCCTTCTGAGAGGCTACGGTAAAGTCGTCCTCTTCGAACTCGATCCGGTGCCGCTCGCGCAGGACCATGGTGACCTCGTCGATGGCTGCGTCGACGCTGGCCTCTTCGACCGCCGAGATGTACAGCGTGTCTACGCGCACGCCGCTGGCCGTCATGTATCGCCCGGGGTACAGCCTCTTCACGGCCGTGCCTAACGGCACCAGCACAAAGGCGTCGGGGTTGCGGAATCCCGCCGGGCCGGCTCCGCCCTTCTCTTCCATGACGCCGACCACTCGGAACGGGATGCGATCGATGCGGATGGTCTGGTCAAGGGCTGAGTCAGGATCGCCGAACAGGTCCTTGGCGGTCTGGTAGCCGAGCAGCGCCACGCGCGCCGCAGCGGCGTCATCGCCAGGGGCGATGAAGCGCCCGTAGGCGACGGTATGGTTGCGGACGATCTCATAGTCGGCGGTGGCGCCGCGCACGGCGACGGTCACCGTCTCGCCGCGATAGGTGACGGTGCCGGTGCGCTCCACCTCGGGGACGACGGCCTCCACGTGCTCGACATAAGGGTCGTCGCCAATGGCTTCCGCGTCCTGGCGGGTGAGGGCCTCGACGCTGCGCCCCCCGCCCATGCCCTGCTGGAACTGGCTGATGTTCCCCGGGATTACGATGATCAGGTTCGACCCGATCCCCTGCACCTGGGCGGTGATGGCCGCGCGCGCCCCCTCGCCCACCGACATCAGCCCGATGACCGCGCCGGTGCCGATGATGATGCCCAGCATGGTCAGGCTGGCCCGCAGCTTGTTGGCGCGCAGGCTGCGCAGCGCCATGGTCAGGCTTTCGAGTAGGCTCATGGCAGGGGCGCCTCCGGCGCCGCTGTCGCAACCGCGCTGGCCAGCCGCGGTTCGGCAACGGGCTCATCACTGACGACCAGCCCATCGCGGAGGCGCACAATGCGGCGGGTGTACTGGGCGATGTCCTGCTCGTGAGTCACAAAGATCACCGTGATCCCCTGGTCGTGGTTCAGGCGCTGAAAGATCGAGATGATCTCCAGGCCGGTCTTGGTGTCTAGGTTGCCGGTCGGCTCGTCGGCCAGGATGATGCGCGGGTCGTTAATCAGCGCGCGCGCGATGGCCACGCGCTGCTGCTGCCCGCCCGATAGCTCGTTCGGCCGGTGATGGATGCGGTCGCCCAGGCCGACCGATTCCAGCGCGGCCACGGCGCGATCGTGGCGGCCGCGCACCCCCGCGTAGACCAGCGGGATCTCCACGTTGGCCAGCGCCGTAGTGCGGGGCAGCAGGTTGTAGCTCTGGAAGACAAAACCCAGCCGACGGTTGCGGATCTCGGCCAGCTGATTGTCGTTCAGGCGTGACACGTCCGTCCCCGCCAGGAGGTACTCTCCCGACGTGGGCCGGTCCAGGCAGCCGAGCAGGTTCATGAGCGTGCTCTTGCCGGAGCCCGACGGCCCCATGATGGCGGCAAACTCGCCCTCCTCGACGTCCAGATCGACGCCGCGCAGCGCGTGGACGCTCACGTCGCCCATGTGGTAGACCTTGGTGATGCCGCGCAGGCGGATGATCATCGCATTCCCCCGAACGGGCTAGCGGAGAGCAGCCCCTCACGTGGCCTGTTGATCACCACGGCCTCCCCTTCGCTGAGCCCGGAGACGATCTCTGTGTTCTCGTCGTTGGAGATGCCGGTCTCAACCCCGACGCGCATCAGCGCGCCCCCGCGGACGACCTCGACGTACTTGCCGTCACTATCCCGCCGCAGGGCACGGTTCGGCACGACGATCACGCTGGTGCGCGTCTCGACGAGCACTTCGATCGCCGCGGTCATCAGCGGGCGGAGCTCCAGGCTCGTCTCTTCGAGGGCGATGGTAACCGTATAGTCGACGATCCCCTGCGCGCTGGTACCGAGCAGATCGATGCGCGAGACGGTGCCCGCCACGGGTGCATCGGGGAAGGCGTCCAGGGTTACCTTGGCCGGCTGGCCGACGGCGATCCTGGCAATCTCGGTCTCGTCGATGGCGACCTCCAGGTGAAAGCGGCTGACGTCAACCAGGGTGCCGGCCGGGGTGGCCGGCGAGACGGTATCGTTGACGTGTACGTTCAGCGTAGCAAGCCGGCCGGAGAACGGTGCGGTCAGCGTGGCATCCTTCAGGCGATTCTCCGCCAGAGAGACGCTGACCTGGGCCTGCTGGACCTGGGCCTCCGCCACGCGGACATCCTCGGGGGAGGGGAGTGCCTTCAGCCGTGCCAGAGATGAGCGTGCCTGAGCGAGCTGCGCCTCGGCATTGCGGACAGTCGACGCATCGGGCGGGAGGGTGAGCTTCTGGCGGTTCAGCTCGGCGACGGTGACGCCGATCTCCGCATTGAGTACCTGGGCCTGGGCGGTGGCCAGGCTGCCGCCGCCGGCGGCCGGGTTACCGGCCAGGGCGTCGCGGTTGCCCTGCGCACCGTACAGCGAGTTCTTGGCCTGCTCTACGGCCAGCTCGGCCAGTTGGACGTCGATATCGGTCGGCCCCTGGCTGAGGCGGGCTAGCGCTGCCTCCGCCGCCGCCACCGCCGCCTCTGCCGAGGCCAGTTCCTCGGCGGTCGGCGCCTTGGAGGCGCGGGCCAGGTTCGCCTCGCTGACGGCCAGCGAGGCCTGAGCCTGCTTCAGGCTCAGCTCGAGGTCGGTCGTGTCGAGGCGGGCCAGGGCCTGGCCCTCGGTGACCATGTCGCCCTCGGCCGCAAGGACCTCGGCGATGCGCCCACCGGTGCCGAAGGCCAACGGCAGGCTGCGCTCGGGCATCAGGCTGCCGGTGGCCGAGATGATCGCGTCGATATCGGCACGTTCGGCGGGCGCGGTGGTGACGCCCTGGGCTACGGTGACCGCGGCGTCGCGCTGCGTGGTGTAGATCAGCCAGGCGGCGACGAGCGCGGCGATCACCAGGATCACAGCAATCCATCGTTTCATATCGGCTAAGGCCCTTTCGTGGTCGCGCCCTGCAGAGAACGCTTCGCATCTGGCGTGCCCACCGCCCGCACCTGGGCCGGGCGCGCCATGCAGCGCATTGCGTTCGGTGACTGGGAGCGCCGCGCGGAGGCGAACCTGACGCACTGTGCGCGGTGGTGGGGACGCACGCTGGCCCGGCGAGCGCCAGCAGAGAGGGATGTGCTCGTGTGAGCCGCTTCAGGCGGCAGCGCATATCGTGGCAAGGCCGTCACAGTCAGTACCCGCAATGATACGCCGGCCTGAGGGACGATGCAACTCCACGGGCGCGGGCAAATCCGTCTGGAGGGGGGTCTGGGGAGCGAGCGGAACACGCGAATACTTGCAGACGCAAATGTTGTTTTGACGAGACGGCACCTCTGCGGTACCCTTGCGAGCAACGCTCCGCCGCACGCCGGGGTGGGCCGTCGGCCCCCTCACGCACCCCTCATATCGATGGAGTCTGACGCCAATGTACTGGAAACGCAACCTGGTGGTCCTGTGCGGCGCGCAGTTGCTCACCCTGGTGGGGTTCTCGCTCTACACTTCGTTCATCCCCTACTATATCCAGCAGATGGGTACCTACAGCGACGAAGCTGCCCTGAGCTGGACAGCGGCGATCCAGACGGCCGGCGCCCTGGCGATGATGGTAGCGGCGCCAATCTGGGGTAGCCTGGCCGACCGCTACGGGCGCAAGATGATGCTCCTGCGGGCTACAGGGGCCGCCACGGTGGTCGCCTTCCTGATGGGCCACGTGCAGAGTCCGGCGCAGCTACTGGCGCTGCGCGCGGTGCAGGGGATCTTTTGCGGGACGTCGGCCGCGGCCATGACCCTGGTGGCCACCAGCACGCCCGACGCGGTCCTCGGGCGCGCGCTGGGCGTAATGCAGATGGTCAACTATGTCTCTCAGGCGGTGGGCCCCTTTATCGGTGGCCTGGCCGCCGACGCCTACGGCTACCGAGCGGTGTTCCCAATCTCGTCGGCGTTGATGCTCACCTCTCTCGTGGGAATCATCTTCTTTGTCCGTGAGACCAGGGAGCGCACGGCCCAGCCGGCCCGGCGTGAGCGCGTGCGGCTGGGACGGGGCATGTTGCGTAACCTGGTTGGCGCCGACGCGCTGATCCTGATCGGCGCGCTGGCCGGCACCAGTCTGGCTGCCTCGACGCTGAGCCCGGTGCTGTCACTCTACATCAAGTCGCTGGCCCCCGGGTCGGAACATCTGGCTACTCTGGCGGGGGCGTTGACGTCGGTGGCATCGATCACGGCCTCGGTCGCCGCCTTTGGGATTGGCTACGTCGGCGACCGCTTTGGGCAGAAGCGGGCCCTGATCGTCTGCACCTTTGGCGTGGCGGCGGTGGCCATCCCGCAGGCCTTTGTCAGCACGGCCACCCAACTGGCCATACTGCGCGCGGTGCACGGCATCTTTGTCGGCGGCATCATGCCCACGGCCAATGCCCTGCTGGCCCAGGCGACCAGCAAGGAGCGCCGCGGCTCGGTGCTGGGGCTGGCTTCGGGCGCGCAGGCCGGGGGCCGGGCGTTGGGGCCGACGCTGGGGGCCGGCGCCGCGGCCGCCTGGGGCATGGGGAGCACCTTCCTGCTGAACGGCGCGGTGTTCCTGGTGCTGAGCGTGCTGGTCGGCCTCTTTGTGCGGACGGCTGCCAAGCACGAGGAGGCTGCGCCGGTCCCCGCGGCGGGGAGGGTCGGTGCTGGCTTCGAGAAGTGACGAGCGTCCGGAGAGCCCGGCTCTCCGCGCCTCGGGGTAGGCCGCCCGTCGCGACGCGCGGCGGCCCGTAAGGGCCGCCGCGCGCATAGAGCAGGTTCCTCGCGTCCGGGCTACGGGCGCCAGTCCTCAAAGGCGGGGAAGGCCGCGATCTTGTGGTGCGGCCAGCCCAGCATGTGGCACTTTTCCCACACATAGTAGCAATAGTTGTCCCAGGTGACCTGGGCCGGCGTGCGATGGTCCACGTGCGGGATGAAACCACCCTCGGCGACGGTCGGCTCCAGCCTCTTTAGCTCGGCCAGGATCGCCTTGCGGCCCTGGTGTAGCGCGAACTTGTTGAACCCGCCGCGGATGAGCAGGCTGCGCCCGTACTCTTTCTTGAGGGCCACCGGGTCGTTCCCCGGGTTGACCTCCAGCGGGAACATGCAGTTCAGCCCCACCGAGAGCCACAGCGGGATCAGCTTGAGGATGTTGCCGTCGCAGTCAGTCCAGATGACGTCGATGCCGTACTGACGGATCATGTCCATCACGGGCTTCATGTGCGGCATGATCCGCTCGGCGAAGAAGGTTGGGCTCAGGAGTGGCCCGCTGTTGAAGGCAATGTCCTCCCAGCCGGAGGCGGCGTCGAACTGACCGCGCTCGAGCACCTGCGGCATCAGCCTCAACGCCATGCTGGCCATATGGGCAACCATCTCCTCGACGAGGTCCGGGTCGTCCACCGACAGATAGGCCAGGTTCTCAAACCCTACCCAGTCACGAATGCGGCCGATGAACGAGCCAAAACCGGTCTGGACGGGGTTCGTCGACGTGCGCGTCATCTCCTCGCGGGTGCGCAGCTCATCGTCCGGGATCAGGCGGCAGGGATGGTCGGGGTCCAGGAACTCGTCACGGAAGGCCTGCCAGGTGGCGCGGTCGCGGATGGGGAACTCTAGGAAGTGCGGGATGGTTTCGGTGCCGACCGTCTGGCGCTGCGATAGCACCCCAAGCCCGTCGCGGAAGGTGATGCGCGACTCTGTCTCTTCGAGGACGACGTGCTCGCGCAGGGGCATGGCGCCCAGCGGCGCGTTGAACCCCTCGAACTGTTCGACGCCAAAGAACCTTTCCACGGCGCGGTCCGGGATGCTGCCGCCAATGCTGCGGAGCGATGCGGGCAGGTGCCCCTCAGCCATCCAGTGCTCCTTGAGCTCGGTCCAGTAACCGAACTCCAGGTGCGAGACATAGTCGACGTCCTGGTAGTGCATCACCCGGCGAAAGCGCTCGCGCGGGGTGAGCTCCTGGGCAAAGCGGCCGTCGCCTTTGCGCACGTCCATGGTATAGGCCTCCGATCGCAACCAGTGGGAGCGGGTAAGCGGCGGCATGATACCTGCGGGGGGCGCGGGTGTCCAGCGACAGCAGGCCGCAGCGCTGCGCGGGCCGAATGCATTTGACAGCGCCCCGGCCAGGCTTATAGTCGTTGGTCTAGGTAGGTGCGGTCGTTCTTCGCCGCGGAGGTGAACCGGGTATGATCCAGGTCCAAGGGCTTGTGAAACAATTCGGGGAGGTGCGCGCCCTCGACGGCATCTCCTTTGAAGTGCAGCAGGGCGAGATTCTGGGCTTCCTCGGCCCGAACGGGGCCGGCAAGACCACGACGATGCGCGTCCTCACCGGGTACATGCCCCCCAACGAGGGCACGGTGCGGATCGCCGGGATGGACGTCCTGACCGACTCGCTGGCCGCGCGCCGCATCATCGGGTACATGCCCGAGACGGTGCCCCTTTACCCCGAGATGGCCGTGGAGGGGTATCTGGGCTTCATGGCCGCCATCCGTGGCGTGCGCGATCGCTCCGCGGCCGTCGAGCGGGTGCTGCAGGCCTGCGACATCGTCGACGTGCGCGACCAGTTGATCGGCAGGCTGTCCAAGGGGTACCGGCAGCGCGTGGGGCTGGCCCAGGCCCTGGTGCACGATCCGCAGGTGCTGGTCCTCGACGAGCCGACCATCGGCCTCGACCCGCGCCAGATCCTCGGCGTGCGCGAGCTGATCAAGAGCCTGGGCGGCGAGCGTACCATCATCCTCAGCAGCCACATCCTGCCAGAGATCTCGCAGGTCTGCGACCGGGTCATGATCATGAACCGCGGGCGCATCGTGGCCGAAGACACCACCGAACGCCTCACCGAGAGGCTACAGCGCGGCATGCGCGTCCGCCTGGAACTGGCCAACCCCGCCCCGGACGCGGCCGCGCAGATCGCCGCGCTACCCGGAGTGAGCGCCGTGGAACGCGCCGACGATGGCGTTCTGGAAGTGACCAGCGACACAGATCACGACGTGCGGACGTCGCTGGCTGCGCTGACGGTCGGGCGCGGATGGGGCCTTCTGGAGATGCGGGTCCTCTCGCTGAGCCTTGAGGAGGTGTTCTTGCAGCTCACAACGGACGAGGCCGCCGCCAAGGCGAGCGAAGCGGCACCGGAGGCCTAGGAGGCACGCATGAGGAACACCCTGAGCATTGCGCGGCGCGAGCTGGAAGCCTACTTTTCCACGCCGATGGCCTATGTGATCGCGGCCGTGTACCTGGCGGTCATGGGCGGCATGTTCGGCCTGATTCTGGTCTACTCGCGCGAGGCCACCATGGCCTATCTGTTCTACCACGGCGTGTCGCTCCTGTTTCTGGTGCTGGTCACCCAGGTGTTGACCATGCGCCTCCTGGCCGAGGAACAGAAACAAGGGACGCTGGAGCTCCTGATGACCTCTCCACTGCGCGATTGGGAGATCGTGCTGGGCAAGTACCTGGCCAGCCTCGGCGTGTTCGCGGCCATGGTGGTGTTGACGGCCGGGTACCCGCTCTTGCTGCTCGCGCTCGGCAACCCGGACGTGGGGCCGATGCTCTCCGGCTACCTGGGGTACCTGCTGCTGGGAGCAGCCATGCTGGCCATCGGCGTGTTGGCCTCCTCGCTGACGCAGAACCAGATCGTCGCGGCGGTGCTGGGCATCGGGGCCAACCTGCTCCTGTGGGTGGCCGGCGATCTGGGCGACCTGGTCGGGGATCGCCTCCGTGCGGTGGTCGAGTACCTGCCCCCCTTTGCCCACTACTTTGACTTTGCGCGCGGCATTGTCGATACCAAGGACGTGGTCTACTTCCTGAGCGTCATCGTCCTCTTCCTGTTCCTGAGTACCCGGATGGTCGAGTCGCGGAGGTGGAGATAGCATGCGCCAGCGTTTGTCAGGCTTTGCGCAGTACGTCGCCATCGTAGGGGCCGCGCTCGTCTTGGCGGCACTTGGCGGCCGGCTGGTGAACGGGTACCTCAAGCCGTGGATGGAATGGACCGGGGCAGCCGGGGTCGTTCTGCTGGCCTCCGCGGCGCTCCTGCGGCCGGATGCGGTGCGCGCGGCCCTCGGCGCGCGGCAGACGCGTTACGGCGGCAACGCGGCCGTGATGAGCCTGGCGATGGTCGGCATCGTCATGCTGACGAACTACCTCGGCGCCCGGCACTCACAGCGCTGGGATGTGACCGCTGAGAAGCAGTTCTCCCTTTCCGAGCAGACGCTGCAGATTCTCGGGTCGCTGCAGGAACCGGTCTCGGTCAAGGCGTTCTTCACCCCGTCGCACTACAACATCGGCCAGGCCGTGGATATGCTCAAAGAGTACGCCGCGCGCTCGAACAAGATCACCTACGAGGTGATCGACCCGGAGGCGCAGCGCCTCCTCACCCTGGACTATCAGGTATCGCGCGATGGCACCATCATCTTTGAGCGCGGAGATCGCCGCGAGGTGACCTTTGGCGTCCAGGAACAGGACCTCACCAGCGCCCTGCTCAAGGTGAGCAAGGACGGCGTGAACCGCGTCTACTTTGCCACGGGGCACCAGGAACGCGATCCGCAGAGCACCGACGTCAACGGTTACGACACCATCCGACAGGTTCTGGAGAGCGAGAACTACCAGGTCAGCCAGTGGAACGCGGCCACGGGCCAACCGGTGCCGCAGGATGCGGCCGTGCTGGTCATCTCCGGGCCGCAGAGCGAGTACGCGCCCCAGGAGCTGGACGCCCTGCGAGCCTACGTCGACCAGGGGGGGCGCCTGCTGGTCATGGTTGAGGCCGGGCATGCCGATCCGCTGGGGGGCTTCTTGCAGCCGTACGGCCTGGTGCTGAACGACGATGTGGTCATCGACCCGGCGCAGGCCTTCTTTGGCGACCTGGTCACGCCGCTGGTTGGTAGCTACACGTTCCACCAGATCACCAAGGACCTCAGCGGGGCCAGCACGATCTTCCCGACCGTGCGTGCCCTCACGCTCGCCGACCCCGCGCCGCAGGGCTGGCTGGTGACGGTGTTGGCCCAGTCCAGCGCCGACGCCTGGGCCGAGGTCGCCTATCGTGAGGCCCAGGTGCAGCACGACGCGACGGAGGCGGCCGGACCGCTGGCCCTGGTGGCCGCGGTCGAGCCGCAGGGCGAACCCGCCGGCCGCGGCAGGCTGGTGGTGATCGGCGATTCGGACCTGGTGGCCAACAACATCGTCAACTCGGTGCGGGGCGTCGCCAACGTCGACCTGTTCATGAACGCCGTGGGCTGGCTGGCGGAGGAGGACGAACTGATCTCCATCCGCCCCAAGCAGTACGAGGCGCGCGAGGTGACGCTGACCTCTCCGCAGACCCGTGCCGTCGTCTATGGCAACATCATCGCGGTTCCGTTGGCGGTGCTGGCCGCCGGGGCGCTGGTGTGGTGGAGGCGCCGCTGACATGAAGGTCCGCAACACGCTGCTTTTGGTGGCCGTGCTGGCCCTGATCGGCGCCTACGTGTGGTTTTTTGAGCGTGGGCCGGCGGCCGCACCGGGCACCGCGGAGGGTGCGGAGCCCACGCCCACCGAGGCGGTGGCGGTGCTATCGTACGACCCCGCCGAGGCGCGGTCGCTGCTCTTGGCCCGCCCGGCGACGGGCCAGGCCACCCTATTGCGTTACGACGGGGCCACTTCGAGCTGGTACGTGGCCGGGGAGACGACACAGCCGGCCGACGAGAGTTCGGTGCGGCTCCTCGTGTCGTACCTGTCTGACCTGAGCGCCCAGCGCGTGCTGACCGGAACGCTGGACAGCCTGGCCAGCTATGGCCTGGACCCTGCCGAGATGGTGGTCACCGTCGGCCTCCAGGATGGCCAACAGGCCGTCGTCGAGATCGGCGCCGAGACGCTCACCGGCACCGCACACTATGTACGGGTGCCCGGCCAGAGCGCGGTCATGACGGTGTCCTCCTACGTGGGAGACAACGTCGCGCGGTTCATCGACGCGCCGCCGTATCAGCCAACGCCCACTCCCGAACCCGCCACAACGCCCGAGGCGACGCCGGCGCCGAGCCCCTCTCCGTGACGGACGTGGTAACACGAGAGGCGGCCCGAGGGTCATGTGACCCCCGGGCCGCCTTGCGATTCCGTGCGCATGTGCGCGTCTGCGTCTAGACCTGCCCGGTGGCGCGCTTGTAGGCGTTGACCATCGAGTAGACGTACCCCGCGGCCGACTCGGCCACCCACTCGCTCCCACGGATGCGAATGGCCCCCATCTCATAGGCGGACTCGCCGTCGAGCCTACCGCTGAGGAGCTTGTCCAGCGTCGCGCTCGACATAATCACACCAAGCGTGGCGCCATCGGCAGTGCCGACCGCGCCTTCCAGCGTGCCCTTGATGATCTTGAGGGTGTACTCGGCACTCAGGTCAGTGATGGTGAAGGCAACGGTCAGGTCCGCCCGGGAGATGCGCTGTTTGTACGCGTCATCGGCCTGGAGCAGGGCCACCATCTTGTTCAGGGCGTCGTATAGCTGTTCCTTCGACGTGTACTCGGGCATGTGGTCCTCCTTTGCTCGCGGACAAGTCAGGTTGTGCAGGAACGTCGCCACTGGGCGCATTATGTGCTGGTCTGCACACGTATGCAAGCGAAAGCGTCTACTCCACAGTCTGTGGGAAGGCCGACACCGCGTCAGCGAGCATCCCCTCCACCCATGCGCCGTCCGCCAGGGCGGTCACCTTCCAGCCGGGCGCCAGCCGATCGAGCAGGACGGCCTGCGCCATGCCGGTGTAGTAGAAGCGGGTCTCGCCCTCACGGCCCGCCTGCCGGCGCATCTGCGCGACCTCTTGCTTCCAGTACTTTGGAAAGCCTCGGTAGGCAGCGAAATCGGCGTCGACGGCGGCCGTCAGTACCGGCGCATAGCCCTGGCTCTCGTTGGCCGCCCGCCAGATGGCGAGTGCGACGTACTTGGCCAGGCCCTCCTCCCACTCCATCTGCCGCTCGTAGGCGACGAGCCCGGCGGATAGGCCGTGCGAGGCGCGGCGTTCTTGGCGGGCGCGGAGGAAATCCGCAGCCAGCGCCGCCGCCTGGCCGTCCGACGGAGCGGCGAGCGCCTCGCTCAGGAGGGAGGTCTCGCGCCGCCAGTCGGCCCGCATGTCGGGATCGGCCTGCCAGTACGCGTCGCCGTGGCGATGGGCGGCCTCCGCCTCGGCCAGCCGCCCGGGGGCCAGCGTAGCCTGGTAGGCGTGGAACGTCTCATGCAGGACGCCCGAGATCTGCACCTCGCTCGGCTGGATCAGGAGGCGGAACGGGAAGATCGGCTCCAGCGGGTCGGGAAGCATGTCTCGAAACATGTCTATCAGGAAGGCATCGGTCTCTTGCTTGGTGGCCATGCTGCCCGCCCAGGCGTCCCCCACGCGCACGGCAAAGTTCTGTGGGTCGGAAGAAGTGCGCCGGTAGCAGGCCAGGCCGTCGACCCCTTCGGGGAGCGCCTCCCAGCCGGCCGGTGGCGCCTCGACCCCCACCAGGAACGAGTAGTCGCGGTTCCACACGATGACCGGGATCGCGGCCCGTCCCCAGCCCGGCCACACCTCTTCGCCGAGGGCCTCCTTGAGGTGCAGCGCCTCGCGGAGGCGCGTGGCGTCGGCCGGCGTCAGCTGCTCGGGCGCCGTCGGCGCGCCCGGCAGCGACCGATTGCTGATTGCCGCAGCCAGGGCCGCGAGCGCGCAGACCAGCAGCAGCGCGCCGGCGACGATGAGCAGGATCCGGGCCGAACGCCTCATGTGCACTCCTCTAGGAGGTGCGGTTGGCCAGCTTCTCGCAGACCTTCTCGTTGTGGCAGCCGATCCCGAGGCCGGGCCCCTCCGCCCAGCAGTTCCCGCACGATGCGCAGACCGCCCGACGGCTCGCGCCGCTGGCCAGCCGGTTGGGGAGGTCGGGCTCGGCGATCAGCGGCCGGCACATGCTCGCCAGCTGCACCACCCCGCCCGCCAGGATCCGTTCCATCGCCCGCAGGGAGCGCAGTCCGTTGACCAGGGCCAGCGGATAGCCCGGCCCGACGGCGGCGCGGGCCGCCTCAGCCAAGGGCAGGTAGCGCCCCTCACCCCGGCCCGCCTCCTCGGGCTGGCCGAGGGCATGGCTCACCTCGACGCAGGCGATGCCGACCTCACGGCAGAACGCCGCCACGCGCGTCCCATCGGCCGCCGTCAGGCCGTGCTGGCTGGCCCCGGAGACGCCTAGCTTGATCCAGACCGGGTACCCGTCGCCGGCCTGGCGGCGCACGGCGTCCACCACGTCACGCAGGAAGCCCAGGCGCCCATAGGGGCCTCCCGGCCCCCAGCGGTCGCTGCGAGAGTTCGTGGCGGGGGTCAGAAACTGAGTGATCAGGTAGCCGTGCGCGCCGTGCAGCTGCACGCCGTCAAAGCCGGCCTGCTGGGCCCGCCAGGCGGCGCGACCAAAGGCCTCGATGGCGCGCTCCACCTCCGCACCGGTCATCGCCCGCGGGCGCGCGCGTTCGGCGGTCGCTACGCCGGACGGCGAGACGGGGTCCGGGTTCACGTCCGGGTCGCAACTGGCCCCCGAGTGGTTGATCTGGACGATGACCTTGGCCCCCGCGGCCTGGGCGGCGGCGATCGTCTGCCGCCAGGCGAGGATCAGGTCGTCGCTCGCCAGGGACGACATCTCCGGGTGGGCCTTGCCGGCGGGCTCGACGAAGGCATGCCCCGTGACGATCGTGCCCACCCCGCCCTCCGCCAGCGCCCGGTACAGGGCCGCCAGGGCGGGCAGTGGCGCACCGGTATGCGGGTCAGACAGGCGCTCGGCAGTGGCCGAACGCATCATGCGGTTGCGCAGATGCAGGCTGCCGACCTGCAGCGGCTCGAACAGCAATGACATGAGGCAGCCCCTATGCGTTGACTAGTGGGTTGACGGCGTCGAGCATGGCGACGATGTTCTCCGCAGGTACGTCGGCCATGATGTTGTGGATCTGCTGGAAAACGAACCCGCCCCCCGGCGCCAACACGGCCACGCGGTGGCGCACGTCCGCGGCGACCTCGGCTGGAGTGCCGGACGGCAGGACGTCACGGGTGTTGCAGCCGCCGCCCCACAGGCACAGATCGCGGCCAAACTCGGCCTTGAGCCGCTCGGGCTCCATATCGGTAGCGGTGGTCTGCACCGGCTGGAGGATGTCCAGCCCGGCCTCGATCAGGCCCGGGATGAGCGGGTAAAGGCCGCCACAGGAGTGCAGCATGATCCTGGCCGCGCTCAGCTCTTTGGCCCGCGCCCACATACGCGCCTGGCGCGGCTGGATGAACTCGCGGTACATGCGCGGCGAGATCTGCGGGCCCGTCTGCATGCCCAGGTCGTCGCCAAAGAGGAGGATGTCGATCTGGTCTCCCACGGCGGAGAGGTACTTTTCCAGGTTGCCCAGGTGCAGTTCCACTAGGCGGTCCAGAAAGCGATGGGCACGGCGCGGCTCCCCCGCCAGGAGCATAAAGAACACGTCATTGCGGAATAGGAACTGTCCCGACTCCAGAAGGTTGGCCCCGAACAGGCCGATGATGGCTCGCTCGGAGCTCTGGCGCAGCCGCCGGGCCCCCTCGGCAAGCGCCGCCAGCCCGGCGGGATCATACCCCAGCGGCGCCGGCGGCGATCCAAGCGCCGACCACATCACCTTGGAAAAGGGCGTGTCGAGGTCGGTAAAGTCGGCCTCCGCCGAGTCCGTCAGCGGGAAGCAGGTCTGCTCAAAGTAGAGGCAGCCGGCCTTCTGGATGGCGATCAGCGTGCCGTCCTCGTGGTACACGTGCCAGTCATCCCCCACGCGCACCGGCTGCAGGTAGGTGGGTATCTTGCAGGGCCTGCCGTTGGGCAACACCCAGTCGTGCCAGTCTTCGTCGCACAGCGCGAACCCCCGCCCCAGCTCGATGGTGTCGACGCCGAAGCGGTCCAGCACCGCCGGTTCCACAATGGCCAGCTGCTGGACCAGGTCATAGACATAGACGTGGCCGGATGTGATGCCCAGGTGCTGCTTGAGTCGGTCGTAGGCGATGGCCATGATGCCGGATGAGCGGTGCCCGCCTAGGTCGATGGGCACGCGGTCCGGCTCCCGATGGCTGACGGCACGGAGGACGCGCTCTCGCGAAGTAATCATATGGAGTCTCGACCTTGAGCTAGCCTCTCGCCTCAGACGTCCAGGCGAGGGACTGGAGGATCAGCCTCTGGAACTGGGGCAGCGCCCACACCTCGGGGCCGTGGCCCATCGACACGTGCGCCACCCGGCCCTTCCCTTCGAGCCGGCTCCAGACCATGGGATAGGCAATGCCGCGGTCCACCGTCACCATGTGGACGCGAATCGATGGGTCGCACTCCTGGATGTACATCTCGTCCTTGACGGTGAAAGCCTCGACGCCCGCCGTGATCGGATGCTCGCCGAACACGGGCGAAACGGTGAACACAAACTGCGGCGGGTGCGACAGGAAGCGCCCGCCCAGCAACCGGAGGAAGGCCGGGTTCTCAATGCCCGAGACGGTGGCAGAATGCACGCCGACCAGGGCGCCGCCATCGCGGACCCAGCGCTCCAGCCCCTCGGTCTGCTCGGGAGTGAAGGTCTGCGGCGTGGTGGCCGGCATCCCCTCGCGGTGGCGTGACAGGCTGGTGTCGCTCAGGACGATGTCGTAAGCGCCGCCGTCGAGGCGGGTGAGTGCGTCGAGGTCGTAGGTCGTCGTGAGCGAGTAGCCGGCGCCCTCGATGACCGGGCGCATGGCGGCCGAGAACCCCTCAAAGTCATGGAACATGCCCCCAAGGATGAGCAGTACGCGCTTGCCTGTCACCGTATATCCTCCTTCGCTGGACTGTGGTGCGGGCCGAGAATAGCCCGCTCGGCAGCCCATGTCAAGGCTGGCAGGAGGTCGCGACGGCGTCGGCGGCCTCTGCCTCTGCCGCGCGGCGGTGTCTTGTGCTATCATGGCCGCGTTAGCGGTCTGTGCTGGCACGGACGCGATATCACGAGTCCACACGGGGCGCGGGGTACACGTCCTGAGGGGGATCTATGGGAGACGGTGACAGCGGACGAACGTGGGCTGAGCCTGGCCGGTCGGCGCCGGAGGGCGAGGGACGTCTGCTATGGTATCTTCCGGTAGCAGCCCTGGCCATCCGACGCGGCGCCGTGACGCTGGCGAACGCCGCTGCGCTGCGCCTGTTCGAGGCCGAGTCGCAGGCGGCGCTTCTCGGCCGCTACATGGCGGATCTCGTGGACCCCGAGCAGGCTGCCGCCCTGCATGAGGCCCTCCGCTGCGACGCCGCAGGAGGCCCGCCCACCAGTGCCGCGGAGCTCACCCTCATCACCTGTGGCGGGCGCCGCGTTGAGGTCCTGCTGGAGGCGTCTCTCCTTGGGCCTGCCGGCGATGACGGCGTGCTGGTCACGCTGCAGGACCTCCAAAGGCGCCGCAGCGGCCAGCAGGCTATCCGCGACGCCGAAGAGCGCTACCGTCGCCTCGTGGACTATTCGCCGGACGCGATCTATGCGCACGAGAAGGGGGTCATCCTCTACGCCAATGCGGCGGCCGCGCGGCTTCTCGGGCTCGGAAGCGCCGAAGAGCTCGTCGGGCGCCACGTTCTGGATCACATCCATCCGGAGGACCGCGCGCTCGTGCAGGACCGCATCCTTCGCGTGCTCCGGGAGGGGCGGGCCCTTACCAATGCCATGGCGCGCCTGCAGCCGGTGGGCACCGATCGGACGGTGTGGGTGGAGGTGGCTGCCAGCCAGGTGGTCTTTGACGGACGGCAGATCATCCAGGTCGTCTGCCACGACATCACCGACCGCATGCGAGCCGAGCGCGATCTGCGCGAGAGCGAGGAACGCTACCGCGAGCTGGTCGAGTCTATGCCGGATGCCATCTATGTGCAGGTGGACGGCGTCATCGTGTACGCCAACGCCGCTTCGGCCGCGCTGCTTGGCCTGCCGAGTGCCCAAGACCTGGTGGGGCGCCACGTTCTAGATCACGTCCACCCGGACTATGCCAGCCTGGTCGGGTACCGCATCCACCAGGCGGCCTCACACGGGATGCTGGAGCCCCGCGTCTTTGAGAAGCTGCGCACCTACGACGGGCGGGACCTGTACGTGAACATCCGCGGGTCCTTCGTGCGCTACGGGGACAGCCGTGGCGTCCAGGTCGTGTTGCGCGACGTGACCGAGCAGGTGCAGGCCGAGGAGCATCTGCGCCGGCAGCGCGAGCTCTACTCGCAGATCGTCGAGTCGTCTCCTGAGGGGGTCTTGGTGGTCGGCGCCGGGACGGTGCGCTTTGCCAACGCCAGCGCTCTGCGGCTGCTGGGGGCCAAGGGCAGCGAGCATGTTTCGGGCAGCCCACTGCTGCGCCATTTCGCGGCGGAGGCTCAAGCGATGGTCTCCAGCGCCCTCGAGCGCGCCTACCGGGGCGAGTTCCCTCCCCTGGAAGAGACCCAGATCATCCGCCGCGATGGACGCCCGGCCGACGTCGCCCTGCGCCTGACGCCGATGCCCTACCAGACGGAGCAGTTCGCCCAGGTGACGCTGTACGACCTGACGGCGCGCAAGCGCCAGGAGGCGGCGCTCAGGCGCCGGGAGGGGATCCTCAGCGCCGTGGGCTACGCAGCGGAGGCCTTTCTGCGCGCAGGGCGCTGGGAGGACGCTATCGCAAACGTGCTCGGCGAGCTGGGCGCGGCCGCCGAGGCCAGCCACGCCTTTCTCTGCCGCCGCCTGGCCGGGCCGTCCGGCGAAGAACTGATCTCGCTGGACTGCGACTGGTGCGCCCCGGGCGTGTCGCCGCTCAGCGCGCTACTGGCGCCGCAACCCATCGACCTCTCCGAGCGGTCCACGAGCGCCTGGCGCGCTGCGCTGGAGCGCGGGGAGGTCGTCTACGGCGCGGCGGGCGACCTCTCTGCGCGCTATGCGTCGAGGCTCGCCGAGGCCGGGGTGTGCTCGGTGCTGGTAGTGCCGGTGATGGTGGATGGTGACTGGTGGGGCCTGATCGGCTGTGATGACTGCGTTGCCGAACGCGACTGGCTGCTGGCCGAGCGGGATGCCCTGCGCTCGGCAGCCAGCATCCTCGGCGCGGCCATCCAGCGGCAGAACGCTGCCGACGCCCTCCAGCGGACCGACCAGCGCCTGCGCGAAGTGCTCGAACACTCCCGAGACATCGCCTATCGCCTGGACGCGGGTAGCCTCCAGTTTGACTATGTCAGCCCGGCGGCCCGCGACCTGGCCGGCCTTGCAGAGCAGGAGCTAGCCGGTGTCGACCTGCTGGAGCTCTGCGACAACGTCCACCCGGACGACCGCGATGCGTTCGTGAATGCCTACGAGGCGCTGGTCTGCGGGCGGGAGGACGCTGATCCCCGTTCGGCGGCAGAGTTCCGCTGGCGCCGTCGGGATGGGTCCTATCACTGGTACAGCGACAATCGCTCGGTCGTTCACAACGCGCACGGGGGGCCATTGGCCATCGTAGGCTCCGTCCGCGATATTACCGAGCAGGTGGAGGCGCGCCAGGCTCTGGTGCAGAGTGAACAGCGCTTCCGCAACGTGTTCGAGGGCAGCCAGGACGCCATCGTCCTCCAGGACCCGCAACATCGTGTGCTCTACGCCAACCGCGCAGCGCTGGGCTGGATCGGGCGGCCCCTGGCGGACATCGTCGGCCACTCGCTCGGCCAGGCAGCGGCGCACCTGGGGGAGATGGTCACGGTCTGGTCGCGACGGGTGCAATCCGTACTGCAGACGGGACAGGTCATCCCAGCGGCTGACCGCTTTGACCTGGGCAATCGCATCGCCTACGCAGAGTCTCTCAGTATGCCGCTTGAGGATGCCACAGGCCACGTGTACGCCGTGGCGACCATCGCGCGCGACGTGACCGCCCGGCACCTCGGAGAGGTAGCCCTGCGCGAATCAGAACTGCGGGCGCGGTCCCTGTTTGAGAGCATCGGCGACGCGTTCCTGCTGTTCGGCTCATTGGCTGACCGCCTCGAGATCCTGGAGTCGAACGAGGCGGCCGCCAGTGTCTTCGGCCTGGCGGCGGAGGAGCTCGTGGGGCGCTGCGCCACGGACCTTGCCGATCGCCTGTCGCTCCCGACTGGCGACTTGCCGGCGCTCCTGACCCGCGCCGTGCGTGAAGGGGGGCCGGTCTACTGCGCCGGGGCACGGCTGCGGCGCCGTGGCGCCGATGACGAGCAGGCCACCTATCTGGACCTGGTGGCCTACACCGTGCACCTGGGGGACGAGCCGCGCGTAGCGCTCCTGTGCCGCGACGTGAGTGCCTCCCGCCGGCTGGACGCGGCCCTGCGCAGGTCGCAACAGCTGGAGGCGGTGGGCCGGCTGGCCTCCGGAGTGGCGCACGACTTTGGCAACCTGCTCAGCATCGTCAAGGGGGAGTGTGAGCTCTTGCAGGCTCGGCTCGCCGATGACCCTGCGGCCATCCAGGAGCTCCGCGCCATCGAGCTAGTGGCCGACAGCGGCACTTCGGTGACCCGTGAGCTGATGGCCTTTGGGCGTGGCGAAGAGGTCGATCGGGAGATCCTCCACCTGAACCTGCTGGTGCGCAAGAGCGAGGCGATCCTGCGGCGTCTGGTGCCGCCGGGGTCCGTTCTGGAGATCGAGTTTGGTGCCGACCCGTACTACATCTGGGGTGACGCCGGGCAACTGACCCGTGTGCTCGTCAACCTGGTCCTGAACGCAGTCGACGCCATGCCGGACGGTGGGACGGTGCGCGTCGTCATAGGGGCCAGAGAGGTGCGCCCGGGGGAGGAGCCTACCCCCGGGCTGAAGCCAGGCGCCTATGCGGAGCTGACCGTGTCTGACACGGGGCGTGGTATCCCCGAGGAGGCCTTGCCCCACGTGTTTGAGCCCTTTTTCACCACCGGCCGCGGGCGCGGGCGCCAGGGGCTGGGGCTGTCCGTCGTGTACGGGCTCGTGACCCAGTCAGGCGGGGCCGTCACCCTCGACTCGCACGAGGGGCAGGGCGCCGTGTTCACGGTGCTCCTGCCCATGGTCGACGACGACCTTGATGACGAGGCCCCGGTCTAGAGGTTCCGCTCTGCTGGGCGGGGCGCCGAGAGCATGCCCGCCAGGCGCACGATGTGCTGCCGCTCCTCCCGGATGATCGCGTCGATCAGCGGTTGGTTGGCGGGCTGAACGAGATCGCGGAGGCCGACGAAGAAGAGCAGAGTTTCCTTCTCAAAGGCGATCGCCTGCCTGATCATGTCCGCCTCGCTGGCGCCCTGGGCGATCTCGCGGAGCGGCGATCGCCTGCCGGAGAAGAAGGCCCTGTCTACCGTAGCCTCGATGTAGCCGATGGCCTCGGCCCAGGTGGTGGGGTCGATCGCCGTGGTCACGATGCTGGTGGCGAGGCCCTCGAACGTCGCGCGGTGCCGCGTCTCCTCGGTAGCCAGGAACGCAAAGAGGCGGCGCCCTTCCGGGGCAGTGGCCGCGGCCGCGGCAGCCCGGTAGAAGCGCTCTCCCTGCAGTTCCGTCTGCACGGCCAGATCGATCACGTCCGCCCCGGTCATCTGAATGGTCATGTCGCTCCTTTGCATCTGCGCGCTGCACAGACCGACCAACCGTCGCAGGGAAGGGGCGCCTCAGGCGCGCCCGGGCGCCCTCAAGGCCCTGCCCCTAGTCAGTGGCAAACTGCCGGTCCAGCCAGGCGAAGGCCTCCTGCTGCATCTCGGCGTTGAACTCGTGAGGCACGTCCCATAGGCGCGCCTCGAAGCGATCGGCCGCCCCTTGCGAGGCCCACACGGAGCGCATCTTGCCGTAGGCCTCCTTCACCGCGGGAACCGGGAACAGCCCATCCTGTAGGCCGTTGTAGAACAACACCGGCTTTGGGCAAGCCAGGCTGGCCACGTCAGGGTGATCGAGCCACGAGCACAGGCCGGGGTGGGTGAGGGTGTAGGCCGAGTTCCCGCGAGCCATGTTGGCCCCAGGATACAGCAGTCCGCGCCTGGCTCCCATCCAGCAGATGCACACGGCGGCGCGAACGTGGTCAGACAGGCCGGCCACCTGCCAAGAGCGGAAGCTACCCATCGACAGCCCCATGGCGGCCACGCGCTGCGGGTCGACCTCCGGTAGGCCGGCCAGGAAGGCCGCCGCGCGCAGGTCTTCGTGGGCGATGAGCCCGGCGAGCGACATGCCCATGTTCAGCAGGTTCGAGTTGAGCGCCTGCTGCCCCTCATAGCCGGCCTCCCCGCGGTCCGACCAGTTTAGGGCGTCGGTCACAAAGCAGACGTAACCGCGGCGGGCCAGCTCCTCGCCGATGTAGCGGCCTCCATAGCACGTGGCGATCCACTCCTGAGACGACGCCTCGCGCTCCTTCGAGACGTCCCAGGGGCGCACGACCTTCTCCTTGCCGATATCGAACCTGGCGCCGTGGTCGTGAAGCAGCAACGCCGCCGGGAAGGGCCCGCTGCCCGCAGGCACCAGGAGGTAGCCGAGGACCCGGCTGAACCCGCTGATATTCAGCACCACCTTGCGCGAGATGTGGGTGCCCATGTCGCGTTCCGCCAGGACGGCCGGGTCAAAGGGTGCAACGGGCGGTGGGTCGAGCAGGCAGTCCATCGCCTTGGCCCGTGCCTCTTTGCGCCAGGCGTCAAAGCTCGCATAGCGCCCCTCCTGCCAGGCGAGGCGCGGCCGCAGGCGTGCCAGGGCGCGGTCGGTAAAGGCGGGCAGCCAGTTCTGGACTCCGGGTGCCTCGTAGGTCAGGGTGCTCATCCGTCTCCTTTCCGAGTGATTCCGTTCTGGTCTGAAGGCCTGCTCCGAGAGCGGCGTGCCCTAGCGGGGCGGCAACGTGCCCTGGGCAGGCTGCACGGAAAGCCCTGGCGCGGCCGCGCCGGTGGCGCCCGCCGCCGTCGCCAAGGAGGGCGTTACGCCGCTGCTCTTCCACAGGTGGACGTCGTCGACGTAGACGCCCTCCGGCAGCGCGCCGCTGATGTCCGAGGCAAACGTGATGGCGATCCACAGGCCGCTCTTGCCGGCCAGGTTACCCAACTCGTGGACGTCGGTCAGGTCGAAGCGCTGGGCCACCCAGCCCCCCGAGTTGCCCGAAAGGCCCATGCCGTAGAACCGCTCGCCGTTGGTCGAGGCCATCAGCGACACGCTGTCCTGCCCGGAGATGGTGTTGGCCCACAGGCGCACGTCGAGCGCGGCACGCGTGGCGCCCTCCAGGCTAAAGGGGCCGTAGACCATCCAGGCACGGACGTTGTTCGCATAGGCCGACCCGCAGGGCAACAGCGACCCGTGCGCGCCGCCGCCGCCCGCCCAGGCTGCCGACGTCCCGCTCCGCGCGCGGCAGGAGCGCTTGGCCCACAAGTACTCGCGGGCGTCGTTGGGGTAGGCGTCCACCAGGAGCCAGGGGCCTGGGAAGCCGCCCTCCAGGTCATCGCGGAGCAGGGTGGTGACCCCGCTTGCCGACCCCCGCATCACGAGGGGCACGGTGATCTTGGCTCGCGGCGTGGGCCGCGGCGTGGGGGTGACGGCCGCGCCACAGGTGTAGATGGCGATGTCGTCGATGAACCAACCCAGGTTGCCGCCAGAGCCGTCCACGCCGAGGCGGAAGCGGAAGCGCACCCGCTGGCCGGCCAGGCTGCTCAGGTCGGCCCGGGAGGAGATGTAGCCGTTCGAGTCACCCACGAAGGCGGCCCGCGCCGCCAGGGGGTTGCCAAAGCCGGCGATGGTCCCGTTGTAGCCGTTCGACGTCAGCAGGCCGCCAGCGTCTTGCCAGGTGGAGCCCTCGTCGGTACTGTACTCGAGGACCCCGCCGTCGCTAAAGAGGCTGTACTTTTCCTCAAAGGCGAAGGCATGGTTGAAGCGGAAGTAGGCACCGGCCGGCAACAGCACGCTGTTGCGCATCGCGATGGCGCTGTCTGCGGGGCCGTATGACGCCCCGCCAGCGTACGTGCTGGCCCCAAAGTCCGCGTCACCCCACAGGTTGTACCTGCCGCTGGTGGCGTTGGTCATGTCCCAGCCATAGATGGAGTAGGGATTGGTGGTCTGTGGGTAGTACCAGTGCGCGCCCGCCTGCCAGTTGGGGGCGGACGGGTTCTCGAGGTCGTCGCGGAAGATGAACGTCTGCGTGGCCGTCGGCGCGTCGCAGGCCGGTGCTGACGCCGCCGCGCACGAGTACGGCTGGGAGCGCATCCTGGTGGCCTCCACCGCGGCGCGTACTTGGGCCATCTCGGCGGGGCCGTATAGCGTCAGCGCGGCCTGCTCCAGGGCGTCGGCGAGGGCAGCATAGCCCGAGGCCGAGGTGAGCAGGTTGGTCAACGCCTCATACAGGATTCTGGAGACCTTGGGGATGCCCAGCCCCGTCACCGCATACCCGTTGAAGGAGCCCCCGTCGGTCATCAGGTAGACGGCCTTGTTCATGACGCCGCCGTTGGTGTGGACCCCGCCGTTGTCGGTGGCGGCGCAGTGATAGTATGGGCTTTCCATGTTATCAGGATGATAGAAGGCCGTCGGGTCCTTCATGCTGCGCAGGGGACCCGTGAGCGCCGGCGCCGAGAGGTCCTCGCCGATCTTCCAGCGGTCCGCGGCGGGGTCGGGGCCGTTGGACAGGTCGATGAGCTCGCCAAAGGCGTCGGCAAAGCCCTCGTTGATGGCGCCCGACTGGCGGTAGTAAAAGAGCCGGGCTTCGTGGTCGATGACGCCGTGAGTCAGCTCATGCGCCACGATGTCCTCCGTCACCAGCCCCTGGCCAAAGGCGACCTGCGAGCCGTCCCAGAAGGCATTGGGATAAGGGCAGCTGTATCTGGTATTGGGGTGGCAGTAGCGCACAGTGGCGATGATGGGCATGCCGGCATCGTCCAGGCTGTTTCGGCCGAGGCTGGCAAAGAACTGGAATGCGTTGCCGGCATAGGCGAAGGCATTGTCGACCTCGGGGATGCCGCTGGCGCCGGAGGTCTCGGTGCGCGCCGGTTCGTTCCCGGGGAGGCCAACATACCTTTGGTTGTCGTTATCGTAGATCCAACGGGACGGCGTCGGCGCCTGCGTCGCCACTTCGGAGAAGCTGAGTGCCACCATCCCCGTCCGCGCGTCGATCAGGGCCAGGCGCCTCACGTCAGCCCGGTCGACGCCGCGCACCGCGACCCGCCAGACGAGGCGGCTTCCCTGGAGGGCGGGCTCGTCCAGAATGGTCGGATCGTAGATCCACAGCGCCGGCTCGCCCGCGGCCAGCGCTTCGACCGCTAACCCCTCGGCCGCGGCTGCGCTTTGCAGGGCCCGCTGGGCGGCCGTCGGCGCGTCGATGGTCGGTACCACGTCGACCTCGGGCGCGGCGGAGAGCTCGGCGACGGCGGCCAAAAGGCGGGCGTCGGGGCCGAACTGCAGCACAATCTCGCCGCCGAACACCGGCACGCCGCAGTACTCTTGCTGGTAACGCAACACGCCGCGCCCATCGCCGAGCAGCGTGGCCCGCGTCTCACGCGCAGAGGCGCCTTCCTTGCCGAGGCCAAAGAGGGGGCCGTAGGCCTCCAGGAACTCCGTCCCCGAGCGCTCCAGAAGCGCGGTGGTGAGCGGTTCGCGCTCCTCCGGCGCCGCCTGCGCGCCCGGGCCGGGCGCCGCTGGTGAGGCGCCCACAAAGCGAAGCAGGCCCGTGGCGGCATCCGCCGAGAGGCGCACGTCCTCCCCGAGGGACTGGCGGAGCGCCTCCGTCAGCGTGGTCTGCTGGGGGGCGGGGAGGCGGCCTTCGTCGAGCGACGCACTTTTAGGCGCGGCGGTGGCGCGCGCCACGTCCGGGCCCGAGAATAGCCCGACGATCAGGACGAACGCCAGGATCAGGAGTGTCAGGCGGTTCCGAGATCGCATACCTTGCCCCTCAGTCGATCACGTCCGAAGCATCTGGCAGGCTCACGGGCTCCTGACCTAGGTGCAAGACGGGCGATGAGGAGCGCAGGTTCCGTCGGCCTGGGTTGCAGGGGGCCCGCAGGGGCGCCCTTCAGCGGCGGTAGCGCGGCTTGTAGAACGGCAGGCGCACGACGGCGGCCGGCCGCAGCTTGCCGCGAATGTCGATGCAGATCTCGGTACCCGGCTTGGCCAGCGCGACGGGCACGAAGCCCAGGCCGATAAAGGTGTTCAGCGTCGGCGCGTACGACCCGCTGGTCACTTCGCCCACCACCTGGCCGTCCGGCGTGGCGATCGGGTAGCCGTGGCGGGCCACGCCGCCCTCGGTCATTCGGAACCCCACCAGCGTCCGCGTGGGGCCCTCGAGGCGGACCTTGAGCAGCGCGTCGCGGCCGATGAGGTCCTCCTTGTCCAATGCTACGGCCCAGCCCATGCGCGCCTCGATCGGGTTGATGCTCGCCGAGATCTCTTGCCCGTACAGGGGCATGGCCGCCTCGAGGCGCAGCGTGTCGCGCGCTGCCAGGCCGGCGGGGATCAGTCCGCGGGGCGTGCCGGCCCGGAGGAGGGCGTCCCAGATGGCCGCTGCCGAGCCCGCGGAAAAGTACAGCTCAAAGCCGTCCTCGCCGGTGTAGCCGGTGCGGCTCACCAGGCTGCGGACGCCAACGACCTCGGCCTCGGTGATGTGGTGATGGGGCAGCGCGCTGAGGTCGGCCGCTGTCATTTCCTGGAGGATCGCCTCTGCCTGGGGGCCCTGCAGGGCAAGCATGTAGGTTTCTTCCGACACGTTGCGGACGTCGACGTCCAGCCCGCCGCGCTGGTACTCCAGCCAGCGGGTATCCTTCTCGTTGTTCGACGCGTTGACGGCCAGAAGGTACTGGTCGGGCAGGCGATAGACAAAGACGTCGTCGATGATGGTGCCATCGTCGTAGCACAGCAGGGCGTAACCGGAGGCGCCAACCTCCACGCGCGAGATGTCCGCCGTGAGCACCCGCTGGAGGAAGCGGAGCGCATCCGGGCCCGAGACGGCGATCTGGCCCATATGGTCGATATCAAAGAGACCGGCGGCCGTGCGCACGCGCACGTGCTCCTCTTTGGGCCCGGTGGGATACTGGACCGGCAGCATCCAGCCAGCAAAGTCCACGATCCTGGCCCCGAGCTCTACGTGGCGTTCGTACAGTGCCGTTTTCTTGGCCATGTGTCCCCCTCTGGTAGGCTTGCCGCGCACGGACCGCCGACGGGGCGGCGCGTCTCATCGGCAACGGCGTCCGTGCTCTCATCGCGCGGCCATGGTAGCACCGCGGTCACCGGTCGGCAAGCGCAGGCGATGATGCCCTGGCGCTCGCCTCAGGGCGTGCGCAGCGTGGCGAGCAGGGCGGCCAGCTCGCGGCGCGCCTCGCTGGCGGTGAGCGGCCGTGGGTAGTTGTACAGCGGGCCACCGGGGCGCTCGTTGTAATAGGGGCGGTTGCAGTCGGGGCAGCCGGAGGTGCGGAACGCCTCTCCCGCCGCCAGGAGGTCGACGAGGGTGGCCTCCTGGAGGCCGTAGGAGATGATCTCCCCCTGCGCGCCAAAGCGCAACGCCTCGGCCCGCGTCCACCCGCCAGCCAGCAGCCAGTGCGCCGCCTGCACGCGGCGGTAACTCTGCAGGTCGGGGGGAGGGCAGTCCTCCATCGCTGTGCCGCGCACCGGAGTGAAGGCAAAGAGGGCCACCCGCACTCCCCACCCCAGGAGGGCGGCGATGCGCAGGGCTACGTCGCGTTCCGTCTCACCAAGGCCGGCGATGAGGTGTGTGCCGATGCGCCCGGGGAAGGCCTCCACCGCCTGTTCCAGCAGGGCAAGCGTGCCGGCCCAGGAGCCGCTCTTGGCGCGGCGGTGGATCGGCTCGCTGGCGGCGTCGAGGGCGATGGTCACGCGTTGGGCCCCGGCGTCGAGCAGCGCGGCGACGTCGGCGAGGTCGCGCGGTGAGACGGACACGCAGATCGGGACGGGAGAGACCCCGGCCAGGAGGCGCGCCGCGCCCGCTGCGGCGGCGACGCTGTCTTTCCCCACCGTCACCTGGAAGCAGGCCCTGCGAATGTCCCCCGCGCGGTGGGCGGCGGCAACGGCGGCGGCTACGTCCTCGCGCGGGAAGGCTGGCCACAGCACGCGCGAGAGGGCCGATGCGTCGGCGCTGGACTCGCGGGCCTGCGCGCAAAAGGCACAGTTGCGCAGGCAGCGGCTGCCCAGCATCAGGTAAGCAGTGGTGGGCGCCGCGTCCATGGCCAGCGTCCGCAGCCCGAGTACGGCCGCCGTGCCCGACGAAGCGCGCCACACGTCCTCGCAGGGTTCCTGACCGCTGGTGGTGCTCAGTCCAGGGCGCAACATTCGTCTCCCCATTCGGCCCTGAGCCCCAGCGCTGCGGCCGTCTGCACTGCCGAACGCACGGGGTTCACCAGCACGTTCAGCCCGGCCCGCACGGCCAGTTCGTCGAGGGCCTCGCGGTAGGCCCCCCGCGGCCGCATGCAGCCGAGATACAACCGGGCCGCGGGGAGCCGCATGCGCGCCGAGAGGAGCAGGTCGGCCACCTGGCCCAGGGAGGGCGGCGGGCAGTCGGCGTACCGCGTGCCCGGCGTGGGGATCAGCACTAGGAAGACGACCGCCTCCGCCCCGCGTGCGACCAGGGCCTCGAGGGCGGCCGCCTCTCCGCTCAGCTGCCCGCCGCGCAGGCCGAGGGTGATGTGCGGGACGACGCGTACCCGCGCCCGCAGCAGGTCATAGGTGCGCAGATAGTCCGCCAGGGATAGGTCTAGCCCGTACACCTCACGCGAGGTGGCCGCGTCTCCCACGATGTCGTAGGAGATCAGGTCGACATAAGGAAGGATCTCCGACAGCGTGGGCCCATCGATCTGCCCGACGTGCCAGTTGAGGCGCCGCCCCTGGGCGAGGCGCGCCACGCGCGCCAGGTTGTTGCCGACGGGCACGCGGCCCTGCCGGTCACACCCCCCGGAGATGAGCAGGCTGGTGGCGGGAGTGGTGTCGTCGAGCTCGGCGATGGGGCGCATGTGTTTGAGGTACTGCCCGCCACAGTGGGCGCACTGTAGCGCGCAGGCGGCGCCCGTGAGGCTGACGGGGAGGGTGTTCAGCGGCCGGTCAAAGCGGATGACGGGCGCGTGATAGCGGGTTCGCACCTGCCAGGCGGCGGCCCACAGCTCCGGAGCCCTCGCGACGATCTCACGCACGTCTGACCCATAGGCCACGCCCTCTGACACAACAACTCCCCGCTGGCAAGTGGTTACCACCGGGGAGTATAGGACCCTGCCGAGGAAAGGTCAAAGTCCTACTGCGTCTTGCGCAGGTCACCGGGCATGTTGCCGACGGTCATGTACTCCTGGCTGGAGGCCTTTTCCACCTCAAAGGTGATGTTCGGCTTGCCGACCTTGCCCGTCTGCTCACGGCCGCGGTTGGGGTTGAAGGCCAGCAGCATCGAGACCACGCCGACGATCGGGATGACCGCCAGAGCCATCAGCGCGTACTTGAGGATCTGGCCGCCGACCTCCGGATTGGGGATCAGGATGGCCGATACCAGGCTGCCGAAGAGGATGATCGCCTCCGGCGGCAGGAAGAGCTTGAGCCCCTGGGTGATGCGGGCGCGCTTGGTCATCCAAGACTGCGTATACCCGCAGTTGGGGCAGCGCTGCCACTTGATCTGGCTATAGTCGCCCTTGCCGTGCCCATCGCGCATCTGCTCGGCAAGCTTTTTCACCGTGCGGATGGCATCGGCGCGCGGGTCAGCGTAGCGCACCTCGGCCTTGATCAGAAAGACCTGTTCAAAGGAAAAGTGGTGCCCGCAGGCCTCGCAGTCCACTTCAATGGTGGCGGCGTCTCGAACGGTCGCCTCGGTGGTATCGCCCACAAGTCCTCCTCACTGCCTGGTTGCCACTGTACCCGTTATTGTACCCCGCGGCGCCCTTATTGGCAACACGCGCACGGTGGGCGGGACGCACGCCGATCGCTAGCCCCCCGCGGGAGCCTCGTTGGCGGCCTGTACGAGAGCCTTCATGTACCCGATGGCAAAGGCCTCGGCGGCGCGCGGCCCGCCGACCATCTCCTCGAGGTGGTCGGACATGATGGCCCCGTCATAGCCCACCTCGCGGAGGGCCCGCATGACGCGGTACATGTCCATGTAGCCGTCGTCGAGAAAGGTCTCCACAAACCCGCCGGGCATCGGCGCGGTCACGTTGCGAAAGTGCACCTTGAACAGCTTGCCCTGCCCGCCAAAGTAATGGATCGCGTCGACCACGTTCTTGCCCATCATGGCGCCGCCCTCCACCCAACACCCCACGCACAGGCAGACGCCGATGTTTGGGCTATTCGCGATCTCGAGGGCGCGCCGGTACCCCTCAAAAGTGCCAAAGATGCAGCGCGGCACGCCGCCAAGGTCGTACACGGGTGGGTCGTCGGGGTGGATGCCAATGTACACGCCGGCCTCCTCGGCCACCGGCACCACCTGCCGGATAAAGTAGGCGTAGTTGTCCCACAGTTCCGCCTCAGAGTAGCGCCGCCCGTGTGTCAGGGGGGCCTGGAAGACTCTGCCTGCCCAATGGCCGGCACGGGCTTCCTCGACGCGGAAGGCCCGCGCCGTGGCGCCCCCGCGGATGGCCTCACGCCCGGTGCTCCAGATGCCGTTGCCCATGTGGGCGTAGGTCGAGTAGCGGATCCCTGCCTTGCCCAGGTTGCGGATGTAGGCCAGGTACTCGCGGATCTTTTCGTCACGGCCGGGCAGGTTGAGGGTGACCTCTTCCATGTTGTGGCAACGGTGGTTGGCGAGGCGATAGATCTGCAGCCCGTGCGCTTCGACGCGCTCGCGGAGGGCAGTATACTCGGCGGCGGTCTGCTTCTCGGGCGCGTTGATCTCAGCCATGACCCACTCGACGCCGAGCTGGCGGATGAACTGGTAGTCCTCCTCGCTGGCGTTGGCGGGCAGCTTGGTGCCCAACTGGATCCCGGGGCGGCTGGCGCGGTACCCGGGGATCACGGACAGGGCGTAGGACGTGCTGTTGGGTGGCATCCTCTCTTCCCTCCTCTGGCTGCGGGAAACTCACGGGCAACACAGTGACCAAGTTCGGGCGGCGGGCGCCCCGCTTCGGGAACTCGCCATCGCCCCGCGCTAGCCGACCGCCTCAAGGCGCATGGCCCAGTCCTCACCGTCGGGCTGGCTCGGCAGCAGCACCTCGCAGAAGGCGTTGGCGCACAGCGTCCCTGCTGGGAGCCATTCGCCCGTCCTGGGGTTGAACCAGTCCGCCCGGTAGGCGGCGCCAAAGGGCACGGCGCGCAGGGTTGCGCGCGGGCAGTCCGCCTCCAGGTAGACAAGCACCAGGCTGAGGTCGGGCGTCGTCGCGCAGTAGGCCCAGCCGCGGTTGCCCGTCACTCCCGAGGACTTGTTGGGGTAGATGTAGTCGGCCCTGGGGACCAGTTCCTGGTAGCGGGTGCCGGTGGACAGGACGAACGCTTTCAGGTGCTGCATCTGCGCGCCGGACTGCCAGGTCAGCGCCTCCCAGGTCTTGTAGGGCGCCGGCTCCTCGACGTCACCGCCCCACAGGCCGGCGCAGCCATAGATGTGGCCGGCCAGCCCGCCCGACAGGACGCTGCCGTACATGCCCGAGCGCGCGTACAGGTCCGCCTCGGCCGAGTCGGGCGCGATGTCAGTACCGGGGGGCCAGCCGGGGTAGAAGGGCTCGCCGTTCAACGCCGGGCGCGGCGGGACGGCCTGCTCATAGATGTGCGTCAGCAGCCAGTGGCTGTTGTGGTCGCGCAGGTTGCCGATCTGGTGCAGCTGCAGCCAGCTGGCCTCGTCTTCGCCGCCAAAGTTCAGCAGGCTGGAGCCCGCCGAGTTGCAGGAGAGGGGCGTGCCAAAGGCCGGCACCCCCTTGCGGACAACGGCGTTGGCGGCCAGGTTGAAATCGCGGGAGGAGATGCTGTGTGACGGCGTGTCAAAGTGGATCGGGCTCAGGATGCAGACATTGGCCTGGTAGCGGCTCCACACGTACTGGACATAACGCGCGTACGAAGAGGGCCAGGCGTAGTGGGCCTTCCAGGCCGGGCTGGCATCGCGCCGGGCCACCTCGATGAAGGGGATGAACCCCTGGGCGTTGAGATAGTCCACCTTGCGGTCCATATACTGAAAGTAGGCCGGATTGATCCTGTCGACGTCCGGGAAGACGGCCTCGTACCCGGGCACCCGGCCGGGGAACGCGAAGGGCCGGCCCCCCTCGTTGTGCATATCCTTGGCGCTCTCGGTGCCGGCCTGCTGCCAAGCAGCGCGGATCGGCGTGCCGTCCGCGGCGATGAGGCGGGCGGGCTGGCCGTCGTTCGCCCAGTTAGGGAAGGCGGCGATCATGGCGATGCAGTTGAACCCCTGTGCCTTGCGCAAACGGACCATGTCCTGAAAGCTCATCCCGGGATAGGGCGGGCCGGAGCGCGCTTGTTCCACCCAGGGGAAGCGGAAGGTCGGCGTGGCCCACCAGGTGTCGCCGAGCAGAAAGCACGGCGTGCCGTCCGCATACTGGAGGGCGTGGCCGTTGGGCGTGGGGCGGGGCATGCCGCGCCGGCAGGGATTCTCGGCGCACTCGGCGGCGCTCCAGGGAGCCGCGGTGAAGGCGCCCTGCTGCCCAGCGAGCCCCGGATCGTCCTGGCTCGCGCCGCTCTCCCACCGCCAGGTACCGGGGGCATCAGCCAGCACGCGGACGCGGAACGTGCGGCCGCCATCCCAGAAACCATAGGCCCGCCGCGCGCCCTCCGGGCCCGTCAGGGTTACCCAGGTCTCGACGTCGGTGTAGGGGTTGGCATAGTCGCGCGCGGCCTGGAGCGTGATCTCGACCCGCTCCCAGACGCGCACGGTGCGCGCGCCTCTCTCAGCGGCCTGTTCTGACATGGGTCTCTCCGCCTCTCGCTCGGGTAGTGCTTGCTGAGCCCCGCAACAGGGCAAGTGGTCTATGTGGGCAAGTGTACCTGGCGCACGCTGGGGCGTCCATCGGCTGGAGCCATGGCACCGGCAGGCGCGCTGGCCCCTTGACCTGTGCGTTGCCGATGGTACCATCATGCCAGCGCGGCCAGCAGGAGGAGAGGCCCACGATGCGGTGGTCCGGGCGCCGCTGGGGGCCTCCCGTACGAGTTGTGCTAGGTGGGCCGCTCGCAATGATCGACGGAGGCATGGCGAACGCATGCAGGCACTGTTGATCTGTGATGACCTCGAAGAGACGGTGGTCCTGCGACTGGTCCTGCAGCGCGCCGGGCTAACGGTGTCGTCCGCAGCGACGCTCGATGCGGGGCTCAAGGTGTTGGCCGACCAAGGGGCTGCGGCCATTTTGCTCGCCTCCCGGTCCGGATCGCCACGCTCGCAGGTGCTGCGCGTGCGGCAGGATAGCAGCGCCTGCCTCCTGGTGCTGAGCAGCTCGACGGATGAGGACGAGCTCGTGGAGGCCTACGACGCCGGGGCGGACCTGGTGACGGTGCGCCCCTTTAGCGCCCGCCTCCTGATCAGCCAGTTGCGCGCGCTCTTGCGCCGCTCCAGTGGGGCGGTCAGCGGGGCGCTCCCCTCGTTCGTCGTGGGGTCGCTGCGGTTGGACCCCGCCGGCCGCATGGTGCAGATCGGCTCACGCGCCAGCCGCCGGCTCACGCAGCTGGAGTACCGCCTCCTCCACACCCTGATGATGTTCCCCGGCCAGACGGTGCCCACCGAGACGATCGTCGAGCGCGTCTGGGGGTTCGAGGGCGCTGGAGGCATGGAGCTGGTGCGGGGCCTGGTGCGCCGCCTGCGTGGCAAGGTCGAGGCCGACCCGAGGCGCCCGCAGCATATCATCACCGATCCGGGCATCGGCTACCGCCTGGAGGTGCCCGAGCACTGATTCCGTCTACCGAGAGTGTCAACGGGGCACAGGCCCCGGACGCATCGACCGGCGATTGGCACATTGCTGACACGGGAATTGCACAGGAGTCTGCTATCCTCGCTCTAGGCCGGATTCAGGGCCACAGATGCTAGCGTGATCGGGAGGATCAGACATGCCGTATGCAGTATGCCCCGCGTGTGACGAGGAGTTCATGGTGCGGGGCAACCCGACTCTCGGCCAGCGGGTCGAGTGTCCGGAATGCCATGCTCGCCTCGAAGTCGTCTACCGCAACCCCCTCGAGCTCGACTTTGCCTACGAGGACGAGTGGGATGAGGACGATGAGGACGAAGACGAGGACGAGGACGAAGACGAAGAAGAGGACGACGAGGAGTAACCCCGTCGCCTGGTGAACACGCTGTCCCCGGCTCGCACGCCGTCTGCTACGGGGAGCGGGCCGGGGCCGACAAGACCCTCGCCACACGCCGCCACGCCAGGCACCTTTGGATGGTTCTGCCGTTCAGTGTACACTGCCGAGACGCCGCGTCCTGGCCGCCGGCAGCCCGCAGAGTGGGCACCCCCGGACGGGCGGGCGGAACGAGGCACAGACGACGATGATCCACCCAACGAGAGGAGTGCGGCGATATGGCTCAGGCCAAGCAGGGTGACAAGGTACGCGTCCACTACACCGGGCGGCTGACCGATGGGACGGTGTTTGACTCGTCGCAAGGTCGTGACCCGCTGGAGTTTGAGATCGGGCGGCACCAGGTGATCCCTGGGTTTGAGAAGGCCATCGAGGGCCTGAGCGTGGGAGAGTCTACCACGACCACTATCCCGGCCGCGCAAGCCTATGGCGAGCGTCGCGAGAACCTGGTCATGCAGGTGCCCCTCGCGCACATGCCCGAAGGGCTCAACCCGCAGGAAGGCCAGCAGCTGTACATGCGTCAGCCGAACGGCCAGCCAGTGGCCGTGCGCGTGGCGGCAGTAAGCAAAGACACGGTCACCCTCGACGCCAACCATCAGCTGGCCGGCAAGGACCTGACGTTTGAGATCCGCCTGGTGAAGATCGGGTGACGGGGCCGGCCTGCGCGGGCCGGCGTGTGGTTCCCTAAGGGTTCTGCATCTACGTCGGCCGGGTTCGTTTCCGCAGCCGGGAGGCGAAGATGGGACGCGTGACGCTGCGCCAGTGGCTGATCGTGCTCGCCGTGGTGGCCACCATCGTGGTCAACGTTCTCGCCAACGCTCTACCCTTCAACAACAAGTCGACCGCAGAGATCTCGGATAGTTTTGACGTCTACTTTGTGCCGGCCGGATACGTCTTTGCTATCTGGGGCCTGATCTACGTTGGGCTGCTGGCCTATGCCGTGTACCAGGCCCTGCCAGGGCGTGCCGAGGATCCCGTCCTGCGGAGCATCGCGCTGCCCTTTGGCCTGGCCAGCGTTGGGAACATCGCCTGGCTGTTCCTATGGCACTACCTGTACATCCCCTGGACGCTTCTGGCGATGCTGCTCCTCTTGGGGGCGCTCCTGGCCATCTACCTGCGGTTGGGGGCGGCCGGCAAGCCCGCGTCAGCGGCCGAGCGCTGGTGCCTGCGGGTCCCGTTCAGCGTCTACCTCGGCTGGATCACGGTGGCGACGATCGCCAACGTTACCGACGTCCTCGACTGGGTTGGCTGGGGCGGCTGGGGGATCGGCCCGCTGACCTGGGCGGTGATCATCCTGGTAGTGGCGACGGCGATCGCCGCGTTGGTCGCCTGGACGCGGCGCGACGTAGCCTATGAGGCCGTCATCGTCTGGGCGCTAGTGGGTATCGCCGTGGCCCAGGCCGATGCCCGGGTGGTGGCGATCGTGGCGGGGATCATGGCTGCGGTGGTCATAGCGATGACGGTGCTCGGCCTGCGGCGGGCGGCCCCGAGCGCCGCCTGACGCGGGGCGGCCGCCCCTACGGGAGCAGATGCCCGACCGGCATCAAGTACAGAGGCGTCTGTTCCTCCGGGAGGTCCAGCGCCTCGCGTACCGCGTCGTCCGAGAAGGCGCCGATGGAGACCGTCCCCAGACCCAGCGCGGCGCACTCGAGGTAGACGTTCTCGGCGGCGTGGCCGGCCTCCAGGTGCACGTAGCGCTCGGCGCGCTCGCCGTACTTGGCGGCCGTCCGCTCATAGACCCCTACGATGACCAAAGTGGCCGGGGCCGAGCGCACCGCATGGGCCCCGCCGGCCGCCGCCGCCAGCGCCTCGCGCCGCTCGTGCTGGGCCAGCGGAAGCAGGGCATGCCCGTCTGGCACGTACTGGTAGACGCCGGCCGGCAGCCCCTGTACCTGCCCGACGACGAGGTACACCTCCAGCGGGTAGAGCGCCCCGGCCGACGGCGCGGCGCGGTGCCCGCTCTCGTCGGTGACCCCTTGGGCTGCCCACAGCACCTGGCCGACCTCGTCATAGGTAAGCGCCGTCGACGCGAACTCGCGCACCGACCGCCGCGAATGGATCGCCTCCTCGACCGAGACCTCTCCGGCGGTTGCCGGCTCGGGCAACGTCAGGACGCCGCCCTGCGAGAACACTGGCCGGACGACGGTCGGCGTCTCGACGACGCACCCGCTGGCCAGGGCCACAAAGAGCGCCAGGGGCAGCGCCGTCAGCCACCTGGCCCGGCGGCGCCTTGTGCGGTGTACCACTGTCCTCCCTCCATCAGTACCGACGCACTCTCAATAGCGTGCCCGCGGCTACCAGTGCCGCGAGTCGGGCACCGCTAGCCAGGCGCCCTCTTGCTGCACGGACTGCTGGCTGACGAGCCCGGGGAGAGTATAGTCCATCGCCTCGTGAATGCCGATCGGGCAGGGCGCCTCCCCGCGGATGGCAGCGAGCCAGTCGACCACCTCAAAGTAGTCGCCGCCGCCGTGGCCGGCGCGCAAAGCGGCCTCGGGGGGCCTGCGCCAGATGGGAGGGAGGTAGCGATCGGCCAGGGCGTCAATTTCCAGCAGCGCGTTCACGTCGTGCCAGGTGACCGCCTCGCTCAGCGCGCGGAGCCAGATCTTGCCACGCTCCCCGGGGCCCCCGCGGGCTGACTCGTAGGAGCCGTCGGTGCCCTGCAGGGAATAGTTGGTCATGGCGTGTGGCCTGTCAGACACCATGTCCACGCGGATCTTGATCAGCGCGCCGCGTTCCGTCTGGCAGAGCATGACGGCGGTGTCCTGGGCATAGGGCACGCCGCGGGGATCGGCGTAGTGGCTGCCGCCGCTGGCGCAGCACACCCGCGCGACGCGGTCGCCCGGCATCCACTGTAGGATGGGGCCCAGGCTGTGGGTGCCGTAGGTGATGCCGGCGATGCCGGTCTGCCAGCGCCGCCGCCAGGGCGTGTCCTCATTGAGCTGCTTGAGCTCGTGCAGGTACTCCCCCTCGGCATAGTACACCTGGCCAAAGAGCCCTTGGCGCACCAGCTCGCGCACGAGGACGTTTTCCTTCCGGTAGGTATAGTTCTCGGCCATCATATAGATGCCCCGGCTGCGCCCGGCGGCCTCCACCAGGGCCCGGCACTCGTCGATGCTGACGGCAGCGGTGACCTCGCAGAGGACGTGCAGGTCCCGTTCCAGCGCCATGATGGACTGCTCAGCGTGGAACTGCATCGGCGTGCCGATGATCACGGCGTCCAGGTCGGCGCGGTCGAGCATCTCCTGGTAGTCGAGGTAGGCGTGCTCGGCGCCCAGCCGGCTGGCCGCGGCGGGGAGGTTGGCGGCATCTACGTCGCACACCGCGGCAATCCGCACCCCCGCGGCGTCGCAGGCGGCCCGGAAGCTGCCACCCCGTCGGCAGGCGCCCACGATCCCGATTCTCAGTGTGCTGTCGGCAGTCATTGCGTCCTCCGCATTGATCGGATGGGCGACCCTGGCGCCCGCAAGCGTGTGGCAGGGTGGCCCCGGTGTGGTATAGTCAGGCGGGATACAGGGTGCCCACGCCTGCTGGCGCAACCCAGGAGGGATAGGCAAGTCATGTCTTGCGAGACGTTGTTTGCCCGGAGGCTCAAAGAACGCGGCTACCGGATGACGCCCCAGCGCCAGGCCATCCTATCGGCGCTGCACGACGCGGCCGTTCTTCTCACGGCCGAGGAGATCCGCGCCAAGGTGCTCCCCGTGGTGCCCTCGGCCGACCTGTCGACCGTGTATAGGACGCTTGACCTCCTCGAGGAGCTGGGCCTGGTCAGCAGTGCGCATATGGAGTCCGGCGAGCACCGCTACGCCCTGGTGGGGGCCCATGGCCCACACATCCACCTGCTGTGCCGTTCGTGCGGGGCGGTGTCTACGGCGGACCTCTCGGCCGCGAGCGAGCTGGCCGCTGCGCTCGCCCGCGAGCACGGGTTCCTCGTCGACGCCGAGGGGCTCAGCGTTCCTGGGCTCTGCGCCGCCTGCCAGGCCCGGGCGCACGCCTCACGCTGAGGCGCGGGCGGCATCTGCCGCCCGTACACGAGGCGTGCAACCCGCTCGGCGCAACTCAGCGGAACAGGGCCGGGATGGGGAGCGCCTCCCACGTGACGCCCTGATCCCGCGAGACCAGTACTTCCTGCCTCGGCAGACCATCCCCGCCGGAGAACCCCCTCTCGCGCCCCACGTACAGGGCCGGCACGCCCTGGGCGTCGACGGCGAGCGGCCTCATGCCGCCGACGTAGCCACCCGGCGCGAGGTCACCGAAGGGGGTGAACGTCTCCCAGGCGATCTGGCTGCTATCGGGCGCGTCATAGTTGGTCGATGACATCACCACCAGGCGGGCCTCGTTGTAATAGTAGGCGTCGCAGCCGACCCACAGCCGGTGGCCCTTGGGGTCCAGCGCAATCCCCAGGGCCATGCAGGCGCCGGGCCCGAAGGTCTCACCGAGCCGCAGCGGCTCCCAGTGGCCGGCGCGGCCCCCGCGAAAGAGGTAGCCCTCGGGCCACCCGAAGCGTCCGCCGTAGCGCGTGTTGGCGTACATGGTCTCCGGGTTGGCCGGGTCCACCAGGAGCTGCACTACCGGCCCGCCATAGAGGCCGTCCCCGGCGCGGGCCCAGGTCTGCCCGCCATCCTCGCTCTTGAGCAGTAGCGAGCCGTACTCGGTGCTGTACACGACCCCGGCCCACAGCACGCTCGAGTCGATCATGTCCACGGCCAACGAGCGGGCCACCAGGGTGTGCACGAACGCCCAGCGCCCCCCTTCACGCCGGTAGATCCCCGCGCTGGTACAGAGGTACATCGTCGCGGGCTGACGATAGTCGATGGCCAGGGCACACAGCGTGGCGTCGGCGGCCACCCCGTCGAGCGGCTCCGTCACCCAGGTGGTGCCGGCGTCCTCACTCCGGCACAGCATGGCGCCAACCAGGGCGTACATGACGGGCGGGTCGGTCGGGGCGATCACGATGCCCGTGATGCGCGGCCAGGCGGCCGTCGGCGTTGCCGCCTCTGTCGGAGCCGCCTGAGGGGATGGGCTGGGGGACGGCGCCTCGACGGGCGGTTCCGTAGGCGCGGGCAGATTGGCCGTCGGGGCGGCCGTCGCGATCGGCGTTGGTACGGCGGGCACGGTGATCTCGGCGGATGGCGCCGCCGTGGCGCGGGCTGCCGTCGCCGACGGGAGCGCCGTGGGTGGCCTGGTCAGCGTAGGGACCGGCGTGACGGCGGTCGCCGCTGCAGCCGGCGTGGCCGCCGGCGCCGCCTGGCAGGCGGCCAGCAGCAGGCACAGAAGCAGAGGCAACAGGCGCAGAGTCAATCTGTGCATGGCACCGCCCCCCGTAGTGCACGGCGCGTGGCTGACTAGAGCATGAATGAGGCACTGGCCAGCGGGAGAGAGACCGCCTGCCCCGTACGCGCAGAGTGCAAGGCGGCTTCGGTGAACTCCATGTACCGCACGCCATCCTCAAAGCGGGTCAGGCGCACTGGCTCCAGCCCGCGGATGGCGTTCACGAACTCCTCTTCGACCCGCCAGCCCCCGCGCAGCTCCGGCGGGATGGGCAACTCAGCCAGCGACCCGTCAGCGAGCCGCCCCCCGTATAGGGTGCCCGTCAGCCCGTCGAACTGCAGGGTGCCCTGGGTGCCAAAGAGATACACGTCGCTGCGCGGGCGGAGGCCCGTCACGGCGCTGAAGCGCAGGTTCGCGGGGGCGCCACAGGCCAGGTCGGCGAGGATGTCGATGTGGTCCGGGACGGTGACGGCCTGGCGCCGGCCATCGGCGTCTCTCCGCCACGGCACGGTTACGCGCGCAGTCGACATAACGCGCGTGGCCGGGCCCACCCAGCGCATGAGGCACTCGTACCAGATGCCCATCGTCAGCACGTTCTGGCCCGACAGATCGGCGTCCTGGCGCCAGGCGAGTGGCGCTTCCTGGTCGAGCGAATCCCCGGTGGTGGCGGTCACCTCCACGGCCAGGATCTCGCCGAGGTAGCCGTCCGCCAAGAGGCGCTCGACGTAAGCGTCCACGCCCAGGGTGAATGGCGCCGGCACTACCTGGGCAACGAGGTCCGGCCTGCTGCGCGATTCGGCCAGCATCTGGTGCGCCTCGGCGGCGTTCATGGCCATGCGGGCCTCGCAGAGGACGTGCTTGCCGTTGGCCAGGGCGGCCAGGGTTACCGGCGCATGCATGTATGGCCAGGTGCCGATCACGATGGCGTCGACGTCGTCCGCCTCGACGAGGTCGAGCCAGTTGGCGTAGGCCGTGGGGATGCCTAGTTCCTGGGCGGCACGGCGCGAGGACGTCAGCGTGCGGTTGGCCACGCTGACGATCTCCACCCCCTCGATGGCCCGCAGCCCGGGGATGTGCCTGGCCCTGGCGTTCGCTCCCGCGCCGACGATCCCGACTCGCAGCGAAGCAGCCATCACCCCCTCCTTGCCCTAGCGGAGCCGCTAGTCTGCATCGAGGCCGATCTCATAGTAGTAGCTGTCTGGCGAGCCGAAGGGGTCCCCGCTGGCACGGTTCACCACCAGGTGGTAGCGCCCCGTCTCCGGCAGGGTGTACTCGAGGAGGGCATCCGCCCCTCCCAGCCCGTCGTCGTCGTTGGCCAGCGTGTCACCGCGCGGCCCGAGCAGGAACACCTGCGGGTCGAGTCGCGAGCCGATCCGCTCGGCCACGACGCGCACCCGGATGGCCTGGCCGGCCTGCCCGTCCAGCGCGTAGGCGTGCCCGTAGATCGTCTCCTCGTAGCGCGGAAGGTAGAGCAGAGACCCCTCGGTCAGCGCCGCCCGCAGGGATGCCCCTGGGACGAGGAGAGGCGCCCCGTCGAGCGTGGCGGTAGTCTGCGCAAAGTACTGCAGGGCGATGGTAAAGTCGCCGGCCTGCCTGGGTCCGTTCCCGGCCAGGGCAGCGTAGTAGACGCCGCTCGCTGCCGGGCGGAAGGTGAGCAGCGGGAGGTAGCCGCGCGGCCCGTCGTCGTTGTAGTGCCGGCGCGTTCCCGTGGCATCGTACACGCCCAGCACCAGGTCCAGGCGGGGGTCCGGGCTGCTTACCACCAGCGTACGCAGGTCGCCGCGTGGGGCGATGAACTTGACGCAGGCGCGCGCGCCAGCCGCCAGAGTGCCGGCCTGCGCCTGGCCAGGCTGTAGCGAGGCTGCCGCCGGGCAGAGCTGCGCGGACGGCTCGGCGATCGGCAACGACGCGCCGATGTCCGACACGGCATAGTCCAGCAGGATGCCCCCGGCGGCCGAACGGGCCGACAAGCGGATGCGCACTGGCACCAGGTGTTGCGAGGACACCCAGACGTCCGCACTGCTGCCCGGCTCGAGCGCGCCAATACGGAGGATCTCGCTCAGCACCTCGGCCGGCCACGTGTAGCGCGCGGCTTCCGCGCCATCCTCGGCCTCGAGCGCCACAAAGGAGCCCGGCGCGCGGCCCAGCGAGGCGATGACGTTAGCCACCAGGGCGCTCTCGGCGCCCGGCTCGGCGCCGGCCGCATCGTCCCGCTCGACCCACTGGCCGGTACCGCCGTCGTCAAGCCAGGTCCGGCTGCCGACGCGCACCAGGTCCGAGAAGGCCGTCTCTGTGCCTCTCTGGGCCGCCACGACGAGGCGCTCAGCGCCCTGAACGGTGTCTACCTCGTGGAGGATCTCGGCGTAGAGCCCGCTTTCGCCGCCCGTCTCGGCGAGGACCGTGTAGACGCGGTAGGAGGCCAGGTCTTCCACGCGGCTCAGCTCGCCAAGCGACAGCTCCGCCGGCCACTGGTCGCCCGGGGCGATGACGCTGTCTTGGGGCGGGGCCAGGATCTCAACGGGCGCGTCAAGATCGTGCATGCGCACGTCCAGCGCGATAGCGTACGGGGCGCCGGCCCTGTCAGTGCCGGACGCCGAGAAGGCCAGCAGCACGACGGCGCCGTACTGCGGCGCAATGGCCACCTCGGCGGTGCCGCTCTCGAAAGCGACGTCGGCAAAGGGCATGTTAGCCAGCAGCGCTTGTGAGTCGGCACTGTACTTCTCCACCGCGAGGCCCTCGGCGCTCCCCGGCCCCTCGGGGATAAGGGCCACGTCCCGCAGGAGCACCTGCGGGTCGGCCAGCCAGGTCAGTTCGCGCTGCTCGATGATGCGGGCCAGGCTATCCGCGCTGACCTGCCACTCGTCGGAGCCATCGACGGCCACGTAGGTGGTTCCGCCGGCCTCGATGACCTCGAGGCTCTCCGCCGCGCCGTTGACGTCCATGGCCAGCCGCGCGCGGGCCGCATACGGGCCGGCCGAGCGCGCCAGGGTGAACGACAGCGTGCCAACCTGGGCAGAGGTTATGGTCAGCGTCGCCTCCAGCCGCAGGCTCGTGGCCTGCACGTCGGCCAGGAGCGCGGGAGTTGGCGGGCCACCCGGCACGACGAGGCTGGCCTCGGTGGGCATGGCGATGACGAGGCTTTCGTGGGCTGGCAGGAGGGTGACCTCTACGCGCAGGATGTACGGCGCGGCGACGCTGTCGCGCCCTTGCAGGTCGATGGCCACGCGAACGATCGCGCCGCTCTCTACACTGACCCAGGCGTCAGCACTGGCGCGGTCCAGCGTGACGGACCTGGCGGCCGCGGCCGCGGCGATCTCGCTGGGGTTGAAGGCGTAGTGGTAGGCCGGCTGCCCGGCCACCTCCTCGGTGCCCGCATAGGTGCCGCTGAGCCCGGCTAGGGCGCCGTCCAGGAGGGACTGGGCCAGGCTGCTCAGGCGCAGCTCGGGCACCTGCTCGGCCGATGCGGCCGCCCAGCCGGAGCCGCCGCGGCTCACGACGGCCTCCTCGCCAGAGCGGACAAAGGCGACGTCAACCGGCTGGCCGGCCAACGCCCCGGTGAGCGTGATCCGGTCAGCCAGGGGCGTCGAAGTGTGCTCCTCGCTGATGCGCAACGACACGCGACCCGTGTCGGCGGTGTCCAGGTTCAGTGTGGCGCTCAGAGTGTAGGAAGGCAGCGCCTCAAGGGCACCGGCCAGGTCGATCCCGGCCAGTGACGGGCTGACGCTGGAGGGCTCCGGTGCCGGAGCCGTGCCGGGCGGTTCGGGCGTGGCCTCTGCGCCGACGGTGCTCGTCGCCGCCCTGGTAAGGGTCGGGTAGGGCGACACTGCCGGCTCCTGCGATGGGGCCACCTGGGTGGGGGCAGTCGTGGCGGCGATCGGGCTCGGGAGCCCGCCGCCGCAGCCCGGCAACGTAACAAGCAGGGCCACGCAGGCCACGGCTAGGATGAGTCGGAGGGAAGGCATGGACGCAGGCTCCTCACACGGTCACACCGGGGCATGATGTAGCGTCGAGCCCTGGCTGAGGGATCCAGCAGGGCGGGCGCGCCGTCGGCCGCCAGGGTTCCCGAAGGATACCTGATCCCTCGGTCGCGGTCAAAGTGCGGTGTGCTCGCTTCAGGAAGGAGTGAGCCCCGCCCGGATGCGTCCGCTGACGGCCATCACTAGGACGCCCGTAATGGCCAACATGATCCCGAGCCAGCCAAGCAGGTCCGCTTTCCCCGCCGTGCCGGTCAGAATCCCCTCCAGCGCACGGAATGACCAATAAGTGGGAGCCCAGTACAGGAAGGGATGGCTGCTCTTGGGCAGGAACATGGCCAGGGCGGGTGCGATGCCGTACAGGATGAAGAGTAGCTTGCCGTTGGCCACGCCCGCCATCTGGTTGCTGCTGACGACGCCGAGCAGGAAGCCGACCAGGATGGCGCTCGTGGCGCTGAGCAGCATGGTCAGGGCGAGGAAGCCATAGTCGATGTGCGTGATGCCTAGGATGAACGCCAGGCTGCCGAGAAGCACGAGGGGCATCAGCAGCCCCATCGCGCTGCGCCCGACCACGAACTCACCCCGGCGCAGCGGCGTCACGGTCAGGGCGCGCAGCGTGTCTGACTCTTTCTCCTCGATGATGTGAAACCCGACCACAAATCCCGACATCATGAGGACGATCATGGCCAGCAGGATAAACCCGTACGTGGCCACCGGAGAGCGCAGGGTGCCGATGCGCGTCTCGGTGACCGGCAGGGTCGGGGTGCTGTCCTGGGCCAGGGCCCGTGCCACCATGTCGGCCAGCGCGACGACTCCCTCTTTCTCGTTGCCTTCCGTCACAAGAGTGTACTCGCGAGGCCCCTGGGCCAGCAGGCCGATGGCGTCGTCGTAGGCGCGCACCCTGGCCTCGAGGGAGGCCAGGGTGGAGTAGGCAGAGACCGCACCGTAGGCGTTGAGGGCCGGCTCGAGGCGCGCCGCATCCTCCTGCAGGACGGCAAAGTGGAGAGAGGCAGCCCCAATGCTGGGCACCAGCAGCCGCAGCCCTACCCCGAGGGCGATCGGCATGATGAGCGTCGTCAGGAGCAGCCTGTCTCGCAGGCTGGTCAACAGGTCTCGGTGTAACAGGGCCAGAATGCGCCTGGCGCTCATGCTCCCTCCTACTCCTGGGTCAACCGCCAGTGATATACGCGCACGGCCACCAGGAAGGCAGCGATCGCCCAGGCCGCCAGGATCAGGAACGCCCTCGGCGCTGCTCCTGGGCCAAAGAGCGCGTCGCGCAGGGCGAACACCAGCGGGTAGGTCGGCAGGGCGCGTACGTAGGCCGGCGCGAACCCCAGCATCGTGTACGAGACGCCCGGCAACGCCAACACCAGGGCGACGCCCATCAGCCACAGCGTCGACCCGGTAACGTCGTCAAAGAACGCGGCTACCGTAAGGCCCAATGCCGAGCCAAACACCCCGCCGAGGGCCACGAGCACCAGGACCTGCCCATACCGCGGCCCGCGGCCGACGATTACCGGCGTCAGGATGCCAGCAAACACAATCCCCATGACCACCATGATCGTGATCTTGGCGGCGAGCAGCTCCGCCACGCCCCCCGGTGAGACTCGGTAGGCGCGCAGGGTGCCTTCCGCCTTTTCCACGAACACTAGCGCCGAGATGAGGAACAGGCCGAGGAGGGCCGCCTCTGACAGCAGAAAGAGCGGCAACACGTGCTGGTTCAGGGGGATCTTGGCCGACTCGGCGGGCGCGAGCGCCACGACCTCGGCAGCCGCCGGCGGCATGCTCGACATGGCGGCCCGGAGCCTGTCCTCGATCGCCAGGCGCAGCAGGTTGCGGGCGCGTTCGCTCTCGTGCCCCTGGAACAGCAACTCGACGGACGGCAGCGCTTCAGGCGAGGCCGGGCCATGAACCACAACGCCAATGCTGCCGGCATCGGCTGCCATGGCCGCCAATACCTCTTCCCGTGAGGCGAGGGCCTTGAGCACGGTGGACCCGTCGCCCGCCGCGCCCAGCGCCTGCAGGGCTGCCTGCGTGGCCGGCTGGCCGCCGTCCGCCGCAACGAACAACCGCTGGCTGACGCTAGGGTCGGCGGGGATGGCCAGCCGCATGATGCCGATGTACATCGCCGCCACAACGGCCAGGATGGCCAGGAAGTGGTTCCGCACGGCGACCAGACCCTCCTTGTAGACGAGGTAGGCATACCGTCTCAGCATCAGGTCAGCCCCTTGCCCGTCACGCGGACAAAGATCTCGTCGAGGGTGGCCTCCTGAGAGTGGATGGTCTCCACGCGCCCCTCGGTGATCAGTGCGTTCAGGCGGCGGGCGTTCTCCTCGTCCGTCAGTGACAGGACCTCACGCACGAGCTGGCCGTTACTGCGGTACTCCACCTCCGCCAAGCGCTGCCCGTAGGCGAGCTTGAGGCTGCGCGGCGAGTCCAGGGCGACGATCTCTCCCTCGTGCAGGAAGGCGACCCGGTCGCAGAGGGCGTCGGCGATGTGCATGTTGTGCGTGGTGAGGAAGACCGTCGCGCCGCGGCCGCGCAGGTCGCGGATGAGGCTGACCACGTCGCGGGAACTGGTGGGGTCCAGCCCGGCGACGGGCTCGTCGAGGAAGAGGATGCGTGGGCGGTTGAGCAGGGCGCGCGCCAGGACGAGCCGTTGCTGCATCCCCCGCGAATAGGCCGCCACGCGCTTGTGAGCCGCCTCCTCCAGGCCCAGCAGCCTCAGGAGGTCCAGCGGGGGCTCTGTGGGGACGTCGAACATCCGGGCGTAGAAGGCCAGGTTCTCATAGCCGGTGAGTTTGGAGTAGAGATTGGGCTGTTCGAACGAGACCCCGATCAGGTTGCGCATCTGCGGGGAGCGCCGGCGGACGTCCAGCCCGGCGATGGTGGCCATGCCTCGCTGTAAGGGGATCACGCCCGTCAGGACCTTCTGCGTGGTCGACTTGCCCGCGCCGTTGGGGCCCAGGAAGCCCAGGATCTCACCCTCGGCGACGTCAAACGTCACCCCTTTGACGGCGTACCGCTCGTCGTGCGTGTAGGAATGGTACAGGTTCTCCACATGGATCATGGGGGCCTCGCTCACCGCTCCACCGTGCGCGACGCTATGTGCGAACAGCCATCATCGTATGCACAGCGGGAGGCCGGTGTCAAGATGCCAGGGGTAGGGCCGGCCGCCTCGGGTTGGCTTTACCGCCCGTCTACGGTACAATCAAGAGGTCCTGGAGCATTGCCGGGCCGCGAACTGGTGGTTTCCCGAGCCCTTCGCGCCGGGCGGATCCAGGCGCGCACACACCCAACCCATTCAGACGGAGGCTCACAGGGGATGGCACGCGACTTACGCCACAGCGCCGCCCGGCTAGCCCGCCGTATCACCAACATACAGCCGACCGACCAGGCCTCACCCGCGCAGCGCCGGGGCATGCGTATGCTCTGGCTGGACGGTTTCCTCTCCTCGGCCAGCACCGCCTTTTACGGCGAGTTCGTGGTGCTCTACATGCTGGCTCTGGGGGCCTCCTCGACGACTCTGGGCCTGCGCGCCTCCATCAACAGCGCCGCAGCGCTGGCGGCGCCGCTGGTCGGCGCCTGGTTGGTGGCTCACAGCGGTCGGCGGAAACGCTGGGTACTGCTCGGGCCTGGCGGAGTGGCCCGGCTGGCCCTTCTGATGATGGCTGCGGTGCCGTTCCTGCTAAAGGGGCAGGCCGCCGTAGGGCTCTTTGTGGCTCTGCTCGCCCTGCAGTCGTTTGCTGGGGCGCTGGGGATGCCCGCGCACAACTCGCTCCTGGGTGACGTGGTGCCGCTGCCCATCCGCGGCCGGTTCCTCGGCTCCAGCATGATGCTGAACAACATCGCCACGGTGGCCGTCCTGCCGCTGGCCGGCTACGTGATCGACAAGATCGGCGGGCTGGGCGCCTACCAGGTGGCCTGGCTGCTGGCGGCGGTGGTCGGCCTGGCCGCGACGGCGGCCTACTGGCGGGTGCCCGACATCCACGGAGAAGAGTCGCGCGCGGCGCAGGCGCCGGGCGGCCTTCGGCAGATCTGGGAACGCTTCCGGGCCGACCGGGCCTTCGTCGTCTTTTGTGGCATCAACTTTGTGTGGACGTTGGGCATCAACCTATCAGGGCCGTTCTTCACGGTGCACATGGTCGAGACACTTGGCTTTAGCGCCGAGACCATCGCCTACCTGGCCACCGTGACGACGGTGTTCAACGTGGTGGCGCTGCGCTACGCCGGCGGCCTGGTCGACAAGTTCGGCGCCCCGCGGGTGACGGCGGTGGCCATGCTCCTGGTCCCGATCATGCCGATCCTGTGGGTCTTTGCGCGCACGCCGCTGCACGTAGGTATTGCCAAAGTGTACGGGTTCCTGGCCTGGGCCGGGTTCCACGTGGCGGCGCTGCCGCTTCTTCTGCAGTTGGCCCCGCCGGCACACCGTTCCCAGTACGTGGCCATCCTGAACACCACGAACGGTGTGGCCAGCGTGCTGGCCCCGCTGGCGGCCGCCTGGGTCTATGGCCGCTGGGGCTTTACCACCAACCTGCTCCTCTCCGCTGGCGGCCGCATGGCCGCTGCGCTTCTGTTTGTATGGGCGTTGCAGCGGGGTGTCCTGTCACGGGCCCTGCGGCCGGCAGAGGAGGCCGGGGCCCCAGGCTAAGGACACCGAGAGCCGCGCACGCCCGGACGGCCCCCTCACCCTGAAGGTGGCCATGGCGGCCACCACCCTCTAGGAGATGCGTCTTGCTCAATACCGGAGGTCGCTCGCGCTGGCCGCGAGTGATCCAACGCTTACCCCGTCCGTACCCGACGACGGGAGCCTCGCGCGAGCAGCGGCGTGGCATGCACCTGATCTGGTGGGATGGCATTCTCGCTTCGGCCGCTGGCGCCTTTATCAGCGAGTTCGTCTCTCTGTACATGCTGGCCTTGGGCGCCAGCTCCACGACCGTGGGCCTGCGGGCCACGGTGAATAGCGCCGCCTCTCTGGCGGCGCCGCTCTTGGGCGCTTGGCTGGTAGCCAGGTTCCAGCGGCGCAAAGTCTGGGTCCTCCTGGGGCCCGGCGGGTTGGCCCGGCTGACCGTGCTCTTGATGGCCGGCATCCCACTGGTGGCCCAGGGGCAGACTGCCGTCATCCTTTTCATGACCCTCTTTGCCATCCAGGCCTTTGCCGGTGCCGTCGGCCAGCCGGCCTGGAACTCGATCCTGGGGGACATTGTGCCGCTGCCCGTCCGCGGGCGGTACATGGGCTCCAAGATGATGTTCAACAACATCGCCGTGACGGTAATGCTGCCGATCGCGGGGTGGCTCATCGCGCGCATAGGTGGCGTGTCGGGGTACCAGGTGTCGTGGCTGATCGCCGCGCTGATCGGCTTCGTGGCCACGAGCACCTACTGGCGCGTCCCCGAGGTTGTCGCGACGGGCGGCGTGCGCACCGACTCGGGCGGCGGCCTGCGGGCCGGATGGGGCGCTGTGCTGCGCGATCGACGCTTTCTCCTGTTCTGCGTCATCAACTTTGTTTGGACGTTCGGGATCCAGCTTTCGGCCCCGTACTTTACCGTGCACATGTCCGAGAACCTGGGCTTCTCGGCAGACACCATCGCCTACATCGCCACAGTGACGACGATCTTTAACGTCTTGGCCCTGCGCTTTGCCGGCGAACTGGTTGACCGCTTTGGTGCGCCGCGGATGACGGCGGTCAGCATGCTGCTGGTGCCGCTCATGCCGATGCTGTGGATCATCGCGCGCACGCCGCTTCACGTCGGGCTTGTCAAGATCTACGGGTTCCTGGCCTGGGCGGGATTCCGCGTGGCCACGACGCCGCTCATTCTCATGCTGGCCCGCGATGAGCACCGCTCCCACTATGTCGCTGTGTTCAACACCGTGAACGGGGTGGCCAACATGCTAGGGGCTCTGCCGGCGGCCTGGCTGTATGCGAACCTGGGGTTCAGCGCCAACCTGCTTGCCTCGGCGGGTGGGCGTCTGCTCGGCGGGCTCCTCTTTGCTTGGCAGTTGCGGAGCGGGGCCTTCGCCGCGCGTCGCGCGGAGCGGGAGAAGGTTCGCAGTGACGCTGCCGCGCCCGCGGCGGGCGGATGACGCGCGTCCATCCATTGACAGGCCCAGTCGGCTTGGCATATCATTAAGGGAGTAGTAGCACGGAAGGGAGGGCCACGATGGAGAGCCGTGTGTTTCGTCCCGACATCCGCCTGCAGACCAAGTACTTTATGATCGTCGTGCTGTCGTTTGTCCTGTTCATATTCCCGTGGATTTTCCTTGGGTTTGCGCAAGGCTTGGGCTGGACGTACGTCATCCTCTTCCTGCTTGGTAACATGATCTGGATGGCCGTCGCCTTTGCCCTGATCGGGCCGTACTACCGCTCGATCTCCTACGAGCTCACGGACGAAGAGGTCCGGGTGCGCAAGGGGATCATCACCAAGACGGTGCAGACTGTGCCGTACCGCACTATCACCAACATCGAGGTAAAGCGCGGCCCGCTGGACCGCCTCCTGGGCATCGGTGGCATTCACGCGCAGACGGCCGGGTACTCTCAGCAGACCGTGGCAGAGGCGCAGCTCGGCGGACTGGTGGACTATGAAGAGGTCAGCCAGCAGCTCTACGCCGCTCTGCGCAGGTACCGCGCGCGGACCGGCGCAGCGATCGGCGCCGAGCAGGTGCCGGCGCCTGAGGCGCAGGCACCCCTGACCCAAGACACGCTGCGCGAGATCCTTGAGGAGCTCCGTGCCGTCAAGCAGATACTTGCCAAGTGAGTTCGTTAGGAGACGGTTTCGATGCAGCAACGCCCAAACATTCTTTTCCTCATGCCCGACCAGCTGCGGGCCGATTTCCTCAGCTGTTACGGAGCGCAGTTCATCCAGACTCCTCACATAGACAGCATCGCGTCGCGTGGCACCCTCTTCCGCAACGCCTACTCCGCCTCACCGGTGTGTGTTCCCGCGCGTGTCTCGCTGTTGACGGGCATGAACGCCATCAAGAACGGCGTGCTGGACAATGCCCACTTTCTACGCCCGCACTATGGTGAAAGCGGCCTACGCACCTGGCCCGAGATGCTCAGCGCGGCGGGCTACTACACTGCCGCCATCGGCAAGATGCACTTTTACCCATGGGAGGCCAACCTCGGCTTCCAGGAGCGCATCATCGCTGAGGACAAGATCTGGATCCACATCAACGACGACTATGCCGCCCACCTGCGGGAGCATGGCTACAAGAAGTCCGTCGGCTATGAGAAGCCCGAATACCACGCCAACCATGGCGCCTTTGTGAGCGACATCCCCTGGGAGCACGCCGTCGACCGCTTCGTCGGGCAGGAGACGTGTCGGTTCCTGCGCGAGTACGACCGGGAGGAGCCCTTCGCCGTCATGGTCGGCTTCCCGGGGCCGCACAACCCGTATGACCCGTCTCCCGAGTACGCGGACCTCTTCGACCCGGCCGCCATGCCGGCGCCGATCCCCGCGGCTGAGCGGCTGCGCGTGGCGGACGGCGGGGGCGTCACCCGGCAAAAGTCGTGGTACGCGATCGAGAACGCCGAGTTCAACGAACAGCATATGCGCCAGATGCGGGCCTACTATGCGGCACTGGTGGCCCAGATCGACCATGAGGTCGGCTGCATCATGGCTACCCTCCGGGAGCGCGGCCTCCTGGAGAACACGTTGGTGATCCTGTCGTCCGATCACGGCGACTACCTCGGCGATCATGGCCTGAAGGACAAGAACTCGTTCTTTGAGGCGGCCACCCGCGTGCCGATGCTGGCCCACGTTCCCGGCGCCGAGGCGCACACGGAGCATACCGGCTTGGTGGAGCTTGCCGATATCACGGCCACCATCCTCCGCTATGCCGGCTGCGAGCTGCCGGCCTACCTGGACGCTATGCCGCTCCCGGCAACTGGCCTCGACGTGGCCACCGAGCGGCAGCGCATCTACGGCATGCTGAGCACCGGGACCATGGTGTGCGACGGGGAGTGGAAGCTCTGCAAGTACGCCAACGGGCAGACGATGCTCTTCCATCTCCTCGATGATCCAGAAGAACAGCGCAACCTGGCGGACGATCCGCTCTACGCAGCCGAGTACCGCAGGCTAGACCAGGAGCTGACCCGTGAGGTGATCCGCTCCGTGCGCGCCAGCAACTACGAGCAAAGGGTCATGGCGCGCAGCCTGTCGCACAGCGACGATTTCGGCCAGCGCGGCTGGCAGCGTCCCTATCCTGGGGCAGTCGAACACTGAGGCGGAATGCTGGCCTGCGGCACCAAGAGCCCACCATGGTAGATTCCTCGCGCGCCACGCAATCGTGCAGTGCCCTCGCTCTGCGGAGCGGGGCACTGCACCTGCCCGCCTTCCTGCCCGACGCCACCCACGGCGTCATCCGCACGCTGGACGCCCTCGACGTGGAGTCCTGCGGGGTGCAGGCCGTGGTGATGAACGTGTTCCACCTCATGCAGCGGCCGGGGTCGACCACCATCCGGGCCCTTGGCGGCCTGCACGCCATGTTCGGCTGGCAAGGGCCTATCATGACCGACTCGGGCGGCTTTCAGGCCTACTCGCTGATCCGCCAGAACGCGCGCTATGGCACCATGAGCGACCGGGGCCTCATCTTCCGGCCGGACGGCTCGCGGCGCAAGATCAACCTGACCCCAGAGAAGAGCATCGAGCTGCAGATGGCCTACGGGGCGGACATTGTGGTCTGCCTGGACGACTGTACCCACGCCGAGGCGCCCCTCTCGGAGCAGAGGCTCTCGGTGCAGAGGACGATCGTTTGGGCACGGCGCTGCCGCGAGGCCTACGACCGCAGACTGGAGGCCACCGGCCTGAGCCAGGACCAACGCCCGCTCATTCTCGGCGTGGTGCAGGGGGGGAACGAGCCGGCGCTGCGTCGCGAGTGTGCCGAGGCGCTCCTGGAGATCGGCTTTGACGGGTATGGGCTGGGGGGCTTCCCGCTCGACGCACAGGGCAACCTGCTGACCGATATCATCGGCTATCTGCGCGGGCTCATCCCGCCCGAGTTCCCGATGCACGGCCTCGGGGTGGGGCACCCGCAGTACGTGCTGGACTGCTACCGGATGGGCTACGCGATGTTCGACTCCTCTTTGCCCACCCGTGACGCGCGGCGCGGCCGCCTGCTGGTGTTCCGCGAGGCGACCCCGTCGTTCCGCGGGGATTGGTGTGCGTACCTGTACATCAACGACGAGCGCCACGTGAAGAGCAGGCTGCCCATCGACGAGGGCTGCGACTGCTACACCTGCCAGCGCTACTCGCGTGGCATGCTGCAACACCTGTTCCGCGTGAAGGACGGTCTTTTCTACCGGTTGGCCACCATCCACAACCTGCGCTTCATGGCGCGCATGATGGCCATGCTGAGAGAAGGGCGCGCAGATGCCTGAGCGCCACATTGCCGAGGCCGGCCCGACCGACGTGCGCCTGGAGGAGTTGGTGCGCCGCGTGGCGGCCAGCGCCAAGCACGGGCAAGTCGCCGAGGCGCTGATCCGCCGGGTCGGCGCCCGTGAGCTGGCCGTGCGCCCCACGCTCAAAGAGGCGGTCAAAGCCACCCAGCGCAAGCTGCACCAGGTGGGCACGGCCTACTCGCCGGGGCGGGTGCGCTACGCCGACTGGCTGGCGCGCCTACGGGCGGCGCGCGACGAGGGGGACGACGCGTTCCGTGCCGCCTGCCTGCAGACGATGCGCCTGCACGCCTCGACGCGCGAGCGCCTGCCGATCCTCGCACGCTTCTTTCAGGAGATCCTGGCGGATCTGGCCCCGGTGCGCTCAGTGATCGACGTTGCCTGCGGGTTGGGGCCGCTGGCCATTCCCTGGATGCCGCTGGGGCCGGGCGCCACCTACCACGCCTGTGACGTCTATGAGGACCTGGCCGGCTTCCTGCAGGGGTACCTGCCGTTGGCGGGCGTGCGCGGCCTGGCCGATGCGCGCGACGTGATCTCCAACCCGCCGGCGGAAGAGGCCCAGGTGGCCCTGGTGCTCAAGTTCCTGCCCTGTGCCGAGCAGCTGGAGGGCGGGGCCTCGCTGGCCCTGCTCGACGCGCTGCGTTGCACGCACCTGCTCGTCTCGTTCCCGGCGGCGTCTTTGGGCGGGCGCGACAAAGGCATGACCGAGCAGTACGAGGCCACCTTTCGGGAGATGATTGCCGAGCGGCCCTGGCAGGTGCAGCGGCAAGCCTACGCCGAGGAGCTGGCCTTCCTCGTCACCAAGGGAAGAGTACCCCGCGGGACCCCGGGCGGCCTAGAGATCGAACTCGGCCACTAGGAAAGTGTGGTCCGAGGGGCGCTCGGCGGCGCGGGCTTGCACGTCGATCCAGGCTCGCCCACAGCGCCCGGCGAGCGGTGGCGTGGCTAGAATGTGGTCAATCCGCCAGCCGAGGTTGCGCTGCAGCGCGTTAGGGAGGCGATAGTCCCAGTAGGTGTACTGTCCCTCCCGCTCCGGATGCAGCCGCCGGAAGACGTCCTCAAACCCCCAGTCCACAGCCTCCTGGAAGGCCTGGCGCGCCGCCGGGTGAAAGTCCACGTGCGTCGCCAGGCGCTTGGGGTCGTAGACGTCGATTGGCAGCGGCGCCACGTTCATGTCGCCAAGCCACAGCACCGGCTGGGCGGGGGTGTACCGGCGAGCCACATAGTCCCGCAGGCGACGCAGCCACTCGAGCTTGTAGGCAAAGTGGGGCGAATCCACCTCTCGCCCCTGGGGGACGTACGTGTTCAGGACGGCCACGCCGTTGATAACGGCGTGGAGCAGGCGCGCCTCGTCGGGCTCGCCCCCGTCGTCCAGGCCGAAACGGACCTCCTCAGGCTCATCCCTGCTGACCAGCGCCACGCCGGCATGGGCCTTCTGCCCGCGGTAGACGATGTGATAGCCCGCCTCTCGAAAGGCCTGCCACGGGAAATCCTCGTCCTGGACCTTGGTCTCCTGGATGGCCAGGACGTCCGGCCCGACGCTGCGGAGCCAGTCGATGGCCTGTTCCAGGCGCGCACGGATCGAGTTGGCGTTCCAGGTCGCAACGATCCAGGGCATCGCCCGTCCCTTTCTCCGCTATGACGCGTCTTGGGCCCGCTGCGCGGCTGCAACCGTCGGCTCGATCTCCACTTCCTGCCCCTTGAACTGGCTAAAGTACAGGTGATGGTAGAAACCGTGCTGAGCGAGCAGGCTCTCATGCGTGCCGCGCTCGATGATTCGGCCGTCGTCGATCACCAGCACCTGGTCCGCGTTGCGGATGGTGCTGAGGCGGTGGGCAATCACAAAGCTCGTGCGCCCTTCCATCAGCTTGAGCAGCGCTTCCTGAATCTGCACTTCTGTGCGGGTATCGACGCTGGAGGTGGCCTCGTCGAGGATTAGGATGCGCGGGTCGGCCAGGGCGGCGCGGGCGATGGCCAGCAGCTGGCGCTGCCCCTGGCTGATGTTGGCGGCGCGCTCGGAGAGCTCCGTGCGGTAACCGTCGGGCAGGCGCCGCACAAATTGGTCGGCATTGGCCAATACGGCCGAGGCGATGACTTCCTCATCGGTGGCGTCAAGCCGTCCGTAGCGGATGTTCTCCATCACGCTGTCGGCAAAGAGGAAATTGTCCTGCAGAACCACGCCCAACTGTCGCCGCAGGCTGTCTTTCTGCACCGCGCGGATGTCATGCTCGTCGACGCAGATGGCGCCGCTGTCGATGTCGTAAAAGCGCGAGAGCAGGTTCACCATGGTGGTCTTGCCGGCGCCGGTGGGGCCGACCAGGGCCACAGTCTCACCGGGGTGTGCGTGGAAAGAGACGTTGCGCAGAACGGGCACCCCCTCGTCGTAGCCAAAGCACACATCGTCAAAGACCACGTCGCCGCCGATGTCATCGAGGGGCAGGGCGTCCGGGGCATCCTGCAGGTCGGGCACCTCGTCGATCGTCTCAAAGACGCGTTCGGCGCCGGCCAGGGCCGACTGCACCGAGTTGTACAGATCGGATAGCTGCCGCAGGGGCTGCACGAACCGGCGCGCATAGGCGATAAAGGAGACAATGGTCCCGATGGTGGCCATGTTGCGGAGGGCCAACCAGGCGCCGACCCCGGCGATGACGGCCAGGCCGGCGTTGCTCAGCACGTTCATTGTCGGCATCACCGACATGGCCAGCGTCTGCGCCCAGATGCCGGTATCGCGCACAGCGGTGTTGGCCTTGGAGAACTCGGCGATGGCCGCCTCCTGCTGCCCAAAGGCCTGCACGACGCGCGCGCCACTCACCGTCTCTTCCATCTGCGCGTTCAGGTTCCCGAGCTGCATCTGCAGCGCGCGGAAGCGGATGCGCGTGAACCTGGCGATGATCATCGTGCACGCGAACATCAGCGGGATCACGGTCAGGGTGGCCAGGGTCAGCCGAATGTTCACTACGACCATCATCACCAGAATGCCGGCGACGGTCAGTGCACTGGTCACTAGCTGCGTGACCCCCTGAGACAGGACGCGGTTGATGGCATCCATGTCGTTGGTCAGGCGGCTCATCAGGTCGCCGTGGGGGTGCCGGTCAAAGTAGCGCAGGGTGAGCGTCTGCAGGTGGGAAAAGAGGTCGTGGCGCATGACGCGCAGGGCCTGTTGGGCGATCGAGGCCATCAGGTAGCTCTGCGCGGACTGCGTCAGCCAGGCCCCCGCGAAGGCACCCGCCAGGAGGCCCATCAGTCGCGCGAGCTGTTGGCGGGCGTCTGGCAGGGCAAAGGCATCGACGGCGCGACCCATGAGGTAGGGTGACGCAATGGCCATGGCGCTGTTGAGCACTTCCAGCGCCACGATCACGAGCAACTGCGGCACGTACGGGCGCAGGTAGCCGGCAAACCTGCGCATCGTGCCACGCGTGTCCTTGGGCTTCTCGAACCCGCCCCGCGCGCTCATCATGTGGCCGGGGCCGCGCCGGCCGATGCCCATCGCCTGCATTGCAGCACCCGTCTGGCTGCCTCTACTTGCTGCCATTGGCTATCACTCCGTTCCCGAGCTGCGACTCGTAGATCTCTCGATAGATGGGGCTAGAGGCCATCAGCTCGCGGTGCGTGCCGACCGCGGCGACGTGCCCGCGGTCCAGCACGACGATCTTGTCGGCCTTGAGCACCGTACTGATGCGCTGCGCAATGACAAAGCGGGTGTGCTGCGTGGGCAGTTCTGCCAGGGCTTCCTCGATCTTGGCTTCCGTCTCTACGTCGACGGCGCTGGTACTGTCATCGAGGATCAGAATGCGCGGGTTCACCAGGAGCGCCCTGGCAATGGCCAAGCGCTGCTTCTGCCCGCCGGAGAGGTTCACCCCGCGCTGCCCGATCAACGTGTCGTAGCCAGCCGACAGGCTCGTGATATAGTCGTCGATCTGGGCGGCCTTGGCCGCTGCGACCACTTCATCGTCGGTGGCCTCAGGCCGGCCGTAACGGATGTTGTCGCGTACGGTCCCGCTAAAGAGCACCGCCTCTTGCAGCGCCACGCCGACTTGGGTGCGCAGCGAGTCCAGCGAGAGGTCGCGAACGTCGGTGCCGTCGAGGAGGATGCGCCCCTCGGTGACGTCGTAGAAGCGGGGGATCAGTCCCACCAGGCTGGATTTCCCTGCGCCGGTTGCGCCGAGGATCGCCACCGACTCACCCGGCTCAGCGACGAGGTTGACGTCCTTGAGAACCGGCTCCGCATTGGCGCCATCGTAGGAGAAGGTCACGTGATCAAACACGACCCTGCCGCCCAGCGGTCTCGCAGTGGCCTGCTCCGACTCCTGGACGTCGTTGGCCGTGTCCAGCACGCCGAGGATGCGGTGCGCGGATGCCTCCGCCGCGGCGACTTGGGCCACCATGTTGCCCAGCATGATCAGGGGGAAGGAAGCCGACTGCAGGTAGTTGGAAAAGGCCACCACCTGGCCCACGGACATGCCGTGAACGAGCACGCGGACTCCGCCCATCCAGATCACGGCGACCATGCCGAGGTTCAGGATGAACTGCATCGTGGGCATGACTACCGAGAACAGCTTCATGACGTGTGCGGTCTGCTGCGTCAGGGCCAGGTTGGCCGCCTCGAAGCGCTGATCCTCAAAGTGCGAACGGACAAAAGCCTTGACCACGCGCACCCCGGCCAAGTTCTCCTGCATGACGGTGTTCATGCGGTCCAGCCGCCTCTGGACCTCGTCGAAAAGGCGGCGGCCCTTGCCCCCAAAGTACCAGATGAGACCGCTGACCAGCGGAAAAGTCACCAACAACACGAGGGCCAGCTGCCACGAGGTGGCGACCATCAGGGCAATGCTGCCGATCATGAGGAGCGGGGCGCGCGTGAGGATGCGCAAAAACATCTGCACGATGGCGTGCACCAGGTTGACGTCGCTCGTGAGGCGCACCAGGAGCTGCCCGGTCTCGAGCCGGTCGAGGTTGCCAAAGGAGAGCGACTGTATCCTGCTATAGAGTGCCTGGCGCAGGTCAGCGCCGAACGACTGGCCCGCACGTATGGACAGGACGTTGTTCACCAGGGCCAGCCCGGCGCTGAGCAGGGTGATGCTCAGCATTACCACCGTGGTACGGATCACATAGTGCAGGTCGCCGGCGACCACGCCGCGGTCGATGATGTTCTGGATAAGCCGGGGAATGATCAGCTCAACGGACACCGACCCTGCCAAGGCCAGAAGCGACAGGATTGCGGCCACGCGATAGGGCCGCATGAACACTAACAGACGCCGGAGAGACCTCATGTCGCGTTCCTTTCAATCGCTGGGGTGCCAGAGTCGGTATCCCCGCGCAGGTAGGCGAGGGCAGCTCCTAACGCCTCGCTTGCCATCTGGTCGCGCAGGGTGTCGCTGATGATGTGCCCCCCGTGGTAGAGGAGCATCGGCCCCAGTACCATGCTAAAGGCAGTGGCGGCGGCCACCGTCGGGTCACGCGGGGCGAACGTACGACGCTCGATGCCCATCTCGACCAGGCGCGACAGGCTGCGCAGGTGGACGGACATCCGCTCTCCGCGGGCCTGACGCGTCCGGTCCACGTCGGGGCGCAGAAGCCATAGGAAGCGGAAGACGCGAGGATTCTCGACGGCCATGGTCACGTGGCTTTGCAGCCACTCGAGCATGACCTGCGCGACGTCCTCCGATGCGGCGCGATGCAGGAGCCCGTCGAGCCGGCTCTGGAAGCGAGCGCGCTGCCGCTGTTTGAGCGCGGTGAGGATGGCGGCATGGTTGTCAAAGTAGGTGTACAGCGTCATGTGCGAGACGCCCACCCGGCCCGCGATGGCACGCGTCGTGATCGCCTCGGGCCCCTCGGTCACCAGCAGCTCGCGGGCGGCGTCTAGGATGCGTTCGCGCATCGCCTCACACTGTTCGTCGGACAGCCTCGATCTGGACATTCTGCCCCTAGCACGGGTGACCGTGTCTGTACGCGGCGCGGCAGCGGCCGGGACCTCTGCCTGCCCTCCGTTTACACCGTAAAATATATACACCCGATCATGTGCGCCGTCAAGGAAATTCTGCGCGCTGCTGTTGAGGTAAGGTGTAGGCGGCCTGGGCGTCCCACCGAGGCTGCCGAGTTGTGCGTGGGCCGACGGAGAGGGGATCGCGCGCGGCAGGGCGGCGCCGCCCACCGGCGGGCGGCGCGCAAGGTCCGGGCGCGGTGGGCACCGCGCCCGCAGGGGAGGAGCCCCTTCGGTTCAGGCCAGGATCGCCGCCACCCGCGCCCGGTCGGCGGCCCGCGTCAGCGCGATCACACGGTCGCCCGCCTCGAGGACCACGTTGCCCCGCGGGATGATGATCTCGTCATGTCGTACCAGCGCGACAACGACGGCGGTCTCGGGGAAGGCCAGGGCCGAGAGCGGCTTCCCGACCGATCGGGAGGAGGGCTGTAGGATGTCCTCCACCAGGACGGTGTCGCCCCTTTGCAGGCGGAGCAGAACGACCATCTCGAGCGAGGCCATCTCCTCCCGCATCAGGGCCGTCATGATGTGGGCCTGAGACACGCTGACGTCCACGCCCATCTCTGGCGTAAAGAGCCACTCGTTCTTGGGGTTGTTCACCCGCGCCACGGTGCGGCGCACGCCGAACTCCTGCCTGGCCAAGAGACAGATGACGAGGTTATCCTCGTCGTGCCCGGTGACGGCAGCCACGACGTTCGCCTTGCGGATGTTGGCCTGCTCGAGCACCGTGGGCTCGCAGCCGTCACCCTGCATGACGACCGCCTTGCCGATTTCCTTGTGCAGCCGCGGAATCAGGTCCGCGCGCTGCTCGATGACCGTGACGCCGTGCCCCTCCTGGAGCAGGAGGTTGGCTAGCTCCGAACCGGTCCGCCCGCCGCCGACGATCAGCACTTGCATGGCTACCGACCTCCCCCCAACATGTCCATCAGGCGGTGCGAGGCGCTGGCCAGCACCGACACGTGCAGAACGTCGCCATTGCGCAGGATGGTGCCCAGCGTCGGAATGGTGGCCCGCCCGTCGCGCACCAGGGCCACCACGTTGGACTCACCGGGCATGACCAGATCAACTACCTGGTGCCCGGCCACGGCCTCGGTGATCTGGAACTCGACGATGTTCACCTCGCCACTGCCGACGTTGTACAGCACGGCCATCTCCGGCTGGCAGAGCAGGTCCGAGATGCGCCCCGCTGCCCACTCGGTGGGTGAGATGGTCTGGATGCCGAGCCGGCGGTAGATCTCGGCCCGGCGCGGGTCAAAGATGCGGGCCACCACGCGCGGCACGCGAAAGATGTGCCTGGCGATCCGTGCGGAGACGATGTTGGTGTTGTCTCCGCTGGTTACCGAGGCGAAGCCGTCGGCCCGCTCGATGCCGGCGGCCAAGAGCACGTCGCGGTCAAACCCGATCCCCTCGACGCGTTGCCCGCGAAAGCTGGGGCCAAGCTTGCGGAACGCCTCCGGGTCGCGGTCGACCACGGTGACGGCGTGGCCGTCGAGAGACAGCCGCATGGCCAGCTGCGAGCCCACTCTGCCACAGCCTACCAGAACGTATCGCATAGTCCCTCCCTCTGCCTCAGGAGCGCGAACGCGAGGCCCGCCGCACGATCCACTTGCGCCCTTCCTCGGCCAGCAGCATGAACGGCGGGCACGCACAGAGCAGGAGCCAATCCACGCCCCGCAAGGGTGCTGTGTCAAAGAAGGCCTGGAACGGCGGCACGTACACGATGGCGAGGATCAGGATCAACTCAGCGGCAATGCCGAGAAGCACCAACCGGTTGCTGAAGAGGCCCAGGTGAAAGATCGACAGCACCTCAGATCTGTTGCCAAAGACGTTCCCGATCTGCGAAGCCACGATGGCCGCCAGGCAGGCGGTCGTGGCGGTTACGTACAGGAGCGGATCTTCCTCGGGGCCGGGCAGCGGGGACACTACCCCGGCATACCCCCGCGACCAGTAGATCCAGAAGAAAGCGGCCATCGCCAGGATCCCCTCGAGCAACCCCTCCCACAGGTAGGCCCGCGCCAGGAGCTTCAGGTCCACCAGGTGGGCGGTCTTGGCGCGCGGCGGGACGGCCATCACGCCCGGCTCCGGGAGGTCAGCGCCTAGGGCGAGCGCTGGCACCAGGTCGGTGCCCAGGTCCACGGCCAGGATCTGCATGATCGTGAGCCCCAAGGGGATGCGCCCGCCGCTGAGGACAAAGAACAGAAAGGGCACGGCCTCGGGCACATTGCTGGCAAAGATGTAGGTGCAGAACTTGCGGATGTTGGCATAGACGGCGCGCCCCTCCTCGATGGCGTTGACGATCGAGGCAAAGTTGTCGTCGGTGAGGATCATGTCGGAAGCCTCTTTGGCCACGTCGGTGCCCGAGAGCCCCATGGCGATGCCGATATCGGAGCGCCGCAGGGCGGGAGCGTCGTTCACGCCGTCCCCGGTAACGGCGACGACCTCGCCCAGCGTCTTGAGGGCGGAGACGACGCGGAGCTTGTCTTCCGGAGACACGCGCGCAAAGATGACGTCGTCCTTGGAGCGCAGCAAGGCCAGCAGGCTGTCCTCCGGCATCTGGCCCAGTTCGACGCCGGTGACCACGCGGCCTTGGTCGCTGGAAAAGATCCCCAGCCGTGTGGCCACTGAGCGGGCCGTCAGGCCATAGTCTCCGGTGATCATGATGATGCGCACCTGGGCCCGGTGGCAGAGTTCGACGGCGTGGGCGACCTCGGGCCGCGGCGGGTCCATCATCGCCAGAAGGCCGGCGAACACAAGCCCCTGCTCGATGGCGTCCGCGTCGGCGGTGTGATGATCCTCGTTCTCGTGCAGCGGGCGGTAAGCCGCCGCCAGGACGCGGAGAGCCTGCGCCGCATAGGCGTCGTTGTGGGCGGTGATGCGGTCGCGCCACTCCTGGGTCAGGGGTTGCTGCTGGCCGCCCACGAGGATGGCGTCGCAGCGCGACAGGATCTCGAGCGGGGCGCCCTTGACGTAGGCCACCTCGCCCTGCCCCTGCGCGTGCACCGTGCTCATCCGCTTGCGTCGCGATTCAAACGGGTACTCACGCAGGCGGGGTTGCGCGCGTGCCAGGGCGTCGAACTCCAGACCGCACTTGGCCGAGGCCACCAGGAGCGCCGCCTCGGTGGGGTCACCCAGGATCGACCAGCGGCCGCCGTCGCCCTCGGGCGGCAAGAGCCGCGCGTTGTTGCAGAGCGCCGCCGCGGTGAGCAGGAGGACGAGGTCGGGCTCGTCACATGTCCCCACGCGGCCGTCCGCCGTGACGAGCTTCCCCTCCGGACGGTACCCATAGCCGCTGGCCTGGAACTCCTGCCCGCCGGCCCACAGCCGCAGGACCGTCATCTCGTTCTGGGTCAGGGTGCCGGTCTTGTCGGTGCATATGACCGTCGTGCAGCCCAGCGTCTCGACGGCGGAGAGACGCTTGACCAGCGCATTGCGGCGGGCCATGCGCTGCACGCCCATGGCCAGTGAGAGGGTCACGGTGGGCAGCATGCCTTCCGGCACGAACGCCACGATGATGCCGACGCCAAAGATAAAGGCCTCGGCCGCCTGCATCCCCGCGACCAGGGCACCGATGGCAAAAAAGAGAACGCCCAGCACAACGGCGGTGATCGTGACCCAGCGGACAGCGCGGGCCACCTCCACCTGGATCGGGCTGGTCTCCTCCTGGACCGTCTGGGTGAGGTCGGTGATCCGTCCCAGTTCCGTGCGCATGCCGGTGGCCGAGACGACCGCCCGCCCCGTGCCGGTGGCCACGCTGGTACCGGCAAAGACCATGTTGGTGATCTCGGTGCGGCCGATGTCATCGCGCAGCACAGGCTCAGCGCTGCGGCGGACGGGCATCGATTCGCCGGTGAGGGTTGCGTTGTTGGTGCGCAGCTCGAACTCCTCGACGAGGCGCGCGTCGGCAGAGATCAGCTCCCCTTCGGACAGGAGCACCAGGTCCCCGGGCACCAGTTCGTCGGCCAGCAAGCGGCACTCCGCGCCGTCGCGCACCACGCGCGCATGCGCCGGCAGGAGTTTCCTGAGGGCCTCGATGGCCCGCTCGGCGCGGTACTCTTGCCAGAAGCTGAACAGAGCGTTGATGACGATGACGCCGATGACGGCGATGCCGAGCTGCGGCATACGGGCGACGAAGGCCATGCCACTGGCAGCCCAGAGGAGCAGCGCCATCAGATGGGTAAAGTTGGCCAGGAGACTGAAGATGATAGGCTTGCGCGGCGCCTCGCGCAGGATGTTCGGCCCGTACTGGGCCAAGCGGCGCTCGGCCTCCTGCGAGGTCAGGCCCTCCGGGGAGGTCTCGAGGGCCTCATAGACCAGCTGCGGAGATAGCGTTTCCAGGCGTTCCATCGAGTAACCTCTCGTGGCGCAGGTGCGTGCGCCGGAACGGCACCAGACTGAGCCTCTTTCCTGCCAGGCTGGGCCCGCGGACGACTCTGCCAGGCAGAAAAGGGCAAGAAGAGACGCACAGTGAGGGTTGGCGTCGACCCAATGGGCCGACGGCAGTGGGCAGGGGCCAGCCCCCTCCTTACGGTTCGTCCTCCTCCGTAGTGTCGTCAAAGAGGTCTTTCAGACCCTCGATCCACACGTCTCCGAGGGGCGCAAAGGGCCGCTCGCGGAACTCGGAGCGCACCCGTTGCAGGAACTCGTCCACACCGAGCTCGGGCATGTTGTGCGCCAGTTGATGCAGTTTGTCGTTCCAACTGGCGATCAGGTCGCGTGCCTGTTCCTGCAGGTCAGACAGGTCGATCGCAAGCCCCAGCATGTGGTTCACGCGGACCATCAGATCGTACCACGCCTTATAGTCCTCGCCAATCACCACTGGCTGGACGGAGACCCCGGTCTGGGAAAAGTCATACGAGGGGACCAGGCTGGTGAACCCGACGATCTCGATATCGCGCTGCTCGGCCGCGTACACGATGTAGGTGCAGATGGTCGTCCCACCCTCATAGTTGGAAAAGCGCACGGCATAGTCGCGCAACTCGGCCTTCAGGCGGGGGAGGGAATACACGCAGGAGATCTCGCGATCTTTGTCATACGGCACGGCGCCGTATACGCCGGCCAGCACGACGACGCGCTCAACGCCCAACGCCTGGACGGCATCCAGGAAGGCGTCGGCATACTGCTCGTGGTTGAGCTGCGGCTCATCGCCCAGGAAGATGGCCAGGCCGTCTTCGGCGTCACCGACGCAGTAGAACTCGTTCCCCTTTTCGTCCATGCGTTCAACGTGGCCCTCGGCCAGCTTGACCACTGGGCGCATGAGATGATGCCCCGTGGGGATCTGGAACAGGTAGTACCCGCCCGGTACAAGGCGGCCAAAGGGGCGCGCCCCGATCAGATCGATCAGGTAGTTCGGCAGGCCGGAAGACACGTCGCCCGCGTCTGCCCACTGCTGCCAGCCGGCGATCAGCGTGCGCACCCGGCTAGGTCGTTCCCAGAACTCGACGAGCTCACTCATGGGATAGCTTCTCCCCGCCCTTGCGGCGGTGCACGTCAGCGGCGCCGGAGCGCCCGGTTGGCGCCAACAGCTGCCGCTCTACACAGAACAGCCCGCCCACCATTGACAGGGCGGGCGGGCTGCGATTCCCCCGACCAGCAGCGCCCCGGCCCAAACGCAGGCGTCGGCGCAGGCGATCGGCCACGGCGCGGGCAGCCGGGCGGCGGACGACGCCAACCCACCCTTCCTGCCAACGCCCTTACGGCCTGCAATAATCATAGCACAGCATTAGTAGCAGCGTCAACTTGCGCCCGGCCCTCTCCTGTGGCGGGCCGACTACGCCGGTGGGCGCTCTACAGCACCTTAGTCACCTCCAGCCAGCCGTCGCCCTGCTCGTTGGCCGAGCGGATCGCCTCTGGCGAGCCGACGACCACCACGCGGCCGGACTCGCGCATCTTGTCCAGGACGGCGGCCAGAGCGCGAAAGTCAGCCAGGGTCGTGCCAAGCACTTCGTCGCGGCGCGCCTGGCGGATGGCGTCGGTGTCTCCGATCAGGTAGCGCGCCAGGGAGGTGTACCCCTTGGCATCCGGCAGGAGGTAGGCGTCCATTGAGCCGATGGTGCCGATGATGCTCTTGGTCAGCTCCCCATCGCTCAGCTCCAGCGCCCGCAAGAAGTCGCCGGTGCGGTCATACACATCCAGCGTGCTGCGCAGGTTGAGGTCGCGGTACGACACGTAGGTCCACACCCCCGAGCGTAGGTCGAACAGGCAAAAGCCCCCGTAGGCGCCACCCTGGATGCGCACCCGCTCCCACAGCCAGGTCGCGCGGAGGTGGTTGGTGATCACGGCGGCGGAGCCGTCGTACTCGTAGCCCAGCTCAAAGAGGTTGGCGCCCTTGGCCACATAGTTCACCTGCGCGGGGATGGTGAGCCCCTCGTTGGCCGGCGTCGCCGAGCCGGCCCAGGTGGCGCGGGCGCAGGGGGCCGACGGCAGACTGTCGAGCAGTGCCGCCAGGGGCGCGTTCAGCCCCTCCCAGTGCGCGGCATCGAGCGTCACGTTGGCGAGCAGCCCCTGCCGGTTGATGATCAGGCGGCGAACCTCCTCGAGCCTGGCGAGCACGGAGGGCCAGTCCTCGTCAACCTCCTGCGCCAGGCGGCGCAGGAAGAACAGCTGCGAGACGCCCCCGGTCTGTTCACCGAGCCAGTCGGCTTCGGAGTAGTTGGCGCGCAGGCGCACGTTGGCGATCGCGTGGCCGCCTGGCACCAGGCCAGCCTCCATGCCGGCCTTGGCCTCCAGCACCATCTGGCGGAAGCGCTCGCGGTTGTCAAGCTTTACGTGCAGCAGGATGTCGCTCAGGATCTCGAGCAGCGCGCCGGCCTGGGGAACGGTAGCCTTGCCGCGCACCACCAGGTAGGTGGCGGCCTCCTGCTGGCCCTCCACCGACGAGACCATGAGGCTGTGGCCGATGCCGCCCGTCTGGCGCCCGATGCGCTGCGATAGCTTGACGTAATCCGCCGTCTCGGTGCCGATCTCGGTCAGGCAGGCGGCAAAGAGAGGAACGTAGGGCAGCAGATCCGCGGGCACCACGTGCATGTCCATGGCCAGGTCCAGGTAGACGATGCCGTTGGTAAAGAGATCGTGATACAGGACGGGCCGGCCCGCCAGGGATGACTCGCGCAGGGGGATGGTCGGCGCGGCCCGATCCAGGTCCTCCAGGGTCAGGCTGGGGATCGAGGCCAACACCTCCGGGGGATCGGGGGTCTCCTGGTTGGCCTTCAGCGCGGCTGTAGCCTGCACGATGGCCTGCAGGTCGCCGTCTGCCAGGCCGGCACGGATGCCGGCCAACTCCTCGCGCTCGGCGGCCTCCCGCCGCTCACCGAGCCCCGGCTCGGGCTGCAGGACCAGCGTCACCCGGTGCTGGTTGGCAAGAAGGTACTTGTCGATCAGTCCTTCGAAGAAGCGCGGATCGTCCGCCACGGCCGTCTTCACGGCATTCAGGGGCGCCTCGAAGGCGATCGGGGCCAGCGGGTCGCCGCCGTAGCCCCAGGTGGCGAGCGCACGCATCATCAGGCTCAGCCCGCGAGGGAAACGACCCGTGTTGTTTTCGCGGAGGGCGAACTCGATAGTGTTCAGCGCCGCCGCCACCGTGTCCGGGTCGATCCCCCCCTGCGCCAGCTGGGTGAGCGTGTCGAGGATCAGCCCCTCGATACGGTCGGCGTCTGCGGCCCGCGCGCCGCGCAGCCCGGTGGTCAGGTTCAGTTGGCGGATCTCGGCGTCCAGCCCGGCACCCGCCACGTCCTCACCAAGGCCCGAGTCGATCAGGGCCTTGTAGAGGGGTGAAGCCGACGTACCGACCAGGATCTCCGACAGGATCTCTAGCGCCATCACCAGCGTCTCGTCGGTCCCTTCCGGAAGGAGCCAGCCGACGGTGACCAGGGCCTTGGCGTCGCCCGATTCGTCCTGGCTGACGGGGTAGGGCACCGTGATGCGACGCGGCTCGCTGAAAGGCTCCTGGAGGGCGACCGATCCATCGACCTCGCGGCGGTCGTAGCCTTCGAGGTACCCCGCCATCCGGCGTAGGCGTTCCTCCGGATCGTCGTCGCCGTAGAAATAGATCATGGCGTTGGAGGGATGGTAGTAGTAGGCGTGAAAGTCTAGGAACCCCTGATAAGTCAGGTTGGTGATCTCCTGCGGGTCCCCGCCCGAGTCGGCGGCGTAGGCCGTATCGGGGAAGAGGGTCTGCCGGCCATAGCGGTACAGGAGGCTATCGGGAGACGAGTAGGCGCCGCGCATCTCGTTGTATACCACGCCCTTGACGGTCAGCGGCGACTCGGGCGTGTCGAGCTCATAGTGCCAGGCCTCCTGCTGGAAGGTCATCTCCGACAGCAACGGATGCAGCACTGCGTCCATATACACGTCGATGAGGTTGTACAGGTCCTGCGTGTTGGTGCTGGCTACCGGGTACATGGTCTTGTCGGCCGCGGTGAAGGCGTTCAGGAAGGTCTTCAGCGAACCCTTGGCCAGCTCGATGAAGGGATCCTTGCTGGGGAAGCGCTGAGAGCCGCTGAGCACGGCGTGCTCCATGATGTGCGGCACGCCGGTGGAATCGCGCGGGGGCGTGCGGAAGTTGATGCCGAAGCACTTGTTCTCGTCATGGTTCTCCAGCGAGAGGAGTTCCGCGCCGGTGACCTGGTGGCGGAACAGCCGTGCCCGCGTGTCCAGCTCGGGGATGTGCTCGTCGCGGAGCATCTCGAACCCGTGCATGTCCATGTCTATCTCCTTATGTTTGCAGCAGGAAGGTGCAGAGTCAGGCTCCGAAGGTGACCTGGTAGCCGGTACGCCAGAAGAAGAGCGGCGCCGGCGCAAAGGTCAACAAGGTTGGCACCGTGCCATCGCCCTCCGGCGTCGGGACCAGCCTGGCGCTGACGGGCTGCCCGATGTCTATGGTGAGGAGGTGCCGCCCGCCCCGTTCGACGCTGACACGCCGCGTGACGACCCCCAGCCCCCGGTCGCTGAGGCCGCCCGCCGGGCAGCTACCATAGTCGACGCGCAGCACGTCGCTCTCACGCAACACCAGGGGGATGCTCTCTTGATAGGCGCGCCCGTCCGAGGTCTGCGCGCTGCTCATCTGCACGTCGATTCCGTCCTGGCGCATGACGTAGGTCTTGCGCAGCCCCCACTCCGGATAGTGAACGAGCAGCTCAGGGCCGCTGCGCCCTTCGCGGACGGCGGCGAGCGCCGGCATCTTGCCGGTGCCCTGGCCGGCGCCCGGCCCGGCCAGGCGCGTCTCCCAGCAGGGGCCGTCGCCGTTCCTGGAGAGAATGAGGGTGCCGGCGCCGTCCAGCCACACAAAGGCAGGCCCGTGGTTGGCCGCCGTGCGTCGCGTCGCAAAGTTGAGCGCCGCATAGTACCCCGGCTGCCGGAAAAAGAGATACTGGTTGCCGCGGCCGTCGGTCAGCGCCTCATGGTAGGGCGTCGCGTTCAGGCAGGGCAGGGTGGCCCGAGCGGCCTCCAGTTCGGCCCGCGGCGGGGCATACGGCGGGTAGAGGGCCAGGGGTGAGACGGGCGGGTAGCCGGCCACGAGGCTGCGCTCGCGCAGCGCGGCCTCCTGCTCGGCGCCAGCCGCCTCCCAGGCGTGGCAGTACTCGGCGTCCTCCTCGGCCGTCATGGCAAAGAGCTTGACGGCGTCGGCGGCAGATGGCCCCTCGCCCAACAGGGCGCCGAGGCCTTTCAGCATCCTGGGGCGCTGGTCGCTGGTGGCGTGGATATGCCCCATGGCCACCGGAGCGAGCGGGGCCAGGCGGCTGGAACCGCCCGAGGTGCGCGTCTGATGAGACGAGGACAAGACAATGTCCGCCCGGTCGGGCTCGGGAAGCATCCAGCGGCGCATCCACTCACAGTGGCGTAGCAGCACCTGGCGGACGCGAGGATCCGGCCACTCGCGGTACAGCGGAATCAGCCGCTGCAGGCTGACGAAAAAGTAGGCGAACGTCTCCGGCCCGTCGTTCTCGTAGAGGAATCCGGCGGGAGACATAAAGTCGCCCACCAGAGCGTCCCCCGCGGCGCGTACCATGTCCATCAGCGCCTCGTCAGCGGTCAGGCGCGCCAGGCGGGCCGCCCCGGCCATGGCCCCCAGGAACTGGTTCGTATAGGAGCGGGCGTGCTCCCACGACTCCTGCGAAGTCAGCACAAAGACGGCCGCCTTGCGGGCCTGGGCCACCAGCCGGGCGCGCAGCGCCTCCGGCAGGACGGCGCCGGCCACCTCGAGCGCCGCGGCCATGTACTCCATGCCAAAGCTAGTGGGGGCCAGCATGGGGGTATCCATCTCGACGGTGGCATACTCGGGGATGGCGCCGTCGGAACCCATCAGCCGGAAGGTATAGTCGAGGGTCAGCTCCAGCCGCTGGAGCACGGCTGGGTCGCGGTAGTAGACGTTCCACGGCGCGCGGTACCCGTAAAAGAAGGCCAGCGAGTGATAGTTCTCCATCACGCGGCCGTTGAACGGGGCGTAGCTGTAGTGTCGCCACAACGCCTCACCAAACCAGCCCTGGAGAGGCCCAGGCTCCATCACCACCGAGTTGGCCAGGCGCGAAAAGTTCAGGAAATGATAGAGCAGGTCGTACTCGGCGGGCTTCCACTGGGTTCGGTCAATGCGCTCGACAGCGCGAACCGGTGCAGAAGGCATGAGCATCTCCTCTACGGGTGCCGGCCAGTAGGTATGCAGTCAGGCCATTATAGCCGTTCTGTCCGGCGGGTACACTCCCGGGTTAGCCAGGGGACGGCGCGCCGGGCGCCTCGGCCGGACCCATGGCGCCCGGCGGCACGGACGCTTGCTGGCCGGCGTGGGGTGACGCATAATCGGCGCCAGGGAGCCGTGTCACCGCCAGGAGGAAACATGAAAAGGCGCTACGCTGTCGTTGGGCTGGGCAGTCGGGGTTTCGGCATGTTCGCCAAGCCTCTTGTGGACGAGTACGCCGACGTGGCCGAGGTCGTGGCCTTTTGCGACCGGAACCAGCACCGCATGGACCTGGCGAACCGACTGCTGGGCCGCTCGATCCCGGCCTTCCAGGACTTTGACGCCATGCTGAAGGCCGCCCGCCCGGAGGTGCTCGTCATCGCCACGATGGATGCCACCCACCACCGCTTCATCATCGCGGGGCTGGAGGCCGGCTGTGAGGTCATCACCGAGAAGCCAATGACCACGACGGCCGAGAACGTCCGCGCGATTCTGGCGGCCGAGCGTCGCACCGGCGGGAAGGTCCAGGTGACCTTCAACGCCCGCTACGGCCCGCCGACCGAAGAGCTGAAGAAACAGCTGAACGCCGGTACCGTCGGCCAGATCGTCTCGGTGGACTTTGCGGAGTTCCTCGACACGGAACACGGCGCCGACTACTTCCGGCGCTGGCACCGCCGCAAGGAGAACTCGGGCGGGCTCTTGATCCACAAGGCCACCCATCATTTTGACCAACTGAACTGGTGGATCGGCGCGGACCCCGAGACGGTGTTCGCCTTTGGCGACACCCGCTTCTACGGGCCCACGCGCGCCGAGCGCGGGGAGCGCTGCCTCACCTGTGCGTACACCAAGACCTGCGAGTTCTACCTGGACCTGCGGGCCAACAAGCGGCTCCGCGAGCTGTACCTGGACGGCGAGAGCGAGGACGGCTACTACCGCGATCGCTGCGTCTTTGCCGACGACATCGACGCCGAGGATTCCATGGTCGTCACGGTGCGCTATGAGAACGGCGTGCTGCTCAACTACTCGCTGAACGCCTACATGCCCTACGAGGGGCAGCGCATCGGCTTCAACGGCACCAAGGGGCGTATGGAGATCGATCTGGTGGACCGCTACCACGGGCCAGACGCGGCGGGCAAAATGCGGGTGTTGCCGTTGCCGGTGCCGCCGGTGGTGCGCGTGAGCCCCCTGTTCGGCAGGCCCTGGGAGGTCGCCGTGGAGGAACGCGAGGGCGGCCACGGTGGCGCCGACGTCGGCATCCGCGACCATCTCTTCCGCCCTGGCTCTCCTGACCCGCTGGCGCAGCGGGCGGGTTCGCGGGCGGGCGCCATGTCGGTGCTCATTGGCGTGGCGGCCAACATGTCGATCGCCTCGGGCAAGCCGGTGGCGATCCAGGACCTCCTGCGAGACGGCTCGTGAGCGCCGTGCCGGCCGCGGAGGCGGAGGCCGTGGGCGCTCTGCGCGCCGAAAGGCTCTTGCGCAACCGTTCGGCGACGTATGCTCCCGCGCGGGGTGAGCCGTTCCATGAGGGCTGGATGGCGCAGGCCGGCCAACCGGAGATGGTGCGCCTGGCGCACGCCATCGTGGCGCAGTGGCTGGGCAGCCGGATGATCATCGAACCCGACGAGCTGATCGTCGGGCGGCTGGGCCTCGAGAGCATCGTGCGGTGGAGTTCTGACAGGGGGATCCAGTTCGACGAGGCCCGTTGGCAGGCGGCCCGGCAGGGTGCCGACGGCCCGGCTGCGCGCTACCTAGACGGCCTGGCCGCCACCTGGCGCGGGCGCTCGACGCGGGCGCTCCTGGATGCAGTCCTCACGCCGATGGAGCGCGCCGTGATGGGCGGACGGACGTCGTCGCTGGGCGGTTGCCACTCGGCGCCGCTGCACGTGCGCCTGGCCGAGGAGGGCACGGCCGGCCTGCGCCGGCGCGTGGCCGCCTCGCGCGCCGAGCACCTCGGCACGCCGGGGACCGAACCCGCCGAATGGTATGACGCCCTGGGCGTGATCCTCGACGGGATGGACCGTGTGGCGCTCGCCTATGCGGACGTAGCCCGCCGGGCGGCAGACGCCGCCGAGGAGGGCCGCCGGGCCGAACTCCTCGGCATCGCCGCGCGCCTGGAGCGCGCCATACGCGGGCCGGCGCAGTCCTTCCCCGATGCCTTGCAGGCCCACTGGCTGTCGATGGTCCTGCACGAACCGAACCGGATCGACTCGGCCTGCCGGTTTGACCAGGATCTGTGGCCCTTCCTGCAACGTGACCTGGAGAGCGGGCACCTGAGCGAACAAGAGGCCCGCGAGTGGGTCGAGGCGATCTGGTACAAGCTGGCGGCGAACCGCTCCTGGAGCATGACCCTCTCAGGCCAGCTCCCTGAGGGGGGCGACGCCACCAATCCCCTATCCTGGCTCCTGCTCGAGACGCTCGCCCGCCTGCGCACTGACGCCCCCAACGTGGAGCTGCGCGTGCACCGCGGCACCCCGCCGGCCCTCTTGCGCCGGGCCTGTGAGCTGCTGGCCTCCGGCCTGAGCATGCCGGCCCTGGTCAACGATGAGCCCGTCATCGCCGCGATGCGTGCCCGCGGCATCGCCGAAGAGCACGCCCGCGACTATACCCTGGTGGGCTGCACGCAGGTGGTGCCGCGCGGACGGTGTGGGGGCGCCTACGAGGACCTGATCGTCACCGCGACCAAGCCCCTGGAACTGGCCCTCCACGATGGCATCGACCCCATGACGGGCCAGCGCATGGGCCCCGCCACCGGCAGCCCGGAAGAGCTGGACACCTACGAGCGGCTGGAGGCCGCCGTCCTCGCCCAGATCGATCACATGGCGCGCACCACGACAGAGGTCGTCAATCGGGAGTACGCAGTGCTGGCCCAGCACAGCCCCGATCTGGTCAAGTCGCTCTTGATCGAGGGCTGCCTGGAGCGGGGGCGCGACTATCGCCGGGGCGGGCCGCTCTACACCGAAGGCCTGGCCGACGTCCTCGGCATCAGCAACCTGGCCGACAGCCTGCTCGTGCTCAGACGGCTGGTCTACGAGGAGGGCCGGCTGACCCTTCCCGCGATGGTCCGCGCTCTCGATGCCGACTGGGAGGGGGAGGAGGCGCTGCGCCTGGCCTGCCGCAACGCCGTGCCCAAGTTCGGCAACGACGACGCCGAGGCCGACGCGCTGACGGTACGCCACTTCACGCACATCAACAAGGCCTTCCAGGCGCGCGAACGGATCTACGGGAGGCGTTTCGGCATCGACGTGGTCGGCTGGACGGGCGCCGTGGAATGGGGGCGCCGCGCGGCGGCCACGCCCGACGGGAGAAAGCGAGGCTCCCCCCTGGCCGACTCGGTCGGCGCCTCGCAGGGGCTGGACCGCCAAGGCGTCACGGCGCTGATCCGCTCGGTGGCCAAGCTGCCCCACGACGAGAGCCACGGCATCCTGGCGCTGAACCTGCGCTTTTCCGGGCGCACCTTTGCCGGGCCGGAAGGGGTCGACAAGATGCTCATGCTGGTCGACGGCGCCTTCGCCCAGGGGCTGCAGCAGTTACAGGTCAACGTGGTCGACGCCGACACCCTGCGCGCCGCCCAGGCCCGGCCGGAGGACTTTGAGTCGCTGATGGTCCGCATCGGCGGGTTCAGCACCTACTTCAACTGGCTCTCTCGCGACCACCAGGATGACATCATCGCCCGCACCGAGCACTCTCTCTAGCCTTCCGCGCAGACCTCAAGCGGGAAGAGCGGCGGGGGGGGGGGGTTCACAGACCCGCCCCCGCCGTGCCTTCTGGGTCTGCCGCGTCAGACGGGGTGTACGCGCCCCGTGCACCAGGCCTCCGCCTCACGGAGGAGCCGCTCCCCGGCCTCGAGGGAGGGCACGCCGCTCACGGCCAGGCAGACGCCGTGCGGGTCAAGCGTGGCCATCACGGCGGGCACCTCCTCGAGCGTGCAGGAGATCCAGAGGGCCTTGCCCGCGGCCTGGGCCCGCTGGTAGACGGACAGCCAGCGCAGATACCCCTCGTTGCCGGCGCCACAGACCCACTGGAGGGCGTCCAGCTCGGGGATGGCCAGCAGGTCGTCAAGGTGGCGCAGGGCGCCGGGGCCATCGAGGTGGTAGATCGAGCGGTCCAGGAAGCGGCACTCGTTGGCCAGCCCCTGCAGGAACACGTCGCGGAACATGGCCCCGCTGATCATGCAGGCAAAGTCGTTGGAGGGCACATAGTAGCGCCCCCACGCCGCCAGCGGCAACCAGGTCGTGATCGGTTGCCCGGCGGCGCGCAACTTGTCATAAAACACGTTATAGACGGCAAAGTAATCGGTTTCCAGGCGGGCTAGCAACGCCTTGACCTCGGCGGTGTGGGTGATCATGTCTACGGCCAGGTTCTGCGGGTCGCGCAGGGCGGCGACGGCGTCGCCGCCGGGGTGCCAGTCGGTCATGCCGGTGATGAACCGGCCCCGGCCCTCCTCGAGCAGCGCGTCGGTCATTTCCTGGAGCGTCCGCAGATAGGGACTGTCCCAGTCGAGGCGGACGCTATCGGCAGCGGCCCAGTCGTGCAGGATCGGATCGGTCCAGCTGGTCCCATAGTCGCCGAAATGGATCGGGCAGCCATACAGTGAGGAAAAGACCTCCGGGCCCAGGTTGGGGAAGGCCGCCGGAAGCTGGTCCCCGGGAAAGTAGACGTTCGAAAGCTGGGCCACGCGGAGCTCCGTCTGGAACTGCACGTCAAGCCAGCGATCGTCTGCAGTGGCATGGCCTGACTCGGGGAGGGGGACCCTGTCCTCCGGCGGCTTGGCCACCGTGAACTGGACCAGGGGACGGTCGAGGATCTCCCGCTCCCAGAACGCCTCCATGCGCGCGAGTGTCCGCTCGGCATCGGGTTTGAACGCCAACTCTAGCAAGGTCTCCTCCTACCCACGGGGACGCGTGCGGCCAGCCATCGTCAGGCGCCTGCCTACGGCTTGCGCGTGTAGCCGAGCCGGCCCAGCCTGTGGCCCAGCGACCAGTACTCCCAGTTCAGAAAGCAGACGACGTCGAGTTTCTCCACGAGGATGTTGCCCTGCGCGTCGAGCGCGTCCTCGTCGACGTGCTCGGCCAGGACCTCACCCAGGAACATGTCGTGATCGCCGATCTCCTGGACGCCAATCACGCGGCACTCTAGGTTCACCGGGCACTCGGCGATCAGCGGCGCCCGCACGTGCGTCGCCGCGAGCGGAGTCAGCCCGTAGGCGGCGAACTTGTCCAGGTGGCGGCCTGAGGTCGTCCCGCAGCGATCGACCGCCTCGAGGATGCGCGCGGTGGGCAGGTTCAGCACGAACTCGCCCGAGGCGCCGATCAAGGCGTGCGAGTAGCGCGACTTGGCCATCGAGATGCCCACGATCACGGGGCGCCGGATGCTCAGGTTGTAGGCTTCGCCGAGGGTGATGATGTTGGGCCGCCCCTCCTCATCGGCCGAGGTGATCAGCGCGGCGGGGGAGGGGTAGACGGGCCGAACCGGGGGGATGCTGATCTTCATCGCGGCACCACGCGGCGCGAGGAGCCCTTACGCTGCGCGGATCTCCTTTCGGGCTGGGCAGGGTGGGGTCGTGCGGCCGATTATAGCGGGGCGCGAGGGCGGGGCCAAGCGGCGGTTGCGCCGATAGCTGGGCTGTCGTATCCTCGCGGTGCTAGCCAGCCGAGCGTACGCCAGAGGAGGCCTCCCATGAACGGCGCTGAGTATGTGGTGCGCACCCTGCGTGAGCGGGGCGTTGAGCGCATCTTTGCCCTGTGCGGGAACGGACTAGCCCCCTTCCTGGAGGCCTGCGGGAAGCTCCGCATGCCCGTGGTGGACACGCGCAACGAGCAGGCCGCCGCCTACATGGCGGACGCCTGGGGCCGGTTGACGGGGCGCCTCGGCGTGGTGGCCGTCAGCGCCGGCCCCGGGCACACCAACGCCCTCACCGGCCTGACCAACTCCTGGTGGGACGGCGGGCCGCTCCTCCTCATCAGCGGGCAGAGCGAGACGTCCACCCGCGGCCTCGACCACTTCCAGGAGCTGGACCAGGTGGCCATGGCCAGCCCGGTCTGCAAGGTCGCCGCCCGGGTTGACGACGTGGCTGCCCTGCCAGGGGCGCTCGATCGCGCCGTCACGCAGGCGCTGACCTCCCGCCCTGCGCCGGTCCACCTGACCATCCCTGAGGACGTTTTCCGTGCTGAGGTCGCCGCGTCGCCGGCGGCGACAGCGGCGCCGGCCGTCAGGGTGGCCCCGTCGGGGCGCGCGCCGGTGGCGGACATCCGCGCGGCCGCCGAGATGCTCGCCGAGGCAGAGCGCCCCTTCCTCGTGGTGGGCAGTGGGGCCTTTTACGCGGGGGCCTGGCCGGCGCTCCGCACGCTGGCGGAGGTCACCGACATCCCGATCGTCTCGCACATCTGGGATCGCGGCTGCATCGAGGAGCGCATCCCGCAGTACGTCGGCGTCACCAACGACGAACTGAACGGCGCCATGGCCATGCTGGCCCGGGCCGACGTGGTGATGACGGTCGGGGCGCGGCTCGACTATCGCGTCGCTTTTGGGCGGCCCCCGGGGCTGAGCGCTGAGGCGCGGGTGATCCGCGTGGACGCTGACGCTGACGAGGCCACCCGCGGGCGCCCCGTAGACCTTCGCCTGGTGGGGAACCCCGCCTCCGTGCTCGAGGTGCTGGGGCGCGAGGCGGCCGCGCGGGGCGGCTGGGCGAACGCGGAGTGGCTGGCGTCGGTGCGCCGCAGCCACGAGGCGCTCAAGGCGGAGTACGCCGACCGCTGCCAGGGTGACGAATGCCCGCTGCCCGGCCTGCGCATCTGCCAGGAGATCCGGTCCTTCCTTGCGCGGGAGGTGACCTTCCTGATCGATGGCGGCAACATCGGCCGCTGGGCGCACCTATGGCTGTTCGACAGGCATCCGTCCCACTGGTTTACCTGCGGGGCGAGCGGTGTCGTCGGCTGGGGGGTGCCGGGCGCCGTCGCGGCGCGGCTCGCGCGGCCCGACCATCCGGTGCTCCTGCTCAGCGGCGACGGCTCGGCCGGCTTTACCTTCACCGATGTGGAGACCGCCTTGCGCTTCGGGACGCCCTACGTCATGGTGGTCGCCCATGACGGCGCCTGGGGGATCGTGGCCGATGCCCAGGACCCGGCCTGCCGCGTGGCCTCGGTACTGGGCGAGGTGCGCTTTGACCGCCTGGCGCAGGCGTTGGGGGCTCGGGGTGTGCTCGTGGAGCGCGCTGCCGACCTGGCGCCCGCCATCGAAGAGGGCCTAGCGCGCGACACGGTGACCGTCATCCAGGTGCCCACGGTGCTGGGCGGGCTCTCCGCCTACCGGTGCTAGGCGGCGCAGCGAAGCGCTCTAGCCGGTATTGCCGACGGTTGCATCTTGGGGCATTAGGGGGTATCATACGACAAGTGCACTCGTGGTGGCAGAGGCGCCCGCGGACGCTGCGTCTGCCACCCTCGTTACCGGACGGGCTCGCTCAGGGAGCCTTAGGGAGACAGGATAGGAGAAACCATGGGAAAGGTAGCAATTCACGGGTTCGGGCGGATTGGTCGCTCGCTGCTCAAGGCGGCGCTGCGCGACAAGCTTTTCGTGCCCTTCTCGGTCTCCGACATCAAGGACCTGCCTACGCTGGCGGCCCTCTTCAAGGCGGACTCGAACTACGGTCTGTGGCCCGAGGACGTCACCACGACGGCGGACGCGTTCGTCATCGGTGGTCGCGAGATCAAGTACTTTGACACGATGAAGGCGCTGCCCAACTGGGGTGAGCTCGGTGTGGACCTGGTGATCGACTGCACCGGCCGTGCCACCACCCGTCCCGGCGCCCAGGCGCACCTCGACGCTGGGGCCAAGCGCGTCCTGGTGAGCGCCCCGTCCAAGAGCGTCAACGACTGCGACGCCGTGCTCTTGCGCGGGATCAATATGGACAAGTACGACGCGTCCAAGCACAAGATCGTGTCGATGGCCTCCTGCACCACCAACGCCCTGGCGCCGGTGGTCAAGGTCCTGCTGGAGAACTTTGGCATCAAGAGCGGCTTCTTTACCACCGTGCACGCCTACACGAACAGCCAGTCGCTCACCGATCAGCCCATGCGTGACCGGCGCGACTCTTGGGCGGCCACAGAGAACATCATCCCGGCCTCCTCGGGCGCGGCCAAGGCCCTCCAGTTCATCTGGCCCGACCTGGTCATGACGGGCAAGGCCTACCGCGTGCCCACGCGCACCGGCTCGATCGCCGAGATCAACGCCGTGCTGGGTAAGGAAACCACCGCCGAGGAGATCAATGACGCCTTCCGTAAGGCAGCCGCCACGAAGGAGCTGAAGGGCGTCATGGGCGTGCTGGAAGAGGAGTGGGCCTCCTCGCGTATCCTTGGGGACACGCACTCCTCCATCGTCGACCTGCCGCTGACCGGCGTTCTGGGGGGCACCCTGGTTACGGTGGCGGCCTGGTACGACAACGAGATGGGCTACGCCACGCGCCTGGCGGAGACCGCCGCGGTGATGCTCAAGTAGCCTAGCCTTGCACAGGCTCTGGTAGACCGTTGCGACGTCCCGGGGAGCTCCCCCGGGACGTCGTCTTTGGACGTCCCCGTGCTGCCGACGCCGGCCAGCCTTGCCGCCCGCGGAGGCGTCGCCTATACTGGCCCTGCCGGCCGGCCCGCCGGGATGAACAGATCGTCATCGCGCTTTCGGGGCGCGTGGGATCAGGAGGTGGTTTGCATCGTGAGTACCAAGGTTGGATTCGTCGGCGTTGGGATCATGGGCGAGGGGATGGCCGCTAACCTGCTGAAGGCCGGCTTTGGCCTGACGGTGGTGGCGCACAGGAACCGCGGCCCGGTGGAGCGCCTGGTGGGCGCCGGCGCGCGTGAGGCGGCTTCCATCGCGGAGCTGGCCTCGGCCGTCGATTTCGTCGTCACCTGCGTGCCCAACGACCAGGCCATCGAAGAGGTCCTCCTCGGTGAGGGCGGCGTGGCCGCGGGCGCCCGCCAGGGCCTCATCGTGCTCGATACCAGCACCATCTCTCCGCTGACGTCGCAGCGGCTGGCGGCGGCCCTGGCCGAGAAGGGCGTCACCATGCTCGACACGCCCATCAGCGGCGGGCAGGGCGGCGCCATTGCCGGCACCCTGGCCATCATGGTGGGTGGCCCGCAGGACGCCTTTGAGCGCGCCCAGCCGGTGCTGGCGGCCATGGGCAAGAACATCACCTACGTGGGCGCCAACGGCTCGGCGCTGGCCGTCAAGCTCGTCAATAACCTGATCGTGGCGACCACTCTGGTGGCCGTGTCTGAGGGGTTTGCCATGGCTGCCAAGGCCGGCGTCGACCCGGCCGTGGTCCAGAAGGTGTTGGCTGGGGCTACGGCGCGCTCCTATGTCGTGCAGGACAAGGTGCCCAACACGATCCTGAAGGGCAACCTACAGCCCGGCTTCAAGCTGGAGCTCATGCACAAGGACATGGGGCTGGCGCTCGACTTTGGCAAGGCCCTCAAGGTGCCCATGTTCGAGACCGCCCTGGTGCACCAGCTCTTTACCCAGGCGCTGGGGATGGGCAAGGGGGACCTGGACTGCATTGCCGTCAGCGAGCTGTACACTGAGGCGGCCAAGGTCTCGCTGCAGGCCAAAGAGTAGGCGGCCGGCCTTCTGCGGGCCCAGTAGCAGGAGAGAAGGGGAAAAAGCCCTGGCCCACATAGTGGGAGCCAGGGCTTTCGCCGTTCAGCAGGTCGGAGCCTAGTACCCGTCGGCGGCGTAAGCGGCGACGATCTCGCCAAAGTAGACGCGATGATAGTCGCTGCCGCCATAGTGCCGCGTGTCGATCTCGTTCGCGAGGTTGGCCGGGATCAGGTCGTTGTGGTGGACGACCTTGCACTCGTAGACCATCGGGCAGCCGTCGATCGTAGCGGTGGGCAGCCCCCCGCAAGGGGTGAGCGTCATCCCATAGGGGCCGAACTTGTCCGCGTCGCGGCCGCTCTTGGTGCCGCAGACGCCCACCCAAGAGCGCATCGCCTCACTCGGGACGTTCACGGTAAAGACGCCCGACTCCTCGATGAACTCGTAGGTGTACCGGGAGGGCCGCACGAGCACCTGAAAGATCGGCTTGCCCCACATGACGCCCACCGAGGCCCAGCCGATGGCCATCACGTTGCTCTCGCCGCTGCCCTTGGTGCTCAGCAGCAACAGGCCCGGGTTGGTCAGCTTGCTCAGGGTCTTGGTCAGCTGAAAGTCAAATGGTACTTTCTTGCGGTCCATACTGTTCTCCTAAGGTGTTGGCCGGCCCGTGTGACGTGGGCCGTAGACGTTGGTGGCGTGCTAGACGAGGCCGAGCTTGCTCCGCGAAAAGTCGAGCTCGCGCTGGGTGGCCGCCGGCTGCGAGAGGATCTCGCGGGAGATGCGGATGTCATCCTCCGCCTCGTAAGTGCTCAGCGTGCCGATGCAGACGATGTCGTTCGGTTTGATCGAGTTGTACACAAAGCTCAGCCCCGTGGTCGGCAGAACGCGCCCGGCCGCTAGGGGCTTGATGCACATAACCGGCTTGGGGGTGTCGTTGATCACCTTGGCAACCCAGTCCGTCTCCACCTGGCAAAGGAAGCCGATCGGGTTGTAGATCTGGATGTAGGTGGCCACGTCATACCCAGCCTGGTCGCAGACGCGGACGGTCTCGGGGCGGTGCGTCGAGAGGCCCGGGACCATCCCCAGCGCCCGGATGCGCTCGGTAACCCGCTCGATGCCAATGATGCGCTTCTCGTTGACGACCAGGTTGCCGTCCGTCCAGTGCTGATGGGGCATGCAGATCTCGGCACCGAGCTCGGCGGCCTGCTCGATGTTGGGGAGCAGATCGTCGACGCCCTCGCCGCTGGGGGTGCAGGCCCAGATCATGTGGACGCCCGTCTCGGCCTCGACGCGGTGGATTGCGTCGCGTAGCACCGGCGTCAGCGGGCCCATTACCGTGTTGATCCCCGCGCGCGCAAAGACGTTCATCACCTCGACGATGCGGTCGAGGTCCATGTACTCCTTGATCCAGCGGCTCTTGGCAGCGGAAAAGTGCGAGTATCCCAGGAACCAGTTGGTGCCGACCATCAGGCGAGAGACGCTCAGATGCTCGATCGACGTCGTCGGGAAGTTCATCGTCGCTTGACCTCACTCGTGTGCACAGGCGGAGGCGTGCCAAACGGTGCTCAGTGTATGGACCGGGCGGGGACTCGTCAAGCGGTGCGGCCTCCTCACGGCCGATGGGCCGCCGTCAGGTAGGCGGCCTCGACCTTGTGCAGCGCCGCGGCCATGTCGTCCACTTCCTGCATGGTACAGCCTTCGTGGAGGCGCAACACCATGTGCCGGTCGATGGCGAGGCGAGCATCGGGCAGAGTCCCCTCGTAGGTGATCTCGCGGCCGTACAGCGGGCAGGTCCACGGGCACTGCGACGCGCCATAGGTGGCCCGCTGGCGGATCCAGTCTGCCTCGGCGACGATATGGTCGTAGGCCGCGTCACAGGGGATCCCCTCGGCCGCCAGGGCACGGGCCAGGTCGGCCTTGCTCACGGCCAACGCCTCGGCTTCGACGCGGAGGAGGATGAACCAGTAGGACGGGGTGGCCCCGTCGATCACCTTGCCCAGGCGCAGGGCCTGCAGGTCGCCGATCCGTTCGCCCAGCGCTGCCACCAGTGCCCGCCGGCGCTCCAGGACGCCCTCCAGTCTGCCGAGCTGCACGCGGCCGATGGTGGCCTGGAGCTCGGTCATGCGGTAGTTCAGGCCCAGGAACAGGTTGCTGGTCGCCGTGGAGCCGAACGGCTTGCCGCGGTCCGCAAAGCGCTTGGCCTGCCAGTAGAGCGCCTCATCGTTGGTGATGACCATGCCGCCCTGGCCGCCCGAGGTGTGGTGCTTGCCGCCCATCAGGCTGAACGCCGCCAGGTCGCCCATGGTGCCCACCAGGCGCCCCTTGTAGAGGGCACCGTGCGCCTGGCTGCAGTCCTCGATGACGGCCAGGCCGTGGGCCCGCGCGACGGCCAGGATGGGGTCCATGTCGGCCGGCTGCCCGGCCAGGTGGGTGACAATGACGGCGCGCGTCCGGTCGGTGATGCGCTCGGCGATCGAGCGGGCCGAGATGTTCATCGTCTCGGGGTCGGCGTCGGCAAAGACGGGGATGCAGTTGTTCCACAGGATCGGGGCCACCCCGCCCGGGTCGGTGATGGGCGAGGAGATGACCTCCTGGGCGATGTCGATCCGCAGCGCCGACAGCGCCGAGTGCACCGCGGCCGTCCCCGAGGAGACTGCCGTAGCATACCCGACGCCGTGATAGGCGGCGAACTCGCGCTCGTAGGCGTCGACGTGCTCGCCGCCGTAGCGGTCCAGGCCGCCGCCGGTGGCCCGCTCCTTCTCGAGGAGGGCGTGGACGGCGTCGATCTCCTCGGCGCCGATGACGATGCGCGGCGGGAAGGGGGTCGCCCGCACGGGCGTGCCGCCCTCGATGGCAAGACCGGGCATGTGCACCTCCTCGCCGGGCGGCCGGCTACCGTGACCCAGGCGGTCCTTCTATAGCGCGCAGATCATCCGCGCGGCACGCTCCATCCCCAGGCGAGGGCTGGTGAGGACCGGCAGCCCCCAACCCTCGAGATCGGGCTGCACGACGGCCATGGAGCCCTGCGCCAGGACGACGACGTCGGCCGCCTGCCGGCAGGGGGCCAGGGCGTCGAGCACCATGCGGTTGTGCCGGGCCTGGTCGCCGGCCTTGAGGGCGTCAAAGGCGCCCTCGGCCAGCACGCGGGTGATCTCCACTGACCCGCCGGCGGCGGCCGCGGTGCGCTCGATGAGCCGGCAGGTGGGGCCCAGCGTGGTGGGCAGGGTGGCCGCCACGGCGACGCGCGGTCCGAGGCGCACGGCCTCTTCGGCCATCGGCTCGTCAATCTTGAGGATCGGGACGCGCACCAGCGGCCGCGCCACGTCGATGGCCTCGCTCACCGACGAGCACTGGCTGAGGATCAGGTCGGCGCCGCCGTCCTCGGCAGCCAGGGCGTACTGGCAGATGCGCCGGGTGACGTCGCGGGTCAGCCCGCCGGCAACGAGGACGTCGTCGAGCAGGCTGTCATCCACGATGCTGACGATACGGGCCTCCGGCACCAGCTCGCGCGCCAACGCCACGGTGCCGGCCACGGGAACCATGCCGGTGAACAGGATGGTCAGCTGTTTGCGCTCCATGCAAGCCCTCCTGAAGTGAATGGCCGCGGCTAGTCGTTCTGCATCTGGCGGTCGGCCGAGGAAAAGGCGATGGACATGATCGCCGTCTCGACGCCGACGTTGCGGGCGTTGTGCCGCACGTGCGGTGCGATGGTGATCGTGTCTCCGGGCCTGAGGACGTAACGCTCCTCGTCCGCCGTGTGTTCGATGGTCCCGACGAGCAGGTGCAGCACCTCCTCGCAGTTCGGGTGGCGGTGCACCGGGTTTTCCTGCCCGGGCTTGATGTGGCACTCGCCGACGGTCATCTCGGCCGAGTTGCCCAGGCCGCTGCCGGCGAACCAGCACAGCTCACCCCAGGGGAAGCGGTGGACCGTAGCGTCGTCCTTCCTCACGATCTTGGCGGTATCCATGCGACCTCCTTGTATCCGTGCGAAGCAGTGGGTCGGCTCTGCGCCTAGCGGCGGGCGAACACCTCGCCGGGCTGCGCCGACCCGAGGCCGCCCTGGCCCAGGCTGTACAGTCGCCCAGGCCCGGGGTGGGCGTTGCGGTGGCTGGCCACCACGCGCCCGATGAAGATGATGTGGTCGCCGGAGGGCGCCTCGCCCTCGAGGACGCACTCAAAGTTCGCCACCGCCTCGCTCAGGAGAAGGCCGTCGATGGCGACGGCCGGCTGGGTGGGCGTGCCGGTGGCGGCGAGCTTGGCGGTGTCCCGGCCCGAGTGCGTGCCGAAAAAGAGGGCTTCCTCGGCCTGGGTGGCCGCGGGGAAGGCCAGTACGAAGGCGCGGGAGTGGCGGATGGCGCTGACCGAGTGCGCGCGGGCGTTGATGGCCACGGCGAGCATCGGCGGGGTCGACGAGGAAACCATCGACCAGCCCAGGGTGATGGGGTTGTAGCGCCCGCCCTCATCCTTGGCGACGACAATGACCACGGCCTCCGGGTACTTGAGGGAGATGGCATCCTGGTACGCTGATTGCTCCTGCATGGCGGGCTCCCGTGTCGCTCGAATGGGCTTCTCAGTGCGTTCGCGTGCCTATCTTGCCCTGGCCGCGGCCTTCTGGCAAGTTCACTGGCGCCTGGCAGGCGCCACCGCTGGGATGGCGTGCGGCTCTCGGCTATAATGGCTCCAGTAGGGCTGAGGCATCCCGGGGACCCCTCTGCGCGGCCACAGCGCGCAACCGGCCCCAGGTTCGCGAGACAGAGGCAAGGAGCAAGCAATGGCTATTCCCAAGACGATGCGGGCGGTGCGCGTGCATGGCATCGAGGATTACCGTCTGGAAGAGATCCCTGTGCCGGTTGTCGGCCCCGGGGAGGTGCTGGTGCGCGTGCTGGCCACCGGCGTGTGTGCCAGCGACGTCAAGTCCTATCACGGGTCCCGCGTGTGGGGCTCCGCCGAGATCGCGCCCTACATTCAGGCGCCCGTCACGCCGGGGCACGAGTTCGTCGGCGAGGTGGTCGCCCTTGGGGAGGGGGCCGGGGCCAAGTACGGCCTCGAACTGGGTGACTGGGCCGTGTCGGAACAGATCGTCCCCTGTTGGCAGTGCCGTTTCTGCCAGCGCGGCCAGTACTGGATGTGCCACCGGCACGACATCTATGGTTTCATCAAGGACCGCGCCGAGGGGTCCTGGGCCGAGTATATGAAGTTCCCGGCCGGGGCGCTGAACTACAAGGTGCCCAAAGACATCCCCGCCGAGCAGGCCGCCCTCATCGAGCCGATGGCCTGCGCCATCCACGCCGTCGAGCGCGGCGAGATCGAGCTGGGCGACACGGTCGTGATCGCCGGGCTGGGGCCGATTGGCCTCGGCATGGTGCAGGTCGCCCGGCGCAAATCGCCGGGGATGCTGATCGCCCTGGACATGAAGCCCAAGCGCCTCGAGATGGCGCGCACCCTGGGCGCCGACCTGGCTATTGACATCCGCGAGGGGAACGCCATCCAGCGGGTGCTGGACCTCACCGATGGCTACGGTTGTGACGTGTACATCGAGGCCACCGGTGCCGCGCCGGCCGTGAACCAGGGGCTGCAGATGCTGCGCCGTCTGGGGACCTTTGTGGAGTTCAGCGTGCACTCGCAGCCGGCGGCGGTGGACTGGTCGATCATCGGTGACGTCAAGGAGCTGAACATCCACGGGTCGCACCTGGGGGCCTATTCCTATCCCCTGGCCATCGACTACCTGCGGAGCGGCGCCATCAACGGCAAGGCGCTGGTCAGCCACGTCCTGCCGCTGGAGCGGTTCAAGGACGGGCTCGAGATCGCTCACTCGGGCGAAGAGTCCATGAAGGTGATCCTTACCCCCTAGAGGAGCCACTCTCCGAGCAACCGGCGCGCGCCGGCAGCGGAAACAGACAGCAGAGGGTCCTGCCCGGGCAGGACCCTCCCTTGCTTTTCGCCGTCCGCGCCGGCCGAGCGCTGCGGCGTATCAGGCGGTGCCGTCCCAGATGCGCGCCAGGGCCAACAGAGGGTTGTGCCCGAGGTAGTCGGGGCAGGGAGTGTTCTGCTGGGTCTGCGGCTTGCGCAGCAGGGCGGTCGGCTCGCCACCGAGGGGATGGTAGAACTCCCAGATGGTGCCTGTGCGGGCGAACACGCTTGCCGAGGCGTCCAGGGCGGCCTCGGCCAGGCGGTGGGCGGCGTCGGGGCGGTCGTAGGTCAGGCAGCCGCGGGCGGCCCACATCGTCATACTGTTCCAGGTGGGCCCGCGCCACATGCGCAGCTCAAAGCGAGGGTCGCTCAGCCCCACGCTGGAGATGGGGTGGGGCGCCAGGAAGCGCTCCGGGTTCAGCAGGTTCTCGTCGATGACGCGGGCTGCCTGTTCCTCCGTGGCGGCGCCCACCACGAGGGGAAAGATGCCCTCCACGGCCAGGCGCCGGGCCGCCGGGTTCTCTACGGCCCAGATGTCGTGGAAGAAACCGGTCTCCGGGTCGAAGAGGCGTTCTGCGATGTAGACGCGCAGAGCAGCCGCCCGCGCGGCCAGGCTGCGCGATGGCTCCCCAAGCCGCACAGCCCAGTCAGCCGCCACGTCGTACAGCATGTAGACGTGGGCCGTGGCGTCGACGCAGGCGTAGCGCCCGGTGGGCACGTCGTCAAAGCGGACCCCCTCGTCGACGCCGCTTTCCCAGGAGTGGTTAACGATATCCGTATAGTAGTAGCCCTCGTCTTCGGCCTTGCGGTTCGCCTCGAACCAGCCGATCTGCCGCAGGAGCGGCTCGTAGCAGAGGCGGAGGAGCTCGTCTGAGCCGGTCTGGTCACAGTAGTCGTTCACCGCCACCGGCCACATCGGCGGGTGGCTGACGGTCTTGCTGAAGCGCGGCTCCCCGTCGCCGAGCCAGATGCTGCCGGGGACAAGGCCGTCCTCCTGCTGGTTCTCCAGGTCGTTCAGGATCTGGTCGCGGGCATGGTCCGGCTCGGCGGGGAGGACGTCCAGGATCTGATGGACGATGTCCCAGTGCCCAAAGGCGGGCCCGTAGCAGTAGCCCGGGCCGATCTCTTCCCAGGCGCGCGAGAAGGGGGGACGGGCGGGGTGTGTGCTGCGGGCGTGGAGCTCGGCCACGTAGCCCAGCAGCGGCCGCCACTCCGGCTTGCCCAGTCTGCTCGCCTCGTTCTGGAGTGCGTCAAGCATGTGTCTGTCCTCCATAGTTAGCGCTCCGGACGCGAGATGCTCACGCCACACCGGGCCCAAAGGCGTGCAGAACTCCATCCACGGTGATCGTCAGCAGGTCTTGCGCAGAGTCGCCGATGCGCTCGACCGAGGCGGACACGTCACGGCGCATGCGCCCGGCAATCAGGGCGCCAAGGGCAGGGAGCGTCTTGACCCGTCTGCCGTAACCGTCGTAGAACGCCTGGGCCTGCGCGGTGGTGTTCGTCCAGATGAGCTGGGTCGCCCTCTTCCCCCAGGTCACCGGCGCGGCGCCCTGGCCGATATAGTCGGGCTGAATGGACCACAGGCGCTCGCCCTGCCCGGAGAGGAGGGTCAGGATGCCCATGTTGCCCCACCGGCAGGCCGCCAGAAGCTGCACGCCGGGGAGGTCGTCGCGGAAGCGCCCGATGACGCGCCCCTGCGCGTGCCCGATGCGGTGCACCGCCCGCGTGGCGCCGCTGAGGCCATCGACGACGTAGACCCCGGCGCTGCCGCCAAAGAGGAACCCCACCGGGTCGAGGTCCTCCTCGCCCGATAGGGCGCCGATCGCCGCCGCGTCGTAGTGCTGGGCGCCGTGGATGCGCGCCATCTCGTCGGCGCGGTCGTGGGTCCAGAGGATACGACCCTCGGCGTCGTACAGGCGCCCGCCCGCCAGGACCTCGTCACGGCCGTCCCCGTCGACGTCGTAGCCCGTGATGGAAAAGTGGTGCCCGTAAGGCGTGTCGACCCGGCGATGCCAGAGGAGGTTCAAGTCGCGGTCATAGGCCCATAGGTTGTAACCACCGCCGCCCGTGTCGCGCCGCCACTCGCGGACGAGGATATCCTGCCCGGTGCCGGTAAGGTTCAGGCTGCCGCTGGAAAAGTCGGGGAAGCGCAGTACCGGGTCGAGTTCGGGGAGGGTGGCGCGCGCCAGCACCCGGCCGGTGGCGCCCTCGATGGCCACCACCTCGTCATCGATGATCCAATCGACGGTGTCACCGTGGATCACCGTGCTCGAGCGACGTGAGCGCTCCCCGGTAAAGCCGTAGATCAGCCTGCCCTGAGGGGTGTGCTCGCGCGAGAACTCCAGGCGACGCACCGGGAAGGGTACTTCCCAGAGGAAGTCACCAGCGGCGGTCACGGCCCGCAACGTCTTCCCGGGGAGCAGCAGGTCGTAGCGGCCCGGCCGGGCATAGTCGCTGAAGAGCGGCGTGGCGCCCAGGGCAGCAAGGTCCATGCGGTGGACGAGCACCGGCTCCGGGATGTCAGCGCCGAGCGCGGCCTCAGCGCTGGCGGCTGTGGCGCGGCGACGGGCGTCGCGCGCTTGCTGGGCGGGCGTCTGGAGGATGCGCAGCGCGGCAACGCGTGCCGCGCCGACGCCGCGAAGGCCCGCGCGACCGGTGCGGAAGGTACCGTCGGTGGCCTGCAGGGCCACCTGAAGCTCGGGGCAGGAACAGGAGATGCCATCACCGTCGAGGTCGACGCGCAAGGTCACATACGTGGTGAGTGGGCCGACCTGTTGGCGGGCCAGCGGGTACCATTCGGCGTCGCTGCGCCGGTAGAGGACGAGGGTGTCTCCTCCCTCGACGCAGAAGAGGTAGAAGCGGCGGGAGCTCTCCTGGCGAAAGACAATGCCGACATAGGCCCTCTCGCAGTCAGCCCGGTCGTTGTGAGGGCCGGCCGCCTCCTGCCGGGGGAGAACGCGGGCCTCAACCGCATAGTCACGGCTGTCCGCTGGCAGCGTGACGATGGAGCGTTCATCGGCGGGCAGGGTGAACTCGAGGACGCAGGCCTCGCCGTCACGCACGATCTGGAACCCGGAGGCGAGGCGGAACCCGCCCCAGGGGGCGATCGGCGTCTCCCACCCGGCGAACGCCGCGGCCTCCGCCGCGCCGGGGTGCGCCATAGGGTCCAGCACGGGGCCCTCGGGTAGGCCGGCGATATCGAGCGTGGCCACGACTGCGGCCTTGCCTGTGGCGGGACGGGTCATCATACGTCGCTCCTATCTGTGTTGAGATGGGCGGTGGCTAGCTGCCGCCGCCAATGCCGAGCCTGCTCCAGCGGCGCTGATCATAGGGCCGCGGGGGAAGGTCCGTCAAGCCCTGCCACAACCCGTAGATCTACACGGACGTATAGCATGTGGGCCGTGCGTAGGGCCGCGTTTCACGGGAGCGGGACGAAGGAGGTCAATCATGGGGATCCTGTCGTGGGTGATCTTTGGGGCGCTGGCCGGCTGGGTCGCTAGCCTGCTCATGGGCATAAACCGCCGCCAGGGGCTGTTGACCAACATCATCGTCGGCGTCGTGGGTGCTTTCCTCGGTGGCTTCCTGGTCAACCTGTTAACAGGGGCGGCAGTGCACTTTGGCTGGAGCCTGCGGAGCTTTGCCGTCGCGGTGCTGGGGTCCGTGCTGCTTCTGGTCATCACGGGGGCCTCACGCCGCAAGTAGTCGGTGAGCCGGCCCCACAGGGGCCGGCTCATCCTGTGGCGGGCGAAAAGCCCGGGCTCCTAACGCCGCCGCGGGAACCAGCGCAGGAACGGTGCCAGGCAGCCTGCCCCCGGCGCCGGGGCGGGCGCGGGCAGGGGCGGCTCGGGCAGCGGTACCTCGGGGCTGAGTTCGTTTTGCAGGGCGCGCCAGGCGTCCACGCGGCCCATCCCCTGGGCGTAGGCGTCCGCGCCGATCGAAATGGCCGTGCGCGTCAGCCGCTCCTTGAGCTCGGCAGGGGTGAGGCCTGGTTCCGCCTGCAGGAGCAGGGCGCAGATCCCGGCGGCGTGCGGGGTGGCCATGCTCGTGCCGGATGCGGCGGTGTAATAGTCGTCCACCACCGTGCCCATGCGGGTACCTCTGGCCCGCGCCGCGACGATCTCCACCCCCGGCAGGACCACGTCCGGCTTTAGGCGGCCGTCGCGGGTAGGCCCGCGCGACGAAAAGCTGGCCATGCGGTCCAGGTTGCTCGCGGCGCCGATGGTGATCACCTGGCGTGCGCAGCCGGGCGACCCCACCGTGTACGCCGCCGGCCCCTCGTTGCCGGCGGCACAGACCACCGCCACGCCGGCCTCCACGGCCGCGTCGCACATCTCGCTGAGGGCATCGGTGCCGTCGCAGGGGCCGACGCTGCCCAGCGACAGGCTGATCACCTGCACCCCCTGGTCGACGGCCCATTCGACGCCGGCCATCACGCCGCTCATCATGCCGTTGCCGGTTGCGTCCAGCACCTTGGCGATGTAGAGGCTGGCGGCAGGGGCCACCCCCTTGTAGCGCCCCCCGGAGGCCTCGCCCGTGCCGGCGGCTATGCTGGCACAGTGCGTGCCGTGGCCGTTCAGGTCACGCACGCCCTCGCCCGTCAGGTCGCGGGTGGCCAGAATGCGCCCGGCCAGGTCGGGGTGCTCCTGGTCGATGCCGGTGTCGACCACGGCGATGCGAACCCCCTCGCCAGTGAGGCCCTCCTCCCACAGGCGCGGCACGCGCACGTGCGGGACGGAGTAATCCAGGAAGGCCTGCACGGGCAGGTCCTGGTAGATGCGCAGCACGTCCGGGTCGCCCTCGAGGCGCATGATGGCGCCGGGCGTGGCCTGCATCTGCGCAAAGGGGCGCAGGTGATAGTGGTACCCTGTGCGCAGCCCGTGAATCGACCACTGGCCGCGCGTCACGCGGCGATTGGGCTGGAACGCGACGATGATGGGCAGGGCTTCTGTCTCGCGCTCGACCTGTCCGAGCGTCCGGAGCAGCCCGCGGGTCAGCTTGGGTCTCGATGCGGCCACGTGCCTACCTCCCCAGGGCCTGCACAGGGCGGTCCAGCTCGACGCGGCTGACCCAGGGCTTGTCCAACAGTTCGAGGGCCATCCTGCCGGTGCAGCGCACGCCGACGGTGCGCGTCAGGCGGAAGGTCCTCGTCACCCGGCAGCCGCGCTCCTCGAGCTCGGCGACGCGGGAGCCCATATCCCCGGAGACGTGCAGAATCAGGTCCACCCACTTGCGCGGGTTATTGCTCCAGGCCTGTCGCGTGGCACGATCCACACTAGCCATTGGTTGACTCCTCCTTCGCGTCCAGCTTGCCACGGGTCGCCTGGCATCATACGCGCGAGTGGCCCTCTGGTCAACGCGGCGCGCGCTGTGCAGCGGTGGTGAGCGGCGCTATAATGGGGTGGCCTACGCCACCCGCCGGTCAGGATCACCACACGCTGCTGGAGGTGCCCATGGCGCACATCGAGACGGTGAGCGGCCCGATCGCTCCGCAGGACCTGGGCCTGACGCTGAGCCACGAACACGTCCTGGTCGATTTTGCCGGGGCCGACGTGACGGGCCCGCACCGCTGGGACCGGGCCCAAGTGGTCGCGCGGATGCTCCCGTACCTGCGTGAGGCGCAGGGCTACGGCGTCCGCGCCCTGGTCGAGTGCACGCCGGCCTACCTGGGCAGGGACGTGCGTGTCCTCGCGCACCTCTCGGAGGCTAGCGGGCTGCACCTGATCACCAACACCGGCCTCTATCGGGAGCCACATATCCCCGCCGACGCCTTCGCCCTCACCCCGGAGGAGCTGGCCGCCCGCTGGATCGCCGAGTGGACCGACGGGATCGACGGGACCGCCGTCCGCCCCGGGCTGATCAAGATCGCCGTGAACCCGGGCGCCCTGCTGCCCATCCAGCGCAAGATCGTCCGTGCCGCGGCGCTGACCCACCTGGCCACGGGGCTGACCATCGCCTGCCACACCAACGATGCCGTCTCGGCCCATGAAGCACTCGACATCGTCGAGGCGGCCGGCATGGACCCGGCGCGCTACATCGTCGTCCACGCACACAACATGCCCGGGGCCTCCGAGCAGGACGCTCTGGCCGCGCGGGGCTGCTGGCTCTCGTACGACAACGTTGGCGGGGGAGGGACGCTGGACACCTACCTGAACCTGGTTACCCGAGCCTTGGAGCAGGGGCGCGAGAGCCGGGTGCTCATCTCTCACGACGCGGGCTGGTACCACGTAGGAGAGCCGGATGGCGGCGCCATCCGGCCCTTCACGGCGATCTTTTCCGAGCTCCTGCCGGCGCTGCGGGCCCGCGGGGTGGACGCCGGCCTGGAGGAAACGCTGCTGGTTCAGAACCCGGCCCGGGCTCTGACGATCGGCTGCTAGCTGGTCTGCGGGTTCTGACGGTGCGCCGCGATCATCGCGGTCAGGCGCTGGCCATCTCGGAGCGCCTGGGCCAAGAGGCCCGGCTCGTCAAGGCCGGACAGGCGGATGGATAGCTCCTGGCTGACGGGCTTGTCGTACGAGGAGGCGGCCATGATACGGGCCAGCCGCCCCCAATCGACGGTGCCGGTGAACATGGGCTTGTGCTGGTCGGCCGTGCCGTCGTTATCGTGGAGGTGCACCGAGATCAGGCGGTCCTTCAGGCGCTCCAGGTAGTCCAGCCCCTCGCCGGCGGTGTTCCCGTGCCCACAGTCGTAGCAGAGGCCCACATAGTCCCCGTCGTACTCGGACAGCACGCGGGTGATGGTGTCCATGTGCCCGCGGCCACCGTTCTCGATGGCGATGCGCACACCGGTGGCGCGGCTCACCGGGGCCAGCGCGTCCAGAGAGCGGCGCAGCACGCCCCAGTAGGTGCTGGCCTCCTCGGGCTGCTCGGGAGCGGTGGGGATGTGCATGATCACCACGCCCCCGCCGAGCCGCGCGGTCATCTCCAGACGGTTGGCGACCAGCTCGACGCCGGCCAGCCGCTCGTACTCGACGCGTGAGTACCAGCACTTTTCCACGCCGGCGGAGCCGTGCAGATCAAGCAGGCGCAGCCCGACCTCGTCCAGCCAGCGCGCGATCTGGTCGATCTCGGGGCGGGAGTAGAGAAAGTCCGTGTTCCACTGGTGGCACCAGTGGATGTGCGTAAAGCCGGCCGCGGCGATGTCGCGCAGGTATTGCTCGGGCGACCCCAGGCTGGTGACATAATCGGTCGTGATCGACAGGTCCATGGCTTGCTCCTTGGCGCGGCACCCGTGGCCGCCTCGTGAGTGACTTGACGACGTTCTTACGAAGTGTTAACAAAGGGGCGAGGTCACAGCGTCGGCTCGACGAGGGCGCCGTAGACCTCGGGCCGTCGGGTCTGCAGCATAAAGCAGGCCTGGCTGCGGCGCTCGGCCACCAGGCTTCCGTCGAGGGGCACGATCAGCGTCTCCTCCTCGACGTCCTGGCTGCGAGACTCGGCGATCAACCCCCCGTAGGGGTCGAACGCCATGCAGCCACCGGGGTGGTTGGCCTCAACGCCGGGGTAGTCGTCCGCCGAGCGGCCAGCGGTGTTGGCGGCCAGCACAAAGCAGCCGTTAAAGAGGGCGTGGCTCGCCAGGGTGACCGACCAGTGCTGCTTGCGAGAGGCCACGGCCTTGCGGCGGTCCGCTTCGTTGCGCCAGGCGCCAGCGCGTGCCGCATGGGGGGCGAGGATGACCTCGGCTCCTTTGACGGCCAGGCAGCGCGCCGGCTCGGGGAACTCGGAGTCGTAGCAGATCACCGTGCCGACCCGCGCCCCCGGGATGGCCAGGACGGGCATGTGCGTGCCGGCGCGAAAGTAGTAGTATTCGTCGCGCGAGAGGTGGATCTTGCGCTGCTTGCCGATGTACCCTTCAGGGCCGACCAGGAACTGGGTGTTGTAGTGGATGCCGAGGTCATCCTCGGCGATCCCGGCGGAGATCGTGACGCCCAGCTCGATGGCCAGCTCGGTCAACAGGCGACAGGCAGGGCCGTTGGGCACCTCTTCCGCCTCCGCCACCATGGCACGGTGGCCGGCGTGGCCGGTGATGCCGAGCTCCGGGAAGGCCACCAGTGTGGCGCCCTGCGCGGCAGCGCCCCGGGCCAGGGCCACGGTGCGCTCCAGGTTGGCGGCCTTGTGCCCGACGGGGCTGGCATGTTGCACGAGGGCTACGGTGATCGACTCCATATGCGACTCTCTCTCTCCTGGCGGCGGTGCCGGGCTGGCCACGAGCGCAGCGCTGGGGATCTGCTCCTCCCAGCCTCCGGGCTATTCTAGGCATCGAGGAGCGCCAGGGCAAGGCGAGCATATTGGGCACGAACGCGCGTTTCACTGCGTATTAACCTCCACTTAATATGTGGTTTACGTGTTCTCAGTGCCCGGTACCTATACTGAGACCGAGCGTAACCGGATCGCGGCGCTGGGGCTTGACGGTCGCCGGCGAGGCGGGTGAGAGCAGGTTGGCAGAGACGCCTGCCGCGCGCCGTGCGGTACCGCGGGCAGCAGGGCAGCCAGAGAGGGGCGAGTGTTAGGCCGTGCCGAGAGACACGACGATGGACCAGGACGAACGCCTGGCCAGGACGGCGCGCACCTTGGATGAAGGCGCCCGCGACAAGCCTGGCGCGTTGGGCTCAGCGCTAGCCCACCTGCCGCCCACGCGGCTGGAGGTGACCGTCGACGAGACGGATCTCTCGTCGGCCAGCGCGGCCATCGCCAGGCTAGCGCTGCCCGCCGCGGTGGAGCAGGCCCTAGCAGGCGACGTGGCGCGCTGTCTTGCCGAACGCCAGCCGGTCAGGGCACGCTGTGAGTACATCTCTGACAGTGGGGAGCGCATCGCCGTGCGCTACCACGTCTGCCGAGTCGAGCCATCCAGTGGGCCCGGAAGTACCGTCTCGATCACTGTCGAGCAGGAGGGCCCCGGCAGCACCGCACCGGGGATCGCCATGCCAGCCTCGATTGCCGCGCAGCTCCTGGACCTCTCCAACATGCTCGTGTACGTCAAGGACCTTTCTGGGCGGTACACCTACGTCAACGAGCGCCTCTCCGGCCTGTACGGCCTCCCGAGTGATCAGGTACTGGGCCGGACTGACCACGACCTCTTCGAGGCCACCATCGCCGACCGCCTGTGGGCCGCTGAGCAACACGTCCTCGAGGCCGAGGAGCCCCTGCAGATCGAAGAGTCCCTTCCGGCAGGGGGGCGGGCGGGCCTGTACCTGTCCAGCAAGTTTGCCTTGCAGGACGCCTCCGGCTTGCCGGCGGGCGTGTGCAGCATCTCGACCGACATCACCGAGCGCGCCACGGCCGACACCACCCTGAGCCGCAGCGCCGACCGCCTCATGGCCCTCAACACCTGTTTCCTTAGTTTCGGGCCGGATCCCGAAGAGAACATGCGGCAGCTGACCAGCCTGTCCAAGGACCTGCTGGGCGGCTCGTTCGCGATGTACCAGCGGGCGGGGCGCGGCATGATCTCGTCGATGGGCATCTGGAGCGCCGCCTCCGAGGCAGCAGGCGGCGGGCAGCTGTGCGACGCCCTCTATGCCCAAGGTGGCGACGAGGTGCTCGTCACGCGGCGACTGCAGGAGTCGCCCTTCCGCTACTCTGACCCGAACGTGGCGCAGTATGGCCTGCAGACTCACGTGGGCCGCCTCGTCCGGCTGGGAGAACGCGTGCTGGGGGCCGTGTGCGTGGCGTACCAGGAGGACGTCGAGCCGACCGAGGAGGACAAGCGACTGCTCGGCATGGTCGCGTCGGCCCTGGCTGCCGAAGAGCGCCGGCTGCGCGCTGAGGAGCGCCAGGCGGTAGCCTACGGAATCGCCGACGCCGCCTCGCGCAGCGCGGGGCTACGCGAACTGGGGGGCTACATCCATCAGGAGCTGCAGCGCCTGGTGGAGGCACGCAACTTTTACCTGGCGCTGGACGATCCCGTCAGCAAGCAGATCGTTTTCCCCTACTATGTGGACGAGAACCTGCCGCCAGGCTCTGAGCGGCCGGGCCGGCCCTATGACGAGGGGCTCACCGAGTACGTGCTGCAGAGCGGCAAGGCCATGCTCCTGCACGAGGACGACATCCGTGCCCTGGTACGCAAGGGCACCGTGCGCGTGATCGGCACGTTGCCGCGAGTGTGGCTGGGCGTCCCACTGATGGACGGGACCGACACCGTGGGGATGATGGCCGTCCAGAGCTACTCCTTTGCCCAAGCCTACGATGAGGAAGACCTGGACTTTATGGCCTTCGTCTCTGGGCAGGTGGCCACGGCCATCAAGGGCAAGCGCTCCAGCGACAGGCTCTTGGAGAGCGAACAGCGTTACCGCCTGCTGGCCGAGCACGTCTCAGACATCATCTGGGCACGTGACCCCAACCTGCGGCTGTCGTACATCAGCGCCTCGGTCGAGCGCGTCCTGGGGTTCTCCGTCGCCGAGGCTCTGGCGCAGTCGATCGACCAGTCCCTCACGCCGTCGTCCGCACGGCTCCTGCGCACTGCGCTGGAGGAGGTGACCGCCGCCCCGCCGGCTGCGGAGGAGCACAGGACCCTCGAGCTCGAGCACTATCGTAAGGACGGCTCGACCATCTGGGCAGAGGTCAAGATGACCCTGCTCCGCGATGCCGGGGGGCGCATCCAGCGGGTCCTCGGCGTCACGCGGGACATCACCGAGCGCCGCGAACTGGAGCGCCAGTTCCGCCAGATCAACAAGATGGAGAGCCTTGGGCAACTGGCAGGCGGCATCGCACACCACTTTAACAACCTGCTCACGGTGATCAACGGCTACAGCCAGTTCATGATCGGCGCACTCGAGGAAGACGATCCGGTGCGGCGAGACGCCGAGTCGATCCTCAAAGCAGGCCGGCGCGCCGCCGACCTGACCCGTCAGCTCCTCGACTTTAGCCGCCGGCGCGTCCTCAACCCGGACGTGGTCGACCTGAACGACCTGCTGCCGCAGACGGCGGACATGCTTCGCAACGTCATCGGCGATAACATCCGGCTCACGCTGGACCTCGCCGAGGGGGTGCCGTGCGTGCGCATCGATCCCGGCCAGATCGAGCAAGTGGTCCTGAACCTGGCGGTGAACTCGCGGGATGCCATGCCCGAAGGAGGCGTGCTGACCCTCTCCACCCGCCCGGTGGAGGCCGAGGAGCTACATAGTGCCGAACGGAACGGTGCCCTCGCCGCGCGCTACGTACGGCTTAGCGTCGTCGACACGGGCTGCGGGATGACGCAAGAAGTCCGAGACCACCTGTTCGAGCCGTTCTACACCACCAAGGAGGTGGGTGAGGGGACCGGCCTGGGCCTGGCCACCGTCTATGGCATCGTGACGCAGGCGGGCGGCCATATTACTGTCGACACGGCCGAGGGGGCAGGGACCGCCTTCCACGTCTTTCTGCCGGCGGTGGCGGATACGCCCCGCCCGGAGGCCGCCCCCGAGCCCTCAGAGGCCGCCCCTGGCGGGCGTGAGGTGATCCTCGTGCTTGAGGACGAGCAGGACGTCCGCGAACTGGCGGTGCGCATGCTCGATCGCCTCGGCTACACCGTGCTGGCGGCCGCCAGCGGGACGGCCGGCCTCCAGCTGGCTCGCAGCAGCGAGCGCCCGATCGACCTAATCCTCTCTGACGTCATGCTGCCGGAGACGCGGGCGGTCGACTTTGTACGAGACGTGCGCCGCGCGCATCCGCGGGTCAAGGTGCTGTACATGTCCGGCTACAGCGATGGCAGCGTCCTGAGCCAGGAAGTCGAGGAGGCCCGGGCGCCCTTTATCGGCAAGCCGTTCACGCTGCTCAAGCTGGCCCAGAAGGTCCGCCAGGTGTTGGATAGCGACTAGGCCCGGCCGGCCAGCCCGGGCGCGCCCGGCGTGGCAACATGAGGATGGATAGAGCGCGGAGGTCCAGGCGAGTGCCTGGACCTCCGCGTTTGTGCGTGGCGCCGGGCTTACTGGCGAGCCCAGCGGAAGTCGATGTAGGCGTCCTTCTCGACCTCGCGATACTCGATGCGGATGGTGTGCCACTCACCGCCGAGGACGACCGAGTTGGTGAACTGCTGCCCCGGCGAGGCCCACCAAGAGTCCTCGCGGATCAGCTGCCCGTCCACCCACAGGCGGAAGCCGTCGTCCGCCTTGGTCGTGAACAGGTAGGTGCCTGGCTGCCCCTGGAAGGCGTGCGTCCAGGCGACGGAAAAGTTGTCGCTCGGCATGGTGGGCGGCGTGGCGCCGGTCTCGGAGTGGAGCGAGGGAGCCCCGCTGCCCCAGGAGAAGGCCAGCTTTTCGCTGGTGATCCGGCCGGAAGTGTCCTTGGTCGGCGGGGACGCCATCGCGTCGTCCTGCTCCCAGATGGGCGTTCCGCTGACGTCCGGGTTATTGTAGTACTTGCCGCGGTAGCCGTACTCGTTGTAGGTGCCGCCAAAGGCGTAGCGGAAGTCCAACCGGGCCTGGCCGACGACCTCGTGGAAGGTCACCGTGATGACGTACCACCCAGGCGGGAGGATTTCGTGGGTCGAGGTGGTCTGCCCCGACGCGCCAGAGTACTTGTCGATAGTGGCCTGCCCGGGGGCCCACTTGTCGAGCCACACCTGGCCGCCGTCGTCGGCCGTCAGGAAGAACACGTAGCTACCGTAATCGGGCAGGTAGACGGCGCGGGTAAAGCGCGCGGAAAAGTAGTCGTACGGGATGCCGGACGGCGAGCCCGAGGCCCAGTTGATCTGCAGCGACTCTTCATTGCGGACCACCACGGGGTCGCCGCTCATCCATTCGTTGTTCCAGTACTCGGCGCGCCAGCCGGGGAACTCGGCCTTGTTCGTCCAGAAGGCCCGCACGCGTGCCCCTCCGAACACCTCCACGTACTCGATCTTGATCTCGTGGTAGCCGGCCGTGGAGAAGGTATGCTCGTGGACGCTGCTGTGGGTACCGCGCGGGCTGCCCGACCACATGTCCAGCACGTTGGAGCCGTCGATGTACAGGCGCCCGCCGTCGTCAGCAGTCAGCACGAACTGGTAGGTGCCGGGCTCAAACCAGATGTCGCGCGTGAAGCGCGCCGAGAAATAGTCCGCGTTGACGCCGTTGCCAGGGCCGCCTTCGCCCCATTCCTTCTCGATGAACTTGGTCTGCTCATAGGCGGTGTACACGGGCGAGCCGGTCGGCTCCTGGCTGTTCCAGTACTCCATGCGCCAGCCGAGGTTCGGCGTGGGGATCGGCTCGTTCCACAGCAGAGGCAGGTACATCGGGGTCAGAGCCTGGGCGCCCACTAGGGCGCCCCCGGGCACCAGCAGCCAGAGGCTCAAAGCCACGACCGCCACCGTTAGCAGGAGGTGGCGTGCACGGATACGACGTTTTGGCATGGTAACCCTCCCTCGAGAGAATCCGCCGTTCGATATGGGCACTCGTCGCCCTCGGCATAGAGTCACGTACAGGGTGCGGACATGGGCCACGGCCCAGATCGCGCTGGACGCCCGCGGCGGCTGCCGCGGGGGCGTTCGCGCCCGCCAGGCGCGTGCTACACTGCGACTGCGCCCCCTCCTTTCGTGTGCTCGCGCACAGCCTTCGCGGCCGCGTCCGGCCGGCCACCCTGAGGGTTCTGCCGCCAGGCCCGCAAGGCGCCGGGCCAGCGCTACGCCCCCATCCTTTCTGAGTGGATTCTACCTGATTGAGCACTCGGAGGCAATGCTTTGCAGCGGCAACCAGCCGCCGCCTCGCGCGATGGCTTCCCCAAGGGGCATGCGCACCCTTGACGGTGCGGTGCGGGGATGCTACCATGGCCGCGGTCCGAGAGCAAGGCTTCCGGTGCCGTCATTCGGAACCACCGCTCGCGCTGGCGCGTCCATCATGGGACGCGACCGCTCGCTTGCGTGAGACGTCACCAGGGGGCTGGAGCCCAGGAGGGAGTAGCACGATGCGCACACACCGCCAAAGTGGCCGCACGACGGCGCGGCTCGTCACCCTAGGGCTGGCGACGTTGCTAGCCGTGGCGCCCTTCGGGGCACAGGCGGCCCCGCCGCTGCCGCTCCCGGGCACTGTCAGCGCTGCCGCTGCGCCGGCACCCGGGGCTGCCTCTACCGCCACCGCCTCCGTCGGGTTGCGTCTGCGCGAGGGGCCCTACCTGAACTCTGCCGTGGTCCTGGTGATCCGCCGGGGTGAGACGGTATACCCCGCGGCGGGCCCGGTGTGGGGCGATGGCATCTCCTGGGCGTACGTGCTGGTCTCGCGGGGGGGCGTCGTCCACGAGGGGTTCTGCGCCACGCAGTACCTGAGCAGCTATGAGGGCACTGTGCCCCCCAAGGATGACGACACCCCAGTGGCCACCGCCAAGGTCAAGGTGACGGCCTACGGGGGCCTCAGGTTGCGCGTGGGCCCCGGCCTGAGCTACACGGTGGACCGCATCGCGCCGCGATTCTCCGTCCTGAACACTACCGGCGCCACGCAGCAGGCCGACGGCATCACCTGGACCGAGGTCCTGGTGGGCGGCAAGAGCCTGTGGGGCTCCAGCGAGTACCTGCAGAAGGTGGACTAGCAGGGTCCACCAGTCGAGAGACGGCGCGCGGCCAGCCCGACAGGGCTGGCCGCTTTGCATGTTCCGCACTGTGCGCCTAGAGGTCGCGGGTGGCAAAGAGCCGGACGGCCAGCGCCACACAGGCGAGCACGTAGAGGATGGCGTAGACGAGCATTGCCGTGCTGGGCGTGTTGCCCACCGAGAACGGCCCAATGGCGACCAGCACGGGCGGCTGCATCAGATGGGCGGCCAGTTTCCACATCGCCTCGCTGGGCACCAGCAGGCTGCTGATCACGCCCACGTCCATGGCGGCCTGGTTCCTGGCCACCCAGGCGAACTGCTCGATCCAGCCGCCCACGAAGGCCAGGCCGTAGAGCATAAAGCCGAGCACCCCGCAGGCCATGGTCGACAGGCGCGCGCTCGCGGCCATGGCGATGGACAGCATGATCAGGGACTGCAGCACGAGGAGCGCGATGCCGGCCACCAGCCGCAAGGGGGTGTAGCCCGTCACCAACCAGGTGACGCCGGCCACGCCTGCCGCCAGCACCACGACAAAGGACGTCAGTAGTGCGGCCAGCCCCAGCCACCTTCCCAGTACGATCGCGAACCTGCGTACCGGGCGCGCCGCGAGCGACTGCATGGCGTGGGAGGCGATCTCCGCCGACAGGCCCCCAGCCCCCACCAGCACGGCCAGTACGCTCCCCAAGAAACTGACTACATAGTAGGCCGACATGGTGACCATGCCAAAGCCGCCGTCAGCGTACAGGGCCGAGCCGGAGGCGTACCGGGAGATGTCGATGCTGATATAGTGCAGCCCGATGCCGTACACGGCCAGAAAGGCTGCCCCGAGCCCTAGGCCGAGCCAGACCAGGCGGCGGCGGTACGCCTCGCGGGCGGTGTGCTCGGCGATCACCATGACGTGGCTCATGCGTCCCCCTCGTGCACATAGTCGACGTAAAGATCCTCGAGCGAGAGCCGCCGCGGAGCCAGGGCATAGAGGCCCACCCCTCGAGAGACCACCCAACGGGCGAGCTCCGGCAGGGCGGCCTCGTCGGCCAGGTGCAGCGTGAGGGTGTGGCCGTCACCGTCTTCTTCGATGGGGTCCGCCCAGCGGCGCAGCCCCTCCAGGAGGGCGGCATCAACGCGGTCCACGCGGAGCGCCGCAACCACGGCGCCCCCTCCCTGATCGGCCAGGCGCAGCGAGCGAAGGATCGTTCCGGAGACGATGATCGCCACACGGTCGCAGGTCAGCTCCACTTCGGAGAGAAGGTGCGAGTTCAGAAAGACCGTGACGCCGCTCTGCCCCAACCGGCAAATCACATCGCGCACCAGGCGGCGGCCGAGGGGGTCGAGCCCGGAGGTCGGCTCATCCAGGATGACCAGGGCCGGCTCGGCGAGGAGGGCCTGGGCCAGGCCGATGCGCTGCAGCATCCCTTTGGAGAAGGCCCCCAGGGGGCGGTCGCGCGCCTCGTCGAGGCCGACCAGGGCGAGCAACTCGTCGGCGCGCTCTCGGCGGCGCGGGCGCGCCAGGCCCGCCAGCCGCCCGTGAAGGTCGAGCAGCTCGGCCGGACGCATCCAGTCAGGGAAGGAAAAGTGCTCGGGGAGAAAGCCAACCCGGCGACGGGCCTCAGGCTCGCGGATCGAGCGTCCCAGGACAAAGGCCTCCCCGGCGCTGGGATGGACCAGCCCCAAGAGCATCTTGATGAAGGTGCTCTTGCCCGCGCCGTTGGGCCCCAAGAAGCCGAACACCTCGCCCGGTGCGACGGTAAGGTCAGCGCCGGCCACGGCGACCTTGGCGCCGAACTCCTTGCGCAGCCCCCGTGCTTCTATCGCCCATTGCGGCTCTGCCATGTACGCACACCTCCACGGGCGCAGGCCTACCGGCCAGCCATGGGGCTGGCCGGTAGGCCCCTTGGTTCTAGAACATCGACTCGGCGATGCGCACCAGTGCGTCCATGCTCAGGTCGGCTGCGAGCGCATAGAGGATGCCGTCCTTCTGCCAGACGATGGTGGGCCGGGGCAGGGACTCCTCGGACCAGTCGGGATCGTCGGCGAGCTGCGCCGGGTCCTCCGTCGCCTCGGTCGGCTCGAGGAAGAGGCCGCTCACACCAGCCACTTGTACCTCGCTGAGCGTCGCGGCTGTGGTCGGCACGGGCAGCACCAGCGTGGTCGTCCAGTCAATCGTCGAGCTGATCCGCCGGGCATCTTGCGGAGAAAGCCCCAGGAAGCGCAGGCCCGCCTCTGCGAGGGTGCGCGCATCGAGCCCCTCCGGGTAGTTGGCCGCGGGATGCAGGATCTCGGCGATCTCCAGATCACCCTGCCTCAGGTGCGCCCCGGCCTCGAAGGTGACAGTGACCTCACCCGAGTCAAAGTCGGCCGGGAGCGACGTGCTGTCCATGCCGGCCGCCTGGAGCAGGAAGGCCAGCATGTCGCGCTCGAGCGGCACGCGATACTCGGTGCGGCCCTTGACCTCGATGGCGACCTCCTCAGTGCCGGGCAGGGAGCGGGGCAGGCGCACCGCGAACCCGGCCAGGGCCGATGCCTCATCGATAGACGCGCAGGGCACGGGGGCCTCGTCCACCACGGCCTCAGGCTCCGTGGCGCGTAGCATCTCCTTGAGGGTGCGGGCATTCTCCGGGCTGACGGACTCGGGGTCGAACGGCAGGCCGGCCACCCGCTCGACGCGGAAAACGGCCAGGAGCTGATGGGCCAGGGCTCGGGCCGGGGCGCTGCTAAAGGTCAGCGCCAAAAGAGTCACAAGCGTGACGCCGGCCAGGGCGGGGCCCCAGCGGCGCATGTCTCTCTGTTCCATGATCCACCTCCTACTACGGGTTGATGCGCTGTTGCCACCGAGGCGCTCGCCCAAGCGGGCCCGCGCCGCTGCCAGGTTGGCCGGCGGGACGGGGCCGGCAGCGAGGCGCTCGGCCGTCCATCGCCGGTCCTCCTGGAGGGCTGCGAGGCGCTGCTGGCAACGGCTGCATGACGCGATGTGCGCGCGGGCGCGGCCGGCCAGCGTATCAGGCAGTTCGTCGTCCAGATAGGCATACAGGGTTCCAGCGTTCGGGCATTTCATCATGCGGACCTCCCTGGCGTACGCCCCTCTGCAGGCGCGTACGCGCGGCGGAAAGCCTCCTCGGCGCGGCAGAGAAGCGTCCCGACGGAACCGGGAGCCACCCCCAGGACGGCGGCGATCTCCCGGTAGGTCAGACCCTGGGCGCGCATGGCGAGGAGCTGGGCCTCGCGCGGCCGCAAACGGGCCAGCGCAGCGCGCACCAGGGCAGCCTCGTCGGTTCGCCCCGCCTCTGCCGCCGGGTCGGCGCGGTCGGCGTCCTGCTCTCTCCAGCGCTGAAAGAGAGCTTCGTACCTTTCGCGCCGCCGGGCGGAGCGCAGTGCGTTGTAGCCGAGGTTCAGCGCCACGCGGCACAGCCAGGCACGGGCGTTGGTTGCAGCTGCCTCGGGCCAGGCCTGGTAGAGGCGCCAGAAGGCCTCCTGGGCCAGGTCATCGGCTTGGTCGCCCACCAGGCGGTACAGGATGCCGTGCACCGTGCCATAGTGTGCCGCGAACAGCGCCTCAAACCCCGGTCCCTCGACCGTGTTGGCTCCTTCGCGGGGACCTCCCCTGGGGGCCAGGCGTCCCGCTGCCACAGTGCCCGCCACGACTCTCTCCTGCGGTTCCTCTCTTGCCGACCGTTCAGACATGAGCGCTCTACCTATAGAACACCGCCCGCTGCCGGAATGTGACACGATGCCTGCAAACCGGCGATCAGCGTGGCGCGATCCCGCGCAGAGCGCGACGCGTGCCCTCGGCAGCGCGCTGTCGTTGTGCTCTGCAATGTGCCCGTCTATAATACAAGCATCTTCAGGTAAGTGCACTGCGGAGGTGAACCCATGATGACGTCTCGCGAGCGCGTGGCCCGCGCGCTGAACCACGAACAGCCGGATCGCGTGCCGCTGGACCTCGGTGCCACGGCCGTCACGGGCATCGCCGCATCGACGCTACACCGGCTGCGCGGAGCGCTGGGGCTGCCCCAGCGGCCTGTCCGCGTTCACGAGCCCTTTCAGATGCTCGGCACGGTAGATGATGATGTGCTGGACGCCCTGGGCGTCGACGTCGTCGGGCTGAGCGACGATAGCACCTTCTTCGGCTACCCGGCCGACGGCTGGAAGCCCTTTGTGCTCTTTGACGGCACGCCCGTGTTGGTGCCGGGCAAGTTCAACACGGAGCTGAACTCCGATGGGTCGCTGCACCAGTTCCCCGGCGGAGATCGCTCACTGGCCCCCTCCGGGCGGATGCCGGCCGAGGGCTACTACCACGACTCCATCGAGCGGCAACAACCGTTCGACCCAGAACGCCTCGACCCTGAGGAATGGGTGCGCGACATGTACCACGTCTTTACCGACGAGGAGCTGCGCCTGCTCGAGGAGCGCTGCGGGCGCCTCTACGAGGGCACCTCACGGGCTATCATCGGGAACTTTGGGCAAGGGGGCTTTGGCGATATCGCCTGGGTGCCAGCTCCCGGCGTCCGGGAGCCGAAGGGCATTCGCTCCGTGGCCGACTGGTACATGGCTGCCCTGCTGTACCCCGACTATATCCGCGGGATCTATGACCTGCAGCTAGAGATCGCCCTGCAGAACCTGGCCCTGTACAAGCAGGCCGTCGGCGACCGCCTGGCCGCCATCTTTATCAGCGGTACCGATTTCGGGCGGCAGACGGGCCCCTTCATCTCGCCGGACCTCTATCGCGAGCTGTACAAGCCGCGCCACAAGGCGATCAACGACTGGGTACACGCGCACACCGGGTGGAAGACCTTTTTCCATTCCTGCGGCTCGATGGTGGCCCTGTTTGACGACATGGCCGAGGCGGGCGTCGACATCGTCAACCCCGTGCAGATCTCGGCCAAAGGCATGTCACCGCAGGCGTTGAAGGAGCGCTGGGGGGGCAGGCTGGTGTTCTGGGGAGGCGGGGTGGATACGCAGTACGTGCTCCCCTTTGGCACCCCCGAGGAGGTGGACGCCCACGTGCGCGAGAACGTCCGCGTCTTTGGGCGGGGCGGGGGCTTCGTGTTCAACACGGTGCACAACATCCAGGCCAAGGTGCCGGTGGAGAACCTACTGGCCATGTACCGGGCCCTGCGCGAAGAAGGGGCCGCCCTGGGCTGAGGGCCAGATCCAAGAGAGCCTGGGGCGAACCCAGGCTCTCGTTTGCATCTCAGGGACGTCTCTAACGGGATGGTGGTCCGTCCGGACTACCGCCTCTTCTGGAACCTCATCCGACGACGCATCTTGCGGTACTTGTGTCGCGCGATCTTCTTGCGGCGCTTCTTGATGACGCTACCCACGGATTGCCCTCCCGTTGCATGGCGTTGCCTATCCTCGATCGCGGTGATTATAGCACAAGTCGCTCGCAGTCGGCAAACCAATCGGTCAGACGCGTCCATCTGCCGAAGCCTGACGCGCCAGACGCCCCAGAACGTTGACAGGCCGCCGTACCACGGCGATAATGCCCCGGCTGACCCTCAGGCCGGGCAGCCGCGTGCGCCAGCCCCGGCGCAGCGCGTCGCTTTCTGTTGCCGCGCTGCTCGCGCAAGGATCACACGCCATGACCTCAACTCCGTTCTCCGTCGCCGTCCAGCCAGACTGGCAGGGCCTGCTGCGTTGCATCCGGCGCGAGGGCACCCCCGCGCGCGTGCATCATATCGAGCTGTTCCTCGATGCCGAGGTCCAGGAGGCCATCTGCCAGAGGTACGATGTGCTTGGCGGCGGGCTGGACCCGACCGCCGCCGACTTGGAGCTGCGCCGACAGATCGCCCTACAGCGCTTCTTGGGTTACGACTATGTGCGCGGCCGGCTGGAGGAGATGGCCCTGCCCCTCCACCGCGCCACGGCTGACGACACGGCCGGCCTGCAGCGTGCCGGCGGGCGCAACTTTATGGATGAGCACGTGGGGCCCGTCACCACCTGGGCCGAGTTCGAGGCCTTCCCCTGGCCCGATCCCGCCCGTGACGAGGTCTACACCCAGTTGGAGTGGTATGAGAGGCACCTGCCCGAGGACATGTGCGTCATCGCCTCGGGGGGCTTCGCCCACTTTGCCGAGCACCTCACCTGGCTCATGGGCTACGAGACGCTTTGCCTGTCCCTCTACGACCAGCGGGACCTGGTGAGGGCTATCAGCGACAGGCTGATCGACATCTACGATACGACCATCCGCAGGATCCTTGCGTTCGACCGAGTCAAGATGGTCTGGGGCAGTGACGACATGGGCTACCGCTCCGGGACGCTGATCAGCCCGGCGGACCTGCGCGAGTTTGTGCTGCCGGGCCACCGCCGTATGGCGGCCCTGTCGCACGCGGCCGGAAGGCCCTACCTGCTGCACGCCTGTGGGAACCTGGCGGAGATCATCGACGACCTGGTCGACGACGTCGGCATCGACGCCAAGCACTCCTTTGAGGACACCATCGAGCAGGTGACGGAGGTCAAGCACACCTACGGCCAGCGCATCGCCCTGCTCGGCGGCATCGACATCGATTTCCTCTGCCGGGCGACGCCCGAACAGGTGCGCCAGAGGGTGCGCGAGACGCTCGACGTCTGCCTGCCCGGCGGGGGCTATTGCCTGGGGAGTGGCAATAGCGTGGCCAACTACGTCCCACTGGACAACTACCTCGCCATGGTCGACGAAGGCCGCCGGTACGGTGCCTGACGTCACGCCCGAGCCGGCGCCGCGCCGCACGGGAACCGTCCCTACATCAGAAAGGACGCCCATGAACACCGAGCCGCTGACGCTGCGTGACCTCCGCCCAGGGGACGTGACGACTCTTGTCGAGATCGCGGTGGCCGCCTGGGAGCCGATCTACGGCTACTTTCGGGAGACGATGGGAGACGAGCTGTTTCTGAGCATCTACCCCGACTGGCGTGAGACCAAGTCCTCCCAGATCCGTGCGGCCTGCGATCCCGATTCCCGCTGGCGCATGCAGGTCATCGTTGCCGAGCGGGGCGTGAACATCGTTGGGTTTGCGACCTTCCGCGTCGACGAGAGCACCCGCCTCGGGGAGATCGGCAACAATGCCGTGCGCCCAGAGTGCCGCGGGCAGGGGATCGCCCCAGCCATGTACGAGGAGGTCTTTCGCCGCATGCGACAGCAGGGGATGCGCTTTGCCAAGGTGCATACCGGGCTGGATCCGTCGCACGCGCCGGCACGGAGGGCCTACGCCAAGGCGGGCTTTGACGTGGCACTGCCCATGGTGGACTATTACCGAGAGCTGTAGGGCGCCGGCCTGCCCTGGCCAGCGCTGATCTGCCAGGCGTTCGCGCGCAGACCGCCGTTCCCCCGACTGGGGAGCGGCGGTCTGCCTTATCGGCGGCGGATTTGGCGCGCAAGGCCCGTCAACCCCTTGCACTAGAACAAAAGTTCTGATATGATACGGCCAGCAAGGGGCGGTGGGTTGGGCCGCAACTGCGGCGGATGCTTGACGTAATGCGCCGGTCTGACCGTGGTGTCCTCTAGGGTTCCGTAGCAGGGGAGGTACCATGCCGATCAAGAGCCTGCAGAACGCGGCGGGCGCCCCGTTCCCGCGCATCGGCAAGCTGCACAAGGGGGGCCAGAGGTCTGGCGGCGCCCTCGGCCAGGACCTGACCCACTTTCGCTTCAGTGCACAGGGCGACGGCAAGGCGGTGGAGGAGGCCTTTACCGCCCTCTATGGGTCCGAGCCAGCCATGCTGCGCGTCTACCTCCCGTACGACGATGTGGCCAGCAACTTTTCCTGCTGGATGGAGCAGTGGGGGGCGGGCGGGCGGCTGATCCACCGCTGTGACGGCGAGTACTGCGTCAAGTGGCTGGGGGACGACGGCCACTATGTGCATGATCCCGACATGTCCATGCGGCGCCCCTGCCCGTTCGCCGAAGAGAGGCAGGCGCCCAATCGTTGTCGCGAGGTCGGCCGCCTGGACGTGATCCTACCCGAGCTATGGGAGGCGGGCCACGCCGGCGTGGTGACCTTGGAGACCCACTCGGTGCACGACATCGTCCATATCGACGCCGTCCTGCGCCACGCCCTAGAGCACTCGGTGAGCCCTCGGGCCGGGCTGCGCGGCATCGAGTTCGCCTTGCGCCGCCAGCCCCAGCGCATCAGCCGCCCAGGGGCCAAGGGGCCGGCCATGACGACCAAGTGGCTGGTGAAGATCGAGCCGGCGGCCGAGTGGTTGCTGGCGCAGCTGCAGCTGGCGCGGGAGGCGCAGCTGGGCGGCCGCTTCCGCCCGGCCCACCCTGCCATCGAGGGGGGCGCTCCCGCCGACCAAGAGACTGGCCCGTCCGCGGATGAGCGGCCCGAGCCTGCCTCGCCGGGCCCCATCGCTGAGGCGGGCGAGGCGGCCCCCGCCACGGCACCCTGGGTGCACGACCGTGACCTGGTACACACCCTGGTGGCCCTCGGGCGTGACCTGCGCCTAAGCAAGATCGCCTTCCTCGAAGCGCTGGAGGTAAGCCGCCTCGGGGAGATCGCCTATGGGTACGAGGAGGCCCTCGAACGCGTGCGGCGCGAGGGGGCCGCGATCGGGTCTGCGGCCTGTGGCTGAGCCCCAGGCCCAAGAGGAGTACTGAGATGGCACCCAACGACCCTCGTCCTGACCTACGCATGGACCATGATCTCTGGCAGAGCACCCTCGCCCTGGCCAGTGAGCCGGGCAGCTGCCAGGCGGAGCTCTTCTGGGCGCTGGACGGGCTGCGCTGCCTGGGCGCGCGGCTGACGCGCCAGCGGGCCGGGGCGCTGCGCTTCGAGCGGGGGGAGATGGATCCGGACGAGTTCGGGCAGGCCTGCCGGCGCTACCTGCTGCCGCACTTGCCCGAGCTGCGTGCGGTCCTACGGTCCGCGGCCGACCCCCAGAGGGCAGAGGAGGTGGTTGGGCACCGTACCGTTGCCTGACGACGCCTGTCGGGCGCAGCGCGCCTCGGCCACGCTCAGGGCCGGGGGCGCGCTGCCTTGTCGCTATCCCGTCGCGATGGTATAATGTAGCTAGTAAAGGAAACTTGGAGGGGACTGCTCTGAGAATGCCGGTGTGATGTAGAGGGTGCCTCGCACAGAGCGTCATGCGCCCCTTGTTGCGCCCGAAGCAGTCCGCGGGGAGCTTTTGCTCTTCTGGCAGGGATTATACCGTTGTCCGGCCAGAGAGCCAGTGGCGAGGGGTAGCGCTATGTTTTCTGTGGGCAGCAAGGTGGTGCATCCAACGTGTGGTGCGGGCACCATCGTCACCATCCAGGAGAAGAGCCTGGGTGAGCACACGACCCGGTACTATGTCATCGAGACCGCTTCGCGCGGGCGGCAGCTCTTTGTGCCGGTGGACCGCAGCGAGGCGGTCGGGCTTCACCCGGTGGCCTCTAAGACCAAACTCAAGGACCTGCTCGAGGAACCCTTCGAAGAGCCCGACAAGAGCGACATCTCTGGGGACTACAAGGCCCGCCAGGAAGACATGCGCGAACGCCTCAAGTCGGGCTCCTTTGGTGAGGTTCTCTCGGTGGTGCGGGTGCTCTACCTGATCAACTCGCAGCGCCCGCTGGGAACGGTCGACCGCGGACTCCTCGACCTGGGCAAGGAGCTGCTGGCCAGCGAGTATGCCTTGGCGGCTGAGATCGACCTGGGTGCCGGCATGCGCAAGGTGGAAGACAGCCTGGCGGCCGTCATCGCCCCCAGCGAGGCCTAGCCCAGGGGAGGGCGTTGCCCCTCCGCCGCGCCGCACAGCAAAAGACGGAGGACAAGCCGAACAGGCTTGTCCTCCGTTGTCATTTCCGCTGGCGACCGCCGTCAGGTGCCCAGGTCGACTGCGGAGGCCTCGCCGTGATTGTCCAGCTCCGACATTCTGCCGGTCACCATGAACACCACGCGCTCGCAGAGGTTCGTCGAGCGGTCGGCAGCGCGCTCGATGTTGTGCGCCACCCACATCAGGTAGTTGGCATGGTCAAGCACCGAGGGGTCGGCCACGATGTAGGCCACCAGGTCGCGGTAGACCTGGTTGTACATGGCGTCCACCTCGTCGTCTTCCTTCGGGATGGAGAGCGCCAGGGCTACGTCGCGGTTGGCAAAGGCCGTCAGGGCGCGATGGATCATGCTGACGGCCTTCTCGGCCATGCGCGGGATGTCGATCAAGGGCTTGAGCAGAGGCTGATCCCCAATCATCAGGCTGATCTTGGAGATGCCTTTGCCATAGTCGCCGATGCGCTCGAGCTCGGTGATCACTTCCAGAACTGCTGCCAGGGTGCGGAGGTCGCTGGCGGCCGGCTGCTGCGTGGCCAGGATGATCAGCACGTCGTGCTCGATGGCAAAGCGGGTCTCGTTGATCAGGCGGTCGGCATCGATGATCTCCTGAGCCTTGATGAGATCACGGCGCCGCAACGCTTCTACGGAATCGAGCAGAGCGTTCTCCACACGGCTGCCGAGGCTCAGTACCTCGTCCTGAATACGCTGGAGTTCTTCGCGAAATGCCCGTCTCAGCATGGTGCTGCCTCCCCTGTGCCCTTCGTTGAACCGGCTGCCGCCCGCGACGGTGCGGATGCGGCTAGCCGTAGCGGCCCGTGATATAGTCCTCTGTGCGCTGGTCTCGTGGCGTGGTGAACACCGTCGCCGTGGGCCCGTATTCGACCAGAGTGCCCGCCTGCTCGTCGTCCAGCATAAAGAACGCCGTATACGAGGAGACCCTGGCGGCCTGCTGCATGTTGTGGGTGACGATGACGATGGTATAGTTGGCCACGAGCTCGCGCATCAGATCCTCGATCTTGAGCGTCGAGATCGGGTCAAGCGCCGAGGCCGGCTCATCCATGAGGATGACGTCGGGCCTGATCGCCGTCACGCGGGCCAGGCACAGCCGCTGTTGCTGGCCGAGGGACAGCGATCTGGCGTTCTGCGGCAGGATGTCCTTGACCTCGTCCCACAGGTGCACGGCGCGCAGGTTGCTCTCGACGATCTCGTCCAGCGCCGCCCCCGAAGCGAGCCCCAGTACCCGTGGCCCAAAGGCGACGTTGTTGTAGATCGACTGGGGGAACGGGTTGGGACGCTGGAACACCATCCCGACGTGACGCCGCAACTCGACGACGTCCACGCCCGCACCATAGATTGGCCTCCCATCAAAGAGCACCTGGCCGTCCACCCGGGCGCCTGGTACGGTGTCGTTCATCCGGTTGAGGCAGCGCAGAAAGGTGGACTTGCCGCAGCCCGAGGGGCCGATCAGCGCCGTGATCTCGCGCTCACGGATGTCCACGGTGATGCCCGACAGCACCTTCTTGCTGCCATAGAAGAAGGCCAGGTTGTGAACCGCAAAACCGCTCATACGCCTCGTCTCATTGTCGTGCGCCGCGCCTGCCGGGGCGCTAGCCGTAACGCCCGACGATATAGTCCTCTGTGCGCCGGTCAGACGGCGCGCTGAACATCTGGGCGCCAAAACTGGCCTCGATCATCTCGCCCATCAGCATGAAAGCAGCATAGTCTGCAACGCGCGAGGCCTGCTGCACACTGTGCGGGACGATGACGATGCTGTACTCCTCGCGCAGTTCAAAGAGTGACTGCTCCACCCGCGCGGTGGAGATCGGGTCGAGCCCCGAGGTCGGCTCATCGAGGAGGAGCACCTCCGGAGAGAGCGCTAGGCTCCTGGCGATGCACAGCCGCTGCTGTTGCCCGCCCGACATGGCGAGGGCGGGATGGTCCAGGCGGTCTTTGACCTCATCCCACAGCGCCGCCTGCCGCAGGCTCCTTTCCACGATCGCATCGAGCTCGGCGCGCTTCCGGATGCCCGCCAGTCGCGGGCCGTAGGTCACGTTCTCGCGGACCGTCCCGGGCAGGGGGAGGGGCAGGGCAAAGACCATCCCGACGCGGCGGCGGAGTTCGACGGTGTCGACGTTGGGGGCATAGATGTCCTGCCCGTTGAGCAGCACGCGACCCTCCATGCGCCGCTCGCCCGCCAGGTCGTTCAGGCGGTTGATGGTGCGCAGGAGGCTGGTCTTGCCGCTTCCCGCCGGCCCAAAGATCACGGTGATCGCATGGGCCGGGATGTCCAGCGTCACGTCCTGGAGGACCTGCTGGTCACGGTACCAGTAGCTCAGGTTCTGGATCTGGATGACGGGCTCAAAGGCGTCGGTCATCAGGTGCCCCAGCTCCTTCTGGCGCCCCTGCTTGGCGGGGGCGACGATCGGCGTAGGCGGCGCATCTCGGGCGCTACCACTGGCGGCGGCGCCGGAAGCGTCGCCGGATGATGGTCGCAAGCACGTTCAGTGAGAGCACCAGCGTCATCAGCACCAGCGCGGTGCCGAACTTGACCTCCTCCGGCATGCCGGGCACCTGTGTGCTGACGACGTACAGGTGGTAGGGCAGGGCCATGGTCTGGTCAAACACCGATCGCGGCAGAGCCGGAAGGTAAAAGGCGACCACCGTGAACAGGATGGGGGCCGTCTCGCCGGCGGCCCGCAGCAGGCCAAGCAGCACCCCGGTGATCACACCAGGCAGCGCCTGCGGGAGAATGATGCGCCAGATCCCCTGCCAGCGCGTGCCCCCCAGGCTGGCGTTCACCGTGCGAAAGTCGCCCGGTACGGCGCGGAGGGCCTCCTCGGACGTACTGATGATCACGGGCAGCGTCATGATGGCCAGGGTCAGCGAACCGGCCACGATCGACGTCCCCAGCTGCAGGAGGAGCACAAACAGCCCCAGCCCGAACAGGCCGTATACGACCGAGGGGATGCCGGCCAGGTTCACGATGGCCAGGCGGATGGCTCGCGTCAGCCAGTTGTCGCGGGCGTACTCGGCCAGGTAGATGGCCCCGCCGATCCCGACCGGGATCGAGGCCACTGCCGTTCCCAGGGTAAGCAGGATGGTGCCCACCAGTGCCGGCAGGATGCCGCCCTCCGTCATGCCGTTACGCGGCATGGCCGTCAGGAACTCCCAAGAGATGGCCGGCAGCCCGCGGATGATCACGATGACGATCACCGCCAGGATCGGCAGCACCACCACAAGCGAGGCCAGGAACAGGAGCGCATAGCCGAGGCGCTGCGCCGTATGCCGGCTGATCATCGCAGGCCCCCTTCGCGTCGCTGGGCGAACATCACCCGTGCGGCGCCCAGGTTGATGGCGAAGGTCAGCGCGAACAGGACGATGCCGATCCCAAAGAGGGCATGGTAGTGGGTGGAGCCGCTGGCCACCTCGCCCATCTCGGCGGCGATGGTGGCCGTCATGGTGCGCACCGGCATGAACAGCGCCTGGAGGTCGACCGGCATGCGGGCCGCATTGCCGGTGACCATCATGACGGCCATGGTCTCACCAATGGCGCGGCCCATGCCGAGCATGACGGCGGTCACCATGCCGGAGCGAGCCGCCGGCACAACCACGCGCCAGATGGTCTGCCAGCGGGTGGCGCCCATGGCGAGCGAGGCATCGCGGTAGCTCTTGGGGACGTTGTCCAGCGCATCCTCGGCGATGGAGATGATCGTCGGCAGCGACATGTAGGCCAGCACCAGCGAACCCGTGAAGGCCGTGAGCCCGGTCGGGGCGCCAAGGTACTTGCGGATCAGCGGGGCCAGCACCGTCATGCCAAAGAACCCGAGGACCACGGAAGGGATCCCGGCTAGGACCTCGATGCCAGGCTTGAGCAACTCGCGCGCCCAGGGCGGGGCCACCTCGCGCACGAACACCGCCGTGGCCACCCCCAACGGCAGGGCAATGGCGATGGCCGTCAGCGTCACCAGGAGGGAGCCGAGGATCAGCGGCAGGGTGCCGTAGAGGTCAAAGGACGGGTACCAACGCGTGCCGGCCAGATTGCTGAAGGGGATCTCCAGGAACGCGGGAAAGCCCTCGCGCAGCAAGAAGAGGAAGATCAGGGCCACAAAGCCGATGGTGGAGAACCCGAGTACGCGGATCAGCGTCTCGATGACGAATTCCCCCCAGCGGGGTCTGGCCGGCCGGGCCTGGAGCGGAGTGGACATTCAGAACCTCTCGACGTCTATCTCTTCAGGGGCACAAAGCCGATGTTGGCCACGATGTCCTGCCCGCGGGTGAGGATCCAGTCCATATAGTCCTTGACTGCTCCCTGCGGCTCCCCGGCGGTGTACATGTACAGAGGCCGAGCGATCGGATATTCCCCCGAGTTCACCGTGTCGATCGACGGACGGACGTAGGGCCCCTCGGACGACGTCGCTATGGCGATGGCCTTCTGGTCCGGGGTGACGTAGCCCAGCCCGTCGTAGCCGATGGCGTTTGGGTTGTCACGCACCTCGGCACTGATCCCCTCGGAGGAGGGCATCAGCAGCGTGTCGGGAGAGAACAGCAGAGTGCTCTCGCTGCCGAGACGGATGACGTTCTCCAGAAAGTAGACATAAGTCCCCGAGTTCGACTCACGCGATAGGAGGACGATGGGGCGGTCCTCTCCGCCGACATACTTCCAGTTGTCGATCTGCCCGGTGTAGATGTCCGAGACTTCCTGGAGGGTCAGGCGGTCCACCGGGTTCTGCGGGTTGACGACGATGGCGATGGCGTCCAGCGCCACGGTGAACTCGACGGGGTCGATGCCGTTCTTGCGGGCCTGGGCGATCTCGTCGGCGGTCATGTCGCGGGAGGCATTGGCGATGTCCACCGTCCCGTTGACCATGGCGGCAATGCCCGTGCCGGTGCCTCCGCCCGTCACCGACACGCGCAGATCAGCGTGCGTGGCCATGTACGCCTCGGCCCAGGCCAGGGCCAGGTTGACGAGCGTATCAGAGCCCTTGTTCTGCAGCGTGACGATGCCGCCGGGCGCGGCAGCCCCGCCGCCAACGGCTCGCCCGCAGCCGGATAGGGCCAGGCAGACGACGAGGACGGCAACGAGCCAGCGCCAGCCCGGCACCCGCAGATGACCGGCGCGAGGCTGGCTGGCGCGCTGTGTGCTATCGCGTTCACTGGGCTGGTAGGGGCTGGTCTGCATGTCCTCGGTTCCAGTGGTCGACGCTCGCGCTACCGTGGAGCCGCCGGGACCCCACCCGGCAGGCTGGCACTCGGCGCCTATTGTGCCACGAACTCGCGCCGCCCACAAGTCACCTGCGACGGCTTTGCCCGCTTGCCCCGCGGGCGCGCCCGCAGCGCCCGGCGCGGGGCTCGCCTCACTCCCAGGGCTTGAGCAGCACCTTGGCGCACTCGTGCGAGGCCGTCAGCGCCAGCGCGTCTTGGGCGCGAGACATGGGCAACACGTGGCTGATGAGCTGCGCGATCACCGGCGAGCCCTGGATGACCTGCAGCACGCGCGGGTAGAGGGTCAGGTTGTAGTGCCAGGAGCCGCGCACCGTCAGCCCCTTGCGGATCAGGTCGGGGCTGGCGCGTAAGGCCAGTTCATCGCCGCATTCGCCCACAAAGGTCACCTGCCCACGGCGGCGGGTCGCGTCGATGCACAGGCGCTCGGCGGCCGCGGCGCCCGCACAGTCCAGCGCCGCGTCCACGCCCACCCCGCCGGTGAGCTCACGGATCTCGGCTAGCGCGTCGGGCGCGCGCGGATCGACGATGTGATCGGCGCCGAGTAGCCGGGCTCGCGCGGCGCGATAGGGGATCGATTCAACCGCGATGACCCGCGCCCCGCGGAACTTGGCGTTGACCACGGCCCCAAGGCCGACCGGCCCCAGGCCGGTGATCAGGACCGTGTCAAAGGCACCCAGGTTCATCTGCTCGAAAGCCCCGAACGAGGGTCCCAGGGCGCAGAGGGCCAGGCTGGCCGCCTCGTACGACATGTCCTCGGGGATATGGGGTAGCAACCAACCGGGCTTGACGACGTATTGGGCGTACGTGGCGGTTCCCTCGCGGCCGCCGAGGAACCGAGCGACGTCCACCGTGTTCTCACAGTAGATATAGTCGCCGGCAATGCAGAGGGGGCAACGCCCGCAGGGGTACTGGGGCATCACGACCACGCGATCGCCGACGCACACCTTGCCCGGCTGGGCGACGGCCACTACCTCGCCAACCGCCTCATGCCCGAGGTAGTGCGCCTCGCGCCCGGCCAACCAGGCCTTGTACTCGGTGCACATGGGTGCTATGTGTATCTTGACGACGGCCCAGTCCTCCCGGGGGGACGGATCGGGCACCTCGATGACCTCGGCGCGCTGCGGACCGCTGATCACGATCTTTTTCATGCCGTGCTCCTCTGTGTGGGGGTGGCAGGCGCCCTGGGGGCGACGCGCTGCATGATACCACGGCCCTGCGCCCTGCGCGATGTCTCCTCCGTTCCGACGGGGCGGGCGACCCAGGCGGCTGAGCGGGCCACACGAGTTGACCCGCGGTTGGCGCGCGAGTATGCTAGGCGCGGCCGCAGATGAGGCCGCGAGTGAGAACAGCGATCCCGAGGAGGCGTCCGTGATCTACGAACTCCGTACCTACACGATTGTTCCGGGGCGCATGCCCGACATCGAACGTCGCTTCTCGCAGGTGACCCTGCGCCTGTTTGCCAAGCACGGCATGCAGATCGTCGGCTTTTGGCGCACCGTCGAGAACGGCCATCCGATCGACGAGCTCGTGTACATACTGGCCCACCTGGACCAGGCCGCCCGCGACGCTTCTTTTGCCGCCTTCCGTGACGATCCCGAATGGCTGGCCGCCAAGGCGGAAAGCGAGAAGAACGGTGCCATCGTGGCACAGGTGGAAAGCAAGATTCTGACCCCGACGGCGTACTCGCCGCTGCAGTAGGGCTTACGGCGCGGCGCCCCAGGCGCGCGCGCTGCCTTTGGAGCGTTACCTGCCGTGTTGCACCGTGAGGGAACCCAACCCAACATACTCACTCTGGACATTGAGGACTGGCGACAGTCCGCGCCGGACGTTTTCTACCCGGAGCGTACGGCCACGCGGGCGATGGTTCCGCCCAGCGAGCGGGTGGTTACCAACACGAGGCGGCTGCTCGGCATCCTTGCGGACCTGGGCGTTCGCACGACCTGCTTTGTCCTGGGCTCGGTGGCCCAGAGCTACCCCCACCTGGTGCGCGAGATCGATGCGCAGGGGCATGAGGTGGCCGTCCACGGCTTTGCGCATCGCCCCGTCTACGCGATGACGCCCGACCAGTTCCGCGATGACGTGGTGCGCGCCCTCGACGCGGTGCAGGACGCTCTCGGCAAGCGGGTGTTGGGCTTTCGGGCGCCGTACTTTTCCATCACGCGCCGCTCACAGTGGGCGCTGCCGCTCCTGGCGGAGCTAGGTCTGGTGTACGACGCGAGCGTGTACCCCTGCCATCCGGTGTTCTACCGCTTTCCCGGTTGGGACGGCTGGTCTGACGCGCCACGGCACCCGCACGTGCTGCGGTTCGACGGATCGACCATGTACGAGGTGCCCACCACGACGATCCAAGTCCTGGGCCTGCGGTTGCCGCTGGCGGGAGGCGCCTTCCTGAGGTTCCTGCCACTGCGCTTCTTCCGGCGTACGATGCAGGACGCCAACGCGCAGGGCTACCCGGCCATCCTCTACCTGCACCCGCATGATCTGGACAGCGAGGAACTGCGCGTGCCGCTTCCCGATGAGTCACTGCGGGTGCGGGTGATGCGCTGGGGGCTGAACGTGGGGCGCTCGCGTAACGCGCGTCGGCTGGCCATGCTGGTAGAAGGGCGGTCCTTCACCACGGTTCGCGAGTGGCTGGAGGCCGAGCAGCCCTTGCTGGAACTGGCCGCCAGCGACTCTGCCCTGCCCTAGGAGCGGCCGTCGCCGGGCTGGCGCCGCCCCGTCAGGACGCAGACTGTTTCGGGCGGGCGTAACGGTCCAGCAGGGCGGCGCGGCTCATCCACATGGGGCGGGTCTCGTAGGCCTTGGCATCCCGATCGCGCAGAGAGGCAGCGTTGTAGGCGCGCCGCAGCAGGCGCGTCCACACCTGAGAGAGGCGGGCCATGAGCCGGGCCAGCGGACGCTGGCCATCCTGCGTCTCCAGGAAGGCAAAGCCCAGCCGCTCTAGCATCCTGGTGGTGCCGGTCGAAAACGGCAGGCTGGCCTGGTTCCCCAGGGCTAGGGCGTCCGCCAGCAGGGGGTTGTCGCGCACTTCCCGCGCCACCGCGCCCATCGAGTGTATGAGCAGGCGCTGGGTCCGCTTGGCCCAGGCCAGGTCTGCGCCCTCCGGCGGAATGGGCGGCATGCGTTCCCCCCACAGGTGCAGCACCACCACCGGGTCACCACGGCTGACCTGAGTTCCATCGGGCAGGCAGAAGCCGTGCGATGAGTAGCCCTTGGCCAGGCGAAAGATGCACTCGGGGTCGTCGGCGATCGCCATGATCCCCAGGCGGCGGCGTTGGGCGTCGTCCACCGCCCGCACGATGCGGTTGAGCAGGTCGTCCTTGGCCCTTTCCACGCAGTTCCTCCCCGTGGCTGCTAGGCCCGCAAGGCCGCCTCGTGGCGCCGGCGTTGCCGCCAGATGTGCCAGACCATGCGCAGGAAGCGGGCCGAGTCCTTCAGTGGGTGGAAGCCTGATTTGCGCTCGGGAAGATAGATCGTGCGGATCGGCACCCAGCCGATCGGCAGGCCGAGTCGGATGGCTTCCCAGATCATCTCGACTTCCATCTCAAAGCCGGTGCTGGTGAGGCGCATCGCCTCCAGAAAGCGACGCGAGAGCACCCGATAGCCGGACTGGTTGTCCGTGACGCGAACGCCCAGGGCACAAGACAGGACGCGTGAGCCCAGCGGGGTCGTGAACCAGCGGGGGAAGGGCATCTCAGAGAAGGTGCGCTCACCGATGATCAGGTCGCCAGCCCCGTCGCGGAAGGCGCTCAGCAGGCTGCTCAGGTCGGCAGGGTCGTGTTGACCGTCGGCATCGAGCGTCACGACCGCGTCGTAGCCCTGTTCGAGGGCCCAGGCAAAACCGGTCATCAGGGCGGCGCCCTTGCGGCGGTTGACCTCATGCGAGACGACTATGGCGCCGGAGCGCCTGGCCACCTCGGCGGTGGCGTCCGTCGAGCCGTCGTCAACAACAAGCACGGGGAGCATCTCACGGACGGCCGTCACGATAGGGCCGAGCGTCGGGGCTTCATTCCAGGCCGGGATCAGGGCTAGGATGCGCGCCGAGTGGGGCGCGGGCTCCGCCTCGCGACGGTCGACGGCAGGGCGCCCGGATGGCGCGTCAGTGGTCCTCTCTGACATAGGCTCCTCTCGATTGGGGCTGTGGGGGTGCATGCGCGCTCAACGGCCAGGGCGCGGCTGGGCCCCTCGCTGGCTGCGAGCGGCTTGCACCCGTTGGGCCGCCGGTCGGCGCGGACCCAGTATACGGAGCGTACCCGCACATCGCAAATGGCCCGGCAGGCGTCGCGCAGGTCGGTTCCCTCGCCGGGCGCGGGGCGGCTTGCTGGCCGCCGCCGGGTTCGGGTACCATGGGGCGAGAAGAGTGTACAGCCACCCTATCGGGAGGAACAGATGCCCGTCGAGCTCTACGTAGGCCAGGCCGCCAGCGGCAAGACCACATTCTGCGTGGAGGAGGCACTGCGCGCAGCCCGCGGCCTCGCGCAGACCCCCTGGATTGTGGTCCCCGGCCCCCTCCAGGAGGCCTCCTGGCGTCGTCGCCTGGCGGGAAGGGGCCAGGGGGCGCTGGGCGTTCGCGTGGGGACGTTCTATCGCCTCTACGCCGCCTGCCTCACCAGGGCCGGCGTGGCGCACACGCACATTGGCGACGCCGTGCAGTACCGCCTGCTGCGCGTTTTGCTCGACCGCGTCCCGCTCGAGCACCTGGGCGGCCTGCGCAACCGGCCGGGGTTCGTCAGCGCGCTGCAATCTCTGGTTGGGGCGCTGCGGGCCTCACTGGTTGACGGAGCGGCGTTCCGGAGCGGTGTGGACGGCATCGGCGCCACGCCACGCCTGCGCGACCTGGCTGCCATCTACTCTGCCTATGAAGAGTACCTGGCCCTGAACGCCTGGGAAGACGACGAGGGGCTGGGCTGGGCGGCGCTGCGGGCGGCGCAGGACGGGGCCGACGCTGTCGGGCTGGGGGAGACGCTAGTCGTTGCCGACGGCTTTGACGCGCTTACCCCACTGGAGGCGACCTTCCTGCGGAAACTTGGTGGCGCGGGGGTGCGCGTCGTGGTAGCGGTCACATCGGTGCCCGAGAGCGCTACGGGGCTCCTCGGAGACCGCCCCCGCTTGCGCCTGAAGGAGCTCGAGGAGATGCTCGGCACGTCGGCAGGCCGCACACCCCGCCGCGTTGCCGATGGACAGCCGACGGGCCCCACGGGCGCCCTGGGCCACCTGCGCCGCTCTTTCTTCTCCGCTGGCGTCACTCCCGAGCCCGACCCGCAGCAGACACTGGTCATGATGGAAGCGCCCGACCGGGCTGCCGAGGTGCGCGTGGCGTTGCGCTGGCTCAAGGCCGAGCTGCTGCGGGCGCCCGACCGGCCGGAGGAGCTCTGCCTGCTGGCGCGTAACCTGGACGCCTATCGCGCTACGATCGTCCAGATCGCCGAAGAGTACGGCATTCCCATCGGCGTAGCCGGCGGCCTGCCGCTGAGAGACAACCCTGCCGTCGCCGCATTGCTCGACCTGTTGCGCACCATGGAGCCGTTGGCCGGCCAGGCGGGGCAGCCGTCGCTGTCGCGCCGCCTCGTCCTGGAGGCCTGGCGCTCGCCCTATCTATCGTGGACGGGGCCCACTTCTGCGGATGACCCCACGCCGGTCGGCGTCACGCCGGAGGCGGCCCGCGTGCTCGACGAGGCGGCCCGGGCGGGGCGCGTGATCCGCGGGTTGAGCCAGTGGGAGGAGGCCCTCGATCGCTGGGCGGCCCGCCAGGCCCCGCCCACCTCCGACGAGGACGCCGAGCCGGAGCCCGCCTACCGGCCGGCCGTGCCCCCGGCGGAGCTCCGCGACACCTTTCGGCGCTTCGTGACGCGGCTGACCCCTCCTGCCGAGGCGCGCACTCTGCGTGAGTACGTGCGCTGGGCGGAGGAGCTGATCGGCCCCGCAGCCGCGCCGGAGGACGAGCCGGCCCGCGCGGACGACGAGCGGTCCCTGCGCATCGTCCACAACGTGCGCGCCGAAGGCGTTGCGCCAGAGCGCCGCGACGCCGACCTGGCGGCGCTACAGCGCCTCAAGGAGGTCATGCGCGGCCTCGTCTGGGCGGAGGAAGCGCTGGGCGCCGACCGACCCGTGGACTATGCCCGCTTTCTGGAAGAGCTGACCGGGGCCGTGGAGCCCGCACGCTACCAACTGCCGCGCCGCGCCGATCGGCGCGCCGTCCAGGTCGCCGGCGTGGAGGCGGCCGCCGGAGTGGCCTATCGTGCCGTGGCGTTGGTGGGCCTGGCCGAGGGAGAGTTCCCCGCGCCACTCTCGGATGATCCCTTCCTTACCGAGGCCGAGCGTCGTGCCCTCAGGGAGCGGGACCCCTCTCTGAGGCTTCCGCGACTGCTGGACAGCCGAGAGCTCGAGTGGTTCTACCGGGCCGTTGCCGCGCCCTGGGAACGGCTTCTCCTGGTGCGCCCCCGCCTTTCCGAGACCGGTGCGCCCTGGGCGCCCTCACCCTACTGGGAGGAGGCTGCCCGCCTCACCCAGTCTCTGCCCGTCCGCCTGACCAGCGACCGCCCGACCGCCTCAAGCGAGGCTTGCTCGTGGCAGGAACTGCTGGCGACCGCCGCATCGGCCGGGAGTGTAGGCGCGCTGCGCGCCTGGCTGGATGACGCTGCCCAACCGGAGGCGCCCGGCCGTGAGCTGACCGAAGCGATGGATGCGGCAAGCGTGGTGCTCCGGGCGCGGCGCCGACGACGCATGGGCCCGTACGACGGCGACCTCCGCGAGGTGCCCGATCTCCTGGCCAGGCGCTTCCCGCCTGGCAGGGCCTGGAGCGCCAGCCGCCTCGAGGAGTACCGTGCCTGCCCGCTGTGGTTTTACGTGCGCAGCGTCCTGGGTCTTGAGCCGCGCCAGGAACCCGGCGAGGGCCTGGACAGCCGCCAGCGCGGCACCGTCGTGCACCGCATACTCGAGCATGTCTACGCGCTGTGCGGCGCGGTCGATGATGCGGAGGCGCTCCTGGCCGCCCTGCCCGAGGTCGCCGCCCGCGTTCTCGACGAGGCCCCCCGCCTCGAGGGCTTTCGCGAGACGGCCTGGTGGCAGCACACGCGCGCCGAGATTGAGGAGAACCTGCGCAAAAGCATCGTGGCCATGGCCGCTGAATCCGCCGGCTACCGTTTGAGGGCCCTCGAGGCCCGCTTCGGGGAGCCGAAAGCCCTGGAGGTGCGCGTCGGCGCGACCTCGTTCCGGGTCCGCGGCGTCATAGACCGCGTCGACATCGCCCCGGACGGGACTCTGCGCATCATCGACTACAAGACGGGCGGCTCCGGGGCAACCACTCAGAAAGCCCTGGAGGAGGCCCGCAAGCTGCAGCTACCCCTGTACGCCGCCGCGGCCCGCGATGTGCTGGGCTTGGGCGAGCCCGCCGAGGGCTACTACTGGCACGTGAGCGCGGCCCAGAAGAGCGCGGGGCAGCTCAGCAAGTTCGTGGGCGGAGCGGAAGGAGCCATCCGCGTGGCCTCGGAGGCGGCGGCCCAGGCAGTCGACGGCGTCGGCGCCGGCCACTTTGCCCCGCAGCAACCGCAAGGGGGCTGCCCACCGTACTGCCCGGCCGCCGGGTTCTGCTGGCACCTGAGCGTGGGGTCTCGGCCGGCCTGACCTGCACCGTCCACCAGTGTAGACCCCGGGCGTTCAGCCGCCCCGTACCAAGGAGTAGGAATGTGACTCTGCAGCCCAGCCAGGCACTGGCCGACATCGTCGAACGGATGGCCCCTAACGATGAGCAGCGCGCCATCCTGGCGCGTTCCTCGGACGACACGTTGGTCAGTGCGGGGGCCGGCACCGGCAAGACGCGCACCCTCGTGGCGCGGTACCTGTCGCTTCTGGCGGCGGGGCACAGTCTGCGCTCCATCGTGGCGGTGACCTTTACGCGCAAGGCCGCCCACGAGATGCGCAACCGCGTGCGCGAGGCCATACGCCTGTACCTTGAAGACCCAGGCCTCACCGAGGCCGATGGGGAGCGGTGGAGGGGCTACTACTCGGAACTGGACGCCGCTCGCATCGGCACGATCCACAGCCTCTGTGCCGAGATCCTGCGCGCCCACCCCGCCGAGACGGGGCTGGACCCGCGCTTTGAGGTGCTCGAGGAGGCTGCCGCGGGCCTCCTCTTGGGCGAGGCCCGCGAGGCCACCCTGGCCTGGGCCGCTACGCGGGAGGACCTTGCCCCGCTCTTTGCCGAGTTCGGCGAGCGCGAGCTTACGAAAGTCCTGACGCGCCTGCTCAAAAACCCGGCCGACGCCGAGGCCGCCTTTGCCGCGGTGGGTGACGATCCGCTGGCTACCTGGGAGGGCGCCCTGCGGGCCGCGCAGGGGCGGAGACTCGCCAGCCTGCTCGCATCGGAGAAGTGGCAGGACGCCGTCACGGTGCTGCGCGGCGTTCAGCCCCTCACCTCCGACGATCGCATAGCGGGGCAATGGGAGGTGACGGTCACCGCGCTGGACGCGTTTGACCGCCTGGCGGCCGCCGGCGCTAGCGTCGCCCAGGTCATGAAGGTGTTGGCGCCCCTCGAGACCATCAGCCTGACCGGTGGGAGGGGGGCGGCGTGGCCGGGCGGGAAGGAGTGCGTCGCGGAGGTAAAGGCAGCCCTGGACTCCATCAGGCGGCTTTGGTTCCCCGAGCGCGACAAGCGCAACGCCGTCTGCTTCTTCTCCCTGACTCTGGGGCCGCGTGACGAGCTGCTGGCCGCGCTGATCCCGCCCCTGCGCGAGGTCTTTGACTACGCCCGAACGGCCTACACGGCGCTCAAAGATCAGCAGCACGCCGTCGACTATGACGACCTCGAACGCCTTGCGCACCGGCTGCTCTCCGAAGACACCGCCGTGCGGGCCCGCTGGCAGGGCGAGACGAGCGCGCTCCTGGTGGACGAGTTCCAGGACACCAACTCCCGGCAGCTGAGCCTGGTCGATCACCTCGATGGGGGCCGCGGTCTGCGCTTCCTCGTCGGGGACGCCAAGCAGTCCATCTACCGCTTCCGCGGGGCGGACGTCACCGTGTTCCGCGCCGTCAAAGAGAGCCTGCCCGCAGAGGCCGTACTGGAGCTGGGCACCTCCTACCGCGCCCACCACGCGCTCGTGACTGGGCTGAACGCCCTGCTGGAGCCCGTGCTGGGCAGCGCCTCCGACCCAGAGCGGCCCTGGGCGGCCCCCTTTGGGGCGCTAGCGGCCGCTCGTGAGGAGCCCGGGCCGGGCTTCCTGGCACCGCACATCGAGATGCACCTCGCCATTGGCACCAAGGAGGAGGGCGCCGACGACCGCGCGGCCGACGCGCTCGTCCAGCGCCTGACGGAGCTCGTCGAGCGCAGCGGCTGCTCCGTGCTGGACGGCAAGGCCGCGCGCCCGCTTGACTATGGGGACGTGGCCATCCTCTGCCGGGCAGCCAGTGGCTTCGCCGCCTACGAGGACGCCCTCGAGCGTGCCGGGGTACCCTTCCTGACCGTGGCGGGCAAGGGATTCTACGAGCGCCCCGAAGTTCGCGACGTGCTGAACGCCCTGCGCGCCATCAGCGATCCCACCGATGACCTGGCCATGGTCGGCCTGCTGCGGTCACCGGCGGTGGCCCTTTCTGACGCGGGCATCTTTCGCCTGCGAGAGGCCTGCCGGGCAGCCGCTCGGCCGATGACCCTGTGGGAGGCTTTGCTGGCCTCGGGCGCCAGCCTGCCTGGGCCTGACGGGCCGCGAGCGGCCCGCGCCGCCCAGGTGCTGGCACCGCTCGGCGCCCTCGTGGGCCGCGTAACGGTGGCCGACCTGCTCAAGCGCCTGCTGGATTCCACCGCCTACCCGGCGGCGCTACTGCACGCGCACCAGGCTCGGGCGGCCCGCAACCTCGACAAGCTCCTCGACGACGCGCGCAACAGCCAGATCGTCAGTGTGGGCCAGTTCCTCGACTATGTGGCCGAGCTCCGCGATAGCGGCGCCCGCGAGGGCGAGGCGCGCACCCTGGCGGAGGGGAGCGTGCAGCTGATGACCGTCCACGCCGCCAAGGGGCTCGAGTTCCCGGTCGTCGTCATCGGGGATGCCGGTTACCGCCTGAACCGTACGGACGCGCTCCTCCTGGATAGGGAACTCGGCCCGCTCGCCCCCTTGCGCGACGAGGACAAGAACGCCTCGGCGGCGCACACCCTGGGCCAGGACCGGGAGACCAGCCAGGAGAAGGCCGAGAACGCCCGCCTTCTCTACGTGGCGGCGACCCGCGCTATGGAGGAGCTGATCATCAGCGGATGCGTCACTCTGCGCAGGGACGGCACCCTCGGCAGCCAGGGCTGGCTGGAGGATGTGCTCCCGATCTGCGGGCTCGACCAGGCCAGACCCTCCTGCGACCCCGAGGGCGACGCCGTGCATGACCTCCTCTATGCCGTACAGGACACGCCCGTGCGCGTGGCTCTGGTTGAGCCGGGCTGGGCGGCGCCAGAACGGGGCGCCACGACGCCGCCCACGCCCCGCCCCGCTGCCTGGCAGGCGCCCTCGCCGCTCGTCGAGAGCCTGCTCCCTCCCCCAGACGCCTCCGCCGAGGAGCCGCGCCCGGCAGATACCAGCTGGCACGTAGTCGCTCGCCCGGGTACTCGGGCGCCGGCCTGGGTCCTGGGTGAGGTGGTGCACGAGGCGCTGGCGGCCTGGCGGGGCGACGGCGACGATCTCCTCCCTTGGCTGGAGGCGCGGGGCAGGGGTTACGGCATCGGCGAGGGGCGGCAACTTCAGCAACTGGCCAACGACGCGGCACGCCTCTTGCGCCGCTTCTGGGCCAGCGACCTGTTCGGACAGATGGACGAGGCGGAGCGCCGCCTTCACGAGGTGCCCTACCAGCGCACGGTGGACGGCAGCGACGATTGGGGCACGATCGATGCCCTGTATCTCCACGGGGGCGCCTGGACGATCGTGGAGTTCAAGACGGACTACCTGCGCGATTCCTGGTTGCGGCGGGGCGCCGAACGTCGGGATCACTCTGTCCGGAAGCTGCGCGGCTATGTGGAGCAGACGCGCCGCTACGTCGCGACCGTCACCGACCTGCTGGGCGAACGCCCGGGGGCTCTCCTCTGCCTGCTGAACTATGACGGCGCGCAGCGCGAGTTCACGCCCGACGCGCTGGAGGCGCTGCTCCGGTAGAGTGTCGCCCTGCTGGGCTCGCAGGGGGTCGGATTCTCCGACCCCCTGCCTCCTCCAAACGGCTCCCTTTTACGGAGAGTGCTAGACGTCCCAGCCACTGGGCAGGTACTGTCGCTGCGCGGCCAGCAGCTCATTGGCCAGGGCACGGGCCGTGTCCAGCTCGGTGACGGCCCCGTCGAGGAGCAACGCCTCGACGAACGCCTCGCGGTTGCACGTCAGGGCCGCCTCAACCGTGACGCGGACGGCCGCGAGCTTCTTGGCGATGATCGCTACCAGGGCGGAGGGGACGTCGCCCACGGCTACCGGGCGCAAGGCGCCTCCCGCCGCCAGGCAGGGCATCTCCAGGATGCCGTCAGCCGGCAGGCCCGGGACGGCGCCGTTGTTCGGCAGGTTGGCCGCATAGACGCCGCCCTCGTCTTCGTCCAGGGCGGCCAGGATCTGCAGGAGCTGTTCGTGCTCGCCGGCCGCGCGCTGGAAGATGTGCTCGTCAAGGGGGGCCTCGCCGAGGGCCTGGGCACGCATGGCCGCATAGCCGCCGTCGCCCCCGGCGATGGTGCCCTCAAACGAGTAGGCGTCGACGCCGAGGGTCTTGTCACCATAGCGGCCGGCAGGAAAGCGCTCGGGGAAGAACTCGACCACGTGCCGGTCGTTGCAGCAGGGGTAGGCGCCATAGGCGTCATAGAGTGACCAGGAGAAGGGGTTCTCTGCCGCGCGGAAGGCGGGCTCGCCCTGCGGCACGTGCCCGGGGCGCCCCTCGCGCTGGGCGTCCAGCTCGGCGCGAACCCGCGGCCAGAGGCTCTCGCCGCGATGGCGCAGGTCATAGATAAAAGTCAGGTGGTTGAGCCCCATATACAGGGCCTTGGTCTCCTCCGGCGGGGCGGCGGCAAAGGAGCCCAGCGAGCGGATCACCCGGAACGTCCCGTGGCACAGGCCGATGACGGGCACGCCGGTCGCCTCGCGGATGGCCCAGCAGTTGGCCGTCATGGGGTTTGCATAGTTGATGTAGCGCGCGTTCGGGCAGAGCGCGGCAATATCGCGGGCGATGGCCACCAGGGCGGGGATCATGCGCAGGGCACGGGAGGTCCCGCCGGGCATGACCGTGTCTCCCACCGGCTGGTAGATGCCGTACTTGCGCGGGATGAGGACGTCCGCCTCCCAGGCACGTCGCCCGCCGACGCCGATCGTCGTCACGACGACGTCGGCCCCCGGCAAGAGATCGCGGCGATCGGTGGAGGCCAGGACGTGCACGTCGGCTCCGCGGGCGGCCACCATGCGCCGCGTCAGCCCCTCGGCGACGGCGAGGGCCTGTGGGTCGGTATCGACCAGGCCGATCTCCCAGGGCCCCATCTCGGGGGACAGGATAAGGTCGGCCACCAGGCCGCGCGTGAACGAGGCGCTTCCTGCGCCGATGAGAACGATCCGTCTAGCCACTGTTCCCTCCTGCCACACGGCACGGTCACACATAGCGGCGCGCTCAAGCAGCGCCCGGGAGCACTGTAACCGGGGGCGGGCGGACGGTCAAGGGGACACGCGGTCAGCCCGCGGCGGAGCGAGGTGGTCGCCGCGGTAGCGCTCGCGCGTGGCCGGGTCGCGCAGGTCGGGCACCTCCAGCGTGGTGCCGCCAGCGACCGCCGACCGGTAGGCCATGATACCGGGAAGGGTATAGTCGCAGGCGTCGTAGACGTCCATGGGTGACTCGCCCTCGCCGCGAACGGCGCGGAAAAAGTGGAAGACCGGGTAAAAGTCCGAGCCACCGTGACCGGCGAGGGCGGCAGCGGCGGGCTGGTCCGGGCATGTGGCCAGATAAGTGCGCACCTCGGGCTCGCGCCCTGCCGCCTCAGAGAGGCGCACGTGGAGCAGGTTCCTGTCGCCCCAGCGGTCGGACTCCACGACCCCCTGCGTGCCGTAGACTGAGAGCCACTGGCTGTCGCGGCCGGCCGCGAAGGAGGCCAGGGCGTGCACCACGCTGCCGTTATCCAGCGTCACCAACATAGCGCCCATATCGAGCGGGTTCGCTGACCCGGGCATGCGGCCGAACACGCCTTGTGCCGAGACGGCCACCGGCCTCGCCCCGGCGATGTACAGCATCTCGCCGAGGGGGTGCGTCGTGTAGTAGGTGGGCGGGAGCCACCCCCGCCAGTGCGGAGAGCCGTCGGCGTTGTGCATCAGCCCGCGGATATCGTGGACGTACTCACACTGCCCATAGACGAACGCGCCCAGCGCCCCTTCACGGAGGAGGCGCCGCGCCTCAAAGGTCCGCGCGCGGAAGCAGGTGTTTTCGGCCATCATATAGTGGCGGCCGGAGGCCTCCACCGCCTCCACCAGGGCTACCCCTTCGGCGGGCGTGTGGAAGGCTGTCACCTCCGACAGGACGTGCCTGCCCGCCTGCAAGGCGCGCACGGCTTGGGGGCCGTGGTCCGGGCAGTAGGAGGCCAGGATGAGCGCGTCAAAGGGGACGTCCAGCAGCGCGTCGAACGTCGGGGTGAGGCGTGCCTCGGGGAAGCGGGCGCCGAATGCGTCCGCCAGCGGCCCCGCGGCGTCGCACCCGGCCACCACGCGGACGCCAGGGAGCGAGGCAGCAATGTCCGCCAGATGCCCACCGCGCCCCAGCCCTACCACGCCCACAGTCACTGGTTGTTCCATAACACTCCCTCCTCGTCCGCGCGCTCAGTTGCGCCGCTCGTCGTTGACCATCTCGCCGTCCTGCATGTGGAGCACCCGGCGCGCCCGGCTGCTGATGTCGGGATCGTGGGTCACCACGATGATGGTGAGGCCCTGCTCGCGGTTCAGCCGCTCCAGAAGCTCGATCAGGGCCAGGCCGGAGTGCGAGTCCAGGTTACCGGTGGGCTCGTCGGCCAGGAGCAGGAACGGATCGTTCATCAACGCCCGGGCGATGGCCACGCGCTGCTGCTGTCCGCCGGACAGCTCGGTGGGGCGGTGCTTGGCACGATCGGCGAGGCCGACGAGGTCAAGGAGTTCCTGGGCCCGCCGCCGGTCTCCATGACCCTTCAGGTAATAGTGGGGCATCTCGACGTTCTGCAGGGCCGTGGCCCTGTTCAGCAAGCTGTAGTTCTGGAACACAAAGCCGATCCCGGAGCCCCGCAGGCGCGACACGCGCCGGTCGCTCATGGCCGTGACGTTCTCACCGTGCAGGCGATAGGTGCCCGCCGTCGGCAGGTCCAGGCAGCCGATCAGGTTCAGCAGCGTGGTCTTGCCCGAGCCGGACGGCCCCACGATGGCCGTGTACTCGCCCGGCCAGATCTGCAAGTCGACGGAGCGCAGGGCGTGCACGTCTACCTCGCCCATCTCATACACCTTGCTCACGCCGACCAGCTCGACCAGGGGTCCTTGCGCCGCAGTCTTTTCTGTCATCATTCGTCCTCCGCCGATGCGTGCCGCTAGGCCAGGTGCCGCAGCGCCTGGGTCGGCTGCAGCCGCGCGGCCCGCCAGGCCGGGTAGATGCCCGATGCCACCCCCACCACCGTCGACACCGTCAGCGCGATGGCGACAATGTCGGCGGAGACCTTGACGTAGCCCTGCAGCTCGGTCACCAACATGCCCACGACGTACGATCCGGCCATGCCCAGGCCCATGCCGATCAGGCCACCCACCAGGGAGAGCAGCACCGCCTCTCCCAGGAACTGGGACAGTATATCGCCCTGCCGGGCGCCGATCGCCCGGCGCAGGCCCACCTCCCAGGTGCGCTCGCTGACGCCGACCAGCATGATGTTCATCAGCCCGATACTGCCCACCACCAACGAGATGCCGGCGATGAGGGAGAGGACCAGGGTCATGATGTCGGTGATGCGGGTCATCTCCTCACTGTATTCGAGGCTGTCGTTTATCTGAAAGTCCTCCTGGGCGCCCTGCCCCAGGCCATGACGCGCGCGCAGGAGCGTGTTGGCCTGCGCGACGGCGAACTTGCGCTCCTCGGGGTCGCGCGAGTCAACCCGGATGCCGATCATGCTGATGTCGTTGCGGGCGCCGGTGTGCAGCCGTGCCTGCGCCGTGCGCAGCGGCACCAGGATTGTGGAGGAGGTGCGGCTGTAGTCTTTGTCGCTGGCCAATACGCCGATGATGGTAAAGTTGTGGGTGCTCGTGCCGTTGATGGTGATGTGCAGCGTCTGGCCGATCGGGTTGGTCCCCTCGCCAAAGAACTGCTTGACCAGGATCTGGTCGATCACCGCCACCGGCGCGGCGTTGGCCTCGTCGTCATCGTTCACAAAGCGGCCGCTGTGCACCTCACGCCGGTAGACGTGCAGCCACTCGTCCTGCACGCCGAGGACCTGCCAGACGGGCACCTGCTTGCCGCGGTACACCGTGGTGGCGCTGTTGATCTCCAGCTCCGGCGAGATGCCGTTCAGGCTGGTGCCGAACAGGCGCAGTGCCTCAACGTCCTTCGGGTCGATCTGCGGCTCCTGCGGGGCAAAGTCGGGCTCGGAGCCCATCTGCCGCTCGACGTACTTGCCGCCATCGCTGACAGCGACTTCTGCCATCATCGGCATCGACCCGCCATAGTTGACCGCCGGCCGCACCTCGATGGTGCCGCGCCCGAACACTTCCATCTGTTCCTTGGTGGAGCGACGCAGGCCGTTGCCCAGTGAGACGATCATGATCACCGCGCCAACGCCGATGATGATGCCGAGCACCGTCAGGGCCGAGCGCAGCTTGCTGCTGCCCAGGCCCTGGACGGCGAACCAGAGGTTGATGGGGCGCCGCATCAGTACATCCCTCCGTAGTACATGGGCATGCCTGAGCCGCGTGGTCCCATCATCGGGACGTTCACGACGTCACCCTCTTCCAGGCCCGCCACGATCTCTGTGTAGATGCCGTCCGAGATGCCGGTGGTGATGTAGCGCTTCTCCGGCTGGCCGCCGGCCATGAACATGACATAATCCCCCTCGGGGTCCGTGAAGACCGCTGCCGCTGGCACCACGAGGACGTCTTCCTTGGTGGCAGAGGGGAAGATGACGTTCGCGCTCATCCCCTGGAAGAGCACCAGGCCTTCCGCGTCGAACGCGATCGGCACCGAGAAGACGGTCGTGCCGTTCGAGTACTTGCCGTACAGAGGGATCTCACCCACGCGCCCGTGGCGGGGCGGCTCTCCCTGGAAGGCGTCGAAGCTCAGGACGACCTCCTGGCCCTCCTGAAGACGAGCGATGTCGATCTCGTTCACCTGAGCGACGACACGCAGCGACCCGGCATCCTCGATGGTCCCCAGTGGTGCCCCCGCGGTAACGAGCTGACCGGGCACCACGCTACCCTCCGTGATCGCGCCGGTAAAGGGGGCCACCAGAACGGCGTTGTCCAGCGCCTTCTCAGCATCGCGCACCGCACCCTCGGCCTTCAGCACCTTGGCCTGGGCCTCGGCCACTTTGGCGCCGAGCAGGTCGCTGCCCACCGCGGCCAGCGCTTCCTGCACGGTGGCCACCTTGGCCTCGGCCTTGGCCACGTCGGCCTCGAGCTTCTGGCGCTCGATGTCGCCCATCCCCGCGGCAATCTGCGCGTCCAGGGCGGCCACCGCACGGGCCGCCACGGCCACGCGATGCTCGGCGGCACGCTTATCCATGTCGTACTGCATCTTGGCCAAGTCCAGCGACTCTCGCTTGGCGAGCATGTCGATGCGCAACAGCCAGGTGTTGTCCGCGTCCTGCTCGCTCGGGTTAGGGATGGCGACCATCTCGCCGTGCTTGACCTCGGCCATGCTATAGATCCACTGGAGGTACTCAATCTGCTCCAGCCGGGCGCCGTCGTTGAGGAGCGCCTCCCGCTCGGCGCGGGCCGCGGCCAACTCCTGGGCCGCCCGCGAGCGCTGTGCGGCGGGGGTATCGCCTCCGGAGGCGTAGGCCGTCAGGGCGGCGCGCGCCTCGGCAACGGCCTGCTCCGCGGCAGCCAGTTCTACCTCCAGCCGTAGGCTCTCGGCGGCGTCGCTGGCCCCGCCGCGAATCTCGGCGAGGGCTTCCTCAGCATCCTGCAGGGTGGCGCGAGCCTTGGCCAGGTCCCGCTCGAGGGCGGCCCGGTCGAGTTCCACCAGCACCTGCCCCTCGGTAACGGGCATGCCGACCTCGATCAGCGAGGAGACCACCTCTCCGCCGGCCTGCTCAAACGCCAGCCTGGCCTCACGCGCCGGCGAAACCGCTCCAAAGGCCGAGACGCCCTCCGACACGGAGCCGCGCGTCACGGTCATCTCCTGGCTGGGGCCGTACCAGGGCATGCCCGCCCAGCCGGGCCGTGTCGGGGTGAACAGGCTCTTCACGCGGGGAGCAATGAGCACTCCGGCCACTACCAGCCCAGCCAATACCGTCAGGCAGCCGATCGCAAAGATGGGCTTTCCGCCCCGGCCGCGTCTTCTCTTCTTTGTCATCGCTTACTTCCCCCGCGATCCATCATCGGTCGGCCCTCCCGGCGCGGGAGTGCTCACAACGGACGGCTGGCTCTCCATCGGCAACGGCGCTGGCTGCCCCGCCCCGTCGGTGGGCGGCTGTACCTGCTCTCCCTCCTTACCGGGCACCAGCTCGGTCGCCTCGTCAGGCGGAGTAGCCGGATCCTCAGAAGGATCCTGATCCTCGGAAGGACTCTGCTCCTCAGGAGGAGCCTGATCACCGCCCTCCGCCGGTGTCGGCCCGGGCCGCGCAAAGGGCATGTCGTACGGAGATCCCTTGGCGGGCTCCTGCAGCGGGTAGCGGAGGGTCTCGCCCTCCTCAACGCCGGTGAGCACCTCGGCCAGGATGCCGTCGTTGGTGCCGATCTTGATGTCACGGTCCACCCAGTCATTCGACGGGCTGAGCACCTGCACCATCACGCCCCCGTTCGGCGACTGGCGCAGCGCCGCGGAGGGCACCACGAGGACGTTCCGCTCTTCGCCGACGACCATCTTGAGCATGGCCGTCATGCCCGGGCGAATGTCCAGGCCGCCCCGGTCCAGCGAGACGCGCACCTTGAACATCGTCAGACCGCCCTGGGACTGGCCGCGCGGAGAGATCTCGAGCACCTCACCCTCCAGCATGCGGTCCGGGTAGGCCTCCAGAGTGATGCGCACCGGCTGGCCCACCTGAAGGCGCACCACGTCCACCTCAGAGACGGCCGACTCGAGGCGCAGCGCGTCGGGCGCTACCAGATAGGCGATCTGATCGCTCGGAGAGACTATCTGCCCCGTGGTGGTGCGCAGGTCAAAGATCACCCCGTCAAAGGGTGCCCGCAGCGTAGACGCCTCTAGCGAGGCCAGCACGCTCTCTACCTTGGCCAGGGCGGCGTCGTAGCCCGTCTGGGCCGCCTCGAGCACGGTCGGATCGGGCCCCTTGTGGACCTGCTCGGCCCGCTTGGTAGCCTTTTCCACGCGGGCGACGGCCTCCTCGTAGGCGAGGCGCGCCTCGGCCTGCGGGTCGTACCCTTCCTCGCGGCTGCGCGCCAGCTTGGCGCTGGCCTTCTGCAGCTCCTCCTGCGCCTTGCGCACGGCGTCGCGCGCTGCGCGGAGCGAACTCTCGCGGGCGATCCGCGCAGCGCTCAGGGCGCGCTCGGCGTCCGCCAGGTTCTCCTCAATCTCGCCACGATTCTGGTCCGGCGCGAGATCCCGGAGGGCACGCTGGAAGAAGGCCTGATCGTACTCGAGCTGGCGGATCTGGCCGGCCTGGGCGGTCAGGTCGGCGACGGCCGCCTGATCCTGGGCAGCCTGTAGATCGTAGCGCCGATCGGCGACCTCCTGCTCCAGCCGGCTGGACCCGGAGGCTGCGGACAGATGCACGTCCATCTCTGCCTTGGCCAGCTCGTACTGGGCGGCCAACAGGTCCGCCTCGGCCTGCAGGATCATGGCCGGCGAGGCGTCGGCCTCCGCCTCACGGAGAACGGCCTCGGCCACGTCTAGGTCAGCCTCAGCCTCGAGCAGCTGGCGCTCCAGCGGGGCTGTATCCAGCTGGGCGATGGCGTCACCCTCGTGCACCTGCTGGCCCACCTGCACCAGAACCTCGAGAAGGCGGCCGCCGACCGTCTCGTAGGTGAGGAAACGGTCCTGCAGGGCCGACACCTGCCCAAAGGCCTGCACGACCTGCGCCATGTCGGCGCGCTGTACCTGCGCCTCGGTGAACAGCAGCGAGGTAGTGGCGGGTTCGGTAGACGTGCGGCACCCCGCCAGGGCCACCGCGACCATCAGCGCCATCAGGGCGCACGATCGTATCCTGCTTGGCATTCGCAACGGTACTCCTTGTGCTGCTACGTTTATCGGGTGACACTCGCGCCCAGCCGAGACCAACAGAGCGGAGCCTGTAGCTCCTCAGAGTAGGACGTGACGGTACGCGCTCGGGTTCCGCAGAACCGCTGTTCACCGCCGCGGACTCTAGGGCGCCGGGGCGGTCTGGGCCGGCAGTGCCTGCGACGCGCACTGCCAGCCTAGCAGGTTCCGCGTGTCTGGGAACGCCACTCTGGTCGGCTATGCTGCTGGGCGGCGGGCCGGTCTACCCCCTGGCCGGACGGCCAGGCGCCGTGCGCCACCTTCAGGCAAGGCGAGGGGCAGGTCAAGCGACCTGCCCCTCGTTGGTTCATACACTAGGCGGTCCGGCGCATAGCCGGACAGTTGGGCCCTACTCCCAGAACAGGAGCTGGGGAGACTGAAGGTTCTCGTCCTTCAGGCGGTCGTCCGCCGGGTAGCCGGGGAGGTAGTTCCGCATGCCATCCTTGAGGATGACGAGCAGAGGCTTCTGCCCCAGGACGCCGATCATCGGGAGCTCGGTCGCCCACACCTCCAGGAGTTCCTGGAACTTGGCGTTGCGCTCGGCCTCGTCGGTGATCAGTGCCGCGTCATCGGCGATCTGCCAGATGTCCCAGATCCAGTGGCCCGCCGGCGGCTCTTCGCCATTCACGTCCTTGCCAACCGAGGAGCGCCACTTGCCCCAGGCCACGCCCCACGGACGGTCGGTGGTGGTGCCGACAAAGATGCCCGGATCGAGCAACGGGAGAACGGTGCGGTCACCGCCCCACCATGCTGCCTGGATCTCGTTGGCCTCATAGTGCTCGGTGTAGAGCGAGCGCTCAAAGTAGCGGTAGGCTGCCTTGATGCCCACGTCCGCGAGGTACTTGCAGACCAGCTGGACCGAGTCCTCGGTCGGGTCGCCAGCCTGCGCCGTGCCCTCGATGGTGATGGAGATCGTCTCGCCCGAGCCGTCCTTGAACTTGCGGAAGCCTTCCCCGTCCTTCTCAGAGTAGCCCGCTTCGTCGAGCAGCTGGTTGGCCAGCTCCGGGTCGAAGTCGATGTAGGCGTTGGAGAGCTTCTCGTAGTAGTTCGGCGACTGCTCGATCGGCGAGTACTGGCGCGGCGTCATCATGCCGTCGTACACCAGCTCGTTGATCTCCTCGCGGTTGATGGCGTGGGAGACGGCGATGCGCACGTTGCGGTCCTGGAAGAACTCGCGCAGGCGCGGCTCCTTGGTGGTCAGGTTCAGCTGCAGGGCATCGTGGTTGGCGGTGATACCGGTGACCACCTTGTACTCGCCCTTGGCCTCGCTCTCCTTGTACAGCGTGTAGGAGCCGATGTCCACGTGGCGACCCTGGTAGTCGATCTCGCCGTTCACGATCCAGAGGTTGAACACGTCCGGCGCCTCGAACAGGCGGTGGTTGATCGTGTCAACGTACGGCAGCTGCTGCCCGTCCGGGTCCACCTGCCAGAAGTACGGGTTGCGCTCCATCACAAACAGCTCGGCCGAGAGCGCGTTGGTGGCCACCCACGGGTCGGTCGTCGGGCGTTCCGGGTTCAGGTACCACAGGTCGCGGTCGTTATAGTACTCGGACCAGGCCTGGAAGCCGGCTTCCTTCACCTTGGCGTCGAGCGCGGCCTTGTCCTCCACAAAGTCGATGTGGTACTGCTCCATGAACCAACCGGGCCGGTAGGGCTGGTTGGCGTGCCCGATCACCGAGAACCCGAACAGCGGGAAGGGATGGGCAAACTTGAAGATGACGGTAAAGTCATCGGGCGTGTCCATCGTGCCCAGCACGCGCGGGTTGCCCGTGGAGATCTGGGTAGAGATGTTGGGCGTGATGTCCGTGTTCGTGACGTGATAGTCGTACCACCAGCGGAAATCCGCGCTGGTGTGGGGCGTCCCGTCGGACCACTTCATGCCCTTGCGCAGGTGCCAGGTCCACTCGGAGGCATCCTCGTTGATCTCCCACGACTCGGCGGAGGCCGGGCGCAGGGTCAGGTCGAGGTTGAACCAGGTCATGTTGGTGGCCTTGAGCTTGGTCGGGCCCCAGCGGTCCGAGACGCCCTTGAAGCCACGCCGCATGACGCCGCCGTACTTGCCGACCATCTCGGACGGCTGCAGCACGTCGGGGTTCTCAGGCAGGCGCTCCTCGATCGGCGGCAGCTCACCCTTGGCCACCAGCTCGGCCAGCACAGGCGCTTCGGTGAAGCGGGCGGTCGGTTCGGCGGTGGGGACGGCCGTGGGGTGTGCGGCCGAGCCGCCCGGGCCCACGATCGGGGCAATGGTCGGCTTGGCAGCGGGGGCCGCGGTGGGCTCCGCCGGGGCCGGCGTGGCCGCCGGCTGCCCGCAGGCGGCAGCGATCGACGCGGCGGTCGCCAGGGTCGACACGCGGATAAAGTCACGACGTGTGATGTTGCGCATTGCTGTGTTCCTTTCCTCAGGCACTTCTTCGTGCGTTGTCGCCACACCAAGGGCATGATGTGGGGCAAGGCCTCACCGGCAAAGTAGACAGACACTATCAGTACACGGACTGCATGGACTGTCCTGTATCGGCTCGGCAGACACCTCCCTTCCGATGGCCGACCGCCTCACACGACCCGGCGCGTAGCGGCTACGCCGTCGCTCTGCCAGCCAGGATAGACCGCAGAGACGCTCACGCTGGGGCCACGATTATGCCTGATCATAGCCCTCTTGTGCGGACCCGTCAAACCCGCGCGCCTCCAGCGTCGCACGAGTCCCTGGCGATGCGGGGAGGGGCGTCTGCGGTGCCCCCTCCCCGCGGCGCCCGTCAGGCGTGCTTGTCAGGCTCATCCCAGTAGTACGTCTGGGTGTGGAGCAGGTGCTCGTCCTCAGTGGTATCGTCGATGGGGTAGCCCTCCAGGTACCCCTTCAACCCATTCTTGACGATGATCGGCGCCGGGAACTGTCCAAGATAGCCGATCTGCGGCAGTTCCTCGGCCCATACTTCAAGGATGCCACGGAACAGGTCGTTGCGCTTGGCCTCGTCCGGCTCCAGGAGCATCTCTTCCCAGTTCTTCCAGATATCCCAGATCCAGTGCCCCTCGGGGGGTTCCTCCCCATTCGGGTTAGTGCCGTTCGAGTTCTTCCACAGGCCCCAGGCGCAGGCCCACGGACGGTCCACACAGGTGCCGGTAAAGATCCAGGGGGCTACGATGGGCAACACCGTGCGGTCGCCGCCCCACCAGGCACCCTCAATCTCGTTGGCCTCATAGTGCTCGGTATAGAGGGAGCGCTCAAAATACTTGTAGGCGGCCTTGATGCCGATCTCACTCAGGTACTTGGCCACCATCTGCGCGGCATCTTCGCCGGGGTCGCCGGAGGGCGACGTGCCCTCGAACATGAACGAGATCTGCTCGCCGGACCCGTCATCCCACAGGCGGATGCCGTCGGGGCCCTTGGCGGCGTAGCCAGCCTCGTCGAGCAGCTGGTTGGCCTTCTCGGGGTCGTAGGCGGTGTGTGCGTTGGAGAGCTTCTCGTAGTACTGGGGAGACTGCTCCAGCGGCGAATACTGCCGCGGCGTGGCCATCCCGTCGTAGACGATCTCGTTGAGCTCCTCGCGGTTGACCGCGTACGACATGGCCAAACGCACCTCGCGCTTGCCAAAGAACTCGCGCAGCCTGGGGTTCTTGGTGGTGTGGTTGAGCTGCAGGCAGGTGTGGCTGGCACTGATGCCCAGGAAGACCTTGTACCCGCTCTTTTCCTCACTTTCCTTGTACAGCGTGTAGTTTGAGATCCCCACCCCGCGGTTCTGAAAGTCGATCTCGCCGTTCACGATCCACATGTTAAAGACGTCGGGGCTCTCATACATGCGGTGGGTGATCCGGTCGATGTAGGGCAGCTGCTGCCCCTCAGCGTCCGTCTGCCAGAAATACGGGTTGCGCTCCATCATGAACAGCTCGTTCGACAGCTCGTTCTTGGGGATCCAGGGGCCTAGGTTCGGCCGTTCGATGTTGTTGTACCAGGCGTTGCGGTCGTTGAACCAGTCCATCCAGGTTTCCATGCCGGCGTCTTTGGCCGCCTTCTCGAGGTCGGCCTTGTCGACAAAGTCCGGATGGTACCGCTCCATGAAGGCCCCCGGCGTGGCCGGCACGAACCGGGTCATCACAAAGGCCCACAAGGGCTTGGGATGCGCGAACCTGACGATGACGGTAAAGTCGTCTGGCGCTTCTACCTCGGGCGCCACCTTGGGGCTGCCGGTGGACCAGTTGTCCGAAGGGCTCTTGGTCAGGTCGGAGTTCTTCACCTGGTGGTCCTGGTACCACAGAATGTCGGCCGCCGTGAATGGCGAGCCGTCCGACCACTTGAGGCCGGGCCGTAGGGTAATGGTCCAGACGGAGGCGTCCTCGTTGGTCTCCCAACTCTCCAGGATGTTGGCTCGGACGCTGAGGTCGCTGTTGTAGGAGGTCATCCCCTCGGCGATCGTCTTGGACGGGCCGTTGCGGTCAGACATGCCGGTGAAGCCCCGGCGCATCGTGCCGCCATAGTTGCCGATCCCTTCCATCACCGGGCAGATGCAGGGGCTCTGCGGGATTCGCTCGTCCACAGGCGGGAGCTGCCCTTGGGCCACGAGCTCCGCGAGCATGGGAGCTTCCCTGAAGCGCGGCTGGCCCTCTGCGGCGGGCGCAGCCGTGGGTGCGGCGCTGGGCGCCGCCGTGGGCTGTACAGCAGGCGCGGCGGGTTCCCCGCTTGACGGCGCTGCGGGGCTGGCCGGAGCGGCCCCACAGGCCGAGACGACCGTGGCGGCACCGGTCAGTGCCGAGATGCGTACAAACTCGCGGCGGGTGAGCTTTGCCATGGCGCTCCTTTGTGTTCGGAGATAGGTGTGGTGCCATGCAAGCAATAGGCAGATGGTCGCCCATCAAGATGGGCCTATCAACCGACGCGGCCTGTCAAGAGCGTGGTGGGGCCTCCTTTCCAGTAGCCGGGGCGGCTCCGCGATGACAACACCGTAACAGATGGCCCCTGTGCGAGCACCCGCCGATGGCTACTTGGCTCTACCGTATCATAGGCACAACGGGGCGTCAAGTGCCCTTCATACGCCCTCTAGGCATACCGATGGGCGAGGTAAGCTATCCATCCGAAAGAAGCATCCTCGAACCCGCCGCAACACGCAAGGGGAGCGGAAAGAGCCACCCTGACAGCCCGCAGGGTCTTTTGGCCAGACGTTTCGTAAGGACAGGCACACAGGTACTCGCTACTGGCCACGACCGCCAGGCTCAACAAGCGCAGGTTGACTGCTAGGGCGGCAGCGGGCTATGGTGTGGTTGCCGGTGCACCGGGCACTCGGCGGTTTGCTGCTGCGGAAAGACACAGGGAGGCAGACGTGAGCATCGATCTACGCGACTACAACCCCGTCGACATCGAGATCGCGCTTCGCCAGGCGGCACCGTTTGCGCCGTTCCCAAAGGCCTGTGACCGGGCGGCCTGGGAGGAGGTGGCGGCCCGCCTAGGGGTCGACAGGGTGCGGGACATCGTCGCCCAGGCGGAGGAGGCGGCGGCCGCGCCCATCCCGGCACTGCCGGCCACCCTCTGGCTGGAGTTCAAGCGCATCGGAGAACGACCGGGCTTCCAGGAGCCCCGCGGCGCCCGCCGGCAGATGCTCGCCATCATGACACTGGCCGAGTGCCTGGAGTACAAGGGCCGCTTCCTCGACCCGCTGCTCGACGTGGCTTGGGCGATCTGCGAGGAGAGCAGCTGGGTGCTCCCCGCCCACCAGACGGAGCTGACCGACATGGAGCGCCCGGTGATTGACCTCGGCGCCGCGGCCACCGGTATCGCCCTGGCCGAGTTCGACTATCTCCTCGGCGCCTCCCTCGACCCGCTGCTGGCCAAGCGCATCCGTCATGAGGTGGACTGGCGCCTGCTGACGCCTTTCCTCACGAGGCACGACCACTGGTGGCTGTACAACACCACGGTCCGCTCGGTGAACAACTGGACGGCGGTGTGCAATGCCGGGGTGCTCGGTGCGGCGCTCTACCTCGAGGACGACGTGGCGCGGCTGGCTGAGATCGTGGCGCGCGGCGCCCGCTCGCTGGCGGACTATATGGACACCTTTGACCAGGACGGCGGCTCCTCGGAGGGGCCGGGGTACTGGGGCTACGGCTTTGGCAACTATGTCGTCATCGCCCAGCTGGTGGAGGCGGCTACCGCCGGGCGCGTCAGCTTTATGGCGGGGGAGCGCGTCCGCAACGCGGCCCAGTTCCCGCTGCGGACGATGCTCAGCCGAGGCGCCTACGCCAACTTTTCCGACTGCGACGCCACGGTCATCTACCCCAAGTCGTTGCTCGTCTACCTCTCCAAGCGGCTGGAACTGCCCCCCCTGATGCAGCTGGCGCGCATGCAGCCCGAGGGCGCCCGCAGCGGAGATCTGCACTGGGCCCTGCGCGCGCTCCTGTGGACCCCGGAGGACGAGCCCGCTGGCGAGTTCATCCCCGCCGAGCGCGACTGGTATTCGGGCATGATGTGGATGTTCGCGCGGAGGAACCCGGCGGACCCCGCCGCGCTGGCCCTGGCGGCCAAGGGCGGCCACAACGCCGAGATGCACAACCAGAACGACGTGGGCAGCTTCATCGTCCGCTTCAATGAGGACTCGGTGCTCTGTGAACTCGGCCGCGGCCGCTACACGAAGGCCTATTTCGGCCCGCAGCGCTACGATCACTTTGTGAACACCTCGTTCGGCCACCCGGTGCCCGTTCCCAACGGTAAGGGGCAACTGCCCGGCGCTCAGTACGGTGCCACGCTGGTGGCGCGCCAGGCGGACGCCACCGTCGACTCGATGACCCTCGAGATGCGCGGCGCCTACCCGGAGGGCGCAGACCTCTCGAGCCTGCGGCGCACCATGGCGCTGCACCGCGACACGCCCTCCGGCTGGGTCGAAGTTGTGGACGCGGTCCAGTTCGACAGCGCCCCTGGCACGCTGGATTCGGTGCTGTTCACCTTTGGCACCGTCTCTCTGCAGCCCGGTCAGGCGCTGGTGCGCGGGGAGCGCGGAGCGGTGCGCGTCCTCTACGACGCGGCCACCGTGCGTGCCGCGGTCGAGCATGTGCAGGACATCGACCTGAGCAGCGGACCGGCCGCTGCCGAGCGCATCGTCTTCAGCCTGGCACAGCCGGCCAAGAGCGGAACGATCCGGCTCTGCATCGAGCCGCTCGCGCCCTAGCCGGCGCTGCGCTTCGGAGTCTGCCGCGCCGCCCGCACACGGAGTGCGGGCGGCGGGCGTTCGCAAGGCTTGGCAGGGGCGACATTGGCGGGGGCGGCCTCCTTCGCTATAATCAGCGGCATTGTCGCGCGATAGGGAGGAGGTCGCATGAACGTCACGCCCTGGCAGATAGTGGCAATCCTGGCGTCTGGAGTGGCAGCGGGGTTCATCAACACGCTGGCCGGTGGCGGATCGTTCATCTCGCTCATCGCCCTGCAGGCCGCCGGCCTGCCCATGCGCGTCGCCAACGGCACCAACCGCATCGCGGTCGAGATCGGCGCGGTGATGTCTGCCCTGGGGTTCCGCAGCAAGGGGATCTCGGACCCGCGCATGGCCATGCATTTTGCGGTGCCGGCGCTCATCGGCGCCATCATCGGGGCGCAGATCACCTCCACCCTGCCCGACGAGATTCTGGAGCGTGTGGTGGCCGGGGCCATGCTCCTTATGCTCGGGACCCTGCTGTTTGACAGCAAGCGATGGGTCAAGAAGCAGCAGGTGGAACTGACGCGCAAGCGCCGCCCGTGGATTTACCTGGCCTTTCTGGGCATCGGCGTGTACGGCGGCGCCATCCAGGCGGGGGTGGGCTTTCTCCTGACGGTGGCCATCGTGATGCTGGCCGGGCAGGACCTGGTGCGCACCTCCTACCTTAAAGCCGTGATCGTGGCGGTGTACACGGTCTTTGCCGTGGCTATCTTTGCCTGGAATGGGCAGGTGAACTGGCTGCTGGGAATCGTGGTCTCGGTGGGCAGCGGCGCCGGCTCTTGGCTGGCCAGCCATCTGGCCGTCAAGAAGGGGGAGAAGTTTGTGCGCGGCGTGCTGATCGTCGCGCTCGTGGTGATGTCAGTGCGCTACCTGGGGATCATCCCGGGGTTCTAGGGGAACCCGCCGCGCGGAGCGGGCGATTTACGGAGCCCTGCGGCCGCTGGTGGCTGCAGGGCTCCATACTTGCTCACCCGAAGACGTCCTCCGCCGAGAACACGGGGCCGTCCGCACAGACGAGCCGGCCCCCACAGTGGCAGGAGCCGCACACCCCGATCCCGCAGCGCATCACCCTTTCCAGGCTGACCCAGCAGGGCAGCCCGGCCTCGCGGGTGCGCTGGTGCAACGCCTGCAGCATCGCTTCGGGCCCGCAGGCGTACACGGCGCTGGGCCAGCCGTCGGCCAGCAGTCCCTCCACGGCGGCGAGCACCGTCCCCTGCAACCCCTCCGATCCGTCGTCGGTGGACGTCACCAGCCTAGCACCGGCGAGTGCGAAGCGCCAGCCAAGCATGAGCCCCTGGCAGGAGCGCGCCCCGACGGCCGCCACGACCTCATCTCCGCGGGCGCGGGCCGCCTTGGCCAAGAGCGTCAGTGAGGCCGTCCCGCTGCCCCCGCCCACCAACAGGTGCCGCCGCCCGTGGAGGGTAAAGCCGCGCCCTAGCGGCCCGCGCAGCCAGAGGCGGTCGCCCGGCTGCAGGGCGCAGACGGCCGCGGTGAACGGCCCCACTGAGCAGACGGTGAGGCTGAGCGGGTCGTTGTCCATCACCGCCAGCGGCCTCTCCTCAACGCCCGGCAGCCAGGCCATCACGAACTGCCCCGGAGCGGCGGGCATGCGGCCGTCAAACACCAGCGTTACCCCGGCCTCGCCTTCAACGATCCTGCGGACGATGCGATATGCCACGTGCTTTCCGTCAGACATGGGCGCAGCCCCTGGCCTCCTCGATGTTGGTGAACCCCTCTTCTTCCAGCAGGGCGGCCAGCTCGCGATGGATGCGCGCAAAGGCGCCCGCACCATAGTGGTACAGGGCCGTGCCGATCCCCACCGCCGTCGCCCCGGCCATGATCATCTGCAGGGCGTCTTCGCCCGAGAGCACGCCGCCGGTGCCGATGATCGGCACGTCCACGGCCTGCGAGATCTCGTACACGCAGCGCACGGCGATGGGCCGCAGCGGGGCGCCCGAGACGCCCCCAACCAGGTTGGAAAGCACCGGACCCCTGGCGCGCACGTCGATCACCATCCCCGGCCCCAGCGTGTTCACCGCGGTCAGGCCGTCGGCCCCGGCGTCGACCACGGCGCGGGCCACCGCAGCGATGTCCGCGGCGTTGGGCGAGAGTTTCACCAAGAGAGGCCCTGCGTAGGCCTGCCGCACCGCCGCCGTCACTCCTGCGGCGGCTGCCGGGTCCAGCGCGAAGGGGCGGCCGTGTTCGCTCTCGACGTTGGGGCAGGAGATGTTGAGCTCCAACAGGTCGGGCTGCGCCTCCGCCACCAGGCGGGCCGCCTGGACGAACTCGTCGAGGCGGTGCCCATACACGCTGGCGATGAGCGGGACGCCGCTGGCCGCCAGCCCCGCCCGGGCGGCCGCCAGGACCTCTCGCTCGGCGGCGGCGCCCGGGTTGGCCAGGCCGACGGCGTTGATCAGGCCGGGGCCCCAGTCCAACACGGTGGGGTTGGGGTGCCCCTGCCGCGGGTGCAGGCTGCAGGACTTGGAGGTCACCGCGCCGGCCCCCTCACGCCCCAGGCGAATCAGCGTCTCGGCGCAGCTGCCCCAGATCCCCGAGGCCAGCACCAGGGGGTTGGGCAGGCGCACGCCGCAGAGGGTCACGCGCGTGTCGATGGCACCCATGTCAGCCTGTCGCTCCCAGGTACTCACGGACGCGGGCCGCGTCAGCGGGCGACACCTTGCCGTCCTCCTCCAGGGCGGCTACCAGCTGGCGCAGCGTGACTGCGGCGTGCAGCCGATAGCCGTGCCGGGCCAGATCCTCCGCGCCACCCTGCTCGCGGTTGATCAGCACGACGACGTCGCTGCAGACCAGGCCGGCCTCCAGCAGGGGGGCCAGGGCCTCCAGTTTGCTGCCTCCCGAGCTGATCAGGTCATCCAGGAGGACGATGCGCTCTCCTTCGCGGTACTCTCCCTCGATCTGCCGGCGCGTGCCGTAGGCTTTGGCCTCCCGGCGCGGGTAGATCATGGGATCACCGGTCAGAAGCGAGACGGCCGTGCCGATCGGCATTGCAGCGTAGGGGATGGCGGCCAGCCGATCGTACGCGAGCCCCTTGAGGAGCGAGGCATAGTGCCGCGCCGCCTCCTGCAGCGCCACAGGGTAGGAGGCCAGGCGGCGCAAGTCGACATAAACCGGCGAGTGGGCGCCAGAGTGCAGCACAAAGTCGCCAAACTGCACGCAGCCGGCCTCGAACAGGCGCCTCGCTAGCGACCGCACCCGGGCGCTCTGGTGGTCCGCAGCAGCGGCAGGGGCCAGGCTGCGGCGCAGCGTGTTGATCTGGGCGCGCAACGCCTCGGCGGCGGCCCGCGGGTCATCGGCGTAGAGCACGCCGCGTGACGAGTTGATCAGCAGGCCCATGCCGTCGGTCCGTAGGCCGGCGCGGAGCACCGCTTCGAGGTCGCCCCCCTGTGCGCCGACGCCGGGGACCAGGAACCAGGTCTCGGCAGAGGCGGCGCGGATCTCGGCGATGGCGTCGGGGTAGGTGGCACCGATTACCAGGCCGATCTCGCCCCCCTTGGCCCAGGCGTGGGCCCGCTCGGCGACGTGTCGGTAGAGCGGCATCCCGGCCTGGAGCCAGTCCTGCACCTCTCCGGCCGACGGGTTCGAAGTCTTGCACAGCACAAAAACCCCGTGGCCCTCGTGGGCTAGGAAGGGTGCCACGCCGTCCTCGCCCAGGTAGGGGTTGACCGTGATGGCATCGGCACCGAGCCAGCCAAAGGCGGCCCTGGCGTAGGCATCGGCCGTCGAAGAGATGTCGCCGCGTTTGGCATCGAGAATGACGGGCGTACCGCTCGGGATGCGTGCCAGGGTGGCCTCCAGGGCGCGCAGCCCGTCGATCCCCTCCGCCTCAAAGAAGGCGATGTTGGGCTTGTAGGCGCAGGCCACCTCGGCGGTGGCGTCGATCGTGCGGTACATGAGGTCCAGCACCGTCGCGCAACCGGCCGGCAGGCGGCCGGGGTGCGGATCGAGCCCCACACAGACGAGGCTGTCGCGCTTCGCGATGCTAGCTTCCAGTCGGTCCCAGAAGGTAGTGGACACGGGTCAGGCCTTTCCCAGTACTGCGGCCAGCAGGGCCATGCGGATGTACATGCCGTTCTCCATCTGCCGAAAGTAGGCGGCGCGGGGGTCGTCGTCGACGTCGTAGTGAATCTCGCCGACGCGGGGCAGGGGGTGCATGATGGCCATGTTCTGTCTGGCCCGTGACATGAGTTCCGGCGTGATCTCGTAGCAGTTCTTGACGGCCTCATAGTCGCGCAGGTCGGCAAAGCGCTCTTTCTGCACGCGCGTGACGTAGAGCACGTCGACGTCCTCGATGACGTCCTCCACCGCAGCGCATTCCTGCACGGGGCGGCCCGCCTCGCGCAGCTGCGCCTTGACGTCGTCGGGCAGGCGCAGGATCTCGGGTGATACAAAGGTCAGGCGCGTGTTGTAGAGGCGCAGCAGCCGGGCCAGGGAATGCACCGTGCGCCCGTTCCGCAGGTCCCCGACCAGGGCCACGTGCAGCCCGTCAATCGTGCCCAACTCGGAGTAGATGGTATACAGGTCCAGCAGTCCCTGGGTGGGGTGCTCTCCGACGCCGTCGCCGGCGCTGATGATCGGCTTGGAGGCGTACCTGGCCGCCACTTCGGAGGCGCCCACCTCCGGGTGCCGCAGGACGATCACGTCCGCGTAGCACTCGAGGGTACGGATGGTATCGGGCAGAGACTCCCCCTTGCTCACCGACGAGTACTGGACCCCGTGGATGGGGATGACCGAGCCGCCCAGCCGCTGCATCGCCGCGATGAACGACGACGAGGTGCGCGTGCTCGGCTCATAGAACAGGTTGGCCAGGATGTACCCCTTCAGAAGGTCGGTGGCGCCCACGGTGCGCACAATGCTGCGCATCTCGCCGGCCACGCCCATGATGTACGCGAGATCCTCCCGGGAAAACTGCATCACCGAGATGATGTCTCGCCCGTAAAAGCTGACATGCCGGCTGGGCGCCAGCCCCACGATCTTGCGCTGGTTACCGTTCGTAGCCATAGGCCTGTCCTCCTTCTCTATTGTATGCGATCCTTCACGGGCTCCAGGCGCTGCCCAAAGCCCGGCGCTACGCGGCAGGATCCGTCCTCCCAAACCGTGGTGCCCCGCAGCCACACACGTCGCACGCGCCCGACGACCTGCTGCCCGGCAAAGGGCGACCAGCCGCAGCGCGTCTGATACCCGGCCTCGGGCAGCGCATAGGGCTCCCCGATCTCCACCTCGATGCCCGCGTCGGCGGGAGGAACGAGGGAGTAGATGCGCAGCGGGCCGTGGTAGGTCAGCTCCTGGAGGCGTTCGAGGGTCAAGCGACCGCGGTCCACCGCCCCGAGGAGGAGCGGCAGCGTGGTCTCCAGCCCGGGAACACCCGGCGGCGGGGCGGCCGATCCCTTCTCCGCGCGGGTGTGGGGTGCGTGGTCGCTGGCGACAGCGTCCACCAGGGCAAGCCGCTGCCAGAAGAGCGCCACCTCCACCGGTGAAACGAGCGGCGGCTTCATCTGCCCGTAGGCGCCCAGGCGGGGGAGTGCGGAGCGATCCAGGAACAGGTGGTGGGGTGTCACCTCGCAGGTGACGGCGACCCCTCGCTGGCGGGCCGCGTCGATGGCCAGGAGATCGTCCGGCTGGGGGACGTGGCAGACGTGTAGCCGCTGGCCGTAACGCGCGGCAAGATCGAGCGCCACGCGGATAGAGTGGCTCTCCGCGTGGATGGCAATGGGCCCCGGCCCGGGCCAGGCCTCGAACACGGCGGCAACCGCCTGCGGCCCGGCCAGGGTGAGGTCACCAAAGGTCTCGTCAAGGTAGAGCTTGAGCCCCACCGCCTCGGGCGCCGCGGCGATGGTGCCCGCCAGGTCTTGCCCGTCATAGCCAACAAAAAGGCCGTAATCACTTACGGCCTTGCTGCGAAAGGTCTGCAGTTTACGCTCTAGCGCCCCGCGCGTTACGGTGGGGGGCGCGTTGTTGGGCATGTCCAGCAAGGCGATCACCCCTCCGGCCAGGGCGGCGCGGGTGCCCGACAGCACGTCCTCCTTGTGGGTGGCCCCCGGCTCTCGCAGGTGCACGTGGGCGTCAATCACGCCGGGCAGGGTCAGGATGGTCATGCAGTCTCGTACCTCAGCGGCTGGCGGGCATGAAAAGGGGCCCTATCGCTGCTGGGGAATGGCCATCCCCAGCGCACGCGCTCGGAGCGCTTCAGGGCCCACGACGGAGTGGCTGCGCCTCATCGCCTGGCGCATGCTGCCAGAGTATAGCACCGTTCGCGGCGCGCCACAAGCGCAAGGCGTGCCCGGGCGCGCGGCTTGCCGCTCCGGGGAGAGCCAAGTAATATGGGTGTGTTCGCTGCCCGGTGCCCTTGGCCGCGGAGGCCCGCGCGCGCGCGACCGGGCGGACTCTACCGATGAGAGGACCCCTACTGTGAACATATCCATTGAGACTCTGATGTTGCTGGCGGCGTTCTTCATCCTGGCGGGTGTCGCCGCCTCCAAAGTGTCGGCGCGCTTTGGCATTCCCGCGCTGCTCTTGTTTCTGGTACTCGGGATGCTGGCCGGGTCCGACGGCCCTGGCGGGATCTACTTTGACGATGCCGGGGTGGCGCAGTCACTCGGCGTGATCGCGCTGAGCCTCATCCTCTTCTCCGGTGGGCTCGACACCACCTGGGAGGACGCCACCGCCGTCGCGCCGCGCTCGGCGGTGCTGGCCACCCTCGGCGTGGTACTGACGGCCGGTACGCTCGCGCTGCTGACCTGGAAGGTCGTCGGGCTCCCCCTGCATACGGCCGTACTCCTGGGTGCCATCGTCTCGTCAACCGATGCGGCCGCCGTCCTGGCCGTGTTGCGCTCCAAAAGCATCAGCCTCAAGGGGACGCTGCGTCCGCTCCTTGAGGTCGAGTCGGGCGGGAACGACCCGATGGCCCTCTTCCTCACCACGGTGGCCATTGGGCTGGCCATGGGCAACCCTCCCGGCGTGGCGGAGACGCTGCTCCGCTTCGTCTGGCAGTTCGCCTTGGGCGGCGCCTTTGGCTACCTGGCCGGGCGGGCCTACCCCTGGATCATGACGCGCATCGACCTCGAATATGAGGGGCTGTACCCGGTCTTGTCGCTGGGACTGGTGTTGGCGACCCTGGGCTTGACGACCCTGGCCGGTGGCAACGGCCTCCTGGCGGCCTACGTGTCAGGGATCGTGGCCGCGCGCACCAACTTTTACCATCGCCGGGCCATGGCGCGCTTTCACGCCGGCGTGGCTTGGCTGATGCAGATCACCATGTTCATGGCGCTGGGGCTGCTGGTCTTTCCCTCCAGGCTTCCCTCGGTGGCCGTCCCGGGCTTGGCCATTGCCGGGCTGCTCGTCTTTGTGGCGCGGCCCGTGAGCGTGATCCTCTGCACGCTGCCGTTTCGCCTGCACTGGCGAGAGGTCGCCCTGCTCTGCTGGGTGGGGCTGCGCGGGGCGGCGCCCGTCGTCTTGGCCACGTTCCCGCTCTTGGCCGGGGTGCCCGACGCCGACCTGCTCTTCCACCTGGTGTTCTTTGTGGTGCTCGTATCGACAGCCCTGCAAGGCACCACCGTGCCCTATGTGGCCAAATGGCTGGGTGTTGACGCGCCCCTGGTCGACAGGCCTCCCTATCCTATCGAGTACAACCCGGTGGCCGGCCTGCGGGGCACGCTCGATGAGCTGGAAGTGCCGGTGGGCTCCCCTGCTGCCGGCCGGTCGATCATGTCTCTCCACCTGCCGGAGGACCTGTTGGTGGTCCTGGTGGCGCGGGATGATGCCTTCAACATCGCCCGTGGCTCTACCGTGGTGCGGCCCGGGGATCGCCTGCTGGTACTGGCGCACGAGACCTCGCTTGACGAGACGCGCCGCCGGCTCGGGCTGCCGGGCGAGGACCAGGAGGCGACGGCCAAGGCATGAGAGCGCGGCCGGCGCTGATGCGCCAGCCGCTTCGTCGAGGCAACAAGGAGGGGGCCATCAGGCCCCCTCCTTGCGTCATCTTGTCGCCCCCAAGAGCGCGGCGCCTAGCGCACGTATTCCTCCGGGTTCACATAGTACTGCGTCGGGGCGTAGCCCGAGTCGTCCATGGTGCCCCAGAAAGGCTTGTCCAGGCCGCCATAGTTCTTCATGTCGTTCTTGACGATGACGGAGCGCCGGTCCATGCCGGCCACGTGCACCATGGGCAGCTGCTCGGCCCAGATGTCCAGGATCTGGAAAAAGAGCGCGTTCTGCTTGGCCTCGTCCGGCTCCACGGCCACCTTCTCCCAGATGGACCAGATGTCCCAGATCCAGTGTCCCTCGGGCGGCTCCTCGCCGTTAGGGTCGGAGGAGTCGATCTTCCAGAGGCCCCAGGCGCCCGACCAGGGTCGGTCCGGCTGGACGCCCAGGAAGATGGTGGCGTCCACCAGCGGCAGGTGCGCCCGGTCGCCGCCCCAGCAGCCGCACTCAACCTCGTTGGCCAGGTAGTGCTCGGTGTACAGCGACCGTTCCACCCCGTTGTAGGAGACCTTTAGGCCGACGTCGCCAAAGTACTTGACCCACATGAGGATCTCGTCACCGGGGAGTTCGCTGCGCCCCTCGATGATAAAGCTCACCGGGCCGCTGCCGTCCTTCCACATCCGGTAGCCGTCCTTGTCGCGCTGGTCGTACCCGGCCGCGTCAAGGAGCTCGTTGGCCTGGTCCGGATCGTACTCCAGGAAGACGTTGGACGCCTTCGGGTAGTACTGCGGCGACCCCTCGGTGGGGCTGTACTGCCGCGGGGTCCACTCTCCGTCATAGATAAGATCGTTGATCTCCTCCCGGTCCAGGGCCAGAGACAGGGCGATGCGGCAGTCTCGGTTCTGGAAGAACTCGCGCACCAGCGGGTTCTTGCAGGCGTGGTTGGGGTTGAGGCCAGAGTGCCCCTCGCCAAAGCCGCGCACCACGGTGTAGTTGCCCTTGGCCTCCCCCTCCTTCATGAGGGTATAGTCTGGGATGCTACGGCCCTGGAAGTCGATCTCGCCGTTGAGGATCCACATGGCGAACACGTCGGCGTTGGCCCGCAGGCGGTGGGTCACCTTGTCGATATAGGGGAGCTGATTCCCTTCCGGGTCGACCCCCATGAAATAGGGGTTGCGCTCCATGACAAAGAGCTCTTCAGACAGCTTGTTCCTGGCCAGCCAGGTGTCGACGGCGGGCCGGGCGGGGTTCATGAAGAAGGTGTCCTGGTCCGCATAGTACTGCACCCAGGTCTCGAACCCGGCCGTCTTGGCCTGCGCGTCGAGGGCGGCCTTGTCGGTGTAGGATGGGTGGAACTGCTTCATGTACTCGGCCGGCGCAAACGGCGTGCGGTTCCCCATCGTATAGTGGAACAGCGGGAGCGGCGCCGCGAACTTGAACACCACGGTGAAATCGTCCGGCGCCTGCAGCTCCATGGCCTCCCCGCCCGACTTCCAGTCGGTGGAGATGGCCGGCGTGAGGTCCTTGTTCAGCTGCGTGTCTTCCCACCAGTACACAAAGTCCTGGCTGGTAAACGGCGTGCCGTCCGACCATTTGCCGCCCTTGCGCAGATGATACGTCCACACCGTGGCGTCCTCGTTGATCGCCCAGCCCTCGGCCAGGTCCGGCCGCACGGTGAGGTCGGGGTTGTACCAGTTCAGGCGGCGCCGCGTGAGCTTGAGCGGGCCGTTGGCGTCCGAAACGCCGGAATGGCTGCGGCGCATCGTGCCGCCGTACTTGCCGATGCTTTCGAACACCGGCCAGACGACAGGGTTCTCGGGCAGGCGCTCGTCAACGGGGGGCAGCTCTCCCTTGGCTACCAGGTCGGCGAGCATGGGCGCCTCGTTGTACTTGGCCACCGGCTCCACAGGTGGGGCGACGGTCGGCGCGGCCCCAGCACTGGGATGGATGGTTGGCACGCCGGCTGGTGCTGTGGTGGGCGCCGCCGGGGCGGCGGTCGGCGCGGCTGGGGCTGGCTGGGCGCAAGCCACGGCCAGCGAGGCGGCAGCGGTCAGGCCTGAGACACGGATGAACTCTCGGCGCGTTAGTTTCATCTTGCTCTCCTTCGCGGATCTTGCTGTAGCACGCGTCGCCTGATTGCCCGAGCGACACGAGAGGATCCGGTCGGGAGCCGTGAGCCAGCGCCGTCCCGTGCGCCCCTGGAGCCGCTCGCCATCGGTAGCGTACCACCCGGACGTGGGGCTGTCAACCTTTTGTGGCCCAATCCGTGCTTTTGGCCAATGAGGTATCTTTGGTGACGGGGAGGGGCTGTTGGCCTGAGGGCAGGGCACTGGGCCTCGGCAGTGCCCGTCCTTGGCGAGGGCACTGCCGAGGCGCGAGGAAGGTCTAGGGGCGCAGCGCGGGTGGGAGCCAGTCTCCCGCCGGCGCGGGCCTGCGCAGAGTGCTGGGGGTGGGGATATCGGCCCAGGCGCGGCCCTCCCCGTTGAACTGCGGCAACCAGGGGGCCAGGGCCTCAAACATCTCGTCGCACATGCGCCACACCTCTTCGGTGTTGCACACGGCGCCGGTCAGCGGGTCGTGCAGCACGGCCAACTTGGCGAGCTCGCGGTTGCCAGTGAGGGCCGCCTCTACCGCCATCTCCTGCACGTTGACCGAAACCCGGCAGGAGGCCGCGCAGGCCATGGGAAGGGGCCCCGCCCACGCCGGGCTGATGCCGTTGGCGTCCACATAGCAGGGCAACTCTACCGTGCAGCCGTCCGGCAGGTTCGAGATCAGCCCGGTATTGGCAACGTTAAAGTGCCCGCGATACACGCGCCCGGTCTCCAGCGCCTCCATGATGTAGGAGGCGTGTTCCGAGGAGCGGTGTTGCGGCCCGATCGGTTGCGGCTCGCCGGCCATCCACTTGGGGTACATGTCGCGGTACTCGTTGGCCGTCTTGCGGCAGTGGTTCAGGTACCCTGCCGTGCGCCCGCCGATCCAGGTGCCGTCATAGATCCAGCGCTCGATCTCGGCCGGGCGCTTGCGGTACCAGGGCAGGTACTCGCTGAGGTGCCCGTTGGACTCGGTGGAAAAGTAGCCAAAACGCCGCAGGATGTCGATGCGGGCGGGCTCGCGCTCGCGGATCTCGGGATCGTTCTCCATCGCCTCCAGCAGGAAGGGGAGCATGTCCTTCCCCTGGTGGGTGACCTGGATGTACCAGGTCTGGTGGTTGATCCCCGCGCAGATGATGTCCACCTCTTCGAGCGGCAGCCCCAGGGACTTGGCGATCAGGGCGTGGCCGCCCTCCACACCGTGGCACAGCCCCAGAAAGCGCACGCCGCCGGCGCGCCGAGCGGCCCAGGAGTTCATGGCCATCGGGTTGGAGTAGTTCAGGAACAGCGCGTCGGGCGCCAGGGCGCGCATGTCCGCACAGATGTCGAGGATCACGGGAATGGTCCGCAGTCCGTAAAAGATGCCGCCGGGGCCCAGAGTGTCTGCCACGCACTGGTCGACCCCGTACTTGAGCGGGATTTCCACGTCGTGGGCAAAGGCCTCCAGCCCGCCGACGCGCACGGTCGAGACCACATAGTCTGCCCCGGCAATGGCCTCGCGCCGGTCGGTGGTGTCGACGATGGTGGCGGGCAGACCGTTGTCGGCTATCATCTTGCGCGACAGGTCCGCCGCCATGCGGAGGTTCTCCTCGCTGATGTCCATGAACCGGAACTCGGTGTCGGCCAGCTCCGGCACCGCCAGCACGTCAGCCACTAGCTTGCGCGTAAAGCCCACGCTCCCCGCACCGATCATGGCGATCTTGATCACGGTATCATCCCTCCCGCGTTCCCTCTCGAGGCCGCTACCCCTGCCAAGCCAACGCGCACGCTACCACAGGGTGAACCCGCCGTCAATCACCAGGTCATGCCCGGTGACATAATCCGAGGCCTCTGATGCCAGGTAGACAACCGCCCCCTGCAGATCGCCGACCTCGGCCATACGCCCCATGGGGACGTCCTTCAGCCAACCCGGCACGAGGTGCGCCACCTGCCCGACCAGGGCGGTGCGCGTGTACCCCGGAGAGATGCAGTTGACGCGGACGCCGCGCGCAGCCCACTCCGCCGCCAACGACTTGGTCAGCTGCACCACGCCCGCCTTGGAGGCGTTGTAGGCCACCTGGTTCTGCGGGCGGTTGACGATGTGAGCCGACATCGAAGCGGTGTTGATGATCTTGCCGTAGCCCTGGCGCAGCATCGCCTGACCCTCGGCCTGGGCGCACAGAAAGACCCCCTTCAGGTTTACCGCGATGACGCGGTCCCAGGTCTCCTCGCTCATCGCCTCGGCGTCGGCCCAGGCGCCGATCCCGGCGTTGTTGACGCCGATGTCCAGGCGCCCCCAGGCGCCGAGGATCGTCGTGATGGCGCGCTCCACGTCGCCGGGTGAGGTCACGTCGGCCTCAATCGCCAGCGACCTGCGCCCCAGCGCGGCGACCTCCTCGGCCACGCTCTGCGCCGTGAGCGGGTTGAGGTCCAGAACGGCCACGTCAGCGCCTGCCTCGGCCAGGGCCAGCGCCAGGGCCTGGCCGATCCCCTGGCCGCCACCGGTGACGACGGCCGAGCGGCCGTGCAGCGCGAACCTGTCGAGGATGCCCATGCGTGCCCACCTCCTGCGGGTTGGGGCGACCGGCGCTGGCCGGCGCCTACTTGTGGATCAACACCCAGGTGCCCGGTTCGCTCACGGTAGCCTGCACCTGCTTGGCGCCCTCGGGCATCTGCGGGTCGGCCCACTCGAAGAGCCACTGCGCGTCCTCCCGGCGCATGTTGATGCAGCCATGGCTCACGGGGGCGCCCCACTGATCGTGCCAGTAGGCGGCGTGGATGGCAAAGGCGCCGGAGTAGTACATCACAAAGGGCACGTCAGGAAGGGAATAGCCCGGGCCGACCAGGTGTTGCGACACGTGCTTGCTGCGGATGCGGAAGCGCCCCACGCGGGTCGGAGTGTCGTCTTTGCCGCTGGAGATCTCGGTGGAGTAGACCGTCTCGGTTCCCTCCCACGCGTACAGCATCTGCTGCGTCAGGTCCACCTCGATCCACTTTTCCTCCAGCGGGAGCGGCAGAAAGGCGGCCGTTGCCCAGGTCGGGAGTGGCGTCGGTGACGGCGTGGCCGTCGCCGTAGGCAGCGGCGTGGCGGAGGGCAGCGGTGTGATCGTAGCCGTAGCCGTGGGCGAGGGGGTCGCCGTCGCCGTCGCCTGCGGCGTGTGAGTCGGCGTGGGCGTGCGAGTGATGGCCCCCAGGGCCACGCGGGCGCTCTGGGCCTGGGCATCACTGCTCAAGAGAACCGCCAGGGCGCCGCCACCCAGGAAGACCGTGGCCAACATGGCCACCATCAGGAGGTTTCGTAACGTGCCCCAGCCCAGGCGAGCGCGGCGCAGGCTGACCTGCGGCCGGTTCGCGAGGTCTACGCCCTGGGCCGGCGGCGAGGGCCGACCGTGTGCCGGGCTGGCGCCGCGATGCACCGCGTCGCCGGGATCCGCCAGGAGGACGTCCTCCTGCGCGGCCACGGCGGGGGGCTGCCAGGGAAGGACGTCGGTGGACACGGCCTGCGGTTCCGCAACTGGGACCCCTGGGCCGGGTGCCGCCGGCGCCTCGGCTGTGCCGCGGCGGGGGACTGCCGCCGAACCATAGGCCTCCCAGGGTGGCCGGAACGGCTGCGGCGCGTCACCCTCAGGGGGGGCCGCCGTATCGGCCGAGGGCTGGTCGAGCCAGCGCAGGGCCGCCTGGGCGCGGCTGCTGTCGGGATGGTGTCGCAGGGCGCGGCGCACCATGGCGTTGGCCTGGTCCCGATCGTCAGTGATGGCCGCCAGCCACAGCAGTCCGTCCTCGTGGGTGGGATCGATGGCCAAGGCCGCCTCAAGAAAGCGGCGGGCACGTTCGTGGCGGCCGTGCCGCACGGCGGTGATGCCCAGGTCGACCAGGGCGGCGAGCTCGGTTCTCTTGCGAGTACTGGATGGCAAGGGCGGTCCTCCGGATGCGGCCGGGAAGTGGCCCGATCAGGCGGCGATTGTAGCATCTGCCGCCCAGCGGGGCAAGGGCAGCGCGAGCGCGCCAGATGGTTCGTCGCTGCCTTGCTGTCCACCGCGGCGCATGCTAGAATGGCGGCAGAGAGCGGTAGCCGCGCGGGCCGGGCCCGCAGAGCGGCCGCACACCAAGCCACAAGGAGTATGAACTCATGTCGATGTTCACCGGCATCTGGCCCGCTCTGGTGACGCCGCTCACCGCTGACGGGGCGATTGACGCTCGGGCCGCGGAGGAACTCATCGAGGCGCTGGTGGCTACCGGGATCGGCGGGCTATACGTGTGTGGCGGCACGGGCGAGGGCGTCCTGCTGAGCCCGGCGAGCCGCCGGGAGATGGCCGAAGTGTCCATCGCGGCGGTGGCTGGCCGCGTGCCCGTGATGGTCCACGTGGGTACCGCCGACACCGGCACCGCGGTCGAGCTGGCCCAGCACGCCAACCTCGCCGGGGCCGACGCGGTCAGCGCCGTACCGCCCTTCTACTATGGGTACACCTTTGCCGCCGTGAAGGAGCACTATCGCGCGATCGCCGCGGCTTCGAGCGTGCCCCTGTACATGTACTACATCCCCGATGCCACCGGCGTGCAGATGAATGCCGAGCAGATCCTGGAGATCTGCGCGATCGATGGCATTGCCGGCCTCAAGTATACGTCTGAGGACTTGGGTACCCTGGCACGCCTGCTGGCGCTGCGCGACCCCGAGAAGGTCACGGTGCTCTCCGGCCCGGACCCGCTCTTTCTGGCCACCTTCGCGCTGGGTGTGGATGGAGCCATCGGGACGATGTACAACTTTATGCCGCGGCTGTACATCGACATCATGGGGGCGGCGGCAGCCGGCGACCTGGCCACGGCACGTCGCCTGCAGCACGCCGCGGGCGACCTGATCGCGGGGCTCCGACACTACGGGGTGCTGCCCGGCGTCAAGGCGCTCCTGAACTCCATGGGCTTCAGGGTCGGGAACTGCGTTCTCCCCATGCCCCGTCTCTCTGCCGAACAGACACGTCTCCTGCGGCGAGAGATGGACGAGGCCGGGCTGGTGGGCCTGCTCAAGCGCCAGGCACTCTACGGGGCTGCCGGAGACCCTATGCGCGGGCGGCTGGCCTAGCCATTCGTCGCCGCTGCACCTTCTGCTAGGCGCCGGAGAGCCGCCCGTCAGGCCTGACGGGCGGCTCTCTGATCCTGGTGATGCCGCGGCAACTGCCCCGCTCGGCGCTAGGCCAGCGAAGACAGGATTTTGCCCAGCTCCTCGCTCGGGAAGCGCGTGTAACCGGCTGCGTTGGCCGCTGCGGTCTTTTTCGCCCAGGGGAGGTCCAGGTCTGAGAGCATGCACCCCTGGTCAAACGCAGTGAGGAGCGCGTCCTCCACCCCGTGGATGGCCAGCAGCGGGGAACCGCCCACGGTGGTCGTGTAGGTGTGTTCCGGGGCGACCGGGATGATCCCCCGGCTCGACTCGAAGGCCAGGTCAATGGCCAGGACGTGCGGGGACGCCTCGGGCAGGCCGCACAGCACGGCCTTGTCTTCGCCCTTTACGACGCGCGAGATCTGCGCGAACATGTCCGGATGGATGTTGCCGGGGTCCGGGTTGCTATAGGACTCTTCCGAGCCGTCCTTGTAGGTGATCGTCACCGTGTCGGTCGGGCGGTACCAGAACGCCGAGCCGTTCTCGCAGTGAAAGATCGACTGCGGCTCGGTGGACTCGACGCAGGCGTGGGTGACATAATGGCACAGTCGTGTGCCGCGCGCCGTGATGATCTCGATGCACGACGTGTCGTAGGAGGGGATGGCCTTGGAGCGGTACAGCTCGCCGCGCACCGAGGCGATGGCGAACGCGTCGCCCTCGACGGCCTGGGCAGCGTAGGTCAGGTTGTTGATATGGTGGGCGGTGGCGTTGGTCGCTGGGCCGTCGAGGATCCAGCGGTCGTTGGCGCGGAGCTGACCGGCCCAGGGGTTGCGCTTGTAGTAGTTGAGGCCCCGCGGCCAGCAGATCACCGAATAGGCCTCCCGCAGGGCCCCGAGGGCGCCGCTCTGCAGCTTGTCGCAGAGCCACCGAGTGGAGGGCGAGTAGATCTGCTGGTAGCCCACCGCGCACCAGCGCCCGGTGCGCTCCTCGGCCCGGGCGATGCTCTCGGCCTCCTGAACCGTGCCGGCCACCGGCTTTTCGATCACGACGTCATAGCCGGCCTCCATGGTCTGCACGGCCATGGGCTCGTGGTAGGCGATCCCGGTGGGCGCCCCTATCACGTCCAGCGTGCCGTGCCCGGCGGCGAGCATGTCGTCCAGGGAGGCATAGATCGTGCGCCCCTCTGCCTCCATGCGGGCGACCTGCTCCGCGTACTTGTCGCGGTTGCGCACCACGGCCGCCTCGAGCCGGGCGACACCCTGCTCCTCCAGGGCACGAAGCGAGCGCACCCAAACACCGGCGAAACCGCCGATCCCCACGATACCGAACTTGATCATCATCTGCCTCCAGCAATACCTGCCCGCCGAGCGGGGATAGTGGAAAACCCTACGAACCTGGCCAACCGGCGCGAGCGGAGCCGCGAGATAGCGCAGGGCCGGGTGACGGCCTCGGTCGCCACCCGGCGCTGTGTCTCTACTTGAGCATCGGCTTGGCGCGCTGCACCAGCTGAATGGCCAGGCCCCACGGGTCGCGGAGCATGATCATGCGGTCGCCGGTAGGGATCGTCTTGAGCGGCTCCGCGACGGTCGCCCCAGCGGCAATCAGCCGCTGGCTCTCGCCCGCGACGTCGTGGCACTCGAAGGCAATATGCAGCAGCAGAAAGTCCATCTCGGCATAGTTGGGCACGGCGTCCGCCGGGTTGTTGTAGATCTCCAGGAGGACGTGGCCCGTCTCGGCCGCCAGGAAGGTCGTGACCGCCGCGTCGTCCAGCTGGCGCGCGATGGTCATACCCAGATGGTCCCGGTACCAGGCCGCGACGGCCCGCGGGTCCTTGACGTTGAAAGCCAGGTGTTCGATTCGCATCCTTCTACGCTCCTTGCGCTATACAGAGAACCTGTGGCCTGCCCCCCGGCAGCGCGGCCACGCCGGTGCCGGCGGTGGGGCAGACCTTTGAGCACGTATCAGCCCGCACGGGGCGGCTCGGAGCAGTGTACGTTGCCGTGGAGGTCGCGCCCGGCAGCCAGGGCGCGCTCCGCCTCGGCGCGCTGCAACCCCAGCAGCATGATCCCGCGGTCCACGGTCTGCCGGTAGATCTGCTCCATGTCGTTATGGTCAGGCTGTGACATGGCGATGGCGTACATCCCTTCCATGCCGCACATACTGGCGATATAGTGATCGCCCCGACCGCAAAAGTGGATGGCCCCGCCGCCAAAGGTGCGCAGCAGGCGCTGGTCGTACGGGCGGACGAATTCGTCGAACATGGCCGGAGACAGGTTCATCGCCGAGTCGTCACGCAGCATGATGTTCCCGCGGTGCATCAGGCCCCAATGCACGTTGGCGTACGGGCGAAAGGGCACCGTCCGCAGCCACTCGTTCAGGAAGGCCGTGTAGGTCTGGGTGGCCAGCTCCAGGAAGGCCTTGACCAGGTCTGGCTGTTCGTAGAGGGCCAGGAACATGGTGGCGCCCCAGACCACCTCGCAGATGTCCATCGGCCCCTGCAGATCGGGATGGTAGATGACCACATAGCGGCCGATCTTGGGGTAGAGGCAGGCGATCTCGGCAAAGCGCTGGCCCATCTCCAGGACCCGGCCACCAAAGCCGGTCTGTAGGTCGGGGATGCCAGCATCCACCAGGCGACGCACTGCGTCGGCGTCGTTCAGGGGCACCGAGGTAGGCAGCGTGTTCAACTCCTCGGCCATGATGAAGGGCTCGACGCCGAACAGGAGCGGCGCGATGCTGGAGCCATAGTTGCTGCGCACGTTGAGCATGGCGCCGCCGGCCCCTTCCAGCATGGCCGAGACGGCCCCGAATTGCTGCAGGATCATCGCGTCATAGTCTTCCAGGGCTGGGTTCACGCCGACCTTGGGCCACTCGACGCGGGCGGGGTTCGGGCGGCTCCGCTGCGGCGTAAAGATGTCGCCAGAGAACCGCCCCTCGGTGAAGGCCAGCCACTCCGCCAGGATACGCTCCTCTTCGGCGGGATCCAGACGTTCCTCCAGGTCCTCCAGACAGCGCTTGACCAGATCGTTCATCGCTCCAATCCTTGGCTCCGGCGTGACGGGCGGCGTCTTCTCTCAGCGGGGAGTATACGGGAACGGGTCCTCTGGCGTCGGTGGCATGTCGAGCAAGGTGCCCTCGGCGCCCTCCGTTGGGGCGGCCTGGGTCGGCTCCTGCAGGGCGCGGCCCCAGTGGATCTCTTCGTACTCGTGGAGCGACTGCGCCCCCTTCCATTCCGGCACGGGGACCAGCAGCGCCTCGGCAAAGAACTGCACGACGTAGGCCTTGTTGTCCAGCTCGATCGGGATCTCGTGGCTGATGGGGCCCACCAGGCCCCGCTTGGTCGCCTCCTTACAGAGGACAAAGTTGGGGTTGGCCTGCACGAGCAGGTTCTGCACCCGCGACGTGACGGCGCGGCGCGCCGCGGCCATCTTCTCGGCGCGCTCGCGCCGATACTCGGCGAGCCACTGCTGCACCAGCCCCTGCATCCAGGGCTTCTGTACGGCGACGCCCGGGCAGGTCTTGGTGGAAAAGTCGCGGTGGAAGGCCAGATCGCTGACGCTCAGCCCCAGTCGTTCGTGCAGGATGCCCAGAACCGCGACGGTATCGGCCAGGATCGAGCCGCTGGGCGGCGCAGGGTCATAGTTGCCGACCATCTCCACGTGGCGCGAGCGGTAGTTGTGCCCGTAGACGCCGACACCGTCATAGCGCAGGTCACTGAAAAGCCAGATGCCGTCCGGAGCGACAAAGACGTGCGGCCCCACCGTCCAGCCCTCGTGCTCGCGCCCGTCCAGGTCGGTCCAGGGTTGGCGCTCATAGTACGACTTCATCGCCAGGATCGTGTCGTACCCGTGCCAGGTCTCGGGGGTCGGCTTCCAGGTATGGTGCAGGAACACCCGGGTGGGGCGCGGCTCGGGAATGCTCAGCTGCTCCACATAAGCCACGAACTCGTCGGCCGTCAGGCACTTGCCGATGATCTCCATCGGGGGCTCCTTGATGACGCCGCCCGTGCCGCTCGCTTCCGCGCCGGCATCCCGCAGTGAGGCGCTGCGGTCCCGCGCCCCTGCCAGCCGGCTATTCCGCAATGCTTTCCACATGTCCGCGCTCCGTCGTGGCGTGCTAGGGGTGCCAGCGATGGCCGAGCCGAAGGGCGCCCTCCAGGTCGGCCAGCACTTCGCGCTTGCCCTCAAGGTGCCAGATATCGTGGGGACGCCGTTGCCAGCGGTAAAGGATCAGGCAGCGGATCCGTTGGTGCGCCGGGTGGCCGTTCCACGCCGCAACCTCGTCATAGGCGCCCTGGATCCAGCCGCGGTTGGCGTCCTCCCAGGGTACGTCCTGGTCGGCCTCGGTGATGTACACGGGCAGGTGGCGCAGCGCCTCGGGTATGGCGGCCATAAAGTCCATGTAGGCGCGAAACCCGGCGCGCCGCTCCTGGAAGGGGGGCGCCATTCTCTCCTCACTGCGGATGGAGGCCGGGTCAGCGTCCCGGCTGTAGGCGTGGAGAGAGATGCCGTCCAGCGCGTCGCCCAGGGCAACCAGGATATCGGCCAGATAGGTCACCCAGTCACCGCGCAGATTGCCGGGGTAGGCCGTCTGCGAGTTCCAGGGCCCCACCGCCGCGGTGATGACCTGGTCCGCCTCGTGGCCCGGGCGTGAACGGATCTCGTCCCGGCAGGCGCGAAAGGCGGCCGCATAGTCGGCGGGCAGGATCGGCTGTCCGTGCCGCGGCCCGCCGGGCCGCTCCACGGCGGTGTTGGGCTCGTTGCCGATGACCCACAGATGGCAGCCGTCTGACTTTTCCACAAAGTTCCCGCACCGCTGGGCAAAGGCCGCATAGTCCTGGCGGGGCGGCAGGGTGCCCCCCGGGCAGTAGCCGTTGTTCAGCCGCACGATGACGCCCAGGCCGCGGCCGGCCAGGTCGGCATACGTGGCGCTGCTCCAATCGTTCGGGTCTGCGCCTACCGTCTCGCTGCACAGTACCCAGCCGGGCTTGCCGGCGCGCTCCATGAGGTACTCGCCGCCGCGGTCATGCAGGCCGTGCAGGTAGGGAGACTGGCCAGCCGGAAGCGGCGCCGACTCGGCCGGCTCTGGCACGGCGATCGCATCGCCGACCTGTAGCAGCGTCGGGTCTGCGATGCGGTTGTAGGCCGCCAGCACGTCGGCCTTGCGGCCATCCCCGTAGTAGCGGCGGGCGATCGCCCACAGCGTTTCGCCGGGGGCAACGGTATGCGTGGCTACCCGTAGGCCCCAGTCACCCAGCCACTCGAGCAGGTGTGCGCGCACGCGCGCATCCAGCGGCTCGCCGCAGTCGGCCGCCAACGCCTGAAGGCGCCGGGCCACCGTGGGGTCGAACGATATCGCTAGGCTGTCTGGGTCTGGCGTGTCGTTGGCTGTCATGCGCTTCTAGACCAGTGGGCGCGGCTTCCCGCGCGGCGGGCAGGGGCCAGTCTATCACAACCTGGCCGGGCCTGCCAGGACCCGGCACGCGGCCAGGCGGCGACGGCATCAGCGTAGCACGCGCGCATCCCCCAGCCGCCTGGTTACCCGGCGACGATCAAGGTCCTCCAGGAAGCCCAAGGCGTACTTGCGGCTGGTGTCGAACAGGTCGCGCACTTCGGCGACGGTGACCTGGCCGCGCTCCTGGGCCAAGGCGACCACGCGCCGCTCCATCTCTTCGCGCGCTTCGCGTTCGAAGAGCACCTCATCGCTGACTTTGACGAGAACGCCGCTGTCGAGCAGGTACCCAAGGAGTTCCGCCCCGACGGCCTCCTCGGCCTGCGGCAGGGAGGGCGGCGCGAAGGGGCTCTTGCGGAAGGCCTCGAGCACCCGCCCGACGCGCTCGCTCTGTTCGGGCGTTAGGCGCACCCGATGCTCGGGAAGGGCCACCGAGGCCGCCGTCAGCGCCAGCAGGCCCTCCGAGTCGGCGCGGGCCAGAAGCCCGGCAAAGAGCGCCGCGTCCATGTCCAGCCGGCTGCGCAGTTCCTCCTTGGGCATCCCCACGCGCAGGGGATAGCGCAGGTGGAAAGCGCGCAGCAGTTCAGCAATACGGCTCAGCAGCGCGTCCCAACCGGCACGCGTGGCGACGCCCATCTCGCCGCGGCTGCCGGGCGCGGCGCTGCCGGGCACCAGCGCCACCACGCGCCCCGCGGCAATCAGGGCCTCCAGCGCCTCGGTGGCGGTACCAGGCGGCAGATCGCTGAGCGCCAGTAGCTCGCCCGCGCGCATGACCCGCTGGGCGGCCAGCAGATGCTCGAGCACCGCGCGGGGCTCGCCGGATTCCAGGGCCTGGAGCATAGCCAGGACCTCGGGCGAGTTGCGCCGGTGCCGTCGCCCGGGGTGGACGTTCAGCACCTCACCTCCGCCGACCGTCTGGCTCGGGGAGGGGATGCGGACGATGTAGCGGTCGCCGCGGGCGGCCACCAGTGGCGCGCTCAGCCGGTACTGGACCAGGCCGCTCTGGCCAGGGGCCAGCTCTTCGGCGTCCAACAGGCGGACGCGGGCCTCCGCCCGCGCCGTGCCGAGGTACAGGTCCACCGCCGCGTGATGCTGTAGAGGGCCGCTCGCGCTGGGTAGCAGGTCGAGCCGGGCATCCAGCAGCATGGTGGCGATGAGGGTGTTCGGCCGCACTACGACCTGCCCGCGAGCGAGGTTCTCCGTGGCGGTGCGCCCGAGGTTCATCGCCACGCGGTACCCGGGCGCCACCTGATCCACCTTGGTGCGGTGCGTCTGCAGGCCGCGGATGCGCGCCACGAGCTCGCCGGGGATGATGGCCACATCCTCGCCAACGGCGAAGGAGCCATCGCTGAGGGTACCGGTGACGACCGTGCCAAAGCCCGCAATGCTAAAGACCCGATCGATCGGCAGGCGCGGCCTGCCAATATCGCGGCGGGGCGTAGCCTGGGCCGTCAGCCGGTCAAGCTCGGCGAGGAGGGCAGGCAGGCCCTGGCCCGTCACCGCAGAGACCGGGACGATGGCCGCGTCGGCGAGCACGGTGCCCTGCACGAGGTCGCGGACCTCTTCGACGACCAGTGCCAACCACTCCTCGTCGCCCACCAGGTCCGCCTTGGTGATGGCGATGACTCCCCTGGGGATGCGCAGCAGGTCGATGATGGCCAGATGCTCACGGGTCTGCGGCATCACGGCCTCGTCGGCCGCCACCACAAAGAGGGCCACGTCGATGCCGCCGACGCCGGCTAGCATGTTCTTGAGAAAGTCCTCGTGCCCCGGCACGTCCACAATACTGACCTCGGTGCCGCTCGGCAGCGTCAGCCAAGCGAAACCGAGGTCAATGGTCATGTGCCGTTCGCGCTCTTCCCCGAGGCGGTCGGGGTTTATCCCCGAAAGCGCCTGCACCAGGGTCGACTTGCCGTGGTCCACATGCCCTGCTGTCCCGATGACGAACACGGCGCTCGCTACTCGTCCTTCTTGGCGCTGCCGGTTTTGCTCACCACTGTCTTCAGGTCAGAGAGCAACAGCTGCGCCGCATCGGCCCGCTTCTGGAAGAGTGAGAGCATGACTTCCTCGAGCCGGGCGACCTGCGTCTCTAGGTCTCGCTGCATCAGGCGGATGCGGTCGCTGAGCCCCACGGTCGTGCCGATATCCTGCTTGCGCCCCTGCTCCAGCTCGGCGATGCGCCGGTTTACCTGGTCCTCCAGCTGGATGCGCTGCTGGTCGATCACCTTACGGCGCTCGATCTCCTGGGCCAGCCGCCGCTCGATCTCGGTGCGAAAGTCGAGTACCTCGTGGCGGATCTGGTCTTCACCGATGCGCTGTACCTGCTTGAGCTGATCCTGCTGCTGGCTGACCTGGTGCGTGACCTCCTGGATGTCGCGCAGGACCTTGCGGTTCTTCTCATGCTGGTCGGCATAGAAGCGCATCTGGTCTCCCCAGATCTGTAGCTGGTGCTCGAACTGCTCGATCTTGCGGCCCCACTCCGTCATGGCCTGGGCGCGGGTGCGGTCAGCGAGGCGCTGGTTCTCCAGCAGCTCCTCCTGGTGCTTGGTGATCTCTGAGCGGACGCCCTGCAGCTCGGCAACCTGCTGCTCCAGCTTGGGGATCGCCCCTTCGAGCAAGAGCACCCGGGTCGCCTGGACCTGTTGCACCTCGCGCTGCTCCTGCATGGCGACCTCGGCCTGCCCGACGCGCACAGCGACCTTCTCGACGTGGTCGCCCACCATGCGGCCGGCATCTTCCTGCTGGGCGAAGCGCTTGGTGGCGCCCTGCAACTCGTCCTGCAGGCGCATGACCACTTCGTTCAGGCGATGGCTCTCAACCTTGGCCGCGGCCGCGGCCTGCTCGAGGGGAGTCAGACGGCCGAGCTCGGCGACCGTGTTGTTGAGCGCCTGCATGTCGCGCTCGCGCTCGGCCTGGCGCGAACGCAGCTGGTCGGCCTCGCGCTTCTGGATCTCCTGGCGCACGTCGCCGATCTGCAGCACCAGCTCGTCTCGCGTGTGCTGGATTGTCTCGTGGACTTCGGGGATCTGGCCGACCTGCGTCTGTAGCTTGGTCAGCCGCGACTCCAGGCCGGCAATGCGCTGCGCCTGGTCGGCGAGGGCCAGCTGCTGCTTGTCAATGACGTCGCGGAGCTCCTCGATCAGTACGCTCTTCTTACGGAGCTCCTCGTCCAGCCAACTTGTGCTGATCTGCGATTGCCCGATACTCATGAGGCCCCCTTGCATGGGCTGCTGTGCGTTCAGACGGGAACGGTCGCCGGCATGCAGCCGGCTGTATCATGGTGCTGCAGTTGGGTCGCCAGCCGGGCGCCGTGCGCCTGCGGGCGACCTCACCCCTTTCAGGGGCGTACGTACACGACGGTGCCCAAGTCGGCCCAGTTGTACAGATACTCGGCGTCGGGCGTGTCCATCACGATGCACCCAAAGGAGCAACGCGTCCCGATCGCCTCGCGCCAGACGGTGGCGCCACTGCTCAGGATCGGCAAGGCGTGGAAGCCGTTCTCTGACCCGCCGGCGTCATAGATCCCCAGCCAATAGGGCATGTCGAGGTCCCAGGCCGACCCATAGGCGCTGAGCTGCTTGGTCTTGATCTCGTACCGCCCGGGGAGCGTCGGCGCTGAGGCGCGCCCGTGGCACACCCGGAAGGTACGCACGGGCTGATCGTCCTCAAAGAGGGTGGTGGTGAACTGGGAGAGCGAGACCTCGATCCGCCGCGGAGGCGTAATGGCGACGGCCAACTCCGCCAGGCGGAGAGGCGCTTCCGCGTGGTCGGGCAGCAGCGCGAGGCACTTGTCCATCGACGCCACGGCGTCGAACCACTTCCGTTGCGCCTGTTGCTCGACGCCGACCTCGTAGTAGCCTTGCCCGAGCATGACTTTCGCATCCTTGTAGCCAGCGCGGATACGCTCGACCTTGGCGAGGCTTGATACGACTCCCCCCCAGTCCTTGGTCCAGTAGGCGTCCAGGCCGCGCAGGTACAGGTCCAGAAGGCGCCGCTCCTCAAGGAGGCCGGCGCAGCTGGCATCTGCGCGCACCGCCAGGTCGAACATCCCCAGCGCCTCGGGCAGGGCGTCGGCCTGGCTCAACTCGAGCCCGCGGTTGTAGTAGGCGGCCGCCAGTTCTCGGCGCGCCCGCTCGCTCCGCGGCTGAAGCTCGCGGATCTGCAGCAGGGCCTCGATGGCCGCCGGCCAGTCCGCCATGGTCGCCGCCGCCTCCGCCTGCTGCCAGAGGGGTTCGGCCACCTGGTCAGCGGTAGGGGTAGGGGGCGCCAAGGGATCGGGCGTCGGCAGCACCTCAGCCATGACGCGGGCCGCGTCAGCCAGGGTGCTCTGGCGGATCGCCGCGATACCGAGGACCAAGGCCACGACAGTGAGGAGAGAGACGAGCGGCCCGACGAAGAGACGTAGCCGCGCCCAGGGCACGGTCGGCAGGCGGAGGCCACGAAGCACGCGCAGGGCACGCCCCGCCGGCTGCGCCGCAACACGCGCGGCGCGGGTGGCGGCTCTGGCGGCCGTCAGCACGGCGGCCCGCCCGTCGGTATAGGCACCCACAAGGCCGCGCTTGGTCAAGAGGCCGGGCCGGCTCGGCCGTGTGGACGCACGCGCGCCAGCACGCCGGCGCAGGGTGCCGCTCTGCGTGGCGTCGGCGGCCAGTCGCAGGCCCTCGGCGATGCGCACGCTGGTGGGCAGCAGGACGCGGGCCTCCTCCAGAATGCGTCGGGCTTCTTCGCGGCTCTCGGCCACCCAGGCGAGCCAAAGCCAGGCCTGCTCATGTTCCGGGTTGCGCTGGATGATCCCGCGAAACACCGCCCGGGCCTGCTCGTGCTCGCCGAGCCGGGCCAGAGAGATCCCGTCCTGAAGGGCGCCGTCTCCGCTGTATTGGGTTGGGTCGCTTGGCTCGTCCATGCAGGACATGCGCGGTACTCCCTAGTCACGCCCAATACCCGCAGGGCGACGCAGATTATAGCACCAACAGGACCCGGTCGCAACCGATTGCGCGGCCGGGCTACCTGGCCTTGCCAGCGCAAGCCGTCACCCGAGGCGCCTACGCATCGCCTCCAGGTAGGCCCAGCCGTCGAACACCGGCTGCAGAGCGTCCTCGTTGGTCTGGACGTAGGCCTCGAGCATGGCCCAGGCGCGCTGGGCGCCCTCGGCGTCGCCCGCGGCGCGCGCCGCAAGCACGGCGGCCAAGCGCCCCACTAGGCGACGATGATGTTCCAGGTATTGCCACGACTGCGCCACGCAGGCATCATCGTGCGCCAGGTTCCGGGCGATCAGCCCGCGGCCGGAGGCGAGCCGTTGCTCCAGATCCTCGAGCAACGCCGCAGTGTCGGCGTCCGCGGGGTTCCCGAGCACGAGAGGCTCCAGCAGGGCAAAGACGTCCGAAAGCCCCTGTAGGTAGGCCGCTGCCTGTGGGGCGTCGTCCCCGAAGGCAGCCCGCATATGCTCCGCCGCAAGCTCCGCCAGAGGGGCGTCGCGATCCCACAGGGTGCGCGCCAGGACATGCATCGGGAGACCAGTGGGGAAAAAGGCCCTCTGTACCTGGCAGCTCACATACCCGTTCAGGCCGATGGCCGCCAGGTTCCGGATGTCGTGCGAGAGCACGTCCGAGATCGACATGTAGCCCGGGTCGAGGTAGTGGGCACGCCACAGGTGATAGTCAAAGTCAAAGCTATCGCCACGGAAAGTCTGCTGCCAGGCGCGCAGAAAGGCCACGTTCTGGTCCGGGTCCGACGGGAAGGTGAGCCGGTTGCGGTCGTACGGGGGCAGTGCCGGGGCCTCTTCGGAGGCGGCAAAGGTCTGCCGGTACGAGCGGGTGATGGGCGCGAACATCAGCACGAACCGTTCGGGGTTGGCGATGCGTTCGCGCTCGGGCGGCCAAAGCAGGTCGACGTAGACGAGGAAGACGATCCGCGCGGGCAGGCCTTCTTCGCCAAGGCGGCGGTCCAGCGCGTTCAGCATCATGACATAGTAGTCCGACGGGCGCGTGTCTCGGCAGGCTGGGCACTCGCACTGGTTGTTGGTCCCATCGGCCAGCCAGAAGTGCAGAAGGTCGACCTGGGGGTGGTCCCGCAGGTAGGCCACTATGCTCTCGACCACCATGCTGCGGACCGTCGGGTTGGAATAGCAGAGGCTGGTGTTCAGCGGCACGCCGCGCCACAGGTCACGCACGCCATCGACCTCGGCGAGGTAGCCGCGCACCTCCGGGGTCAAGGTCGGCGCCTCCACATCCCAACCCAGGCCTGGGATGCCAAAGGGCTCGCACGTCCAGCCGTGGCCGACGGCATGGTAAAGCAGGCCGCGCCTGGCGATCTCGCCCTCGAGGCTCCGCAGGAACTCGCGGGCCCGCTCCACCGAGAAAGGCTCGCGAGCCTTGCGCGGGTTGTTCCGGTGCCCATACCAGCGCTCGAAAAAGATGAACGATTCACGGAACTGGGTAAAGTAGCCGTTCAGGCCGACCTTGGGCGCCCAGTCGATGATGCTGGCCACGTTGTCATAACTGACGGCCCCCTCAATGCAGAGGGCGCGATGCCGGTAGCTGGGCACCTCGCATATCGACGCGCTGAGCGGCTCGCGTAGTCCATGGGGCACTCGCTCGCCGGAAGGGCCGGGGCGCACCCACTGGCAGCCCAGCTCTCGCAGCAGGCGGTAGGCCGCCAACAACACGCTGCGCGGGTTCGCGCCGGCCACATAGCCGGACCCTTCCGACACCGCGATGCAGACGGCGTCGTCCACGAGGGGGTCGGCCACCTCCGGCCAGGGGGCGTGCGGGGTGCCCTGGCGGTCTATGTCCGTGAAGGTGCCCAGCACGATGCGCCCCTGGCGAGGCAGGGTGGCGTTGGGCGCCCCTGTGAGCATCGTGCTCAGGTAACGCGCCAACTCGGCGGCGGCGAAGGCCACCGCGGGGTGTTGGCCGACGGCCACGACCTCCGGGATCGTTCGGCTCCACTCCATATGGGCTTGCTCCTGGTGTGTGCCCGGCAGGGCGTATGTCATCACCTGGCCGGTGGGGCGGCGCGCAACGTAACGCATCATATCATGGCCGCTGACGCCGTCAACGTCAGTCGCGGCGCGCCTGCCACCTGGCCCTGGACCTGTGCTCACGCTGCGGCATCGGCCTGCCAGTGGCTGGGCCGGCCTTGTCGGATGCCCCGCTCTCGCCTATACTTGACCGGATGTGGCGACGAGGAGCAGAGACGACGCCTCACCGCAGAGGCACAATGTGTCGGGGCTCCGCAGACTGTTCCCGGAGGTTTGCCGATCATGACCACTGAAACGCCGTACAGCCCGGCCGCCTTTGACGACACCATCGACCTGCGACCCTACTTCCTGGCACTCTTTCGCTGGTGGCCGATCCTGGCAGGGTTGACGGCCCTGGCCGTTCTGCTAGGAGGGCTGGCCACAGCCGCGGGAAGCCCTATGTACGAGGCCAAGGTGGCCGTCGCCATCCTGAGCTACAAGACCGAGTTCTCGCTAGAGTCCAGCCTGGAGACCGCCGCTGACCTCGGCGCACAGCGAAAGGCGTTGGTCCGCCTGGCCCGGGACGTCGCTGTCGCCGACGACGTCGTCTCTGCCCTGGGAGATCGGCTGCCGGGGGAGTACCGGGACGTCGCGACGCTGCTCGCGTCCGTCACCGCGACGAACCAGGATGGCGACCTGATCGATATCACTGTACGCGCCACTGACCCCGAAGTGAGCGTCTTGGTCGCCCAGGCTTGGGCCGCCGCCTATGAGCGACACATTGACGTGGTCTATGGCGTGGGCGCTTACGCCATAGAGGCTCTCGCCGCGCAGCGAGACCTCGCCAAAGCCGAGTACGACACGGCCCAACGTGCCCTGGTAGAGCGGACCTCCACAGACCCGATTCCGGCGCTGGAACGGGCCCTTCGTGAGAAGCAGGCCGCGCTGGACGCGCACTGGGATGCCCGCACGGCGTCGCTCGAGGAGTACCTGCAGCGACGTGTCGCCCTGCAGCGGCTGCACCAAAACGCCGCCTCGCTCCTGTCGGTGGCTCGCGAGGGAGGAGCGGCGAGTACGGAGACCAGCGCGCTGGCCATCGCCCTCCTGAAGAGCCAGGCCTTCGCCTTCTCCGTCTTGCCGGAGAACCTGACTCTGCAGATGACCGCCGCGCAGACCGGCCTCACCGCTCAGGCTCAGGTCGCCGATCTCCAGGCGCTGATGGGCGCGCTCCAGGACGAGATCACCGCCACCGACCAGGCTATAGCCGAGGTATCGATGCCCAGGGCAGGCACGCCGGTGGGCAACCACACCGAACTGCTCGCCAGCCTGGAGGAGGAGGTGCGCGGCCTCGAGGGGCAGCTCGCCGAGGCGAAAGGCGAGTTCCGCGAGCTCGAGCGCGCCCGTGACCTGGCCTGGGAGACGTACTCTGCAGTCACCCGCAAGATCGCCGAGCAGCGCGTAGAGTCCGAGGTCAGCAAAGACATGGTTCGGGTGGCCAGCGCGCCGCTGCTGCCGACGAGACGGGCCGGGCGTCCGCTTGTGCAGGTGCTAGCGATCGCTGCGGCTGTCGGGCTCACGCTGGGCATCCTTGGCGTGCTCTTGGTCACCTACCTATGGCCCGAGTGGGATCCCCGCAGCCTGTGGCGGCGAGGCCGGCAGAGGGAGTCAGCGGGGTGAGGTGAGGCCCTCCCGGGCCCAGTTCGGAAGCGCGCGGGCGGCGGGCGTACCCGCCGCCCGCGCTAGCTGTACTGCTCACCGCAGCCGACGACGATGACAGACACCTCAATCCCGGAAGGGCTCGCCACACAAGCCTCCCGCAAACCTCTTGACAACAGAGGCGTTCTGTGGTTAAGATGCGGTTAATCATACTTTGGCCGGCAGGTGCCTGCCATGGCCGGTGCCCTTGTACACCCCACGATCCTCGCTAGTACTACCTCCTCCTCGCTGTTCTCCGGCTCGGCGGGGGCTATCGCCGTGTCGGGCGCCGCAGCAGCCGTCCGTGCCAAGCGTGCATATCTGCGGTGGCGTCACTGTCCGTCCGGTGTACTCTCCTCAAGCCAGAGGGGATCTGCCCATGAGGTTGCGCCTCGTGAACGGGTGGCGTGTGGACTGGGCAGCGTGGGTGCGCGCCCTCCTCCCGCCGCCCCGGTGGCGTGCTGCGCTGGCATGGAGCCCAGGCGGGGGCGAACCCGCGCCTGGGCCCTTTGTGCTGATGGCCCGCAGCAGTGAGGCGCCGCCCAGGCCCGCCTCTGCACCGCTAGGCCAGCCACCAGGAGCAGGGAGCGAACCTCGCCGGGCGCCGCAAGGTGACGGCCGCTCGGCGGCCGAGGCCATCCTCGGCGTGCTGCCGCTCCTGTCGTTGATCATCGGTGACGATGGCCGGGTGCGCTACCTGAGCCCGGCACTACAGGGGCTGCTGCCGGGCCGTCTCGATGAGCATCTCGGCCGCGCGGGGTCCGCGGTGCTCTTTGATCTTGGTGGGCGTGACCTGGTCAGGTGTGTGTCCACCGGCCTCCCCAGCGTCGCCTACGGGACCAGTGCTCTTTTATCTGCGCCCAGCAGGCTGACGGGTGATCGACGCGACCTCGGCGTCACGGTGATCGGGATACCCCTGGACGGCAGCGGCACGGGCCTGCGAGGCACCCTGGTGGCCATCCAGTCGCAGACGGAGGCGGTATTCCGCCTCGAAGACCAGCCTGACACGTCGCTCCTCCTCTCCCACGAGCTCCGCAGCCCGCTGGCCTACATCACCGCCTCGGCCGAGCTTCTCTGCGAGGGCGGCCTGAGCGCTGAGGAGCACCAGACGCTTCTTGCCGGGATCCGCGCTGAGAGCGGGCGGCTCACCACGCTCCTGGAGACGGTGCTGGACATGGAGCGCGTTCGGTCGGGTGCCAGCGTCGTGTCTCTGGAGCCGCTGTCGCTGGGTTCGCTGGCGGCGCAGGTCTGCTCCGAGATGGGTTCCAGCCACGCCGGGCGGACCTTCCTCCTGCATGAATCGCCGGGGCTGCCTCTTGTCCATGCCGATCGCGCCCGGACTATGATCGTGCTGCGCAATCTCCTGGAGAACGCGATCAAGCACTCGCGGAGCGACACGCCCATCGTCACTACGGTGTCGCACCGTGACGCGGATGAGGTGGCGGTCTCTGTGGATGATGAGGGCGACGGGATCGCTCCAGAGAACCTCGGGCGTCTCTTCCAGAGGTTCCAGCAGGTGGGGAACGTCGCGACCGGCTCCGCGGGGACGCACGGGCTCGGCTTGTATATCTGCAGGGTGCTGGTCGCGGCCCAAGGGGGGCGGATCGGGGTGCAGACTGCGCCAGGCCGCGGCGCTCGTTTCTGGTTCACGCTGCGAACCGTGCCCAAGGAGGCTGCCGATGGCCAAGCAGGTGTTGATCGTTGATGACGACCAGTCATTGGCGAACGTGCTCAGCCTCAGCCTGCGCCGCAGCGGGTATGAAGCACGGATCGCCAATGACGGGCAGTCTGCCCTGCGCATGGCGCAGCAGTACCGCCCCGATGTGGTGATCCTCGACGCCATGCTGCCCGCGATGGACGGGTGGGAGACCTGCCGACGCCTCAAGAGCCGTGCCGACATCCCCGTCCTGATGATCACATGCCGCTCGGAGGAGGACGACGTGCTGCGCAGCTTCCGGGCTGGCGCGGACGACCACATGCGCAAGCCCTTCGGGCTGAGCGAGATGAAAGCGCGCGTGAAGGCACTCCTGAGGCGGTCACACCCGAACGAGGCGCCCGCCGCCACCCAAGGCGTCACGCTGCAGGTCAACGACCTGACCTTGGACATGGTCCGCTGCCGCGTCTCGCGAGACGACGAGACCGTCAACCTCAGCCCGACCGAGTTTCGCCTTCTCTCCTTCCTGATGCAGAACGCCGGCCGCGCCGTATCTCACGATGAGCTGCTCTACCACACCTGGGGCCCAAACCACCTCGAGGAGCGACCGTACCTGGTGTACTATATCGCCTTCCTGCGCCGCAGGCTCGGCGACCATGCGGACGAGCCCAAGTACATAGACACCGTGAGGGGCGTCGGCTACCGCTTTCTAAAGGGCACCCCGTAGGAGTGCGCTATCGGGCGTGATAGGGGGCTCTCTCCTGGGGGCGGGCAGACGACACTGGCGCGCCGGGTAGGGGACCCAGCGACAAGACACAGGAGTGCAGGGGTATGACGGCGAGCCGCATCCTGACTGTCGACGACGATACCGCCTTGGCGGGCGTTATCGGGCTAAGCCTGCGCCGGCATGGCCTGGAGTCGCTCGTGGCCGCCGACGGCTTTGAGGCGTTGCGCGTGGCCTGCCGCGAGCATCCCGACCTGGTGATCCTCGACGTCATGATGCCGCATCTCGACGGCCTGGAGACCTGTCGCCGTCTGAAACAGATGACCGACGTGCCCGTCCTGATGCTCAGCGCCCTGGCCACGGAAAAAGACGTCGTGTGCGGGTTCGAGGCGGGCGCCGACGACTATCTGCGCAAGCCGTTCAGCCTCGCCGAGCTATGCGCCCGGGTGAAGGCGTTGCTCCGCTCGCGCGAGTTTGCCCCGCCCTCCGGGCAGAGCACCCTCCGCATCGGGGCGCTGGAGATGGACCTGGCCCGCCGCACGGTCACCCTCGACGGCGCCGCCGTAAAGCTCACGTCGACTGAATACCGGCTGCTCGCCTATCTCGTGCAGAACGCCGGCATCGCCCTCACGGCGCAGGACATCCTCGAGCACGTGTGGGGTGAGGAGTACCACCAGCAGGGGGGGCACCTCAAGGTGTACATCTGCTACCTGCGGCGCAAACTGGGGGACAACCCCAACCGGCCTACCTACATACAGACCGTCCGCGGGGTGGGCTACTCGTTCCGGACGGCCTGAGGCGCACCTCCGCCCGAAACGCACAGACCAGCCAGGGCCGTGGCCCTGGCTGGTCTGTTTCAGCGCCTCACCAGCGGAGCTCCTCGCCGCGCCTCGGGCAGAGCCCCGCAGAGCGCGATGGAGCCGGAGCGGCCGGGCTAAAAGTCCTCCTCGTCGCTCTCTTCCTCGTCGGCCTCCTCGGCCTCGGCGTCACGGATACGGCGCGCGTTGATGCGGTCGGCCGTCATGATGCGATGGCGCCGGATGCCCTGCTCGAGCTTGCTGGCACACTGCACGCATAGCGTGGTCTCGGGCATGATCTGCAGCCGCTCTTCAGGAATCGGTTGGCCGCAGACCTCGCAAGTGCCGTACCGGCCGCTGGTGGCGGCAGCCATGGCATGCTCGATAGAGTGCAGCTTGTCCTCGAGGCTGTTGATCAACGAGATCGTCTTGCCCCGCTCATAGATGTCGGCGGCCACGTCGGCCATGTCATCGTCATCGGCGGATGCCGGCTCTATCTCGGCCTGTAGCTGCTCTCGGAGCCTCGCGATCTCTCGGAGGGTGCGCCGTCGCACTTCTTCGAGTTCCTCGATGTTCCTCTCTGTGTCCGTCATGGCCTGCTCTCCTGAGCCACCTAGTACTTGATGACCGAAAAGACGTCGTAACCGTCCAGCTTGTCGATGCCGTGTAGGAAGGTCAGTTCCACCAGAAACGCCACGCCCACTACCTCGCCGCCCAGGCGCTCCACTAGCTCGATCGCCGCTCTGGCCGACCCGCCGGTGGCCAGTACATCGTCCACCACCAGGACCCTTTGGCCAGGACGGATCGCATCCTCGTGCAGTTCCAGCGTGTTCGCCCCATACTCGAGCTCGTACTCCACGCAGATCGTCTTGGCCGGGAGCTTGCCCGGCTTGCGGATCGGGACGACGCCCGTGCCCATCCGGTAGGCCATGGGCGCTGCAAAGAGAAAGCCGCGCGCCTCGATGGCGCAAATGGTATCGATCTGGGGCCCGTCGACGTAGTGGTCGACTAGAGCATCCACTGCTGCCCGGAAGCCCGCTGCGTCGCACAGCAGCGTCGTTACGTCCTTGAAAAGCACTCCTTCCACGGGAAAGTCGGGCACGTCACGTATCAGGCTAGCCAGGTTGCTCAAGGTGGTTCTCCCAAAGGCTCCAATAGCGAGAGGGGGCCAAGGCCCCCAACACAACGCCACCCAGCAGCTCGTGGGGATCCCCCCTCAGCCGTGGGTGACGACAAAACTGCTCTCAGGCCGTCGCGCAGCGCGCGCCCGCGCAGCGTAGAGAACAGTTGACGCGCAGTGTGTAGTTCGGGCCAGCAATTCTAAACGCATTGTACCACTTGGCACGCGCAGAGTCAAGCCCTCGTTGCCTTGACGGAACTCGGGTCCTATGCGTTCCCCTTTTTCCGATCGCGCCGTCATGCGGTCGACTGCTTGCTGGGCCTCTTTCCGTCGGTGTTGCCGACGCCGGGCTTCAGGCATGGACTGGATATGTGCTATAATGGGATGCGTGCGTGCCGGGCGCCGTCCGCACGCTGCCCCAACGACCGAGAACAACATCCTAGCAGTCGGCGCTGGGCCCTCACTCTTCCCCGTCAACCGATACCGCTGTGACTACATGGTGAGGTAGGTGATGTCACGAACGAACCGACCGATCGTCCTCTACGACCCTGCTCTCCCCCAGGACGCCCAGGACCTAGTGAAACGCCAAGGGCCGTTCGATGTGGTCGTGGGCATACCCAGCCATCGCAACGCGCGCACCATCGCTGAGGTGGTGGCGGCCGCCTCGGAGGGCATCGCCACCTACCTGCCTGACCAACGCGTTCTGCTCATGAATGCGGACGGCGGCTCTTCTGACAATACCTGTCGCTTTCTCGAGGACCTCGAGGCGCCCGCCAACGTGACCAAGCTCGTGTGCGTCTACGACGGTGCGATCGGCAAGGGCAACGGGGTGCGCGCCATCATGGAGGCGGCCGCCTTGAGTGATGCGCGCGCTTGCGCCCTGCTGGACGCGCGCTGCCCCGGCATCGCGCCCGAATGGCTGCCCGCACTCGTCAACCCTGTGCTGGGTGGTGGTGACATGGTCGTGGCGACCTACGACCGTAGCCCGGTCGCCTCGGCCCTTACCGACAACCTCGCCTATCCCTTCGTGCGCCTGTTCTTCAACGCCAACCTGCGCGAGCCGCTGGCCGCCGAGGTGTGCATGTCCGGCGCGCTCACCAAAGACCTGGTGATGCGCGACGTGTGGGAGACGGACGTCTCTCGCTTTGGGGTGAACATCTGGCTGATCATGCAGGCCCTGGCCGACAATCGCCGCCTCGTGCAGGTGGACCTGGGGCCGCGCGGCGATGCCCGCTGTGAGCCCGGTGTATTGGGAGACCTGCGCTTTCTCCACATGGTCGGGACGCTGTTCCGCTTCCTGGCGGTCTATCCGCAGGTCTGGCAGCAGGACCTGCCCCCCAGAGCGGTGCCGCTCCTCGGTGCTCGCCCCACGGGTCTGGCCGAATCGAGCAGTGACGCGGTGGAGCCGTTGGTGGCTGGGTTCCGCGAGGGGTGCGCGACGATGGGGGAGCAGTGGCGCCAGGTCCTCACCGAAGAGACGCTGGCGAAAGTCCTGGCCCTCCAAGAGCAGCCGGCCGATCAGATGTACTTTACCAAGGAGCTGTGGGCCGACGTGGTCATCCGGTTTGCCGTGGTCTACAATCGTGGCGAAGGGGATCCGGACCGCGTAGCAGAGGCGCTCCTGCCGCTCTTTTACGGGCGAGCGGCAACCTACGTCCGCCAAGTCGACGGGCTGCTGCGCGAACAGCGCGAACCAGTCGTCGAGCAGATCGTGCGCACCTTTGTGGAGCGCCGGCACGCTCTAGCGAACATGTGGGACTCTTACCGTCCCTGGGCCGACGCCGACGGCCCCCTGGCTGATTACTAGCGCCCACCGACCCTGAGCCGGCCGCCCTCCCCGGGAGCCGGCTCTGCTGACGAACCCAGAACCTGCCCGCGTCCCGCCGTGGCCGAACTGTGCAGGGCGGAGGCCCGCTCCGTCATAGCAGCGTCCCGAGAGGTGATGGTCAATGGCCTCCCAGTATGCCACCCGTATCCGCGCCCTGCTGGCTGCTGCGCTGGTCTGCGCCGCATCTGTCGTCCCTACGCGGCCTGCGTCGGCCGCCCCCAGTATGCAGCAGCAGGTGGCAGGGCAGGGGCTGGGCTCGCGCGTGATCCTGCGGCTGGCGGGCGACCCCGTGGCCGCCACAGAGCGCGCTCTCGGCGGCAGGGCGGCCACGCCCGATGGCGCGGCCAGGCTCTCGCAACAGGCAGAGGCGCTGAACGCCCTCACTGCCGAGGCCGTGGCGCTGGCGCAACAGGCCGTCCCGGGCATCGTGGCCGAGAGCTCCTTCACCTTCCTCTTCCATGGCGTTACCCTGCGGTTGCCCGCAGAAAACCCGGAGGAGGCACGGCGAGCGCTGCGCGCCATGCCCGGGGTCGAGGCCCTGTACGAGGAAGAAGAGTTCCGGCCCTCGCTGTACGCCAGCCTCGCGCAGATCGGCGCTCCGCAGGTCTGGTCGGCGCTGGGAGGCCGCAGCCAGGCCGGGCAGGGCGTGCGCGTGGCCATCCTCGATTCCGGGATCGACCCCCAACACCCGATGATGTCCTCCGCGGGGCTGGCCTACCCTCCGGGTACCCCGCTCGGGGATGCGCGCTACACCAGCGAGAAGGTGATCGCGGCCCGGATCTATGTACGGCCCACCGATCCGCCGATTGCCGGGGAGGGCACGCCCATCCCCGGAGAGCGGGGTTCCGCCCACGGCACGCACCTGGCGGGCATCGTGGCCGGCGCGCCGGTTACGGCCACCTATCTGGGGGGCGCCGTGCCGCTCTCAGGCGTCGCCCCGGGCGCCTGGCTGATGAACTACCGGGTCTTTTACCCCTCCGCCAGCGGGGTGGAGGCCGCCCATACCAGCGAACTGCTGGCCGCCGTCGAGGACGCTGTGGCCGATGGTGCCCAGGTGCTGCTGGCCGGCTGGACGAGCGCCTCGGGACTCCTGCCGGCCGCGTCACCGCTGGCCGCGGCGCTGCAGGCGGCGATGGACCGGGGCTGTACCGTGGTCGCCGCGGCCGGCAACGGCGGGCCTCAGCCAGGCTCCACCAGCGCCCTGCCCGGCGGAGATGAAAGGGTCATCACGGTCGGCAGCGTCAGCAAGCCGCAAGTGATCGTCGGTGATTGGGTCGACGTCACCGCCCCGCAGCCGGTGGTGGCTGAGCTCGTCGATGGGCGCTTCGGGCGGGCCGATTTTGGCCCATCGATCGCTGCGCCGCTCGGGCCGCTCCCCTATGCCCTGGTTTCCACGGTAGCGACGGACGGCAGTACCTCGGCGTGCACTCCGCTTCCCAGCAGCGCGCTAGCTGGCCGCGTGGCGGTGGCGCAGCGCGGCGAGTGTGCCTTTGCCGACAAAGCCTACTATGCCCAACAGGCGGGCGCGGTGGCCCTTGTCGTGGTCAACTCGACCGACGAACTGACCGGGATGGCCTGTTCGGGCAGCCACTGCGCCCCGGGTGCGCTGCGCATCCCCACGGTGCTGGTGCCCAAAGGCTATGGCGAGCGCCTGATGGCCTGGGCCACGCTACACCCACATGACGCGGCCTTGCGCCTGGACCCCACCGGCAGGACGGTGGCAACGGCGGCAGACGTTGTCGCGGCCTCCTCCGCCCGGGGCCCGGCCTACCTGCGCTACACCAAGCCGGACCTGGTCGCCCCCGGGGAGGCGGTCCTCTCTGCCGCAGCCGGGGAGCAGGGGCTCGGGTACGCTTCGATCTCGGGCACCAGCGTGGCCGCCGCCCACGTGGCGGGCGCGGCGGCGTTGCTGCGCCAGGCCTACCCCTCTTGGGGGCACGATGAGACCAAGGCGGCCCTTATGGGCTCCGCCAGCGGCGGCGTGCGGGCGGACGTTGACGGCGCAATGCGCGCAGCGCTGCCCCTCGAGCAGGGCGCCGGACGCCTGGACGCCTCGGCCGCCTACGGCACGGGCCTGCTCGTCTCGCCCCCGGCGGTCTCGGTGCCCGCGCTCCTTCCCGGGCGCAGCGCCCCGGTCACCCTGCGCCTGCGGGACGTGCGCGCCGGCGGAGGGCCCCTCACCTATACCGTCGGCCTGCTCTCTGTGGGCGGGCTGGCGCTGGGGGGGGCCGGGAGCGTGGTGCTCACGGCGGGGCAGGAGGTGACGCGCACGCTCCAGATCAGCGTCTCTTCCTCGACCCCCGCGGGCGACCTGCAGACCTGGCTCACCGTCAGCGACGGGGCGCATACTGCGCGCCTGCCCCTCTGGGTGCACGTGGAGCCGCCCCTGCGCAAGGGCGCCGTGCTCGTGATCGATAACGACTTTTCACAGTTCGAGTCGTACAACAACTACACCGAGTACGTCGACTCGGCGCTTGCGGCCGCGGGCTGGAGCCACGAAGTCTGGGACGCCGACAAGCACTATGGCAGCCCGCAGACCATACCGGACCTGGCCGACCTGCAGGAGTACCGGGCGATCATCTGGGTCACCGGAGACAACCGCCACCCGGACGGCTACTACCAGCTGCCCACGCCCCTCACGCGGGACGACCAAGCCCTTCTCGCGCAGTACCTCGATGGTGGCGGGCGGCTCCTGGCCTTGGGTCAGAACCTGGCCGAGGCCAGCGACGTGAACCCCGATAGCGATCCCGTCTATGGGCGCAGCGCTTTCCTCCACCACTACCTCGGGGCCCGCTGGCTGCAGGGCAGCCTGTTTGGCGCAGACGATGGGACCGCCTGGCCGCCCGACGGCAGCGCGTCCGTAGTGGGGGTGCCCGGCACTTTTCTGTCCGGCGTGGGGCTGGACCTTGGGGTGAGCGGCGATGGCGCCGGCAACCAGACCTCCATCGACGAGATCGCCCCGGGCGGGCTGGCCGACGGCCAGGATCGCGACCAGGTATACCCAGTGCTGGCGGCCGTCGGCGCCCAGCCGCTGGGCGAGGGCTACGCAGGGGTGGCCAAGGCCTGTGAGCCTTCGGAGGCGGGCGTCCCGCTGGCCTGCCCCTACCGAACGCTCTACTACTCCCTGGGCCTAGAGGGGATCAACGATCGGGCGGACCTGACCTCCCGCGCCGGCCTTCTGGATCGCTCTTTGCGCTGGCTGCTGAGCGACGTTACCGCGTCGTTGGAGCCTGAGTACGTCGGCGCGCCGGGCGAGCCGACCTCGGTGGCTTGCGCGGCCAAGTCGACCTTGGGAGAGATATCACACCATGAATGGGCGGTGGGGGGCCGCGTCGTCGAGGGGAGCGGAGCCTCGCTCTTACTCTATCTGGACGAGGGCACCTATCCTGTACAGGTCACGGTGACCGATTCGCTGGGGCACCGTGCGGTGGCCGCCAGCACAGTGCGCACCCTCCCCGGTGGAGGCTCCACCCTGACGGTGACGCCCTTCTCGGCCACCGCCGGCGGCCAGGCGACCTTTACTGCCAGGTTGCGCAACCAGGGCGTCGCATCCCTGGCGATGGCCGTGCGCCTCCCCTTGCCCGTGGGCTTGGAGTATGCCTCGCACGACGGGGCGGGCTGGGATGGTCAAGCGCTGGCCTGGTCGGGCCCGGTGGGGGCTGGGCAGGAGCACGTCGTGAGCCTCGTTGGGCGCGTGGCGGCCGCCGCGCGGGAGGGGATCGTCGCCACGGCGGACGTTACCGCTGGCGGTGAGTCGTTCCGCCGCTCGGCGCGACTCTGGATCGGAACGCGCATGGTACTGCCCTTGGTGGTCAAGAGAGGCACGCCCTAAGGGAGGGCCAGCGGCTGGGAGGACCAGGCGCTGGGAGGACCAGGCGCTGGGAGGACCAGCGGCTGAGAAGGCCGGCCGCCTCGGGCAAAAACGCTGGGGAGGGCTGCATATGCCAGCCCTCCCCAGTGACATGCCTGCAGTGGCAGAAGCGCTATTCCGCGTTCATGATCAGCACGTCCGTGCCGCCAGAGGCCTCGTTCACCACGACGCTGACCTTCCGCTCACCCTTGGTGAAGATCAGGTTGGCGCCCGCAGTGCTCTCGTCCGCGTTGTACGTCCAGCCAGCGTCGGCCATCGCCTGCTCATACCAGGTGGCGACGTCGGCCACGGTCTTGCCCGCCACGCGGTAGGTCGTCATCCCCATGATCGACATCATGTCGGCCGCACCGGCCATGACCGGGATGTCGTCAGAGATGCCGGCCTTCTCTACGCCGGCAGGCGGCACGATCTCGATCGGCTCGTTGATGGCGGTGACGTTGGTAGTAAACTCGTTGTGCGAGACTTTGCCGTCCGAATCCTTGACCGTGTAGCTCCAGGCCGAGCGCACGGCCACACCGTACTCCTCAGACACCCAGATCTTGTAGAACGCCTCCTGGACGACTCCGCCGATGGAGGCGAGCGCTGTGAGGCCCTCGTCGTACTCGCAGACGTAGCGGGCCGAACGATAGCCGTTAACGGTTTCCGTCCCGTCGGCCTTGCAGCCCTCGGCGCTGCTCGGATCCAGTGTTCCCTCCGTCGGGAACAGCCCCTCTGCGCTCGAGGTGCTCATGGAGGTCCACTCGTCGCCCGAGCGGATGTACGAGTCACTGCCGATCTGGATCATCTCGAACTCGGTGCTGTCGGCGCGTACCGAGAGCATGTGCCGGGCCGGAGGATCCTTTACGAACTCGGTGGTGATCTTCCAGCTGTCGGTGACGGTGCCGTCAACGGTCGACTTGGATTCCGTCTCAGAACGATAGCTGTTCAGGTTATCTACCGGCGATACCTGCAGCTCCGTCGTCTCGGAAGGCGCAGAGGTCGGCGGCTCCACGGTAGCCTCCTGGCCGCCGGGCAGCTTCGTGGCGACTCCTTCTCCAGCGGCCACCGCCGTCGCCTCCAACCCCTCCAGCAGACCCTTGGCGTCGTCTCCGCCGAGCAGCTTGCCGACGAGGCCACACCCCTGTACCGCGAACATCACGACGCCGAGGAGGCATACAGCAATCACTGTGTGCTTTCGCATACGTTGGCGCTCCGTTCCTGCTACCATCGTGCCTAGAGTCCGTCAAGCATGAGCTTGCCAGGCTCGCGGGCGACGCGTCAACCGCGCCGGCTGCTTGTGCGTGCGCGCTCCTCTCGAGGGGAGGACCAGGGGAGGCGAGCGGCGCGTCCGTGATCCCCGACTCGGCAGGGGGGCCACGCGCACCGCCCCTCGCGCCGCGTTACCGCAAGCAAGAGGTCCGGCAGCACGATCTATAACCGCACTGCCGGACCATCAGGTGGAGATGGCGGGAATCGAACCCGCGTCCAAGAAGTTCGACCAGAAACATGCTACAGGCTTAGTCAGGTCTTTGAGTCTTGCCAGGCTGGCCCCACCTGACGGGGTCGCACCCTGGCCAGTCGATGCATCTTTGGCCGGCGGCATCGACGTCGCGCCGACCGCATCCCGATTTAGTCGACGCCTGCTCTCCCGCTCCCGGGATAAGCAAGGAGGCAGACGTGATCGGCTCTGCCGATCAGGTGGCTACGTTAGGTCGCTTAGGCGGCCATTGCGTAAGCCGGAGCATAAGTGTTGTTGGCACTTATCGTTTGCCCCTGATTAACGAGGGTGAGGCACCTCGGCCTGCAGTCGCTGACCAGCCCTCCCTGTCGAAGCCTGTCATCCCCAACGACGCCTACACTATACCATCACTTGGCCGCCGATGCAAGGCCCGCGCGGGCAAGCCGGCACCGCATCCGTTCCGCCGCGCAGGTGTGCCCGGAAGCGGGCGCGGAGTCCTTGACGGTCCCCGTCACATTGGTCTATATTCCCTCGGGTCGCCGCGGGCACGCCGGCGGCCGTAGAGCGCACCACGGGAGGATCGCTATGAGCAACCAGGCACACCGACGCACTCCGCTTCTTGACGAGATTCAGGTCGGCGTCATTGGCGGGAGCGGCTTCTACCAGATCGAGGGCCTGGAAGATGCCGCCACCGTCTCGGTAGAGACGCCCTTCGGCGAGCCCTCAGACGAGCTGGTCGTGGGGACACTGGGTGGGGTACGGGTCGCCTTTCTGCCGCGCCACGGCGTTGGGCATCGCTACTCCCCCAGTGAGGTTCCGGCGCGGGCCAACATCTATGCTCTCAAGGCGCTCGGCGCCACCCACGTGGTGTCCATCAGCGCCGTGGGCAGCCTGCGCCAGGAACTGGCCCCGCGCGACGTGGTCATCCCAGATCAGTTGCTGGACCGCACCAAGGGAGTGCGGCCCGCCAGCTTTTTCGGGGAGGGGGTCGTCGCGCATATTAGCTTCGGCGAGCCCTATTGCCCGGAGGTGTCGGCGATCCTGGTCGATGTCGCCCGGCAGACGGGGGGCGGCGTTCATGCCGGGGGGACGCTGGTCGTCATGGAGGGGCCGCAGTTCTCGACCAAGGCGGAATCGCAGGCCTATCGCCAGCTCGGGGCGCACCTGATCGGCATGACGGCGCTGCCGGAAGCCAAGTTGGCCCGCGAGGCCGAGCTCTGCTACGCGACGCTCGCCATGGTCACCGACTATGACTGCTGGCACGAGTCTGAGGAGCACGTCACGGTCGAGATGGTGGTCGCCAATATGCAGGCGAACGTGGCGCGCGCTAAGGCCATCGTCAAGGCGGCGCTCCCGCGCATTGCCGCGTCGGCAGGCGAGTGCGCCTGCGGGCACGCCCTGGCCGGCGCCATCATGACCCGGCCGGACGCCATCCCGAAGGACAGGCGCCAGCAGCTGGACCTGCTCATCGGCAAGTACCTGCCCTGACCAGCACCGCCGCCCCGGCGACGGCCAACCAGAAACCAGAAGGAAGCGACATGACGCGATCCGAACCGCTGCGCGTGCTCGTCTTTGGCGCCCACCCCGATGACCCGGACATCTCTGCCGGGGGGACCGTGGCGCTGTGGACCCAGGCCGGCCATCACGTCCGCCTGATCTCGCTCACCAACGGAGACGCCGGGCATCACGCGCTCGGCGGCGCCCCGCTGGCCTGGCGTCGGCGCCAGGAGGCGGCCAACGCCGGGAGCGTCCTCGGCGCCGAGTACCTGACCCTGGACCATCACGACGGCGCGCTGGAGCCCACCCTCGCCCTGCGGGCCGAGGTCATCCGGCTTATCCGTACCTATCGCCCCGACCTCATCCTGGCGCCCCGCCCCTGGGACTACCACCCCGACCACCGCGCCACCGGCCAGGTGGTGCAGGATGCCGCCTACCTGCTGACGGTGCCCAACGTCGTGTCGGACGCGCCGCACCTCGCGCAGCAGCCGGTCATCGCTCTCTTGGGCGACCGCTTCACGCGCCCAGTGCCCTTTGCGCCGGACGTCGTGGTGGATACCGACGCCGTGCTGGAGCGCAAGATCGACGCGGTCGCCTGTCACGAGTCGCAGGTCTACGAGTGGCTGCCGTACAATCGCGGCGCACTGGACGCGGTGCCTGGCGGGGCCGCGGAGCGACGCGCCTGGCTGGGCTCCCAGCTGCGCGAGCGCTTCGCCCAGCCGGCCAGGACGTACCGCGATCTGCTGGCGGCGCGCTATGGTGCCGCGAGGGCTGCAGGCGTCGCCTCTGCCGAGGCGTTTGAGGTCAGCGAATACGGCCACCGCCCCACGCCTGAGGAGGTAGAACGCCTCTTCCCGTTCTAGCGACGCCAGGTGGCAGTCGTCCCGACAGGTCAGCGTGTTCATGTGAAGGAGAGCACCGCATGCGTTGGCAGGATCGTTCTGGCGTCGAGATGAGTTCCTTTGTGGATCCGCAAACCGGCCGCGAGATCTGGCGGCTCACCAACAGCAGCACGATGGCGGATCGTCACACCTACTATGACATCGACCCATGGAGCCCCGACGGCCGCTGGATCGCCTTCTCGTCTGCAGTCGATAGTGAGGTGACTACTCCGGTCAGGGACCTGCTATCCACCGAGCGAGGCGCCGTCTACCTGATGGACGCCGAGACGTATGCCATCGAGTGGCTGGCCGGGGACGCCTTCTACCAGACGCACACCGGCGCTTTCGCGGTGTGGCACCCGCAGGGCCGCTCGCTCTTTTACACGCACTCGTCGGGGCGCATCGCCTCTGTCGACATCGCCACCAAGGAAGTACGCCTGATCGAGGGCTCCATGCGGCAGATCAGCCCGGACGGGTCCACGATCGTGTACACCGTGAACGACGGTCCCCTGGCCGGGCGCGGCGTGTACACCATGGGCGCCGACGGGTCAGGGTTGCGACAGATCGTGTCGACGGAAGAGGTGTATGCGCTGACGCCAAACCGGGATCTGTTCCCCGTCGATGACGTCACCGTGGGCAACACCAAGTGGACGCCCGACTCGCGCGAGATGCTGCTGACGATATGGGTGGGCCTGAACAAGAAGCCTGGCCAGTTCCACATCCCCGGCGTCGAGCGCAGCCTCTACATCGCCGGCCGCAACGGCGAGTCTCTGCGCTGGCTGACCTACTTTGGGCACCATCACTCCTGGACGCCCTCAGCCTCGTCGGTCCTCTTTTGCGACTGGCTGGACCCGCTCGAGCGGCAGAAGCCGCGCCTGTTCCTGGTCGATGCTGACGGCAGCAACCGCCGCGTAGTGATCGACGAGCCGCTTGGCGGCCACCCGATCATGAGCCCGGACGGCTCACAGATCGCCACCTGGGATGACGATGGGGTGATCGTGGTGCACGTCGCTGAGCAGCGCAGCGAGTACGTGGCCACCTTTGCCGGGGGGTTTGACATGTCCCACCACGGGACACACCCGCACCCGGTGTGGAAGGCGGACGGATCGGCCCTTCTGTACAACACGGCGCAGTTCGGCCCCAGCCAGCTGTGCCTGTTGCCAATGCCGCGCTGATACAGAGGTCCTCTCGCCTTTGACACGCCAGAGGATGGGTGGATAATGGCGACGGATGAGGGTGCTGGCCGCAGGCCGGGGAGGCCAGCGCCGCGGTCCCTGCGGACCTTACTCATGCGAACACGTGCGGGCGGGCAGCCCAGGGTCGGACCCTTCGCGGGCAAAAACGCGGACGATCCGACCATGCCCAGACCTCGCGCCGTCGCGCGGGCGGGGTTCCCGGTAGTGCGTCGTAGTGATAGGGGAGTCGGTTGATAGCCACCACGTCCGCATTCGGTATACGAGAAGAAGGAGCGCCAAGCATGCTATCACGTCGTGAGTTTCTCCGCATTTCAGGCTTGGCAGGAGCGGCCACCCTGGCCGCGGCCTGCGGCACTACCGCCACCGTGGAGACTCCTTCGGGGCCCGAGCCCACGGCCCCCGTGGCGGCCCAGCCCACCGCTGTGCCAGCCACCAAAGCACCGATCCCGCCCACGGCGGTGCCCGAGCCGACCAAGGAAGTAGCTCGCTACGCCGAGGCGCCCCAGCTGGCCGAGCTGGTGGCCCAGGGCAAGTTGGAGCCGATCGAGGAGCGCCTGCCCGTTACGCCTTGCGTGTGCCCCGTGATGGAGCGCACCGGCACCTACGGCGGCACCATCCGCCGCGGGTTCAAGGGCGTGTCGGACGGCAACGGCCCGGCCAAGATGCTCAGCAACTTTTACGTCTTTTACACGCACGACCTGGCCCTGCGCCCGGACATGGCGGCCTCCTGGGAGGTCAGCGCTGACGCGACCGAGTACATCTTCCACCTTCGCGAGGGGATGCGGTGGCACGACGGCAGCCCCTTCACTTCCAAGGATGCCATGTGGTGGTGGGAGAAGCGCCAGAACAACAAGGAGATCACCCCGAACCTCAGCAGCAACTGGGTCACCGGCTCCAAGAAGACGCCGATGGTCCAGACGGCGCCGGACGACTATACGGTGGTGATCCAGTTCGCCGACCCGAACCCGCTGTTCATCTACACCGTGGCCATGAACGAGATGTGGGAGCCGGCCGACTATATGACGCAGTGGCACACGGACACTGCCGAAGACAAGGCCAAGATCGACGACGAGATCAAGGCCAAGGGCCTCACCACCTGGGTGGATCTCTACGTCGACAAGTCGTCCTGGCGGACCAACCCCGACGTCCCGCAGATCGCCGCCTGGTACGCCAGCAACTCCTTGGCTGACGAGCTGCACGTCTGCAAGCGCAACCCGTACTACTGGCAGGTTGACGAAGACGGGAACCAGCTGCCCTACTGCGACGAGCTGACGCACCGCCTGTTTGAGACGGTCGACGTCTTCAACATGTGGATCCTGAACGGCGAGATCGACTATCAGGGGCGTCACGTCGAGCTGAGCAACTATACCCTGTTCCGCAGCGGTGAGGAGAAGGGCGGTTACCTCGTCCACACGGCCAACAACGACGCCACCCAGATCATGTGCATCAACCAGACGGTCAAGAAGCCGCAGCTGCGCGAGTTCCTGGGCAACGCCAACTGCCGCAAGGCGATGTCGCTGGCCATCAACCGCGAGGAGATCGTCGAGCTGATCTACGACGGGCTGACCACGCCGCGGCAGTACAGCCCCTCCAACGCGTCACCGCAGTACTACCAGAAGCTGTCCGACGCGTACATCGAGTATGACCCGGCCACGGCCAACGAGATGCTCGATGCCGAGGGCTACACCGAAAGGGATGCCGAGGGTTACCGCCTGTACAAGGACAAGTCAGGCCCGATCACCTTCACCCTGGAGGACAACTCTCAGCCGTTCGCCGACGAGATGGACATGATCTCCAAGTACCTGGCTGACGTCGGCATCAAGATGCCCATCAAGATCTTTGAGCGCTCCCTCGTTGAGGAGCACTGCGCGGCCAACGACATCGATGCCCGCTTCACGCTGGCGAGCCGCGCCGCGCTGCCGTTGGTTGACCCGGCCTTCTTCATCGGCCGCGCCGGTGACAAGTCGTTCGGGTACGCCTGGACGCTCTGGTACAACAGCCCGGACAATCCCAACGCCGAGGAGCCGCCCGAAGACGGCCTGGCCAAGCAGATGTGGGCCATCTGGGACAAGATCAAGGTGGAGCCGGACACGTCCAAGCACACGGCGATGTTCCATGAGATCCTGGATCTCCACTACGAGTACCTGCCCTACATCGGCATCAGTGGTGAGCAGCCTGCGCTGATCATCATGAAGAAGAACCTCAAGAACCTGCCCATCGACTTTCACATGCCGTGGTCGAACCCGATCCAGCACGACGGGTTCATCCCGCTGCAGACGTTCTTCTGGGAGGAGTAGCACGGCCTGACGGCCGGCGTACGCACTCAGCGGGTGCGGGGAGGGGCGAGGGCCCCTCCCCGCGCCTTTTTGGTGCCCCGTGGGGGCCGTGGCCTCGCGGCCGGGTGGCGCGCCGTCGCGCACGCAATGTATAATCGACGCGTCGTGCACCGGCGTGATCGAGTGATGGGCAGGCAGCGCGGGGAGGCGGCGAGTGGGATCCTGGCAGCGACGCGCGTGGAGCCGCAGGCGCTACTACGCTTGGGGCCGGCCACTCGTGCGCCGGCCGTCGGCCGGCGAGCCAGGTGAGAGCGGGCTCCCTGCAGAGCCCGCTGCGTCGCCGTCTGGCGTCCCGGCAGAGCCTGCGGTCGGCTCCGCGCCTGCGGTCCCAGTTGATGCGCGCAAGGGAGGGACAGCCATGGTCTTCCAGGACGAGTCCGCCGCCATCCCCAAGGAGAAGGTACCCTTTGCCGAGCAAGTGGAACGCTACCGCGTCCCGCCGGGAGCCCGCGTGACCCTGGCGGACTACCCGCCCGACCCCTCTGAGCCCCTCAAGCGGGGGCGTGCGCAGAAGCTCCTCAAGCGGCTGCGCAAGCAGCTCAACTCCCTCCAGGAGCTCCTCTACGCGACCGGTGATCACGCGGTCCTGGTTGTACTGCAGGGCATGGACACTTCGGGCAAGGACGGGGTGATCAAGCGTGTGGTGAGCGCCTTCAACCCGCAGGGCTTCGAGGTCTCGGGCTTCAAAGTGCCGACGCCGGAGGAGCTGGCCCACGACTTTCTATGGCGGGTGCATGCGCGGGTGCCGCGGCGGGGCATGGTGGGGGTGTTCAACCGCTCACACTATGAGGACGTGCTCGTGGTACGGGTGGACGGCCTCGTGCCGGAGCCCGTCTGGCGGCAGCGTTACGCGGCCATCCGCGAGTTTGAGGCGCTCCTGGCCGCCAACGGGGTGGTCATCGTCAAGTTCTTCCTGAACATCTCCAAGGAGGAACAGGCCGCCCGCCTGCGCGACAGGCTCGAGGACCCCACCGAGCACTGGAAGTTCCGCAGCGGCGACCTGAGCGCCAGGGCCAAGTGGGACGCCTACATGGCGGCCTACGAGGCGGCGCTGGAAGAGTGCTCGCCGCCAGAGGCGCCCTGGTATGTAGTGCCGGCCAACAACAAGGCCTACCGCGACGCCGTGATCGCGCAGGTGCTGGTGAACCGGTTGGAAGCCCTCCAGATGGAGTGGCCACCCCTGCCGGCCGACTCGAGCGGCATCGTGATCGAGTAGAACCCGCGGCCGGGCCGTGGTGCGCGGGCAGCTAGAGGGTACGGTAGATCGCCTCCAGCTGCGGGATGATGGCCGACCAGTCGTAATGGTTGGTCACCAGCTGGCGGCCAGCGGTGCCCAGGGCGCGGGCGGCCTCGCGGTCCGCGGCCAGGGAGAGGACGGCTCGGGCAAACGTCGCCGCGTCGTCGGCCACGCGGGCGTGCACGCCGTCCACCACGGCGATCCCCTCAGCGCCGACCGTCGTGGTGACGAGCGGCAACGCGGCGGCCAGGGCCTGAAGGATCTTTAGGCGCGTTCCGCCACCCACTCGGAAGGGGGCGATGTAGACGTCCGCGCCGCGGAAGTAGGGCAGAACGTCCTCGACATAACCGGTCACCGTGACCGAGTCGTCCTCCGACAGGCCACGCAGCCGCCGGTGAGGGCTCTTGCCGACCACGTACAGGTGTGCTGACGGTTGCGTCTTGCGCACCGTCGGCCACACCCGCCGGTAGAACCAGAGCATCGCGTCAACGTTCGGGCGGTAGTCCATCTTGCCCGTAAAGACCACGGCGGGGCGCTGCAAGGCCACATCGGCCTCCTTCGCCTCGCCGCCGTCATAGTCGGCCACGTCCAGGCCATTGGGGATCACGAACGGGTTGAGCTCGGGCATCAGGCGGCGGAGCGCCACCCCGTCCTCTTCAGACACCACCAGAACGGCCTGCGCCTGGCGGCAGATGCGCGTCTCCAGGGCCATCAGGCGTCGGTATTGCGCGTACGAGTACAGCGCCGCCGTCCAGCGCGCCGGGCGGTGCCAATCGGCCGAGCCCGCGCGACGCTGCAGCAGGTACTCGACGTTGTGATCGTCGAACACCAGGCGAGGTGCGTCCGCGCCCAGCCAGTCGCGGATCTTGAGGGCGTAGGGGGCCATCTCGATCCCCTCGGCCTGCACGATATCGAATCGGCTCGCCGACACGAGTTCGCGCAGGGCGGCCTCGGCGGCTTCGGAATGCAGGCGATGGGCCATGTCCGCGTCGCGGGTGGCCAGGAGAGTCTGCAACCGATCGCGCGACGTGCGCTCGGGCGTCGGCACCGTCACCACGCGCTGGCACTTGGCCGCCAGGGGATCGGGGTTCGGCAGCGGCCCGTCGGCGAAGGAAAACAGGGTGACGTCGTGCCGCTCGGCCACCCCGCGGACCAGCCCATAGTTGCGCAGCGCCGTCCCCTGCTCTGGCGGGTATGGGTACTGAGGAGTCAAGAAAAGAACGCGGCGCCGCCCTGTCCTGGCGCCTGGCTGCGAATCAGAGTTCACGCCCAGCCCTCCGGGTCTAGGTAATGCTCTTGTACAGGGCCAGGGTCTCGCGGGCGGCCTTGTCCCAGGAAAAGAGCGCCGCACGCTTCAGGCCCTTTTTCACCAGAGTGTCGCGCAGGTCTCGGTCGTCGAGCACGCGCCACATGGCCACAGTCAGTTCCTCTGCATCGGTGGGGTCCACCGAAAGCCCCGCATCAGCCACGATCTCTGGCAGCGAGGACACGTTGGAGACGATCACCGGCGTGCCGCAGGCCATCGCCTCCAGCGGGATCAGCCCAAAACCCTCGTAGATCGACGGGGCTACCAGCATCTCGGCCGTGTTGTACAGCCAGAGAAGCTCCTTGGTGGTGACCCTGCCGAGAAAGAGGACATGATCCTCCAGCTCCAGCCGGCGGGTCAGATCAAAGACCTCATCAAAGAGCCAACCCTTGTCCCCGGCAAGTACCAGCCTGGCGTCAACGCCATAGTTGTCACGCAGCTGGCGGTAGGCCCGCAGGAGCACCGGCACGTTCTTGCGCGGCTCGATCGTGCTCACAAAGAGGAGGAAGGGCCCCGGGATTCCGAATCGTCCTCGTACCCTTTGGACGAGATCATCGGCCTGTAGCGGCCGGAAGATGGGGCTGGCCGCCTCATAGATCACCTTGATGCGGTGCTCGGGGACGCCCAACAGCTGCACCATATCCTTCTTGGTAGCGTGAGACACGGCAATGACGCCGGCGGCGTGCCGCACGGCGTGATCGATCTGCCCATAGTAGCGCGCCGAGTCCTTGGTCAGGAACTGCGGGAACATCAAGAAGGCGAGATCGTGTACCGTGATGACCGAGCGCGCCTTGGCGCGGAACGGCGGGATAAAGTCGGGGCTATGCAGGATGTCCAGCCGCAGGGGGGCCAGTTCCAGCGGGAGGGTGTACTGCTCCAGACGATGGTGGCTGGGCGTCAGCGCGCGGCGCGTGGCAAACCGGGGGTGTTCGATGATCGGCTCTCGCGAACGAAAGCTCTCGATCACCACGAACTCGTCTTCCAGCTCCAACCGGGACAGAGCCTCGATCAGTTGAACCGTATACTGGCTGATACCCGCCTGACGATGATAGGTGAGCCGGGCATCGATGCCGATCCGCATAGCGCTGGTATCCTTTCGCGCTCCGCCTGGCGCAGAGACCGCAGGCAACCCACCCCATTGCCCGCCCCCGCTGGGCAGGCCGCTGAGGAGGCCACTCTGCATCCCCTCAGGGCGATGATACCACCCCTTGCGGGAACCGTCAAACCTCCCGCGACGGCGATGGTAGAGAGAGCGGGGATTGGCTAACAACCGTAGAATAGACGCATTAGAAGCAAGTCGCACGGGTCCGCTGACCCCCTGCCTGCGGGCGGCCGGTTGCCGGCCGCCGGGGCCTCTGCTACAGTAGGCCCCTGTCTTCCGTGTGCCATGTTACGACCGTGGAGGGTTCCTTGCGCCGAGACGTACGCATCACCTGGACTCTGGCTATCTGCACCGCGTTGGCCCTCTTTGGCGATGCCACTATGTACTCGGTCCTGCCGTCGGAAGGGGCAGCGCTCGGGATCGCCTCGGTCTCGGTCGGTTGGCTGCTGAGCATCAACCGTCTGGTGCGCCCGCCGCTCAACTTTGTGACCGGGTGGATCACCGATCGCTTCGGTCCCCGCATCCCCTACGTGATCGGAGTCGGGATTGGGGTGCTCTCGACGGCGGGGTACGGGCTGGTCTCCGGGTTCTGGCCCCTCTTGGCACTGCGGGCCCTATGGGGCGTGGCCTGGGCGTTCCTGGCGGTTTCCGCCTACGGGATGATCCTCGACGTCAGCGAGGACGACACGCGGGGGCGGCTGGCGGGCACCTATGCCTCGTTCTCGTTCCTCGGTGGGGCGGTGGGGCCGCTGATCGGCGGCCCGCTGGTCGATGCGTACGGCTTTCGCGCGGCCATGCTGGTGCTGGCGGCCTGTACGGCCGTGGGCTGCGCCGGGGCGCTGACGCTCCCTGACACACGCCCGGCTGGCACCCGCCGACTGCGCGCGGAAAGCCTCAGGAGAGGCTCCTCACCCTCGCCGTCTATGGGCATGCGGCTTCGGCGGGTCAGGGCGCTGGTTTCCGGGCTTGACCGGCGACTGTGGCTCATCGCCGTGCTGAACTTTGCGCACCGTTTCTTCTTCGCCGGGGTGTTCAGTGCCACGTTCGGCCGCCTGTTGTTGGCGACCTTTGGCGAAAAGACCGCCATCGGGCCGTTGGTGCTTGGCGTCGCCGGGCTGACGGGCGCACTCCTCTTTGTGCGCAACGTGGTGACGGTGGCCGTGGGCCCGGGCCTTGGTTACCTGAGCGACCGGCTGCGCAGCCGGCCCGGGGTACTGCTGTTTGGAGAGGTAGTCGGCGTGATCGGGCTGGCCTTCTTTGCCGCCGGGCAGAGCCTGGCTATGATCCTGATCGGCGTCGTCCTGGCGGCTGTTGCCTATGGCGTCGTGCCGCCGTTGTTGGTGGCCTGGATGGGCGACCTGAGCCGCGCCGAGGGCCGCGGCAGTCTGGTCGGGGCCTACCAGACCATGGGCGACCTGGGCTCAGGCCTGGCGCCGGTGTTGGTGTACCCGTTGCTGGACTCCTGGGGCGTGCGCCCGGTGTACGGCGCCAGCGCGGCCTTCCTGGCGTTGACCATCCCGCTACTGCTGATGGCACGCCGCTGGGCTTCCCCGAGCCCTGGCATGCCCGCCGCAGCGCGAGAAGGAATCATTGGACCGCCAACCTCAGTAGAGAAGGGAACCTGACGATGGTCGAAGTCTACATAATGCGCCACTCACACGTTGACTATAGCCCCGGGGTGGCCATCGGCGTAGACAACCCGCTGACGCCGCTGGGGCACCGCTTGGCCGCGCGACTGGGGGAGCGCTCGGTGGCCTGGCGGCTGCAGCACCTGTTTTCCAGCACGATGCCCCGGGCGGTGCAAACGGCCGAGGCGGTGCTGGCCGCCAACCCGGGCCTCCGTTGCACGCCGCTGGAGGGCCTGTGTGAGACGTCCTTGGCGGACATGAGCGGTTACGCCGGCCCGGAGCCCCCTGCGGACCTGCGCGACTGGGATGCCGACCACTACCTGTACGGCAACGAGCGCATGCTGGAGCGCGTGCGCGGCGCGTGGAACGAGATCCTGGCTACCATCCGCCGGGAGGGCTTTGAACGCGTGGGCATCGTGGCCCACGGGGGCAGCATCAACATGCTGCTGCGCCTCTTCCAGGGCTTTGACGACCATGACCTGGGCGGCTGCTGGTTCGAGATGGACTGGACGGCGGTCAGCGTGCTGGAGTATCGGCAGGATAGCCCGCGGCGCTACATTCGCGCTGTGAACGATGCCCGGCACGTGGAGCCACTACGCGCCGAGATCGACGCCTTTGCCTCCTGGGCCGGCTCGCGCCCGGTGGACTAGGAGCTTGACAAGGGGAGGGGGAGGGGCGCTCAGCCAGCCAGAGCCGGGGCCAGGTGCTCGACCAGGATCTTGACGCCGATCCCCACCAGGATCAGCCCGCCGAAGACCGGGACGCGGTCACGCAACAGGTGCCCGGCGTGGCAGCCGATCAGGACACCCACGAACGAGAGCGCAAAGGTCACCACGCCGATGACGGTGACGGGGACGGCGATGCTCACGTCGAGGAAGGCCAGGCTCAGGCCCACCGCCAGGGCGTCAATCGAGGTGGCCACGCCCAGGGCCAGAAGCAGCCGCCAGCTACCCGTGCCCAGCGCGCTGTGCTGGCCGTTGCCACGGAAGGCCTCCCAGATCATCCGCCCGCCGATGAAGGCCAGCAGGCCGAAGGCGATCCAGTGGTCAACGCGGGCGATGGCGGCGGATAGGATGGACCCTCCCAGCCAGCCCAGGACCGGCATGGCCGCCTGGAACCCGCCCATGACCAGCCCGATCCGCAACGCCTGCCGGAACCGGTGTCCGTCGAGGACTGCGCCGCTGCAGACGGACACCGAGAACGAGTCCATGGCCAGGCCCACGGCCAGGAACATCATCGTGACAGGTTCCACGCCCACTCCTCTGCCTCAGGGCGCGCTGGCCGGGAGCGGTGTCTCGGCCGGCACGATCGCGTCCTGCGAGTATAGGCGCACGCCCGGCACGGGCCAAACCCGCGGCAGCATACGGCGCTGTGCCGTAGCGCGGAGGTCCTGGCTAGCCCTGGCCGCCCCCGACGCTGCCCACTCGGCGGAAGAACTCGTCCTGCAGCGCGGGGAGCACCGTGTCCGCCTTGACGGCGGCGATGTACTCCGCGAGCGTCTCCACGCGGAAGCGAACGAAGGCCTCCCCTTTGGCGCGGGTCGCCGAGCGGGCGTCTCCGGCATAGTGGCCGGGGTAGTCGGTGTACCAAGAGACGCCAGAAAAGGTGGGCGGCAGGTGCCCCAGGCGGCGGAGCGCTGCCCCTGGCTCTGCGGGCACGTCTTCCATGTGCACCAGGTCGGGAAAGTTGGCGTAGGTAACGCTCGTCTCCACCTCGCAGGCGTGGCCACCCTCGGTCGTGTCGCGCAGGGCGGCCTCCTCGGCGCGCCGCTTTGCGCTGACCTGTTCCAGTGGGACGTACAGGGCGTAGGGTTTCTCCTCCCACAGGGCGCACTGCCCGAGAAAGCGGACCAGGCCGTTGTTGCCGCCGTGGCCGTTGTACACGATGATCTTGAGCAGGCCGTTGCGGCCGATCTCATCCAGAACCGCCTGGAGGAGCTCCAGGAGCAGGGTGGGGCGAACCGTCAACGCTCCCGGGAAGCAGCGCGCCTCGTAGATCTGGCCAAAGTAGAAGGGCGGAAAGACCACGGCGGGTTCCCGCTCAGCGGCCAGGCAGGCGATGCGATGCGCGTTCAGACAGTCGGTGCCGAGGGGCAGATGGTCAGAGTGCCGCTCGAGGACGCCGAGCGGCAGGATGCAGACGCCCGTCTCGCGCACGGCGCGTTCAAAGGCGGGCGCGGTCAGGTTCTCCCATTGCATGGCCTATCCTCCTGGGGCAGTGGGTAACGAGCGACCGGTCAGCGGTGGGGGCAGTCTACAGCAGGGCGTGCGTCGTGTCACGGTGCATGCAGACGACAGGCCTAGCGCTCACTCGCCTGCGCGTATGTATTGACAGCGCCGTGCCCCTGTGCTATTATGTATATGCAGAGCCTCGAGGGATTGTGGATTCCGACGCAAGGTCCACTCGGGCGAGGCAGGCGCGATAAGCGGCGCCAGGCAACACTTGGTGACCGTGAGCTGGGACGAAAGGCGGAACGAAGAGCCCGCCGGGAAGCCAGCCGGCGCAGGCAGAGTGAGGCTGGGAGAACTGCCTGCGGGAACGCGCCCGATTCGCCGCTGAGCCAGACGGCGCAAGCCGGGGCGCTCGGAGGAACACCAGGTCACTTGAGGCTTTGCCCATTCCCGGGGGAGGCGCCGGCTGGCGCCTCCCCCGGGTTGCTTTCCCTCGCTGCGTGCCTACCAGCGCCCCTCGTGGATCAGGTCCCCAAGCGGCTTGCGTCGCTTGGGCCGCGGGGAGTCCGCCGGGTAGCCGAGGGGCGTCAGCGCGATCGGCTCTACCCCTTCGGGCAACCCCAACACCTCTCGGGCGGCCTCGGCATCAAAGGCGCCGATCCAGCAGGTGCCCAGCCCCTCGTTGGCCGCTGCCAGGATCAGGTGATCCATGGCGATCGCCACGTCCACGTCCGCGTAGCACTTGCCGTCCTTGCGTGCCCAGCAGCCCTCCAGCGCGGCACAGCCCGCCACCACGATCGGCGGCTGCTCGGCGAACCAGTCGGCCGCATATACCCGCCGCAGCTCTTCTTCTCGTCCCTCGGTATGGATCACCACCAGGCCGAACGACTGCCGGTTGGCCGCCGTCGGCGCCAGGGCAAAGGCTTCCAACACGCGCTGCAGAACATCATCGGGGATGCCCACCTTCCGGTAGGCGCGCACGCTGTAGCGACTCCTGATCAGCTCCCTGAACTCCACCGCTCTCCTCCTTCCCCAGGCGCTTCCCCACGCGTTGACGCGGTCGTATCCTACCCGGCCCGCTCGGCGTTCGGCAAGCGCTCTGCTGCCTGCGGGCGAGGCGCCATTGGCCACCGATCGTGCGCCTGGCAGCCGGGCCCGCCATTGGCCCCAGCTGCAGCAATCGGGTATAATCTAGAGTGCTGCGGGTTGGTTTCCAGGCAGCGTTACCCGGTGGGCCGCAGGGCGGCCTGCCGACGAACGGAGAGCGATGGCCCCCAGGATGCGTATCACTCTGCTGGGCACCGGCACCTCGCACGGCGTGCCGATGATCGATTGCATGCTCAACGACTATGCGCGCTGCCCCGGCCGGCTCTGTGAGCGGGCTCTGCACGACCCACGCCTCCGCCGGACGCGCTCTTCGGCCCTCCTGGAGTGGGAGGGCGCCAGCGTGCTCATAGACACCTCTCAGGACTTCTACCAGCAGATGCTGGATAGGCACGTCATGCGCATCGACGCCGTGCTCTATACCCACGGCCACGCCGACCATATCTATGGCCTGCCCGACCTGCGTTCCTATTGCCGACGGCAGAACGGGGCCATCGATCTGTTCGGCTCCGCCGAGACGCTTGGGGTGTTGCGCGGGGCGTTCGACTACATCTTTTGCCCGCCCAACTCGGCGGGAGGCGGAATCCCCGTGGTGGCCGCTCACGTCGTTGGGGAGCCCGACACCCTCTTTGGGCAACGGGTGGTTCCCATCCCCGTCGAGCATGGTCCGCTCAGGGGCTGCCAGGGGTATCGCATCGGCAACGTCGCGTACCTGCCCGACGTGAAGACCATCCCCCCGTCGTCGCTGGCGCTGCTAGAGGGGCTCGACCTGCTGGTCATCGATTGCCTGGAGTTGCGATGGCACCCCACCCACGTCTCGCTCGAGGAGAGCCTGGCCTACGCCGAGCGCCTGGCCCCGCGGCGTTGCGTGTTCACCCATATGACTCACGAGATAGATCCCGATGCACACGGCGCCCTGCTCCCGGGCTGGGCGCAGTTCGGCGTCGATGGCCTGGTCCTTGATCTCGATTGAACTGGTGTGAGGCTGACTTGTGATGAGTGATAGTGGGGCGCGCGTCGCTTCACGCGGCGTAAAGCGGCCAAGCGTATTCTGGGTCCGACTGGTATATATGCTGGTCTTTGCCGCCAATGGCACGGTATCAGCCTATCTGACGCTATATTGTCGCCGTGTGGGGTTGGATAACACACAGATCGGCGTGCTCCTCGGGGTGCAGCCGGTCGTCATGCTCTTCTCCGGGCCGGCCTGGAGCGTGCTGGCCGACCGCCTGGGGCTCCGCAGCCGCCTGTTAACGGTGGTGCTGGCCCTCGGCATGCTGCCCGGCCTGGGGATGATGTGTACGACCAACTTTGCCGGGCTTCTGGCGCTGGTGGTCGTCCAGGCCCTGGTGATGGGCCCCGTGACGCCGCTCCTGGACAGCATCGCGCTCGACAGCCTGGGGAACGAACGGCATCGCTACGGAACGGTGCGTGCCTTTGGCTCGCTCGGCTATGCACCGATCGTCTGGGCAACCGGGGTGTTCATCCAGACGCAGGATATCCGCTGGATCTTTGTCCTTAACGTCGTCTTTCTCAGCGCCGCTTGCATCGCCTCGCTGCGGCTGGCCCAAGAGCGGGCCAAGCCGCTGCCCGGAACGATCGGCAAGGGGCTGGGGACGCTCGTTCGCGTGCCTGGCTGGCTCGCGGTGATGTCGGCCTACTTTGTGGCCATGACCCTGCAGAGCGTCACCTTCGGCTTTGCCAACCTCTACATGGACCAGTTGGGCGCCAGCGAGAGCCTGATGGGCGCTGCGCAGGCTCTTAGCTCGCTGGGGCAAGTGATCCTGATGGCCTACGTTCTGCCGCGCGCACTGCGGCGCTGGGGCAGTGCCTGGCTGCTCGTCATTTCGCTGGCGGTGTATACGTTGCGGCTGGCGATCTGGACACTCTGTCCGCAGGCGACGGTCGTGGGGCTCTCGCAGCTCCTGAACGCCATCTCCTTCGGGGCAGCCGCCGTAGCCGCGGTAGACTTTGCGGCGCGGCACGCCCCGGCCGGCATGGAGGTCACCTCCCAGGCCCTGGCGACCGGGCTGGTAGCGGGATCGGGACGGGCGGTGGGCAGCTACGCTGGCGGCGCGCTCTACGATGGCATCGGCCCGCGGCCGGCCTTCGGTGCGTTTGCCTGTGTGGGGCTAGTGGCCGCAGTGGGGTATGCGCTGCTCTGGAAGGGACGGGCGCCGGCTGCCGAGGGGCGCGCCTCCGCAGAGAGCAGCCCCGCAGCCCGCGAGCGCGGTAGCCGCGCTACGGGGCAGGGGCAGGCAGCCGAGCGGGCCACCTGCCCAGATTCGTCGCAGGACGCGGCTGCGGCCAGCTAGCGCTTGACGTCGTAGCGGTTCCAGGAGGCCCGTTCCTCAAAGGGTTTCTTGGCCCGGCGGGTGGCGGCCTCGGCGGGCTTGCCCACCGGGATCACCACACTCAGCAGCCGGTCGTCAGGAATGCCCAGGATCTCGCTGACGGGCAGGCGCACGCGGTCATGCCGGAAGATGCCGTCGATCCAGCCGACGCTGTAGCCGAGGGCCGTCGCCGCCAGAAGGATGTTCTCGGTGGCGGCGGCATAGTCCTCCCGGTAAAAGTCCTCGCCGACGCCGGGATAGCTCAGTACCGCGATCATGGCCGGTGCCGAGGCGAGGGTAGCGTTGCCGGTGATCCAGCCGATCCGCTCGAGGATCGGCCGCTCCGTAATGATGATGAACTCGGGCGACTGCTTGTTCATCGCCGAGGGGGCGGCCATGCCCGCCTCTACCATGCGGCGCAGGTCGTCGTCGGTGGGCACGACGTCGGGGTTCATGGTACCCTTGTGGCTGTAGCGCTGCTTGATGGCATCAAAGAGCTCCACGGGCGTCCCTCCTCTCCTCATGGGTGAGCCGATTGCTGCTAACGGCGCGGCGGCTCCTGGCCGGCGCCCACCGCCCGCAGAGTGTAGCCGATGAACGCTTGGCCGCCAAGGTCGGCGGGCGACGCGTGGTCAGCGCCGGCACAGCAGGGCCGTCACTACCGGGCTCGCAGGAGGTCACCACAGTATGTTCGCACCGGGACCCACACCGCTCGGAGGCAGCGTCCTCACGCCTCCCCAGGCCGAGGTCGCCGCGTTCACCGGACCCGGCACGCTGGCGCTGCGCGGGCTGCCCGGCACCGGCAAGACGACGGCCCTGCAGGCCTGCCTGGCGGAGCGCCTGGCGGCCGGTCAGCGGCCGGACAGAATCCTGGTCATGGTGCCGCAGCGCGCCCATGTCCTCCGCTATGAAGAGGCGCTGCGCCAGGCACTCGTCGCGCGCGGCGCGGCCGTGTGCGGCGGGGTGGACCTGGCCACTTTCTACGGCTTCTGCCAGCGGCAGGTGGCCCTGTTCTGGCCGCTGATCGCCGCGGAGGCAGGCTTTGCCCAGCCGGACCGCGAGCCCGTCTTTCTGACCATCGAGACGACCCAGTACTACATGTGGCGTGTCGTGGCCCCGCTGATCGCCCGGCACGGCTACTTTAGCGAGCTGGCCGTGCGGCGCGGGCGGCTTCTCTCCCAGCTGATCGACAACCTGAACAAGTCCGCCCTGGTCGGCTTTGATCACCGGGAGATCGCCGCGCGGCTGAGCGCCTCGTGGACCGGCTCGTCCGAGCGCCTGGCCAGCTTCCAGCAGGCCCAGGACTGCGCCACGCGGTTCCGCACCTACTGCCTGGAGCACGGCCTCCTCGACTTTTCCCTCGTCTGCGACCTCTTTACCCGCCATCTTTTGCGCTATGAGGCCTTTGCCACCTATTTTGGGCGGTACGAGTGCCTGGTGGTCGACAACCTCGAGGAGAACGTGCCCGCCGCGCACGACCTGATCCGCTGGGCGGCTGCGCGTTGCCCGGCGACGCTGCTGGCGGTCGACGAGGCCGGGGGGTACCGTGTCTTCCTCGGCGCCGACCACGACGGCGCCCTGGAGCTGGCGGCTCAGTGCGAGCGCACCATCCCCTTCCACGAGCGGGCCCAGCCGGGCAGCGCCGCACCGCTGGCCTTTGCCGCGCGCCTGTGTGAGGCGATCGGCATGCCGCTCGGCAGGCCCGCCGATGCCGACTTGGCCGCGGGCGCCGTGGTGGACCAGGGCGGTGGGCAGCTATGGATCAGCATGATCCGTTGGGTGGCCGAGCAGATCGGTGCTCTGGTCGAGAGGGGGGTGCCGCCCTCCCAGATCGCCGTGGTGGCCCCCTACGTGAGCGATGTGATGCGCTTCGTCCTGGAGGATGCCCTCAGTAGGGGGGAACGCCCCGTGCGTGTGTTGCCGCTTCGCCCGGCACTGGCGCTGCGCGATGAACCGCTTGTCCGCGGCATACTGGCGCTGGCCAGGCTGGCCCACCCGGCCTGGCGCATCACCATCCATGACCAGGAACGTCCTCTCCGCACCGATGAAGTGGCCCTCGGCCTACAGCAGGCCCTCGCGGGGCTCGACCCTGTCCGCGCCCACCAGCTGGCTGGCCTGGCCTACGAGCCCGGCGTTGCGGGCCTCGCCGACCTGGTCAACCTGCGCGAGGGTGACCCTCGCGCCAGCAAGATCGCTGCGATGTGGGAGCGGGTGGGCTTCCGCCTGCAGGCCCCCTATGAGGCACTGCGGCGCTGGATGGTCGCCTACCTGGCCGGCCCGCCCGACCCGCTGGACGTGTTCCTGGCGCGGCTGTTCGGCGACGTCCTGGCGCTTCCCGGGCTGGCCTTGCACGCCGACACCCTGGCCGCCCGCGTCTACGGGCGCCTGGTCGAGTCCGCTGCCAAGTTCCGGCAGGCCGTCGGCGTCGAGCAGGCCAGCGGTGCGGAGGAGCGCGTGCCGGCCGATGCTGCCGAGCACGGCCAGGAGCCGGGTGTCGGCCATCCCGATTTGCCCCGCTCGATCGCCGAGCACTATGTGTCGCTCCTCCTGGGCGGGATCGCCTCCGCCGAGTACGTGGCCGACGCCCCCCAGCCGGACGAGCAAGCCGTGGTGCTGGCCCCGGCCTATGCCTACCTGACGCGCGACCTCTCGTCGATGTACCAGTTCTGGGTGGACCTGGCCTCCGACGGGTGGTGGAACCGCCCCAACCAGCCCCTGACGCACCCCTACGTCCTGTCGCGCCGTTGGCCGGCTGGGCACCCGTGGACCGATGCGGACGAGGATTCCGCCAGGCGCCGGGCCCTAGCCGGCGTCCTGGTGGGGCTGGCTTCGCGCTGCACGGGCGGCATCTACCTGGCCTCCAGCCAGCTGGGCATTGGGGGAGAGGAACAGACGGGGCGCCTAGAGCGGGCCATCCTGGCCGCGCGGACGAGGTGAGACCATGACGGCTGACGCATCGGGAAGGCACCTGTTCGGCTACCGCCTGCGGGCCGAGCAGCAAGAGATCGTCGCCTATCGCGGGGGGCGCCTGGCGGTGGCGGCCGTGCCGGGCAGTGGCAAGACGCTGACCCTCTCCCTCCTCGCCGCCCGCCTGATCCTGGAGGGGCACATCGGCGCGCAGGGGGAAGTGCTGGTGGTGACGGTGCAGAACTCGGCGGTGATCAACATCGCCCAGCGCATCCGCACGATCCTTCAGTCGCAACGGGTACCGGCGGTGGGCTACCGCGTCTGCACGCTGCACAAGCTCGCCGCCGACATCCTGCGCCGCCGACAGGACCTGGCCGGCGTGGACAACGACCTCATCATCGTTGACGACGCGGAGACGGGGCGCCTCATCTCTCGCGCGCTGAGCACCTGGCTGGCGACCAACCGAGTCTGGTGGGAGAGCTTCCTTCCGGACCCGCGCGGGCGCTCCGAGGAGGCCTGGCGACGCGAGACCGAGAAGATCGGCCGCGAGGTGATCAAGCTCTGTAAGCACCTGCGCCTGACTCCCCAACGCGCCAGGGAGCTGGCCGAGGCGTCGGCACCGGACGACGGGTTCCTGCACCTGGGGATCGACCTGTACGAGCTGTACGCCGGCTACCTCCGGGTCCGGGGCGGCCTCGACTTTGATGACCTGATCTGGCGGGCCATCGACGCCCTCGATGGCGATGCCACCTTCCTCGAGCGGCTGCGCGCCGACTGGCCCTATATCCTCGAGGACGAGGCGCAGGATTCCTCCCCGCTGCAAGAGCGCACTCTGGCCGCCCTGGCCGGCCCGCGGGGGAACTGGGTCCGCGTAGGAGACACCAACCAGTCGATCAACTCGACCTTCACGGCGGCCGATCCGCGCTTCTTCCGCCGGTTCATCCACGCCGAGGGCGTCACGGGCCTGACCTTGCCACAGACGGGGCGTTGCGGGCGGCCCATCATGCGCCTGGCCAACGACCTGGTGCGCTGGACGATCGCCCAGCACCCGGAGATCGCGATCCGCGAGATGGCCTTTGACGGGTACGACATGGTCCCCACCGAGGCGGGGGATGCCCAGCCCAACCCCGCCGATGACGAGTGCTGGATCGGGTTACCCCTCAGCGCGCGCCGGGATGAGGACGACGAGGCGCAGTACTTGGCGGACCTGGCCGGCCGCTTCATCGTCAAGCACCCGGATCGTACCTGCGCGGTGCTCTGCCCGACGCAAGCGCTGGGGGCCAAGGTGGTCAAGGCCCTGGCTGCCATCGACCCGGCGGTGCCCTATGACGATCTGCTGCGCTCGACGCCGCGGGCACGCGAGGCGGCGGGGCTGCTGGCCGCGGTCTTTGAGTATCTCTCCAAGCCGGCCAACTCCTCCGCGTTGGGAAGACTCCTCGTGGCCCTGCTGGAGGCGGGCCTGCTCAGCGCCGCCGACGCCCCGTCCGAGGTCGACCGGGCCGCCCTGAACCGCGCGGCGCTCCTGGTGCGCGCCGTCACCTGCGAGAGGCTGCTCTTCCCCAGGGACGGCGCGAGCCTACGCGACCTGCTACCCGCTGGCCTGGGCGCCACGGATGGCGAGATCGCCCTGTTGGTTGGCTTTCGCGCCATGGCGGCGCGCTGGGTGCGCGCCGCAGCGCTGCCGCCCGATCAGTTGCTTCTGACCGTGGCGCAGGACCTGTTTGAGGACGAGGTCTCGCTGGCCATCTGCCACACGTTGGCCACCAGCCTGAGCGCGATGGCCGAGATGCACCCAGAGTGGCACACGCAGCAGTACTATGAGGAGTTGGACGCCATCGCCCGCAACCGCCGCCCGCTGGGCAGCCTTTCCCTGACCGATGCCGGCTATGTGGACCAGCCTGGGACGGTGGTGGTTACCACCATGCACAAGGCCAAAGGGCTGGAATGGGACACGGTGTTCCTGATGAGCGTCGACAGCCTCGAGTTCCCCGACCGGTCCGACGGCGCCTTCCGCGATGGGCTCTGGTTCCTGCCCGGGCGCGCACCGGCGGTGGAGGCGCGCAAGCGCCTCGAGCAGATCGCCGGCGCCGAGTTCGCCTGCCCGCCCGAGATGTCGCCCATCGAAGCCTCGCGCCTCGAGTACATTGCCGAGCGGCTGCGGCTCCTCTACGTCGGCATCACCAGGGCCAGGCGCTACCTGATGCTTAGCTACAGTGAAAGGCGGGGCAAGCGGCCGGTGGAGCCGGCGGGGATGCTGGCCGTCCTCCGCGCCAGCCACGAACTCCAGGCCGAGGAGGGCCAACCATGAGCGGAGCGGGACTCATTCGCGAGGGGCACCTCTTCAGCCAGCACAGCCTGGGCACCTTTGCGCGTTGCCCGCGGCGATATCTTCTGAAGTACGTGGACCGGCAGCCCTGGCCGATGCCCGAGGGGGACGATCCCGTGGCCTACGAGGCCAGCCTGGCCCGCGGTAGGGTGTTCCACCAGTGGATGGTCCGCGAGCATCTCGGCCTGAGGGTGGCCGAAATGGCTACGCACTGCGAGGACGCCGACCTGGAGCGCTGGTGGCAGGCCGCCCGCCATTTCCCCTGGGGCGCGCTGCCCGCCGCCGTGCGCGAGGCCGAGCTTCCCGTGGTGGTGCCCCTGGGGAGCTGGCGCCTCTATGCGCGCTATGACCTGGTGGCCCTGGACCCCGGGGGGCAGGCCGTCGTGGTGGACTGGAAGACGCTCGAGGCGCGCCCCAGCGCCCGCACTCTGCGCGAACGCCTACAGACACGCATCTATCTCTACACCCTGGTGGCTGCGGGGCAGGTGCTGACGGGCGGGGCACCCGTCAACCCGCTGCAGGCCAGCATGTTCTACTGGTTCGCCAACTATCCGGACGAGCCGGCTACCGTGGCCTACAGCCCCGACGAGTTCACCAGTGATGGCGAGGACCTCTTGGCCCTGGCGACGCGCATCGCCGGCCTATCCCGCGAGGAGTTCGCCCGCACCGAGGACCGCCGCCTCTGCGCCCGCTGCAACTACCGCTCCCTCTGCCATAGCGAGGCAAGCGAGGCGCCCACACCCCTCGGCGCCGGTGCAGACTGGCTCGACGAGGATCTGGATGCCTCTCTCGACCTGGGCAGCGTGCCCGAGATGGAGTACTGACTAAGGCCCGCCCCCGCCCGGGGCGGAGGTCTCAGATAGACAGGTCGTACAGCGACGCGGCGCGCTTCACAAAGGTTCGCGGACCCGTCTGCGTAAAGCCGCGCGACAGGTACGGCGTCGGGTCCGTCCGTCCCCAGATGGTGATCTCTTGCTCGTAGGGGGCCTCCAGCACGTACGGGGCAACGGCGCCGGCCCCCAGCGTCGCCTCGCGGGCCACGTCACGGATCAGGTCCCGGGCGTCCTCGGGGGCCATGTGTAGGGCCATCTGCGGCGCCAGCCCCACCTTGACCTGCGCCCCATAGATCCCTGGAACCAGCGCCCGCGCCTCGGCCATCATCTTGTCGTCCCCGCTGACAAAGACGGTCGGCACGCCCACCGCACCGGCCAGCGCCGCGCGACAGCCGAACTCGCCCATCTCGATGCCGTTCAGCAGGTAGCGCTCGATGCTGGCGGAGGAGTAGGTGTGCGCCAGGTTGGCGGCGCCCGTCCCGGCCATGGCATGCTGCCCAAGGAAGAAGAGCGCGTCGAACGAGGCATCCAGGTAGTACGTCGGGGTCACCGGCCCGTTGTTCAGCAGCCTGGCACCGCGCGGGAAGCGCTCGACGTCGATGGAGCCGCAGCCGTGGCCGTCCCATACCCAGATCTCGGCCGCCGGCGAGGCGTCCTGGATGCCCGCCACGCAGGCACGCAGCTCTTCGGTCGCCAGGCGCACCGCCTGCGGGTATCCGGGCGTGTCGGCGCCGGTCTGGTCCCAACGGGCCACGCCACTGGTACCCTCGAGATCGGTCAGGATATAGATCTTCATGCTGTGTTCCCTCCTATGCCCGTCTTTTCATGCCCTTGGAAGCGACGGCCGGCGGCATTCTAGCATGGGGGCGGGGCCCTGTCAGGCCTACGGGGCTCGCTGGGGGAGGGCGGGGCCGTCGCCCGGCAGCGACGTTTGCCTGCCCTACGGGCCTTGGCTACACTGCGCCCCGGGAAAGGGTGCCGGCTGCGCCGCCCATCGTGGAATGATATCAGCCTGGGGAAGGTGCGAAATGTCTGAGGACGGGGGGAAGCGGATCGTCCCGCTGCGGCCCGTAGAGGGCCTCCGTATGGTCATGATCCGGCAAAAGTGGGACCAGCCCAACATCGACGATGTGCCCGCGGCCGTCGAGCGCCAGCTGGGGGCCGCTGGCGCGCTGGGGCGCATCCGGCCCGGCGATGAGGTCGCCATCACCGCCGGCAGCCGGGGGATCGCCGCGCTGCCCAGCGTGCTGCGGGCCGTCATCGCCCTGGTGCGGGCCCGCGGCGGGCGTCCTTTCATCTTCCCGGCCATGGGCAGTCATGGCGGCGGGACGGCCGACGGGCAGCGCGAACTGCTGGCTGGCCTCGGCATCAGCGAGGAGTCGATGGGCTGCCCCGTGCGCGCCACGATGGAGGTCGTGCAGCTGGGCGAAACCGACGAGGGCGTGCCCGTCTACCTGGACGCCTACGCCGCCCAAGCCGACGGCATCATCGTCGTTAACCGCGTCAAGAAACACACGAACTATGACGGGCCCACGGAGAGCGGCCTGACCAAAATGGCCGTTATCGGCATGGGCAAGCACGCCCAGGCCGTCGCGGTGCACCAGCACGGCAACTATGGCCTGCGCGAGTACATCCCCAAGGTCGCGCGGATCACGTTCCAGAAGGGTAAGGTCCTTGGCGGGCTGGCCCTGCTGGAAAACGCCACCGGCGGGTTGGCTGACATCGTCGGTCTGCCGCCCGACCGCATCGTGGACGAGGAGCCCCCGCTTCTGGTGCGCGCCAAGGAGCTCTCTGCCAAGATCCCCTTCCGCAACCTGGACCTGCTGATCGTCGAGCAGATCGGCAAGGAGTTCAGCGGCACCGGCATGGACTGCTACGTCATAGGCCGGCGGCGCATCATCGGCGAGCCCGAGTGGCCCGACACGCCCGAGATTCGCTCGTTGGTTGCCCTGCGGCTGACCGATGCCAGCCACGGCAACGGCCTCGGCGTGGGCCTGGCCGATTTCACCACCGAGGAGCTGGCCCGCCGCATCGACTGGGAAGCCACCAAGCAGAACGTCATGACCTCCGGCAACCTGGAGCGGGCCAAGCTGCCCTTTGTCTACCCCACCGACCGCCAGGCGGTGGAGGCGGCGGCCTTCCGCGAGCGGGCCATCCCACTGAGCGCTCTGCGCGTTGCCTGCATCCGAGACACCCTGCACCTCCGGCAGCTCCTGGTCTCGGCGCCTCTCGCCGCGGAGGCGCGCACGCGGCCGGACCTCGAGGTGACTGGCGAAGAGGGCGGGCTGCCCTTTGACAGCGCCGGCCGGTGGGTGTCTCCCTTCAGCGAGTAGGGCAGGGGCCTGGGCGCAACAAAAGACAGCCGCGTAGCCAGACGGTTCGTCAGCGTCTGGCTGCGCGGCCGATGGGCTGGGCTAGTGCCTCAGAAGCGGGCGAAACGGTCGACGTTGATCACCCAGACCGTGGCACGCCGTGGCGGGAAACCGGGGGGCGCCAGGGATGGGCTCATCTCCGGGCCGGCATGCGCGTTGATGGTCTCCAGCGTGCGGTCCACATCGTGATCTTCGACGCCGGCCAACAGCGTCACATAGCCGCGCCTCCAGAAGCCCCCGGTGCTGCTAATGCGCGTGACGCTGAGGCCGATCTCCGTCAGTGCCCCGCTCACATCCGGGGCAAAGTCGTCACGCAGGATCGCCATGACCAGTTTCATGCCGTGACCTCCCTGTGCACTGTGCGACGTCGCCGTTCGGCTAGCTCCCAGCGGTGCCCTGATCCTCCTCGGGCGCGTCCGCCGCGCCCGGCTCCCCGATGATCACGGGCACGCGCAGGGTCGCCCCGTCCTGGGCCCGCGCCTCGATATAGTACTCCTCCGCCGCGCTCGGTGCGGTTCCTTCCCACTGCACCGCCACGCGCACGCGCTTGCCGGGCTTGATGTCGCAAAAGGTGCGCGCCAGAACGATCTGCGGCGCGCTGGGCAGGAGCTCCATGCGGGCGGTGGCCAGCCCCTCGTTGCGCAGCGCCAAACGCCCCGCCAGGCCCTCGCCGCCTCGGGACGGCCCCAGGACCACGCCCTCGGCCGGGCCGCGTACGTCCGGCTCGAGCAACACCGTGACCACTGCCTGCACCTCGGCGCTGCCGCCGTTCGACTCCAGGTGGATGTAGCCCTGGGCAAAGCTGGCCTCGGAAGGGAACTCGTCCATGTCGGTCGAGACGCGGACCTCCACCGAGCGCCCCGTCTCACACTCGAACGAGGCGCGATCGACCACCAGCCAGGTCTCGTCGGACCGCACCGCCCCGCGCAACAGGCCCAGGCCATAGTTGAACACGCGGAACGAGCCGGCCGCCGGGGCGCGGTTCACGCTCTCGCCCAGATCGATAAAGGTCGCGTCGCAGGCCAACCTGGGGCTGGCCACGGCGAACCGCAGGGGCACCTTCTCACGCCCGGCGTCGCTGGCGACCACCAGGGTGGCCTGTGCCGATTCGACGCCCTCTTCCAGCGCAAGGCCATACGCTGTGGCCCGCACCTGGACCTCCTCGCCGGCCTTGCACACGCCGCGGTGCGGCTCGAACTCGGCCCACGTGGCGTCCGACTGGACGTTCCAGGCCATGGTGCCGGTGCCGTCGTTGGCGATGGTCAGTGTGCGGACGGCCGGCTGCGTCGGGTCACTATAGCCAAAGTCCAGCACCTCCGGCTCGACGCGGAGGAGCGGCCGCAGGACCGTCAGCGACGCGGTAACGTCCTGGAGCATCGTCCCCGCCGTGATGCGCAGCACGGGCTGGTCCACGACCAGGGCGCCGTGGTCGAACGGGCTCGTATCGGCGGTGAGGGTAACGGTCTGCTCACCGGAGGCGGGCACGACGATATCTGTCTCGCCCAGCGACAGCCAGCTCACCAGTGGCTGCAAGGAGGCCTCCAGGGGGGCCGTGCCGACGTTCTGCACCCGCAGGCGCCGCTCCTGCCGCTCGCCGTAGGCCACCTCGCCAAAGAACACCTGGGTAGTGTTGAGCAGCATGCGCGGGGCCAGCACGGTCAGCCGCACGCTGAGGCTGCGGGCTCCGGCGTTGGTGTAGATGCGCACGGCCTCCGCCAAGGAGATCGGGCCCTCGGCCAACCCGGCGGTGTCGGCCGACAGCGTCAGCTGTAGCGACTCGCCCGGCTCGCAGGCGAACTGTCGCGGCTGCACCTGCAGCCAGGGGGCTAGCGAGCGCGCGCTCCCCTCTAGCCTGCCGTCGCCGCGGTTCCCAACCGTGGCGCGACCCTCGCCAGTCTTCCCGCCCAGCAGATCGCCCAGGTCGATGAGAGTGGCCTCCATGGCCAGGACGGGACGCTTGGCCCAGGCCCGCGCCGCCACGCGTTCCTGGCCGGCGTCGCTGTCGACCAGCAGGGCCACCGGGGGGGTCTGCTCGCCGGGCGGCAGCCGCTCGGGCAGCAGGGTCACCGACACTTGCACCTGCCCCTGGGCCGGGCAGCGGAACTCGGGCCGTGCCACGCGCAGCCACTCGACCTGCGGGGAGATGCGCCCGGCCAGGGCCTGGCGTCCGTCGTTCACCAGCGTGAGGGGCAGCACCCTCTCGCCCTCCCCCTCGACCTCGCCAAAGTCAAGCAGCAGGGGCTCCACCTGAAGCGAAGGCCCCGAGGGCACCTCGGCGGTGACGGCCACCCAGACGCGCCCGGCGTTGGTGTCGATCGATACAGCCTGAGGCTCCGAGACCTGCCCAGGATCGAGGCGGCCGCCCAGGACGGAGATGATCGCCTTGGCCTGCCTATTCGCCGGCAACCGGAACGCCTTGCCCGGCGCGCTGATCCAGTCCACGTGGCTGGTGATGCGCCCTTCGACGTCGACGGGCCCGGGGTTATGCAACGTCAGGACGACGCGGCGCGTCTCGCTGGCGCCGAGGTCCAGCAGCCGGGCATGCCGCGGCTGGACGGATAGGCGGGCGGGGGACGGCGGCGGCGCGGCCGGCCCGGCCGCTGTACGGGCAGCGCTTGCCGATCTGCCGCGCGGAGCCGGCGCCTGGGCCGGGCCAAAGCGCGCGTCCCGCTCGAAGCCAAAGGCGGCCATGCCCGGCTGCCCGGGGGCGGCGGCGGGCCGGGCAGGCAGGGGCTGCGCCGGGGCCGGCGCGGCCTCCCGAGCCTGGTACGACCAACCGGCGATCGGCTCCAGCGGGCCGTCCATGTCGGTCCACAGTTCACCGCGCATCTCGCGCAGGGAGGCGTAGCGCTCTGCCGGGTCGCGGTGGGCGGCACGCGCAATGGCCCGCACCAGGCCGATGGGAGCGTCGGGCACGGCCTGCTGAAGGGGCAGGTTGCGGGGCAGGCCCTTTTCCAGGAGGCGCCCCACCAGGATGGCGTAGAGCAGCCTGCCGAGGGCGAACGCATCGCTCTGTGGTGAGGGGGCCCCTGCCCGCAGCTCGGGCGCAGAATAACCGGCGACGCCGCCGTAGGCTTCGTAGGCCGAGGGCAGGAACAGGCCCGTCAGCCCATTGTCCACCAGGTGAACGCGGCCTTCGGCATCCACCAGCACGTGGCGTGGGGCCAGGAAAGTTGCGTAGAGCGGGGGCGTGGACTCGTGCAGGTAGGCGAGCAGCTCGCACAGCTGGGCGCCCCAGTTGGCCGCCAGGCGCGGGGTCACGCGTACGCGCCGCTCCTCGACGACGCGCGCCAGGCTCCAGCCGCCCACGAACTCCGACACGACATAATAGCGATCGCCGGCGGAGAACACGTCGGTGATGCGCGGCAGGGCAGGGTGGGAGGCCTGCCTCCAGCGGTTCACGGCGGCGTGAAAGCGCGCGTCGAGCTCACGCCGCTCGGCGGGGCGGAACATAGCCATCGTCGAGAGCTCCTTGACGACGATGGGGGCCTGGGGGCGTTCCGCGTCGACGGCGCGATAGACGGTAGAGATCCTGCTGGACGAGAGGACCGTGCCCAACAGGTAGCGGCCGCCCACCTTGCGCTCCGGCGCTTGGCGGAACAAGCCAGCAAAGACCTCCTCGCCCGAGGCGGCCCGCCCCTCACAGTTGGGGCAACGCGGCACGTGCCAGGGGCGGCGGGCGCCGCAGGTGGGGCAGGTGACCACCAGCGAGGCGCCGCACTGGGCGCAGCGCTCGGCGTCCGGGGCGTTTGGGTTTCCGCACGTGGGGCAGGTCGGCTTTGCAGGCATCTGGGTATCCGCAGTTGGTATGACAGGGCTCGAGGGTACGGCCACCCGCCGTCGAAAACCCGGCTGGCTGCCCACTATTATAGCGCCTACTGCGCAGCCATGTCAAAGGCTGCGCGGGGGATTGCATGGATTCCTGCAAAACCCGCAACTCCGCGCAGCCCCTGCGGCAGGACATGCGAAAGGCGCAGCTGTACCGGGCCGTGCAGGCGGCCTTGCCGACGGCCGCCAGAACAGGCGAGACGAGCTCCGGCCGCTGGCCCCCGCAGGTGGGTGGGCCCGGGCCCGGAGGCCATATACTCGACATAACCAGGCCGCCAACACCACGCCCGGGGGAGCCCCGCAGGGCAGGAAGCACCGACGTCTGCGCCTGCCGCGACGGGGAGGGCGTCGGCAGGGCGCACGCCGGTGCGGGGCGGGTGCCGTGGCCGAATGGGTCGCCGCAGGCTGCGGGCCCTGCGGCCGGGCTGTGCGGCGCAGCGGGCTTTGGCGACACGGGAACGGTGACGACGCGAGCGGCCGCCAAGGCGCGGGCGCCGCGCGCCGTTGCGGCGCGACCCTGGGTCGCCACCAGTTCGCGCCCGCACGCAGCTGACGCGTGCTCCAGCACGGCGGCTGACGCGCATGCAGCTGGCGGATCGTCGCGCTGCGCCGCAGAGGGGCTCATCCGGGCCACTCGCGGGGGATTCGGGCGCTTTCCGCCTCCCGAGGGCTTGACAGAGCCGTCTTTCCGGTATATCATTTATTAAACATTAAATGATATACTCCCATGCACGAAAGGAGATCCTATGCCCCCAGAGACCCCTCCCCCTCCCACAACGCTCAGCCTCAACGAGGCCGCTGAAGGGATGCTCGCCGACCTCGAACTGAGCCCGCTGACCAAGCGCACCTATCGCCACGGCGTTGACGCCTTCCTCCGCTGCTTGCACGTCCAGCGCCACGACTATGTCGCGGCCGACGCGCTGGCCCCCTGCCCTCTTGGCTGGATCGATGAGGAGTCCCTGGCTCTCTTCAGTCGCTACCTGCGCGAGGCCTACCCGGATCCGCGCGCCCCCCGCGGGGAGGCCTCCCCTACCCCCACCCGCACGGCCCGCACCTATATGGTCGCGGCCAAACGCCTGCTCAACTGGCTTGACCTGCGTGACCTGCTCCCCGACGGTGTCTCCTTCGACCGGATGCTCCGTCGCGTCGACCAAGGACGCGGGCGGAGGCGCACCTCCTACCAGAAGCGCCCCGTCGACCCGGAGGTGATCCGCGTCGTGACGCATTACCTGCGGCACCCCCTGCCCGACGCCGGCCAGGCCCGCCTGACGCTCATGCGCAACCGGGCCCTGATGGCCGTCCTCTACGACACGGGCATGCGCATCAGCGAGGCCCTGGCGCTGACGCGCGAGGACGTTCTCGACGGCCGCGCTCACAAGGTGCGCCTCACCGTCACCAAAAACGCCAAGCCGCGCACGGTGTTCCTCTCGAAAGACACGCAGTCCCTGATCCGCGCCTACACACGTGAGCGCGAGGATGGCCCCTACGCCCCGCTCTTTGTTTCCCATGGGCGCAACAAGGGCCAGACGCTCACGCCCCGCCATGCCTGGCAACTCGTGAAGGACGCGGCCATTGCCGAGGGGCTGTACGACAACACCTCGCCGCACTCCCTGCGCCATCGCCGCGCCCAAGACCTGCTCGACGAGGGGATGCCGCTCGAATGGGTGGCCGCCCTGCTGGGCCACGAGCACACCGATACCACCCGCATCGTCTACGCGTGGGAGACGGACGAGGACCGCCTGGCCGACATGGTGAACACCTACGGGCTCACCGTGCAGCAGGCCCAGCGTCGCGCTCAGGAGGAGCAGGACGCGCTGGAACCGGGCCCCAGTGAGGCCACCCAGCGCCCCTAGGCGGAGCGCTGGCGCGCCACCACGGCGGCGCCGACGGCGCCCGACAGATCGCCGAGCGCGGCCGGCACGATGCGCACCCGCTCGGCGCCCGACTGGTTCACGTAGTGCTGGCGGGCCACGGCACGCACCGCGTCCAGGTACGGTTCACCCAAGCGCTCGGGCAGGCCCCCGCCGATCACAACCACTTCCGGGTCGACCAGGTTCACGCACGCCGAGACGAGCAGGCCCAGGTAGTGCTGCGCGCGCTGAACCGCCTCCGCGACGACGGCATCGCCCCGCTCGAGGGCCTGCCCGATGATGTTGGCCGTCATGGGGCGGGCCTGGTCCGCGCCGAGCAGCTCGGCCGCCATGCTGGGGCGGCCGCCGCGCATGGCCTCGCGCACGTCGCGCTCGATGGCCGTCCTGCTGGCCAGCGCCTCGGCGTGCCCGCGCTGGCCGCAGCCGCACAGTGGCCCGTCCGGCAAGAGCACCATATGCCCCACCTCACCGGCCGAGTTGCGCGCTCCGGCCCGCAGGCGGCCGTCGAGGATGAGCCCCCCGCCGATGCCGGTGCCGACAAAGATGGCCATCATGTCCTCTGCACCCTGTCCCGCTCCGAAGGTGTGCTCCCCCACTGCGCCGACCTTGACGTCGTTCTCAATAGCCACGGGAAGGCCGAGCGCTTCCCCAAGGCGCTCAGCCAGCGGCAGCTCCTCCCAGCCTGGGCCTAGGTTCGGGCAGCAATGCACCACACCCGCGGAGGCGTCCAGCGGCCCGGGCACGCCTACGCCGACGCCCACCACGCCCCCCTGCCCTACCGCGGCGGCCGCCATCGCCTCACGCACCGCGTCGGCCAGCCGCGCGATGACGTCATCGACGCCGCGCGCCGCCCTGGTCTTGTGCTTGACTTTGCCGAGCACCCGCCCGTCCGTCGCCACCACAGCGGCCGTCAGGCTCGTTCCGCCCAGGTCAACCCCCACGAAGACGCGTTCTGTTGCCACGGCCTCCCCTTCCGGCGGGCGCCCCAGCCACGACGTGTGCGGAGCCTGGGCCTTCCAGCCAGGCACGCCCCCCACCAGGACAATGTTACGGCAGGGCGGCGGGCCCCGTCAACTCTGGTCGACGCGCGCGTTATGTAGTGTTCCTGCGACGCTTCGCCGTCTGCGCCGGAACCGCATGCAGAGCGATACTTTGGGGGCGTCTCGTCACTATGCTATAATCGAAGGGCTTCAAAGCGATACCCTCTTAGTGTAAGGAAAGTGGTAGTTCGTCGTGATAAGTGAGTTAAGGATGAAAATGGCTCGCCATAACGGCTGTGCGCCGCAAACAGAGCTATTCCGCTATGGTCTGCTCGCCCTCTTGGCCCTCTCGCTCCTGGCCAGCGCCTTCGCCGCGGGAGGGGCCACTGTCTGGTTCCTGGCCCCCCAGGTGCGAGGGACCCAGGCTGCCCCCGAGCCGACCACGACCGCTGGCAGCGTGGTGGCCACCGAGGCCCAGCGCGAGGAGCTCGCCTCTCTCCTGTGGGAGACCTGGGATATCCTCGAGAACGAGTACCTCGAACCGGAAGTCCTGGTTCCCGAAGACATGATCCGTGGCGCCGCTGCCGGCGCAGTGCTATCGGTGGACGACCCCTACACCGTCCTGGTGGACCCACTGCCCGCCGCCATTCTGGACCAGGACATGCAAGGCTCCTTCGAGGGGATCGGTGCCACAGTGGCCATGGTTGACGGCCGTCTGACCATTCAGGACTTTATCTCCGGCAGCCCGGCCAGCAAGGCCGGCCTGCGCCATGGTGACGTCATCCTGGAGGTGGACGGGGAATCGGTGGACGGCCTCGACATCGTCTCCGCCATCAGCCTGATCCGCGGGCCGCGCGGCTCGGTGGTGCGCCTGCTCGTCGAGCGCGCCACGCGCACAGAGCCCTTTGAGGTGCCCGTCACCCGGGAGCGCGTCGAGTTGCTGACCGTTGAGTCGCGGATGCTCGAGGATGACGTCGCCTACCTGAGGCTCACCGAGTTCAACGCCGTGGCCGCGCGCAAGGTCCGCACGGCGCTGCGGCAACTCCTCGCCAAGCACCCGCAGGGCCTTGTCCTGGACCTGCGCGACAACCCGGGCGGCTACTTTCAGACGGCCATCGACGTGGCCAGCGAGTTCCTCCACAAGGGCGATATCATCGTCTCCGAACGGGAGCGTGACCAGGAGGCCGACGTCTTTCCCGTCACGCGTGCAGGCCTGGCGACCGAGATTCCCCTGGTCGTGCTGGTGAACCGTGGCTCGGCGAGCGCGTCGGAGATCGTCGCCGGGGCCATCCGCGATCATGAGCGGGGCGTCTTGGTCGGCGAGACCACCTATGGCAAGGGCTCGGTGCAGAACGTCCACACGCTATCGGACGGCTCCAGCCTGCGCGTCACCGTCGCCAAGTACTACCTGCCCGACGGCGAGAACATCGACGGCACCGGCCTGGTGCCAGACGTCGAGGTGCCGTACACTCAGGAGGACGCCGACGCCCAGCGCGACCCGCAGCTAGAGCGCGCCGTGGAGCTACTGACAAGTGTAGAGGGAGACTGACTCAGCATGGCCGCCAAGAAAACCGCAAGCAATGCTCCCCCGCGTGGGGGTGATCGTCTGGTGGCCAGCAACCGCAAGGCCTTCCACGACTACTACATCGAGGACACCCTCGAGGCTGGCATCGTCCTGCAGGGCTCGGAGATCAAGTCGATCCGCGCCGGGCGCGTGAACCTCCGCGATTCCTACGTGACCATCCGCAGCAACGAGGCCTGGCTGATAGGCACCCACATTGCGGGCTATGCCCAGGCGAGCTACGAGGATCACGAGCCGCGCCGCCCGCGCAAGTTGTTGATGCACCGCCTGGAGATCGACCGCTGGCTGGCCCGCGCCGAGCAGCGCGGCTACACGATCGTTCCGCTGCGCCTGTATCTCAAGAGCAACCTCGCCAAGGTCGAGATCGGCCTGGCGCGGGGCAAGCAGCAGCACGACAAGCGCCACGTCATCGCCGAGCGCGACATGCAGCGCGACATCGACCGCGCCCTGAAGGAGAACCGGGGATAAGCGTCCCCCTCCCCCACCGCCGCCCCGCGGCACAGGAAAGGATGCGTGACGCCGTGTACGTCGGATGCCAGGCCGCCTACTCGCCCGAGAACCTCCGCTTTGCGCGCCAGATGGGCGTGCGCCATATCGACACATCTCCGTCCTCCGGCCTGGGCCTGGAGGACGGCGGCTACTGGCGGGCAGATGCGCTGTGTCGCCTGCGTGAGGAGGTCGAGTCGCACGGGCTTACGCTGGCGGCCATGCACCTGCCCCTGACCTCGGCCGGCATCGAGAAGCAGATCTGGCCCAACATCATGCTGGGCACCCCTGAGCGCGACCGCGACATTGAGAAGGTCTGCCGGTCCATCGAGGCCGCCGCACAGGCCGGCGTGACCACGCTCCTGTACAACCTGGCCGTGCTGCCCGTGGTGCGCGGCAGGCGCAGCCCAGGGCGCGGCGGGGTTACCTACAGCCACTTTGACTATGAGGAGATGCGGAACGACCCGCCCCACCCCCTGGCGCCCTTCACGGCCGACGACGCCTGGGAGCGCATCACCTACTTTGTGGAGCGCGTCATCCCGGTAGCCGAGCAGTTCGGCGTGCGGATGGGCTGCCACCAGCACGATCCCGGCTTTCCCGAGGGGGTCGGCTACCGCGGCGTCGAGCGCGTGCTGGGGAGCATCGCGGGCGTCAAGCGCTTTGTCGCCCTGCATCCCAGCCCCTTCCACGGCCTGAACTTTTGCCAGGGCACCATCGCCGAGATGTGCACAACGCCTGAAGAGGTGTACGACGCCATTCGCTACTTTGGCAGCCGCCAGAAGATCTTCTGGGTGCACTTTCGCACCATCGTGGGCGGCTACCTCAAGTTCGACGAGGTCTTTCCCGACGAGGGTGACGTGGACATGTGCACCGCCATCCGCACCTATCATGAGGTCGGCTATGACGGCGTGCTCGTCCCCGACCATGTGCCCCACTCGGACCTGGACACGCCCTACGGTCACCGGGCGCGAGCCTTCTGCCTGGGCTACATCCGCGGGCTGATCCAGATGGTCGAGTCGGAGGGGCAGCGGCCCTGAGGAGGCCGTCCCCTTTGGCGCCGCAAAACAACAGCCGGGCGGGAAGGGGATGTCCCCCTCACCGCCCGGCTGCTCGTCGTCCCGTCCGGATCAGTCCATGATGTGCAGCGGATAGGCCAGGCGCATCTGCCATAGCAGGCGCAGGCGAAGAAGCGCCGCTCTGGCGCGGTTCAGCGTGCGCACTGCCGCCGCGGCCTGTTGACGCGCCCGATACGCCGCTCCGCGAGCGTCCTCGGCCGGTGCTGCGGTCTCCTCGGCCGCGGCCGTGCCCTCCCCTGCTCGCACGCGGGCCTCGGGCGTGGCGCCCTCTCCCGCGCGAGACTGCTCACGGGCCTGCGTCTGCGTCTCGCTGCAGTCGGCACACGATCCGTCCCGCAGGCGGTCCCGATCCTGGTCCCGGTCCCGCGCCTGCAGTTGCTCCTCGGCCGGGGAGGGCGTGGCCGCGGCGCAGGCGCAGGCGCGATCTTGGTCCTGGATGCGCTCCTGGTCGCCCCCGCCAGCGGGCTCCCCCTGCGGCGCGTCGGGGCCGGGCCCCGCCTGGCCGCCAGGACCTGCGCCCGCTCTGCCCTGCGCCGTGGCGGGCAGGGCCAGCACCATCAGCGCCAGGGCCACCAACGCGATCGTCCGTACGGTCCTGATCATTGAAATTCCCTTCTTGCTCAAGGCGCGTGGTCCTCTCCGGGCCTCATGCTAGAGATATAGTCCTGTGCCCGGCACCAAGTATGACGCGGCTCGTCTACGGAGGTTTCACCTGGGTGGCTTAGTCGTCACCCTCTGGCACGTCGAGTTCCACGATCACCTTCTCGGCGAACAGCAGCGGCACGCCCGACACCTGCCCGGAGGAGGTGATGGGATACTCACACGTGCCGCGGACGTGTACGCGCGCGCCGACAGGAATCGTGGCCGCGCCCAGCCCCTTGCTGTACCCCGCCCCGCCGCCGAACACGTGGTACCACGTATCGGGACCGATGATGACGCTCAGCTGGCCCGCCTCACTGATGGCCACACGCGCCGCTCGGTTGGTCCAGGCGTCGTCAAGGAGCAGGGTCGTGGAGTTGGCCCAGCGGGCAAAGGAACCCCGCGCCGAAAAGGACACGCGCTGCACCTCGCGCGGGGCTGGCGGTGTCCGGGTCAGGCTGGGCTGCAGGGCGGCGGTGGTCGGCGTGGGCAGGCCCGTCGGGCGGCCGCGCCCTACGCCGTTCGCACCGGGACTCTCGGGCCGCCCGCGGTCCGGGACATCGTTCGGCTGCCCCTGGCTGGGCCCAGCGCCTCCCCAGCGGCCTCCGCGCTCCGCCAAGGCCGGGGCGGCAGCGACAACGAACACGGCGACGATCACGGCAACAATAGCAGTCCACTTGCGCATGGTACTTCCCTCCGTTCTAAAGTTATGTGACGTTGCCGGCCGCTTGCGCGCGGCCGGTGGACGAGGTGATCTACTTCCCGCTCTGCCCCGCGCCCAAGCGCCCTGGCGCGGGCGGCGTCGCGGGCACGGCCGGCACTCCCGGCAAGCCCGGCATCGCCGAGCCAGGTGCCTCCGTCGGCGGGAGCTCCACATCCGGCGCGGCCGTCGGGGGCCCTGGCCGTGTCCCCGGACCATGCGGGCCCGGCTCTGGCGGAGTGACGCCCGCCGGCGACCCCGGCACGGGATCTGCGGGCAGTGGCGTCACCGGGTCGACGCCGGGCCGCGCGCCTCCCCCTGCGCCGCGTTCCTGTCCCGGGGGGGCAGCCGTCGTTTGTGGCGTGGGCTCTGCGGGGCCGGCTGCGGGCTCGCCCGCCACCGGTGAGGCCGTACCTGCGGCGTGCTCCCCGCCCGCATCGCCCCCGGGGCCCGGCGTGACCTCTACCTGGCTGGCCTCTACCGTCCCCCCCTTGACGCGGGCGCGCACGTGCACCGCGCTCCCCAGCGGCGGCTCGTCGCCCGCCCAGACGTCCGCCGGCACGCCGACCCGAACCGCGTCCAGCGACCACTCCGTCCCGTCGCTCCCCTCGTAGCGCCCCTCGAACTCCACCTCGGCGGCGCGGCCCAGGGCCATCACCTCGCGCACCTCAGCCAAGCGCTGGCGCGCGAGGGCCTGCAGATAGCGGAGGCGGGCCTCCTCGTTGCGTAGCAGTGCCAGGTGGGCCTGCTCCACCGTCAACTTGACGGGGTAGAGCAGATCGCCGGGCAGCGAACGCCCGGCCGCCTCGATCGTCCCGAAAGAGAGGGCCAGGAACAGCGTCAGCGCCAGCGCGGCCACCGGAACCCAGCGACGCACCGCCGCCCGGGCGGGCGCTGGCCGCCGCGTGGTCCTCGCCAGCACTGCCTCGGTGAGCCGAGGGGGAACCGCCAACACGGGCAGGGCGCGCAGGGCCTCGTCCTGGCGCGCGTACTCGCCGCTTGCCGCCGTGCACGCCGGGCAACAAGCCAGATGGTCCTCCAGGCGGCGGCCATCGTCAGCAGAGAGGGCCTGGCGATGGGCCAGCATCTGGCGAGCAGCACTACAGCGCATCGCCGCTCTCCTTCCCGTACTCCGTCCGGAACCTCTCACGCGCCCGGAACAGGCGCGTCTTTACCGCCCCGTCCGAGATGCCCAGCATCTCGGCGATCTCGCGGATCGAAAACCCTTGCAGCACAAAGAGTATCAACGCCTGGCGATATGCCAGAGGCAGCCTGACTAGCGCCCGGCCCACGGCGGAGCGCTCAGAGACCTCCGCCTCCGGCCCCTGCTGGGCTTGGGAGGTTGCGCCGTCCGCCTCCTCATCCCGCAGCGGCAGCCACTGCAAGAGGCGCCGCCGCCGGTAACAGTCGGTCGCCGCGTTCGTGGCGATGCGGTACAGCCAGGCGCGATGGTTCGCGCCCTGCGGCAGCCGCGGCAGCGCGCGATAGGCCCGCACAAAGACGTCCTGGCAGACCTCCTCGGCCCGCTCCGCCTCGCCGAGCAGGCGGTACAGGTAGTTCAGGAGCGGTTGCCGGTACTCGTCGAACAGGCGCTCGAACAGTGCATCGATGGCCCCGTTCTCCAGCCCAAACTTCATGATGCGCTACCCACGGCCACCCTCCCCACCAGGTACGACGAACCGAAGGGCAAAGAGGTTACCGCGCGCCCGATGCGGACCGCCGGGCGCCTCGGAACAGCCCGACACTATTGTAGCACGGGGCGCGCCTGGGGCCATCGGCCACTGAACCGCTCGACACCAGCGGGAGACCTTCTGCCCAGTTCGCGCTCGTGCGTGTTGACATTCCGTCCCCAGCGTGCTATCATCCGGACGTCGCTATAGACCTAATGTCCATAGACGGGAAGGACCGGACCATGCCACCACGAGGGGGCTGCTGCGGCCGCGGACGGCGCGGCGGGCGGGGACTGCGCCGCTTCATGGAGCCGTGTTTGCTGCTGCTCCTCGACCGGGGGCCCAGCCACGGGTACGACCTCGCCCAGGGGCTGGCGGAACTGGGGCTCCCGGGGGTTGACCCCAGCCTGGTCTACCGCCTGCTTCGAGAGATGGAAGAGACAAGCTTGGTGGAGTCTCAATGGGATACCGAGGTGAGCTCTGGACCGGCGCGGCGCGTGTACCGTTTGACGTCCGACGGGTCCGCCCTACTGGCCGAGTGGGTCGCCGAACTCCGTGAGACGGACCGTGTCCTGCACGGCTTTATCGCCGCCTACGAGGAGCAACGAGTAGCGACGAGCGACAAGTGACGCCGGGGGGCTGCCCGCCTGCCCATGGCCCGCTGCGCCGGCACCCCCGTGGCCGGTCCAATCACCACCGGGAGGAGGAAAAGAGATGCGAGTTGCCGTCAGTGCCGAGAGAGAGGGCCTCGACGCCGAGGTCAGCAGTGTTCTCGGTCGTTGCCCTTACTTTGTGTTCGTCGATACCGAGACCATGCACGCCGAACCCATCGCCAACGCCGCAGCCAACGCCCCCGGGGGCGCAGGCGTCCAGGCAGCACAAGCGATCGTCCAGCGCGGTGCTGACGCCGTCATCAGCGGGAACGTGGGGCCCAACGCGGTTCAGGTTCTGAATGCTGCTGGGATACGGCTGTACTCGGCGCAGGGCACTGTGCGAGACGCCGTCCTCGCCCTGCGCGATGGGCACCTGACGCCCACCACCGCCCACACCGTTGCAGAGCACGCGGGCATCGCGGCACGGCCGGCCGCCAACCAGCCGCAGCCGTCCGCCGCGCGGGCCGAGGAACTGGCTCAACTCTGTGAGCAGGCTGCCGCCCTGCGACGGCAGCTGGCCGATCTACTGGAACGCATCGACGCGCTTTCAAAGGAGGAGTGAATCATGCGCATCGCCATCTCTGCGGATGACGCGAACGGCCTGTCCAGTGTCTGCAGCGCGCACTTTGGCCGCTGCCCGTTCTTTGCCCTTGTGGACGTCGCGGGCCTGGAGGTACAGAACGTCGAAATGGTGGCCAACCCGTTCTTCGCCAACCACCAGCCCGGCCAGGTTCCCGCCTTTGTGCACTCCTTGCGGGCGAACGTCATGCTCACCGGGGGGATGGGTGGGCGCGCCATCACCTTCTTCCAGCAGTATGGCATCGAGCCGGTCACCGGCGCTGCGGGTACAGTGCGTCACGCCTTGGAGGCGTACCTGGCCGGCACTCTCACGGACGCCGCCGCCTGCAGCGAGAGCGCCTCGCACCACGAAGCCCCGCCCCCAGGCGAGTATGAGAAGGACGACCTGGAACGCCTCCGTGAAGAGGTCACGCTGCTTCGCGACCAGCTCGAGGACGCCGAGAAGCGCTTGGGCGGCCTATCGGAGCGCTGAGGCGCCGCGTCGTGCTCGAACCACCGTCATAGCCAGAGGAGGCAACCGCATGATCATCGCTGTGGCCAGCGGCAAGGGCGGCACCGGCAAGACCACCGTCGCCGTCAGCCTGGCCCTGAGCATGGCCCAAGAGCACACCACTTCCGACGGCAAGAACGCTTCCGCCAATCCGGAGGTCTGGCTCCTCGACTGTGACGTGGAGGAGCCCAACGCCGGGTTGTTCTTGGCGCCTGCCATCCACCGCCGCACCACCGTGCACCAGATGATCCCCGAGGTGAACGCCGACGCCTGCACTTACTGCGGCCGCTGCGCCGAGGTGTGCCGCTTTCACTCGATCGCCGTCATCGGCAAGAAGGTCCTGGTGTTCCCCCAGATGTGCCACGGGTGCGGCTCCTGCGCCGCCAACTGCCCCGCGGGCGCCATCCGTGAGGTCCCCCGCCCGCTGGGTGTTGTCGAAAGCGGTGAGGCTCGCGGCATCCGCTTTGCCCAGGGGATCATGAACGTGGGCGAGGCCTTGGCTGTACCGGTCATTCGCTCCGTGCGGCGCGAACTGGCAGGGGCAACACAACCCTATGTGGCCATCCTGGACGCTCCCCCGGGCACCTCCTGCCCGATGGTGGCCAGCCTCAAGTCGGCAGATATCGCCCTTTTGGTGACGGAGCCGACCCCCTTTGGCCTGCACGATCTGCGCATCGCTGTCGACGTGGCGCGCAACGAGCTGGGGTTGCCGGTTGCCGTGGTAGTCAACCGCGACGGCGTCGGCGATGCCAGCGTCGATCGCTACTGCGACGAGCAGGGGCTGCCGGTCGTGCTGCGCATACCGCTCGAGCGGCGCATCGGGGTGGCCTACTCTGACGGGCAACCGCTCGTCGACGCGCTGCCCGAGTATGGCCCCCGCCTGCGGGCGCTGGGCGCCACCCTGGCAGCGATGGTCAAAGATCAGGCCCGCGCCACCGCGCAGGCCGCGGGCACGCAGGGGAAGGAGCGAACGGCGCTGTGAAGCAGATGGTCATCCTCAGTGGCAAAGGCGGCACCGGCAAGACCACGGTGGCCGCCGCCCTCGCGCACCTCGCCTCGCGCAGCCACTCCATCATCCTTGCCGACGCCGACGTCGATGCGGCCAACCTGGGGCTGCTCCTGGCGCCGCGACGCACCGAAACGCACGAGTTCGTATCGGGCGAGGTTGCCGTCCTGGACGCCGATGCCTGCACGGGCTGCGGCACATGCCTGGCGGCCTGCCGCTTCGAGGCCGTCACGGCGGAGCCCCGCCAAAGGCGGCCACCAGCGTACCGTGTCGACGAAGGCAACTGCGAGGGCTGCGCCGCGTGCTTCTACGTCTGCCCTGCCGAGGCGATCACCATGCGCCCACGGCACTGCGGGCAATGGTACGCTTCTGAGACGCGGTTTGGCCCCCTGCTGCACGCGCACCTCTTTGCCGGGCAAGAGAACTCGGGCCTCCTGGTGACGCGCCTACGCCAAGAGGCCCTCGCGCGCGCCGCTGCGGACGGCGTGGACCTGATCATCGTCGACGGCCCGCCGGGCATCGGCTGCCCGGTGATCGCCTCGGTATCCGGCGTGGACCTGGCCCTGCTCGTCACCGAGCCGTCCGTCTCGGGCATCCATGATCTGGAGCGCATCCGGCAGACGGCCGCCCACTTTGGCATCGCGTGTGCGGTGGTGGTGAACAAGGCGGACCTGAACGCCGCGCGGAGGGAGGAGATTGCCGCCTACTGCCAGCGCGAGGGGCTGCCTCTCCTGGGCACCATCCCCTACGACCTCCGGGCGATCCACACGATGGTCCAGGGTCATCCGGTGACCGAGAGCAGCGGCGGGCCGCTGGCCGAGGCCATGCGGACGCTCTGGACGCGGGTGGCCGAGCTCCTTGCCCTGACGAGCTAGACTAGGCAGCCTGACGCAGTGTGGCGGTTGCTTGCGCCAGCCTGCCGGCCCTATAATGTGCCCTGCGGCGCACGTCGGACGGGCGCTACCGCGACCTCCTGACGCTACTTCCTCTCCGCTCTCGCCTGGCCAGGAGACCGCGCGGCGCAGCTGACGGCGCCAGAGTCGTACCGGCGTGTAGGGATAGAGCCTGGAGGGACGAATGAGCCACAGCGGACCCAAGATCGCCATGGTGGGGGGAGGTAGCTACAACTGGTCCCCTCGCCTGCTGTCGGACCTGATGCGCACACCCGAGATGGAGGGCAGCCACATCGTCCTCCTCGACCCGAACCTCCGCGCGGCCGAGGAGATCGCCGCCGCGGCCCGGGCCATGGCTGCCAGGCTCGGCGTGCAGTACACGATCGAGATCACCGCCGATGAGGCCGCAGCCTTTACCGGCGCCGACTTTGTCCTGATCACCATCTCCACCGGCGGCCTGGACGCCATGTCGTACGACCTGGCCATCCCGGAAAAGTACGGCATCTACCACACTGTGGGAGACTCGGTCGGCCCCGGCGGCTGGTCCCGCGCGCTCCGCAACACCCCCGTGTTCATGCACCTGGGGCAAGAGATCGCCCGCCGCTCACCGCGCGCCGTGATCCTCAACTACACGAACCCGATGGCCTTGCTGACGGCCACGCTCACCGAAGTGTGCGACCTGCGCACGGTGGGCCTCTGCCACGGGGTGTTCGGAACCTACCGCGTGCTCGAGCGCCTCTTTGGGGTCGAGGAGAAAGACCTCACCGTGAACTTTGGCGGGGTAAACCACTTTTTCTGGATCCTCGACTTTGCCGTCAAGGGGCAGCCCGGCTACCCGCTCCTCGCGGACGTCCTCGGTGACCGCGACCTCGACGAGGCGTTGGCCCTGGGCGATACCGACGCGGCCGGGTTCCACTCGCACCACGCGCTGGCCTCCGAGCTGTACAAGGAGTACGGGTATCTGACCTACGCCGGAGACCGGCACACCTCCGAGTTCTTCCCCGGCTACCTGACGCCGACGCCCGAGGCGCTGGATCGCTTCCACCTGGTGCGCACCAGCATCGCCGACCGCCGCGAGGGGTATGTGCGCGCGCGCCAGCGCGCCCTCGACCTGGCCGCCGGCAAGGCGGAGCCGTTCCCCCGCTCGCGCGAGACGGCGGTGGACATCATGATGGCCATGTCTGCCGGCAAGCCGTTCGTCGACGTGGTCAACCTGCCAAACACCGGCCAGATCGAGAACCTGCCCTCCGGCGCCGTCGTCGAGACGCTGGGCCTGGTCGATGCCCTCGGGTTCCGCCCGGTGGGGGTAGGGCCGCTCCCGCCCATCCTCCGGCAGATGGTGGAGCCGCACTGCCACGTCCAGATGCTGACGCTGGAGGCGGCCATGACGGGTGACGTCTCGATGGCGCTGGAAGCCCTCATGATGGACCCGCTGTGCGCGCATCTGGCCCCCTCGCGGGTGCGGGCCATGGGCGAGGAGCTTATGGCCGCCACCAAGCGCTGGTTGCCGCAGTTCTAGGGTCGTAGCAGGAGATACCATGAACAGCAGGGAACGCGTTAGTGCCGCTATCGCCCGCCAGCCGGTCGACCGTGTGCCCCTTGGCTTCTACTGCGTCGACCACGACACGGTGGCGCGCGTCATTGGGCGGCCCACTTTCGTGCGCAACAAGATCGCCACGCAGATCGCCCTGTGGGAGGGGCGCCGCGCCGAGCTGGCCGAGGGCCTCAAGCGCGACACGGTCGAGTTCTACCGCAAGATCGACTGCGCCGACCTGATCCTCCCCAAGGAGCCGATGCTGCTCCCGCCGGAAGACTATGAGCCCGACCCGCCGCGTCAGATCGGCGAGAATCGCTGGGAGGACCGCCAGGGGCGCATCTACCAGGCCGAATGGCACGCCAACGAGATCCAGTGCGTGTACGACCCCACGCCTCCCAAGACGGTGGACGACTACTCCCTTGAGCAGTTCGAGGCGCCGCCAGACCTGACCCCGCCCGACCCATCGGTGTTCGAGGTATGGGACTATGTGTATGCTGCCCTTGGCGAGGAACGCTACATCGCCAGCCCTAGCCCGGGCATCACAGCGCTGACCCGCCTGGGCAACACCCCGACGGGGCTGATGCTCTACGCGCTCAAGCCGGAGGTGGTGCACGCCGCCAACCGTCGCAGCGTGGCGCATCAGAACGCCATGGACGCCTACACCATCCGGCCGCAGGCGCCCGGAGCCCTCGCCGAGCAGGACATGGCCGGCTCCAACGGGCCGCTCATCTCTCCGCGCATGTTTCGAGAGCACTGCTTCCCCTACATGCGCGAACGCGTGCAACACATGAAGCAGTACACTCCCCAGATCATCTTTCACAACTGCGGGAACAACATCCCGCTGATGGACCAGTTCATCGAGACGGGGATCGACTGTTATCAGTCGCTGCAGACGACGGCGGGGATGGAAGTAGGGCTGCTGAAGGAGCGCTACGGTCACGCCCTGGCCTTCTGGGGCGGGATCTCGGTGGAGAAGCTCATCGACGGGACGCCCGACGACGTCCGGCAGGACGTGCGCACGGCCATGGAGCGGGGCGCGCCCGGGGGCGGGTTCATCCTAGGGCCGTCCCACTCGGTGGCCATGAACACGCGTTATGACAACTTTATGGCCATGCTCGACGAGTTCGTGCGCCTGCGCGACAAGTACGCATAGTCGAGAGCCTGGGTAGGAACCCACTCTCAACGCAGCAGGCCACAGGCGATCTCTTGTCTGTGGCCTGCTTTGTGGATGTGACGTCACCGCCTAGCGATCCGCAGTGCCTTCGACCTGGATGACATAGTCAGCGACCGGACGCGGCGCGAACGCATCGATCTCAAAGGGAGATGTCGCGTTGAGATCCAGGCGATCGAGCTCAGTGTACGTCGAGTCAACGACCACGACGTTGCCCTCCGCGTCGTAGCCGGTAACAATCACCTCAACGTACTTGGCCGCACAGTCTCCGACATTCTTCACCTGCCCCACAACCACCAGGCGGTCCGCCGGCGCCGTCTGCCGATTGTGCTCGACCAGTTCGAACTGCTTGTAGTTGCTATGGAGGACGTACTGCTCGGCATAGCGGCCCTCCAGGGTCGTGTGGATGGCGCCGTCCGCAGGCAGCTCATCGTCATCCCAGAAGGAGACTTGAAACGGAGCCCGAGCGCCTGGCGGAATCACGTCGAGATAGGTGTACCCGCTGTCGGAGGCGTGGAGCGTGCCGTCGCTCGCATCTATGGTGATGATCACCGACGCACCCGTGACGGCCTGATCAGAGCTGTTCAGCAGTTCGCCAACGTAGAACGGCGAGCCAAAGTAGTCCTCCACGCGGTTCACGTTGACGAGTTCCAGGGCTACCGGCTCGGGTTCGTCCGCCGCGCGACCGTCGAACTGGATGCTGTGAGTCGCAACCGGTTCGACCACATCGAGATCGACGCTGAAGGTGGCGAGCCCTCCCGGGAGTACGGAACTCTGCTCGGCGAAGTTGGAGCCGACGCCGACGACTTGACCCCCCGCGCCGTACGCGGTCACCACCGCCTCGATCAGCTCCGCCGGTAGCGCGCCTGTATTGACGGCTTCACACACGATGGACAGCGCGCCTTTGTCTGACTCTCGCACGCGCTCCCTGGTCACCTCGAATGTGGTATGGATGGAACTCTGGACATACGTGCTCGCCAGTTCCGCCTGGACCACGGCCTCGAACTTGGCAAACGGCCCTGGGTCCCTGAAGAACGAGACACGGAAGGGCGCCGACTCGCCCGGACGGAGCAGCGCGAGGAGCGCCGAGCCCGTATCTGTGCTCACCACCGTGCCGTCGGCGTTCAGAAGGGTGACCGTCACCTTGACGTCACTGGCGTCTGTCTGCCCGGTGTTCTGAACCTCGCCGAAGAACTCCAGGTCCCCGAAAACACCCTTCCGCCACCGGATATCGGTGATCTCTGCCAAGACGGCCGCAGCTGGCGTGGCCCCGGTGGCCTCTGCGATGGCCGCCGGCGTCGGCGTGGCGGCTAGGCTGGCACGGAACTCCGCGGCCGCCTCCTGGCGCATCGCCTCAAGCTCCTCCGCGCTGATACCTGCCGTGGAGGCCACTGCGTCCGCAGCAAGGGCCATCACGCTGGCGATTTGGCGTCTGGCCAGCTCCAGGCGCGTCGGCATCTGCTCTGGCGAGACATCGCCGTTCGCCCAGTCTGCAGCGACGCTCCTCACCACCGGCAGGACGAGCTTGGCCTCCGCCCATGCCGCCTCCATGGCTGAGACGCGCGGAGGCTCCGCGAGCGCTTCCTCCACTGCTTGCTGCAGAACCCCAAGAGTCAGTGAGGCAGCCAGCGTCTGCGCCGCATCTAGCTGGCCTTTGGCCTGCAGACTGGCAGCCTCATCCAGGTACTGGGTGCTGAGATCGAGGAGGAACAGCACCATGTAGTCTTTGCCCACGGCCTCTTTGGTCTCGGCCGAGGCGGTGGTAGCAGCCTGTTGGGTGGGCGTGGCCGAGGGCACCAACACTACAGAGGTGGGCACGCTGGTTGGCGCTACGGCGGGCTGCGTCGCCGTCGGGCCCGCGCCGGGGCCTGTGACGGGTGGTGAGACCACCTCCGTTGAGCCACAGCCATAGACCGAGACAAAGAGGATTACGACGGCGACGAGAAGCAACCCTACGCTGGAGACGCGCATGTCTGCCCTCCTGTCAAGTGCCTACGATCTACGCTGATCCACGCCTAACGCTCGCACTTGCCAACGACAGCACAATCACCACGTCCAGTATAGGGTGGCCAGTGGGCAGGATCAAGTGCCCCAGCTCTTGAGCCAGCCCAGCTCCATATGGCACCAGTAGACGACCACGAGATCACGTCAAGGGCATACAGCATGGTCGCCGACCATGGCGTCGAGCCTGCGGGTGTACCGGCCTATAGCGCCGTGCGCAGGGCCCTGTCCAGATCCTCCTTGATGTCCACCGGGTCCTCGATGCCGACGCTCAGGCGCACCAGCCCCTCGCCGATCCCGAGCCTGGCGCGCTCCGCGGGCCCCAGCGCCCGGTGAGAGGACATCGCCGGGTAGAGCACCAGGCTGTAGACGTCCCCCAGCGTGGTCGCCGGTTGAACCAGATCGAGCGCCTCCAGGAAGCGAAAGACCTCCGCCCTCCCGGCGCCGCGCAGGTCCATGCTGATCATCCCGCCGTAGCCTTTGCCACTGAACAGGCGGCTGGCTAGGTCATGCTGGGGATGGCTGGGCAGCCCCGGATAGTACACACGCGCGACCTTGGGATGGCCCTCCAGCCACTCGGCCACGACCTGGGCGTTCCGGCACTGCTCGCGGACGCGCAGGGGCATGGTCTTGAGGCCGCGCAGTGCCAGCCAGGCCTCCTGCGGCCCAAGGTTGGCCCCCAGTAGCTTCTGGCGCTCGCGCAGATCGCGCCCCGCCTCGGCAGAACAGGCTACCACCCCGGCCATGACGTCGCCATGGCCGGACAGGTACTTGGTCGCCGAGTGCACCGAGTAGCTGGCGCCCAACGCGAGCGGCCGCACCAGGTACGGCGTGGCAAAGGTCGCGTCCACGATAAGGCGGGCGCCCGCCGCGCCGCACAGGTCGGCCAAGGCCGGCAGGTCGGCCACCTTGAGCAGGGGGTTGGAGATGGCCTCACACACGAGGGCAGCCGGTCGCTCTTCACGAAGCGCGCGCTGCACGCCCTCGAGATCGGCCACGTCCACGAACCGGCCACGTATGCCTAGCGAGGCCAGCGTGGTCGCCACCAGGGCGTAGGTGGCGCCATAGACGTCGGCGGCGCAGACGACCGCCCCTCCGGCGCACGCGCCAGCCCCCAGGATGGCGGCGTGCACGGCGGCCATGCCCGTGCCGTAGGCCACGGCGTCGCCGGCGCCCTCGAGCGTGGCCATGGCCCGCTCCAAGGCGGCCACCGTGGGGCTGCCGTAACGCGGGTAGACGTAGCCCTGCTCCTCCCCGGCAAAGATGCGGTCCATCTCCTCGGCGGACGGGTGTACATAGCCGACCGACATCTGGATCGGGGTGCTCACTGGCCGGTAGTGCGCTGCCGGGGCGCGCTCCCCCGCATGCACAGCCTGCGTCTGGATGCTCTTGCCCTCTAGCATGGTATGCCGTCCTTTGTCACTGGCCCGGGCTGCGCCGACGCAGCCTGTTGACCTGCACACTGGTGGGCGCTAAGTTTCGGGCGCCCATTCTAGTGCACCCGGGGTGAGGGCGGCAACAGCGCCTCGCTTGACGCCTTCCCTCCCGGCGCGCACAATGCACCACGCTGGGGCCCGTGAAACGCGGTCGCCAGCCCGTCGGTAGATGCAGGCGCCTGGCCGAGCCGGGTGCAGAGGGAGGAGAGTCCATGATCACGCGACGCGAGTTGACCGACGGCTGGGAGTTCGCCGAGGCTGGTTCCGAGTCCTGGCTGCCGGCCGTTGTGCCCGGGTGTGTCCAGCTCGACCTCATGCGTGAGGGGCAGCTGGCGGACCCCTTTTACCGCATGAACGAGTTCGAGGCCCAATCCCTGGAAGACAAGGACTGGGTCTACCGCACAGAGTTCATCCTCAGCGAGGAGGACCTCGCGTCCGACGAGCTGGTGCTCGTCTTTGAGGGGATCGACACCTACGCCGACGTCACCCTGAACGACGTGGCCCTGGGCAGCACGGCCAACATGTTCGTGGCCCAGCGCTTTGACCTCACTGAGCACGCCCGGGTCGGCCGTAACACGCTGCGCGTGGACCTCTACTCAGCCGTTACCAACATCCACACCCTGAAGCAGAACTCCCCGCTGGACCTGATCTCCTCTACCGAGGCGGCCCGCCCCTACATCCGCAAGGCGCAGTACGCCTACGGGTGGGATTGGGGCCCGCGCCTGGTACAGGTGGGGCTGTGGCGGCCCGTTCGGCTGGAGATCGTGCGGGGGGCGCGCGTCGTGGAGCCCTTCGCCTATACGCGGTCCGTCAAGGATGGCACGGCCCGCCTGTGGGTAGGCGCCCAGGTCGCTTGTTATGTCGAGCAGGCGCTTGACGCGGAGGTGTGCGTCTCTCTGGACGGAGAGACCAAGGCGTCGGCGCGGGTGCCCCTCAGCCTGGTGCGCGGCGACATGGGCTTCGACCTCTTGCTGGACGTGCCCGACGCGCAGCTCTGGTGGCCCAACGGCCTGGGGCCCCAGCCACTGTACACGGTGACCATCCGCGCCTTGTCCGGCGAGGCGGTCGTCGATGAGACCCGTATCCGCGTGGGGCTCCGCACCATCCGCCTGATCCAGGAGAGCGACGTCGAAGGGCGCAGCTTTATCGTGGCGATCAACGGCGTCAAGGTGTTCTGCAAGGGCGCCAACTGGATCCCCGCGGACAGCCTGCTCCCCCGCCTCACCCGGCAGGACTATTACGACTACATCCGGCTGGCCTCCGAGGCCAACATGAACATGCTCAGGATCTGGGGAGGCGGGATCTATGAGGACCCGGCCTTCTATGACGCCTGTGATGAGATGGGGATCATGGTGTGGCAGGACTTTATGTACTCCTGCGCCCAGTACCCCGACGAGCTGGACTGGTTCCAGGAGGCGGCCCGCGCCGAGGCCGAGCAGGTGGTCGCGGCCCTGCGCAATCATCCCTCGATCGTGCTGTGGTGCGGCAACAATGAGAACAACTGGGGCTTTGACGAGTGGTGGCACGTCGGCCAGCCCAAGTACCTGGGCAACTATGTCTACCGCGAGATCCTGCCGGCCGTGTGTGCCGAGCTGGACCCCTCCCGCCCCTACTGGGTGTCTAGCCCGTATGGCGGCGAACACCCCAACTGCGCCGAGGAGGGCGACCGCCACCAGTGGATGGTGTGGAGCAACTGGCAGGACTATGGGCTCTACCGGCAGGACACCGGTCGCTTCCTGAGCGAGTTCGGCTTCCAGGCCATGCCCGACTGGAGGACGGTGCTCTCCTACACCGCCCCGGAAGACCGCGGCATCCTGACGCCCGTCATGCGCAGCCACAACAAGATGGCCGAGGGCAGCGAGCGGCTGCTGCGCTTCTTGGCCGGCCGGCTGGGCCTGCCCAAAGACCTGCGCTCGTTCGTGTATCTCACGCAGTTCAACCAGGCCGAGGCGATCAAGACCGGCGTCGAGCACTGGAGGCTGCGCCAGTTCATGACCGCGGGCGCCCTATACTGGCAGCTGAACGACTGCTGGCCGGTGGCGAGCTGGTCCAGCCTGGACTACTACAAGCGCAAGAAGGGGCTGTACTACTACACCAAGGCGTTCTTTGCGCCGGTGCTGCCGGTGCTCCAGTACCTTGACGGCCGCATCACGTTGCACGGCGTGAGCGACCTTCTGGAGACGGCCGGCGGCCAAGCACACATTCGCGCCTATGGCCTGGATGGCACGCCGCGCGGCCAGGCCACGGTGGACGTGACCCTCCTCCCCAACCAGGTGACCCCCCTGGCCAGCCTCAGCCCGGCGGACCTGGGCATTGGCGAGTCGTTGCGCGTCCTGCCGGTGGAGGGGAACTCGCAGAGCGTCCCGCGTGCCTTCAACGGCGAGCTGCTCGACACGGTCGTCTACGTGGACCTGACCGTGGGCGGCGCCGTCTACCGCAACTACCTGGTCTTTGACCGCTTCCGCGAGCTCGTGCTACGCGACGCGGCCGTGCGCGTGGCCAAGAGGGGCTCCACGCTCACCCTGACGACCGACGTGCCCGCCTTTGGCGTCTTCCTGGAGACCGACCGCGACGTGGACCTGTCCGACAACTGCCTGAACCTAGAGCCCGGGCGCGAGGTCGTCATCCGGTGCAGCGGAGACCCGGGCGAAGTCCGAGTCGTGCACCTGGCGGACCTGGTTGCCCGCATCTGAGAGGAGGGAACGATGCCAACTCTGACGATCCCCAACCTGTTTGCTCGCCGTAGCATCCGCCAGTTCACCGGCGAAGCGGTGTCGGCGGAACAGATCGAGACGCTGCTACAGGCTGCCATGGCGGCGCCGTCGGCGTCGAACCGCTGTCCGTGGCACTTTGTCGTGGTGACCGATCCGGCCGCGCGCACAGCCCTGGCCGCCACGCATCCGCACGCCAAGATGCTCACGCAGGCGCCGCTGTGCATCGTGCCGTGCGGTGACCCCGGCATCAGCGACTCCTATTGGGTCCAGGACCTGGCGGCGGCCACCGAGAACCTGCTGCTGGCCGCCACGGGGCTGGGGCTGGGCTCCGTGTGGTGCGGAGTACACCCGCGGGCCGAGCGGGTCGAAGCGGCCCGCGAGGTGTTGGGCATCCCTAGGGGGATCGTGCCGTTCGCCCTGATAGCGATCGGCCATCCCGCTGAGGCCAAGGACCCGCGCACCCAGTACGACGCGGCGCGCGTCCACCGCGAGCGCTGGTAGCAGGCGGCAGCCACCAATCGACGAAAGCGTTTTCGAAACAGGGCCGGCCTCCGCCGCCCACGTTACTCAGGAGGATAGCATGTCCGGCTTTCAGGTATCCAAGCTCCGCGAGAACCCCGTCAAGGCCAGGCTTGCCGCGGGAGAGCCCGCCATCGGCAGTTGGCTTTCCCTGTGCTCTCCGGCGGCCGCCGAGGCCATGGCCCCCATCGGCTGGGACTGGCTGGTGGTCGACGCCCAGCATTCTCCGGTCGGCTTTGAGACGATGGTGAACTGCTTCCGGGCGATCCAGCTGGGCGGGTCCATCCCGATGGCCCGCGTGCCCTGGCTGGAAACGACCTGGATACAGCGGACCCTCGACGCCGGCGCCCTCGGCCTGGTGGTGCCGATGGTGAACAGCGCCGAGGAGGCGCGGCAGGCCGTGGCCAACACCAAGTACGGGCCGGTGGGCGTGCGCTCCTCGGGCGGCAGCCGCGTGAGCGGCTACATCGACGGACAGTACGTCAAGTGGGCCAACGACAACATCGCCGTCATCGTCATGATCGAGACGATTACCGCGGCGCGCAACGCCGAGGAGATCATGGCGGTGCCGGGGGTCGACGGCTGCTTTATCGGCCCCAACGACCTGGCGCTCTCGATGGGGCTTGACCTGGGTGACGCGGGCGACGAGATCGAGACGGTCATGCAGGGGATCCTGAAGGCCTGCCAGAACACGGGCAAGGCGGCGGGCAAGCACTGCTTTGACACGGCCGAGCTGAGCCGGCGGATCGAGGAGGGGTTCCAGTTCCTGGCCCTGTCGTCGGATTCGCGGTTCATGGTGGCCGAGGCGCGCCGGCAGTTCGGGGCCATCAAGAGGGGCGGCCCGGCCGTCGGCGAAGGCCAGAAGGGTTCGCTGTACTAGAGGCGCGCGACTTGCGGTCTTAAGCGGCCGCGGGCGGCCCCCGTCGGGGGGCCGCCCGCGTGCGTGCGCCGCTCAGGCTGGGCAAGAGCCTCCCGCCGCGCGCCCCACGGTGGGCTGGCGGCGACGTGGCTCAGGGCCACACTTGCTGGAGGCCTGAGGCTACCTGGAGAATATGATGAGCACCTCACCCGCCGCGCGGCGTCCGCGGCACTGGCTGCTGCGCCGCACGCCCACCGACATCGCCTACTTGGTCATCGTCTTCCAGACGGTGGTCAGCCTGGTGGTCTCACCGCTGCCGCAGCGTTCGCTGCAGGCCGTCTGGCCGCACGCGCTGGGGTTGGTGCTGTACTACCTGATCGTGCGCTGGACCTGGACCCCGCGGCAGCTGCGCTGGGCCTGGTGGGGCGTCGTTGCCATCGGTGTGGGGATCGCGGGCCTCGGCTTCCTGGGAATGCTGGCCAAGCCGCAGGTGCTTTTCCCCGCCCTGAAAGCCCTGCTGGAGCGGCTGCAGTCCCTCGTGGCTCCAGTGGTCGCGCGCATTCCGGACTCATTCCACCCGAACGTGGTTGCCGGCGCCGTACTGCTGACCTTCCCGTTCTTGGTCCTGCTGGGTGCGGCGAACCTGCGCGCCTCTGGCCCACATGGCGCTCTGCGGCGCGTTGCCCTCGCCTGTGCGGTGCTGATCGTGCTGCCCACCCTGGCGCTGACGCAGAGCCGTGCGGCCTACCTCGGCGCACTGGCGGCCGTCGCTCTCATCGTGGTGCTGCGGCGCCCGCGCTGGCTGTGGGGGGCTGTACCGCTCGCCCTGGCGGCGGCCGCGATCGGGGGGATGACCAAGGGCTGGCGGCCACTGGCCGAGGCGCTGGTGTCCAGCGATCCGACGTTCGGCATCGCGTGGCGCGTCGACGTGTGGCGGGTCAGTCGGCTCATGGTGGGCGACTTCTGCTTCACGGGCGTGGGCTTTGGATGCTTCGAGCCCGTACAGTGGCTGCTATATCCCCTGGCGTCCGGCGGGACGGCGCCGCATGCCCACAACCTGTTCCTTCAGGTAGCGGTGGACCTTGGCCTCCCGGGTGCGGCGGCGTACGCGCTACTGATCCTGTCCATCGTCGTGCAGGGCGTGAAGAGGCTGCGGCGGGCGCCAGGGGCTGATGCGTCCGATCCGCAGCTACCCATGCTGGTCGCCTCGCTGGCGGCCATCACGGCCATGCTCACCCAGGGCCTGCTGGACGCTGCCGTGTGGGGCAACAAGGGGGCGTTCCTGCCGTGGGTAGTGATGGGCTTGGGCGCGGCCCTGGCAGCCGGAGGGCCGCACAACGCCGCCGAAGCCCCTCGCCCAGCCCAGGTGTAGCGCTGGCGAGGCCGCCCAGCTTCGACGACTCCCGAGGCCCTTATTAGTAGGCTCCCCGACCCCTGACGACCACGAGCGCCGTCCTCACGAGGATGAGCAGGTCCAGCCAGAGGGAGTAGTGCTGGACGTAGTAGAGGTCGTCCTCGGTGTGCAGGTGCATCTCCTTGTCCGAGCGGCCGTTCACCTGCCACCATCCGGTCATCCCCTGCGGAACGGCGAAGCGCTTGCGTTGCCAGGGCTCGTACATGTCCACCAGCCAGGGCAGCTCGGGCCGCGGCCCGATCAGGCTCATCTCCCCCTTTAGGACGTTGTACAGCTGCGGCAGCTCATCGAGGCTGTAGCGCCTCAGGAAGCGGCCCACGCGCGTCACACGTGGGTCGTTCTTGCGCTTGTAGGTCACCGTGCCGTCACTGCTGGTCTCCACCATCTGCGGGGCCAGCTTGTCCGCATCCACGATCATGGTGCGGAACTTGTGCATCTTGAAGATCCTGCCGTTCTCGCCAACCCGGTCTTGGTGGTAGAGGACGGGGCCCGGGCTGCCGCGCTTGATGGCGACGGCCACTGCGACCATAAACGGCAGCGCACATACGGAGGCGGCGGCCCCCACAACCAGGTCAAAGATGCGCTTGAGCAGGCGCTGATAGTCATCCAGCGCCGGGGCGCGCAGGTCGATCATGGGGATGCCGGCAAAATCCTCGACGCCGGCACGCCACAGCGTCATCGCGAAATAGTCGGGGATGACGTGCACATGCACCGGGACTGTGTGGAGGGTGGCCACCAGCTCGTTTACGCGCTGCCAGGCGCGCGTCGGCAGCGCCACCACTACCTCGTCGATGCCCCGCGCCCGGATGATCTGCTCCGCCACGTCGAGCGTGCCGAGCACGGGCAGGTCATTGCCCTGCTTGCGCTCGTCATCGTCGAGGTAGCCCTCGAGGACCAGGCCCGCCCAGGCGTGCTCCTGCACCGTGGCGCCAACGCGGCAACCGACCTCGCCAGCTCCGACGATCAAGACGCGGCGCTGCGCCGGGTGCGCCGTCCGCGACAGGCGGAAGATGAGGCGGGCCGCCACCCGCCAGCCGAGGAGCAGCGTCCAGTCAATAAGGAGGAACAGGGCGAACAGCCAGCGCGACAGCTCGCGGTTGGTGAGGTAGAGCAGGCCGGCCAGAGCCAGGCTGGCAAAGCCAGCGGCCATCACGACGTGCTGGAACTCGTCCACCGCCTTGTAGTTGCGCTTGGGATCGTACACTGAGGTGAGGACGAACACCAGGAGCCACAGCAGGCCGACCAGGGGCCATTGGGGCATGGCGATGAACGAGGCCTGCTCAGCCACCCACTGCTCGGGCCAGACCAGGTCCAGCCATGAGACGCTCAGGATTCTGGTGAGCGCCAGAGCCGACATGGTGCCCAAGAGGTCGAGGACCATCGTGAGGATCGAGTAGTTGACGCTCAGACGTTTGAACATCGTGGTGCTCCTCGATGACGGCGGAGCGGCTTGCATGCGATCCTTGCCGCTGAGCACTTGGTGAATGGGCGTGGCTACGGAACCACTCCTGAGCGGACGCCTACCCAGACCGTGTGCTAGACGAAAGCCGTAGTAGCCCCAGCCGCTGCTTTAGTATACGCCACGCGAACAACGGATTGCCGATCAGGTAGCGCTTCCACAAACGACGAGGCTCGATCAATAGCCTGGCCAGCCACTCCAGTCCGTGATCGGTCATCCAGCGGGGGCCGCGCCTCAGCCCGCCCGACACGTAGTCGAAGACGGCGCCGCCAGTGAGTGCCACGTTCGCGTCAAGCCGGCCCCAGTTCTCAAGGAGCCAGCGTTCCTGCATAGGCATCCCAAAGCCCACGATCAGCACGTTCGGCCTAGTAGCGTTTATGGACTCGACAACCGCGTTGTTCTCAGGGCCATCTGGGCCCTTGTCAAAGTAGCCATGGTGCGTGCCCACGACCTTGAGAGCCGGGTAGGCCGCCTGCAGGCGAGCTGCGGCCTTTTCAGCAACACCGTGGCGACCGCCCAAGAGAAAGATGGTGAAACCGTTCGACTCAGCGAAGGCAGCGAGCTGCCACGCCCACTCGGCGTAGGTGATCCGCTCGGGGATGTGGTGTCCAAGCAAGCGGGCGCCACACTGAATCCCATATCCATCGCAGAACACCGTGTCACAGCCGTTCAGAAACACACGGAACCACTCGAGGTCGTGGGCCAGGTTGGCGGCCAGCACATTCACATTGCCGACGATCGCCTTTCGCTGCTCCGACACCGTCTGCTCAACTACCCCAAGCAACTCGCTTGCGGTGACAGGATCGACGCGGACGCCCAAGACCGAGACACCGTCGCGGTCCCTGCTAGCTCGAGGGCCTGCTAGGCAGTCACACTCGCCCATCCTTCTGCTCCTTTGCGCGTGTAAAGACGCGTAGGTAGTGATCTACCATCACTGCGGCATCATACTCCTCGGCAACAGCGCGGCGACCATTCTGTCCAAGTCGATGGCGCTCCTCCGGGTCGTCCAGTAAGCGACAGATGGCCGCTGCAAGAGCGCCGGGCGACCGCGCTGGAACCAGAATTCCCGTCTCGTTGTCACGCACTGACTCCAACAGTCCGCCGACGGCTGCAGCCACGACGGGCTTGCCAGCTCGCATTGCTTCCAGCGCAACCAGGCCAAAACTCTCGGAGATCGACGGAATCACAACGACGTCGGCCACTGCGAGAACGTCGGGGACGTCGCTCCGTGGCCCTAGGAAAACCCGCGAGGGGTCCAGGCCAAGTTCGCTCGCTTTCCGCCTCAGCGCCTCGTCCTCCGGGCCTTCTCCTACAACCAGGAACCTCGCGTCGGGGATGCACGCTGTAACCATTGGCGCGCTTTCGAGGAAGTACTGCACCCCCTTCTCGGGTGACAAACGTCCAACATAGCAGACCGTATGTCCCTCGGGCAAGGCAAGACTGCGCCTTAGCATGCTGCAGCCGGCGTCACTGGGACGCAACGAGTTATCTATTGCCGGTAAGATGACAGTCACGTCTGAAGCCTTCATGCCATAGTGATGCACCATGTGGTCAGCCAGAGCACGGCTGGGCACAACGGTGAACTCGTTTGCCCACAGGGGGCGCAATAGGCGCCAGTCCTCCTGATACTCATGGCTGGTACAGACCAGAGGGACACCTGTCAGTCTGGACACGATGCTCCCGGCGACTGCTGCAAAGCGATGGTGGCTTGACAGGACGTCCACTCCCTGCGCAATCACAAGCCGCCTGAGAGCCAGAACCGAGGAGACCAGGTTAGCTGGTGTAGAAGGGAATAGGCGAACAGTGAACCTTCGTGCCAACGCCAAGCCGGGTGCTGAGCCGCGGAGGGTGTCCGCTGTCGCCAGCCCAACCCAGTGCCCCTTGCGGCTCAAGCCTGCCGCGAGAAGCCCTAGTCGGGTAGAGACACCACCTAGATCAAGCGTCGGACGCAGAAATAGCACTCGCATGGATCAGCGCCCTCTCGTATACCTTCTCCAACTGCTCGGCCGCACGCTCCCATGAGTACTGAGCCTTAACAAACTCGAGGGCGTTGCTTGCGAGAGCAGCTCGTTTGGCTTCGTCGCCGAGCAGATCGAGGATCGCGCGGGCCATGGCTTCGGGGTGATCCCGCAGCATAATGGCAACCCCGTCGGTGGCGTCGGTGCCCTCGTTCGCCTCCCGAGTGGCCACGACGGGGACACCGTGCGCGAAAGCATCGAGCAGTTTCGTTTTCTGGCCAGCTCCGAAACGCATGGGAGCGACAAGTATCTTGGCACGACATAGGTACTCTCCGACGTCGGACACTGTCCCTGTGACCACAATACCGGCACCGGCGAGTTCTCGCACTCGTGCATGCGGGTTCCGGCCGACGACGTAGAGCGTGGATCGCGGTCGAACCGCAACGACGCGCGGCCACACCGAACGGACAAACCAAAGGACAGCATCGACGTTCGCCGCCGTGTACATGTTCCCGAGAAACACCACGTCCAGATCCCTGCCGTGGACACCGACCCGATCGGGAAGCTCAACACCGTTTGGCACGACATACAGGCGCTCTGGACTGCCGAGGTGTTCACGGTCTCGGGGGGAAATGACGATGCTCGCATGCGCTCTGCCTACGGCCCATCTCTCGAACTTCTCCATCTGGAGCCATTCAACGAGCCGCGCCGGCCAAGTGAGATCGTAGCGGTGTGCCAAAGAGCTGCGTACCAACAGGGACGTCGCGTCGGTCAGACCAAGCACAGCAGCCCCGTAACTGCCCTTCCCAACCACGTTGAGCAGCGGGGCAACGCCGATACCGGAGAAGTGAACTATGTCGTACCGAGTCTCGGCCATCATGGCCCTCAGCGTGTGGAGCATACTTTCGGAGCGGAACTGCTCTACTCGGCGAGGAAGCCCGTGCATGGCTCCAGTCAGCATATGGCGCAGCTGCGTGATCCGCGACTTCCTGGTAAACTCAATGTCGGCCATATGTACCGGCCGAACCTGGTGACAGAAGGAGTGTATGTCAGTGTCGCCGTGTGAAGCGCACAAGTCCTGAAAGCCGAGAAGATCGACATTGTGACCAGAACGGGCCAGCTGTCTGACGAGGTTATAGGCTCGTACTCGGTCCGCGGTCGCCAAGTGCGACGGCATGCGGTCCAGCACGAATAGCACCCTGAGCGTGTCAGTAGCCATCACCAAGCCTCTCCAGTAATGCGGTGAGTGGTGCGGACGTCCACACCCGCACGCCCTCCCGCCAAAGAGCTGGGCAGACTGCCCTATGCGCTGGGAACCTCCGGGACGCCGAGCGTGGCTGGGCTCTCGTGTGCACACGAGGAGGCTGCCCGGCTGTGTCTAGGCCTCATACGGCACACATCACGTGGCTGCTTCACCACGTACTCGCACGCTGCCGCCTCAGCACCCGCCTGGCTGCTGCCTGAAGGCCGGCCATGAGCCACCAACAGGTCATCCATTTGGGATGGACTATATTCCCGCCGAACATAGAGATCACACCGTAGGCTATCCAGCCTGCCTCAAGGGCGATGCCAAGCGCATGCCAGTACGTTCCAACAGGCTGCTCAACCAGCTCACGAGCGCCTGACATAACCACACCAAGAAGCCACACATAAGCTATGAGGCCGGGCAGACCCAGCTCGACCGCAAGTTCCAGAAAGGTGTTGTGTGCCGTGGCAAGCGTGGGGACAGACGCGCCTAGATGCCCGGCAGAAGTGACGTACGGATAGTTCCCAAAGCCTGCACCCCACATGGGATTCCGGCGCACATAGTCTAGCGCCCAGAGCGCAGTACGAACACGCCCCGCGTTTGACGACACCGCCCCTGACCCGCCCACGGCGCTGAGTACCATACGTCCCACAGCCGAATCGGGAATAGAGTAGGCCGCAAGAATAAGCAGACTCAAAGCACACACCGACACAAATATCCAAATCAACCATCGCCCCGACGAAGGTGACACGCTTGGGGCGCGACGAAAGACAAGCAAAAACAAGGCACCAAGCAGGACGGCAAGCCAAGCCGAGCGCACCCAACATAGTAGTACGGCAGCCATCGTAGCACAGGCAGCCAGTCCAGCTCTTCTGCGAAGACGGGATGAAGTACGAAACGGGACCAGCCACATACCTAGCGAAAATGCCGCGAGGAACGCCGAAAAGAACCCATATGCAACTGGTCCCTCAAACATCCCGAAAGCACGAAACAGATGCCCAATGCCCTCAAGAGAGGCATCCCTGTACAGGGTGACAGGCCCCTCTAAGCCGTAGTTGCCCAGCCTTTGCAGCGCCCGGCTTCCCAGCCGCAGCTCGGCGAGTGGCCCGCAATAGAAGATCCGAACCACGATCTGCGGATTGGCGGACCCCACAATGGACTGCGCAACGCCCAACAGTGAACTGACAGACAAGCCACCCAACGCTAGGGCGACGGTCCGGCGGATTCTGCGTTCGGAACCGAGCACGTTGCTCCCTACCATAAAGACGGTAGCGTACGCAACCATCTGTATCCCCAGAATCGCACTCGCCTGCCAGTCCTGCGACCCAGCAATGCTCATCACCGCGATCACGACAAGCAGAGCTGACAATGGCAGAAGCTCGCGCGGCATAAAGACCTGTCCCCTGTGGGAGGCGAGGCCGCCCAGTACCCACAGAGTGGCAGCTATCGCGATCACGATGTACGAAACCGACAGAGGAAACGCGGACAGGTTGACGTACGGTGCAAAGGGCAGCATCGCCGCCAGCAAGTAGAGCCACCTATGAGGCTCGAGCATCCGTGGCCATCGACGCGCCCCGGCGCTTGCCCCCTTACTCATGCCTAGGCCGATCTCGGGAGCCGCCATCTACCGCGCATCCTTCTTCGACAGACCCAGTCGGTCCAGTGCGTCCGCATTCAGCGGGTCAATGCTCAGCACTCGGTAGTACGTCGCCGCGGCCTGGCCCAGGTCACCAACCAGTCTGTACGCGTCGCCCAGCATGAGCAGCGGTCCACACTGCTCCCCCGACTCCGCAACCAACATGTCACACGCAGGTAGGGCGCTGCAGCCGTCTCCTACCTCAAGGAACAACCGACACAGTCGCTCGTACCCCAATGCCTTGCTCGCACCGTCGGCGCGCCTGATGCTCTCCCTGTACTTTTCTGCGGCGAGCGCCGGCCGCCTGCCTATGCGCCAGATGTCTCCCCAGTCAAGATACGGCCAGAAACTCTGATCGAGCTGCACTGCTTTCGCCATGCTACGGTCAGCAAGATCCAGGCGATTGGCATAAGCATACGCGATCCCTTGAAGGCGGTACCCTTGAGCGTTCAGCTCCGGAGCCAATGCGATGGACGCCTGCGCCTCCGACAGAGCCAGGTCGTACGCTTCCCACCATATGTAGTTCCTGGCCAGCTGGAGATGCGCGTCAATGAGGTCCCACTCCGCCAGCGTGTCGTCACCGGCCTCAGTAAGGCGGATTGCCTCTCGGAATGCAGCAACAGCCTGTTCTTTGCCGGGAGAGTAGACCTTACCCAGCCGATGGTAGACAAGTGCGGAGGACGGATGCAGATCCCTGACGACCTCGTAGATCGCGGCAGCCCTATCTGGAGGCAGTCGGCGAGCGACGGAATCGGCTGCGAGCACGATCTCACGCACCGTTCGCCCGGCCATGCCGCAGGAATCCAGGGCGTTCGGGGCCTCCCCGGTCACCAGCGCGACTCGGCACAGGATCCACTGCGCTTCCACTGCGTGGCGTCCACGCAACAGTGGCTGCGCGATGTCACGCGCTGGCCCGAGCCATGAGGGCGACGATAGCATCCCGCGCACCATCAGCAGTCGGCTGACGTTCAGCGCGAGCTGACCGTACACAACCGGCGCTACTAGCAGAACAACCGTCGACACCGCCACCAGCGCCGTCACGTATTGAGAGCTTGGCGGCCGACGTGACATCACACCCTCCTGTAGGAAAGTCAGCCGAACGTTGGCGTTGTTGGTGTCTGCCCGACCGGTGCCAGAATGCCGTCTCGGATAGCACATGCCAGTGCACGGAGTTTGGCCCATCGGCCGAGTAGCGTGTAGGCCAGCACCTTGTAGCTCCACCCAACTAGCCACCGGGCAGGCCACACGGTCCATTTCTGGAAACCAGTCGCGTACTCCCTCACGAACCAGACTGCGTTGCGGTGTTCATAGTACACCCGCGCAGGTGAGTACACGCCTCCGTGGTGCACGTCGCGCGAGCTGGCGCCGTCCTCGTGCAGCAATGAGACGCCCGGCGCGTACAGTACACGCCAACCCGCGATCCGCGCCCTCCAGGACCACTCGACGTCTTCCATAGTCAGGAAGTAGGAGTCGCGCAATAGGCCTATATCCTTGATCGCAGATGCGCGCGCCAACACGCAACACCCAGACGCATATCCGCACTCGCGAACAGCGTCCGATACAGGCTCGGAATGGTAGTGCCCCCAACCTCTCCACAGATCGAGCCACGCCCCCGCATACCACAGTCTGGACGGCGCGTGAGCGTACCGAATCGACGGACTCACCAGGGCAGCCTGCCGGTCAGCCTGCAGGCATTCGATGAGCCTACTGAGCAGGCGGGGGTCGTAAACGAGCGTGTCGTTGTTAAGCAGCAGTACGTAATCGGCCCCCTGGTTGACGGCATGGGCGATGCCCACGTTGTTTCCGCCAGAGTAGCCCAGGTTCACGGGGTTGGCGATCACCTCAATCGTGTCTGCAAACTCCGCGCGTAGTCGATGCACTGAACCGTCCGTAGAGCCGTTGTCGACCACTAGGACACGGTATGGCATGTAGTCGAGCTCCGCTAGCGATCGCAGACACGCCCGCGTTAGGTCGTACTGGTTCCAGTTTAGGATCACAATGTACACCAAAGGAGCGTATTCCATCACTACTAGCTCTCTGTCTTGTCCAGCCGTCCATAGTCCGGGTGCAGACCCACGCAGCGCCCTTCCCCGAACGCTCACGTGCCGCCTCTCGTCCCGCCGGCTGGGCGCATGTGTACAGGCAAGGCAGACCGCGCGTTCGCAAGCAGCTTACGAGCCACGCCCCAGCGCCCCACTAGTCACGGAAAGCAAACGGTCTACGCATGACTGCGCAGCACACCCGGCCGCGTGCTCCTGTGAGACGTGGGCGTCGTGTCATCCTGCTTCTGACCGCCAAGTAGGACGGCCAAAGCCCTATCCGGGCCAACGCGGTCTTCGTCCACCTCTTTGCGCTGCTGCCCGTCCGAATCGGCGTGCCCGACGCCGTAAGGACCGGCTGAGCTACGCGGGGCGCCGGATAGTGAATGCGCTGCCGCAAGTGGAACTCCGTGAAGTCCATGAAGGCCACTTGAACGCCCAGTCTACCTGCAAGCCACCGCATTGTCGACTCAGAGAACCACCAAAGGTGTACGGGTGGGGAGTCCGTTTCCCAGATCGTGGGCGCCGAAAACAGGGACTTGTTCGGAGTCGTGATGATCGCTATACCTTGGTCATCAAGTAACCCTAGGGCCGTGCCCAACAGGCCCAGCGGATCGGAAACGTGCTCGACAAGCTGGTTGAGAATGACGGCATCGAACTTCCGATCGCACGTCGGCGCAAACTCAGACAGGTCACCGCAGACGAAGAGGCCCCCGAATGCATTAGTCGCCGCCTCCACCGCGGCCACCGATATGTCGATGCCAACCGCATCATACCCTTTCTGTACAAGGGAATACGTAAAGTACCCTAGACCACAACCAACGTCGAGTACACGCGCAGGCCGGCCTCGGGCGGCCAGTTTGCCTAGCGCTCGATCTGCAGCCCAGTACGACTCCTCATGACTAACCAAGTAGTCCATATACCGCGGCGACGCTGTCGCAGCCTTGGCATAGCTCCAGTATCTGCTGTAACCGGGAGTGTCGCTCGCAGACCCGTAGATCACGTCATATATGCCTGCTCCGCTATCCCGGGGAACACAAAAGGAAGCGTCGCAACAATCGCAAGCATACAAGTCATACAGGGTACCCTGCACATAACCACTATAGCCTTTGCAAATCAGTGTCGCAGAATTACCACATATTCCGCAAGTCGATACCTGATCATCCACTATTACACCGCTGGTCGTCGGAAGCGATAGTACCATACGACTACTACTCCAAAGATGATGAAACCGATGAGCTGAGATAGAGACAATCCCAACGCTCCGCGCTCGATCAACATCCGACTGGACACAATGACTGATACAGCCCACAGAGCGTTTAGGGCGAAGTTCGTCCACATGCGGCCTGTAGCCTCGAGATACTTGACCGCCGGAGCCTGCACCATCTGTAGATAGGCCGCTCCTACGAGTACCATCAAAACCACCCGTCCATCGCCGAACCCTGCGCCAAAGGCAGTCATAAGCCAGGGGCTTGCGATGACAAGACCCAATGCCACGATACCGCACAACGCAGCATTCAGCTTGGATACGGATCGTAGTCTCGCAGACATCTCGCGGCTCTCGCCACCTGCATAGCCCTCAGACAGAAGTGATAGCAGCACCTGCCCCCAAATCCCCGGCAGAAACAGCAGCGTGCTTCTGTAGTGATTCGCTGCGTTAAACAAACCCAGCTCCTGGTAGCCGTAGGGTAGACGAGTCATCATGGCCGCGCAGATCCAGTTCACCGGTGCCACCAGAAGCCCGGAGAGCACCGCTGGCAGAGAGTAGTGCCAAAGCACTGGCAACTCGCGTTGGGCGCCCCAGAGTGAATATGGGACCCCCCGCCGTGCGAGCTCGATACGCAACGCCGCCGCACAAACCGAGTATTCAGCGATGCTAGATATAGCCCAACCCCATATCACCCCATCAAGGCCAAACAAGCGGGCGCCCGCGATGGCCAAAGGTATAGAAAGTGCAGCAACAGATACGCTGCGCACCGCGATCGCCCTGAAGGATTCGAAACCCGCAAGAGCGCCCACCTTTACCGCAGTCAGAGTGGTAAAGAGTAGGGGCAAAGACGAGATGCGTAGCGTTCTGCCGAGGTCGGGTGCTGATAGGTACTCGGTTGCCACCCAGTCTGCTCCGAAAAAAAGGAGAACAGACAGTAGCATTGCAGTGGCTCCGGCTACTACGTCCGTCATAGCGACTACGCGCCCAGCCCTATGGAGATCACGGCCACGGAGTCCTGCTATGTGCTTGGTCGCGGTGCTGCTCAGCCCAGACCCTGCGAGAACGCCGAGCATAGAGACGGTATTTTGCACAATACCCAATTGACCAAACACCTCTTGCCCCAAGAGGCGCGCGACGACCACGGAAGACATAACGCCCAGTACCTTGGCCGCCAGTCCTCCGGCCACTGTCCAAGACATCCCTCTGGCTAGCCGCGCGCGGAAAGAGGAAGAACCGAAGCGTGCTGCCCACGGCCGAAAGGACTCTGCCATCAGCCGAGACACGGACAGTCGTGTGTTACGCGTGGCGCGGTCGCTGAGCCGAGTCCTCACGGACGCGCCCAGAGTATGCTGTGACCATCCAACTGAGGGTAGCGCAAGCAGCTATCGCTACACCCGCTTCGAGCATACCGCCACCAGTCTGTCAGGAGTACCGACATTTGCCGGCGCTGTTCAAGTGATTCAGCCGCAGGTAAGGAACTTGCATACGGCATTCGGCGGTTGGCGACCCGAGACGACAACAGGACTGGGCGCCGGCGAACCGGCTGGTAACCTGGGGCGCTCCGTTCACCAGCGCCCAGCGGCGTCCCCTGCACAACCCTAGTCCTCCAGAGCACTACCCGTCCACCCTGCGGCTGTCGCCCGCCCCCGCACCTGCTCCGCCACCCATGGGTACGTCTTCCCAATCCCCTCTTCCAGGTACACCTTCGCCCGCCAGCCGGTCGACTCGATCCTGGCATTGGAAAAGTTCCGCGACTGCACCCCCACCGGCCCCTCGACGTGCCGGATGTGCACCGTCTTGCCCGCCACGCGGGCCACCGTCTCGACCAGCTCGTTTACTGAAACGTACTGCGGGCAGCCGATGTTACAGGCCCCCTGCAGGTCCGAGTGGGTCAGGCGGTAGATGCCGTCCACCAGGTCGCTGACGTAAGTATAGGACCGGATGGCCGTCCCGTCACCCCACACCTCGATCGTCCCGCCGTCCTCGATCTCGGCCACCTTGCGGCAGATCGCCGCGGGGGCCTTCTCACGGCCGCCCGTCCAGGTGCCGTAGGGCCCGTAGGTGTTCTGGAAGCGGGCGATGCGCACCTGAATGGGGTAGTGGCGCGCGTAGGTCTCGGCCATGCGCTCGGCGTACAGCTTTTCCCAGCCGTACTCATTGTGGGGCTGGGCCGGGTAGGCGCCCTCCTCACCCATCTCGGGCTCGTCGGGGGCCATATCACGGTACACGCAGACCGACGAAGAGTAAAAGTAGCGTGGCACGCCGGCCAGCGCCGCGTAGTGGATCATGTGGCTGTTGATCAGCGCGTTGTGGCGCATGATCTCGCACTCGGCGGTGGAGATAAAGCCCATCCCGCCCATGTCGGCGGCCAGCTGATAGACCTCGTCGAACCGGCCACCGTTCAGCGCCAGCGCGGCCTGCGCCTGCTCCTCCTCACGGAGGTCCAGCAGCAGGAACTCATCCGCTGGCGGCATGGCGAACTCGTGTTCCTTGATGTCCACCGCGCGGACCCAGTAGCCCTCGGCCTTCAACCTGGTGACCAGGTGCCCGCCGATAAAGCCACCTGCCCCGCAGACCAGTGCAGTGCGTGACATGGCGTCCTTTGCCTCCTTCGAGGAGATGGTACGATAACCCGAGCGGGGAACAGTCTACCGCGGCATATCGTCCAGAGTACGGGTCGTGCGCATTCATTACAGGAATAGCGAGCCTCAACGGAGTGTATCCGCGGTATACGGATGTGTCAAACGTCACTCCTTCCCCGTCCTTTTGACACATCCCTCCCCAGGCCCTACAATGCACCCGACGTCAGTTCCGCGTGCGGGCTGCGCGGGTGGCCAGGGCCACTTGCGCGGCCTTGGTGCGTGCAGCGCCATGCTGCGCCTGTCTGTACATCCACAATCGGAGGTGTCAACGATGAGCCAGATGACCGAGATCCGCTGGCACGGCCGCGCCGGCCAGGGCGTGGTCACCGCCGGCGAACTCCTCGCCGAAGCGGCCATGCGCACGGGCAAGTACTTCCAGGCCTTCCCGGAGTACGGGTCCGAGCGTATGGGCGCCCCCATCAAGTCGTACACGCGCATCTCTGCCGAGCCGATCGAGCTCCACTGCCCCATCCTGGAGCCCGGCATGATCATCATCGTGAACGACAACCTGATCGGCATCGAGAACATGACCGAGGGTCTGGCTGCCGACGGCATCATCATCATCAACACGGCCGACGACCCCGCCACCATCCGCCGCAAGCTGAACTTCCACGGTGGCACCGTCTGGTGCGTGAACGCCTCCAAGATCGCCCTCGAGGAGCTACGCCGCGACATCCCCTCCACGATGATGCTCGCCGTCGTCGCCCGGGCGGCTGACTTTGTCAGCCTCGAGTCAGCCATCGAAGTGACCAAGGCGTCCCTCGGCAGCCGTTTGCGGCCCGAGATCGTGCAGGCCAACGTCCGCGCCCTCGAGCGCGCCTATAACGAGTGCGTCCAGGGCTAGCCGCTCGATGGCTGGTCTCCTGGCCTGCGACGCCGGGCGCCTGAGGCGCTCCCGGCTCGGCGCAAAGCAATCAGCACGGAGGAAATGTCATGTCGGATAAGAAGCAAGCCCCTCGGCTGGACCTGCCCTGGACCGAGGTCGCGGTCGGCGGCGTGGTCAACACGCCGGGCAACTCGGTTACCTACATCACCGGCACCTGGCGCACCCTGCGGCCCGTCCGCGACGAGGAACAGTGCACGCAGTGCCTGATCTGCTGGATCGTCTGCCCAGATTCCTCGATCCCCATCGTGGATGGCAAGGTCAAAGGGTTTGACTATGACCACTGCAAGGGCTGCGGCATCTGCGCCCAGGCTTGCCCTGTGAACGTCAAGAAGGCCCACTCCGTCACCGGTGAGATGGGCAAGGTTATCCAGATGGTGCCTGAAGCCCAGGCGGACGCGGAATAGCGCCACCGCTCTTCCTAGCGCACGGAGGAAATACCATGGTCGAAAGCAAGTACATGCCGCTGGACGGGGCCAACGCCGTCTCGCAGGCTATGCGACAGATTGAGCCCGACGTCGTCGCGGCGTACCCCATTACCCCGCAGACCGCCGTCGTGCAGAACTTTTCCCAGTACGTCGCCGATGGCATCGTCCACACCGAGTTCGTGCCCGTCGAGAGCGAGCACGCCGCCATGAGCGCCTGCGTCGGCGCCTCAGCCGCCGGCGCCCGCGTCATGACCGCTACGGCCGCCAACGGCCTGGCCCTCATGTGGGAGATGCTCTACATCGCCTCGGGCATGCGCCTGCCCATCGTGCTCACGGTGGTCAACCGCGCCCTCTCCAGCCCGCTGAACATCCACTGCGACCACTCGGACAGCATGGGTGCCCGTGACGCCGGCTGGATCCACTTTTACGCCGAATCGGGCCAGGAAGCCTACGACAACACCATCAAGGCCATCCGCATCGCCGAGCATCCGGGCCTGCTCACGCCGGTAATGTCCTGCCAGGACGGCTTTATCACGGGGCACGGCGTCGAGCGCGTCGGCATTCTCCCGGACGAGGCTGTGCGCGAGTTCGTCGGCAACTACCAGCCCAAGCACGCCCTGCTGGACATCGCCAACCCCGTCACCATGGGCGCCTGGGACTTTACCGACTATTACTTTGAGCACAAGAGGCAGCAGACCGCAGCCATCGAGGGCGCCCTCCCGATCATCGAGCAGGTCAGCGCCGAGTTCGAGAAGCTCTCGGGCCGCCCGCAGCCGATTATCGACACCTACGGCATGGAAGACGCCGAGTACGCCATCATCGTGCTCAGCTCCACCGCCGGCACCGCCCGCACCGTGGCCCGCGGGCTGCGCGCCAAGGGCCAGAAGGTCGGCATCGTCAAGCCGTGTGTGTTCCGCCCCTTCCCGGCCAAGCAGATCGTCGACATCATCAAGAACTGCAAGGCGGTAGCCGTTCTGGACCGGGCCATCTCCTTCGGCTCGCCCCAGGGCATGGGGCCCCTCTTCCTCGACACCGCCGCCGCACTGTACAACGAGGGCGTGTCGGGCCTGCCGATCGTCGACTATATCTATGGCCTGGGCGGGCGCGACACCGTTCCCCCCATGATCGAGTCGGTCTACGCCGACCTGGCCAAGATCGGCGCTACGGGCGAGCGCGGCACCATGGTGCGGTACCTGGGCCTGCGCGACTAGGCGATATCACCAGACCTGCACGCCCGGCGTGTCGGTTTGCACAGCAAGGAGCATCGACATGGCAGATAGAATCCGCATTCGCCTGCGGGATATCGTAAACAACGAAGAGCGCCTGGCCGCCGGCCACCGCCTGTGCGCGGGCTGTGCCGAACCCACGGTCATCCGCCAGATCCTGCACGCCATCGAGGGGCCCGTCGTGATCGCCACGGCCACCGGCTGCATGGAGGTCTCGACGACGGTCTACCCGTTCACCGCCTGGCAGGTGCCCTGGATCCACTCCGCCTTTGAGAACGCCGCCACGACCATCAGCGGCGTCGAGGCGGCCTTCAAGGGCCTCAAGCGCGCCGGCAAGATCCCTGAGGACCAGGACGTCAAGTTCATGGCCATCGGTGGAGACGGCGCCTCCTACGACATCGGTTTCCAGTTCATCTCCGGCGCCCTCGAGCGCGGCCACAAGTTCGTGTACGTCTGCCTCAACAACGAGGCCTACATGAACACCGGCATCCAGCGCTCCGGCGCCACGCCGCGCGGCGCGAACACCACCACGTCGCCCGTGGGCGAGGTGTTGCAGGGCAAGACCCAGTGGCGCAAGCCCTTTACGCGCATCATGGCCGCCCATGACATCCCCTACGTGGCCCAGACCGCGCCGCACAACTACCGCGACCTGATGACCAAGGTCAAGAAGGCCTTTGCTGCCGACGGCCCCGCCGTCCTGAACGTCATGGCCCCCTGCCCCCGTGGCTGGCGCCACGAGAGCGACCAGGCCCTGAATATCACGCAGCTGGCCGCCGATACCTGCTACTGGCCGCTGTATGAGGTCGAGAACGGCAAGACGACGGTCAACTACAAGCCTCGCGAAAAGTTGCCCGTCGCCGACTGGCTCAAGACTCAGGGACGCTTCCGCCACCTGTTCCGTCCTGCCAACCAGGGCCTCCTCCAGGAGATCCAGGACAAGACCGACCAGGAGTGGGAGCGCCTTCTGAAAGAGGAAGAGGCGGGCCTCTAGGGAGTACCATGCCGATAAAAGGGGTAGCTCTGCACGTGGCAGGCTACCCCTTTTTGGCGAGAACGAGGTGAATGACCATGGACTACGGGAAGCGAGTATTCCCCTCAGAGCACCCGCTGATCAAGCATAAGCTCAGCCTGCTCCGCGACACGACCACGGAGCCCAAAAAGTTCCGCGAGCTCATCCGCGAGATCTCGGTGATGCTCGGCTATGAGGCCACGCGTGACCTCTCCCTCCGCGAGATCGAGGTCTCCACCCCGCTGGCCAAGACCGTCGGCTACCACACCAACGAGCGCATCGGCCTGATCCCCATCCTGCGCGCCGGCCTGGGCATGGTGGAGGGCATCTGGGAGCTGATGCCCGGCGCAGAGGTGTGGCACATCGGCCTCTACCGCGACCATCGCACGCTGCAGCCCGTCCAGTACTACAACAAGCTGCCCGTCACGCCGACGGTCCAGCTATGCCTGGTGCTTGACCCGATGCTGGCGACCGGCGGGTCGGCCGTGGCCACCGTCGATATCCTGAAAGAGTGGGGCGCCCAGCGGATCAAGTACGTCGGCATCATCGCCGCGCCGGAGGGCATCCGCGCCCTAGCCACCGCCCACCCCGATGTGGATATCCACGTCGCGGCCATCGACGAGCGCCTCACGCCGCCGCCGAGCAAGCCCGGCGATCCCCCGGAGGGCTACATCGTCCCGGGGCTGGGCGATGCCGGTGACCGGCAGTTCGGCACCGCCTGAAGGCCCGCGACACGAGCGAGTCACCGAGTGAGCACGCAGCGAGGGAGCTATGCCTGTAGCCATCTATGTGGCCACTCTACTGGTATCTGGCGGCCTCGCCCTGGCGCTGACCCCCGTGGCCATCCGCCTGGGCGAGCGCCAGGGTTGGGTGGCCGTGCCCGGCGGGCGCCGTAAGCACAAGGGGCGCATCCCCCGCATCGGCGGCGTGCCGCTATACCCCGCCTTTGCCCTGGCCGCCCTGCTCAGCCTGTGCGTCCCCACCAACGACGCCCTCGAGGTCACGCGCCTGCAGGGGGTGCTGTTGTCGCTGGGTGTCGTCTGGGTGATGGGCTTTGTAGACGATGTGCACGAGCTGCCGTCCTGGGCGCAGCTCCTGGGGCTGCTGGCCGCCGCGGGAGTGGCCATCGCCTTCAAGGTCTTTATCGAGCTGTTCAACGACCCCTTTACTGACCAGCAGATCCACGTGGGCTGGTACATCATGGTGCCGCTGACCCTGCTGTGGTTGGCGGGCACCAGCAGTACCGTGAACCTGGTGGATGGGCTGGACGGCCTGGCCGCGGGGATCGCCGCCATCGCGGCACTGGTGCTCTTTGTGCACATGCTGCGGCTGGGCCAGTATTCGGTGGCGGTTCTGCCGCTGGCCCTACTGGGCTGCTGCCTGGGCTTCCTGCCGTACAACTTTGGCGGCGCCCGCATCTTCCTGGGCGGGGGCGCCCAGCTCCTGGGCTTTGCCCTCGGCGCCCTGTCGATCGTGGCCGGCGCCAAGGTGGCCTCGGCGCTCTTGGTGGTATGGGTGCCACTGGTTGACGCGGTCTGGCAGGTGTACTGGCGCTGGCGCAGCGGGCGCCCTATCGGGATCGGGGATCGCGGCCACCTGCACATGCGCCTTCAGGACCTGGGCTACCCGCAGGTCCGCATCGTGCTGACCTACTATGCCGTCACGGCGGTGCTCGGTGGGGTGGCGCTGTGGGTCTCCTCGCGCCTGCTGAAGCTAGCCGTTCTGGCGGGGGTGGCCCTGGTGATTCTGGCGTTCCTGGCGGTGTTGGCCCGGCGCGGGCAGGATGACGTGGAAGGGGGCAGTGGCGCAGCCGGCCGGCCGTAGGCTGGTTCTCGTGGCTTACCGCGCCACTCAAACCCTGGCCAGGATGAGGTCCGCCGCCCGGCTGATCTCGGCGCCGGCAAAGGAGACGCCGCCCTCCGGGCTGCGCGCGGCCTGCAGCGTCAGCAGGATCTCGCCAGGTCCCTCGATCGGCGACTCGTCCTCATCACCGCGGATGACGATCTTGGGCAGCGGCAGGCTCTTGTAGCCCTCGAGGATGACTAGGTCGAGGTCGCGCGGGAGCCTGGCCAGTACCTCGTTCACCAGAGGCTCGCGCTCGGTGCGCTCCATCAGCGCCAGCCCCTGCGGCCCGACGATGCCGACCACGTCCCCGCCCGCCCGGGCGAAGCGCCAGGTGTCCGTCCCCTCGCGGTCGACGTCGAACCGGCTGCGGGTGTGCTTGATAACCGCCAGGCGCACCCCGCGGCGCTTGAGCTCCGCAACGAGCATCTCGACGAAGACCGTCTTGCCGGCATTGTGCCAGCCCACCACCGTGACCACGCGTGTCTCTGCCAAGGCCAGCCTGCCCTCCCGTCTAGTCGCCCCTCCCGCGGGCCCAGCGCCGGGGCCGACGGCCAGTGTACGCCGCGGCGCGGGGCTGTCAAGCAGGCGGCCAGAGCGCCCAGCGCAGGCAGCGCGGCCAGTGGCGCCGTTGGCTGACCGTTGTAGGCCCGTATTGACGCCTTCTTCGGCCCCACCTATAATGGCGAAACGAGACCAAAGGACTCCTGAGTCGCAGGGGATATGCCGCTACTATGCAAGACTTGGCCTTGAGCGCAGAACACCGCCGCAAGGAGACGCTCCTCCACGACATCCTGCGTGGGCTGGGGTCGGTGGCCGTGGCCCTGTCGGGGGGCGTCGACAGCAGCTACCTGCTGTCGGCAGCCGTCGCCGCCCTGGGCCCCGCCAAGGTCCTGGCGCTGACCGCCGATTCGCCGTTCTTCCCCAGCGAGGAGCTCGCTCGGGCCAAGAGCATCGCCGCGGGGCTGGGCGTGGCCCATCGCGTCATCCCGTTTGACGACCTCGCCAACCCGCGCGTGGCCTCCAACCCGGTGGATCGCTGCTACCATTGCAAGTTCGCACGCTTCCAGGCGCTGCAGGCCATCGCGCGCGAGGCGGGCGGGGCGGCGCTCATCCACGGCGAGAATGCCGACGATCACCTCGAGTACCGCCCCGGCGCCGCGGCGGCCCGCGAGGTGGGCGCCAGGGCGCCCCTGGCCGAGGCGGGGCTGACCAAGCCGGAGATCCGCGCGCTGGCGCGGGCGGCCGGCCTGCCCAACTGGAGCACTCCTGCCGCCGCTTGCCTGGCCACGCGCTTCCCGTATGACACGCCGCTCACCCGCGAGGGGCTGGAGCGCGTCGGCCGCGCCGAGAGCGCCCTTCACGCCCTGCTGGGCACAGGTGCCCTGCGAGTGCGCGACCATTTCCCGATCGCCCGGCTGGAGCTGCCCGTGGACCTCATCGCCAGCGCGGCCGCACCGCCGCTGCGTGGCCAGATCTCCGCCGCGCTCAGCGCGCTCGGATACCGTTATGTCACCCTGGACCTCGATGGATATCGCAGTGGGAGCTTCGATGACGGACTTGGCCGGCAACCGTAACAATCATCTGTCTGAAGTGCTGGACGCGCGGCCCGACTTTCAGCGCACCGGCCGTAAGGGCGTGCCGGAGGTGATCCTCACCTCGACCAAGTCGGTGCCCCAATCGCTGGGCATCGCCGCCGCCTTTCTCCGTGAGACCGGCCGCGCCATCCTGAGCCGCGTCTCAGCCGAGCTGGAGCAGGCCCTCGCTGACGAGTACGGGCAGGGTGGCTGCCTGGAGTGGTACCCGGCCTCGCGCACGGCCATCCTGCGCGCCCCAGACGGCGACGTGGCGCTCACGGGCGGCAAGGTCGGCGTCATCACCGCGGGCACCTCGGACCAGCCCGTGGCCGAGGAGGCCGCCATCGTCTGCCAGGAGATGGGCTGCCGAGTGGAAGCCGTCTATGACGTCGGCGTGGCCGGCCTCCATCGCCTGTTCGGCCCGCTGCAGCGGCTGCTCAGCGAGGACGTCGACGCCATTATCGTGGCCGCCGGCATGGACGGGGCCTTGCCCTCCGTCGTCTCGGGGCTGGTGGACGTGCCCGTGATTGGGCTGCCCACGTCCGTCGGCTACGGGATGGGCGGCAAAGGCGAGGCCGCTCTGCTGTCGATGCTGCAGACCTGCTCGCCGGGGTTGGCCGTGGTGAACATCGATAACGGCGTCGGCGCCGGCGCCATGGCCGGGCTGATTGCCAACCGTGCCGCCCTCGCGCGGGCCGGGGCCCGCCAGCCCGAGGAAGGCTCAGACAATGGCTAGCTCTCCGTCAGCGAGCAGCCCCCCGCCGCCCACCGGCGCCCAGAGCGACCGCGTCGCGCTCCTCGAGTGCAACATCGATGACATGACCGGCGAGGCCCTCGGGTATGCCATGGACCGCCTCCTTGCCGAGGGCGCCCTCGACGTCTGGTTCGTGCCGATCCAGATGAAAAAGAACCGCCCTGGGGTCCTCCTGGCGGTGCTCTGTGCGGAGGAGCGCGCTGCCCACCTGCGCGCCGTGCTCCTGCGAGAGACGTCTACCCTCGGCGTGCGCTGGCAGATCGTCGAACGGCAGGTCGCCGAACGGCGCTTTGAGCGCGTCGAGACGCCCTACGGCAGCGTACGCGTCAAGATCAAGGTGCTGGACGGGCAGGCGGTGAGCGCCAAACCCGAGTACGACGACTGCGCCGGGCTGGCCCGTCGCCTGGGCGTCCCGCTTGCTGACGTGCTCGAGGCGGCCACGGCTGCCGCCGTGCCCCTCGTGGGAACGGCACGCCGTACCACCGGCCGCTGACCTGCCCTCGCCGCCGGCGCGGCACGGGCCCAGCGGCTGGGCCCTGCAGTTGACAACTGCGCCATCCCTCTGCTATGCTCTCGCCTTGGTGCAGGCTGCGCGCATCCGCGCGCCAGCCTCCTCAAGTCCTCTTTACCTTTCCACATGAGCCGCCGCCTCAGGCACGCCCGTCGGACGGGGATCGCCCACACTCCCGCGTCTAGAGCCCGGACCTCTGCCGCAGAGACGCTCCGCCACCCCTTCTCTGCACCGCCTATCGCGCGGGGCCATCGCGCGCCGCCTCGCGGGGCCGCCAGGGCGGCGTCCGGCGTGGCGATCGGGGGATACCATGAGCGATTCGATCTCTGAGAGCAAGCTACGCGATCTTCTCGCTATGTTGGAGCAACTCCTGCGCGGCGCGGACGACGGGGAAAGGCGCCCGCCAGACGTCCGCCGCCAAGAGCTGTCGGCTCTGTTCCAGGCTCTCGGGGATCTGCGCGCCTCCTGCGCCGCCGCACTCGGGCAGACGCCCGAGCCTGGCGGGCCCGGCGCCTCCGACGAGCCAGACCTGCGCACCCTGCTCGTGCAGGGCCCGCAGGGGTACCTCGTCACCGACCTCGCCGGCGTGATCCTGGAGGCGAACCGGCCCGCCGGCCAGTTCTTCGCCGCCCGTGCCGAGACCCTGGTGGGGCTGTCATTGCTTGACCTGGTACCGGAGGAGAGCCGGGCCGCAGCCCTGGAGGCGCTCGCCGCTGCGGGAGTGGAGCACGGGGTCCTGCGCGAGACTCTGGCCTTCGAGCCCGTCCAGGGCACGTCGCAGGCCGTGACGGTGTTGGTGCTCGGGGCGAGGCCTGCCCCAGGGCGCGGCCGCGCGCACTGGTTGCTCACCGATGTCGGCCATGAGCGCCCCTGGCGGCAGCTCCGCGAGATCCAGCGGCTGGAGGCGGTGGGACGGTTGGCCGGCGGTATCGCCCATGAGTTCAACAACCTGCTCATGGTCATCAACGGCGAGGCCCAGATACTTCTCGAGAACGTCGAGCTCGCCTCCCCCATCCGCCCTGACGTCGAGGAGATCCGCGTGGCGGGGCTGCGCGCCGCCGAGCTCACCGGCCAGCTACTCGCCTTCACGCGTATTCCCAGGAGGCGCGTGCAGACCCTGGACCTGAACGACCTTCTGCGGAGCCTTTCGCGCGTGCTCGACCGCGTCCTCGGGGAGGACGTCTTCCTCGAGCTGGACCTGGCCGAGGAGCCGGTCACCGTCCGCGCCGACGCCGCACAGGTGCGGCAGATCGTCGTCAACCTGGCCGTCAACGCGCGCGATGCCATGCCGGCAGGGGGAACCCTGACCCTGTCAACGCGCATCGAACCCAAGACCGCGTCGCACGGCGGGAGGGCCATGGCGCGTCTGGCTGTCGCCGACACGGGGCGTGGAATCCCGCCCGAGGTGCAGGCCCGCCTCTTTGAGCCGTTCTTTACCACCAAGGCAGCACAGAACGGCACCGGCCTGGGCCTGCCGATGGTAAAGGATCTGGTGCAGGACATCGGGGGCAGCGTGGAGATCAGCAGCACCGAGGGGGTAGGGACCACGATCTGCATCCTAATCCCCTGCGCTGAGGCCAACAGGCCGCCTCAACCGGCCAGGCAGCCACAGCCCCCCCCTTCGGGTACTGAGACCGTCCTGCTCGTGGAGGACGACGCGCACGTGCGCCGCATGACCAAGCGGATGCTGACGCGCCTTGGCTACACGACGGTCGAGGCGGCCGACGCCGAATCCGCCGTGGAGACCCTCTCGCGGGGGCGCCAGGTCGACCTCGTGCTGACCGACGTCATCCTGCCGGGCGTTAGCGGCCCTGACCTGGCCGAGGAGTTGGGGGGGGGGGGGGGCCCCCCAACTCCGGGTGTTGTTCATGTCCGGCTACCCCCGCGAGAAGCTAGGGCGAGACGGCGTGATCAGCCCCGAGGCGCACATCCTGCCCAAGCCGTTCACCCTGATGGCCCTGGCCACCCTGGTGCGGCGCGTGCTGGACGAGCCGCGCGCCCTCGAGGCGGGCAACGCCGGGACGGGGACCTCCTACTAGGCTAGACCGCCTCCGGCCCCCACTCGCACAGTGAGGCCACGTGCTCGGCGGAGCCATCGCGGAACCAGCCGTCCAGCTGCGCCTGATCCTTCAGCTGCTGGCCGCGCAGCCGCGGCACCACCAGGTAGGCGCAGCGCACGTCTGCCAGGGCGGTCATGTCTCCCCATAGTTTCTCGTACTGGGCCACCGGGTAGACGTCCTCCTGGCCGTGCCCCCAGCGCCGCTTCACTTCCTTCAGAGTGATGTAGGTCGGCACGCGCGCCGCCATGGCCCGCACCGCCTCATCGACCCGCTCGGGAACCAGGAGTGAGGCGCGATCCAGCCCGAACAGCGCCAGCAGCGGGTCGATCTCCAGCCAGAAGGTGTTCGAGTTGTAGTAGGTCAGGCGAAACTCGTCTTCCTCATGCGGAAGGGCCAGCCCTTCGAGCAGCCGCAGGCGGCCGTTGACGCGCGCCAGCCCACCGCCACGGTCCTCCACCCGCCGGTTGATGACCTCCACCGACATAGTGGCTCCCTCGCGCATGACTCGCCCGAGGATGGCCGGGTCCACGTCGGCGCCAAGGGTGTCGATGTTGTGCATCATCAGGTAGCGGAGGCCCGGGCGCTCGGCCAGCAGCCGGGTCAGAACACCGCTCTTGAACAGGTTGGGCACCTCATACCAGTGGCCGATCGGGTTTATGCACTGCAGGGCCAAGTTGTCGCGATAGTCCTCCCCTTCGCCGGTACTGCGCGCCCAGCCCAGCAGGGCGGAGTGCAGGCTCTCACGCATTTTCTGGGCCTGCTCATCCAGCAGCTGTTGGGGAAGGTCTTCCCAGGCGAAGCGAAGGTCGCGCGTCATGGGCACGAAGCGCAGCCCGATAGCGCGCCCCTGAGAGAGGTACAGGGGCCCCGGGTAGCCATAATCCCCGTCGGCACGCAATGATGCGGCTATGGGATCGTGGGTCAGGTAGGAGGTCGTGATCACGTGCGGTATGGGCGTGCCCACCTGCGATCCGACGCGCCGGCTCTTGGCCAGGTGCGTCTCGATGAACGAGCGGTGGCGGCCGGCCAGCTTGCAGAAGGGATGCAGAGCCTTCACCACGCCGGCGCCCTGCGTCCAGCGGCTGCCGACCCCGCCGGCCAGGGTCACCACGGCCACCTCACCGCGCTGCAGCGCGTCCCACCCGGCCTGCCATACCGCCGCGTCGGCCTCGTTGGTGGCGTCGCAGACGTCGCTGGGCCGCACGTCGTGAATCTCGGTCGCCACGGGGAGCCGGTTCTGCGCCAGGCCGATTCGGCCGGTGCGCAGGTCATGCCGGATCTGCTCGTGTTGGGCGCGATCAAAGCCGTGCCGGGCCAACAGCTCGTCCAGCTGGGCGCCGCCCTGGCCCGCCGCGTCTCCCCTGGGCAGGACGGCGTCGAACATGGTCTGCACCATGCCGGCCAGCTCCGGCCGTGTGCGGCAGGCCGTGCCGAACTGGTCCAGCTCGTGCCGCCGCGTGGGCGACAGGCTGTACTGCCCCTGCCGCAGGAGGTCCGGGACGATCAGGGCATAGTACCCGGAGGGGAGCAGCGCCTCCGCCCCCGAAAGCAGGTCGCCATAGGTGCCACGCTCGTTGATGGAAAAGTCATAGACGACGGGGTCCATCGCAAAGGGCAGGGAGTGTTGCAGCCGTTCCTTCGTGGCCGCCATCAGCTCGGGCAGGCGCTCCTGCGCGGCGTCTTTCCGCCGCGGGTCAAAGATGAATCCCATACCCCCGCCCGACATGCCGCCGAGCATCCAGAACCCCCAGAAGCCAGCGCCAAAGTCGGCCCGCACCTTCTGGATGAGCGACTCGGTGTAAAGGTTGCTGGCCCAGGGGATGATGGTCTGGATCGGCCCCGTAAAGTTCGCCGTGGTCGTGCGGCCGATCGCGGCGATATCACCATGCTGCAGGTGCCCGACGATATCGTCCAGCAGCCGGCCGGCCTGGTGCCGCGCCTGCCACTCCGCCTCGGAGCGAAGCAGGTACTTTTCCGTGACCATCTCCAGGATCGGCCCGACGTTCTGCGCCATCCCGCCGTGTACCAGGACGAGGCTGTCCTGCATGGCCTGGCGCGTCTCAGCGGTGACCTCATCGAGGCCCAGGATGCGGTGCGTCGGCAGGAGGCGCCCGCGGCTGATGCCGTACTCTGGGTCATCTTCGCCGGCGGCCACGCCCTCGATGAGCTTGATCCCGGGCCACACGCCGCCCGAATCCTGCCAGCCGCCGCCCGACCCGCCCAGCCACTCGCCGAGGATGGCGCGGGCCGCCACTAGGCGCCGCTCGTGGTCCTCCAGGCCGCCGCTGAGGCTGCGCGTCTGCCCGGTGGCGCGCATACACGCCGAGATCAGCGCCGCCAGCAGCGTCGTCGAGACGGCCAGGCGAGAGCCCCGCGGGATCCCGCGGACATTGCTGACCAGTTCGAGCCCGCGGCCCGGGCCGACCACGCGGGCCAGCAGCTCCTCGAGGGGCTGGTGGGCCCCTTCGATCCCCGATGGAACCAGACCCGCGGCGATCACCGCAGCCTTGAGCAGGCCCAGGTAGTCGCGGGCAAAGTCGAACACCTCGGCGATGGAGGTGACGTCCGCCTTGGTGGCCAGGTCCACGCTGACGAGGCGGAGCACCGGTTCATCAATCACGCGCAGGTATGCCTCTACCGGCGGCGCGGGGTCCTCCCCCCGTCCGCGCACGGCCAGGTCGATGGAGACGTTGAGCACCCGCGCACACTCGGGGTAGTCCATGCCGAGGAAAAAGATGTCGCTCCAGCCAGAGTGGGAGAGGTCCATGCGCACCGGCGTGCGCTCACGCAGGAGCGGATAGAGGCCGGTGAGCTCGTCGCGCCGCAGCAGTTCGCGCCGCACGCGCAAGGGGTGATCGGCCGGGTGGCCCATGCGGAACATCCACTGGTTCCCGCGCACCGAGCGCACGCTGCGACGGACCTGGTCGGCCAGGGTCTGGAAGGCCTGCTGATGGTACGCGTCGGCCAGGGCGCTCGAGAGGCCGTCCGACGGCCCGTGCGCTGCCTGGGCGGCCAGGAACTCCTCGATGGCCTCCTCAAAACGCCGCTCGAGGAGGTGTGTATACCCTGCATAGGGGATGGACCCCGCCGCGGGCAGGCCTGGCTTGCCCGGCAGGTGAAAGCGGTGGATCGCATAGAGAAAGAAGGTCGCCCGGACGCGCTCATAGAGGTTGCCGCTCTGCCGGCGAAAGGCATCCAGCGCCTCGCACTCGGCCAGGAGCTGCGCCGCGCTGGCCGACCGGCAGAAGCGCTCCAGGGGCAGGTTACGTACCTGCTCGTCGGCAGAGGTGATGACATCGACGAGCCGGCTCGCGGAGGTGGTGGCCATCAGTTCCCCCTCCGTCCCTGTTCGCGCCTGGCCAATAGCTCCAGGATGCGCGAGAGAACCAGCTCGCGGTCGAGCCCGTTCAGGGCCAGGGCCAGCTGCGCCATCAGGATGCCGTACTTGACGCCGACATCGTAGCGCATGCCCGAGATCTCCATGGCCAGGTACCGCTCGCGGCGAGCCAGTTCCGAGAGCGCCTCAGACAGCGTCACCTGGCGTTGGCCGGCAGCCTCGGCGACGCAATCCGCCAGGATGCCCATCACGGTAGGCGTCAACACGTGCATGCCAAAGAAACAGAGGTAGTGCCCGGCGCGCAACCCCGAGACCACCAGCCATTGCTCCGCGTCGGTCGGGGTGGGCTTTTCCATGACGGTGTCCACCTCGTACAGGCCGGTGGCCCCGTGCACGCGGCGGCCCGCCACGCAGCCAAAGTAGGGCAGCAGGCTCTCGTGGGAGGGCTCCACTGCCGAGACGGCGCAGCCCTGCGAGACGGCCATCTCCACCAGGTCCTGGGCGCACCCGCTCTTGCCGCCGTTCACGTAGAGGTGGTCGCTCACCAGGTGCAGGAAGGGCTCGTCGCGAGTAAACCCCCTGGCGCAGTACACGGCGTGGCCGTAGCCGAGGGGTTCCTCCTGCTGCACGAAGGTCAGCCGGTTGGCGTAGGCGCCGACCGCTTCGGCGTAGGGCTTCTCGTCTCCCGGGCACACCACGACGCAGACTTCCTCGATGCCGGCCCGGAAGGTCTCCTCGGCGAGGATAGCGAGCACAGACTTTTCGACGCCGTCGCTATCGGTGACGGTCTGCAGCGGGAGGGCCCGCTGCGTGCGGCCAGCAGCGGTGATGACGGCCTTGGTGATTCTCATGGCGATTCCTCTCTGCGGTGCGCGGCTTTGCCCGGTGTGCCGCCGCGCCACGGCGCCAAAGCGCCAGGTGATGTCCCGACATGGCACAACCGTGCGCACACGCTCGGGACACCGGAATACAATGTCGACTCGGGCAGGGCCCCTATCGCTAACCCCTAGTACACTTCAACTCGCGCCAGCCACTTGACCCAGACGCTGCCACCACTGGCAGGGACTATGGCACGCAGGGGGAACCCGTGAATGATGGGCAGCGGTTCGCCCTCCCACTCGTAGGCCAAGAAGACGTCGGGCGCCAGGGCTTCCTCGATCGACAGGTCCTGTGTGTACCCGTCGGCCCCGTAGAGGCGCACCCGCGCCCCCGCGCTCGGGGCGCCCGCCAGGGCCAGGACGTCGCTCAGAGGCACCCCCGCCCAGGTGGCCCGATCCTCAAAGAACCCGGGGCACACCAGAAGTGGCGCTGCCTCCACGCGGCGCATGCAGCGCAGCTGGTCGTGCGTCAACGACTGCGGCGCCTCTACAGCGCCATCCACCGTCAGCCGCCAGCCTTCCAGGTCCGCCACCTCCGGCGCCACGCCCGTGACGTGCAGACCCGTCGTCTCATCTAGCTGTGCGTAGCGGGGCACCGTAGCCGGCGCGGTGGGCACCACCACGGCCTGCGGGGTGCAGCCCGGTAGCGGCGCTACCGAGGCGGTTGCTGGCGCGGCGCTCGGCGAGGCCCCTGCCCCCTCGGGCGCCGCTCCAGGGGCGATGACACAGGCACCCGCCGCCAGCACGCTCGCCAACAGAACCACGGCGAACAACGCGACGCGAACCTGCTGCGCCATTGTGACTCCTGTTCGGCGGGCTGGACGCCCGAGTGCCCAGGCGTCCTCGCGCCCGTAGTGCGCCCAGGCCCCTCAGGGGCCGGGCAGTCGGCTCAACGCCCCGGTACGCCAGACGCGGCCTGCCCAGAACCCGCCATGCTGCCCACCGTGCGGTACATGGCCAGAACGTTCTCGAGAGGCGTCAGTACCTGGACGGCATGGGTGGGCCCCAGGATCAGGCCGCCCTCGGCAAAGCGTTCCATCCGCCAGCGCGTCTCGCGCTCGACGTCGGCGACGGTGCCGAACGGCAGCACCGACTGCACGCACATCGTCCCACTGAAGGCCAGGTCCCGGCCAAAGTCGCGCTGCAGCCCGTCCAGGGCCATGCCCTCGGCGGCCACCTGGACGACGTCGAGAATGTCCAGCCCCAGGTCGATCAGCCGTGGCAGAAAGGCGCGCACGCTGCCACACGAATGCAGCATCGTCCGCGCGCCATAGCGGTGGGCCAGGGCAAAGTAGTCCCGGTAGTAGCCGGCAAAGAGCCGATCGAACGACGCGGGCGAGATGATCGGGCCGCGCTGCGTCCCCAGGTCCTCACCGCAGTGCACCACGTCGATACGTCCGCCGCCAGCCTGGAGCGTGCGCTCCGTGACCGTGTAAAAGTACGCGAAGCGCTCCTCGACGAGCCGCAGGAAGACGGGGTCCTCGCTGCCCACGTCGTACAGGACGCGCTCCACCCCACGGCAGCGGGCGATCCCATTCATGAAATCGGGCTGCCCGGCGCCTCCGCAGTAGATGGCATACTCCGAGAGCGCCGCGCAGTCCGCAGTCACCGCACCATAGTCCCACCAGTCGGCGCTGGGGAAGCGGTAGCCGTCCAGGTCACGCGGCGAGTGCGCCTCGGCAAAGGGCAGGAAGGAGGCCTCGGGATAGGTCCCCAGGCCGTCACCATAGGGCACGTCGCGATAGCGCTCTCCCCACAGCCCCTCGCGGCTGCCGTCCGGCCAGGTGCGCAGTTCGGGGCCGCAGTAGCGCGGGCCCACGTGGCGCATATCCTGCCCCAGTGCCGTGAGCAGGGCCTCCTGGCTGGGCAGGCCGAGGTGGGCGCGCAACTCGGCGTCCACCTCGGGCGTGCCCTGGTAAAAGACGGGCAGGCGGTCCGGCCGGCGGCGGTCCAGGGCGGCGCGCAGGCGTTCGCGTCCGTTCATCGGTCGCCGCCCGCCGAACGCCGTGCCACCGGGCCAGCGCGATCAGGCATCGAGGCCCCCGCGGAGCTCCGCCACCCGCACCGGGCGCCCCAGTTCGGCGGACTTCCAGGCGGCCTCGGTCAGCTCGATGACGCGCAGCCCGCACTCGGGCGGGACGCCGACCTTGTCGCGCCCCAGGATGGCGTCCACAAAGTTGCGGTCCGGGTCCGAGTCGGCCGGCAGCTCGGTGATCTCCTGGAGCCCGTCACCGCCATAGGCGCCCTGCAGGATCTTGCCGTTGCGGTACAGGATCACCCCGTCGCTGCCCCACACGGAGAACTCTTCCCACCACATCGGGCTGTCGCCGACGATGGAAATGTTGCCATGGGCACCGTTGGTAAAGCGGAACGACAGCGCCGAGTCGATATCCACCTCGCGGTCATAGTTCTCGACGTAGGCCGAGACCGACTCGGCGGTCAGCCCGGTCGTCCAGAGCAGGATGTCGATCAGGTGGCTGCCAGAGTCGTTCAGCTGCCCGCCGCCGCTGAGCGCCATCACCTGGCGCCACTTGCCCGTCTGGCTGCGGCGCCAGTTCTGCGATTGCAGCGCCGAGATGAACTGCAGCTTGCCCAGCGCGCCGGACTGGATCTGCTCGCGAATGTACACGTAGGGGCCCTGAAAGTGTCGCTGGTACGAGACCATAAAGACCTTGCCCTGGCCCGCCTCGATCAGGTCGTAGGCGTGCGGCACCGTGCACACCATGGGCTTCTCCATGAGGAGGTGCAGCCCGCGCCCGAGTACCTCCAGCCCCTGTTCGTGGTGCAGGGTATGAGGGGTCAGGATGATGGCGGCGTCCATAGAGACCTTGTCCAGCATGTCACGATAGTCGCTGAACACCGGCAGGGTGCCCGCGACCGGATAGTCCTCCGCCATCCTGGCCATCGACTCGTTGCTCGGCTCCGCGAACGCCACGACCTCGGCCTCCGGAATCTGCTGCAACCGCCGCATGTGCGACCGTGCGATCCCGCCGGCGCCGATGAACCCGATCCGTACCTTGGCCGTCATGATCCCTCCGTGTGGTGAGTTAGGTCACGTAGCATGCCGACACCGGCAGATGATACTCCGCCGCATGGCCGGGGGCAACCACGCCGCGGCGCGGGCGCGCCGCGTTCAGCCTTCGGGCCTGCGGAACAGTGCGGCTGGCGGCATCGTGGCATAGGCCCGACGGTAGGCGGCCGTCTCGGCAAGGACCTCTTCAACGAGGAGCAGCGCGCGGCGCCGCCGCTCGGCGGATCCCGGGGCCCCGGCGCCGGGCTCCGCGCGCCAGGCGCCGTCAGCATCCCTCGCAAGGCGCAGATGCCCGTCCGCCTCGAGCGCGCGCAGCGCCGCGAGGACGGCCGCCTCCCGCTGCCCCACGCGCGAAGCCATGCGCGCGGTGTCGAGGAGCCCGCCCCGGTCGCGCAGGGCCACCTGCAGCATCCCAGCCACCTGCCGCAGGAGGGCGCGCACCTCCCGCGTGGCTGTGTCGGCCGGGGGCAACAGATACACGACGTGCGGCCGCACGCGGGCCAAAGCGGCCCGCAGATCCTCTGGGTCCGCGGGCGCGCTGGCCAGCGCCAGGGCCGGCGCGCCGCGCTCGGGCAGGTCGGCGCGCCGCAGGGCACCCTCGGGCACCTCGGGCCCCTCCGCCCAGACCGCCAGCCGTTCGGCATAGCGACCGTGCAACTCCTGGATAAGGGCTTCGACAGGGCGCCGCTCGCCCCGCCAGTCGACCACTTCGACGTCCCCCTCGGCCAGCGTCAGGGTGGCCGGGGCGCCCTCCTCAGCCGGGCGCCAGCCCGCCAGCAGCACGTCGAGGCGCTCCTGCCCGCCCCAGAACGCAGCCCGCACGCTGACGGCGACGTCGACGCGGGCCCCCGTAGCCGGGAGCGCCCCCTCGCCGAAGGTCGTCACCCGCAGGTTCTGGCCCTGGCCGCCAGACAGGTACAGGCGCCGATAGCGCGGGGCCTGCTCGTCCCCGGCCTCAAGGCGCGCCAGCGTCAGGGCGGGCAACGCCAGCACCGGCTGCGGGTTCCCCGGGCCGAAGGGGCCCAGGCGAGAGAGCTCTCTGGCCAGGTCAAGGTCGACGTCCTCGGCCTCGAGGCGGGCGTCGATGCAGAGCGGCTGCGCCGGGCGCGCGGCCATCACCGGCGCCAACGCGCGCATCAGCAGAGAGCGGAAGCGGGGCAGGTTCTCGCGGCTCACGGTAAAGCCGGCGGCCAGCGGGTGCCCCCCCTCGCGGAGGAGCAGGTCCCGGCCGGCCGAGATCGCCTCGTGAATGTCGACGCCCTCCACCGACCGCGCCGACCCCACACAGAGCCCGTCGGCGTGCAGCGCGATGACCACCGCCGGCCGATCGTAGCGCTCGGCGAGCCCTGCGGCCACCCGCCCCAGCACGCCTCCGCCGCCCCATTCCCCCGCCTCGACGACGACGGCCGGCTGGGCCTGCAGCTCCGGGTCACGGCGCAGCTGCTCTTCCGCGGCGGCCAGGGCGGCCTCCGTCCGGGCGCGGCGCTCGCGATACTTGCCTTCGAGGAGGCCGGCCAGCTCCGCGGCCTCCTCGGCGTCACCGGTAAGGAGCAGGCGCAGCCCGGCCTCGCTGCCGGCCAGGTCGGCCGCCGCGTTCAGCCGGGGCCCCAACACCCAGGAGATGGTCTCCTCGTCGGCGTGTGCGGCGCTGGCCTCGGCCGCCGCCATCATGGCCAGCAGGCCGGGCCGGGAGGTGTAACGGAGCGCCTGTATTCCTCGTTGTACCAGGTAGCGGACGTCACCGGTGAGGGGAGCCAGGTCGGCCACCAGCCCGATGGCCACGAGGTCGAGCAGGCCCTCCAGCGCCGCTGCCTGCCCAGAGGTACCACTCTCCGCCAGGCCCTGGGCCAGCAGGTAGGCCACGCCCACGCCCGAAAGGCCCGCGAGCGGGTGGCCGGTGGGCAGCAGGCGCGGGTTGACCAGGGCGTCGGCAGCGGGAAGGGCCTCAGGCAGATCGTGATGGTCGGTGATGATGACGCGCAACCCCAGCCGGCGCGCCAGGGAGACCGTGTCATGGGCGGTGACCCCGGTATCACAGGTGACCAGAAACTGCGCGCCAGCGGCCAGGGCCGCCTGTACGGCGCGCGGCGGCAGCCCGTGCCCCTCGGCACGCGCTGGCAGGCCGCAGGTGACCCGCAGGCCCGCGGCGGCCAGCGCCTCCTGTAGGAGGGCGGTTGCCGTGAGGCCGTCGGCGTCGCCGTCTCCCCACACGTAGACGGTCCCCCCGGAGGCGGCCGCCTCACCCAGCAGGCGCACGCCTTCCGGCAACCCGGGCAGAGCAGCGGGCGGAGAGGGGCGGTACCGGGCGGGGTCCAGAAAGGCCAGCGCCGCGAGGGGATCCGCCAGGCCGCGTTGGGCCAGCAGCCTGGCTACCAGGGGGTGCCCGCCAACGGCCTCTCGCAGGGCGAGGGGAACGTCGTCAAGCGGCTCGGGCAGGCACCAAGGTCGGGGCATGAGTGCTCTCTCCGTAGCGTTCCGGGGCGTGCAGCGCGAGTATAGCACGCCGTCCCGGGGCCGGCCAAGATGCTGCCGCGCCCTTCTTTTACGGCAGATCACGGTGCTTGCGCGTAATGTCGAAGACATGATACCAAGTGTCCGTAATTCCACTGCGGTTCGTTGGGTTACCATGCACCCATGCGCTGCCTGGTGCCGGACTTGACAGGGCCCGATTGCATGATATCATCGAGACTAGCGTCGGGGTCGCGACTTGGGTCGGCGTCCCCTCCACAGCACTGGACGGCCTGCTCGATGCCCGGTTCCGGAGGGCACTGTCAGATGGGCCCGTTTTGCAGACCGCCCCGGAGAACTGCATGCCTGTAGACCCAGCCCAACGCTTCACCGCGAGGAAAAACACCCCCAGGAGACGCCGCCGGCTCGTGGGGATCGCCGTGGCTCTCGGTCTGCTCTGTCTGGTTGGCCCGTGGGCGACCGGGGCGCAGTCCTCGTCTTTCGTCGCCGGCTATGACGTGCCGGGCAGCCCGTCCGCTGTCGCGGCGGAGTCGCCTTCCAGGATCTGGTTCACGCTGCCCGCAGAAGGGGCCATCGGCCAGCTGGACATCGCCGGCGATGGCACGCCGACCGTCCTGACGCACGCGGCCGGCGCAGGATGCGCGCCAAGTGACCTCGCCGTCGTCGATGGTGCGGTGTGGTGGATCTGTGCCTCCGGCGAGGGGATCGCCCGTCGCGACGCCGCCACCGGAGAGACCCGCGCCTACCCGTTGTCGCGCCGCATCACGGTGCCGCTGTTGCAGGCCGGGCCCACCGGCGCAGCGGACGCGGTGGCCAAGCCGGACTCTGGCACTGCCCCACACCTGGCCATTCTGCCCAGCAGGCCCAACGAGGTCTGGTTCACGCTCCCGGCCGCCGGCAAGATCGGTAGGCTGGCGGTGAGTGACGACCTGGCTACGTCGACGGTGTCTCACTATGCCGTCCCGGGCGACCTGCCGGAGCCCAACGATATCGCCGTCCAGGACGCCCTGCGCGTCTGGCTGACGGTGCCCAACCAGTCGCGGGTGTACCAGTTCCGGGTGGGAACCTCGATGTTCTTCCCGGTATCGACGGATATCGGCAGCTGTCCGTGGTCGATCACGGCGGAGGGCGGCTCGCCCTGGTTCACCGACATCGCCGGGGGGCGCGTCGGCAACTGGAACCCCAGCACACTGAGCATTGTGGTGTGGCACTCGCTCCCGCAGGCCTCGAGCCGCCCGTACGACGTGGCGGTCCAGGGGGGCTATGTCTGGTTCAGCGAGGAGGCCGGGCAGCGATTGGGCCGCACCGAGGCCGTCCGGTTCCGGGCCATCGAGGAGACTGGGCTGCCGGGAGCTGCCCCCAGCCCGCAAGGGATCTCGGTCGACAGCTCCGGCGCAGTGTGGGCGGCCGCGCCCGGGGCGAACCAGCTGCTGGCCTGGCGGCCTCCCTATCTGCAGCGTCTGTACATCCCTTTGGTTGCCGTGCCGTAGCCTCCGCTCGTTGCGGTAACCCTGTCATTCCTGAGGAACACGACCCATGAGCTCATCCTTCGATAGTCGGGTCCGCGCGGTTGCCCTGGCGGCCGTTCTGGTCGCGGTGGCGCTGTTGGCCGGGCCGTCGACCGCGCGCCGCACCGTGGCGGCCCAGGGCACGCCGTCTCGGCTGACCATCCCGTTGGTGATGGCCAACAAGGACTACGTCTCCCCACACCCCTTTGGCGTGCAGATGTACGGCTCCCTGGACGATGCCGTCATCGGCTATGGACCCCTGCGCGCGGCGCGCCCTCACTTTGTGCGCTGGGAGGTCAGCTGGAAGGCGATCGTCGGGGACACGAGATCCGTACCGCCGGTGTATACGTGGTACACGGACGCGGACCTGGAGCGGGCGCGCCAGCTGGGGCTGAACCCGATCGTCACTCTTGTGACCAACCCGGAGTGGGCCTCGGAAAGGTCTGGCAGCGGCATCCCCTACCTGAACGGGCCGATTCGCGAGGACTGCCTCGCTGACTTTGCCGCCATGGTGGCCGCCATGGCCAGGCGCTACCCGTGGATCACGTACTATGAGTTCTTTAACGAGCCCGACAACGCCGGGGTGCTGCAGGCCGAGGCGGGCGGGCCCTACTGGGGCCCCTATGGGGCCAGATATGCTGCCATGTTGGCGAAGGTATACCCCGCGCTGAAGGCAGCCAACCCGCGCGCCAAGGTCGTCCTCGGCGGCCTGGCCTACGACGTCTTTGCCGGAGAGGACGGCCGGGACCCCGACGACGGCTTCAACCGCGCCTTCCTGGACGATGTGCTTGCCAACGGCGGGGGCGAGTTCTTTGATGTGTTCAACTTCCATTACTACCCGGCCTTCGCCCCGTCTTGGGAGGAACGCGCTGAGGGACACGACCTGGTGGCCAAGGCCAACTATCTGCGCGGCCTCCTGGCCGCCGCTGGCTACGCCGACAAGCCCTTCTTCTGCACCGAGATCGGCGCGCCCAGCGGGCCAACGCCCTTTTATGATCCGCCCCCCACGCAGGAGTCTCAGGCGCGCTACGTGATGCAGGCCGCCGCGCGCGCCATGGCTGCGCGGCTGGACGCGATGATCTGGTTTGCCTGGAAGGACTTTACCGACAACTCCATGTATGAGCACTATGGCCTCGTGACGAGCACCTTGCGCCAAAAGGCCTCGGTACTCGCCTTCCGCACAGCCACGCTGACGCTCGGGTCAGCTAAGTTCGAGCGGGTGCTGGACCTGCCGGGGATCGAAGCCTACGAGTTCCGGACCGCGTCCGGCGCCACGTTGGTCACGCTCTGGTCAGACGACGGCCTGAGCCGCACCATCACGCTGCAGGCCGCCCGGGCGACTTTGATGGACATGTACGGTGCATCCCAAGGCGAGGTCACCGATGCCGGGGACGGCACCGCAGACGGGCAGATCGTTGTTACGGCGGGGGCCAACCCGCTCTACGTGGAGATCTCGCATGCAGAATAAGGTCTGGTTCCTCGGCAGGCGGCACCGCACTGCCATCTTGTCAGCCCTTGCGGCGGCGAGCCTGGCCGTCGCGCTCCTGTCCACGCCCCTTGCGGCCAACGCGCAACCGGCGCCAGGCAGTATTATGGTGCCCCTGGTCGCCTTTGGGTACGTGCCACCGGCCAGCACCCTGAGCCGTTTCGGCGTGGGCAGCTCCAGAACCTACGATGTGCGGGACTATCCTATCGTGGGGCTGGGTGCGGGCTGGTACTGGGATTGGGAAGCGCGCCCCGAGGCCGCCCGCCCCGGCGACGTGGAGTACTATCCCACCATCCGTCTTGCGCAGACGGGCCCGGCCGAGTTCTCATACGTACCCAACGACGCCACTATCGCCGCGACGGCGCGCGCCAACCCGGGCACCGTGTGGTTCATCGGCAACGAACCGGATTGCATCTACCAGGACGATCTGGTCCCCGAGGTGTACTCCGCCGCCTACCACCACTTGTACACCCTGATCAAGGGGCTCGACCCAACCGCGCTGATCGCCGCCGGGCAGATCGTGCAGCCCACCCCGCTGCGCCTCCAGTATCTGGATAGAGTCCTGGCCGCCTACCAGGCCGCCCACGGTGTGCCGCTGCCGGCCGACGTGTGGGCCATCCACGCCTACCCGCTGAACGAGCAGTTGGGGATCTGGGGAGCAGGAATACCGCCCGGCATTGACGCTACGGACGGACTCGTCCTGGAGTGGGGCGACGGCGCGACGACACTGGACACGGATCTGTTCCGCAGTTTCCTGTACAGCTTTCGTCAGTGGATGGCCGACAACAACTACCGCGACTGCCCGCTGTTGGTTACCGAGTTCGGAGTGTTGGCGGGCGTCGAGTGGGGCGCGAGGTTTGAGCCCGCCAGCGTCAACGCCTACATGGACGCCACGCACAACATCCTGATGACCGCGACCTCACAGGAGACTGGCAACCCCAGCGACGGCTCCCGCCTGGTGCAGCGCTGGGCCTGGTACCGCCTCTCGGGCCGCGAGGGCGAGAACGACGCCGGGACCCTGGCCGGCTGGCTGTACGACGCGGACTCGCACCTGCGCAACCCCAGCGGTGACAACTATGCGCGCTCCACCCGCTCGCTCGAGCGGACCGTGAACCTGCGGCCCGTTTCCGTCCGCGCAGACGTCGTCGGGTCTGGCAGTACGCGCGAGGTCTACCTCACCGCGGGGATCGTCAACAACGGCAGCATCACCGCCAGCGGGGTCTCGGTGCGGTTCATGCTGGGCGGTACACAGATCGGCACTGACCAGGTCATCCCCCGCCTGGCCGGCGGGGCGGTGCCGCGCCTCGTCCGCCTGCGCTGGCCCAGCCCCCCGACGGGCTCCCAGGAGGTCACCGTTCTCGTCGACCCGCTCCACACCGTCGCCGAGACGGATGAGGCCGACAACACGCTGCGGAGGTCCGTGCTGATCCCGTCTCCGTAGGCCCGCCATGCACTCCGCGCCCAAGGCCCACGCCCGACTACTGCGTCGGGCGTGGGCTGTTTCTGCGGGGCGTGGGCGAGGCGCTTGACGGTCGGCCGCGTTCGGGCCATCATGCCGCTCGCAGACCATCGCCGCAACGTGTCGCCGAACTATGGGGAGGGCACTCACATGACCAGCAGAGTCCTGCGCGTCGGCATCCTGGGCCAGGGGCGCAGCGGAAGGAACATCCACGCCGAGTACCTGAAGGACGACCCCCGCTTTGCCATCGTGGCCGTGGCCGACCTCCTGGCCGACCGCCGAGAGCGGGCCGAGCGCGAGTACGGCTGTGCAACCTACGCCAATGTCGACGATCTGCTGGCCCGTAAGGACCTGGACCTCGTCGTCAACGCCCTGCCCAGCCATTTCCACGCGCCCGTCACGCTGCGGGGCCTCGAAGCGGGGCACAACGTCCTCTGTGAAAAGCCGCTGGCCCGCTACGCGGCCGAGGTGGACGCGCTGATCGCCGCCTCCGAGCGGCAGGGGCGCCTGCTGGCCATCTTTCAGCAGTCCCGCTTTGCCCCCTACTTTGTCAAGATCCGCGAGGTGATCGCCTCCGGCGTGTTGGGGCGCATCGTGGCGATCAAGATCCGCTTCAACGGCTATGCCCGCCGTTGGGACTGGCAGACCCTCCAGGAGTATGCCGCCGGCAGCCTGCTGAACACCGGCCCCCACCCCGTCGACCAGGCCCTGCAGCTGATGAACTATGACGGCATGCCCTCGGTGTGGTGCAAGATGGACCGCGTGAACTCCTACGGCGATGCGGAGGATTGCGTCAAGCTAATCATGACCGCGCCGGACCGCCCCTTGGTTGACCTGGAGATCTCTTCCTGCGACGCGTACCCCCGCTACACCTATCAGTTGCAGGGCTCCCGCGGCGGCCTGGCCGGCACCACCAGCCATCTCGACTGGCGCTACTTTGACCCGGCCATGGCCCCCGCCCAGGTGCTCATCCGCGAACCACTGCCCGGGCCCTCTTACTGCTCCGAGGAACTCCCCTGGCAGCAGGCGTCCTGGGACGTGCCCCAGGAGCAGGAGGACCTTTTCCACTCGATGTCGGGCCGCATCTACTCGAACCTGTATGACGTCCTCACCAAGGGCGGGGCCCTGGTCGTCACGCCGGCCGAGGTACGCCAGCAGATCGCCGTGATCGAGGAATGCCACCGTCAGAACCCGCTGCCGCGCCTGGCTGAGTGACGCCGGCCGCCACTGGTAACCGTAACCCAGGAGATACCATGAGCCGCGAGTACCGTATCAGCGCACCCGTACTGCAGGAGTTCGCCACCGAGGTGTTCGCTCGCGCCGGGCTGCCCCGCGACGACGCCGCCACCGAGGCGGAGGTGCTCGTCTGGGCCAACCTCCGCGGGGTTGACTCGCACGGCGTGCTGCGCATCCCGCAGTACCTGCACAGTATCGAGGCCGGGGGGATGAACCCGCGCCCGAGCATCCGCATCGAGCGCCAGACGCCGGCCACCCTGCTGATCGAGGCGGACCACGCCTTCGGGCCGGTGGTCACCAAGATGGCCATGCGCGAGGCGATCGCCAAGGCCAAGAACGTCGGCATCGGCTGGGCCGCCATCCGCAACACGACCCACCAGGGAGCCATGGGCTACTATGCCCTGATGGCCGCGCAGGAGGGTCTCGCCGGCCTGACCTTCGTGTGCAACCCGCCCAACATGGCGCCCTACGGGGCGCGGGCCGCAGGCGTGCACAACAGCCCCATCGCCATCGCCGTGCCCGCCGCCACGCACGAGCCGCTGGTGCTCGACATGGCCACCAGCATCGCCGCCGGCGGCAAGGTCTCTTTGGCCGTCGACAAGGGCGTGCCGATCCCGCTCGGCTGGGCCCTCGACACCGAGGGGCGCCCCACCACCGACGCCACCCTGGCCAAGATCCTGATGCCCTCGGGCGGCTACAAGGGCTCTGGCCTGGCCATGATGTTCGAGTGCCTCTCCAGCCTGCTGGTCGGCAACCCCCTGCTCGAGGCGACCCTCGTAGGTGGCCCCGCGGTGCGCACCGGCACGCAGAACAGCGTCGTGGCGGCCGTCGACATTGCCAGCTTTACCGACGTGGCCGAGTACAAGGCCCACGTGGACCGCATCATCGACGGGATCCGGGCCTTGCCCCCCGCCGAGGGCTTCCGTGAGGTGCTCGTCCCTGGTGACGTGGAGGCCCGCGTGCGCGCCGAGCGAGAGCGGGACGGCATCCCCCTGCCCGCCGGCACCGCCCACAACCTGCGTGCAGTAGCCGCCCAGCTGGGCATCCCCTGCCCGGCCGAGCTGGTTGACTGAGCGCTAGCCACTGACAGGAAAGGCGCGGCCAGCGGCCGCGCCTTTCTTCTGCCCCGGTGACTGCAGGCCCCTACGGCTCGCCCAGTGCCTCCAGGTGGCGCGCGTTCTCACGCGCGAGGCGCGTGAACAGGGCGGCCACCTCACCGATCGGCATGGCCTCCGCGGCATCCTCATAGAAGCGGCGACGGGCCTCCTCCAGCCGTCGGGCCCCCTCCAGGGGCGGCTCGCTCGCCTGCGGTTGGCAGGGTGGCACCAGGTAGCGGGCCGCGTCCAGCCCGCTGATCGGCACCAGGATCATCTCAGAGACGCCCTCCTGCCGGGTGCGGCGCAGGCGGGCCTCCCGCCGGCGGGCGGCGGCGGCCAAGGTAGCCAGGCGCCCGGCCTGTGCGCCCTCGGTGTGGAGGCCGTACCATCCGGCAACCTCGCCCTCCCACTCGGCGGCAAAGGTCAGGATGGCCCCGAACGTTCCCAGTTCCACGGCGGGCCCCTTCTGCTAGAACCAGCGGCTGACGATCACCTTGCGGTCGGTGAAAAAGTGGATGGCGTCCCTCCCCTGGCCGTGCAGGTCGCCAAAGAAGGACTGCTTCATGCCGCTGAAGGGGAAAGCGGCAATGGGCGCCGGCACGCCGATGTTCACGCCGACGTTCCCGGCCCGCACGCGATGCCGGAACTCGCGCGCCGCCCCGCCGCTGGACGTGAATATCGCCGCGGCATTGCCGTACGGCGACCCGTCGATCACGCCCAGGGCCTCGTCCAGGCTGCCCACCCGGATGATGGCCAGGAGCGGGCCAAACACCTCCTCACGGGCTACCGCCATTTGCGGGAGCACCTCGTCGAGGATCGTCGGCCCCAGGAAGTAGCCCTGCGGGTAGCCTGCCACCTGGATGCCGCGGCCGTCCAGGAGGAGCCTGGCCCCCTCCCCCAGCGCCCCCTCGACGTAGCGGTGCACCCTCTCCACCGCCTGCGGCGAGATCACCGGCCCCATCTGTACCGACTCGTCGAGCCCGTCACCCACCTTCATCGCGCGGGCGGCCTGCACCAGCGGCCCCACCACCCGGTCATAGGCGTCCCCGACGGTCAGGAGCAGGGAGCCCGCCAGGCAGCGCTGGCCGGCCGTGCCGAACGCCGAGCTGATGATGTTCGGCACGGTCTTGTCGATGGCCGCGTCGGGCATGATCACCAGGGCGTTCTTGGCCCCGGCCTGGCACTGCATGCGCTTCCCCTGGGCGGCGCCGAGGGCATACAGCCGCCGCGCCACCGGCGTGGAGCCGACGAACGAGATCCCCTGGACCCCGGGGTGGGCCAACAGCGCCTCCACCACCTCTTTACCGCCGTGCACCAGGTTCACGACGCCGTCGGGCAGGTCGGCCTCCTCCAGCATCTCAAAGAGCAGCGCCTGCGTCAGCGGGCAGCGCTCGGACGGCTTGACGATGTAGGTGTTCCCGCACGTCACCGCGTAGGGCAGGAACCACATCGGCACCATGGCGGGAAAGTTAAAGGGAGCCACGCAGGCAAAGACGCCCAGCGGCTGGTAGTAGCAGTCCTCGTCGATGCCGGCAGAGATGTCCTCCAGGTTGTAGCCCATCATCAGGGAGGGCACTCCGGCGGCCGTCTCGACGTTCTCGATGGCCCGGCGCACCTCGCCGCGCGCCTCGTCGATGATCTTGCCGTGCTCGCGCGTGATCGTGCGCGCCAGCTCCTCAAAGCGGTCCTCCATGACCTCCTTGAGGCGGAACATGGCCCGCGCGCGGGCAAAGGGAGGGGTGTCGCGCCAGGAGGGGAAGGCCTCCTGCGCGGCCTGCACCGCCGCGTCGACTTCTGCCTGCCCGCACAGCGGCACACGCGCCAGGACCTCGCCCGTGGCCGGGTTGCTAACGTCAAGCGCCTGGGTGGCGCGCGGGGCGACCCACTCGCCGCCGACATAGTTCCGAAGGTATTGAGGCGTCATACGGGCTTCTCCGTTCGGTTGGGCCGGCACGGCGATCCCACGGGGCAGGCCAAGCCGGTACGGCATTGCGTCTACGAAGAGGGCGCGGCCCACTATAGCCGGTCAACGGGCGTCGGGCAACAGCCCCGGCCCCGGCCGAGCCGCGCGGGGACGGAAACGCCCCCTCGGGCGAGGCGTCCGAGGGGGCGGGTGCAGATTGAGGGCGCGGGCCAGCGTCAGCCGGCGGCGAACTCGTCTCCAAGGATCGAGCGGAGAAGGTCGACCGTCTCCGCATTGTCTCCTACGTACACGACCAGGATGCGGCCGTCCTTGAACAAGTGCGGCGTCGCCTCCCACTCGGCGGGCTTGCCGTCGATGGTGCTCGCATCGGCCGCGACCTTGGCTGCCTCGGCCTCCATGCTGTCAGCCGAGTCGTACTCGTAGACGCGGATCTCGTCGCTGCGCACCGAGAGAGCCTTCCCGACCTTGGCGGTGAACCGCGGGGCCTCGGGCTCACCGAGATCCTCGACGGTGACGCCGGCATCGTTCAGGTCACCCACGAAGCTGATGTACGTGGCGCCCGATGAGGTCTGCACGGCTTCGCCCGAGGAGCAAGCCGACGCAGCGATAGAAACTGCCAAGATAGCAACAACTAACAATACACTAACAGAACGTTTCATTACTCCACCTTCCTCGCTGGCGTTCACACTACCCGGCACGAATGCGTTCCCGCGAGTCGGCAGGGCGGACCTGCACCCTGCGCCCGACATGCCTGCGCCGCTCGCGCCGCTCTCATGCCATCTTAATCCAGCCTAGAAGGGAGTATACCACCGTTGGCGATGCCAGGCAAACCGCCGGCGACCCGGCCCCGCCCTACAGGTACTCCTGCTCCACCTCGCGATAGTCCGCCTCGCTCCAGTGGTGGAAGGGCCGCCGCGCCAGCGGCCCGCCCTCCTGGAGTACGGGCACCAGCTCCTCATATGTCGGGCGCCGCTCCTCGTAGAGGATGCCGATGGGAATGCGGTCTCCCCACTCCCAGGCGCGCTGCCAGGCGGCCGCGCGATCGCTCGGCTGGTAGCCCTCGGCGTCGAGCCGGTAGACCCGCGGGCGAAAGTAGTCAAAGGAGTACTGCGGGTTGAACACCACGCAGGGCTGCAGAATGTCCAGCACGGCGGCGCCACGGTGACGGATCGCCGCCACCATCATCTCGATCATGTGCCGTGGATCGCCGGCAAAGGTCCGCGCCACAAAGGTGGCCTCCATCGTCAGCGCCAGCGCCAGCGGGTTGACCGGGCGCTCCAGCGCGCCGCTGGGCGGCGGGGACGTCTTGGTCTGGAAGCCGTAAGGGCTGGTGGGCGAGTACTGCCCCTTGGTCAGCCCGTAGATCAGGTTGTTGTGCACCATGACCGTCACGTCGGCGTTACGGCGCATCATGTGAATGTAGTGGTTGCCGCCCAGGCCAAAGGTGTCTCCGTCCCCGGCGTGTACGATGACCTTGAGCCCGTGGTTGGCCAGGTGTGCGCCCTGGGCCACGGCGATGGGTCGGCCGTGCAGGGTCGTCAGGCTGTTCACGTGGAGATAGTCGGGCAGCTTGCTGGCCTGGCCGATGCCCGACACGATCAGCACCTCGTGAGGCGCCAACCCCGCCTGCGCCAGGGCGCGCGGCGTGGCAGTGCGGATCGCCCAGTTCCCGCACCCCGGGCACCAGGCCGGGGTGACCTGGTTCGCATAGTCCCTATAGTCCACCATGGGTCTGCCCTCCTACTTGAGGTGGTCCAGGATGTACTGGCTGGTGATCGGCCGGCCATCGTACCGCAGGATCCGCTCTGGGATGTGCACGCCGGTGTGCGCCCGCAGGAGCAGGGCCAGCTGGCCCGTATAGTTGCTCTCGACGCCGACCAGCCTCTTTTCCTTCTCGAGGAGCGGCCGGACGCGCTCCTCCGCCAGGGGCCACAGGTCCGAAAAGTGGAGCATGGCCGCCCTGGTGGCGCCGTCGGCATTCAGCAGGTTGACGGCCTCATAGGCCGCCCCGTAGGTGGACCCCCAGCAGACCAGCGTGACCTCGGCGTCGGCCGGGCCGTAGCGCGTCGGGAGGCGCATGTCCGCGAGGGCCGCCTCCTCTTTGCGCATCCGTTTGGCCACCATGCGCGCGCGGTTCTCGGCGTTCTCATCGTCAAAGTGGCCGGCCTCGTCGTGCTCGTCGCTGCAGGCCTGGAACACGCCTTTGGGGTGCCCCGGGATGGCCCGCGGCGAGATGCCTGTCTCGGTCAGCCGATAGCGCAGGTAGGGTTCCTCGAGGGCCTCCAGGTCGGCGTCGGTCAGCGTCAGGCCGCGGTCAATGCGCACGCCCTCGAAGCCGAGCTCGGCCCGTTCCACCGTGCGCACCGAGTTGGCGATCAGCTCGTCCGCCAGGACGACGACGGGCGTCTGGTACTTTTCCGCCAGGTTGAAGGCCCGCCAGCCGGCGTGGAACATGTCCTCGACGGTGCCCGGCGCCACGATCAGGCGCGGGAACTCACCCTGCGCGGCGTGCAGCAGGAAGAGCAGATCGGCCTGCTCGGTGCGCGTGGGCATGCCGGTGGCGGGGCCGGGGCGCTGCGCTTCATAGATCACCAGGGGCGTCTCGGTCATCCCGGCCAGGCCAAAGGCCTCCACCATCAGGGAAAAGCCCCCGCCGGAGGTCGAGGCCATCCCGCGCACACCGGCATGGTTGGCGCCGATGGCCATACAGATGGCCGCGATCTCGTCCTCGACGTGCTTGGCCAGCACGCCGTACCTCTGCCCGTGGCCCGCCATCCACTCGATCACGCCGGTCGACGGCGTCATCGGGTAGGCCGCCACGAAGCGGCACCCGCCCATCACGGCGCCCAGGCAAAAGGCCTGCGTGCCCGAGATCACCATGCGGCGCGGCGCCCCGGGGATGGCCGTCACCCGGTGTGGAAAGCCCTCGGCGTAGCGCTCGTGCGCATAGTCGTAAGAGCGCCGCGCCACCTCGAGGTTGGCCTCCACGACCTGGGCGCCCTTACGGCCAAAGTTGTCGCGCACAACGCTCTGGATCATCTGCAGGTCATACGAGACGACCCCTGCCGCCGCGGCCAGCGCCCCGGTGTTGGCCATGATCTCATTGCCCACCTCGCGGGCAATCTGCACCAACGGCACGGGGAAGGGCCGCACGCCGCGCTCACGCAGCCGCTCCGTCTCCACGGAGGTCGCCTCGTCGTAGATGATCCCCCCGCCGGGGATGACCTCCTCATGGTGCTGGGCGACGGTGGCGGCATCGAGGGCCAGGAGCAGGTGGACATCGGCCGGCAGACCCAGTACCGGCTCCTCGGCGACGCGCACGCTGTAAAAGTTGTGCCCGCCCCGCACCCGCGACATATAGTCGGGCAAGCCAAAGACGTGCAGCCCGCCACGGGCCAGCGCCTTGGCAAACCCGGCCCCGCCCGACTCGACTCCCTGGCCGGCCTGCCCTCCGATGCGGAAGGTCAGTTGGTTCGTCGGCATGTTGTCACCTCCTTGGCGTGCTGATATGGGCCGCGCGGCTCCCCCTGGCCCTACGGGTAGACCTGCTTGCCGGCGTCGTCCACGAGGGTGATCGCCTGCACCGGGCACTCCTCGGCCGCGGCGCGGAGAACGGCGTCGTCTGCCAGGCCGGCGCCTATCACGCGGGATAGGCCCTGGTTGTCCAGCTCAAAGACCTGCGGGGCGATCGCCACGCAGTTGGCCGCCCCGATGCAGACGCTGCGGTTTACGATCGGTCGCATCGCTACCTCTCTCCATAGCACAGGAGCGGCGCGCCGCGAGAGGATCGCGCGCGCCACTCTGGAAGACACACGTCAGGACGGTACACGAACGAACGTCCAGGATGGATAACGGCCGAGGGGTTGGCGGGGAAAGGATGGCCGTGGAAACAGGACGGCCCCGCTACGCCAGCGAGGCCTCCACGTCGATCTGCATGCCAGGGCGGAGGGCATTGGCCACCGGGCAGCTCTGCTCGGCCTCGTGGGCCAGGGCGCTGAGGGCGTCGCCATCCAACCCAGAGACGCGCACCCGCGCGTGCAGGCGCATCCTGGTAATGCGGTAGCCGCCGGATACGGGCGTCACGTGGCAGGTGGCTTCGGTAGCCACCTCCTCCGGAACGTGCCCGCGAGAGGCCAACAGGTGCGCAAAGGCCATGCTATAGCAGGCCGCCTGGGCGGCGGCCAGCAGCTCCTCAGGGTTCGTGCCTGGCGCCGACTGAAAGCGGGTGGCAAAGGTGTAGGGCGCGTCTTGCAGGGCCCCACTCGCGCTGCGCACGCTCCCCTTGCCTCTGCGCAGGTCGCCGGTCCACACTGCTGTGGCGGTGCGTTCGATGTCAGCCACGGTCTGCTCCTGTCGTACTATCTATAAGAACGGCACAACCCACGATGCAGCGGCCCGCGCCACGCGCTACTCGGGACCCATCCACATGGGCTGAACCTACCGTCCTGCGGTGGCAGCGTCAGCAAACGGGTTGCTCGAGCGCCGCCCGTACTGCCTCGCGGATCTGGCTGACCTCGACGGGCTTGTCCAGGCAGCAAAAGACGCCTAGATCGGCCCCCTCGTGGCAGACGTTGTCGCACCCGTAGGCGGTGATCCACAGGATCGGCATCCCGTCGCGGAGGCGTCGGGCACTCTCGGTCAGGGCTACGCCGGTAATGCCCGGCAGAGAGAGGTCGGTGACCATGGCGTCAAACGATCCCCCGCGGAGGGCATCGAGCGCCTCGTGGGCGTCGCTCGCCGTGATCACCTCGCAGTCCTCGCCCAGCCTGCGCAGTGCATCGCCAAGCACTAGCAGCACCACCCGGTCATCGTCGACAACGAGGATTCGCTTCTTCATAGGCATCAGGCCGACACCCCAGAGCAGAGCCTAGCGGCCGGGGCCAGCGACGCGCGTGGCCCCCCGTCACTGCCAGCAGGCCCTACGGACTGGCCGGCGGAATTCCCCGTATGGATCGGAGCATGCGCCCCGCCACATGTTAGCGTCATCTTAGCATGGCCTGTGGTGATAACCTGACGGATCGGGTTGGGGCGATTGTTGGGGCAAGTTGCACCAGGTTGGAAAAAGGTTGGGCGCCCACCCGCACGCTACCTAGCCACCAAACGTGTAGCCGACTCCGCGGACGTTCAGGATGTAGCGGGGCCTGTCTGGCCGGGGCTCCACCTTGCGCCGCAGGCGATGGACGTACCACTTGATGATCTGCCTCGCCTCGTAGAGGCTGTCCGGCTCATAGTCACGCACCACGCGGACGAGTTCCTCCGGGCTGAGTACCTTCTGGCGGTTCTGAATCATGTGCACCATCAGGGCCCACTCCTGGGGGGTGAGGTCCAGCGCCGACCCGTCCAGCGTGATGACGTGTTTGGCTAGGTCGATGCGGAACGGGCCGGCCTCCAGGGTCTCGTGCGTCTCCTGGCTCTGGTGCGAACGGGCCAGCAGGCGACGCCTCTCCATCGCCTCGTTGACGGCGTGGCGCACCTCGGCGGGGTCTACCGGCTTGAGGAGGTAGCCGTCCACCCCCTCGCGGATGGCCGTCAGCGCCGAATCCAGCGAGCCGTGGGCCGTCAGGATGATCACCACCGCCTCTGGCCAGCGCCAGCGGATCGCCTCCAGCACCCGCAACCCGTCGGTGCGCCCTCCCAGCTTGAGGTCGAGCATGACAAGGTCAAACGGCGTCTCACGCAGCTGCTCGAGGGCTTCTTCGCCGCTCGCCACGGAGGTGACCTGGTGCCCCTCGCGGCGGAGCGTCTCTTCGAGAAAGAAGCGCACGCCCCTCTCATCGTCCACAACCATGGAACGTGTTGGGTGGTTCACCGTGACCAACTCCCTTTGTAGTGTCCAGAATCGCGTTTTCGGGGAGTATCCAGGGACGCCGGCACCGGAGGGCAAGCCGCCAGAGCCCCCGCCGATGCTTCTGCCAGTATAGACCAGACGGCCAACGCGGGGCAAGCGCCGCCTTCTGCAGCGCCTCGGTATGGTTACTGCGAGCAGCGGCGGCCGCAACTGGCCGCGACGCGCGGGGGCGTTGTGTGCTATACTCTGGGTGCGTCGCTCCCGGGCGGCCGAACCGTCCTTCCTGCCTGCCAGCAGTGCAGGCCACCTGTTCACCGCGCAGCCGGTTGCAGCCCGGCCCGCCTTCACGGACTACCTTCATGGCGATAGCCACAGCACAACATACCCCTCCAGACCCAGCGCCGACCGCTGGGCGGCGTCAGCAGCGCGCCCTGGCCGTCACGTTGCGTGGCGGCGGCATGGCGGGCCAGCCGCTATGACGGGGCGAGCGACTGCGCGCTGGCAGCAGATCGTGGTGTACATCTACGCCGCGCTGACGCTGGGCCTGCTCACCTGGGCAGCCATCGTGGTGGCGGGCGGCCCGTGTCGCGGGCAGGGCTCGCCGGCCCCCTGCCGCGCATCTCTGGCTGATGCGGTGCCCCTGGCGGTGTCTGTGGTGCTGTGGGTTGTGGCCGTGGTATCCGTGGCCACCGGCTCGCCCAACCCGCCCCTGGCCTTCTTCCTCTTCGCCGGGGTGTTGGCCGCGGGGATCGTCAGCGCCACCGGCAGCGACCTCGCCACGCGGCTCTACGTCTTGCTCCTGGCCTGGGCGCCGCCGGCCCTCTACCTGCTGCAGGTGCGGCTGCTCGGCCAGCCGAGTGGCATCCACATCTTTGTCACCAACGTCGTGCTCTTTTCGCTGGCGGTGCTGATCTCGGTGCCAGCCGTCGTCGCGCGGGGCGTGCCGCTGGCCGCGGCCCGCTGGTACCCCCTCTGGGAGGCCCTGATGCGCCTCGGGCTCATCCTGGGGGTGGCCGCATCGCTAGCGCTCCTGATGTGGGCCAGCCGCGGCGGGTGCGAGGCCGCCACGCGCCGGCCGATCCGCGTGGCCACGTTTGGCCTGGTCAGCGCGGCACTGCCGATGGCCCTGCTCTCGGCGCTTCCCGACCTCGTCGGGCTGCCGGTACGCGTGCCGTACGGCATCACCATGCTGGGGCTGACGCTCTTGCCCGTCATGTACGCGCACGCCCTGGTACTCAGCCCGGACGGGCGCGCTGCCGGCTTCCTCCGGCAGGTGCTGGTCTATTACCTTCTGCTCGTCACACAGGCTGCCGCCTTCCTGGCCGGCACGGCGCTCGTGGAAGGCATCTCGGGGATCGCGGCACACGATCTGCCCGTGGTCAACATCCTGCTCGGCGTGATCCTCGTGGCCTTGCTGGCACCGGTCCGCCAGGCTCTCGAGCGGCTCACCCACTGGGTCTGGTTCGGCAGAGCGTCGCCCTATGCCCTGGTGGTCGGTCGCCTGGCCGAGGGCCTCTCCGTCGCGCTGGACCAGCGCTCCCTGGTGAGGCTGGTGGTACACGAAGTGATGCAGGCCTACGGCCTCACGGCTATCGCGCTATACCTGCGCAGCCACTCCGGGGGCAGCGCTGGCACGCTGGCCCTCACCGCGCAGGTGGGCATGAGCTATCTCACGCGGATGGGCCCCCTGCCCCTGACGGGAGCGCTTGCTTTGGAGCTGCTAGCCCTCAACGAGCCGGCCTTTCCCGATGCGCTGCGCAAGGCCGTAGCCGGTGGATCCCTCTCTCCCAACGAGGAGGCCCTGCTCTCTTTGGCGGGAGTCAGCCTGTGGATCCCGCTGGCCTCGGGCGGGCGCCTCTACGGGCTGCTGCTTGCCGGCCAGAAGGTGGATGAGGACTGGTTCAGCGCGGAGGACCTGCGCACTCTCTCGACCATCGCGCACCAGTCGGGCATGGCTGCCCACAACGTGCTGCTCATCGAGGAGCTGCGTGACAGCCGCCGCGACCTAGAGCGCGCCCACCAGCAGCTCCTGACCGCGGGAGAGCAGGAGCAGCGCCGCCTAGCGCAGGAGCTGCACGACGGCGCCGTCCAGCAGCTCCTCAGTGTCCGCTACCAGCTCGCCGAGGTGTCCAGCGCCCTCGAGGCCGCAGACGGCGACGGCCACCCGGACCATAGCCCGGCAAGTGCTCTGGCCAGCCTGCGCGAGGAGCTCTCCGCCGTCGTCGAACAGCTGCGCGAACACATCGGCGCCCTGCGTCCCGCCGGGCTGGACGACCTGGGCCTGGCCGCAGCGCTGGTGGGGCTGGCGCACCGTCTGGAGCGCGAACACGCCCAGACCATGCCACGCCTCGTCCTGGAGCTGGACGATCGCGCCCTGAACCTGCCCCCCGAGTATGAGATCAACCTCTACCGCGTGGCTCAGGAGGCTCTGCGCAACGCCCTGGCCCACGCCGGCGCGAGCGAGATCATCCTGCGGCTGCTGCGCGGCCCGGACGACCTGGTGCTCTCCGTCCGCGATGATGGCTGCGGCTTTGCCGTGCCCGCCAGGCTGGGCGAGTTGGCGGCCGACAACCACTTTGGCCTGGTCAGCATGTCGGAGCGGATGGGCATGCTCTCGGGGAGCCTCGAGGTGCTCTCTGCCCCTGGCCGCGGCACCGAGATCATCGCCCGTCTGGAACACCGTTGGGAGGCCAACCTTGCCCAAGGCTAGAGTGCGCGTGTTACTCGCCGACGATCACCCGCTGATGCGTGCGGGGATCGCGCAGACGCTCTCCAAGGAGAAGGACATCGACCTGGTGGGCGAGGCAGCCGACGCGCAGGACGCGCGCCGTCAGGCGCTGGCCCTGCGCCCCGATGTGCTGCTCCTCGACGTCAGCATGCCGGGGCCGCGCGCCGCCGAGACGGTTGTCTACCTCAAGGAACATTGCCCCGAGACGCGCGTGGTCGCCCTCACGGCCTACGATGACGACGTCTACGTGACGGCGCTCGTCGATGCCGGGGTATGCGGGTACGTCCTCAAGGATGAGCCGCCTGAGGCCGTGTTGCGGGCGGTGCGCACCGTGGCAGAAGGGGAATCCTGGTTCTCGAGCTCCATCATGGAGCGGCTCAACCGCCGGAAGACCTCAGCGGCGCGCCTCAGCGCCACGCTGACGCCGCGCGAAACGGAGGTCCTTCGCTTGGTGATGGAGGGACACACCGACCGCGAGATGGGCGACGCTCTGGGCCTGGCAGAGCGCACCGTGCGCTACCACCTGACCAGCATCTTTAACAAGCTGGGGGTCAACTCGCGGCCTGAGGCGGTAGCCCACGCCATCGAGCGGGGCCTGATCCGTCCGCGGTCCGAGGGATTGGGGCCGAACCGCTAGCGTCGCCCCGGCCGCAGCCGCACGGGACGGACTGCCGGAACCGGCAGTCTCTGTTTGCCGGTATCTACATGGTAAGGCCCGCCCTCACCGGATATCCTGTGGGCAAGAGGGTCAAACAGGGACGGTCACGGGCTAGGTTCCCCCCAAACGTGGCCCGCGGCAGTCCAGCAAGCGGCGAGACCCCGATGTCCAGGCCTCGCCGCTGCCCTCATCTTCAGCCTCATCACCACAGCGGAAGGCGCCCCGGCGGGCGCTTTTTGCTTTCCCGTTACTTGCGCGCGAGCGCCCCTCGCGCCGCCGTCACGACGTCCGCCACCCCGAGCGCGTACCTGTCCAGGAGCGCCTCATAGGGGCCCGTCTCAGCAAAGCGATCCTGCAGGCCCACGCGCACCAGCGGCACGCCGCCCACCTCGCTCAGGCACTCGGCTACCGCGCCGCCCAGCCCGCCGATCACGCTGTGCTCCTCGACGGTGACCATGGCCTTCGTCTCGCGGGCCGACCGGCGGATCAGGTCCTCATCCAACGGCTTGATCGTGTGCATCTCTACCACTCGTGCCCCGATCCCCTCGGCCGCCAGGAGATCCGCCGCCTCCAGACACCGCGACACCATCATCCCGCAGGAGACGATGGTCACGTCCGCCCCGCGGCGTAATACCAGGCCCTTGCCGATCACGGGCTGGTAGGCGTCGGTAAAGATCTGCGGGGCCTCGTTGCGACTCAGGCGTAGGTACACAGGGCCGGGCCAGGCCGCCACCTGAGGCAGCAATCGCTCGATGGCCAGCGTATCCGCCGGGACGACGACCGTCATGTTGGGCAGGCTGCGCAGGATGGCCAGGTCGGTGATGCAGTGATGCGTGGGGCCATCGTACGAGTCAGACAGGCCCGCGTAGGCGCCGGCCATTTTGACGTTCGCTTTGCCGTAGGCCAGGTGGGTGCGCACCTGCTCGAGCGCCCGCGTGGTGAACAGAAAGGCAAAGGTGTTGGCAATCGGGACTTTGCCCGCCTTGGCGAGGCCCACGGCGACATCGACGAGCGCCTGTTCCGCGATCCCGACGTTGAAAAAGCGCTCGGGGTAGGCCTCCTCGAACATGTAGCTACGGTCCGAGTTCTGCACGTCGGCGCTGAGCACCACCACCTCGGGCCGCTCGGCCCCCAGCGCCACCAGCGCCCGCCCGTAGGCGTCGCGCATGGAGATGGCCGGGCCAAACGCCTCGCGTACTAGGACTTCCACTTGTCCACCTCCGCTTCGAGTTCGGCGAGCGCCGCTGCAAACTGCTGCGCGTTGGGGGGCGCGCCGTGCCAGTGCGGGTTGTTCTCCATGAATGACACGCCCTTGCCCTTGGTCGTGCGGGCGATGATGACCGTCGGCTGGCCGTGCATCTCGTCGGCCTGGTCGAGCGCCTCCAACACCTGGAACATGTTGTGCCCATGGATCTCGATCACGTGCCAGCCAAAGGCGCGCCACTTCAGGTCGATCGGCTCGGTGGGCAGCACGTGGCGCGTGGTGCCCGTCTGCTGGACGCCGTTATAGTCCAGGATGGCCACCAGGTTGTCGAGCCCGTACTTGGCCGCCACCAGGGCGCCCTCCCAGACGACGCCGGCGTCGATCTCACCATCGCCGAGCACGGTGTAGGTGCGCCAGGCGGCGCCGTCCAGCCGCGCCCCCAGGGCCAGCCCCGCCCCGATGGCCACGCCGTGCCCGAGGGGCCCGGCCGGCACCTCGACGCCCGGCGTCCTGGCCGGCTCCGGGTGCCCCTGCAGGCGCGAATCCAGGCCCCGGAAGGTCATCAGCTCGTCCACCGGGAAGTAGCCCCGGTGCGCCAGGCAGGTGTAGAGCATGGCACAAGCGTGCCCCTTGGAGAAGAGCAGCCTGTCACGCTCGGGCCAGGTGGGGGCGTCGGGGTTGACGCGTAGGTGATGAAAGTACAGCGCGGTAAGGATCTCCGCCGCGGAAAACGCCCCGCCGATGTGCCCCGTCTGGCGGTTGTACACCATGCGGAGCACCTGGATGCGGAACTCGTAGGCGCGCCGCGAGAGGTCGGCGACCATCTCGGGCGGGTGCTTGGTGCCGTACGGGTAGACGGTGGCCCGCCCGCACGCGCAGTCCGGTTGCAGCGTCACTCTTTCCTCCGTGTGTGATGGGGCTGCTAGCCGCTGTGAGGCAGCAGAGTCCTTAGGTATTCGATCGCCGCGCGAGCAGCCGTATCGGGGTCGGGCTCGGGCAGGATCTCGGCCGTCACCCAGCCGTCGTAGCCGACGTCCGCCAGGGCGGCCAGGATCTCGCCGAACGGCAGGTGCCCCTGCCCGGGCGCCAGCCGGTTCGAGTCGGCCAGGTGCACGTAGCCCGTGCGCGCCCCTGCCTGGCGGAAACTGCCCGCTAGCGAACGGTCCTCGATATTCATGTGGAACACGTCGGGCATGACCTTGACGTTCGGCTCGCCGAGGCGGTCGAGCATGGCCAGCGCCTGCGGGACGCTGTTGATAAAGTTGGTCTCGTAGCGGTTGACCGGTTCCAGGACCATGAGCACGCCACGGCGCGCCGCGTGCCGGGCGCACGTCGCCATACAGGCCAGGAAGCGCTCGGTAGCGGCCTCAACGGTCTCCCCTTCGTGGATGTAGCCCCTGGCGCGCCCAATGTTCACCAGGGCGCCAAAGCGCGCGGCCACGTCGACGAGCCCGCAGATCGTCCGCACCGCCTCGTCACGAACGGCCTCGCTCGGATGGGTGAACCAGACCTTGCGCTCGGCAAAGACCCGGCCGGTGGAGATGGCGGGGAGGGCCAGGCCGCTGGCCTCCAGGGCGCGCCGGATGCGCTCCGGCTCGGCCTGGGCCGCGTCCGACAGGGCCAGCTCCACCCCGTCATAGCCGAGGGCGGCCGCTTTGGACATGCTCGTCTCGAGCGTGTCGCGATAGACGACAAAGGCCGACGGGGCGGCCTGCTCGGGGGCGATGGCCAGGCCGATCTTCATGGCTGTGCCCCCTGCCCCGCGCCCGCCGGCAGCATGGGATCCTCCGGTTGCCAGGCGCCCTCACGGAACAGGGCCTGCTCCGCCTCGGCGATGAGCCCCAGGCTGATGTCGTGGCGGCCACCATCGTAGGGCGTGTCGAGCCAGGCGTCGAGGATGTCGATCGCCTCGAGGTCGCCCGTGATGCGCCCGCCCAGGCAGAGGAGGTTCGAGTCGTTGTGCGCCCGGGTCATGCGGCCCATGTAGGTCGAGGTGCACAGGGAGGCCCGCACCCCCCGGAACTTGTTGGCGATGATGCTCATCCCGATGCCGGTGGAGCAGATCAGGATGCCGCGCCTGGCGCGGCCCTCCGCGACGGCCCCCGCCACCAGGGCCGCATAGTAGGGATAGCGTACGATCTGGGCGGAACCGCAGCCCACATCGTGTACGGGGATGCCCCTGGCGGCCAGGTGTTGCAGCAACGCCTGTTTCAGCAGGTAGCCCCCGTGGTCGTTGCCGATCCAGATGGCGTCAGGATTGGTCATCTCGCCTCCTTGGGTATGGTCGCTGATTCTCGCCAGCGAGGGTCAGGCGTGCGGCGGCTCGAAAGCGCGCAGGTCGATCGTGCGGCCCTCCGGGCCGTAACGGAACGCCTCAAAGAGGCGCGTCAGGTGCCAGGCCTGCACGAGGTCGCCGACGGCGACCGTCTTCTTGTCCAGAAGGCAGCGAGCAAAGTAGTCGACCTGCTGCACGTACCCCTCCAGGAAGAGGCCCTTGTTGTACAGGTTGCCCAGCGAGAACTCGGGCTCCCAGTAGATCGGCGCGCCCTCGTCGGGCCCGATGTAGGAGATCGACCTCCCGTAGCCGCCCGGGCCGCGCTGGCCGCCCCGCCGGTAGTACATGAGGCTGGCGCAGTTGTCGACCAGGACGTTGGCATCCTGGCCGACCACCTCGAGCCGCTCCAGCGGGCTCGTGGCAGATTGGGCCCCGCTGAGGTGCAGCGAACACACCACGTCGCCGGGGAAGGTCAGGATGGCGGCGACGTCGCCACCCGCCGAGCGGCGGAAGGTGAGCTCGTCGGCCGGGCCAAAGAGGTAGTAGAGCGCCGAGGCCGGGTGGCAGATGTCCATGAAGCCCTTCCAGGCCGGCGTATCGTCCCGTCGGGAGGCCGGCGGCAGGCTGAGGCGGTAGCGCATCGCCACGGACGAGACCGGCCCAAAGCCCGGCCCGTCGATGATCTCCTTCACCCGCACGTAGGAGGGGAAGAACATCTTTTTGTAGCCGACGGCGACCTGCTTGCCCGTCTCCCGGCTGACCTGCTGCATCTCCTTGATCTCGGCGGTGGTCTCGGCGGCCGGTTTCTCGATCCACACGTGGCAGCCGGCGCGCATCGCCTCGATCGAGATGGACGGGTAGCGGGGCCTGCCGGCCGCGTCGAACGAGGTGCAGACGAACACGGCATCCAGCGCCTCTTGCGCCAGGAGCTCGCCGTGGGTCAGGTACCAGCGTTCAGCGCCAAAGAGCCGCGCATAGGCCGCGGCCTTTTCCGGGTGGTGGTCGGCCAGCGCTACCAGCTCGACCGGCGCGTACTGAAAGCAGGGGTAGATGTTACGGTACGAGTGCCCGCCCGCCCCGATGAACCCGGCGCGGATCCTGGCCGCGGCCTCAAAGTTGTACTCCATTGCTTCCTCCCGTCGAGGCAGACCCGCCCTAGTCGGCGTAGTACTGCCCGCAGCGATCGATCATGTAGCGGAAGGCATCCCGCGTGTAGGGGATGGTGTTCTCCTTGTCCACCACGCTCATCTCGAGCGTGAACTTGCCACGGTAGCCGACGGCGCTCATCTGCCGGATCAGGCCGGGGATGTCCACCTCGCCGCTGCCAAAGGGCACCGACTGCCGCCCAACCATGTCTTTGATGTGCACCAGAGCGATCCGTCCTTGGAGCAGGTCGTAGCCCTGCTGCCACGTCCAGCCGTAGTGGTGGAACGCGCCCACTTCCAGCACGCCCTTCAGGCGCGGATCGCCGCCGATGCCGGCGAACACCTCGCGGTAGTCCTGGCCCGTCTCCAGGGCGCGCCCCGGGTGGTTCTGGACGGCGATGGTGACCGGCACATCGGCCACGGCGTCCAGGTAGCGGGGCAGCGCAGCGATCATGACGGGGCGCGTGTCGGCGTTGAACAGGGCCACCTCCGCCCCCAGCCCCTCGGCAAAGCGCGCCGCGCGGACGGCCGCCTCGAACGACTCGGCGGAGTCTACCCCGACGCTGGGCAGGTGGAACGAGCTGATGCGCATCCCGTAGCGCGCCGCCAGGGCACGGTACTCTTCCGGGTCGCGCCGCAGGTCCGGGGCGTTCGGAGAGCCCGCACGGCTGAACAGCTCGATGTTGCGGAAACCGATCCCCGAGAAGACCCTCAGGGAGTCCTCCAGAGACAGCCCGGCGGTGCCGGGGCTACAGGTCAGGTGGTCAACGATGCTCATCGTGTCACTCCCTCGGGCTCCTGGTCAGTCCTCGTCAACGCCCGGCACGCGCGTGCTCTGCCGCAGGGCGGCGGAGCGGTCGGCGGCGACCGCTGCGGCCAGCGACCCAAACGCATCGCGCACCGGGATGGCCACCGGCGCGCCCTCGCTGATGGCGCGCACGAACGCGTTCACGCACCCGGCAACCCCGGTCACCAGCGGCTGCGCATCGTCGGGCAGCTCCTCCCAACCGTCCTGCCCCACAAAGGAGACCATGTTATCGACGACGATGCCGCCGGTACCGAGCAGGCGAAAGGCGTTGCCGCGACGCCCGGCCTTGGGCCAGCGCGCCTCGTAAGAGACCATCGCCTCGCCGATGGCGCCCCCCTCGAACTCGTAGAGCGCCACCGTGGTCTTGGCCTCGGGAAAGTCGAGGTCGCCTAGCCGGTTGGAGAAAGCCGTCACCGTGCAGATCGGCCTGTCGACCAGAAAACGGATCAGGTCGACGTCGTGGATGCCGCTGCCGACCAGGGCGGTGCGGCCGGCCTCGGCCGAGGCGTACCAGGGCGCCTTGGCGAACTGGCCGCGCCTGTCGCCCACCTGGTCCGAGCGCACGTGGATCACCTCGCCCAGCCGGCCGGAGGCGATCAGCCCCTTGACGGCCCGCCACAACGAGCGGAAGCGCCGCTCATGGGCGACCATGACGACGCGATCGCTGGCCTCGGCAGCCCGCACGATGGCGCGGCCGTCCTCGAGGGTGGTGGCCAGCGGCTTGGTCTGCAAGACGTGCAGCCCAGCCGCCAGGCAGCGCTCCACCTGCGCGCGGTGCAGGTGGTCGGGCGTCACGACGTTGACCGCGTCCAGCCGTTCGGAGGCGATCATGGTTTCCAGATCGGAGTAGGCCGCCGTGATCTTGGGGAACTGGGCGCGGACTTCGGCCACGCGGGCCTCGTCCGGATCACAGACGACCAACCTCCCCACGCTCTCCAGGGCGGCGTTGGCGGCCACAAAGTGCCGTCCCAGCCCCAGCCCCACCACGCCCACCGCAATACCACCCATGCTGCGCTGCTCCTTGTTGCTGCCGCCGGCCCTCCCCCTCACCCGCTGACGGGCGAGGGGCGGCCGGTCGGCGCTATCTGTTCTGTCACTGGCGATCGCTGGCCCGGCGACGGCCGGCGGGCCCTCTCCCTTCGATACCCGGCGAAGGAGCATACGCGCCCCGCAGGGCAGCCACGTCGGCGGCCGCGGCACGGGCCCGCTCGGCCTTGCGCACCGCGATCCCGGCCAGAGACTCGGCCAGGTCGCTCTGGCCGGGCAACTGGTCGGTCACCTTGCGCACCCAGGCCTCACCCAGGGCGTCCACGCCGCGGAAGGCCCCGACCAGGGCGCCCGTCATCGTCGCGATGGTGTCCGAGTCGCGGCCAAAGTTGGCGGCGTAGACGATGGCCGGCCGCGCCTCACCCTTGGCCAGGTAGAAGAGGGCCAGCGCACAGGGGACCGTCTCGCGCGAGTCGCTGATGATGTCGCGCAGGCGGGTGGCATAGTAGGCCTCACGGAAGGCCTTGTAGTCGCCGGCCTTGCGCGCCATGGCGAGCCCCGTCTCGATCGCTTCGAGCATCACCTGCGACGACTTCTCGTGGAGGTACTTGGTCGAGGCCTCCAGCACCGACTCGACCGTGGCCCCGGGGCGCAGCGCCTCGGCGACGGCGGCGGCCATGGCGCAGGCCGCGTCGCGGCAGAAGGTGCTGCAGCCGGCGTGGATCAGGCCGGCCACGTCGTAGGTCTCCAGCGCGGCCTGGCGCGGATTGCAGGCGTTGATGAGGCCCATCGGTGAGATCGACATGGCCGAGGACGACGACTGCATGTTGCCCAGACCGGCATAGACGGGCAGCTCCAGCCCCGACTCGACCTTGTGGAACATGTTGCGCACCGGGATGAACCAGTAGCGGATCTTGTCCTTGTTGTTGATGAACGAGGCAGCGAACTCGTCGGCCGTGATCTCGCCGTCGTGGGCGATGATCGCCTCGCAGAGGATGTGCTTGATGACGGTGTCATCGGTGCCGACCCCCTGAAAGTCCTCGACCCAACCGTGGGCCTCCTCGATCTGCTGCCAGGTCTTGCCCTCGCCGGGGGCGCCCATGGCGTCGCCGATGATGCCGCCGATGAGGCTGCCATAGATGCGATCGTACAAGACAGAACCCTTCATGTTGCCTCCTGTATGCAGTCGAGGGAGTGTCCCACTGGCCCGGCTGGAATCGGGCCTCGCCGCGTAGCCTTCGGTCTCGGCGTGGGCGCGCCCCGCAGCTTCCCACGCAGCCGCGGGGCGTCTGCCGCCCGACGGGTAGCCGCATTGTAAAGGATTTCGGCGATCCTGTCCATCCTTGCCCGGGCCAAGCGCCCACAGGCCCGCCCCGGCAGTGTGCCGTGCCTGCCAGGGGCGTCGCGGTCGTTTGGCGCCCTTCGCGACCCGCTGCGCAGGGCGCAGGTTCTTGCCGCTCGGTTGACCCCGACGCCCAATACGCCTACACTCACCCTGTGCTCCCCGCGGCGCACGCCGCCGCGAGCCCCGACCGCGCTCCCCATCGGTTTCCGCTCAGGAGGCAACATGGCTCTCAAGATCAAGGACATCGCCGAGGATGCCGGCGTCTCCATCGCCACTGTGTCTCGCGTCCTGAACGACTCGCAGCCCGTCTCCAAGGAGCTGCGCGAGCGCGTCATGTCTTCCGTCCAGCGCCTCGGCTATCGCCCCAACGTGCTCGCCAGGGGTTTGCGCCTCAAGCGCACCTTTGTCATCGGCGTCATCGTCCCCAATATCCGCAACGCCTACTTTACTGACATCGTCCGCGCCGTGGAGGACGTCGCCCTCGAGGCGGGCTTTGTGGTCACTGTGGTCAGTTCCGACCAGGACCTGGGCAAGGAGCGCCGTTATGTCGACGTGCTGCGCAATCGCCTCGTCGACGGCGCCCTGGTGGCCGTGGCCGACCGGCACCGCAGCGACCTCAGCCCCCTGATCGACAGCCAGGTTCCCGTGGTGCTCATCGATCGCCGCCTGGAGGGGTGTGAGTCGTGCGATAGCGTCACCGTCGACGTGCGCCAGGGCGCCTACGTGGCCGTGCAACACCTGATCCAGCGCGGCTACGAGCGCATCGGCATGATCAGCGGGCCGCTATCGGTCTCCACCGCCGCCGACAAGCTGGCCGGCTACCGGCAGGCCCTGGCCGACAGCGGCCGCCCCGTCGACGAGAGCCTCATCTACATGGGCGACTATACCGAGGATAGCGGCTCGCGCCTGGCGCGGGCCATGCTGCGGGCGCCCGTGCCGCCCCAGGCGGTGCTGGTTGCCAACAACATGATGACGCTGGGGTTCGTGCGCGTCGTCAAGGAATACGGGCTGCGCGTGCCCCATGACATTGCCTTCATCTCCTTTGACGACTCGGCCTGGGCCTCTCTGGTCACGCCGCCCGTCACCCTCGTGGATCAGCCGACCTACGAGCTGGGCAAGGCCGCCATGGAGATCCTGCTGGACCGTATTGACGGGGAACCGGACGGCGACGACGAACCCAGGCACATCGTCCTGCGGCCGAGCCTGATCCTGCGCGGCTCCTGCTAGAACCCGTGCGCCCGGCAACGCCGGGCGACCTGTGGAAACGTATACGCAGCCAGTGGCGATGAGCGATAGACGAGGGCGTGCATGGCAACAATAGGTACGTGGCGGAAAGTTGGCGGCACGCTTCTCGTCGGGGCGGTGGGGGTCGTCGCGGCGCGGGCGCTCAGCCTGCCCGGCGGGGCCTTTACCGGGGCCATGCTGGCCACGGCCATCGCCAGCCTCCTGCAGGCCCCCCTCGGAGAGCCCCCCAAGTGGCTGCGCTCGGCGGCCCGCGTCGTCCTGGGGCTGACGGTGGGCGCCTCGGTCACGCCGGACACTGTGGGGGCCGTCGCGCGGGCCCTGGTGCCGGTGGCGATCATGGTCGTGGCCATGGTGGCGCTCAGCCTGCTGGCGGCGCGGTTGCTGAGCCGCCTCACCCACATGGATCGGGCCACGGCGCTGTGCGGTTCGTCTCCGGGCGCGCTGGCCGCCATGGTGGCCCTCTCGGAAGACCTTGGCGGCAACCCGCCGGTGGTGGCCAGCATGCACCTGGTGCGCCTGGTGAGCGTGCTCCTCTTTGTGCCGGCCTTTGTGGCGGCGGCTTTTTCGCGGGGCGCCGCGGCGCCCGTGCCGGTGGCGGCCGTCGCGGCGGGCCCGAGCCTTCTGGCGCTCCGCCTGGGGGCGCTCCTGGGCCTGGGGCTGGCGGCCGGGTATGTCGCCGTCCGGCTGAAGGTCCCCGCGCCGGAGCTCCTGGCCGGGCTGGCCGTCGCCGCGCTGCTGAACCCGCTCCTCCTGCGGGTGCCCGCGCTGCCTAGCACCTGGCGCGTCTTTGCTCAGTGGATCGTCGGCGCCGGCGTGGGCGCGACCGTCACCCGCCAGACGCTACGTGATTACCGCCCCTTCGCCCTGGCGGGGGGTCTGATGACGGCCTTCCTCATCGCCGCCGGGCTGGGGCTCGGCTGGCTCCTCTACCGCGCCAGCGGGGTCGACCTGGTCACCTGTATCGTCGGCTGCGCGCCGGGCGGCGCCGACACGATGATCATCCTGGCCGCGGACCTCGGCGCCGACCCGCAGCTCGTCGCGGCGATGCACGTCTCGCGGCTGGTCATCCTGATGGTGCTCTTGCCCGTCATCAGCCGGGTGGCCGCCCGCGGCGTGGAGCGCCAGCCACGGCCCGTCGAGGAAGCCATCCCCGCTGACTGAGCCACAAGCGACGCCCTCCCGGAGGCTTACTGGCCCTCCCCACCCTCCACCTGGTTGGCGGGCCCCGGCTGGGCGCCCCCCAGCCGGCCGTCGGCGAGCAGGCGGTCCAGCATCTGGCGGGCCTCCTCCTGTTGGAGGAAGGCCGACAGGAGGGCCTGCTTGTATCGCACGGCTTGCGCGGTGGCCCGCGTCTGCTCATCCATGCGGTCGAGCATCTGGCTGGTCATGTCCGCCAGGCTGTGGCGCAGTTGCTCCTGCTTTTCCAGGAGTAGCTCGTGGAGTTGCTCGTTCTCCAGGAGGAGCGCCCCCACCACGTCGCGCTGTTTGCCGCCAAACAGCCCCAGGATGCCGGAAGACGACAGCCGGTCGCGCAGGCGGGCCACACTCCCCTCCAGGGCAGCGATCTGCGCGTCCCGCTCGCGTAGGCGCGCCTCGTACTCGGCAATCACCTGGTCCTTATCGTCAGACACGGAATCGAGCAGGCGCTGCACGGTGGCCTCCTGATAGGTGCGCTGGTCGGCCAGCAGCCTGTCGCGCTGGCGGCGATGCCAGGCGCTCATCAGCCAGGTCGCCGCCCCAAAGATAGCGGCGCAGACGATAAAGGTCACCAACACCGGTGCAGAGAACACCGTGGTCCAGAAGGATGCGTTCTCGGGCATGGCTACTCCTGATGGTGCGCGCGCGAGCGCCCGCGGGGCCGCACGTCGGCTGGTACAACGCTGTCTCGCAATAGATCAAGCCGCTCAACCTGAGACGCCAAGTCGGCCATCTGCAGGCGCCCCAGATCGGCGGCAACGGCGTCGGCCACGCGCCGACGCAACGACCGGCGCAGCGCCGCCGTCACCAGCACCTGCAGCAGCGCAAAGCCGGCCAGCCACACGACCAGCGCCGTGATCCCGGCATGGCGAAAGTACTCGGCGGGCAGATAGTGGCGCTGGTAGAACCCGACGACGGTATCGTAAGCCACCCAGCCCACCGTCGCCAAGACCGGCGCGTTCAGAAGCACCTGTAGAGGCCAGGCTGACAGGCGTCGCCCCAGCCGGGCGAGCTGCTCCCGGTAGACCTGCGCCATCCGCGCGGCCAGGTTGCCGGCGAGGGCCTCCACCTGGGCATGCCAGCGGGACCCCTCGCGCACGGCCGGCTGGAAACCGGCCTGAACCAGCGCGTCGGCCACTGCGGGCCATTCCTCAGCATAGACGCGCTCGAGGCGGGTCGCCGCCTCCCCCCAGGCCAGGCCCTGCTCCGGCCCCGGAAGCCCTCGCTCGGGGTGGCCGGGCCGCCCGAACAGGCCCCCGACGCGCAGCAGGAATGCCCACGCGGCCACCAGCCAACCCAACGGCCCCCACCAGCGCCCGGCCAGCTGGCCGTAGAGCGTGGCGTGGAGCGCATAGGTGCCGCCGCGCTCGGCCTCGTCGGTGAGCGACTCGCCCAGACAGAGAGAGAGGTCCGTGCGCAGGGTGGCCAGCGCCGCCCTGGCGAGGGCGCGCTGCTCGGCAGAGGCCTCTAGCACTTCGGCACAGTGCCCGCGGAAGAGATCCAGGAGGTGTTCGGCATGGGCCAGGCGCCGATCGACGACCTCACCGGCCCGGTTCAGCGAGGAGAACAGTGCCTCGGCCAACAGCGGGAGCTCGTTCAGGGTGTGCAGCGGCTCCTCATCGCGCACGCTCTGGGCGCCAACCCCCTCGAGGGCGGAGATGAGGTACACGCGCCCCGGGCCGCGCTGCCAGTTGCGTTCCAGCGCCGCGGAAAAGTCCGCCACGATCTCGTCCAGTTGGCTGCGGGGGACGCGATCCACCATGTTCAGCACCGGGATGACCGCGGCCTCCGGCAGGTGCCGCACAAAGGGCTCCAGGAAGGCCAGGTTGTCCTGCATCTTGGGGTTCTGGGCGGGGAACACGGCCAGCACCAGGTCAGCACGCTCGAGAACGCGGGCCAGCAGGCGCTGGTTCTCCGGCAGGGTGTTGGTGTCGGGCGTGTCAACCAGGATGAGCTGCTCGAGCGAGGCGGCCTCGGCAGCCACATGTACCTGCGCGGCGCCCTCGCCGAGATGATCCAGGAGCGGGTCCGCATCGGAACGCGCCCCCACGTACAACACGACCTCGCGCGTGGTCGGGCGCCGCAGACCGGTCGGCGATAGCTCTCGCCCGGCCAAGGCGTTCAGGAGGGTGGACTTGCCGGCCCCCGACGGCCCGGCGATGGCCACCACCAGCTTGCGTTCCCAGGCGGCGGCGATCTCGCCCAGGCGCTCGCGCAGCCAGGCCGCCTCGCCCAGGAGCATCCGGGAGGGGGCCCAGTCGGGCAGATCGGTCAGCGCCTGGCGCAAACCGTCGAGTTCGGCCTCGACGTAGGCCAGGGCGCCGGCGCTGCGCATGGCCAGGGCCTCGCCCGGGGCAGAGGGTAGGTCGTTCATGGCGCGGGCGCCTCCAGCGCCAGTAGAGCGTCCTCTACGCGGGCCAGGCGCGGGTCATCCGCGGCGGGGACGGCGGCGAGGGCCTCAAACACCGGCCGGCAGACCGTGCGCTCATAGAGCGCCGCCACCGCGCCCGCCCGCCTTTCGAGCCACAGACGGAAGACCGGCGCGATCATGGCCTCCAGCTGGCGGCGCTCCTTCTCGCTCAACCCCAGCGAGGCGGGGATGGAGACCAGCGCCCATAGATCGTTCAGGCCGAACAGGCTCTCCACCTGGATCCACAGCCCCGCCCCGGCGACCGGGTTCGCCGTAAGCAGCGCATAGCTGACGCCCACCAGCGGCGGCAGGGCAGAGAGTGAGGCGAAAAACAGCTCGCGCAGCCTCTGGGTGACGGTCATCCCGCTGCGAAAGGCCCGCACGGCGGCGCGCAGCTCTTCGGCTATCCCCTCGGGCAGCCCCACCAGGCCGGGAACGGCCTCCTGCAGGCTGCGGCTGACGGCGTGCCAGTCCTGGTGGCGGAGGACGCCCTCCTCACGCTGCACCGCCTGCGGCACCGGGAAGTGCAGGTTGTACAGGCCCGGGCCGACCGCCTCCACCGCCGGCACGGCCGGGCCGACCTGGCCCGCGGCGCGCACGGCGCGGTACAAGTCGTCCTGGGCGCTGACCTGGACGATCAGATGGTCATCCATGAGGCGGTTGCGGAGGTTGTTGGCCGCCTCGAGCAGGCTCTGGCTGAGCGCCTCGTGGAGGTCCGGCTCCGCCACCCCGCCCTTGGCCTTCGCGCCCCGCTCGCCAACGCGGCGGGCCAGGGCCTGGGCGGCACGGAGCGGCGCGCTCACCAGGCGCCCGGTGCCGCGCAGCAGGCGGATGTACGCCGGGCTGGTGCTCACAAAGAGGCGCACCGCCAGTGTCACCGCCTCCTGCGCGGGGAAGGCGCTCAAGGCCTCCAGGGCGTGCTCGGCCATGGCGTGCCGGAGCGCGTCGCGGTACTGGGCGGCCTCGCGCGCTGCGGAGCGCAGCGCGGCTAGCTCGCCGTGGGCGCCCCTGCGAATGACGGCCAGGTCCCCGGCGAAGGCGTGCCGCTTGATGGCCGGCACGTCGAGCTCCGCCAGAAGGCGCACCAGCGCTCGGCCCCGCGTCACGGCGCCGAGCGGCTCGAGCGTCGGCTCGCGCTGACCCAGGGCCACCGCGTCCGACTCGTGCATGCGGTAGATGCCGACCACCTGGCTCGGCAGCGCCTCCCCGTCGCCCGAGGCATACAGCCGCCGTCCGACCGTCAGGCAGTGCTCGAGCACTTCGGCGTCGGGGGCAGCCCGCGAGATGCGGTAGACGAGCACGATCGGCCGCCCACCGACGCCGCCCACCAGGTCGGCCATAAAGCGCGTGTTGGAGAGGTTGTTGTACACCGTGTTCGTGAACACATAGATGATCACTTCGGCGGTGCGCAGGATCGGCTCGGCCCGCTCACGGTTGGCCATCCGGTCGAGGTCGCCGGTGTCAAAGTCAGGGGTGTCGATGTACAGGAGGGTCTGCGGCACGGCTTCCGACGTGGCGTAGAGGGGCGCGCCCGGGATGACCGTCTCCTCCGGGCTGCGCCAGGCCTGGGGCCTCTCGCCCAGCCGGTAGAGGAGTGACTCGGCCACGCCCGGGGTGAGCACCGCCGGGTGGCCCACCAGGAGGACGCGCGTCGTCAGCCCGGCGCGGAAGCCCACCTTGGCCAGCGGCCGGCCGGTCAGCGCGTTCAGCAGGGTGGACTTGCCCGTCGAGCCGCCGCCGCAGATGCCCACCAGGAGCACCGGCAGGTCAAAGTCAATGGCCGGCAGCACCGTCCGGCGGAGTCTCTCCAGCCAGTCCCGCTGGGGCGCAGGGGGCAGGGCGCCGGCGCCGTCTGCCATGGGCGGCAACACGTCGCGCAGGGCGCGGAGAGAGTCTCTCAGGGCTCGGTACGGGTCGCGGCTGATCATCTACACCTCTGAGCCGAGAGTATAGCGTGGGGGCGCGCTCGCACAAGTAGCCAGGCGCCGCCGGCGGACCGGCGGGGACGGCGGCCGCCTCTCTCGAGTTCCCGCAACCTTCCGCAAAACCCCTTGCGTAGAGCGGCAGATTGCGCTAGGATGCATGGTAAGCTCCGCCCCACTCCACCCGCGCAGCGCGCGCTCCTGTACGACTGTCTCCACATGGCGAGATCGGAGCCCATCCCGTCCGATCGGTTCGGCGGGGTCATCCAGTGGCTCGGCAGACGCGTAACAGGAGGGTTCAGAAGTGAAGCATCGCATTCTCGCGCTCGTGCTCGTTCTGTCTCTGATGCTGGCCGGGGCGCTCAGCGCCCAGGCTGCCCCCGGCGAACCGCCGGCCGGCAAGATGGTCGGCATCAACGTCGTCCTCAACGTTCCCGCCACGGCCGAGATCCTGGCCGGCCTGGGCGCCTACGGCCGCGTGGTCGATGCCATCCCGGCCATCAATGCCGTCGAGCTCCAGGCCAAGTTTGGCAACCTCGAGGCGATTCGCGCCCTGCCTTACGTCGCGGCGGCCAACCCCGACGCGGAACGCAAGGGCTCCCCGGTCGACACGGTCGCCTTGACCGACATGATGGATGGCCTCTCTACCTGGGACCTTGACGCCATCAACGTCACCGATTTTGGCTTTGCCAACCGCAAGGTAGCCTACGACGGCTCGGGCGTCTACGTGGCCGTGCTCGACACGGGTCTGCTCGACTCCTGGCGCCAGTACTTCCCCCAGGAGCGCATCGCCGTCGAGTACGCCAAGTGCTTTGGCGGTGGCGGTGGCGAGATGGGCTTTGTCTCCGAGCAGCCCAACAAGTGGGAACACGACCAGAACTCCCACGGCACCCACGTGACCTCGACGATCCTGGGCTACTCGCTGAGCGGCACGCCCGTCAACGGCGTGGCCCCGCTGGCTAAGGTCATCCCGGTAAAGGTCCTGAACCAGAACGGCTCCGGCTGGTCGTCGGTGGTGGCGGCGGGCATCACCTACGTCGCCGACCTGAAGGCCGGGCCGCTGGCAGGCTCCCCGGTGGTCGTCAACATGAGCCTTGGCGGCCCCGAGCTCGACGCGATGGAGAAGGCCGCCATCGATTATGCCATCTCCAAGGGCGTGATCGTGGTGGCCTCGGCCGGGAACGAGGGCATGGCCGGCATGGGCTACCCGGGCGCCTACGCGCCGGTCATCTCGGTGGCCGCCTCGGGCTGGATCGGCGAGTGGTCGCCGGCCGGGAACCGCACCTGGTGGTACGCGACGAACGTCGCCGATCCCCTCAATCCCGCTGACTACTACATCACCGACTTTTCCAGTCGCGCGCTGGCCGGGCAGGACCTGGACGTGGCCGCGCCGGGGTCGTGGGTGGTGGGGCCATACCAGATGCAGAGCGGCAAGACCTCGTACTACTTCCTGGGGGGCACCTCTATGTCCAGCCCGCACGTGGCCGGCATTGTGGCGCTGATGGCCCAGAAGAACCCGGGGCTGACCGCCGCGCAGGCTGAGGGCATCCTGGAGGGGGCGGCGATCCCGCTGCCGGCCGGCTGCCGCACGGTGGCACAGCCCTCCGGCCCTGCCGAGGAGATCTGCTGGGGCGCTGACGCGACGGGTGCTGGCCTGGCGACGGCGGACGCCGCGCTGGCGGCCACGCCCTGAGCGTCGGAGATAACTGGGGCGTCTGTCTCTGCCGGGGCGACGCGACAGGCTGCCGCGTCGCCCTGGCGCGATTTGACGGCCGGGGCGCGGCATGGTAGTATCCGTCTCTGTTCGCCCCCATCGTCTAGTGGCCTAGGACACAGCCCTTTCAAGGCTGCGACCGGGATTCGAATTCCCGTGGGGGCATGCCTATGGCGGTAGAGTACACTCTACCGCCCTTTTTGTGTCCTTGACGCCTGCTGGCCCGTCAGAGGCAAGTGGAGTCCGTTCAAAGAGGGTATTCTCGGCAGCGGACGCCGCTCACACCTCTTCCGCTCCGCCCTCCTCGCGCCGCCAGAACTGCCACCAGCGGCGGCCGGCGGGGGCCGGGCCGTACTCTTGCCAGCGGACGCGCGAGGCGTCGTACTGGGTGCGCGGCGCCTTTTCCTCCGCAGGGTGGCCGATGTACACCACCCCCAGCGGGCGCACGTGCCGCGGCAGGTGCACGACGCTCCGCACATGAGCGATCATCGGCGCCAGCGGATGCACCCCCAGCCAGACGCTCCCCAACCCCAGCCCCGTGGCGGCCAGGAGGATGTTCTGCGTGGCCGCGCTGCAGTCCTGGATCCAGAAGCCCTGCGCCGGCGGCGGATAGCAGCGCAACATGTCGGCACAGACGACGATGGCCAGCGGGGCCCCGTAGCGCCCAAAGACCATCCCGCGGCGCAGGCGGGCCAGGCGGTCCGCGTCGTCCACCACGATGAACTCCCACGGCTTGCGGTTGGAGGCCGACGGGGCCGACATGGCCGCCTCCAGCAGGGCCTGCACGTCGTCGTGGCTCACTGGCTCGTCGGTGTAGCGGCGGATGCTCCGCCGGGCGGTGAGGTGTTCCAGGATGTGGGCCAAGGGTCTATCCCCCTCTCTTGCGGCCAATAACCAGAAGGTGGCGCGAGGCGCCCACGATGCTCGGCTCGGCACTGACCTGGTAGAGAAGGTCCAGCCAGGCGCGGCGGAGCTCCCCCTCCAGCCTGTTGTACGACTCATCATCCGCGCTGATGGCCGGTTCGGCGGCCGCCACGACGAGCGTCTCAAACCCGGCCTCCTCGTGGAGGGGCGCGAGCTCCTCAGCACGGGCAAAGTAAGCGCGAAAGCCCCCCTCATGCGGACCCTGCGGGTCACGCCCCTCAGCCAGGATGCTCGGCGGCTCGGCGGTCAAGGCCCACTCGGGCACGGTGCGCAGCAGGTCGCCCAGGATGCCGAGGCGGGCGATATGCGCCGTCACCAGCAGGCCGCCGACGGGCAGCAGCCGCCCGGCCTGCCGGAGCGCGGCCAGCCGGTCCTGCCGGTGCGCCAGGTGGTAGAGCGGCCCCATGACGAGCGCCGCATCGAACGTCTCCCCGGCCAGCGCCGACAGGTCGCGCGCATCGGCCACCAGGTGCCGCACCGATCCCCCCAGCCCCTCTTCGGTGCAGCGGGCGCGGGACCACTCGGTGAGGATCGGCGAGAGGTCGGCGGCGGTGACCCGGTATCCCCGGCGGGCCAGTTCACGCGTGTAGCGGCCGGTGGCCGCGCCAACCTCGAGGATTCTGCCGCGCGCGGGGAGGTACTCGTCGAGGTAGCGCCAGGTCAGGTCCCACTCGAGCTGGTGGCGGCCCAGCCGCTCCTCCTCGTTGAGGGCGCTGTCATAGTAGGTGCGGATGTCCGAGATGTCGTCCATGGGGTCTCCGTCAGCGGGCTTTGGCGGATCAGTTGGCCCCGACGAGCCAGGCGCGATCGAAGCGGGCCAGGGCGATCTCCTCATATGGCGAGGCCACGCCCCGCTCGTACAGGCAGCAGATGGTGCCGTCGGGCAGGACGGCCAGGTCCGAGTAGGCGGCCGCCCCCGCGTACATCGTGCGCGACGCGGCCCAAGAGCGGCACCCGTCGGCCGACAGGCGCACGGTCAGGTTCTCGCGGGCCAGGCTGGCCGGGTTGGAGAACAACACCTCGCGGCCGCCACCCAGGCGCGCCAGGCTGGCCTGGCAGACCGGCTCCACCAGGGCCTCGTCGCGGCGGAGAGCGCCAAACGTCTCGCCGCCGTCGGTGCTCCGCGCCACCAGGCGGGCGTGGCCGCCGCCGCGTCGGTTGCGGCAGTTGATCACCACGCTGCCATCGCTCAGCTCCACCGCCGTCGACTCGTTGGTCCCCTCGGGGACGATGCCGCCCAGGCGCCAGGTGACCCCACCATCATCGCTGAGGATGACGTGGGAGTGCTGCGGGTCGGCCGAGCGCGCCAACTGGACGCCGACCATGTGGTCGCAGGGGACCAAGAGACGGCCGCTGGCGAGCTGGATGCCGTGGCAGGGGCCGGTGGCGTACCAGGTCCAGGCGGGGCGCTTCACGCTCGCGGTGATCTCGGCTGGCGGCGACCAGCTCGCGCCGTCGTCGGCCGAGCCGGTCAGCCACACGGTGCGCGGGGCCTGGCCCGCGCAGATCAGGTCCTCGCCGCCGTCGGCCAGGTTCTGGCAGAAGGGCAGCGCGATCCGGCCGGTGGCCCGATCGACGACGGGAGCCGGGTTGCCGCAGGTCAGGCCCTCCTCACTGGCGACCACCTGCACGTCCGTCCAGGTGGCGCCGCCGTCGTGGCTGCGGCGGAGGAGCAGGTCTATCTCGCCATAGTCAGCACGGGAATGGCGCCGCCCCTCGCAGAAGGCCAGGAGCGTCCCCGCCGTCGTGACGGCCAGGGCCGGGATGCGGTAGGTGTGGTACCCGCCCGCCCCGGCCACGAACAGGGGTTCCTCGCGCATCCAGCCCGCCGCCTGCCTCGGTGCCGTTGCCATGCTCGCCTCCTTCATGCCACCCGGGATCAGCCCCGCCCGGCGAAGCGGGCGCGATGCGCGCGCCCGTAGACGGCCGACTCGTCCAGAAAGGCACGGATGTTCTCAAAGGGCGTCCCGCCGACGATGCCGTTCCCCGCGGCGATGAGCATGCCGCCGTCGGGCCGGTCAAACGTATCCACCAGGAAGCGCACCTCCTCGCGGATGCCGGCGGGGTCCTTTTCCTGCAGGGTGTGCTGCACGTCGATCCCGGCCAGGAAGGTCAGGCGGTCGCCGAACTCGCGGGCCACGGCGATCTCGTCCATGGTGCCCTTTTGCACGGGATGGAAGACGTCCAGCCCGGCGTCGGCCAGGTCGCCGAGGATCTCGGTGTTGTTGCCGCAGGAGTGCAGCCAAAAGTGCATGCCGACCTCGTCGAGCACCCTGCCCACGCGGACATAGTAGGGCTTGAGGAACTCGCGGAAGATGCGCGGCGGCATCATCAGCTGGGTCTGGTGGCCCAAGTCGTCCGAGGTCCACAGGCCGTCAGGGCGGAGCTCGCGCGCCGCGCGGCGGATGTACCCGCAGTAGAGCGTGCAGAGGGCCTCGTTCAGGCGGTGCACCTCTTCCGGGAAGAGGTAGTAGTCGAGCAGCAGGTTCTGCATGCCGCGGATGGCCCAGGGACGCTCGAAGAAGAGCAGCCACCAGCCGAACAGGAGGTAATAATCGTCGCGGCGGGCCGCCTCGGCCTGGGCGGCGAACTGCTCAAAGCGGGGGTCGGCCTCGGGGTCGGGCAGCTTGGCGATGAACTCGTCCAGCTTGGCCCAGTCGTCGAGGACCGGACGGGCATCGCGGGCGCCGTCGTCCTTCCAGGTCCAGGAGAGGCCCATCCTGTCGAACTCGACGGGCGAGCACCAGATCATGGCGGTGTCTTCGGGGTAGCCTTCCAGCTCGGCGAGGCGCTCGCCATACTGCTCGTGGAGCCCCTCGCCCCACCACTTGGCCCGCACCATGGGGATGCGCTCGGTGGGCCCGCGCCGCTCGACGGCCCGGACGACCTGCTCACGAGGAAGGTGTTCCCAACGGGTCAAACGCGTAGGCGACATCGCTCTCCTCCGCTGGCTGCATCTGGCCTGGTTTTGCCTGGTCCGTAGGCGTGCCTACTGTAGCCGTTCCGGGCGCGGCGGGCAAGGTGCCGGGCAGCCCCCTCCTAGGCGAGCGGGCGCACCTCGTAGGCATAGAGGGTGGCCTCCTCCAAGCGTACACGGGCGGTCAACGGCGCGTCGGGCGCCGCGGGCAAGAGGGTGCCGGCCCGCCAGGAGGCCTCCCCGGCGAGGGCCTCGCCGGCCAGGGGGCGGGCCTCCTCCAGGGAGTACCCTGGGCGGCCGGGCAGCTCCACGCGCAGGCTGCCCCTCGCCGAGGCCGCATAGTTCAGCACCAGCGTCGACGGCCGCGCCACCGCGCCGAGGTCAAGCTCCAGCTCGCCTGCGGGGTCGGCCGTGAAGCCAAACAGGCGGTCACGCCGCCAGCGGGCCAGGCCGATGGCCATGCGCCCCGCGCCGCGCATGGCCGCCAGGCGGGCCGCGTCGGGCTGCCAGCGCTCGTCGAGCTGCCAGGCGTGCGAATGCTGCGCCCCGCCCAGGTAGAGCCACTGCTCATCCCCCACGTCGAGCGCGTTGGCGGCGGTATAGATGCCCCCGGCCGTCCAGGAGGGCCGCCCGTGCGCCAAAAAGTCGGGGCGGCCGTGGACGTGCAGCCAAGCCTCGCCGGGCCCGGGCTGGTAGACGAGGGAGACGTCCACCGCGCCAAAGACGCCGTACTCGCGCCCGGGCGTGAGGGGCAGGGCGTGGCGAAAGTTCCACAGAAAGCCGACCAGGCCGCGCCCGGCGGGCATCATGCCCATGCCGTAATAGTCGCCCGTGTGGTAGCCACGCGCCGCGGCGCAGACGTCGTCGTAGGCATCGGGGACCAGCGCCGCGAGGGGCGCAGTGGCCTCCTGGCCGCAGAGTGTCGCCTGCCAGATCGAGCGCCGGGGCATGCCGCCGGCCCGCGGGTTGTGCTTCAAGGCGACCTCGACGCGCCCACGCCCAGGATGGTAGACGCTGGTGATCACGTCTCCGCCGCGCCAGCGGGGGCTGGCGGAGTCAGGAACCCAGTGCAGGCCGTCGGCCGAGTGCGCCGTGTAGTAGCCGGGCTCCCGGAGGTCGGCGCGGGCCCCAGGGCGGCCAGGGCCGCTGTAGCCGGTGGCGCGGTAGCGGGCCTCGGGCGGGGCCGACGGATCGATAGAAACCGACGGGGAGTGCAGGGCCAGGTCTGAAAGGTTGTTGCCCGGCGGCCCGTCACGAACGAGCCCCAGGGCGGGCTTACGCCAGGTCAGGCCGTCGTCCGACTCGGCATAGCCGACATAGTCGACGGTGCGGCCGTTCCAATCGGCCGGCCAGGCCTGGTACCACATGCGCAGGAGGCCGCCGTCCGAGAGCACCGAGCCATAGATGTTGGCGCCGGTGCCGTCGGCCGCGCAGTCGGGGCGCAGGACCGGCTCCGGCAGCACCTCGGGCTCCGCCGTGACGAAGCGCAGGCGCCCCGTTGCGCGCAGCACCTCCAGGCGGCTCTCAAACAAGAGTTCCATGCCCACCTCCTCGCGCGTGGCGTCAGGCGTCGGGGTCCATGAGATAGGCCGTCACGAGGCGGATGGTGGCCTCCAGGCTGTCCGCATGGGTGCGCTCGTAGGCGTGGGAGGCGTCGACGCCCGGGCCGATCACGGCCACGCGCACGTTGCCGCCGGCGCGCAGGTAGGCGCTGCCGTCGGAGCCGTAGCGCGGGTAGGTGTCGACGCGGTAGGGGATCTCCCCCGCGCCACAGAGGCGCACCAGGCGGCGGCGCAGGTCCAGGTCGTAGGGGCCAGAGGAGTCCTTGGCGCAGATGCCCACCGAGTACTCGTCCGAGTTCTGGTGCTCGCCGGTGGTGGAGGCGGCCATGTCGACGACGACCAGCTCCTCGGCCTCGGCGGGGATGCCCACCGCCGCGCCGTGCCCAACCTCCTCATAGTTGGAGAAGAAAAAGTGGCTCGTGGCGGCCGGGCGGGCGGCCCCATCACGCAGGGCCAGCAGGGCACCGTAGAGGGCGGCCACGCCGGCCTTGTCGTCCAGGTGGCGCGACTTGATGTAGCCGGTGTCGGTGACCTCCACGCGCGGGTCGAGGGAGACGAAATCGCCGACGGCGATGCCCAGGGCCTCAGTCTCCTCACGCGTCGAGACGCGCGCGTCGATGCGCACCTCCATGGTCTCGTCCTCGCGCTTCCCCTCGCGGGCCTCGGCAGAGGTGTGCACGCTGGGATGGACGGACTGGATGGTGCCCCGGTAACGGCGGCCATCGCCGACGCAGATGATCGTGACTCCCTCCCCCTCTACCGACTGCCAGGTGTAGCCGCCCAGCTGGGTCAAGAGAAGGCGCCCGTTGGGCTTGACCTCGCGGACCATGGCGCCGAGGGTGTCGACGTGGGCGGCTGTGGCGCGGTGCGGCAGGCGCTGGTCGGCGCCGATCACCGTGGCGACCAGGGCGCCCTTGACGGTGCGCCGCCAGGAGAGGCCGGGCAGGGCCAGGCCGTCGAGCGCGCCAGCCAGGAAGGCCATGGCCTCATCGTGGTAGCCGGTGGGGCTGGGCGTCTTGAGCAGGTCGACGAGAAAGGCGGTGACGGCGGTCATGTTGGGTTGCATCGGCGTGATCTCCTCTGTGGGCGGCGGGGCAGGCAGCGGCCGCGTCTTCCCGGGCATTCTAGGCAGCGGGGCCGCGCAGGCAAGCGCGCGCGGGGGCGTAGGCGCCGGGCACGGCGGGCATAGTCCCTCCGGTGACATTATCATTTGAAGGAACCGTAAGCCCACTGTGACATCTTGGGTGAGTGAACACGAAGGCTTGTCGCCCCCGGCGCGCCATGCTAGTATGGGCGGGATCATAGGCGGGACCAGTCCTGGGAGCAGAGGGCCATGCGCGTTCTCTTTATTGGCGGCACGGGGAACATCAGCACGGCCTGCGTGCACCGGGCCCTGGCCGTGGGGCACCGCGTCACCATCCTGACGCGCGGACAGCGCCCGGCGGAGTTCGGCGGCGCCGTGGAAGAGTTCCACGGCGATCGCAACGACCCCGCGGCCCTGTCCGAGCTGGCCAGCCGCCGGTTTGACGTGGTGGCCAACTTTCTCGGCTTTACGCCCGCGCAGGTGGCGCAAGACCTGCGCGCCTTTACGGGCCAGGTGGGGCAGTACGTCTTCGTCTCGACGGCCAGCGCCTATCGCAAGCCGCCGAGCAGCCCGGTGATCACCGAGTCCACCCCGCTGGGCAACCCCTTCTGGCAGTACGCGCAGGACAAGATCGCCTGCGAAGAGCGCCTGATGCGCGCCCACCGCGAGGGGGGCTTTCCCGTCACCATCGTGCGCCCCTCGTACACCGTGGGGCCGACCTGGATCCCCTCCTCGGTGGGCGGGCACGGCTACACGGTGGTGGGGCGCCTGCGCCGCGGGCAGCCGATCATCTCTCACGGGGATGGGCAGTCGCTGTGGGTGATGACCTCGGCCGACGACCTGGCGGTGGGCTTTGTGGGGCTGTTCGGGCGCGAGCAGGCCATCGGGGAGGCCTTTCACATCACCTCCGACGAGGTGCTGACCTGGGATGGCCTCTACCGCACCATCGCCCGGGCGGCCGGAGTGGAAGCCGAGATCGTGCACATCCCCAGCGAGGCGATCGCCGCGATGGTCCCCCGCTTTGGCCCGGGGCTCTTGGGGGACAAGATGTACTCGACGGTGTTCGACAACACCAAGATCCGCCGCCTGGTGCCCGAGTTCACCGCGCCGACCTCGTTCGCCGAGGTCGTGGCCCATTCGCTGGCCTGGCACGACGCCGACCCCGCCCGGCAGGTCATCGACGAGGAGGTCTCCCGCCTGATGGACGGCCTGATCGCGGCCTACCGCGGGTTCCTGGACGGGATCCGCCCGCGGCCGGAGCGCCCGCTGCAGTGGGCCTAGGCCCTCTGCCCCGCGCGACGACCGCTACGATGCATCCCACTGGAGGGACTATGATGAACGAGAAGCCCGTCGTCCGCTATGAGCGCCTGCGCCCCGCCCAGATCGTGGCGCGCCGCAAGGCCTGCCCGGTGGCCTACGTCCCGCTGGGGACCATCGAGTGGCACGGCACGCACAACCCGGTCGGGCTGGACACGCTCAAGATGCATGCCCTGCTGGAGACCTGCGCCCGCCAGATCGGCGGCCTGGTCTTCCCGCCGCTCTACTATGGCGAGTGCCGCGAGCAGGCCCTCATGGAGGCCAACGCCGCCGATCGCGACGCGATCGCCGCAGGGATGGCGCTGGACCCGGCCAACTTTCAGCCGGGGCATATGTACCAGTCCGTGTCTGAGCAGTACACCAACTACCACCACCTGCTCATCCACATCCTGCACGAGGTGCGCAGCCTGGGCTTCCGCGTGGCGGTGCTGGGCGCGGGGCACTACCCCCTCCTCGACCATGCCCGGGCGGCGGTGGCCGTGTTCCATCAGGCGCAGCGGCGGGTGCCCGGGCCGCGAACCATCGCCTGGGCCTTCACCGGCTACGAGCTGCTGCGTGCCGAGGGCCAGTTCGCCCCCTGCGGAGACCACGCCGGCAAGTGGGAGACGTCGCTCCTCATGCACCTGGACCCGGGCATGCAGGACCTCTCGACCCTGCCCGCCGACCGGAGCGTAGCGCCGGTGGGCGCCTCCAACAACGGTGTGCAGGATGCGACGGCCGAGTGGGGCCGCCTGGCCACGGAGGCGATCGTCGCCAAGGTGCGCGCCCGCGTGGAGGGGTTCCTGGAGCATCCGGAGGAGGTCGGCGGCCACGGCGCGCCGATGTGAGCGGACCAGCCACACGCAGCGGGCGCTCTGGCGCACCCATGGGGAGGACTATGGCACTGTCGGATGAGCTCGCGGACCTGTATGACCGGCTCATGGTCGGCTGCCTGCAGCTGAGCCGCTTCCAGCAGATGACCATCGACGCGGCCGAAAGCCTCGACTCGGAGGACTCCATCCCCGACGCGGCCCTGGCCGCGCTGGAGGAATACCTCGAGAAGAGCAGTGAGCCGCAGCTGACCTTGCAGCTGGAAGACACCGGCGAGACGTTCACCCTCACCCGCGACGAGGCCGCCTACCTGCACCGCTTGACCATCATGGGCACCGAGATCGAGGTCCGCTACCCGCGCCTGGCCAACGACATGATCCTGATCTACCTGACCACCCTGTTCGAGGCCTTTGTGCTCGACTCTACCCGGGCGGTGATGCTGGCCATGGCCCGCCGCCTGCGGCAAGAGTCGGGGAACCCCAGAGAGGTGAACCGGATGCTCACCCGGCTGGTGCGCCGGCAGGTGGAGGATCTCGGTTTCGGGCCGATCCAGGCCAAGCTACGGTTCATCGCCGACACCCTCGGCATCACGCTCAAAGAGGCCCCCGAGACCCCGGCGGACATCGACGAGCTCTATGCCACGCGCAACCTCCTGGTCCACAATGGCGGGATCGTCAACCGCAAGTACCTCTCGCTGGTGCGCGGATCGCCGCTCAAGATCGGGGACCAGCGCCCCGTCACCGACGACTATGTGCGCGCGGCGCTGACGACCGCGCAGACGATCGGCGAGTACCTCTACCGCGCCCTGATGACCCACTATGCCGGTGAGGCGCCCGACGCGCGCCTCGCACAGGGGGCGCGACTGACGGCGCGGCTCTCGGCCCTGCTGGGGGAGGCGGACGCCTAGGCGTCCGCCTCGCTCTGGGTAGCCCCGCGCCTCGTTATGTCGCCTTGAGCAACAGGACCCAGTCCTGCGGGTGGCCGACGTGCTCGGCCGGCGGCGCCACATAGCGGCCGGCGCTCCCCTCGGCCGGCCGCAACGTCCCGCTCACCGGGCAGTACCACTCGCCAGAGTAGCATGCCTCGCCCCGCGGCAGCGCCAGCGTCACCTCGCCGCCCACCGGCAGATAGATGGCAGCCAGGGCGCCGTCCTCCGAGGCCAGCGCCAGGGGCCGGCAGCCCCGCGGCCAGGGCCCCCCCGTCACCAGGTCCGCGGCCGGCTGCAGAGAGGTGAAGGGGGCGATCTCGGTGAAAAAGCGGTGGACGTGCTGCAACATCGCCAGGCCGGGCTGGTCCTCGTCGAGCAGCATCCAGGGGCCCCAGGAGTTCTCAAAGCCGTGGATGATGCCCAGCCCGCAGAAGGCCCCGCGCCAGGCCCCGCGGCGGGTATGCTCTACGTCGCAGTAGAGATGGGAGGGCATCTTGAGCTCCAGGGCGGGGTTGCGCTCGTAGCCCCACTCGGCGAACACCGCCGAACCCCACCAGCCGTCCAGCGCGGCGGCGATGGTGTCCTCGATGCCGTCGGCCAGCCAGCCGTGCTCCGCGTCGCGAGAGCCCCAGTCTTGGAACATGATCGCGTCGATAGCGCCCGGGTCGCGCCGGAAGCGGTCGGCAAAGCGCGGTAACCGGGGGCCGTTGTGCACGGCGACGATGTGCCCGTGGGGGGCCAGGGCCTTCACCCAGCGGGCCCGCCGCATGGCCCACAGGTCGGCGATCCGCGCGTAGCGCCAGTCCCCGTCGGGGTAGAACTCGTACTCGTTCATCAGCGTCCAGATGTAGACGCAGTTGAAGGCGTCGTACCGGGCGATCAGGTAGCGCATCCAGAGGTCCTCCCACTCGGGGAGGAAGACGTCGCGCCGCGCGAAGGGGAACTCAAAGCCCCACCCCTCCATGATCATCTCCAGGCCCAGGCCGAGTGACTCGGCCTCCCGCACGACGCGGTCCACGGTGGTAAAGTAACTGAGGTCGAAGCGGTCGAACTGCGGCGCCTGCTCGCTGCCGCCCCAGGGCCAGGTGCGGCGCGTCTGCCAGTCCGAGTAGCCGCGCGGCGGGTGAAAGGGGCTGACGGGCAACCGCACCCGCAGCAGGTTGAAGCCCTGGCCCGCCCGGCGCCGCATAAAGCCCTCCACATCCCCACCGCAGTGGGCCATGCCGAAGAGGTTATAGACGGTGTCTCCGAACAGAAAAGCGGGCTCCCCGGACGAGTAGGCAAAGCCCCAGGCCTCGCCCGGCGTGGCGCACAGGGTGCCGCGCACCTCTCGCGGGGTCACCTGGAAAACCGTTTCCAGCTCAGGCAAGTCCTCCCGCGGCATGGTGCGGATGCGCAGGTGCCAGGTGCCGACCTCGTCCGGCGAAAAGCGCACGCGCCAGGTGTTGCCGCCGTCGTAGAAGGCCGGCATGATCCGGCGCGCGCCGGAGGGCGCGGTGAACTCGGCATCGACGATCACGTCGACAAAGGGGTTGTCGCAGGCCTGGCCGAGGGCCAGGGCCCACTCGCCCACCCCGCGGTACAGAACGGTCTGTGGCCCGTCCATCGGTTCCTCCTTGGGTGACAGGTGCCTCGGGTGCCCGCGGCGATGCGGTCAGCCAAACGATTCTACCCGTGGCGCAGCCGCACGCAAGGGCGGCCTAGCGCTCGCCAAAGGCCGTGCCTGGGCTTGGAAGGGAAGAGAAGAGGGACAGGATTCACAGGATTGGGGTATGACAGAGCCTGTCACCCAAGAGCACCTGTCTCTGCAGTGCTTTCGGAATCCTGTCAATCCTGTAAATCCTGTCAATCTTCCCTCCCTCGACGCAGACGCCGGCGGCCACAGAGCTGGGAGGGCCCGGGCCTGGAATCGGGGCCCTGGCGCCAGCGTTTGACGCCGCCTTCTGCGGCGGGTAGGATCGTACTCCATGGAGTGACTGTCAGGGAGGTCGCATGGATTCACACGCCAACGAGCCCCTGCGCCTGGCCATCGTCGGCGCCGGCACGATCGGGACGATCCACGCCCTGGCCAGCCGCCGGGTGCCGGGGGTCCAGGTGCGCGTGGTGTGCAGCCGCACGCCCACCAGCGCGCGAACCCTGGCCCTGCGCCTGGGGGCGCGCGCCGTGACGACCCTGGACGAGGCGCTGGCCGCCCCCGATGTGGACGCCGTGCTGGTGGCCACGCCGACCTTTCTCCACGCCGAGCAGGCGCTAGCCGCCCTGCGGGCCGGCAAGCACGTGATCTGTGAGAAGCCGCTGGCGCGCGACTTGGCCTCGGCCCAGGCGATGGTGTCCGCGGCCCGCGAGGCCGGGCGTCACCTCCTGACGGGGCACGTGGTGCGCTTCTTTCCCGACATGGCCCGCCTGCGTCAGGCGGTGCTCTCCGGCCGGGTGGGGCAGCCGGCCCTGGTGCGCCTTTCGCGGGCGGCCTCCTTCCCGCGCGGCGCTGGAGACTGGCACAACCGCCCCGCAGAGAGCGGCGGCGTCGTGCTGGACATGGGCATTCACGACTTGGACTGGCTCCTGTGGACCTTTGGCCCGGCGCGCGAGGTCTACGCCCGCGGCCTATACGGCCAGGCGCTCCCCTTGCTGGATTACGCCCTCATCACCGTGCGCATGGCCAGCGGGGTGATCGCCCACCTCGAGTCCTCCTGGGCCGAGGCGGCCGGCTTTCGCGTGCACGGTGAGGTCTCTGGCGACGGCGGCCTCCTGACCTTTGACAGCGCCGACTCGGCCGCCTATGCGGAGGAGCTGCGCGTCTCCCCGGACGCGGAGCCGGGCGTCATCGTCCCCACTAGCTACACCGCCGAGAGCCCCTACGTCCTCCAGATGGCCCACTGGGCACGGTGCCTCCGCGGCGAAGAGCCGCCCGTCACCCCGCCCGAAGAGGCGCTGGCGGCGCTGCGGCTCAGCCTGGCGGCGCTGGAGTCGATCACCAGCGGCCAACCCGTGACGCTCTAGGAAGGGAGAACGCCATGCGCATCGGGGTCTGGAGCCTGGCCCACCTGCACGCCTACTCGTACGTGAGCGCTCTCTCTGCCCGGCGCGACGTGCGCTTTGTGGGGCTGGCCGACGACGACGCCGCGCGCGGGGCACGCTGGGCGCACGAGCACGGGGTGCCCTTCTTCGCCGACGCGGACGACCTGCTGGGCCAGGTTGATGCCGTGGTGATCACCTCGGCCAACGCCGACCACCGCGCCATGGCGCTGCGCGCCGCCGAGCGGGGCGTGGCCGTCCTCCTGGAAAAGCCGCTCGCCACCACCGTCGCCGGAGCGACCGAGATCGTCACTGCCTTTGAGCGGCACAACCTGACCCTGGCCACCGCCTTTCCCTGCCCGTTCAGCCCGGCGTTCGCGGCCCTCCTCGAGTCGGCGCGGGCCGGGCGGTTGGGGCGGATTCTGGCGGTGCGCGCCACCAACCGGGGCACCATGCCGGGCGGGTTCTTTATCCAGCCGGAGCGCTCGGGCGGCGGGGCCGTCATCGACCACACCGTCCACGTGGCCGACCTCCTCCGCCGGCTGACCGGCGCCGAGGTGGAGCGGGTCTACGCGCAGGTGGGGCACGGCCTTTTTCACCAGGAGTGGGACGACAGCGGCATCCTGACCATCGACCTGAGCGACGGCTCCTTCGCCTCCCTCGACTGCTCCTGGAGCCGGCCGGCCTCCTACCCCACCTGGGGAGACGTCACCCTGCGGGTCATCGGCGAACGGGGCAACGCCTCGGCGGATCTCTTTGGGCAGCACCTGACGCACTACCCCGCCGAGCCGTCGGCGCCGCGTTGGGAGGCCTGGGGCAGCGACCTGGACGCGCTGATGATCAGCGACTTTCTGGGGGCGGTGCGCGAGGGGCGCCGCCCAAAGAGCGACGGCGTCGACGGCCTGCGCGCGCTGGAGGTGGCCCTGGCGGCCTACCGCTCGGCCGAGACGGGCCGCCCGGTAGAAGTCGCGGAACTCCGCGCCGGCGCCTAGGCGCCCCCCAGGGGCGACCGGTTGAGGGGTGCGCAGCAGCCCTCCGCCCGCCAGGGCGGGCCGGGCGCCAGGCCCGCTGACTCTGCGCGCCGGAGCGTGCGTGCCTCCTGCGGCCCGCCGGCGGCGCTGTCTCTTCTCGACGGCACCAGGCGCCCCGCATCACCGCCACCCCTTATCCCCAGCACGCGCAACCCAACCCGCGCCGGCATCGTACTCTACAGTAGATATGGCGGGCGCGATGGCCGCGTCTGTCACGCGGCGGGCGCCCCTTCACACGACAGGCCTGAGATGGATACGAGACCCCTCGCCCCGGGAACGCTAATCAGAGAACGCTATCGCGTCGTGCGGCTGGTGGCCGGCGGCGGCATGGCCTGGGTCTATGAGGTGGCCGAGGCGCTGGCCGACGGGACCGCCCAGGTGTGGGCGATGAAGGAGCTGCGCCCGGGCACCGGCTCGGCCGCCACCCTGGCCGAGGCGCGCCAGCTCTTCGACCAGGAGGCCAACATCCTGGTGCGCCTGGCACACCCCAACCTACCGCGGGTGGTGGCCTACTTTCAGGACGACGGGCGCTCGTACTTGGTGATGGAGTTCATCCGCGGCGAATCGCTGGAGAAGCGCCTGGAGACCGCCAATGCGCCCCTCCTGGAGGGCCAGGTGCTCGACTGGGCCGTGCAGGTGTGTGAGGTGCTCGCCTATCTGCATGCCCAGCCGCGGCCGATCATCTTTCGCGACCTCAAGCCGTCGAACATCATGGTCACCGAGGACGGCTCGATCAAGCTGATCGACTTTGGCATCGCCCGCACCTACAAAGCGGGTCAGCGCAAAGACACGGTCACCATGGGTTCGGAGAACTATGCCGCCCCCGAGCAATGGGGCGAGGCGCAGACCGACCCGCGCGCCGACATCTACGGCCTGGGCGCGACGATGTACCACCTGCTGGCCAACGTGCCGCCGCTGCCGGCCTTTGTGCCCTCCGAGCGGGTGTCCCTGCGGCGCTACAACCCCGCCATCAGCGAGGGGACCGCCGCGGCCGTGGAGAAGGCCATGGATCCGGACCGGGAAGACCGCTTCGCCAGCGCCGAGGAGATGCGGGGGGCGCTCTTGGCCTGCCTGCCGCGGCGCGAGCGCCGCCGGGCCGAGGCGCGCCTGCTCGGCCAGCAGCGTCCGGCCGAGCCAACGCGCGCGGAGCACGCCCTCGCCCAGGCGGTCAGCGCCGCGCCGGCCGCCGCGGCAAAGGCGGCCGAACTCGCCGCGCCTGCGCCGGCCGGGCCAGAGCCGTTCGCAGCGCCGCCAGAGGCCGCCACGGGCAGGGGGCTGACGCCGCGCCGCTTGGAGGCCATGCCGCCGGGCACGGCCTGCCCGGCCTGCGGGGCGCCGAACCGTGGCGGGGCGCGTTTCTGCGGGCACTGCGGCACACGCCTGGGGCACCAGCCGCAGGCCGTGCTCACCCTGGTCGAGCCGGCGCCCGCCCGCTGGGAGTATCCGCTGCATCGCAGCGTGGTGCTGGTCGGCCGGCGCGGCGGGGCTCTACCGGTCGACCTCGACGTGGGCTATTATGATCCGGAAGGGTACGTCTCGCGCAACCACGCGCGGGTCATGGCCTTTCAGGGGCGCTACCACGTGATGGATGTGGGCAGCGCCAACGGCACCTACGTGAACGGCCAGCGCCTGGAGGCACGCCGGCCCCGCCTGTTGGCCTCCGGCGACCGCATTCGTATCGGCCAGGTCGTGCTGGCCTTCCTGATCTACTGAGGCGAGCGAGCCAAGGGAGCCAGACCCGATGAGATGTTCCGCCTGTGGGCAAGAGAACCGTCCCGGGGCCACCTTCTGCGCAGCCTGCGGGGGGCGCCTCGGCCCGGCGCCGAGCGAGCCGTTCTCGGTGGATGGCCCGGCCGCCTCGGCCGCGCCGCCGGCCCCTACCGGCATCCCGACGATCAAACTTGAGCACCCGGGTGCCGACGATCAGCCCGCTGCGGAGCGCGCGCCGGGCCAGCCGCTGGCCGTCGGCGACCTGATTGGCGGGCGCTTTGAGGTGGCCGCCATCGTCGAGCAGACCCCCGAGCGCATCGTCTATCGGGCGCGAGACTGGGCCCGCTGCGCCGCCTGCGGGTACGACGATAACGTCAAGGGCGACCGCTTCTGCCTCGATTGCGGCGCCTCCCTGGAGGCCGCCCTGTGGGCCAGCGTCACCGAGATGGTGAGGCACAGGCCGGCCAAGGCGGACCTGACCCTCGCCGAGGGGGACCGCGAGTATTATGTCGTGCTAGAGGCTGCGGCCTCCGTCGAGCCCGCCCCGCCTGCCCCGCCCGCCGAGGCGGGCCGCCTGGCCCACCGCTGGGGGCGCGCCAGCGACCCGGGCCTTGAGCGCGAGCGCAACGAGGACTATGCCGAGTGCTGGACGTTCAGCCGCTCCGGCGGGCCGTCTCTAGGCCTCTTTATCGTGGCGGACGGCCTGGGCGGCGCCGACTCGGGCGAGGTGGCCAGCAAGCTGGCCACCCTGACGACTTGGCGAGCCCTGCATGACCGCGTGTGGGAGCCGGCCGTCTCGGGCGAGCCCCCCGCCGAAGAAGAGGTCCGTGCGGCCCTGGTCGGGGCCGTCCAGGAGGCCAACCGCGCCGTCTACCAGGCCCGTACCGAGGCCAACTCGGAGATGAGCACCACCATCACCCTGGCCCTGGCCATCGACGGGCGCGCCCACGTCGCCAACGTGGGAGACTCGCGCACCTATCTCTACGGCGCCGGCGGGCTGCGCGCCGTCACCAAGGATCATTCGCTGGTGCAGCGCCTGGTAGACACCGGCCAGATCTCGCCCGCCCAGGTCTACACGCACCCACAGCGCAACCTGATCTACCAGAGCATCGGCGACCGTGCCGACGTCCAGGTCGACCTGTTCGACCTGGACCTGCACGCCGACGACCGCCTGGTCTTGTGCAGCGACGGGCTGTGGGAGATGGTGCGCGACGAGGGGATCGAAGAGGCCCTGCTGGCCGAGCCCGACCCGCAGCGCGCCTGCGACCGGCTGGTGCGCCACGCCAACCTGGCCGGCGGAGAGGACAACATCTCGGTCATCATCGTGCAGGCCGTGGGCGCCTAGGCCAACGGCGCCCAGGGATCGGCCGCGCTGGAAAGGAGACGTTATGCCGAACGAACTGGCCTTGACCGCTGCGCTCAACAAGCCGAGCGTGCCGGTGACGCGCACGCAGCAGCTGCTTTACGTCCTGATCGAGGCGCGCCCGAACGAGGTCATCTCGCGCACGCGCCTGCCGGTGAACATGGGCTTTGTGCTGGACCGCAGCGGGTCGATGAAGGGTGACAAGATCAAGCGGCTCAAGGAGGCCATGGGCCTCGCCCTGCGCCGCCTGGGGCCCGATGACCGCGTCTCGCTGACCATTTTCAACGACTCAGCCCGCGTGGTGGCCCGCAACGAGGTGGTCTCACGCCAGGGCGGCCTGGAGGATCAGGTGCGCCGCCTGCAGGCCGGCGGCGGCACGCAGATGTCCCGCGGGATGAGCCTGGGCCTGCGCGAGGTCTACCGCCACTGGACAGAGGGTTGGGCCAACCAGCTGGTGCTCCTCACCGATGGCCAGACCTACGGGGACGAGGCCCAGTGCCTGAAGCTGGCCACCGAGGCCGGCGAGCACCGCATCCCGATCCAGGCGCTGGGCCTCGGCGATGAGTGGAACGAGACCCTGCTCGACCAGATCGGCTCTCAGAGCGGTGGGGACGCGGACCTGATCGCCTCGGCTGACGACATCGTGCCCCTGTTCACCCAGACGGTGGAGCGCTCGCAGCAGGCCGTGGTGCAGAACGCCACCATGACGCTGCGGTTGGTCTCGGACGTGACGCCGCGCCAGGTCTGGCAGGTGACGCCGCTGCTGGCCAACCTCGGCTACCAGCCGATCGGCGAGCACGACGTGCAGGTGAACCTTGGTGAGCTCGATGCCGTGGCGGGCAAGGCCGTGCTCGTGGAGCTACTCTTGCCGCCGCGGCGTGCCGGCCGTTACCGCGTCGCCCAGGCCGAGGTGCGCGGCGAGCTGCCGACGCAGAACATGACGGGCACCTCGGTGCGGCAGGACATCGTCGTGGACTATACCGAGGACGCCGCGCTGGCCGCCCGCTACGACGCGCGCATCATGAACATCGTTGAGAAGGTGACGGTATACCGCCTGCAGACCCGTGCCCTGGAAGAGGCCCGCCTCGGGGACCTGACCAACGCCACCCGCAAGCTGCGCGCCGCCGCCACGCGCCTGCTGGAGCTAGGTGAGCCGCAGCTGGCCGAGGCGGCCCAGCAGGAGGCGGCCAACCTGGAGCAGAGCGGCCAGATGTCGTCTCTGGGCACCAAGAAACTGCGCTACCAGACCCGCAAGCTGACGCAAAAGCTTCCCGATCTCCCGGGATGATCCGCCTGACAAAGGAGCAAACCATGCAAAAGTGTGTGAACTGCGGCAACATCGCGCCGGATGACGCGATCTTTTGTGACCAGTGCGGCACCCGCTTCGCCCCGGCGGCCCCGGCCACTGCCGCGTCGCCCGCCGTGGCGGCAACACCCGCTGTGGCGGCGGCACCCGCCCAACAGCCGGTGATGCCCCCGCCGGCCGCCGGGCCGGCCGCCGTCCCCGCCGAGCCGGCCGGGCGCTGCGCGAACTGCGGCGCCCTGAACACGCCCGGCGAGGCGTACTGCGGCGAATGCGGCGCGCCCCTCGAAGCGCCCCAGCCGGAGGCTAGCGAGGCCATCCCCGTCGAGGCCGCGCCCGCCGCGGCCGCCGTGGCGGGTGGTGCCGCCTGCGCCTTCTGCGGGGCCACCCTGGGGCCCGAGGACGAGTTCTGTTTCGCCTGCGGGGCGCAGCGTACCGAGCGCGCCCCTGCCCAGCGGGGCGCTGGCCAGCGCCCCGCGCAGCCGAGCGCCTCTCCGGCGCCCGTCGAGGCCCCCGTAACCGCAGCGGCGCCGGTGGTGGCCCCGACGCCGGTAGTGGCCGCGACGCCGGCTCCTGCGCCTGCGCCTGTGGCAGCGGCGGCCGCGGGCGAGTGCCCGGCCTGCGGGGCCGCTCACGCGCCGGAGGACGTCTTTTGCCAGTTCTGCGGCGCCGCGCTGGTGGGCGCGGGCGCTGCGGGCGCCGTCGCGGCGGCGTTCCCGCCAGTGGCCGCTGCCGCTCCGCAGCCGGCCGCGCCGCAGCCGGCCGTCACGCCGGCCCCTCAGCCCGCTGTGGCCCTGGCGCCGGCCAGGCTCGTGATCGTCCCCAGTGGGGTGGAGATCCCCTTGCCCGTAGGGCCGCAGGTGGTCGTCGGGCGGGAGGACCCCTACTCTGGCGTCTACCCGGACGTGGACCTCTCTCCGCATGGCGCGGAAGAGGGCGGCGTCTCTCGCCGGCACCTGCGCATCGCCCTGGCCGGTGGCCGCTACACCCTCGAGGACCTGAACAGCACCAACTATACCTACCTGAACCGCCACCAGGTACAGCCGGGCGTGGCCGTCGACCTGCGCGATGGCGATGAGATCCGCGCTGGCCGGGTGCAGATGATCTTTAGGATCGGCTAGTGGAGCGATCTTGCCCGCTCTGCCTGAAGCCGCTGCGCGCCGAGGCGCGCTTCTGCCCGCACTGCGGTGCGCGGCTGGACGCGCGCCTGGCGCCCGGTACGCCACTCTTGGGCGGAGACTATGTCATCGAGCGTCCGTTGACGTCCGGTGGCATGGGCTCCGTCTACCTGGCGCGCGACCATCGCGCCTTTGACCGGGTGGTCGTCGTCAAGCAGATGCTCGACTACTATGACGCGGCCGACCCCGCAGAGCAGGCCGCGGCGCAGCAGCGTTTTGAGGAAGAGGGCCGCACGCTGGCCTACCTGCGCCACCCGGGCGTGCCCGAGATCTACACGTTCTTTGTGGAACACGGGCGCTTCTACATCGTCATGGAGCACATCCAGGGCGAGACGCTGGAGGCCTTTGTCTCTCACGAGGATAGCGAGGGGCGCCAGGTGCCGCGCAAACTCCTGGCCGTAGAGGATGCCCTGCGCTACACGATCCAGGCCTGCGGGATCCTCGAGTACCTGCACTCGCGCTCTCGCCCGGTGGTGCACGGGGACGTCAAGCCGGCCAACCTGATCGTCGAGACGCAGCTCGGCTACGTGCGCCTGGTGGACTTTGGCACGGCCAGCGTGCGCCGCGACGGCGAGCACCACGAGGGAGCGGCCGGCAAGCAGGAGGCCTACGGCACCGACGGCTACGCCGCCCCCGAGCAGTACCGCGGCCGGGCCGTGGCCCAGTCCGACGTGTTCGGGCTGGCGGCCACCGCCTACCACCTGCTGACCGATGATGACCCGCGCGGGCACCCCTTCCAGTGGCCCAACCTGAACAGACTGCCGCGGGAGGTCTCGCTCGCGCTGGAGCGCTGCCTGCGCACCGAACCGGGCGACCGGCCCAGCGCGGCCGAGCTGCGCCAGGCGCTGGAGGCGATCGCCACGCCCAAACGCGCGCTGCAGACCTTTACCTTCCCCGGCGGCGCTCAGATCCGCAGCGTCACTTCCTTGCCCGCCCTGTCGGACGAGCACTGGGACGCGGCGCGGTCGTTCCTTTACAAGGGCGACTTTCAGCGCTGGCTGCGCGACCTGAACCGGCTCGACCTGGTCGTTGCCGCTGACGACATCGTTGCGGCGCAAAAGAACCCCGACGCCGGGCTGGAGGCCTTCCTCCGCTCTGTCGACCCCGGCCTCGTGCGGCCCAAGGTCGCCTCTGACCCGGCCAAGGTGGACCTCGGCTCGGTGGCGCGCGAGGCGGCGCTCATCCGCACTGTAACCTTGCGGAACGCCACGCGCGGCTATGTCCAGGTGGAGATGGCCTCGTCACAGCCCTGGCTGGAGGTCAAGCCCGCCCGGGCCAACCTGTGGGCCGGGGTGCCGGTGGACGTCCACGTGCACGTGCACGCCGAGGGGCTGCCCTTCCGCGCCGAGCAGAAGGCCGAGGTGACCGTTCGGGCGGAAGGGTTGGATCCGCTGGTGGTGCCGGTGACGGCGCGCGTCTCGCTCCTCCGCGAGGGTTGGCGCATCTTTCGCCGCATGCTGGCGGGGGCGTTGCCGGGGGCCTGGCGCACGGTGTTTGCCTGGGTGCGGGCGTTGGTGCGCCTGGGCCGCAGGATCAGCCGTCCCCTGGCCCGGCACGAGTGGCTCTTCTGGCTGATCTGGCTGCTCGCCAGCGCGGGTGCCTTTTACCTGCTGCGGGCCTTCCCGCGGGCCCTACAGATCGCGCTGGCGACGTTGGGCACGGCTCTGCCGCCCGAGCCGCTGGCCGCCACCCTGGTGCAGGCCTTCCTGGCCCTTCTGGGGCCTCCCAGCCTGGCCGTGGCGGTCTCTCTGGCGGCCCTGGTGGTGGCCATCGCCACGGGGATCGTAGTCGGCGGCGTGCGCGGCGCGTGGCGATCGTTCTTCCGCTAGATGTACCGGTATGAGGAGGGAAATGAGGGGTCTTGCCATTGGTCTTGCCGTCGTCGTGGGGTTGGTGGCTCTGGTCGCCGCGGGGCTGGTCATCCGGCCGCGATCCTTCCCGCCCTACGCGGAGAGGACGCCGGCCGACGTCGCCACGGTGCCGCTGCCCAAGGGGCTGCCGGCGCCGGTGGAGCGCTTTCTCCGCGCTGTGTACGGCGAGAGCCTGCCGGTGATCGAGACCGCCGTCCTGACGGGCCGGGCCACGATGCGCCCGATGCTGGGCATCCCGCTGCAGGCGCGGTTCGTCTTTGTGCACAACGCCGGGAGGGACTATCGCCACTACTTTGAGGCGACCTTCTTCGGGCAGCCGGTCCTGCGGATCGACGAGGGCTACCTGGACGGCGCCAGCTTTTTCGAGGGCCCCATGGGCCACTATCGCGACGACCCCAATACCAACCAGGCCGCCAACCTGGCGCTCTGGGCGGAGGGGGCCATGTTCCCGGCCATCCTGGCCACCGATCCCCGCGTGCGCTGGGAGCCTGTGGACGCGGACACCGCCCTCCTCTACGTCCCCTTTGAGGATCGGGAGGACACCTTTGTCGTCCGCTTCAACCCGGAGACGGGCCTGATCGACGCGATGGAGGCGATGCGCTACCGCGAGCCCGGCGAGGGCCAGCCCAAGATCCTGTGGATCACGCGGAACGAGGAGGGGCCGCGGATCGCCGGCACCCCGCTCAGCGCCGTCGGCTCGGCCACCTGGCTGGATACGGGCACGCCCTGGGCGGTGTTCACCGTCGAGGACCTGGTCATCAACGTAGACGTCGCCGAGTACATCCGAGAGCGGGGCCACTAGGCCTCTCATCAGGAAGAACAGGTCCGGCACGCCGCTGAGCGGCGTGCCGGACTTTGGCGTTCCTTGTGCGTGGGGCGCGCCCGGCACCCGGCCGGGTGGCGCTAGAGGCGCACGATGCGGCAGCGGCCGCCCTCCACCCCGGCCATGGCGTTGCGCGCGTCAAACACGAGGCGGGCGTTATCCGCCACGAACTGCCAGTCGAACGCCCGGTGGGCGGTGTGCACCAGGACGCAGTCGGCCCACTGCAGCACCGGCGCGCTGAGGGGCACGGACTGCAGCCGCTCGCCGCTCAGCAGAGTGAGCTCGGCGATGTACGGGTCGCTGTACTCCACCAGGGCGCCGCGCTGGCAAAGCGCCTGGATGATCTCGATGGCCGGGCTCTCGCGCAGGTCGGCCACGTCACCCTTGTAAGCCACGCCGAGCACCAGGATGCGCCGGCCGCGGATCGGCTTCTCCTCGTCGTTCAGGGCGTCGGCCAGGCGCCCGACGACGTACTGCGGCATGCTCGAGTTGACCGTGTCGGCCAGCTCGATAAAGCGCGTCTGCTGGCCGAGAGAGCGCATCTTCCAGGTCAGGTAGAGGGGGTCGATGGGGATGCAGTGCCCGCCCAGCCCAGGGCCGGGGTAGAAGGGCATAAAGCCAAACGGCTTGGTCTTGGCCGCGGCGACAACTTCCCACACGTCGATCCCCAGGCGCTCGCAGATCACGGCGAACTCGTTGGCCAGGCCGATGTTCACGGCGCGGAAGGTGTTCTCCAGGATCTTGGTCATCTCGGCAGTCGACGGGGAGGAGACGGGCACGACGGTGTCGACCACCGTCTCATAGAGGGCCACCACCACCTCACGGCAGTCCGCCGTAAGCCCGGCCACGACCTTGGGGGTGTTGCGCGTCCCGAAGGTCGGGTTGCCGGGGTCAACGCGCTCGGGCGAGTACCCCAGGAAGAGGTCTGTGCCGACGGTGTGGCCGTTGGCGCGCAGGCGCGGCAGCACGATCTCCTCAGTGGTGCCGGGGTAGGTAGTGCTCTCCAGAACCACGAGGAGCCCCGGGTGCAGGTGCGGCCCCAGGGAGTCGGTGGCGGAGACGATATAAGAGATGTCGGGATCCTTGGCCTTGCCGAGGGGGGTGGGGACGCAGATGATGGCCGCGTCCAGCTCGCGCACCGCCGCATAGTCGGTCGTCGCGCTGATCTTGCCCTCGGCGACCAGGGCGCTGAGCACCCCCGAGGGGATGTCGCTGGTGAAGCTCTGGCCGCGGTTGATCTCGGCACAGCGCTGGGAGTCCAGGTCAATCCCGACCGTGCGGTACCCCGCCCTGGCGAACTCGACGAGCAGTGGTAGCCCTGTGTACCCAAGGCCGACAACCCCCACTCGGGCCGAGCGGTCGGCGATCTTGGCAAGCAGCATGTCTTTGGCACTCTGTGGGGGCACTGGGGGTCTCCCTTCTTCTGTGGTCTCGCCGTGAGCCCACAGGGCTCAGCCGCCAGCCGACAGCCCGCAGCGAGAAACCGTGCGGGCGGTACAGGCGGGGCGGCTAGTGACGATCCTCTTTACTGGTGAGCCCAAAGACAGCCCCCAGAAGGCCGCGGTGGCGCGCCGGGCGGCCGGCGGCCTTGGGCGCGGGGGGGCTGCTCGGATCGGCCGGGGGCGTGGCAGGCGCCTGCCGGCGCGCCGCAGGGGGCAACTGCCTGGTGGCCTCAGCCTCGACCTCGGCGGCCAGGCGCCGCACCAGGTCGTCCTCGGGCGCCAGGTCGAGGGCGCGCGCCGCCGAGCGCCGCGCCAGCGCCCAGTCACCCTGGGCCGCGGCCACCTTGGTCAGCAGGCGCTGCGCAGGCAGAAAGCGCCCGTTACGCTCGAGCGCCATGAGCAACTTGAGGCGGGCCGCCTCGAGGTCCCCTTCGCGCGCCAGCGAGAGCGCCTCGTTGTAGTAGATGGCGTGCTGGCGGGCCAGGCGCACCAGAGCGGCCAGGTCCTCGTGACAGTCCGCGCAGATGGTGGCCTCTTCAGGTAGCCACCCCCCGCAGTAGGGGCAGCGGATGGGCGTTTCCGTCATGCGCCCTTTGCCCTCCTGCCCCGGCCGGGGCCCTCCTCAGGCGCCGCCGGGGGCGGCGTGCCACTCACGACCACCTGCGCCCGGCGCAACACACCGCCCCGCCACAGGTAGCCCATCTGCACCTCGCGAAGCACGATCCCCTCGGGCATTTGCGCGTTCGCCTCGTAGCCCGCCACGTCGCTGTGCTCGGCGTCCACCGCAAGGCCCAGGGTCTCGATGGGCGTCACGCCGCGCTCGCGCAGGTCGGCCATGAGCTTCTGCCCCAGCTCGGCCACGCCGCGCGCCAGCATGGCCTGCTGGGCGCTGGCGGGGACGCCGATCCGCTCCACCAGGCTGACCAGGGCGTCGGAAATCCCCACCTGCGCCAGGAGCAGGGCAGCCTGCTCGGCGGAGGCCAGCACACGTTGCTCTTGCAGGGCCTGCTCTAGGCGAGCCACACGGAAAAAGAGCTCCGCGATGGTAGCAGCCGGGTCGGCATCCACCGCCGCGGCGGGCACCGGGTAGAAGGGATCGTCAAAGCGGAAGGATTTGGGCATCTGCTCCACCGTGGTACCGCCAGGCGCGGCCGATATGCTTACGGGCCAGGATAGCGACAGGGAGCCACGCTGTCAACCCCAAACGGGCGCAGCGGAAGGCGCGGGGCCTAGGGGCGGGCGCGCGAGGACCACTCTCCGCCGGAATGCCTCTCCCGCAGCGCCGCGGCCAGGCCGGCGCGGCCGGTCGCCTCCAGCCGCTGGCAGTATGCCTCGAGCCAGCCGCGCGTGTGGAGGGGGCCTCCCTCGCGCAGTACGGTCCAGAGGGGATCTCGGTCGCTGTCCGAAGAGGCCATCATCTCGGCATGCCAGCGCTCCAGGAGGGCCAGCCCCTGGTTGACCAGGTCCGGCCGGCGGGGGGCCAGGTCCTGCGTCTCGTGCGGGTCGCTCTCGACGTCGAAAAGCATCACCGGCGGGTAGCCCTTGAGGCCGTCGTGATAGGTGCGGATCAGTAGATACGGCCCAAAGCGCACGCTGCGCTGGCAGCTCCAGGCACACTGGCTGACGACGAGGTACTCCCTTCCCGTATCACCCCCCTTCGTCAGGCTCTCGGCGAAGGAACGCCCGTCCCACCGCTCGGGAGCGCGGGCCCCGAGGAGCGCTGAGACCGTGGGCGGCAGGTCGAGGTTGTAGTGCAGGCCGCGGTCCACGCGGCCGGCGCGCAGCCCCGGCCAGCGGATGACCAGCGGGATGCGCGCGGTGATGTGATCGGCCGTCTGATGGTCCCCGTAGACGTTCAGCTCGCCCTGGTTCTCGCCGTGGTCCGACGAGACGATGATGGCGGTATCGTCCAGGACGCCCTGCTCGCCGAGGGCGGCGAGGATCTGGCCGATGTGATCGTCCATGTAGCGGATGCCGGTGTCGTACCCGTCGATCCAGCGCTGATAGTCCCCCAGAGAGGCGATCTCCCGCGGCAGGCGCGGGTAGCGCTCGGTATCGTTGGGCCCGTAGCCGCCCACGTCCTGGGCCGAGTGCGGCCCGTAGGCGGCATAGTCGCGACGGATCCTCTCCTCAGTCATCCAACCGTCGAGGGGCTGGCCCGCAAAGGGGTTGCCGTAGCCCAGCGGGGTGCGATAGGGAGTATGCGGGTCCCACATGTTCACCTGCAGGAACCAGTTGTCGCGCGACGCGTTGCGGCGGATCCAGTCGACCGCCAGCGGGGCAACCTCGTCGGCGCGCTCTTGCCCACCTTTGCCGGGGTTGATCATTTCCGAGAAGCCCCGGTAGAACCACCAGGCCGAGTGCCGCTCGGCAAAGGGGCTGACGGAGACGGTGTGCAGCCCCGCCTCGCGGAGCACATCCATCCAGCTGGCCGCCTCGCGAGACTGCCGGAACTGGCGTGGCGCGCCCTCCAACCGCTCGTCTGCGGCGGTGCCGCCGTGGCCGACGATGCCGGTGTGGATGCCAAAGCGCCCGCGGAACAGCGCGGCGCGCGAGGGCAGGCAGGGAGTGTCGGTGGCGTAGCAGTTCTCGAAGCGGGTGCCCTCCGCCGCCAGACGGTCGATGTTGGGCGAGGTCTGGCGCGGGTAACCGTAGCAGCCCAGATGGTCGGGACGCAGGGTGTCACAGTCGAGGTAGAGGATTCTCATGGTGCGTTGCGCCTTCCGGTATCTGCTGGCAGGCCCCTGGGCACCGCCTGGCCCGTTCAGCCGAGCACGGCCGTGCGGGCGTGGAGGAACGAGATCAGGTTCTCACGAGAGACCATGCCCACCAGTTGTCCATCGCTCAGGACGGGCAGCTGATTGACCCCCTCGGCGGTCATGTTCCGCAGCGCGTCCCAGAGGGGCGTCTCCGGGCTGACGACCACCAGCTTGGCGAGCGGCGTCATCACCTCGCTGACGCGCTTGTCTCGCCAGGCCGAGGTCGGTACCGAGCGGACGCCGTGGATCGTGAGCAGGCCGATGACCTGGTCGCGCGTGCCCACGGGGTAGCAGCGGCGCGCCTGGCCCATCAGGTACTGCTCCACGAACACGTCGAGCGTCAGCTGCGGCGGGATCAGCTGGCACCCTTCGCTCATGATCTCGGCGACGGTGTGCCCATCCAGCAGGTTGCGCAGGGCCAGCTGGCCGTAGCTGGAACGGGCGGCGTTGTCGATGAACACGCCGATGAAGGCCAACCACATACCGTTCAAAAAGTCCTGCGTAAAGGCCGTCACAATGCCAACCAGGATAAAGACGAGGGCAATGAACGAGCCAGTGCGGGCTGCCCAGCGCGTCGCCCAGGTGACGTCCTTGCGCCAGGCCCACAGGGCGGCCCGCAGCACGCGGCCGCCGTCGAGGGGGAAGCCTGGCACCAGGTTAAAGACGCCCAGGCTGAGGTTGATGCGCCCCAGAAGCAGCGTCACCGCCGCCACGGGCTCGCTCTTGCCGCGCGTGGCCAAGTACAGCAGGGTCAACAGCCCGCCAATGACCAGGCTCGAGAGGGGGCCGACCAGGGCCACCAGGAACTCTGTGCGCGGGCTGCGCGGCTCCTCGTCGATCTGCGAGACGCCGCCAAAGATAAAGAGGGTGATATCGCGCACCGGCAGGCCGTTGGCCAGCGCCACGAGCGAGTGCGAGATCTCGTGGATCAGGACGGAGAGGAAAAAGAGCAGCGCCGTGACGACCGCCGTCCCCCACGTCAGCGCCGGCGACCAGTGTGGGAACATCCCCGGGAACACGCTGCGGGCCATGCTCCAGGTAAGCAACACAAAGATGACGATCCAGCTGGCATCCACGCGGATCGGGATCCCGCGCACCCGCCCGATTCGCACCCTTCCTCTCATCATCGGCCCGCCTCCTTGCCCGGCGCGCTCCAGCGTGACCACGCTTGTCATCCTATTCTACAACACGGCCTTGCGCCGGGCAACCACTTGGCGCCTGCGCAGGGCTCCCTGCACATCGTGCAGGCCACGCTGCAGCGCCCAACCGAAGCGGCATGAGGCTGTGCACTCTGTCCCCACTTATCCACAGGGGCCCGTTCTCCACATGCTGCCCGCTGCGGCCGGAGCAGGCGACGCGGCGCTCTGCAGCGATTCCTGCAACACACGCGGGCCAGCGACGATGTTCCCACAGTTGTCCACAGGGGCAGGCGAAGCGTGGTATCATCCGATGATATCATGCCCCTCTATGACGTTGACGGTATAGGGCCATCGCGCTAGGATCTGGGGCACATGGTGGTGCGAGGGGATCAGCAGGGAGGGAGGTCGCATGGCCACGGTACGGGTTCCCGGTGGCCCGGGCGGCGCACGCCTGGCGGCCCTGGTTGAGGAGCAGAACCCCGGCTGCGCCTGGCGGGCCGTCGCCGGGGGGATCGAGCTCAGCGGCCCGCGCATCGAGGTGCACCGCTGGATGGTGGAAAAAGCCTATTGGCCCTCCGGCACGCCGGACGCCCGCGCCGCGGAACGCTTCCTGCGCTACTTGGTGCGCGCCGAGCCCAAGGCGGTGCGTCTGGCGTCACGAGACCGCCTGGTCGTCGCCGACGAGGCGGAGGCCGAGCAGGCTCTGTTGGTGCGCTTCCCGGGCGCCATCAAAGAGCACCTGGCGCAGACGGCCGAGTGGCTCGGCATGAGCCAGAATGAGCTCGTGGTGCGCGCAGTGGAGGACCTGCTGTGGTTCATCCAGGAGTTCGAGGGGGAGCCGCCAGCGCCCCAGTGAGGCGCTCCCGGGGGATCGCCCGCCGCCTAGAGGTAGAGGCGCCCGAGGAGCAGCGGGAGCAGGCTGATCACCACCACGCCGACGACCAACGTCGAGGAGATCAGCGAGGCGGCGAACTCGGTGTCCAGCCCCTCGGCCCCGGCGTAGACCAGGGCGGTGGTACCCGCCGGCATGGCCGAGCCGACGCAGGCCGTCACCACGCTGAGGCCGTCCAGCCCTAGCGCGAGCGCCAGCCCCAGGGCCAGGGCGCCGCCCAGCGCCATCCGCACGCCGACGTAGCGCAGGATCAACCCGAGGTGTGAGGTCTGCGGCTCCAGAAAGACGCCCACAGCGATCATGGCCAGAGGGGTGTTGGCGGCACGCAGCAGCTCCAGCGCCTCCCACACGGGCCCGCGCAGGGGCAGCCCGACCCAGGACGCCACCACCCCGCCGAGGGCCGCCAGCAAGAGCGGGGACGTCAGCACTTTGCGCCAGTTGAGGGGCCGGCGCTCCTGCCCGTCGGCGCCGAACCGCTCGGCCAGCCACATTGCTGCCGTGCCGGCATACAGGGCATTGCCCACGTCAAACATGGCCATGCGCACCAGCCCGTCGGCGCCATAGTAGACCTCAAAGAACGGGTAGGCGAAAACGGCCAACACGACCATGGCCACGAGGAGAACGCCGCGGCGCCGCGGCTGGTTGGCGATGTCTCGCGTGGCCAGATACATGATCCCGGCCAGCACGCACGGCACCACAAAGCCGATGGCGGGCAGGGCGATCAGGTCGCCAGACAGGGTGGACCGCGAGATCGAGGTAAAGATCGCCGCCGGGATGGTCACATAGTACACCAGCCGGGTGAGGATCAGCCGCGACGAGCGGTCCACCAGGCCGGCCAGGCGCACCAGGACGCCGACGACGATGAGGAGCAGGACGGGCAGGGCTTGCGCGAGCTGGGCAGTCAACATCATGGGTGCTTGGTTCTCCGTATGGAAGGCTCGGCCCATTGTAGCCAGCCGCACAGCACCGTCAATGCACCGTCACGCGCCTGTTTGACAGGCCCCCTCCGCCCGGCCAGAATGCGCCCGACCCGCAACCCGGACCGTCGGACCCTCGTTGTCATCCCTTCACCGGAAAGGAGCGGCCGTGGCCAGCAAAATCACCATCATCGGTGGCGGAAGCAGCACCTTTGTCCCCCAGTTGATGCGCCTGTTCATCGAGAGCCGTCCGCTGGCAGGCAGCACCATCGCGCTGATGGACGTCGACGCCCGGCGCCTGGAGGTGATGGACCGGCTCTGCCGCCTCCTGGTAGACCGGCTCGGCGCCGACCTCAGGATCGAAAGCACCACCGACCGGCGCGAATCGCTCGTCGGGGCCGATTATGTCATCACGGCCATTTCTGTGGGCGGGATGGACGCCTGGGAGATGGACATCGAAATCCCGGCCCGCTACGGCGTGTACATGCCGACGGCCGACTCGATCGGGCCCGGGGGCATTCTGCGCGCCTTTCGGCACATCCCCGTCCTGGCGGCCCTGGCCGACGACGTCCGTGAGGTATCGCCGGACGCCTGGGTGTTCAACTACTCCAACCCGCTCTCCTCGATCCTGACGGCCATGCGCCGGCGGCAGCCGGAGGTAAAGAGCGTTGGCCTGTGCACCTGCGCCTCGATCCCGGCCAACGCCGCGACGCTGGCTCACTGGGCGGGCGTCGCGCCGGAGGAGGTGCTCGTTCCCGCGCTGAGCGGCGGGCTCAACCACTGCTCGTTCATGGTGGACGTACGCCTCTGCGACGGCTCCAGCGCCTTCCCGCGCATGCTCGAGCACCTGGACGAGCCCGTCACCCGCTGGGGGCTGGAGACCTACGGCGTGTTGCCCTATTGCTGGACCCACGTCACCGAGTTCTTCCCCGCCCTCACGCAGCTGGCGGAGCCGTACACCGGCCGTCTGCAGGGCCTAGAGATGGGCTACAGCATGCGCGTCCACGAGATGGAGCATGAGCGGGAGCGGTCGCGGCGTTGGGAGCGCCTGGTGGAGGAATGGGCCTCCGGCGAGGGCGCCGCCGTGTCGCTCGACGTGCTCCCCTCCGGCGAGGCCGTCCTGGTGGCCAACATCATCGAGGCGCTGATGGGGCACCGCAACGCCCTCTATGCGGTGAACGTTCCCAACCGGGGCGCCATCGACAACCTCCCCGCCGAGGCGATCGTCGAGGTAACCAGCGTCGTGGGCGGCTATGGCATCCGCCCGCTCAACGTCGGCCCCCTGCCCGAGCCGATCGCGGCGATGCTGCGCGCGCACATCACCACGCAGCAGCTCACCGCCGAGGCCGCCCTCAGCGGCGACTACCGCACCGCCCTGCAGGCCTTCATCAGTGACCCGCAGGTCCAGGCGCGCCTGCCAATGCCGCAGATACGCGCCCTCTTGGATGAGATGCTGCAGGCCCACCGCCGGCACCTGCCGCAGTTCGCCTGATCGCGCGCCAACAGAAGGAGCGAGGGAGACGGTCCTCCCTCGCTCCTTTTCTGTGCCCGTCGGGTGACGGCTAGTGCGTGTGGTCTTCTGGCGAGTGCTCGTGGTCGTGCGGATGCTCGTGATCGTGGTCATGCGGGTGGTCGTGATCGCCATGCTCATGCGCATGGGGATGTTCATGCGCGTGAGGATGGTCGTGATCGCCATGCTCGTGGGCCTGGGGCGCGGTCGGCGCGCCGGGCACCCAGGGCGTATGGAGCGCCTCGCCCACCCACAGGCGGAGCATGTTGGCCCAGGGGAACTCCTTGGTGCCAAAGCCATAGCCCACGCGCCGCACGGTCATGGCCGGGCGCTCAAAGCTGGCCAGGGCGGCCAGGAGCGCCGCACCGGTCGGCGTGACGAGCTCGCCCCGCGCCTCAGTCGGCACGGTCGGGGCGCCCACGGCGGCCAGCAGCTCCAGCGTGGCCGGCGCCGGTACCGGCAGCAGGCCGTGCTCGGTGCGTACCGTGCCGCTGCCCAGCGGCAGGGGCGAGCAGTACAGCGCCTCGATCCCCAGCCGGTGCAGTCCCCAGCAAAAGCCGACCACGTCGATCAGCGAATCTACCGCGCCGATCTCATGAAAGTGGATCTCGTCGACGGTGGTGCCATGTACGGCGGCCTCGGCCTCGGCGATGGCGCGAAAGACCTGCAGGCTGCGCTCGGCCACCTCCGGCTCGAGCGCGGCCCGCTCCACCACGGCCGTCACCGCGGCGAGGTTGCGCGCCGGGCGGCCGGCACCCTCGTCAACCACCGTGAACTTGGTGCCAGAGATTCCTCGCCGTACCTGCGGCTCGGCGCTGAGGCGGTAGTCGCGGAGCTGCAGCCGCGCCAGAGACTCCTCCAACTCGGTGAGGTCAAGCCCCAGGTCCAGGAGGGCACCCACCAGCATGTCTCCGCTGGCGCCTGAGAACGTGTCCACGTAACCGATCATCATCTCGAAATGCTACTCCTGTCGTCAATGTTGTTGGGCGGGCGGCGCGGCAACGTTCAGCCGCTGGCGGCCCTCTCAGCAAGGGCCAGAGCGCCCAGAACCCCGGCCCGCGCGCCCAACGCGGGCGGCACGATATAGTCGTCGATCCCGGCCGTCACCTGGGCGATCTGCAGATAGCCGTTCAGCAGCCGCAACACCTCGGCGCGTACCAGCGGGAAGAGGTGCCGCTGCTCCATCACACCGCCCCCCATGATCACCCGCTGCGGCGATAGAGTCAGCATATAGCAGACCAGGCCACAGGCCAGGTAGTGCGCCTCCAGCGGCCAGGCCGGGTGGTCGGGAGGAAGAGTCTCGCCCCGCTGCCCCCAACGCGCCTCGATGGCGGGCCCGCTAGCCAGGCCCTCCAGGCAGTCGCCATGGTAAGGGCAACAGCCGGGGAAGGGGTCGCTGGCCAGGTCGTGCGGGATGCGCAGGTGCCCCATCTCGGGGTGCATCAGCCCGTGGATCAGGCGGCCGTTGGCCATCCCCCCGCCGCCGATGCCCGTCCCGACGGTGAGGTACACAAAGGTGTCCAGCCCCTGCGCCGCGCCCCACCGCCACTCGCCGAGCGCGGCCACGTTCACGTCGGTGTCAAACCCCACCGGTACCGTAAGCGCTGCGGACACCCTCCCCACAAAGTCGGTCTGCGCCCAGCCGGCTTTGGGCGTCGTCGTGACGTGCCCATAGGTCGGCGAAGAGGGGTTGGGGTCGATGGGCCCAAAGGAGGCGATGCCGACCCCCCGGAGCGCCCCGAGGCCACGATGCGCGCGGAAAAAGTCCACCGCGCGGCCGATCGACTCCTCCGGCGTGGTCGTCGGGAAGCGCGTCTCCGCGCGCAGGTCGCCGGGGCCGGAGCCGATGGCGCAGACGAACTTGGTCCCGCCGGCCTCGATGCCGCCGTAGAGTGGCATGGCTATCTCTCCGTCTGTGCTCGATGGGTCTGAACAGTGTGCACCGCTCCAGCCCCCGCCCGGCTAGAGCGATGGCCACTCCGGCTCGGTGGGCAGGCGCATGACCACGCCGCTGTGCGCATCGACGGCGATCTCTTCGCCGTCTGCCAGAAGCGAGGTGGCGTCCTCCACGCCGAACACCGCCGGGACGTTGTACTCGCGCACCAGCGTGGCCGAATGGTCCAGCAGGCCCCCCGTCTCTGCCACCACTGCAGAGACGATGCCAAAGAGCGGGCTCAGCTCAAAGAGCGCCTCCGGGCACACCAGGATCTCCCCGGGGAGCACGTTGGTGGCCTCTCCGAGAGAGCGCACGATGTGCGCCGGGCCCCTGGCCGTGCCGCGCGACACTGCCTGCCCCACCAGCGCCCCATGTGCGCGCGCCTCCGCACTGTCGCGCGCAGCGCCGTCGGGCAGGGCGGTGCTTTCCAGCGTCCGCGGCGGCGAGTAGCGCTGCCAACGGCGGATCACGATGCGGCGTTCGCGGATGACCCGCTCCACGTAGGCCGGGTCAGAAACGCCGGCCAGCATGTCCTGTAGCTCGACGTTGCCGAGCAGCGCGGCATCCTCGACACGCTCGGCCAGGCCGCGGGCCACCATCCGGCGGCCGGCCTCCATCACCACGTCATGCTCGAGGAGCAGCCCCAGCAGGGCCGGCTCGTGACGGTCAAACGCCAAGGACTCGTACCGTCGCGCCACCTGGAGCACGTAGCGGTAAGCCAGCCGCTTCAGGCGGCCCAGCCTGCCGAGCACCTGGGATTCGATCTCGTCACGGCGCTGCAGCCTCCGGGCGTGCGCCGCCACCGGGGCATCGTCGGGCGGGCCCACGCAGCGCCGGTAGACGGCGCGCAGCGCCCCGTCGTTCACGCGCAGGCGGATGATGTCGGTACCGTCCACCACCGGGTTGCCGCGCAGGTACTGGTGGCCGTGCTCGGCCAGGTGCGCGGCGTAGACCGCCTCGCGCGCCGCGTCGTCTGTCGCGCCGGCCAAGGCCCTGTCGAGCGCCCTCTCGTCCCGCGAGCGCTGGTCGGCGCCGGTGTACAGGAGGTCGGCCACTTCGCCCGCATCGCCAACCCAGGCCTCGTGGAGCTGGCGGACGATATCGGCCAGTATCTGGGGCGCCTCTCCGAGTCGGCCAGCCTCCTCCAGAAAGCCCTCGACGATCCCTTGGACCTCGGCCAGAAGCTTGCCAAGCCTCTCGTCCGACAGCGACGCCTTGTCGACGGCGGCCAGTTCCAGGAGGCGCGGGCGCCGCACGCGCCACAGCGTGCGGAACTCACGGTCCAGCCGGCGGGCGTGGGCCAGGAGCCACAGCCTCCCCATCAGGTAGCGCGGAGGGCCAGCCTCCTCACCCGGAAGGAAGGAGAACCGCCGCCAGCGGCAGTAGAGGTAGCCACGTAGGTAATAGTCATCCCGCCCGGAGAACACAGAAAACTGCCGGTTGGCGCTGGCAAAGTACGCCGCCCGCGCCGCTCGGCTGCGGGAGCGGTGGTACCAGGAATAGGGCCGCAACTGCCGCGGCTCTTGCCCTGCAGAGATGGCCAGTTCCAGCGGTCCGCGCCCCGCCTCCTCCGAGCGCACCGAGACGGGCAGGAAGGTCGGGATGCAGGTGGCCGGGCGCACACGTAAGAGAAGCAGCCGCCCGTCTTCGACCCCCCACTCCAGCGTCTGGTAGCCGCCAAAGTGCTCGTCGAGGCGCAGACCGATCTCCCGCAAGGTCTGCCAGAGCGGATCCTCGCCCGGCGCCGCCTCGTAGGGGTCCAGCGTCTGCGGCCCCTGGCGCCCGCCGCCGCTCTGTTCCAGCACGAACACATCCGGGTTCCCGGATAGCGGATCGACAGTGACGAGGGTGCCCTCCACCGTGGGCCTGACCAACCCCTGCACGAGGACGGCCATCTCCGCGCGCAGCAGGTCCACGCCAAATCGATGCGCATACGACAGCGCCTTGGCGCTGTAGAGAGACATCCAACACCCCACCACGGCCGCCACGGCGGCGTCCTCGCTGTTCACGTACAGGTACGAGCCGTGCTGGCCAACGAAGCTCTGCCTGGCGTTGTCCTCATTGGTGGCCGACGACCGCATGGCCACCGGCAGGCCACCGACCTCGGCCACCGCCGCCAGGATCGCCTCACGCACGTCACGCGGCACCCGCCGCACCCGAAAGGCGGACTGGATGGCCCACTCGGCGGCCTGGAACTGGTGCATCGTGGTCGGCTGCATCCCACTCAGGATCGAGACCACCTCGCCCTGGAGGCCGCCCTGCAGCATGAAACGGCTGAACAGCTCCGTGGTCAGCACCACGCCTGGCGGCACGGGGCAGCCCAACCGCAGCGCCTCGCCCAGGCGCGCGGCCTTGCCCCCGCACGTGGGCAGGTCACCCAGGCTGATCTCCTGTAGGCTGCGGTGGTAGGTCGCCATGGCTCGTCCTCGTACGACTCAGGAGTAGAGCACGTTCTTGGCCAGGAAGGCCAGGACCGCGGAGTAGAACTGCTCCACGGTCTCCGGCTTGCGCCAGCCGTGGCCCTCGCCGGGGTAGACGTGGTACTCGTGGCGCACGCCGCTGGCCTTGAGGGCCGCGACGATCGCCTCGGCCTGCGCCTTGGGCACCACCGGGTCCTCCTCCCCCTGGAAGATGGCCAGCGGATCGCGGATCTGGTCGGCCGAGAACACTGGCGAGCGCTCGCGGTACCTGGCCGCCGCCTCAGGAAGCGGCCCTACCAGGAGGTCCGTATAGTGCCGCTCGAACTTGTGCGTATCTGCCGCCAGGCCGAACAGGTCGGCCACGCCATACAGGCACAGACCCGCGCGGAATACCCCGGGATAGCGGATCAGAGACTGCAACACGGTAAAGCCGCCGGCGCTGCCGCCCATGATCACCATACGCGCGGCGTCGGCCCAGCCCTGTTCGGCCGCATAGCGCGCGCCACTCACGGCGTCATCCGAATCCACAATGCCCCAGGTGCCGCGCAGCTTGTCCGTATAGGCCTTGCCGTAGCCGGTGCTGCCGCGATAGTTCACCTCCAGCACGGCGTAGCCGCGCGTGGTGAAAAAGGTCACCGCCGGCAGGTACTCGGCAAAGACCTGGCTCGTTGGCCCGCCGTGCACCCGCACGATGAGCGGCGGCGCGCCGTCCGCCCGGTACCCCGGCAGGCGCGGCGGGAAGTAGAGCCCGTGGACGGTGTCCCCCTCGGCAGAACGCCAGGTGACGGGTTGCGGCTCGCTGATGGCCTCGGCGGGCAGGTCCTCCTTCTCAGAGCGGGCGCGGACGCGTACCGTCCCCCCAACGGGGTCCAGGCTGATCACCCGGCGCGGAACCGCCGGCCCCGAGGCCAGGCAAGCCAACTGCCCGCCCGGCGAGGCCGCCACCTGGGTGATCCGCGAGTATTCCTGCAGCCCCGGGACGGGCGCGCGTTCGCCGCTGGAAACCTGCACGGCCCACAGGTGGGCGTATCCGCGCGAATGGCGGCAGTAGTAGATCGTGCTCGAATCCGGGCTCCACGCGTAGGTGCGTACGTCCTGCGCCCAGGCCGGCAGCCCCAGTTCGGCCTCCTCACCCACCAGCAGGCGCACCTCGCCGCTCTGCAGGTCGCGGAGATAGAGCGAGCCCCAGCCGGTCTCATCCGAGATGTAGGCCAGGAAGCGCCCGTCGGGCGAGAACTCGGGCTGGAAGATGGCCACCCGCTCCCCCCCGGCCAGGGTCTCGCGCTCGGCCAGCGCCCAGCCGCCCGCGAAGGGCGCCAGGCGGGCCGTCTCCAGGCGGGTGCCGTCCCAGGGCATGTTGGGATAGTCCCACGCGACCCAGGCCAGCATCTCTCCGTCGGGGTGCCAGCGGGGCTGCATGACAAAATCGCTGCCGTAGGCCAGCCTCTGCGGCCAGCGCTGGCCGTCAGCATCCACGATGGCCAGGCCATCGACGTCCTCGTAGGAATGGACGTAGACGACCCACTGCCCGTCGGGCGAGACCGTCGGTGAGGCGCACTGCCCGAAGGCCGGCGTGATGGGGCACGGCTGGCCGCTGTCAAGGGATCGCCGGTACAGGCGCCCCTCGGCGGCAAAGAAGACCGTCCCACGGTCTACGGCCAGCTCCCCGCCTCCGTAGCCCACCCGAGTCCGCACCGAGAGGCTCCCGCTCACCTCACGCGGCGCGTCGGGCGAGGCATCGCCGCACATCAGTACGCCGAGGGGCCCGCGCCCCTCCAGCCACACGAAGCGCTCGGCGGCCGTGTCCCAGGCCAGCCCGCCCAGGCGCAGCACGGCGCCCATGTCCCGCGGTGAGACGGGGCTGGGCCATTCTCCGTAAGGCTTTCCGTGTACCATCGGGCCTCCTTGGGTGGCAGTGTGCGGTCCTCGTAAGTCCTCGGCTAGGATACCACAGCCGGGCCGGTGCGGGCAATCGGCCGTGCTGCGCGGACGACGGCACCCGCTCGGCCGGGCGGAACAGAACGAGCGGCCGTGATGAGCGGCCGCTCGTTGACAGCACTGCTGCGGAGAGAGCGCTACTCGCCGGCGGCCACCGCGCGCGAGCCGGCCACCTCCAGGTAGAGGTCGGGCGCCAGCCTCTGGATCACCTCGGTCAGCTCCCCGTCCCCGACAGCGGTCGAGCGCCCGTTGCGGTACTCGGAAGCGATCCAGTCCAGCACCGGCTGCAGGCGGGCATCGCGCTTGTCCAGGGCGCGTGGGCCCGACAGGCCAAAGAAGGTGTTGGCCCAATGCGTCACCCCGGCCGCCCCGGACGACTGATTGACGAGCACGCGCGCCGGGCGGTTGAGCAGGGCTTCCGTGTCAAAGATGTTATAGATCTCCTCGTCCTTGAGCAGGCCGTCGGCGTGGATGCCGGCCCGCGTGGTGGCAAAGTCCCGGCCCACCAGCGGCGTCATCGGAGGGATCTCGTAGCCGATCTCGTCGCGGTAATAGTCAGCAATCTCGGAGATGACCTGCGTCTGCATCCCGTCGGTGGTGCCGCGCAGCCCGGCATACTCAAAGACCATGGCCTCTAGCGGGGTATTGCCGGTGCGCTCGCCGATGCCCAGCAGCGTGCAGTTGACGGCCGAAATGCCGTACAGCCAGGCCGTGCCGGCGTTCACCACGGCCCGGTGAAAGTCGTTATGTCCGTGCCACTCGAGCAGCTCGCTCGGGAACCCGGCATAGTGGTGCAGGCCGTAGGCGATGCCCGGCACCGAGCGGGGCAGCGCCACGCCCGGATAGGAGACGCCGTAGCCCAGCGTGTCGCAGGCGCGGAGCTTGATGGGGATGCCGCTCTGCTCCGACAGGATGCGCAGCTCGGTGGCCAGGGGCAACACAAAGCCGTAATAGTCCGCCCGGGTGAGGTCCTCGAGGTGGACGCGCGGCCGCGCGCCGGCGGCCAGGGCGTCTTTGACCACGCCGAGGAAGAGGTCCATGGCCTGCCGCCGGGTCATGTTCAGCTTCTTGAAGATGTGATAGTCCGAACAGGAGGCCAGGATGCCGGTCTCCTCGATGCCCATCTCCTTGACGAGCAAAAAGTCCTCGTGCCGGGCGCGGATCCAGGCCGTGATCTCGGGGAAGCGGTAGCCGAGGTCGCGGCAGGCGTCGAGGGCCTTGCGCTCGCGCTCGGTATAGACAAAGAACTCGCACTGCCGGATGATGCCGTTGGGGCCGCCCAACTCGTGCAGGAACTTGTACAGCTGCACAATCTGCTCGACCGTGTAGGGCTCGCGGGCCTGCTGCCCGTCGCGGAAGGTGGTATCGGTGATAAAGATCGTCTCCGGCGGGTCCATGGGGACGTGCCGGTGGTTGAACGGGATCTTGGGGACTTCGCGGTAGTTATAAAGATGTCGGTACAGGTGCGGCTCGTCAACATCCTGGAGCGAGTAGCTATACTCTCTCTGCTCGAGCGTATGGCTGCGCTTGCTGAACTCCAGCATCTGGGGTCTCCTCTCATGCGCACGCCCGTGCGTGCCCTGGGCCTGCTGCGACCTTGGCCATCAATGCGACTGTCACGAACCTGCGGCGCCCCGTCGCCGCCAAAGAAAAAAGCCAGCCTCCCCGGGGTAGGATGCTGGCCTGTCAACGATGACAGAGGGCATGGACCGGCCCGGTTAGTGGCTCGGCGGCCGCGGCGGCCTCAGGCCGCGTTCGGCTTCGGTTCCCCCCTGTTGTGCAGTGCGCGTAGGCACGAGCAGCGCGATCATGACTATCTCCCGGAAAGCGCAAAAGGCGCCCGAAGGCGCCTTTGCCACGACTAGGCCCATGATAGCAGAAGGCCCCGGCAGTGTCAAGCGGTTGCCCTTTCGATCCCGGGCTTGCGCCGAGGCGGCAGAAGAGAAGAAGGACAGGATTAACAGGATTGACAGGATTGGAAAAACAGAAGAAGATAGGTACTATTATGAAACAAGTCTCAATGCACAACCAAATCAGATAATCCTTTGAATCCTGTCAGTCCTGTCAATCCTGTTGATCTTGTTCCGGCAGTGCCAAGGTTCGCCGGCGCGTCGTGGGGCTTGGTCTGGCCGGCGCGCTGTGCTAGAATCGGCGCAATCGGCGCCGCCACGCCGCGCGGCGCGCGCGACGGCCCCCCGCTCGGGCCCTCGGAGAGGTGAGTCCCCATGACCAGCGACAGCCAACGTCACGTGCTGGCGGCCCTCACGGCCCTGGCCGATCCCACGCTTCGCCCGCAGGCCGGCCAATACCTCACGGCACAGGGCGCCGGGGCACTGCCGGCGCTGCTTGCCGCCCTGGAGGGCGACGACGAGGCCGTCGCGATCGCCTCCACCGAGATCCTGGCCGGCCTGAGCGACCGCGAATCGCTGGCCTCCTCCCTCAGCGCTCTCGGGCGGCAGGCCCTGTACGGCACCCCCGCGGTGGCCGTAGCGGCCGTCACGGCGCTGGCCGCCCTGCCCCTCAGCCGGGCGACGCTGCTCATTCTTGAGGAAGCGCTCACTGGTGAGCGCGGCGTGGTGCGTGTAGAGTCCGCGCTGGCCCTGGCCCGTCTCGGCGCCCAAGGGGCCAGCGGGCTCTCTCGGCGGGCCGTCGCCGCCCTCGCGGCGCTCGACGCGGCCGACGTCGGCGAGGTTGTGGCGGCCTCGCTGAGCCGGCTGGAGCCGGCGGCGCGCGCCGTCCTGATCCCGGTGGCGCTCTCGGTGGACGCCTGTGCCGCGGTGGGTGCCCTCGGCGATGGCCTGGCTCGCCGGCGCACCGCCGCCGACGCGGCCGAGACCCTGGCCGACGTCGACACGGTGCGCGCCCTCAGCGCGCACCTCTCGCCGGATACGGCCGCGGTGTTGGCCCCGGCCCTGGCCGTCGGGGCCCAGGCGCTGGCCGCGCAGGAAGAGCCCGAACCGGGCACCCGGGAGGCGCTAGAGACCGCCGCCGCGGCCCTCGTCGAGACGCTCTACCTCGTGCGCGACCCGTTGCCGCGTGCGCCGCTCCTGGCCGCGCTGGAGGCCCTCGGCGCCAGGGGCCAGCAGATTCTGGCGGCGCGCCTGGCCGATGAGGACCCGGCCCGCGTCGGGGCGCTGGCCTCGCTCCTCGCCGAGATCGGCTGGCGCCCTACGGCCGACCGGGCCGGCGCGCGCTACTGGATCGCCCGCGGCCGCTGGGAGGACGCCCTGGTGGCCGGGCCAGACGCGCTGGGGCCGCTCGTGGAGGCCTTTCTGGAGAGCCGCGGAGAGCGCCGCGAAGCGGCCGCCCACGCCCTGGAGCGCCTCAACTGGGCGCCCAGCGAGGACAGGCTTCGCGTGCCCTACCTCATCGCGCTGGGGCGCTGGCAGGCCCTCGTCGAGGCCGGCGGGGCAGCCCCGGCGCGCATCGGCGACGAGCTGGCCGCCGAGCGGGCCGCGGCCATCCGGGAGGCCTCGCCCGCCGCCGGGGAGGCGCTGCGCCTGCGGCTCGTCTCGCTGCTGGCGGAGGCCGACGGGCCTGACGCGGTGCAGCCACTGGCCGCCGCGCTGGAAGAGGATCCCTCCGCCGCGGTGCGCGCGGCCGCGCTGCGCGCCCTGGCCGGCCACGGCGCGCTGGACGGCGCCCTCCTGGTGCGCTGCCTGCAGGCCGAGACGGACCGGCCGGCGGGCGCGAGAGAGGCCTCGCCGACGCTCCGCGCTGAGATCGTGGCCGCCATCGGCCGCGCCGATGGCCCCGACGCCGTGGCCCTCGTGGCCGCCCAGGCCCGCGATGCTGACGACGAAGCCACCCGCGCCGCTGCCGTCTCGGCGCTGGCAACCCTCTACGATCGCGAGCCTGATCCGGTCCGTGAGGCCGCCCTGGCCCTCGTCGAGGCCGGGGAGGGCGCCCGCCTTGGCCCGTTGCTGGCCCGCTTGCCGGCCGCTTTCGCCGAGACTCTGGCCAGCCGCCTGGGCGAGGCCACTCCCGGCCGCTCCGCCCAGGCCGCCGCGGCGCTGGTGGCGCTCGGCCAGGCCGGCGGCGAGGTCGCCGGCCCGCTGCGCCCGGTCCTCCTGGGCGAAAGCGCCGAGGCGCGCCTGGCCGCTGCCAGGGTCTATGACCGGCTCGGGTCCCCGCCCGCCGACCCCGAGGCCGAGGCTGCCTACTGGCTGGTCAAGGGCCGCCTCGACCGCTGCGAGGCGCTCGGCCCGGAAGCGGTGCCGGTGATTGCGGCGGCGATCCCGCTCTACGAGTGGCGCACGGCGGCGGCTATGACGGTGGCGCTGCTCCGCCTGCACCCCGAGCCCGAGCCGCCGGCCGTGGATGCCATGGTTGCCCGCCTGCGCGAGGTGGCCTCGCTCCCGGCCCAACGGCCCCTGCAGGCGCCCCCGCCCGCGGGCGCCGAGGCCGCCGCGCGCCCCGCCCCGCTCATGGTCAGCCACGACGAGGAACGTCGCGCCGCGCGTGCCTACCTGGAGGCCATCGCCGTCCTGCGCCGCCCCACCAGCGGCTGAGCACGCGGCCGCACAGCCGTGCCTGCCATGAGGCGTACCGGTCCCTGGTTATGTCGACTGGCTGACCGAGGGCGTCGCCGCCCAGAAAGGACCTTCCCATGCCCGAACTGCCAGAGATCTTGCTGCGCTCTCGCGAGGTGAACGAGGCATTGAGGGGCCGCACCTTCGCCCGCGCAGACGTCGTGCAACCCAAGATCCTGAACCTGCCGGCCGAGGAGTTCTGCCAGCGGCTCCCCGGCCAGACGTTGGTCGGCGCCGAGCCCCGCGGCAAGTGGATCTGCTGCCGCCTGAGCGAGGACTGCCTGCTCATCAACCTGGGGATGGGCGGCGAGTTGCTCCTCCACGAGCCGGACGAGCCGCTGCCCGAGAAGGTGCAGGCCGTGCTGCACCTGGCCGACGGGGGCCGTCTGTCGTTCCACTTTGCCTGGTTCGGCTACCTGCACCTGGTGACCCCCGCGGGCCTGGCCGAACACCCCATGGCCGGCCGCATCGGCGTCGACCCGCTCTCACCCGCCTTCAGCGAAGAGGCCTTCCGCGCCCTGCTGGCCGGGCGCCGCACGCGCATCAAGAACATCCTGCTGGACCAGAGCCAGGTCGCCGGCATCGGCAACATGTACGCGCACGACATCCTCTTCCGCGCCGGCGTCCACCCGCTGCGGCAGGCCTCCGACCTCAGCGCTGCGGAGGTCACCGCCCTGTGGCGCGCCATACGCGAGGCCCTCGGTGAGGCGGTGGCCCTTGGCGGGTTCCGCTATGAGGTGGGCCTGCACGGCCAGGGCGGCACCCTCGACATGGCCTGGATGCAGGTGGGCTACCGGGAGGGGCAGCCCTGCCCCCGCTGCGGGGCGACCATCGCCAAGATCAAGACCGGCTCGACTGCCTCCTTCATCTGCCCCACCTGCCAGCCCCTCTAGCCTGGCCACAGCGGCCAGACGCAGACAGCGCCCCGGCCGCGATGGCGGCCGGGGCGCTGGTGTTCAGGCACAGGGCGCTCAGGCGGGGGCGCTCCTCGGCAAGAGGCCGGCCATATTGCCGCCCAGGATGCGCCGCTTGTCCTCCTCGGCGATGGCCGCGTGGGTAATGCGGCCCAGTTGGTGGGCCGAGTCTCCATAGGGCGCGTCGCTCCCGTAGAGGAGGCGCTCGGCGCCCGCTGCGGCCACCAGCGCCTCGATCCCGCCGTAGGGCACCACCGACGACGACAGGTCCACGTACAGGTTGGGCACCTCACGGAGGAGCCGCGGCAGTTCGTCGGGCTGGCGCCCCTCGTACGCGCCGCCCAAGTGCGCGGCGATGAACGTCACCCGCGGGTAGCGGCCACACAGCTCGCGCAGGGCCCGCAGTGGCCCGAAGGTGTGGCTGAGCACCGTGCCGCCCCTGGCGTTCAGCTCCTGCCAGACCGGCAGGTAGGCGGGCCCGTCGGCGCCGTAGCCGTGCCAGGAGGGGTGCAGCTTGATGGCCCACAGGCCCAGCTCGTCGAGGCAGCGCCGCAGCTCCCCCGCCACCGCCTCCGGCTCGTTGGGGTTGACCACGCCATAGCCGACAAAGCGATTCGGGTAACGCCGCACGGCCTCCGCCACGGCATCGTTCCCCCGGCGTGTGTCCCCGGCGATGGCCTGCAGCGAGCTGAGGCAGGCCCGCCGAATCCCGATGCGGTCCATAGAGACCAGCAGCCCCTCGGCGTCGCCCGCGTTGGTGTGCACCCGCTGCGAGACGCCGAGATGTGCGTGGGCATCGATGATCACCACGTCGCGAAGCGGCTCTCCGCGCGAGGCGCGCGCCATGATCGTATCCGCCCTCATCGCCAGGCCCTCCGCAGCAGACGTTGCAGGTTGCCGCCGCCCACCAGCGCCCGGTCCTCCTCAGCGAGCCCCGCATACGCCAGCCCCGTGAGGGCCGGGCCGGCCGCCCGCATCGGCAGCCCAGTGCCCAACAGCACGCGCTCCGCGCCAAACCGCGTGCACAGGAGCTCCACCCCGCGGTGCACGGTATAGTAGGACGTCTCCACATGCAGGTTGGGGAAGCGGCTCAGCAGCGCGCACAGGCGGTGGCTGCCGCCCATATCGGCGCTGCAGAGGACGATGTTCAGCCCCGGCAGCGCGGCGCACACCTCGGCCAACCCATCCCAGTCGGTGGCCTGTTCGGCCCAGTGCCGCTGCCCAAAGTCGATCCACACCGGCACCCCGTGGGTCTCGAGCGCAGCCAGGAGCTCGCCCACCTGCCACATCCGCAGCGAGTAGGCCTGCTCCCGCGGGAAGAGGCGCGCCGCCCGCACGCCGGCCGCGCGCATGGCCGCGGCCAGCGCCTCCGGCGGGTCCATCTCACCGCCATAGTGCGGCATCAGGACCCAGGCCGGCTCCAGGGTGGGGTAGGGCTCCAGCTCTGCCACCAGGCGGAGGTTCTCCGGCTGGGCATCGGCCACCACGGCGTCCACCGAGTAGACCAGCGCCCCAGAGAGGCCGTTTCGTGACAGGGCGGCCCACAGCGCGGCGGCGGAGGTCGGCGTGCCCGCCGGAGAGGTCGGCCACCTGCCCAGCCCACAGTTGCTGTCCAAGAGGGGCGCTGAGGCCCAGGCCTGCATCGTTCGTTTCTCCTCCGTCGTGGCCGCGTCGCCCAGGCCGCAGCAGGCCATCAGCGGCCAGCCAGCAGGGTGCGCGCCAGGGCCTGCGCCTCGTCGGCCGTGGGCTGCCCGTTGAAGCCGCCCGCCAGGGTCGTCGTCATCGCCCCGCACACCGCTCCCAGCGCCAGGCACTCCTCCAGCGGCCGGCCGCGCAGCCAGCCCGCCAAGAAGCCGGCATCAAAGGTGTCTCCGGCCCCGGTGGTGTCGACCACCTCAACCGGCAAAGCCGGCACGCGGACGATCTCGAGCGGGTCGCTCGCTGAGGACCGTTGCACCCCGACGGCCCCCTCCTCGCCCATCTTGACGGCCACCACCGGCACGCGGGAAGACACGGCCTCCAGCGCCTCAGAGAAGGTCTGCCGGGCGCTGATGGCCATCAGCTCGGCCATGTTGGGCAGAAACACGTCCAGATGCTCAAAGAACCCCGGCAGCTCCCAGACGCCGGCCGGGTCCCAGTTCGTGTCGAGCGAGACGGTGGCCCCCGCCTCGTGCGCCCGGCGCATCATGGCGGGAATGCTGGGGCGCAGGCGCGTCAGGATGAAGGGGCTGGCCACGTGCAAGTGGCGCGCCTGGGCGTACCACTCGTCGCGAACGTCCTCCGGCCCCACCGCGGCAATGGAGCCGAGGTAGGTGAGCATGGCGCGATCCTGCCCCTTGGAGAGGAGCACGGTGACCCCGGTCTTGATCTGCGGGTCGATGTGGACGTGCGAGGTATCCACCCCCGCCTCATTCAGGGCCTCCACCATGAAACGGCCGAGGAGGTCATCCCCCACCCGCGAGGCATAGAGCACCTTGAGCCCCAGCTTGGCCGCCGCGGCCGCAAAGATCCCCGACGAGCTGCCCGCGCAGATCGAGACGTCGTCGATCAGTTTTTCCACCTGGCCGAACTCCGGCACCACATCCCCGGTGAGGAGGATGTCGGCGTTCAGCTCACCCACTACCACTAGATCGTACGGTCGCTGAGTCATGAGCGGCTATGTACTCCATCGAGCTTGATCGCCATGGTCACGTTGCGCGGCCGGTCCGGGTTCAGGCCCCGCCCCATCGAGCGGTAGTAGGCCAGGAGCTGCAGGAAGGGCAGGTAGAGCACCGCGCCGGCCCGCTCAGAGACGTCGGCCGCCAGGTCCAGCGCGCCGTCGTAGGTCTCGGGCAGGCCCGCCAGGCGGTTGCCCACCACGATGATGCGGGCTCCCCGGGCGCGCAGGTCCTCGAGGACGCCCAGCTCATACTCGCGCATCCCCTCCGACAGGAGCGCCACCACCAGGTGCTCCCCGTCGACGAGCGACATCGGCCCGTGGCGGAACTCCATAAAGTGGTACGGCTCGGCCACCGACAGCGACATCTCCTTCATCTTGACCGTGGCCTCGCTGGCCAGGCCGAACAGCGGCCCCGAGCCGAGGTAAGTGATCCGCTTGGTGCTCTCATCCGCGCCTACGCGCTCGGCCAGCGGCATCGACCGCTCGATGACGCCGGCGGCCAGGGCCGGCAGGAGCCGCAGCTCGCCCAGCAACCCCTCGTCCTCAGCGGCCACGGCGGCCAGCGCCTGGGCGGCCACCATCATGCCGGCGAAGGAGCGCGTCTGCGCGAAACTCTCCTCACGGCCCGCGGCGATCTCGATCACCGCGTCGGAGGCGGCCGCCAGCGCCGACTGCCCGTAGCAGGAGATGGTCAGCGCAGCGGAGCCGCGCTCCTTCAGCCGCTCGACCGCTATGATCGTCTCGCTGGTCTCTCCGGAGCGGGAGAGGGCAATCACCAGGGGCCTGTCCTCGGCTGGCACAATGGTGTCGGTCTGCAGCCCCACTTCGGAGGAGGGCACCCCGCGGCAGCGCCTGCCGGTGACGCGGGCCATGAACGGCGCCGCAAAGAGCGCCAGGTAGTGCGTGGACCCGCAGCCGATGAACAGGTGTTCGCGGTCGCGGTTGGCTTCCAGCAGGCTTTCCAGGGCCGGGCGCTGCTGATCCACCGCGTCGAGGGCACCCTGCCAGCTGGCGGCCTGCGTCGTGATCTCTCGGTACGAATGCTGTCCTGGCGTCGTCATGCTGCTCCTTCCGTGTCTGGGGTCTCCTTATAGCACAGGGAGACCGGCGCGGCAAGGCGCGGCCGGCAGCCATCGCTTGACCAGCAGTCCCCCGCGTGCTACAAGTGGTCGGCGATGACCGTTGGCGCCGGGTGCTCCGTGGTGCGTCACGTCGGTGCCCGATGCCCCCGTACCGCAACCAGGACAGGAGCGAACATGATCATCGATACGCACATCCACCTCTGGGATCGCCTGCACGGAGACGACCTCGGCATCGACCGCCAGGCGCTCTCCTGGGGGCGGGCCCGCGAGGGCGACCAGATCTACTACGCCGCGCCGCCCTCCTTTGCCGATTCGCGCAGCACCTACGAACTGGCCCTGGCGCACATGGCCTACGCCGGGGTCGACCGCGCCGTGGTCCTGCAGGAGTTCATGGACGGCAAGCAGGACGATTACCTCGCCGAGGTCCGCCGGCGGGAGCCGGAACGCTTCTCCTGCGTGGCCCTTTTTGACAAGCACTATTACGAGGACCCCCGCGCGGCCTTTGCCGCAGCCATCAGTGAGAAGCGGCTGCAGGGCTTCCTGGTCAAGACGCCCAGCCCCTTCCCCGACCTGGTCACCCGGCCGCTGATGCCGGTGTGGGAGGCCTGCGCTGAGCGGGGCCTGCCCGTGGTGCTCAAGAACGGCGACCCGGCCACCATCCGCGCGCTGGTGGCGGCAGTACCCGGGCTCAAGGTGGTCTTTTCGCACTTTGCCGGGGCCTCCGGCCCGATCGAGGATTTCCGTGCGAGGCTGGCCATCGCGGCCGACAACGAGCACGTGACCATCGACTCTGGCGGCTTGACCTACCGGCACCGCTACCCGTTCGTGCGCTGCCAGGAGCTCCTCCAGGAGGCCGTCGAGACGGTCGGGGCAGGCAAGATCGCCTGGGGCTCCGACTATCCCCGGCCGGGGCTGGTGGCCGAGGCGTCATACAAGCAGCAGCTCGAGTTCATCACCGTCGAGTGCACCTTCCTCTCCGACGCGGAACGTGCCGAGATCCTCAGCGGCACGGCCCTGCGCGTCTACCAGTGGGGCGCCTGAGGCCTGGCGAGCGGGTCGCATCCAAAGAACGGCAAAGGGCCGGGGCACGCCGCGTGGCGCGCCCCGGCCCTCGTGTTGTGATGATTCGCGCTCAGACGGCGAACGACTCGCCCGGCTTGAGCACCGCCAACTCGGCGCGCGGAGCGCGGACGGCCATCTGCCTCCTCAGATCGTCCAGGTCGGCGTGCTGGCTCGGGAAGGTGTCATAGTGCCCCGGGATGAGCACCTCGCTGCCCAGTAGCTCCATCGCGTAGGCCGCCTCGCGCACGCCCATGGTGTACTTGCCGCCCACCGGCAGCACCGCTACCTTGGGCCCGTACAGGTCACCGATCAGGCGCATGTCGCCAAAGACGCCGGTATCCCCGGCAAAGTAGACCGGCGCGCCGCCATCGGGCGTCAGGATCATGCCGCAGGCGCCCGAACCGGGCATCACGCGGTTGTCCGCGGCGTACTCGGCCCCCATGATGTCCGAGGCGTGCAGCGCATAGACGGCGTGGATGGTCAGGTCCTTCTGCCGGATGCTGCCGCCCGTGTGGACGGTGCCGCCCTTGTCATCATAGGGGATGCCGTGACGGCTGCAGTAGGCGGCCACCTCGGGGATGGTCACCAGCGTCGCGCCCGTCCGGCGGACGAGCTCGATGGCGTCGCCCAGGTGGTCGCTGTGTCCGTGCGTCACGCAGACCAGGTCAGCCCGATCGATGTCATCCAGGCCGATGGGGCAGGCCGGGTTCTTGGCAATCCAGGGGTCGAGGTAGACGATCGTCCCCTGCGGCGTGGTCATCTTCCATGTGCCGTGGCCGAGCCAGGTGATCACTTGCATAGCCTTCTCCTCGCTGTCCGATGGTTGGGGGCGGCCTCAGGCGGGGGCCAGGCCGCGGCGGATGTCGCGCTCTCCCCAGATGCCCAGGCCCTGGTTGACGTAGTCTTTGCAGGCCTGCACCGAGGCGCGCGGCTGGTAGGCGGTCATGTCGAAATCGTCGACGATCCAGCCGTCATAGCCGGCCGCGCGCAGCACCTTGGTCACCGCGGGGAAATCGATCGCGCCGCGCCCCAGCTCCACCCAGCGCGCCCGCGAGTCCACGTTGTAGGCGCCCTCGTCGGCCGGCACCCGCAGGCCGCCGGGCCATAGCTCGCCCGTGGGGCGCCCGGCAAAGGTGAGGTCCTTGTAGTGCACGTAGCCGATCCGGTCGGCAAAGCGGCGGATCGTCTCCACCACGTCAAAGTCGCCCAGGGCCAGCTGGCCCGTGTCGGGGCAGAACTTGACCAGGCTCGGGTCGGTGCGGTCCATCAGCCGGGAAAAGGGCTCCTGCACCTCAAAGATGCTGCCCCAGTGCTGGTGCCAGGCCAGCGTCAGGCCCAGCGACCGGGCGTACTCGCCCAGGTAGTTGGCCGTCTCGGCGACGAGGCTGATGTGATCGTCCACCTGCTGCGGGGTGGCGCCCGGGCGCTTGCGTCCGCCGTCGAGGAGCACCACCTTGGTGCCCAGCTCGGCGCAAAAGCCGCAGCGTTCCTTGAAGCGCGCCACGCCTTCGGCGCGCAGGGCCTCGTCGTCAAAGGTCAGGCCCGTGTAGTAGGTGGAGAGTTCCAGGTCGTGCATCTCCAGCAGGGTGCGCAGCTCCCCCACCCTGCCCGCGTACCAGTCGTACAGGAACGGGTAGCACATCTCGAACCCGTCCAGCCCGACCAGGGACATCTCATCCAACATCCGGTAAAAGTTCTCGAAATGATAGTCGCGGAGCCACAACTGCGTGCCGAATCCTATCTTCATTGGCGGGGAACCCTCCTGCCGGTGGCCTCGATACCGCGCCGATCATGCCATAGCCCCCGAGGGGCGTCAAGGCAGTCAGCCGTCTACTGGGCGCCCTCCGTCTCTCCCGCAGCGCCCGCCGCGCCAGAGATCACGACCACGTACTCGCCACGCAGGCGGGCCTCGCCCAGCCGCTCCCCTAGGGCCGAGAGCGTGCCCCGCTCCACCGCCTCGTACATCTTGGTGAGGTCGTTGGCCACCGCCGCCGGCCGATCACCAAACACCTCCAGGGCGTCGGCCAGGAAGGCCACCAGGCGGTAGGGGCTCTCATAGTAGATCAGCGTGTACGGGGAGGCCGCGTCGGCCTGCAGAAAGCGCCGGCGGGCCGCCTGCTTGCGCGGCGGGAAGCCCCGGAAGGTAAAGCTATGCGCCGGCAAGCCCGACAGCACCACCGCCATGACCAGCGCCGCCGGCCCGGGGATCATCGTCACGGGCAGGCCGTTCTCCACCGCCAGCCGCACCAGCGAGTAGCCGGGGTCCGAGATCCCCGGCGTGCCGGCGTTGGTGACCACCGCGACCGACTTGCCCTCCTGCAGGAGCCCCAGGATGCGGCGGCCGGCCTGCTCCTCGTTGTACTCGTGGAAGGAGAGCTGCGGCTTCTTGATGTCATAGTGCTGCAGCAGGCGGCCGGTCTTGCGGGTATCCTCGCTCGCCACGATATCGGCCTCGCGCAGCGTCTCGAGCGCGCGCAGGCTGATATCGCCCAGGTTGCCGATCGGCGTCGCCACCAGGTAGAGCATCGCTTCACCCCCTCAGGCAGTCAGGGAGGGCACGGCGGCCGTGCCCTCCCTGCGCCTCAGGCCCTCTTCTGTCGCGGCCGCCGTCACCCTTCCCAGCGGAGCACCGGGTTGCGGGCGGCCTTGACCTCGTCCAGCCGGCGCATCGGCGCCTTGGTGGGCGCCTGGTGCAGGAGATCGGGGTCCTCGCGGGCCTCCTGGGCGATGCGCACCATGATCTCGGCCAGGTTGTCGACGCTGGCCTTGCTCTCCGTCTCGGTCGGCTCGAACATCAGCGCCTCGGCGACGATGAGCGGAAAGTAGTTGGTGGGCGGGTGCACGCCATAGTCGATCATCCGCTTGGCGATGTCGAGCGCTCGCACGCCCTCGGCCCCCGCCACAATCCCCTGGACGACGCACTCGTGCATGCAGGAGCGGTCGTAGGGGAGCGGGTAGTTCTCCTTGAGGATGCTCTGCAGATAGTTGGCGTTGAGCACGGCCATCTCGGTCGCCTCACGCAGACCCGCAGCGCCGAGCGAACGGATGTACGTGTAGGCACGCACCAGCACGCCGAAATTCCCGTAGAACGACTTCATCCGGCCGATGGACCTCTCGGGCACCGTCAGCGTGTACCAGTAGCCCTTGACGCACTGCTCATCGTCCCAGTCGTCATCCCAACGGGCGCCCGTCTCGATGTTGAGGACGCAGGCCTCCGCCGTCACGATGGGGCCCGGCAGGTAAGGGGCCAGCCGCGCTACCGCGCCCACCGGCCCGGCGCCCGGCCCACCGCCGCCGTGCGGCGTCGAGAAGGTCTTGTGCAGGTTAAAGTGCATCACGTCAAACCCGAGCTCCGCCGGCTTGACGATGCCCATCAGGGCGTTCAGGTTGGCGCCGTCCCCGTACATCAGCCCGCCGGCCTCGTGCACCAGGCGGCAGACCTCGACGATGTGCTCGTCAAAGAGGCCCAGCGTGTTCGGGTTGGTCAGCATCATGCCGGCCACCCGGTCCGACAGGTGGGCGCGCAGGTCGTCCAGGTCGACGTTGCCACGCGCGTCCGACTGGAGCTGCACGACCTCGTACCCGGCCATGGCCGTGGTCGCGGGGTTGGTGCCGTGGGCCGAGTCGGGGATGAGCATCAGCGTCCGCTCGGTATCGCCGCGGTCCAGGTGATAGTCGCGGATCATCAGCACGCCGGCAAACTCGCCGTGCGCGCCGGCCGCCGGCTGCAGCGAGACCGCGTCGAACCCGGCGATCTCGGCCAGCATCGCCTGGAGCTCGTGCATCAGGCAGAGGTTGCCCTGCACCTGGTACTCCGGCTGCAGGGGGTGTGTCTCGGCCAGGCCGGGCAGCCGGCAGGCCACCTCGTTCACCTTGGGGTTGTACTTCATCGTGCAGGAGCCCAGCGGGTAGATCCCCAGGTCCACCGCATAGTTCAGCTGCGACAGGCGCGTAAAGTGGCGCACCACGTCGATCTCGCTGACCTCCGGCAGGTCCAGCCCCTCGCGCACGAGGGACGCGGGCAGCGCGTCGGCAGCGGGCACATCCAGGTCCGGCAGGTAAGAGGCAGCGCGCCCCGGCTCCGAGAGTTCGTAGATCACTGGTTCGCTCATAGGGCAATCGCCTCCAGCGCCTCGATGAGGGCGTCGATCTCGGCCCTCGTGTTCATCTCGGTGACGCACAGGAGCATGTGGTTCTGTAGCGACGGGTACACCTCGCCGAGGTCGTAGCCCCCAATGATGCCGAACGCCTCGAACAGCTCCTCGTTCACCTCGGCGACCGGCTTGGGGCAACGCACCACGAACTCGTTAAAGAACGGCACGCCCAGGTCGACATCATACTCGTCAAGCATGCCGATGCCGGCGGCCGCATAGTGCGCCTTGTGGTAACAGAGAGAGGCCACCTTGGCCAGGCCGGCCTTGCCCATCGCGGCCATGTACACGGCCGCCGCGACGGCGTTCAACCCCTGGTTGGTGCAGATGTTGGAGGTGGCCTTTTCGCGGCGGATGTGCTGCTCGCGCGTCGAAAGGGTCAGCACGTAGCCGCGCCGGCCGTCTACATCGGTCGTCTGCCCGACCAGGCGCCCGGCCATGCGGCGCACGTACTCTTGCTTGCAGGCAAAGAAGCCCAGGTAGGGCCCGCCGAACGACAGGGCGTTCCCCAGCGGCTGCCCCTCGCCCAGGGCGATGTCGGCGCCCCAGGCCCCCGGAGTCTTGATCATGCCCAGCGAGATCGGGTTACACGCCACCACGAGCAGGGCGCCCTGGGCGTGCACGGCATCGGCCACGCCCGTCAGGTCCAGCACCCGCCCGAAAAAGTCGGGATTCTGGACCATCAGGCAGGCCGTGTCGGCGTCGACGGCCGCGACGAGGGCCTCGAGGTCGGTCGGGGGCTCGCCGTCGGCCACGATGGTCAGCCCCATCCCCTTGGTGTAGGTGCGCAGCGTCTCGACGTATTGCGGGTTCACCGTCGGCGCGACGACCACCTTGCGCCGCCGGCCGCGCCCGACGCTGACGGCCATCATGGCCGCCTCGGCCAGGGCGGTGGCCCCGTCATAGTGCGACGCGTTGGAGACGTCCATCCCCGTCAGCGCGCACATCATGCTCTGGTACTCAAAGACGGCCTGCAGCGTCCCCTGGCTGATCTCCGGCTGATAGGGCGTGTACGAGGTGTACAGCTCCGACCGGGAGATGATCGCGTCCACCACGCTCGGGACGTAGTGGTGGTAGGCGCCCGCCCCCAGGAAGCAGGGGCTGCTGCACAGGTCAGCATTCCTGCTGGCCAGCTCGCGGAGCTCAGCCAGGACCTCCATCTCGGAGAGCGGCCGCGGCAAAGCCAGCGTCGGGAAGCGGAACTCCTCGGGCACTACGGTGAACAGGTCGTCCACCGCGTCGAGCCCCAGCCGGCCGAGCATCTGCCGCTTTTCGTCGTCCGTATGCGGGACGTACGACATCAGTGCCCTCCCTCTGCGGCCAGCTTGTCCAGGAATGCGAGATAGGCGGACGGGCTCATCAGGCTCTTGAGCTCGTCCTCGTCCTCGATGGCGAACTGGATGAACCAGCCATCCCCGTAGGGATCCTGGTTGACGAGCTCGGGGCTGTCGTTCAGATCCTCGTTGATAGCGGTGATCTCGCCGGCGATGGGCATGTAGCAGTCCGAGGCGGCCTTGACCGACTCGACCACGCCAAACACCTCGCCCTGGGTAAAGCTATCGCCCTCTTCGGGCAGCTCCACGTACACCACGTCGCTGAGTTCCTGCTGGGCAAAGTCGCTGATCCCGCAGGTCGCGACCTCGCCCTCGACGCGAACCCACTCGTGGCCCTTGCTATACAAGCAGCGCTCATCCACTTTGATGGCCATCTTGGCTGTCTCCCCTTTCGTCTCTCGGAACTGCGAGCCTATGCCTCACAGCACGCCCAGGCCTGGCCTGATTGTGCACAAACCCCCTACGCCGCGCAACCAGCCGGATAGCCGGTCCGCGTCAGAACGGCATCCCCGCCAGCGGCGCGGGTGGAATGGCCACCGGCTGGCAGCGCTGGACCGCCTCGTGCGAGGCGATGGCGATGGCGGCGCTGTTCCGCGCCCCCAGCACGCCCGGGCAGGCGGCCTCGCCGGCCTGCACCAGCCGCAGGAACTCGTCCTGGATGCGCGGGTCGCCCCCGCCGTGGCCGCCCGGCCGCTTTTCGGGATGGAGCACGTCCTTGCGCGTCGAGTGCCGGTAGGTCAGTTCGATGCGAAAGTCCTGCTCGTTGTTGTAGAACCCGTACATGCGGCCCTTGGTGCCGATCAGGGTGAACTCTCGGCTATAGTCGGGCGTAAAGTGGCACTCGAGGTAGCTCATCTTGGCGCCGCTGTCGTACCAGACGGTGACGACGCTGTTGTCGTGCGTGTCGCACTCCTGGGCGTAGACGCAGAGGTCTTCCTTGTCTCGCAGCACCTGGCCATAGTCCATGGTGAACTCGGAGGCCACATAGTACGGGCAGGTGTCTTTCTCGTCACAGTCGCGGCAGCGCTTGTCGTTGGGGGCCTCGCCGCCGAACACGTCCAGGGCGCCCTCGGCGTAGACGCGCTGTGGGTTGGCGCCGATGAACCAGTTCATCAGGTCCAGGGTGTGGGTGCCCTTTTCCAGGACCAGGCTCTTCACAAAGTCCTGCCGGCGCTTGCTGCCGTGATAGTAATAGTCGCCGCCCACCGAGACGTTGTCGACGGCGTAGGCCAGCTTGACGTCCCCAATGGTCCCCTCGTCGAGGACCGCGCGCATCGCCTCACACAGAGTGCAATAGCGCAGCTCCAGCCCGACCATAAAGACCACGCCAGAGTCCTTCCAGGCCTCGATCATCGCGTCGCACTCTTCGATGGTCTGGGCCATCGGCTTTTCCAGGAAGAGGTGCTTGCGGGCGCGCAGCACATCGACGCCGTTCGACCCGTGGGCCGCATCGTGCGTGGCCACCACCACGGCCTCGACCTGTGGGTCCGCCAGCATCTCGGCGAGCGACAGATAGCAGGCCCGCCCGTCGCCACCGAGGGCGCGCCGGGCCGCCTCGAGCCGGTCCGGATTCTGGTCACACAAGGCCACCACCCGCGCCCGCGGGTCCTTGTCGAACGCGGACGCCAGGTACACGCCCCGGCCACCCAGCCCAACGACGCCGAACTTGATCGGTTCCATGAATCCGCCTCCCCATCGTCTCACATGCGAATCGTTAGCCCGCCTCAGCGGGCGGCAAACCTTTCCACCAGGCGGTCGAGCACGCCCCAGGCGCGCAGCTCGCCGCCGACGTCCCTGTGCCGTGCGGGCATGTCTTCCCCGGTACCGATGCGCACCGCCGACATCGGCCAACCGGGCAGCATCGGCCGCACCGGCCGTTCGGCAATGCGAAACGGCCACGCCGAGGTGTGCACGTGCTCGGAGCCGTCAGGCGCCACGCAGGCCCAGGCTGCCACCCAGCGCGCCGTGCGCCGCTCTGGCGGAACGCCGCGCAGCCGCTCGAGCAAGTACTCCAGCCAGACCTCGTCGGGCACGGTATCGGTGAACCGCCCGCCCCAGCGGCGCACCTGCACGCCCGGCTCCCCGCCCAGGGCGTCGACCTCCAGACCCGAGTCGTCCCCGAACGTCCAGGGGTGCTCGGCAGAGTGCCACTGCCTGGCCTTGGCCAGGGCGTTCTCCGCCGGCGTGGTGCCCGTCTCCGCCTCGCGGTCGGCCTCGGGGAGGCCGACCAGGCTCCCGACCTCAAAGCCGTACTCTGCCAGGAGCGGCGTAAACAGCGCGACCTTGCTCGGGTTCCGCGTGGCGATCAGTATGTGCATGAGCAGCCTGCCCCTCCCCTCTCCGCGGCCGGCCCGCTGCCGCGCCCCAATCTACACCCGATGCCCGTGCGGCTCAAACCGGGCCGCCGGCACTCAGAGGGCATAGATATCGGGCCGGCGGTGGGGCAGCATGCGGTCCAGGCATTCGCCCAGGTCGACGTCGTGCACGAGGACGTCGGGCAGGTTGCTCTGCAGCTTGGCGGCCAGCTCCCCCTTGGGGCCCGTCACCAAAGAGACGTTCGGGTGCGCAAAGCAGATAAAGCACTCGTTCTCGTACGAGCGGGTGCGCATCCACCACTCGTTGTCGAGGTGCCACATCCCATAGGTGGGGTTCAGGATCAGCTCGGCCCCGCGCAGGCGCAGGGTGCGCGCCGTCTCGGGCCAGCGTCGGTCGGCGCAGATCATAATCCCCAGGCGGCCCAGGGGCGTCTGCCAGACGGGCAGGTCCTGGCCGGGTAGATAGCGCGTGTCGTGGTCCAGAAGGTGCGTCTTGTGGTAGCAGCCCATGAGGTCGCCGCCGGGGCCGATCAGCGCGGCCGAGTTGTAGCAGCCGGCCGCGGCGCGCTCGGTAAAGCCAAACACGAGATAGACGCCGTGCCGCTCTGCCAGGCGACGGGCGGCGGTGATGTACTCGCCGTCCAGCGCTTGGGCCACGTGGCGAAAGCCCGGCTCGGGCCAGCCGCTCTCATCGGGCGCCACATAGCCGTCCAGGTAGCATTCGGGCGTGCAGACGATCTGCGCGCCCCGCCCGGCGGCGCGGGCCAGCAGTTCCTCAAAGGTCTTCCAGTTGGCGGCCAGGTCCCACTTGATCGGTACGGACTTGATCAGTCCGACGCGCACCGGGCGCCGGGGTGTCTCGGTCATCGCTTCACCAGGTCCTCTCATCGCTTGGCGGGGCTCACGTGCGCCCGCCCGTCGTGGCCGGCCCATCATGGCATCCGGCGAGGAGTTCGTCCAGCGTCTGCGCGTTGCGCACGAGGATGCCCTCCTGTTCCAGAAGGCGCCCGTAGGCCGCTACCAACGCATCGGCCAGGGCCACGGAGCGCGCCGCGTCCCTCTCTCGCCAGAGGTCGGCGGCCAGCCGGGCGTACCCCTCGGGCAGTAGCGGGAAGGCCGCCGCCTCCAAGAGGCCAGCGAGGTAGTCACGCGTGACCCAGCGGCCGTTCAGCAGGCAGAGCGCCGTGCCCATCTCCAGCAGGACCTCGATGGCCGACACGTGCAGGGCGTCGGTACCGCCGCGTTCCAGGCAGGAGTGCATCCGCCCGTACGACTCCACCACCAGCCCGGGCGCCGCCCGCCCCAAGGCCGCGCGGAAGGCCCCCGGCGGAATGCTCCTGCCCAGGGCCAGGTACTCCTCCCGCAGCGCCTCGCTCCCGTGCAACACGGTCAGCCCGCTCAGCACCCCCATGCGGAAGGGCCAGTCGGGCGAGGGGTGTGCCAGCTGGGCGCGCAGCGCCCCTTCCTCGAGTACCTCATAGCCGACGGCGACCCCGCGATACAGCAGATGCCGCCCCGGGAAGCCCTGCCCATCCCGCGTCACAAAGAGCATCTCCACGTCGGACCAGGCCGTCTCGTCGCCGCGCGCCACCGACCCGTACACCCCGCCGAGGAGGAGGGCCTCGCCGTGCCGCCGCGCCATCCCCGCGCAGAGGTCGCGGGCCAGGCCCAGGCGGCTCCAGTCGCGTTCGGTCACCACATCCTCCCTCGCCCCTGCGGTGGCAGCGGCCCCGCCCACCGGCTACACTCCCCCCGGCACAGGACATAGAAAGGGGCACGGGCCATGCACCTCTACTGGGGAGACCTGCACAACCACTGCGGCATTAGCTACGGCTACGGTAGCCTGGCCAACGCCCTCGCCGCCGCGCGTGAGCAGCTCGACTTTTGCGCCGTCACGGGGCACGCCCTGTGGCCCGATATCCCCGCACGGACCCCCGCCACCGACTATCTCGTCGCGTTCCACGAGCGCGGCTTTGCCCGCCTGGCCGCCGGGTGGGAGGCCGTCCGCGCCGAGATCGCCGCGGCCAACGCTCCCGGGCGCTTGGTCACCTTCCAGTCGTACGAGATGCACTCGCGCCGCTACGGCGACCATCACATCCTCTCCCCCGCGGACGACCTGCCCCTGGCGTACGCCGAGTCGCCCGCCGAGATCCTGGCCGCCCTGGCGCCGAGGCCGGCCATTGCCGTGCCCCACCACGTCGCCTACGTCCCCGGGTACCGCGGCATCTCCTGGGCCGATCACGACCCTGAGCGCAGCCCCCTGGTGGAGGTGTACTCCAAGCACGGCTCCGGCCTGGCCGACGAGGGCCCCTACCCCTACCTGCACTCCATGGGCCCGCGCGACTCGCGCAATACCGTCCTCCGCGGGCTGGAGGACGGTCACCGTTTCGGCTTCCTGGCCTCCACCGATCACCACGCCGGCTACCCCGGCTCTTACGGGGATGGCCGCGCCGCGGTGTGGGCCACGGCGCTCACCCGCGAGGCCCTGTGGGAGGCGCTCCTTGCCCGGCGCACCTACGCCGTCACCGGAGACAAGATCGCCTGCCGCTTCGCCGTGAACGGCAACCCCATGGGCTCCGTCGTGCGGGCCGGCGGCAACAGGCGCACCGTCACGCTGGACGTGGCCGCCTGCGCCGCGCTGGACAAGATCATCGTCTACAAGAACGCCCGCCCCTGGCGTGTGGTCGCCGGCGAAACGCTGGGTGGCGCCGCCCGCCCAGGGCGGGTCAAGGTCCGCATCGAGATGGGCTGGGGAAGCGCCCCGACCGCCTTCCCCTGGGAGGGCCACGTCCTCCTGGCCGGCGGGGAGGTCGCCTCCGTCGAGACCTGCTTCCGCGGGCAGAGCGTCCTCGCCCCCAGCCGCGAGCGCGCCGACGACCCGGGCATCAACGCGCTGGGTAACCACCTGCTGGCCAGCACGCCGGGCGAGGTGGCCTGGCGCTGTGTCACCTTCGCCAACCCCTCCACCCTTCACCCGGCCACCTGCGCGCTGATCCTCGAGATCGCCGGCGACCCCTCGACGGCCCTGACCGTATCTCTGAACGGCAAGACGACCACTCTGACGGTGGGCGACCTCCTGGCCGGCGGCCGCGGGGTCCACCTGCAGGACTATTCCTCCGAGGCGTTCCTCGTCCACCGGGCCGTGCCGGAGCAGGAATACACCTTTCGCGGCGCCTGGCGCGACGCCCCGCCCCCCGGCGCCGGCACCGACGTCTACCACGCCGAGGTGCGCCAGGTCAACGGGCAGTGCGCCTGGATCTCACCGGTCTTCGTCGAGCGCTAGCCGCGTTCTAGTACCACATGTGCTCCCGGTAGACCTCCAGCGCGTAGCAGTAGGACGCGTAGGTGGTGTTCGGCGACACCGAATGGTCCGAGCAAAAGACCAGCCGCGCCCCGCGCGCCTTCATGCCGTCGATGAAGGCCGCCACCTCGCGCCGGATGATCTCCTTGTCGTTGGTCTCGAACACGCGCGCGTCGAGCCCGCCGACAAAGGCCAACCGATCCCCGTACTGCTCGGCAAAGAGGAACGGATCGTTCCCGTCGGCCTTGCGCTCCATCGGGTTGAGCGCGTCAAAACCGACCTCGACGATGAGCGGCAGCGCCTTGGCCGTGCTCCCGCAGGTGTGTAACACCACGGGCAGGTCGTAGGAATGGAAAAAGTCGATCAGCTCCCGATAGTAGGGGAAGATCAGGTCGCCCAACACCCCGGGTGAGGCGAAGAGCCCGTTCTTATACCCCAGGTCCTCGTACATCCAGATGCCATCGGGCACGCCGATCTCGCGGAACATGTAGGCATAGTGCTTCTTGTAGAAGCTCAGGTAGACCTGGTTATAGTCGTGCACCCAGGCAGGGTCGAGCAGCAGGCTCTGGTACAGGGTGATGTCCCCCATGCTCTGGCGCATCAGCTCCCACACGAACATGTGCCCAAAGTGCACCCAGGCGCCCGCCGCACGGGCGGTGGCCAGGTCACGCTGGCCTTTGGCGACCTCGATCCGCCGCGGGTCCAGGTCGAGCAGGTAGCCGCGGTAATCGCGCTCCCACACCTCGCGGGTCGTCATGCGAAAGTCGATGTGCTCCGGCGTGCCCGACTTGTGCTTCCAGTACTTGAGCGCCGCGCCGGCCCCATTCCGCTTGATCGTCCACGCGTCGGTCTCCGCCTCGAGCACGGAATGGTCGCGCAGGGGCATCAGGTCAAAGGTGGGGCCGACGCCGATCATGTCAAAGCCAAAATGCTCCCAGGAGGGCACCGGCTCGACGTACTCGCCAGCCACCTCGACGTCGACCATACGCCCGTCTTCCGGGCACCAACGCTCCTCGCCGACCTCCTTGTGCACCATGCAGGTCGGGTAGCCCTGCTGGACCCAGGCCGCGATCGTGTCGGCCCAGGGAGATTCGCGCAGCGCCACGCGCTCGGCCGGCTTGTTGCGCAAGAGACAGTCGACCACGTCCCGCCCGTTGCCCATAGCGTTGCTCCTTTGCCCGGCGCCCGTCTTCCCTCCGCGTCGCCGGGGCATTATAGCCCGGCTGAGCCCCGCGCGGTAGGGTGCCCGCCGCCGACCCCCGGTTGACAGGCCCTTGCCCCGCCCTATGATGGGCAGTGGTCGGCACTCCTGCGGAACCTGCTAGGGGGTCACTATGCGCACCATCACCGAGCCCGCCCGTGAGATTCCGGTCATCGCCGAGGTCGACGTCCTCGTCGCCGGCGGCGGCCCGGCCGGCTTTGCCGCGGCGGTCGCGGCCGCGCGCCTCGGCGCCCGGGTCATGCTCATCGAGCGTTACGGCTGCCTGGGCGGCCTGGCCACCGGCGGGCTGGTCCTGTACATGGACGGCCTGTCCGACGGGAGCGAGCGCGTGATCGGCGGGGTCTGTTGGGAGTCGATGGAGCGCCTGCGCGCCCAGGGCGGCCTGGCCGTGCGCGGCCCACTCAGGTACGACGTGGACTCGGAGCTCTACAAGCTCACCCTCGACGAGATGTGCGCTGAGGCCGGGGTGCGCCTGCGGCTGCACTCCTGGGTGGTCAATGCCCTGGTCGAGGAGGGCAAGGTCCGCGGCGTGGTGATGGAGAGCAAGTCAGGGCGTGAGGCCGTCCTGGCCCACACCATCATCGACGCCACCGGCGACGGCGATGTGGCCGCCCTGGCCGGCGCCGAGTACGAGCTGGGGCACATGCGCGTCGGCCTGAACATGAAGGTCGGCGGGGTCGACCGGGCCCGCTACCAGACCTTTGCCGAGGAGCAGCCCGAGCGCGCCCGGGACCTGCGCGCCGCGCTGCGCGAGCAGGGCGGCTTCCCCATCGGCATGGGCCCCACGCCCTATAGCGACGAGGGCGTCTTCTGGGTGAACGTGGTGGGCCTGGCCGAACGCGGCGGCCTGGGGCCGCGCGACGACGCGTCGTACGACGAGCGTTGGTACGGCCGCCTGAACGCCGTGGACGCCGAAGACCTTACCTATGCCGAACTGGAACTGCGCCGGCGCCTGGGCATGTCGCTCGACTATTACCGCAAGAACGTGCCCGGCTATGAGAGGGTGCGCCTGTTGGCCTTCGCCTCACAGCTGGGCGTGCGGGAGAGCCGCCACATCCTCGGCAAGGTGGTGCTCAGCGGCAAGGACGTCCTGATGGGCCGCGCGTTCGACGATGCTATCGGCCGCGGCGGGCTCGTCTCGCAGCGGGTCGCCTACCAGATCCCCTACCGCGCCCTGGTCCCGCGGGACCTGAACGGCCTGCTGATGGCCGGGCGCTGCATCTCTACCGACCAGGCCGCCCTGGGGCACATCCGGGTCATCCCGCCGATGATGGTGACGGGGCAGGCCGCCGGCACGGCCGCCTTTATGGCCGTCGAACTGGGGCGTGAGCCGGGCGAGGTCGACCCGGCCATCCTGCGCCGGCAGCTGGCCGCCGATGGCGTGATCCTCTAGCCCGCGTCGGGCTCGCGCGGCGGGGAGGGCCGCACGCAGGTCCCTCCCCGCCGCCGTCCGAACGGTTGACAAAGCCTGCCCGTTATGCTAACGTGTGCATGACGTTCCACGCAGTTGTATTCCCCCAAGCGTTGCTTGATGTGGCGTTGCGCCCCGATATCTCAGTGTCGCGCTAGTCTGATCAGGTTGCCGCGATCGGTGAGAGCAGGGTGTCACGATGCCCATACTCCACGTGAGGAGCGCCTCCTGTCTCCAACCTGCTGACAGAGCCGTCGGCACGGTCCGCGCCCGTTGGCGACCTCTGCTGGCCTCCGTCGGCCGTGCACGCCCGGGTCGGCCGCCCCTCCCGCACCTCGTTCCGTCCGCCTGCCTCTTCGCCGAGCGCCCGTCTGCCAGGCCGGTGCCGCACTTTTGGCGGGCCGGCGCAGGCACCCGCACTCGCCTCCGCCCGGCGAAAGGAGGTGCCACCCGCCCCATCGCCTGACCGGACCGTGGTGCATCGCAGGGTCCCATCGGTTGTGTTGCGCAAAGGAGAGGCACGATGCCAACGCGACGCATCTCACGAAGAAGATTCCTGACCATGGCGGCAGGGCTTTCTGCGGCCGCTGTGGCGGCTTCCTGCCAGGCTCCCTCCCCGCAGGCCCCGGCGGCGCCGGCGGCCGGTGAACCGCCCGCGGCAGCCGCGCCACAGGAAGTCAAGATCGCCGTCTGGGCGCAGGCCAACGAGGTCGAGCACTGGCGCGTCGACGCCCCGGTGGACGCGGCCGCTGCCGTCAACAAGATGCTCAAGGAAAAGGGCGACAATCGCTTCATCACGGTCGAGGGCCTGCGCGACGATGCCGGCTGGGCCGACTATAAGAAAAAGTTCACCATGGCCGCCGACGCCGGCCAGGCCCCTCAGATCGTCCTCTCTGGCCACGAGGACGTGCCCACCTGGGCCAACGCAGGGTACATCGTCCCCTTTGACGAGTGTCGCAAGATGTACCCCGAGTACGACAACATCATCGACTCCCTCTGGTTCGCCGGGCAGTGGAAGGGCCAGCTGTGGGCCGTCCCGCAGGATACCGAAGCCCGCCCAATGTTCTTCAGCAAGACCAACCTGAAGGCCATGGGCTGGAGCGAAGAGCAGGTCGCCGGCCTGCCCGACAAGATCCTGGCCGGCGAGTTCACCCTCGAGGATATGGTCGCCCTCTGCAAAGAGGCCGTCGCCGCCAAAATCGTCGAGCCGGGCTATGGCTACTGGCACCGCACCTCCAAGGGCGGCGACTTTATGCAGTACTATATGGCCTACGGCGGCCGCATGTATGACGAGACGCTGGACAAGCTCGTCGCCGTCCAGTCGGCCCTCGAGGAGTGGTACGCCTTCCAGCGCCGCATCGTCGACGAGGGGATCACCCCGGCCGGCTACATCGGCACCGACGGGTCGATCTTCCACGATACCGTGTCACACGGCAAGTGCCTCTTCTGGAATGGCGGCGTCTGGCACTGGGCCGACCAGGCCACCAACTATGTGGCCGACCTCGGCGGGCAGGACTACCTCTTTGAGCACGTCGGCTATGCTTTGCAGCCGGCCGGCCGCAAGGGGTTCAAGGCGGGGACGCTGTCTCACCCGCTGGTGTACATGATCACCTCGGAGAAGGCCTCCGGCAGCAGCGGCTACTATGACCTGGCCTGCGCGCTGCTTGCGGAGACCTCCACCGCCGAGATGAACACGCGCCACGCCGTCGACAGCACCCACCTCGGCATCAACAAGAAGCAGGCCGAGTACGAGCCCTACGCCTCGAACCGCCTGCTGAGCGAGACGCTGTACATGCTGAACTACAACTATTACCAGCCCAACCACATCATGTATGGCGCCTACTTTGACATCCTGTGGGACAACATGGTCAAGGCCGAGAACGGCGAGCTCAAGCCCGATGAGGCCGCCAAGGCCGCCGTCGAGCTCCTCAAGGTCGAGCTGCCCAACGACGTCGTCATCGAGTGACGCCTTCCGCGGGGCGCGGGCGGGCCCGCCCGCGCCCCCATCACCGAGCGGCACGCAGGGGGCGGCACCACGCCGCTCCTGGAGCCTACTGAGAGGATCCTATGACCGCTACGACATCTCCGGCGTCCGCGCCCGCCAAAGAGCGCGCCGCCCTGCGCGATACGCTGCGGCGCATGGCCACGCCGCTCCTGTTCATGGCCCCCGCCCTGATCCTGACGGGCATCTTCTTCTTTGCCCCGGTCGTCATCCTGGCCCGCATCTCGATGACGGACATGTCCACCGCGACCGGGCTGACCAACTACCAGTTCATCGGCCTGCAGAACTATCTCACCATCCTGAGGCACCCCAACACGCCGGGCAACCTGTGGGCCACCGTCCGCTATGTGCTCTTTACCCTGTCGCTCTTTAACGTCGGCATGGCTTTGGTGATCGCGCTCCTCTCGACCCACGTGTCGCGGCGCACGGGGTTCGCCTTCCGCGCCCTGTGGCTGCTGCCGCGGCTCACGCCGTCGGTCGTCTACATCATGATGTGGAAGTTCATCGGCGCGGATGCCCCCTACGGCATCGTCAACCGCTACATCCTCGGCCCGCTGGGCGTCCCGTCCGCCAACCTGGTCAATACCGAGCCGTTCCTCTTTGTGGTGCTGACCAACGGCTTCCTCGGGGCGTCGTTCGGCATGATCGTGTTCACCTCGGCCATCGAGTCGATCCCCAAGGACTATATGATGGCCGCGCTGGTGGACGGCTGCTCGGCCTGGCAGCGCATCCGTTATGTCATCATCCCGATGATCCGCTGGCCGCTCCTCTTTGTCACCACTTACCAGACGCTGTCTCTCATCACCTCCTACGAGCAGATCCTGCTGCTCACCGATGGGGCCGGCGGCACCGAGGTCTGGGCGCTCTGGTCATACCACCGCGCCCTGAACAACTACTGGGGCAACTTTCAGTGGGGCTTTGGCGCCGCGCTGGCCATGCTCCTGGTCATCATCGGCATCGTCATGTCGGTCATCTACATGCGCTTCTTCCGCTTTGGTGACCTGGTCCAGGAACCGCGGATCGAGGCCCTCTGATGGGCGGAGTTTCTTGCGCGCAAAGGAGAGTGTGATGTCGTGGAGAAAGCGCCTGGGCGGCGTAGTTCCGATCCTCCTCCTGGTCGTCTTGACGCTGCCCGTCGTCGTCGGGTACGCCTGGATCGTGATCTCGACCTTCTCACAGCGCACGCACGGCCTGCTCCCCGTCGACAGTGAGGGGCGGTTTGGCGGCCTCACGCTGCGCAACTGGTCCTTCCTGTGGGAGGACCCCTTTATCTGGAAAGTGACCGCCAACACGCTGCTCCTGGCCGTCCTGCTCACCATCGGCGTGCTGGTCATCTCCTCGATGGCCGGCTATGCCCTCTCGCGCATCGGCTTCCCGGGGCGCAAGTCGTTCCTGGCCGGCACGCTCATTCTGCACGCCTTCCCGAGCGTGACGCTCCTGATCGCCCTGTACTTTGTGCTGCGCACCATCAGCCAGGTGCCGGTGATCGGCCGTGGCATCCCGATCATCGGCGGCTTTGGGTACAACACCATCGGCGGCGTGGCCATGGTCATGGTGGCGCTGCAGCTGCCCCTGGGCGTCTGGCTGATGAAAGGGTTCTTTGACAACGTCTCCTGGGATATGGAGCGCGCCGCGCTGATCGACGGCTGTTCGCGCCTGCGCCTCTGGTGGGAGATCATGCTCCCCTCCATCCGCCCCGGGATCGCCGCCCTGTCGATCTTTACCTTCATCGGCGGCTGGGGCGCCTACCTCATCCCCTACACCTTCATCACCGACCAGGAGCGCTCCACGATCTCGGCCTACCTGCAGTCGTTACAGGGGCCCACCGCTCCCGTCAACTACAGTCGCATCGCCGCGGTGGGCGTCTTTCAGATGATCCCCGTGGTCATCTTTTTCCTCTTCACGCAAGAGTACCTGCTGAGCATCTTTAGCGGGGGAAGCAAAGGTGGCACCTGACCCCTCCCGCCCCGCCGCCCCGAGCATCTCCCTACCGAAAGGATCACGGGCCCCGGGCGCCCGCACGGCAACGAGGAGGCCGTCCGCATGAAGGTTACGCTGCAGAACCTGAGCAAGCACTTTGGCACCGTGGTCGCCGTCGATAACATCAACCTGGACGTGAACGACGGCGAGTTCGTGGCGCTCTTGGGCCCGTCCGGCTGCGGCAAGACCACGACGCTGCTGATGATCGCCGGGATCTACCGCCCCACTGCCGGCGAGATCCGCTTTGACGAGCGCGTCGTGAACCAGGTCTCGCCCTCCGAGCGCAACATCGGCATGGTCTTCCAGTCGTACGCCCTCTACCCGCACATGACCGTGTACCAGAACCTGACCTTCCCGATGCGCCTGCAAAAGACGCCCAAGAAGGCCATGGACGAGCGCGCCAGGCGCGTGGCCGACATGCTCGGCATCGGCGAGCTGATGGAGCGGCGGCCGGGGCAGCTCTCCGGCGGGCAGCAGCAGCGCGTGGCGCTGGGGCGCGCCCTGGTCAAAGAGCCGGACATCCTCCTCTTTGACGAGCCCCTCTCCAACCTCGACGCGCGCCTGCGCCTGACCATGCGCGGGGAGATCAAGCGCCTGCAACTGGACCTGGGCATCACGTCCATCTATGTGACGCACGACCAGGTCGAGGCGATGACCATGGCCGACCGCGTCGCCGTCATCCACCAGGGCGCGCTGCAGGCCTACTGCCCGCCCGAAGAGCTCTATGACCGGCCGCGCACCCTCTTTGTGGCCTCCTTTGTGGGCAACCCGCCCATGAACCTCTGGCCGGCCGAGGTCGTCGCCGAGGACGGCGCCTTCCTGGCCCGCCACCCGGACCTGGCCGTGCCGCTGCCGGGGGAGCGCGGCCTCAAGGCGGCCGGCCACGGGCAGGTGCTCCTGGGGATGCGCGCCGAGGACATTCACGTCAGCGAGGAGGGCGTGCCCGGCGAGGTGTTCATCGTCGAGCCGCTGGGCCGCGACGACGTCCTCACCGTGCGCGTCGGCGGCGTGGACCTGCACGTCCTGGCCGACCCGGACCTGCGGCTGCGCATTGGTGACCGCGTGCACCTCACCTTTGACGCGCACAAGGTCCAGCTCTTTGACCCGGCCAGCGAGCAGTCCCTCCTCTGGGCCTGACGGGCACCCGCCGGCCACTTTTCCCAGATAGCGAGCGGCGGGGTTCGGTGTGTACCGAACCCCGCCGCCTCCTTTGCCGCGCCCCCGTGCGCCGGGCTCGCCTAGTGGTGGGCGGCGTGGTCCTCCTCGGGGGTATGGTCGTGATAGTGCCCCAGGGCGTGCATGCGGTTGTGCAGGCGCCGGTGCGCGGATTCGAGCACCAGGCGCATCTCCCGGTAGCGCGCCGTCTCCGCACGGGTGCCCACCGTGTCAAGGAAGGCCAGGGCGCCCTCGATCTGCTCCAGGATGGTGACGGCGTCGGCCGCGGCGTAGAACGGGGAGCCCTCCACCTCGGCCATCACCGGTGAGGAGTGCGCGGCGATGATCTCCGGCTGGTCCGGATAGTGCCCGCGCACCAGGAGGGCCAGCCACGAACTGCGCCCCACGCGCACGCTCCAGTGCCCCTCGGCGCGCCAGGGGTCCACCGCCAGGCTCTCGCGGATCTCCCCGTTGACCACCAGCTCCACGCGAGACATCGGCACCGTCACGCTGGCCAGCGCCCAGTGGACGTCCACCGTGCCGCCGCGCGCGCCCAAGGCGATGCGGCTGCCCATGGGGTGCCCGTCCACGGCGAACTCCAGGAGTGGCCCGTAGGTAACAAACGTGTGCGCCCGGCGCACGGCGGCCATCCAGGTGTCGTAGGTGAAGGCGCCCAGCGGGCCCACCTGGGCGTAGGTGCGCACCGTGCCGATGGCCGTCGAGGCGAGCATCTTGTCCGTCCCGCCGACGGCCGCCACCAGGTAGCCACAGTTCAGGTAGCGGTACCAGTCGGACAGCGAATAGGGGTTGATGCCGGCGTAGAGGTTGCCCCAGGAGGTCATCTCCACGGCGTCTACGGCCCCGTCGACGATGGTCGCGGCGTGTTCGGCGCGCGGGTGCGGAAAGTGCGGCACCACCACCAGCCCGCCCTGCCGGCGGCACTGCCTGGCCCACTCGGTGAGGAGCGCCCCGACCGGGTCACCCAGGGCCGACTCGTCGGCGCCGCCGGTGGTCATCGGGGCGATGATGTCGCCGCTGTACCCGAGGAGCGAGATGTGCCCCATGACGTGCTGGCGGTTCTCCGTGCCGACGCGCACCAGGTGTTCGCCGTCGCCGCCCGCCTCGCGGGAGCCCCAGGTGTTGCGCCCGTCAAAGTCGCCGACGTTGGTCATCAGCTCGCCCCACTGGCTGGCCAGCAGGTTCACCACGTTCACCCCCTCGCCGGCGCCCTCCAGGAGCGCGCCCAGCGGGGAGAGAAAGTGGACGTGGGTGTCGGCCGTCACCCAGCCCCGCTCACGCCAGGGGAGCACCCGCTCAATCTCGATGGTGATCTCGGTCGTCTCCGGCGTGACCTCCACCACCTGGCGCACGGGGCGGATCTCAAACCCCTTGGAGACCTCGACGTAGACCCGCCCCAGCGGCAGGTCCAGGCGCGTCTCGCCGGGGATGTACGAGGTATGATGGATGCCGCGATGGGAGAAATCGACCGAGTAATCCTCGAACCAGGCCGGGTTGGGGATACGGTGGCGGTCCACGGGGGGCAGGTACTCGCCCGCCTGGCCATGAACGTGTAGCTTGACGGCCACCGCGCGGCGGGTGCCCTTTTCGACGGCGCGCAGCGTCACGCGCTGCGCGGCCGGGGCCACGGGCGTGAGGCCGCTCGCCGCGCCCAGGGCCGCCAGCGGCACGGTGCGCCCGTCCCACAGGTGGAAGGCGCCGTCCGGGTGTGCGGCGTACTCGACGATCAGCTCGTTCGCCGAGGGTTCGGGCAGCTGGTTGTTGTACGAATCGGCCCAGCCGTCCTGTGGGTAGGCCGGGCGCGGCAGCGCCGAGATAACCTGCCCCAGGTCGATCTGCACCTGGGCGAGTAACCCGTCGTCGTCGAGCGTCGGCTGCCAGGCCAGGCCCTCGGGAAGAGTCAGGATCGCCTTGCGCCGCGCCTCCCAGCGCAGGGGATGCGCGGAGACGTCCCCGGCCGAGAGCCCCGCCAGCACTACCACGCCGATGCCGGGCTCCAGCCGCAGGCCGACGATGGGCACCTCGGGGTGCGGGTTTTCCCAGGCCCACAGCCAGTTCTGCCAGCGGGCCCAGTCTCCCGCGGAGGCGCGCGTCTCCGCCTCGCCCCACTCGGGGCCGGGGCGCTCGCGGTTGGCGGGCAGCGGGTGCGGCTTGTGCGCCGCGACCGCCTCAAAACAGTTGACGCCCCAGCGCCGCCAGACCGGCCCGATCTGGAAGCGCCGGCGGATCGGGAGCGACGCAGTGCTGCCGTCGGCATAGCGCACCACGTAGGTGGCGGCCAGCTCGCCGAGCATCCCCTCCCCATGCATCGGAGAGACGAGCCCGGCCGCGTTGGCCTCCAGCGGGCGCACGTCCGAGGTATGCATGAAGACCAGCCAGCGCGCCGTCAGCGGCTCGAGGGGCACCTCGAGGGCCTCCTCGCGCAAGAGCAGGCCGCCCCGCACGGTAAAGGGCAGCCCCCAGGCCACGCAGTCTCCCGCGGGGGCGTGCTCCACCGCGCCACGCATCTCTTCGGACAGGGGCTCCCCGGCCAGGGCCGCATAGGGCCTCCCGCCCGCTAGCGGCACAGGGCGGAACCGGTCGGTCGCGGGACCGTCGCGCGTGATCGGGACCATGGCTCCTCCTTGGATCAGTCGCTCGCACTACGGTCGCAAGACGGACGGCGGCGGGTCGGCGCCCTAGTCTAGGATAGCGGCGCCGTGCCCGTTGCCCCCCTCGCAGGCGTGGCCGGGCCCCATGGGGCGCCCACACAGCGGGCAGGCCGGGCGCCCGGCGGCGACCACCTCCCGCGCGTGCCGGCTGAGGGCGCGCATCTGCGCCGGGGTGGCCCACAGCCGCGCCGTGCCGGCGGCCTCCTCGTCGGCCTCTTCCTCCTCTGTGGAGACGCCCTCGGCCAGCACCAGCACCAAGAGCCCCACGGCGCGGTCAAACGCCAGCCCCATCTGAGACACGGCAAAGGCCGGCTCGAGCGGGGCCTCCAGGTCCAGCTCGTCGGCCGCGACCGGCTCGCCGCTGGGCGTGGCGATCACCTCTTGCTGTTCCAGGATCTCCAGCAGCTCGTCGATGCCGCGCGCCAGGGCATAGACCTGCTCCTTCTCCAGCTTGAGCGTCACGGTCTGCTCCGAGGTGGAGGCCTGCAGCAGGAAAAGGCGCTCGCCCGGGCGCCCCAGGGCGCCCACCGCGATGCGCAAGACGGGGTTCAGTTCAAACATGGGGCTGGCCATCGGGCAGACACCCTCCATCACAGCGCTCACACATACGTCACCCGATCGGGCCGAATGTACTCCCCACCGCCGCGGACGTCAACGCCCCCGGGCACTCCTCAGCCGGCGGCCACGATGCGATCCACCACCAGCTGGCGGAACTCGGGCGACAGACTGCCAAAGTAGGCGGAAAAGCCGGTCACCCGGACGATCAGGTCCGGGAAAAGGGACGGGTCGCGATGCGCCGCCAGCACCTGCGCCGCGTCCATCACGTTCAGGTTGATCTGCGTGCCGCCCAGGTCGAAATGCGTGCGGATCAGGTCGGCGATGTACTCCACGCCGTAGCGGTCCAGCGCCACGGTCGGGTCAACCTCTAGCTGCAGCGGGGCGGTGTTCCCGTAGCCCGGCTGGACGGCGGCGATGGCCACGGCCATGGCGGTAGGGGCGCCGTCCGGGCGGAAGCCCGGGTCAGGGTTGGCCCCGTGGGAGATCGGCTCGCCGCGCCGCCGCCCGTTGGGCGTGGCGCCCAGGGTGCGCCCCATCGAGATGGTGTTGGCCCAGGAAAAAATCCCCGGGATCAGGTTGAACCCCGCGGGGGTGGGCTTTTCCTTCACCAGGTCGGTAAAGAGGCGCGCCAGCCGCACGGCGTACTCGTCGGCCAGGGTGCCTCCGTAGCCATAGCGGCGGATGCTGCGCATCATCAGGCGGGCGCGCTCGCCCTCCGCGCCGGCCCAGTCGGCATCGAGGTGGCCCAGGAGCTCTGCCCAGCTCAACCGCCCCTCCTCCTCGACCCGTTGGGCAAGCGCCGCGAACGAATCGGCCACGGTGGCCAGGGCGCAGCCGTCGATGCACAGGTTGTAGAACTCGACGCCGCCGTGCGAGGCGTCCAGCCCCTTCTCCAACGGCCCGTAGCAGAGCAGGTCCAGCACTAGCTCGGGGAAGACCTCGTGCATGTGCGCGAGGTGAAAGTCGATCGACTCGGCGGTGACCTCTACGGCCCGGCGCAGGTGCCGCGCATAGGTCTCCCAGAGGAGGGCTAGCGACGGCGGCTCGTTACGGGCCAGCATGTCGCGCAGGGCCACGTCGAACACGGCGCCAAAGTTGATCTTGACGCAGTCGTTGATGGTGTACTCGCGCCCCGGGATGGCCGACCAGTGGCAGCCCGAGTAGGCCCGCTCGCGCCCCAGTTCGGGCGGGTAGCCGTTCTTGGCAAACCCCGCGGCGGTGTTCTCCACGGCCAAGAACTTCGGGATGCCCAGGCGATCCCGGCACAGGATCTCGACGCCGCGCCGCAGGAGGCCCCCGTCGACGTGCGGCCCCACGGCCACGCCGACGTTGGCCGGCACGCGCAGGCGGTGGCAGGCCTCCAGCACCAGGTATGACACGCGGTTGGTAACGTCCTGCCCGGCCGCGTCCGGCCCGCCCAGCTGGATATACCCTGTGTCGCGCACCAGAAGGCAGGCCAGATGAAAGATGGCCTCCTCGTCCGTCAGGGTGTCGGCGGCCACGTCGCGCTCATAGTAGGGGGTCAGGAGCACGTCCAGCCGGCCCAGTGAGCCGCTGCCGTTGTACATCCGGGCGGACATCTGGTACCAGAGGATCCACTGGCAGGCCTCGCGAAAGGTGCGCGGCGGCTCGCTAGCCAGGCGCTCGTTGATCGCCGCCACCTCCTCCAGGTTGCGGCGCACGGCGGCGTCCGGCTCCGCCTCGGCCAGGGCCCGGGCGGCGCGGGCCGTGTTGCCGATCCAGGCCTGCATGCCGAGGATGACGCTCTCCAGGCCGTCGTAGAACTCGGCCGCCTCGGGGTGCAGCGGGCGGAAGCGGGCCACTTTCTCTGCCAGGCCGCCCCAGCCGAGGCGCAGGCCGATGGCCAGGTCCTGGCAAAAGTGCTGCTGCGCCCCGATGGCGCCCACCAACTGGTACCTCTCGCGCTCCGGCCGCAGGTGCGAGTAGTCGAGGTCGGGGTTCCACGGCACCTTGCGGTAGGAGCCATAGTTGACCATGTAGGCCCCGGCCAGCGAGCTGTTCCGGTCGACGTAGGGCGGCTGCGCCTCGAGCACGCGGCGGTAGTTGCGACCCACGGCCCCGGCCCCAAAAAAGCCGCCCGAGGGGTGGTTGCTCTCCATTTCCAGGCCGTCGATGAGGACGTCGGTGATCGGCATCCCCGAGCCGCTGATCGACTGCACCACCTTGCGGCGCTCCTCCGGCGGCAGGATCAGGGCGTGATCGTCGTGGTCCATGGAGCCGATGATGCGCCGCTTTTCCTCCGTCTGGGCCAGCTTGGCGCGGCGGATCGCCTCCAGCCGGGCGGCGTAGGTGTAGCCGGCCCCGGCCGGCACTGCGGTCGTCTCGACGTCAGCGCTGGGCATGTCTTGCTTACCCTCCCGGGCCAATCAGGCGGCCGCGCGGCCCTGGGGCCGAGGTCCGCCGGAAGCGGGGCCACTCGTGGACGCTATCGCTTGCGCGGCCGAAAGGCAAAGACGAGATCCCTCCTCGCGAAGCGCTCGTCGGGATGACAAGCGTGGGGCCAGGCGCTCGCCGGGTTGACAGGCGTCGCGCCACGCGCTCGCCGGGTTGGCAGACGCCGCACCTAGCGCTCGTCGGTTGGCAGACGTCGGGCAGAACGCTCGTTGGGTTGGCGGCCGTCGCGCGGAGCGCTCGTCGGGATGAGTAGCGTCGGGCCAAGCGCTCGTTGGGGCGACGGAGATCGCCTGACGCGGCCTATCGCATCGCCTCGGCCACCTCCGCCAGGGCGATAAAGGCCCGCGCGGCACGCTCGGTATAGATCCCCGAAGACGTCCCCGCCAGCATCCAGCCGCGCCGCCCCACCCGCTCGATCAGTTCCGCCCCCCGCCGGCGGATCTCGTCCAGCGGGCGCGTCTCCAGGATCTCCATATCGTCCAGCCCACCCACCAGGCAGACGCGCTCGCCCACCGTGCGGAAGGCCTCGTCCATCTCGATATCCCCGTAGGGGGGCTGCTCGATGGGGTCGAGCGAGTCGATGCCCAGGTCGGCGATCTGCCCCAGGAAGCGGCGCATGTTGCCGTGGTTGTGATAGTGGACGATCCCGCCGTGAGCGTGGACCATCTCCACCAAGCGCGCGTCGTGCGGCACGACCAGCTCGCGCCAGGCGGCCGGGCCCATCAGCTGGGTGGCGTATTCGCCCCCATAGACGCGCACACAGTCGACGCCGGCGGCGCAGGCCTCCTCGAGCAGGGAGTACAGCCGGTCGGCGGCCACCTGCACCATGCGGGCGATCACCTCCGGCTGGGTGGCCCACAGGTAGGAGGCCAGCTCCGTGCCGAGCATGTCGTTCGGGTAGCAGAGGCCGCTGGCCACGCCCATCACGGCCAGCCCGTCCCCGCCGACCCGCGCCCGATGCGCCAGGAAGGCCTCCACGTCGATGCGCGGCCGCACGTAGGGGATGGCCAAGAGCGCCTCGACGTCTTCGACCGATTTGCACAGGTGCTCGGTAGACGCGGTGGTCTGCGCGGTGGTGGTGCGCACGGCGCGCAGCGTCCGGTCCGCCGCCTGCACGGTCGTTACCCGGTGGGGGCCGTCGCGGCGCTCCTCGGCGGGAAAGGCCGCCCCACCCACCACGTTGCAGCCCGGGCCGATCTCCAGCCAGGGGTCGGTGCGCGCGATCAGCTCCGCCGTGATGGGGGCGCTGGGCGGCAGCCAACCGAGGCCCCAGGGCGCCACCGGCACGCGGTCGGGCCTCTCGTGCCGCAGGGCGGCCAACATGCGCTCCCTCGAAGTCATCCGTGTGGACATGGCCTGGGCTCCTCTCCGCTCTGCCGGCGCTCATTCTAGTCGCCCTCCGCCCTGCTGCGCAAGGATGCCGTTCGGCCTTTGGAACGGCCGGCTTTTGCCTGGCGGGCAATCCTGCTATACTGGGCACCGTTTGGCCTTCGCAAGAGAGCAGGAAAGTGGCGGCAGTGGACTACGAAGCGGTCATCGGCATGGAAGTGCACGCCCAGATTCTGACCCGCAGCAAGCTGTTCTGCGGGTGCTCGTCCGACTATGCGTCGGCCCCGCCGAACACGCACACCTGCCCGGTGTGCCTGGCGATGCCCGGCGTGCTACCGGTCATCAACCGCGCCGCCGTCGAGGCTACCGTCCGCGCCGGGCTGGCCCTCGGCTGCGAGGTGCCCCCCTTTACCAAGTTCGACCGCAAGAACTACCACTATCCCGACCTGCCCAAGGGCTACCAGATCTCCCAGTACGACCACCCCCTCTGCCAGCACGGCCACCTGGACGTGGTCGCCAACGGCCAGGCCAAGCGCATCCGCATCCGCCGGGTGCACCTCGAGGAAGACACCGCCAAGCTGGTCCACGCCGAGGGGAGCAGCCTGATCGACTTTAACCGCTCCGGCGTCCCGCTGATGGAGATCGTCACCGAGTCGGACCTGCGCAGTGCCGAGGAAGCCTACGACTACCTCACCAAGTTGCACACCATCCTGCGCTACCTCGGCGTCTCCACCGGCAACATGGAAGAGGGCGCCATGCGCTGCGAGGTCAACATCTCCATCCGGCCGCGCGGCTCCGAGACCTACGGCACCAAGGTCGAGGTCAAGAACCTGAACTCCTTCCGCTCCGTGCGCCTGGCCATCGCATACGAGATCGAGCGGCAGGCCCGTTTGCTGAGCGAGGGCGGCCGCGTCGAGCAGGTCACCATGGGCTGGGACGAGCGCTCGCACCGCACCGTGTTCCAGCGCACCAAGGAAGAGGCGCAGGATTACCGCTACTTCCCTGACCCGGACCTCCCTCCGCTGGAGCCCTCCCGCGAGTGGGTGGAGCAGATGCGCGCCTCGCTCCCCGAGCTGCCCGAGGCCAAGAGCGCGCGCCTGGCCGCCGAGTACGGCCTGCGCGCCGAGGATGCGGCGCTCCTGGCCGAGGACCGCGCCATCGCCGACTTTTTTGAGGCTGCCGCGCGAGCGGCCGGGGACGTGTCCGCCCAGGCGGTCGCCAACTGGACGGTGGGCGAGGTCTTTCGCCTGCTACGCGAGGGCGGCACCGATGTGGCCTCCGCAGCCCTGACGCCGGAACTGCTTGCTGAACTGGTGGGCCTGGTCGAATCGGGCGCCATCAACGCCACTGTGGGCAAAGAGGTGCTGACGGAGACCTTTGCCAGCGGCGAGGCGCCGACGGCCATCGTCGCGCGCCGCGGCCTGCGGCAGATCTCCGGCGCGGACGAGCTGCGTGAGGTCGTCCGCCAGGCGCTGGACGCCAACGCCCGCGCCGTCAACGACTACCTGGGCGGCAAGACGGCGGTCATGGGCTTCCTCATCGGCCAAGTCATGCGGTTGACCCGCGGGAAGGCCAACGCCCAGACGGCCGAGGCCCTGCTCACGCAGGCGCTCGAGGAGAGGCGCGCCTAGCGCGTTCTATCAGCAGATCCTGGCCGCGCTTCGCCGGCCAGCGACATGTTAGCACACACTGGTTACCCAGAGAGAGGCAAGAAGAGATGCGCACACCGATCGTGGCCGGCAACTGGAAGATGTTCAAGACGGTCGCGCAGGCGAAAGAGTTGGTGGCCGCCGCCAAGGACGGCCTCCTGGCCGTGGCCGGCGTCGACAGCGTGTTCTGCCCGCCCTTCATGGCCGTCCCGGCCGTCGCCGCGGCCGTAGCGGGCACGGCGCTGGGCGTCGGCGCGCAGAACATGTACTGGGCCGAGGAGGGCGCCTACACCGGCGAGGTATCGCCGCTGATGGTCAAGGAGTTCTGCCAGTACGTCATCATCGGGCACTCGGAACGGCGCGAGTACTTTTGCGAGACGGATGAGGACGTCAACAAAAAGATCGTGGCGGCCCTCGGCCACGGGCTGACGCCGATCGTCTGCGTCGGGGAGAGCCTGAACATCCGCCAGGCCGGCGACACCGAGGCCTGGGTCACCGCCCAGGTCAAGGGCGCCCTCGAGGGCCTGACGGCCGAGCAGGTCAAGGGCCTCGTCTTCGCCTATGAGCCGATCTGGGCCATCGGCACGGGCCTGGCCGCCACCCCGCAGGACGCCGAGCACGTCTGCGGCAACGTCGTGCGCGCCACGATCGCCTCCCTCTACGGGGGCGCCGTGGCCCAGGCGGTGCGCATCCAGTACGGCGGCAGCATCAAGCCCGCCAACGCCCTGGAGCTGATGAGCCAGCCGAACGTCGACGGGGGCTTGGTGGGCGGCGCCAGCCTCAAGGCGGCCGACTTTGTCGCCATCGTCGCGGCCACGGCCCAGGCCAAGGGCCTCTCCTGAGAGCTTCTCCCGTCAGAAAAGGCCACGGGCCGCCCGCTTTGGGCGGCCCGTGCTGCTTTCCCAGCCAGCCCCTCAGAAGAGGGGTAGCTGCTTTTCGGCCGGCTCCTCGAGATAGGGGCGCACGCGGCGCTCCAGCCCCAGTTCCTCACACAGCGCCTCGTACACTGCCTGCAGCCGGCGGACGTTGGGCGGCGGGCAGGAGTAGCGGTCTCCATAGGCCCGCTCATAGCGCTCGCGCAGCCCCGGGAATAGCCGATCCAGCTCGCAGTAAAAGTAGGCCCGCTGCCGGTCTCGCATGGTGAGCCCAAAGCCGGCCATCACGTAGCGCGCCCCGCAGTCGGCGGCGCGCCGCACGATGGCCACGACGTCCTCTTCCGCGTCCTCGATCCAGGGCAGGATCGGCATCATCGTCACGCCCGCCTCGATCCCCCGCCCCGCCAGGTCGGCCAGGGCCGCAAAGCGCCGCGAGGAGGGCGGGGCGCCCGGCTCCAGGCGCTGGGCCAGGTCGTCATGCGGGGTGGTGATGGTGAACGACACCGAGGCGCGCACGCGCTGGATGTCGGCCAGGACGTCGGCATCGCGCAGGACCAGGTCACTCTTGGTGATGAGGTGGACGGGGAAGCGCAGCCGGGCGATCACCTCGAGGGCCTGCCGCGTCAGGCGGTAGTCGCGCTCGGCGGGCAGGTAGGGGTCACTCATCGAGCCGGTGCCGATCAGCCCCTTGGCGCGCTTGCGCGGCAGCTCCCGCTCGAGGAGCTCGATGGCGTTCACCTTGACCAGGACGTCGGTGAAATCCTCGATCCCATAGCACTCACTGCGCGAGTCGCAATAGATGCACTGGTGCTGGCAGCCGCGGTAGATGTTCATGTTGTACTTGATGCCGAACCAGGGGTCCGGCCGGGTGATGTGCGCCAGCAGGGTCTTGGCCTGGATCTCGTGGATCATCGCGCGCCCCCCACCGAGGGCAGCCTCCTCAGCGCCGCTTGCCCTGGCGCCCGGCGAAACGCCTGCGCAGCCAGCGGAGCGCCCAGCCGTTCACCACGCGGTCGGCCACGGCCGCCACGCGGCGCACCTGCTCCAGAATGTCTCCGCTCCCTGCCCAGTGCTCGCGGAGCACGTCCTCCCCGGCCTGGCCCATGATGGCCACCACCCGCCCCAGCACGTAGGCCACGGCGACGACGTCATCGCTCAGCCCGGCCGGCACCAAAAAGTCGGGCACCAGGTCAAACGGGGCGATCACGTAGGCGCTGGCGGCCAAGAGCTGCACCTTGAGGCCCGCCGCGATGCGCCCGTCGCGCAGCAGGCGAATCAGGAGCATGAACAGGTCGGGCAGGAGGAGCACCATCTCCCCGCGCAGGCCGCCCAGACGGTGCTCCGCCAGCCAGCGGGAGGCCCGCCGCCGCAGGCGGGCATAGTGGCGCTCGGCGCGCGCCGCCTGCGCTTCGACCGTGACGGCGGGGAGGCCCGCCTGCCGAACAGGTTCGTCCATCACTACCTCGTCCTCGGCCGCGCCCGCGGGCGCGCTCGGCGTCGTCTGATAGGTCCCCCGGCCCCGTAGCGCGGGCCCAGGCGCCGGCAGTATAGGCAGGGCCCTCGTGGCCGTCAACGAGTCGGCCGCACGCCTCTGTTCCCACCCGTTTGACCACCCTCCCCCCAGCCACTACAATGCCCGCTGATTCGCCCGCTAGAGCAAGGGATATTGCATGCAAGTGTACCTCATCCGCCACGGCCACGTGGACTATGCCCGGGCCGTCGATCGCTACGCGGCTGGCCTGTCGCCCCAGGGGCTGGCCGAGTCCGCCCGGGTGGCTCGCCTCTGCCGCGACTGGGGCATCCAGTTCCTGGTGGCCAGCACCACCGTCTGCGCCGAGCAGACCGCCGACGCCATCCACGCCGAGGTTCCCGACGCCATCCGCTGGGACCTGGACGAGCTCCAGGATATCGGCATCGAGGAGCAGACCATCGACCCGATGATGCACCCGCACGCCGAGCACTGGACCGCTGAGCAGCGCCTGCTCGCCTACGAGCGCACCTGGACGCGCGTCACCGCGACCGTCGCGCGCCTGCAGGTCTACACGCAGACTTACGGCCTGGACCGGCTCGCCATCGTCTCACACCAGGACGTCCTGAACCTGCTGCTCCTCAACCGACTGGGCCTGGACTGGCGCGTGGCCGACGACATCCGCTTTTTCTGGGACTATGGCGCCACGGCCAAGGTCGTCGTAGAGGGGGGCCAGGTCCACATCGAGTGGGTCAACAGGCCTTCCTGACGGCCACGCGCCGGCGCCCGCAACACACCGTGCGCCTGGAGGGAACGCCATGACAACCGGCCATTGGGGTAAGGCTTTGCGCGTCGATCTCACCCGTGGGACGGTGCGCGCGGAGGACCTCGACCCGGCCTTTCTCCGCCGTTACGTGGGCGGCTGGGGGTTTATCGCCCACACGCTGCTCAGAGAGGTGCCCGCCGGCGCCGACCCCCTGGGGCCGGAGAACGTCCTGATCTTCGCCACCGGCCCGGTGACGGGCCAGCCCCTGGCAGGCGGCGGGCGACACATGGTCGGCGCCAAGTCCCCGCTGACGGGGGGCTTTGGCGCCTCTGAGGCGGGGGGCTACTTTGGCGCCGAGCTCAAGCGCGCCGGGTGGGACATGGTCATCATCACGGGCGCCAGCCCCGCCCCCGTCTACCTGGCCATCCGCGACGGCGAGGCGACCCTGCACCCCGCCGAGCACCTCTGGGGGCTGGAGACGCTGGACTGCGAGCGCCGCCTGCACGAGGAACTGGGCGACCGGCGCGTGCGCGTGGCCCAGTGCGGCATCGCCGGTGAGAACCTGGCCCTGGTGGCCAACGTCATCCACGACGCGACCCGCGCCGCCGGGCGCACCGGCCTCGGCGCCGTGATGGGCTCCAAGCGCCTCAAGGCGGTGGCCGTGCGCGGCACCCAGGCCCCGCCCGCCGCCGACCCGGAGGCCGCCCGCGCCCTGGGCCGCTGGTTCCGTGACCACTACCAGGAGACCGGCTCGGCCGTCTTCTCTACCCTCGGCACCATGCGCATGGTCCGTGCGCATCAGGAAGCCGGCGGCCTGCCCACGCGCAACTTTCAGGAGGGGCAGTTCGAGGCCTTCGAGGGGCTCACCGCCGAGGCCCAGATGGAGACCATCACCGTCGGCCGCGAGACCTGCTACGGCTGCCCCATCCGCTGCAAGTGGGTCGTCGAGGTCGACGACCCGGCCCACCCCGTGGAACGCGAGTATGGCGGCCCCGAGTACGAGACGGCCGGCGCCTTTGGCCACCTCTGCGGCGTGGGGGACCTGCGCCTCGTGGCGCGGGCCAACCGCCTCTGCAACGCCTACGGGCTCGACACCATCGGCACCGGCGCCACCATCGCCTTTGCCATGGAGTGCTACGAACGGGGGCTGATCGGTCCCGAACAGACCGACGGCCTGGAGCTCCGCTTTGGCAACGGGGAGGCCATGCTGGCCATGGTGGACCAGATCGCCCACCGCCGGGGCTTCGGCGACCTCCTCGCCCGCGGCTCGCGCCGCGCCGCCGAGGCCATCGGCCAGGGCGCCCTCCGCTACGCCGTGCAGATCAAGGGGCAAGAAGTGGCCCTGCACGACCCGCGCATCAAGTACGGCCACGGCCTGGGGATCGCCGTGTCGCCCACCGGCGCCGACCATATGCACTCCGTCCACGACTCGGCCTATACCACCGAGGGCGGCGTCGCCGGCCTGAACCCCCTGGGGATCATCGATCCCCTCCCTTACGACGACCTGACCGTCGACAAGGCGCGCATGGTGCGCTATGCGATGCTCTGGCGGGTGACCTACAACCTGACGGGCATCTGCTACTTTCACTTTTACTCGCCGCAGCAGGTGGCCGAGCTGGTCGGCGCCGTCACCGGCTGGAACACCTCGGTGATGGAGCTGTGGCTGGCCGCCGAGCGGGCCTACGACATGGCCCGCGCCTTCAACGCCCGGGAGGGCTTTGGCCGCGAGGACGACATGCTGCCGCCGCGCCTGCTGGAGCCGCTCCCCGCCGGGCCCAAGGCGGGCAAGGGCGCCACCCGTGAGGAGTTCGCCCGCGCCCTGGCCGACCTGTACCGCCTAATGGGCTGGGACGCCGACACCGGCGCCCCGACCCGCGCCAAGCTCGAGGACCTCGGCGTCGGCTGGGTGGCCGACCTGCTGGAGAGTTCCTGAGCGCGGTGCCACACGCCACGCAAGAGGAGGTACCCATGCACGTCCTGGCCTACCACGGCAGCCCGCGCCTGCGGGCCAACACGGAGACCCTCGTCACCGAGGTCCTGCGCGGCGCCGAGGCCGCCGGCGCCACGGTCGAGATGCGCCGCCTGAACGACCTGACCATCAGCCCCTGCCAGGCCTGCGACACCTGCAAGCGAACGGGCGCCTGCCGCCTGGCCGATGACATGACGGCCCAGTACGAGGCGCTGCGTGCGGCCGACGCGGTGGTGCTCGGCACGCCGATCTACTGGTGGGGACCCTCGGCGCAGATGAAAGCCTTCTTTGACCGCTGGTACGCGCTCGAGCACCTCGGCGTCATGGCGGGCAAGAGCCTGCTCCTCGTCTGCACCTATGGCGATAGCGGCCCGGACACAGCCCGCTTCACCGTGGGGATGCTGGAGACGGCGGCCCGCTACCTGGGCATGCGCTTTCTGCCGCCGCTCGTCGTCTCCACCCCCGAGCGCGGCTCGGCGGCGGCCAACGGCGCCGCGCTGGAACAGGCGCGTCGCGCCGGGGCAGCGCTCGTCGGGCGGGGGGAGGGCTAGGAGTGCACCAGGTCACTACCAACCATCTCGAGGCCAACGCCCGGTTCAGCCTGCCCCTCTTCTGTCTGCAGCTACACCACGCCTACGACCGGGCCGCCCGTGGCCTGGTGGACCTCGACTTTGCCATCCGTCACTGGACCATGATCCCCGGCTTCCCCACGCGCTACAACGCGTCGCCCGCCGAACTCGCCGAGACGGAGCGCCGCGTCCTGGCGCTGGTGCGCGCTGACTGGGATAGCGACGGCCCCCGGCCTGACCCGGCCCGCCTGGTCGAGCGGTCGCGCGCCTGGCTCGAGCCGCTGGTGGCCGACGTCCTGGCGCGCTGGCGGGCGCTCCCCGCCCTGGACGCCTGGTACGGCTGCTTCCGCTACACCGTCGAGCAGCGCCCGGGCCTGGCGGCGTTTCATTTCTACAACTGCGCCTGCCCGGACTCCCCGTTCAAGGACGCCGCCGCCCTGCGCGACGATTTGCGCCAGTGCCTGCTGGCCCTGCGCCGGGAGGCGCCGGGGGTCGACCGCATACAGTGCGGCTCCTGGGTCAACAACCTGCCGCCCATCCGGGCGCTCCTGCCGACGAGTTATGTCGAGAGCCTCGTGGAGACCGACCCGAACGGCAAGGCCGGCCTGGGCTGGTGGGGCCAGTTCGTGGCGCGTGACGGCTACCTGAACGAGGCCCGCGCCGCCGAGCTGCGTGAGACGGGTCGCTTTCACTATGCCAGGCTCCTGGGCCACTGCTCTCTGCGCGAGGCCCTCGCCCACCTCGGCGCGGGCTGACGCCACGCCCTGTCTGATGCCATCGGGGGTCGGCCGACTGGCCTGTCCGTGCCCCGGGGGGGTCTCTTTGGCCCCTCCGGCCCGCTCACGCGAGGTCAAGACAAGATTCCTCAGTCGGCAGACCTCCTTCGGAATGACAGGGCGGGGGTGTCGCCCGGCCGCAGGTCCCCCTGCTCTGAACACAGCAGCCTGCCGCGGCCGCCCGGGCGGGGCTCCCTCCCTGCGGGGGGAGCCTCCGGCACGCCCCCGGTTGACAGCCCCACCCTGCGGTGCCAATATAGCCGGCGTATGGGCTCGGATGGCCGCGCCGTGCCTTCCGCATGGCTGACCACGAACAAGGAGAACCAACGCGATGGCGCCACACAGCAAAGGTCGCAAACCCAACATCGTTCTGCTCGGCATCGACTCGCTCCGGGCAGACCACATGAGCCTCTACGGCTACCCGCGCCTCACCACGCCGCATATGGACGCGTTCGCCCGCGGCGGCACGGTGTTCGAGCGCTGCTACTCCCCACACATCCCCACCACCAGTGGCTACGCCACCATGTTCACCGGCCTGGACTGCTTTAGCAACCAGGTCGTGGCGCTGCGGCACAAGGGGCCCATGCGGCCCGAGGCGGCCACCATGGCCGAGATCCTCAAGGCGGAGGGCTATAGCACCACCTCGGTGGGCTTTGAGGGCAACCCCGCCGCGCGCGGGTTCGACAACTACATCAAGTTCTCCGGCTGGGGCTCCTGGGAGGAGGGCCGCAGCCCCAAGGCCCAGAACCTGAACGACGTCACCCTCCCGGAGATCGACCGCCTGGTGGACGACGGCGCGCCCTTCTTCCTCTTCCTGCGGCACATGGACCCCCATTCGCCCTATCTGCCGCCCTACCCCTACGAGCGCGCCTTTTACCACGGCAACGAGCTTGACCCGGCCAACACCTCCATGGATCCGGTGATGGCCTTCAAGCCCTTCTGCGACTATTTCGCCACCTGGATGCCCCCCGGCATCCGCGACAAGGACTATATCATCGCCCAGTACGACGGCGCCGTGGCTTACATGGACGCGGCCATCCGCGCCATCTTTACCGCGCTCGAGGCCCGCGGCGTGCTGGACGATACCATCGTGGTCATCAACTCGGACCACGGCGAGACCCTCTACGACCACGACTGCTACTTTGACCATCACGGCCTGTACGACCCGACCCTCCACGTGCCGCTGGTCATCCGCTACCCGGGCAAGGTGCCGGCCGGGCTGCGCCTGCCCGGCTATGTGCAGCACAAGGACCTGCTGCCCACCCTGCTGGAGCTGGCCGAGATCGACCCGCAGGGCCGCGCCTTGGACGGGCGCAGCCTCGTCCCGATGATGCGCGGCGAGGTCGCCTCGCACGAGGCCGAGTTCTACATCACCGAGTGCACCTGGATGCGCAAGCACGGCTGGCGCACGCCCGAGTGGAAGCTCATCGTGGCGCTGGAGGCCGACTTTCACTTCAAGCCGCCGGTCGAGCTCTATAACCTCATCGAAGACCCGAGCGAAAACGTCAACCTGGCCCACGCCGAGCCCGGCATGGTCGCCATCCTGCGCGCTCGCATGGAGGCCTGGATCGCCAAGCGCGAGGCCGAGACTGGCCTGCCCAACCCGATGCTTACCCAGGGAGATTGGCACGGCCACGCCGGCGTCGGCGCCTTTACCACCTCTCAGCAGGCCTACGACACCATGCACATCGGCAATGTTGGCGCTGCGGTGCGCCTACAGGCCAAGTCGCGTGAGGAAAAGGAATCCGACGCGGCAGAAGACGCCGCCCCAGAAGCACCCGCCAAAGAGAACAAGGAGTAACACCGACATGACCCTTCAAGTAGCCGTCGTCGGACTGGGCGGCATCGGCAACCGCCACTGCCAGGTCTACGCCGACAACCCGCAGGCTGAGATCGTCGCCGTGTGCGACATCCTTCACGACCGCGCCGACAAGGCCGCCGAGCGTTGGAATACCAAGGCCTTCTACTCGGTGCAGGAGATGCTCGACTCTGGCCTGCAGATCGACGCCGCCTCCGTCTGCTCCGCCGGCGTGGAGAACGGCGGTGACCACTATGTGCCGACCATGGAGCTCCTGCGCGCCGGCATCCCCGTGCTCGGTGAAAAGCCTATCTCCAACCGCCTCCACGAGGCCGAGGAGATGGTCGCCCTGGCCAAGGAAAAGGGCCTGCGCTACGGCATCGACCTGAACCACCGCTTCACCCCGGCCGCCCTGCGCGCCAAGGAGTGGGTGGATTCCGGCCGCCTTGGTGAGCTGAACATCATCAACATGACCATGTGGATCAACAACCCCAACGAGTCGTCGCCCTGGTTCCACATCCGGGCGCTGCACCCGCACTCGCTCGACGTCATGCGCTACTACTGCGGAGACCTCGCCCGCGTGCAGGCCTTCTTCAAGAAGGGCAAGGGGCGCAAGATCTGGTCGAACGTGCAGGTGAACCTGCAGTTCACCAACGGCGTCATCGGGCACCTGACCGGCTCGTACGACGCCGGCGGCTCCTACGGGCTGGAGACGCTCGAGGTGGTCGGCTCCGAGGCGCGCTTTGTGCTCCTCGACGCCTGCGAGCACCTCACCTTCTACCCGCGCCGCTCGCGTGAGACGGAGACCTACGACTATCTCGGCGGGATGATGAGCTTTGGCGAGACCTTCCACTCGCGCATCAACCGCTGGATCGAGCAGAACGTCGCCGGCGTCGCCCCTGAGGAGATCGACGCCTCTGGCGAGGATGCCCTCAAGGTCCAGCGCATCATCGAGGCCACCATCAAGTCGTGGGAGACCGGCACCGTGGTGGACCTCTAGCGCCAGCCGATTGGAAGCGAGACAGCAGGAGGCCGCCATGTCGTTGATCACCGTCATTGGCCGGGGCCATTCGGGCACCCGGGCCATGTCGCATACCCTTTCCGAGAGCGGCGTCTTTATGGGCGAGCCGCTCAACCGCTCCGGCGACCTCCTGCCGCCCGAGGACATGTACGACGCCTGCCGGGTCTTGGCCCGGCAGGTGGTCTGGCGGGGCGGGCTCGACTGGGACTGGAGCGCCCTGCATAGCGGCGAGATCCCGGCCGAGTTCACCGCCCTGGTCGACCGCTACCTGACCTCGGTGCGCGAGAGCGATGCCCAGCACAAGGGCTGGAAGATCCCCGAGACGACCCTGGTCTTCCCCTGGATCGCGCGCCTGTACCCGGATATCAAGTACATCTTTTGGATCCGTGACCCGCGCGATTCCATCATCGGCCAGCACAAGACCGACGATCTGGCCGACTTTGGCATCCCGTACCAGCCCACCGACGACCTGCGCCGGCGGCGGGCCATCTCCTGGATCTACCAGTACAAGCTGGTCAGGGCCACGCCGCGCCCCAAGAACTGGATCGAGGTGCGCCTCGAGGACTTTGTCCTGCGGCAGGAGGAGACCCTGGCCCGCCTCGAGGGCTATCTCGGGATTCCCCTGGCGCGCATCCCGGTCAAGCCCGAGGTCATCGGCCGCTGGCGCACCGACGCCGAGACCTACTATTTCGACTTTTTGGAGCCGGCCATGCGCGAGTACGGCTACGAGTTCGCCTAGCCGAACGCCGCTGCGCCGCCGGAGGACCGCTAGAGCAAGGGAAGGAGACCATCCATGGTACGTGTCGCCGTGATCGGACTGGGCCCCATCGGCAACCGCCACGCGCGCCTCTACAAAGCTGACCCCCTGGCTGAGCTAGTCGGCGTGTGCGACATCCGCAAGGACCGCGCCGACGCCGCAGCCGCCGCCTACGGCGTGCCCGCCTTCTACAGCGTCCCCGAGATGCTGCGCGCCCTGTCTCCGGACATGTGCAGCGTGGCCACCGGCGGCCAGGAGTACGGCAGCGAGCACTATGAGCCCACCATGCAGGCGCTGGACTTTGGCTGCCACGTCCTCGGGGAAAAGCCGATCTCCAACGAGATCCCCGAGGCCGAGGAGATGGTGGCCCTGGCCAAGGCCAAGGGCCTCTGCTACGGCATCAACCTGAACCACCGCTTCACGCCCGCGGCGGAGCTGGCCAAAAAGTGGCAGAACGAGGGGCGCCTGGGGCACCTCCTCTTCTGCAACATGAGCATGTGGATCATGAACCCGCGCGAGACCTCGCCCTGGTTCCAGATCAAGGCGCTCCACCCGCACACGGTCGACGTGATGCGCCACTACTGCGGCGACGTCGAGGCGGTGCAGTGCTTTGTGACCAAGGCCCCGGGCCGCAAGATCTGGTCCACGGCGCATTTCTCGCTCAAGTTCAAGAACGGCGTGGTGGGCGGGCTGACCGGCTCGTACGACATCGAGCGCGGCCACCCGATGGAGCGCTGCGAGGTGGCCGGCACCCAGGGGCGCTTTGTCATCGACGACATGTTCCGCAAGGTGACCCTCTACCCCGCCGGAGACATGGAGACGCGCGTCTACGAGAACCCCATCTTTGGCGGCATGCGCGACTTTGAAGACACCTTCCTGAACCGCCTGCACCGCTTTGTTGAGCAGGTCAGCGAGGGGTGCCGGCCCGAAGACATCGACGGCTCTGGCGCCGACGGCCTGGCCGCCCAGAAGGTCCTGCAGGCGGCCATCGAGTCGGTCCAGAACGGCACCATCGTCACCATCCAGTAGGGGGAACCATGAAACTCGGAGCGAACTCGGTGCTCTTTGGCGGCTACGACCTGGAGACCGCCTTCCAGTACATCGCCATGGCCGGCTACGATGGCATCGAGCTGTCGGCCATCGACGGGATGAGCGAGCATCTCGTGCTCGAGCGCTGGCAGGAGCTGGCGCCCCAGGTCAAGCGCCTCTCACAGGAGTACGGCCTGGAGCTCCTGGCCATGGAGCAGCCCCGCCAAGACCCCGCCAAGATGGAGCTGGCCTACCAGGCCGCCGCCGAGCTGGGCATCCCGGTGATCAACTGCGGCCCGGGCGGCCAGACCGACGACGAGGAAAGCCTAAAGCGGTCCATCGAGTCGCTGAACACCCTGGCGGAGCGCGCCGAGCATTTTGGCGTGACGCTCTGCGTCAAGGCGCACGTGGGCGCGGCCATCTACAACACGCCCACCACGCTGCGCGTCATGCGTGAGATCACTTCTCCGGCCTTCGGGATCGACATGGACCCCTCCCACATCTACCGTGCCGGAGAGGACCCGGTGGAGGCGATCCAGGCGGTGATCTCGCGCGTCAAGCACGTGCACATCCGCGACTGCAAGGGCCGCCAGCGCAACCCGGGCACCCCCGAGATGCAGGCCAACGGCCGCGGAGATATCGACCTGCTCGGCTACGTCGCGGCGCTCCATCGCCACGGCTACGCCGGCGCGCTGGACCTGGAGATCATCGGGGCCAAGGAGTATGCGCTGCCGCGCTGCGTGGCCATCGCCTCCGAGGCGCGCGGGCACATGCAGGCCTGCCTGCAGGCCTGCGGCGCGCGCTAGTCGCCGGACGTTCCTCGCGGGCCGGGGGCGCGCCCGGCCTGCCCAATGGGTTGACCCACACCACCCTCCCGAAGGCAGCGGCCACCGGCCGGTCGCCCTCGGGAGGGTGCCATCAGGAGGCGCCATGGTCAGAGTCATCATCCCCGGCGAGGATGAGGGGCGCCTTGGTGAGGCGGTACGGGCGCTCCGCGAGGCGCAGCACGTCGCCGCGCTCACCGGTGCCGGCATCTCGGTGGAGAGCGGCATCCCCGACTTTCGCAGCCCCGGCGGCGTGTGGACCGTCTTTGACCCCGACGAGTACGCCACGCTGGAGGTGTTTCGCCGCAACCCGGCCAAGGCCTGGCAACTCTACCGCGCCCTGGGCCGCGAGCTGGCCGGCAAGGCCCCCAACGCCGCGCACCTGGCGCTGGCCCGGCTGGAGAGGGCCGGCCGGCTCGACGCGGTGATCACCCAGAACATCGACGGCCTGCACCAGGCCGCCGGCAGCCGCCGCGTGCTGGAGGTGCACGGCGACTGCCAGAGCCTGCAGTGCCTCTCCTGCGGGAGCCTGGAGGCCCTGCGAGAGGAACACCTGCACGGGGACGAGGCCCCCGCCTGCCCCCGCTGCGGGAACCCGCTCAAGCCCAACTTTGTGCTCTTTGGTGAGGACGTCCGCGCCATGCGGGCGATCGAGCGGGTCATCGCCTCGTGCGACCTGCTCCTGGTGATCGGCACCTCGGCGCAGGTACACCCGGCCGCGGGCCTCCCGGGCCAGGTCAAGGCGCACGGCGGAGGGTTGATGGAGTTCAACCTGGGGCCGACGGACCTGACGCGCGGCCGCGTCGGCGGTTGGTGGGGGTACGGGCCGGGAATGCGCGGCCCGGCCAGCGACTATCTCATCCAGGGCCCCGCCACGCTGACGGTGCCCCTCCTGGTCAACGCGTCCCTCGCCGACTAGGCCTCCAGGCACCCGACGTCTTCGGCCCGTCCAATCCCGACCCCCGGGGTCTTCGGCCCACCTCACGACCCCCGGGGGTCTAGAGGCGAAGTCCCTCCCTGGCAGCAGCGAGAGGGCTTGTTCTTCAAACCCCCGGGGTCCGGCCGTCCGCGGCCCCAAGACCCCGGGGGTCATGATGCGGCTACGCCCGGAAGGACCCGGCGGTGGGGCGTGCTACGCCTCGGCCAGCTCCCGCGCTACCTGGGTCCACTCGGTAAAGCGCTCGGGGTGATGCTCGCAGGTGTGCGTGTCTTTGAGGATCACCTCCACCACGCAGCCCCGCGTGGCCTCCAGCGCCTGCCCGAGATACTCGCGCGTCTGACCCGCATCGAACTGCCCCACCAGGTAGGCCGGGTTCGGCTTCCAGGAAAAGATCGCCCGCCTCCCCAGCCGCTCGGCGCACTGCCGCACGTCGGCCCACGGCGAGATCGAGATGCGCCGCATGTTGCGGACGGTCAACACCCGCTCCAGCTTGTGGGTGAGGTCCTCGCAGCAGCCGTAGCCGTTCAGGCCAAACGGCTCCAGGAGCAGCCGCTCGTACTGCAACACGAACTCCTCGTGTTGCATGGGTGACACCAAGGCCAGCTCCTGCGACTCGGCCGAGGCCCACAGATCCGCGAACCGCGCCTGCCCCGGCCGGTAGCCCTCCGCAGGCAGCTCGTCCGTGTACCCCACCCCGCCCGAGGAGTGGTAGGTGCCGTCGTTGTTGATGTCCAGCAGCCCCAGGTCGACGATCTGCTTCAGATACCGCCGGTACCCCTCGGTAAAGAAGCGCATGGCCCGGTGGATCATGTCCGGATGGTCGTACATGTCCCACATGAACTGGTCGAGCCCGCGCAGGTCCGCGTACAGGCGCCCCAGGTGGAACGAGATGCGCCGCACACCGCGCCGCTGGACGTCCAGTATGTCGCCAAAGAGCTCCAGCGCCTGCTCGTGCTCCCGGCGGGTCGCCTCGGCGTCGTAGGCCACCTCCGGGTAGCGCAGGGCGTCGAGGTCGGCCTCCTCACGCAGCACCGGGTCGAAGGCCCAAGACCCGCGCTTTTCGGTGGCGTCGATGTGGCGCGGCTGGAGCCCCCAGCCCGTGGCCGTCACGACGGGCGGCACCTCCCAGGTGTTCTCGATGACGGTATCGTCGTGGATGTGCTCCCGATAGTACAGCCGCCGGCGCAGGGCGGCCTCCACCTCACGGCTCTCGGCCGACGTGCAGACGAGCGCAGTATCCGGCAGGAGTTCGCTCCAGGCGCCCTCCGGGAAGACGAGGATCATCGGGCGCACCCGCTCCAGCCGGTTGTGCCGCGCCCACATGGCCCGCCGCTCGGCCATGATCGGCTGGCTGGCGGCCTCGGCCACGCGCATGGCCAGATCCCTCAGAATGCGTCGATCCTGGGCAGGTATCACGGGGGGCCTCCTGTTGGGCTTCTGGATGGTAAGGGCGATCTTAGCATGCCGCTCTACGGCCCACAACCGCGCGGCGCTCGCCTTGCCGCGCTGCCCCCGCCGCGCTAGACTCCTGGCGTTCCGCTCCCGTGCCGCGCGACCGCCCTACCCGATCGGAGGCTGCAATGTCCGCTCCCGTTACCATCACCGACGTCCAGACCATCCTCACCGCGCCGGACGGCATCCGGCTCGTCGTGGTCAAGGTGCTCACCAGTGAGCCGGGGCTGTACGGCCTCGGCTGCGCCACCTTTACGCAGCGCGCCCTGGCCGTGGCCACCGCCATCGACAAGTACCTGCGCCCCTTTGTGATCGGGCGCGACGTGGACCGCATCGAGGACATCTACCAGGCCTGCAACCTGAGCGGCTACTGGCGCAGCGGCCCGGTGCTGAACAATGCCCTCTCCGGTATCGACCAAGCCCTGTGGGACATCAAGGCCAAGCGGGCCGGCATGCCCCTCTACCAGCTTTTCGGCGGCAAGTGCCGCGAGGCGGTGCCCGTCTACGTGCACGCTTCGGGCAGTTCGTTCACGGAGGTGGAGGAAAACGCGCGGCGCTTTATGGAGCAGGGCTACCGCTACGTCCGCTGCCAGGTGGCCATTGAGGGTTATGCGACCTACGGCAACCGCGGGGGAGCCTCGGTGGCCGCCCTGAACCCGGCACAGACGCGTACCTGGGAGCCCACGCCCTACGTCGTGGCCGCGCCGCGCCTCTTTGCCCACCTGCGCCAGGCCCTGGGGGACGAGGTCGAGCTCCTCCACGACGTGCATGAGCGCATCCCGGCCATCCAGGGCGTCTGGCTGGCCAAGGCGCTCGAGGAGTACCGCCTCTTCTTCCTCGAAGACCTCCTGGCCCCGGAGGATATCGACTACTTTCGCCTGGTGCGCCAACAGTGCGCCACGCCGCTGGCCATGGGAGAGCTGTTCGTGAACCAAGCCGAGTACGTGCCCCTGATCCGCGAGCGGCTGATCGACTTTATCCGCGTGCACATCTCGGACATCGGCGGGCTGACCATGGCGCGCAAGCTGGCCGCCTTCTGCGAGTTCCTCGGCGTGCGAACGGCCTTCCACGGCCCGGGGGACGTCTCTCCGGTGGGGCACGCCGCCAACATGCACCTGGACCTGGCGGTGCCCAACTTTGGCATCCAGGAGCTGGCCCTGTTCCGAGACGAAACGCGCGAGGTGTTCCCGGGTTGCCCGGAGGTGCGTGACGGCTGCCTGTGGGCCAACGAGCGGCCGGGCCTGGGGATTGACATCGACGAGCGCGCCGCGGCCAGGTACCCCTTCCCGGAGCACCCGACCAACGGCTGCTGGCCGGAGATCCGCGCCCTCGACGGGACGATCATGCGCCCGTAGGCGCGTCACGGCCCCTCGCTGCTGCCGCAAGGGGTCTCCGCCTTCAGACCCCCGGCGTCTTCCGGGCGTAGCCGCATCACGACCCCCGGGGTCTTCCGGGCGTGGACGTATCTGGACCCCCGGGGTCTTTGGGCCGCGGACGGCCGGACCCCGGGGGTCTGAAGAGCAAGCCCTCTCGCTGCCACCGTGGAGGGTCTTCGCCCGCGACCCCCGCGGGGGGTCGCAGAGCGCCTACCCCAGCGCCTCGTAGTAGGCCCGCACCGTGTCGACGTCCACCGTCTCGTCCAGCGGGAGGCCCAGCCGCTCATAGTGCCGCCGGCGGCCCACCATGTCGGCCAGCAGGATCGCCCGGGCGTGTACCGCCGCGTCCGCCGCGATCTCCCACGGCAGCACCACCACGCCGTCGTCGTCACAACCGACCAGGTCCCCCGGCCGCACCTGCACCCCCCCGCACGACACCGTCTCCTGGATCCCTACCGTCATGATCCGCCCCGGGATGATCGTGCGGCCCCGCGCCCGGCAGCAGATGGGCGTCTTTTGCAGGGCCACCTCGTACGTGTCGCGACAGTACCCGTCCGTGACGATCCCGACCGCCCCGCGCACCATCATCCCGAGCGAGTTGTTCGACCCCCAGAAGCCCACCTCGCCCGCCCCGCCTGTGTCGGTGACGACGACGCTCCCCGGGCGAACGTGCTCCGCCGGGGACATGTTCCCCACCTCGCGGAACCAGGCGCCGTGGGCGTCGACGATCTCCTCGGTGCTCCCCAGCGGCCACATGGGCCGGTTGGAGGGCACGCAGCGCTGCGTCACCGCGACGCCCCAGAACTTCATCCCCAGCCAGAGCGGGCGCACCGCCGCGTCCAGCAGGCCGATGTCAAAGTAGCCCATGCCGTCCATGGCATCGACCACGTCCACCACGCGCAAGTATTTGAACTGGGCCAGCAGCGGATAAGTGTCGGGTGCGGGCATGGCCGCCTACCTCCTCACGAACTGACTCGCTAGCGCCTCGTCACCGGTGAGGGCAGTATAGCGGCGGCCAAGGCACGGTCAACCGTCCCCCTGCCGCCGGGGAGCATAAAGGGGGGCGAGGCCGCGCCTCACCCCCCTCTTGCCTTGCCGTACGCCGGCCGCGTCTAGATCGTGACCGGCTTGGTCAGCATTTCGACGAGCAGCTTTACCGACGCCTCGACGTCGTCCATGTCCACCATTTCGGACTGGGTGTGCACATAGCGCGTGCCGATGGAGAGGCACCCCGCCGGAACACCGTCGCGCACCGTCTGGATGGCCCGCGCGTCGGTGCTCCCACCGCTGAGCACCTCCATCTGGTAGGGGATGCCCAGGCGCTCAGCCGTGCCGACCATCCAATCCTTCACGCCCGGGTGCGTCAGGAAGCCGCCATCCATCACCTTGATGGCCGGGCCCCCGCCCAAAGAAACGGCCATGGGGGCCGCCTCGGGGGTATCCCCCGTGTCGGTGACGTCGATCGCCACGCCGACCTGCGGCTCCACCCCGTAGGCCGCCACCATGGCGCCACGCGTGCCGACCTCTTCCTGCACGGTGAAGCAAAAGTACACGTCGTTGGGCGATTCGCCCATGCTGCGCAGCGCCTCCAGGGCGATGACGCAGCCGATGCGGTCGTCCATGGCCTTGCCCACCACGCGGCGACCCAGGTCTGCAAAGGGCTGCACGATCACACCGATATCCCCCACGCCCACCGGCGCGTCGTCGGCCGAAGTGGCCCCGACGTCGATGTAGATCTGCTCCCACTTGGGAAGCTCCGCCACCGAGTTACCCGTCAACCACTTTTCGCGGCCCACGACGCCGATGGTGCCGTCGGCAAAGCGGACCTGGCTGCCGATCAGGGTCGGCAGGAACACGCCGCCCACGCGCGACACGCGCAGGTAGCCCTTCTTGTCCACAAAGGTGACGACCAGGCCGATCTCGTCCATATGCGCAGCGATCATGATGCGCTTGCCGCCGCCGGTGCCCTTCTTCAGGGCAATGAGGTTGCCCATGGCATCGGTGCGGATCTCATCGGCCGCGCCGCGGGCCAGCCCCTCGATAATGGCGCGCACCTGGCCCTCCTGGCCCGAGGGTCCGTAAGCCTCCACCAGTTTGCAGATCAGATCCTTCATGATGGTAGCCCCTTTTCCAGTGCATGCAGCGCGGCCTTCATCAGTTCCACCGCGTGATTCAGGTCGTTCAGGCTGAGCAGGCCCGCCGGCGCGTGGATGTAGCGCGTCGGCACGGCCATGGTGACCGCCGGAATGCCCTCGTGGGCCAGGTGGAGCGCACCCGAGTCGGTGCCCCCGGCCACGGTCCTCTTGAACTGGTACGGGATGCCCTTCTCCTCTGCCACGCGCGTCAAGAGGCGCACCAGGCGCCCATCGGCGATGACGCTGGCATCCATGAACGAGATGGCCGGCCCCTTGCCCACCTGGGTGACGGGGCTCACGTCGGCGGTCTTGGGCAGGTCATCGCAGATGGTGCCCTCCAGGGCAAAGGCCACGTCCGGCTTGACGCGGTAGGCCGCCACGCGGGCGCCCCGCAGCCCCACCTCCTCCTGCGCGGTAAAGACCCCCCACAGGTCCACGGCATAGTCGTCCTTCAGCACCTCCGCCAGGACGGCGCAGCCGGCGCGGTCGTCAAAGGCCTTGCCCGTCACCGTACGCTGGCCGTCCTCGTCGAGCGAACGAAAGTCGACCCGGAAGGTGGCATAGTCGCCCACCTTCACCAGGCGCTCGGCGCTCGCCTTGCTCGTGGCGCCGATGTCGATCACCAGTTTCGATGCGTCGACGGCCCGGCTGCGCTCCTCCCGCGGCACGAGGTGGATCGGAGAGGTGCCGATGACCCCGGGCACCGCCCGCTCGCCCACTAGGACGGTGCGCGCCACTAACACGCGATCGTCGATGCCGCCGATCCGGCCAAAGCGGAGCGTCCCGTCCGCGTTGATGCCCGTGACGATCAGGCCCACCTCGTCCATGTGCGCAGCGACGAGCACGCTGCGCGGCCAGGCGTCGACCTCGCGTTCGCGCCGCGCCTTGCGCAGGCAGATCAGGTTGCCCAGGGCATCGACGCGGTGCTCGTCCACATAGCCCTCGACGGCCCGCAACAGCACCTCACGCACGCCCCCCTCGTTCCCGGAGGGGCCACGCGCCTCACTGAGTTCCTGTAGTAACACGTTTCGCTCCTTGCCTTGCTGGGGCCGGCCTACAGGAGGCCGAGACGCTCTGAGAACGACTCGTCCAGCCGTGCGATGAATGCGGCCATCAACCGGCCGGTCCGCTCGATGTCGGCCACGCAGACCGTCTCTACCGTCGAGTGCATGTACCGGAGCGGCAGCGAGATGACCTCGGTGGGCACCCCCGCACGGGCCACCTGGATGGCCCAGCCATCGGTGCCGGTGGCGCCTGGCGCCACCTCGACCTGGTAGCGGATCTCGTTGGCCTTGGCCGCCCGCACCAGTTCCTCGTACATCACCGGGTGCACGTTGGGGCCGATGGTCAGCACCGGTCCGCCGTCCATGTCGACCGAGTCCTCTTCGGACACACCGCGCTGGCGGCCAAAGCCTACGTCGATGGCGATGGCCGCGTCGGGCGCCACGCTCCAGGCGCTCACGGTCGCCCCGCGCAGCCCGATCTCTTCCTGGGTAGTGGCCACCGCGTACACGTCCCAGCGGTGCCTGGTGGCGGCCAGCGCCTCGAGGCAGAGCGCCACCGCCACCACTCCGGCGCGGTCGTCAAAGGCTTTGCCCGCCGCGTACCCCTCGGCCAGCTCGGTGAAGGGTTGGTACAGGGTGATCACGTCGCCCACGCGCACCAGCTCGCGCAGCGCCTCGGGCGCCAGGCCCACGTCGACGAACAACCCGTCAAAGGGGACCACGTTCTTGCGTGCCTCCGGCGGGAGGACGTGGGGCGGCCGGCTGCCGATAATGCCCGGCAGCGGGCGACGCCCATGCACGACGACCTCTTGCCCGAGGATGGTGCGCGGATCGGTGCCGCCCACCCGGGCCACCCGCAGGAAGCCCTCCTCCAGCCCGGTCACCATCAAGCCGATCTCGTCGGTGTGCGCGGCGAGCATGATCGCGCGCGCCGGCTCCCCCTCGGGGCGGGCCCCACGCTTCAGGGCAATGAGGTTGCCGAGGGCGTCGACGCGGATCTCGTCCGCGTGGGGCCGGAAGGCCTCCGCCACCAGGGCGCGCACCTCCTCCTCATACCCGGTCACGCCAGAGGCCTCGGAAAGCTGTCTCAACAGGGCAACCGTGTCCATTCCTGCTTCACCTCCGGACTTTACTCAAGCGACGCGCCTGGATGCGCGGGTCGCCACCTAGCGGAGCCACCCGGCCCCGCAGCGGAGCACGCCGCGGGCGGCCCATGGCCCGGCCCAGCCCCGCCAGGCAGCGAGGCCGACGGCCAGGGCACCCGGGCGCGGCGTCATGGTCGGCACGAGGGTCAGGGCAGGGGTGCCATCCGTGTCGGGGGTTGCGCTCGCGGCCGGCGCCCCGTTGCCACCGCCCGGCGCGGGCGTCATCGCGCCGACTGTGTGCCCGGCACCGATCGCGTCCTCCCCGGGCGGCAGGTGTGCGCGCACGTACAGGCTGATGGCACCCAGGGCGTACAGCGCGACCGTAATGCACACTGCGGCGGCCACGGCCAGCTGCCGTGCCCGCCTTGCGTCGTCCCAGTGTGAGAGGCGCTGCCTGATGCGCAACTTACTGCCCTGCCACGCGATAGAAGCCCTGCGCGCCCAGGCCGCCGACGATGGCGGCCTAGAGCCGGTCGATCGCCTCGGCCAGCGCTTCGCGTTCGGCCATCAGATACCCAAGGTCAAAGAGCGACGACCAGCGCTGCTCGCTCAGCAACTGCTCCGGGCCGGCGAACACCTCGCTCGCCTCCTCGGCATCGGCAGTGAGGCGGTCCACCATGGACCCGATCTGAGCCTCGACCTCGTGCAGCTGCCGGTGCAGGTAGGCCTTACGCGCCCGGGGAGACATCTTTTCAATGTCTGCGGCCCTCCGGCCAGCCAGGCTGAGGTAATCGCTGTATCGGAACCCCTTCGCAACGCTCGCCATCTATCCTCCTGCGAACACATATGTCCGCAATCATAGCACCCGCCGGGAAGGGTGTCAACTCAAGGATGCGCTGAATACGGAACCCAAACTTACCGGAGGCGAGCGTGCCCATACAAAGCACAATACACCATGTTATCTGGGCTTGTGTCGGCATGAACAGTACCAAGCCGAGCAGCCGCCCGACGTGCCCGCTAGAAGCAGCCCAGCTGGCAGGGCTTCACCCGGTAGCCCAGCCGCTCCAGGACGTTGGCCATGGCCAGGTAAGGGTACTCCAGGCGGTCGGCCACCTCCCAGGCGGCGGCGCAGGGGATGCGGCCATCCACGACGTACGGCTCCAGCGCGGCGCGCACCTCGGGCGGCACGTTGGCGGCCGGCTGGACGATGCGGTGCGTCCCCTCTGCCTTGACGCCGTAGCCAAAGAAACCCATCTGGCAGCGGTAGAAGCGCAGGCCCGCCACGTTGTTGACCACCTCGCCAACGGCAGCAGGCGGCACCCCCAGATCCTTGGCGATGCGGTGGGCGTTGGCGCAGGAGATTTGCGTGCCCACCGTCACCTCGCGAACCCTGGCCAGTATCTGCTCTTTCATGGGTCTCCTTTCAGAGGTCCAGGTATTGCGCTGCATTCTAGCCAGGCCGCTCGTGCGGGGCAAACGCCTCTGGCCCGCCTTGCGCGCGTTGCCGGCGGCGCCTATACTCGCGCCAACCGACGGCCCGCCCAGCGGACCCGCGCCGCTCACGGTCTGTGGCGCCGTCCCGTGCCCAGCTCTGTACGATCCCAGGGGGTGTGCGATGCGCGTGTTGATGACCAGTTGGGAGTATCCGCCGCACATCGTCGGCGGCCTGGGCGCCCACGTCGGCGCGCTGGCCCCCGCCTTGGCGCGGCTGGGGGTGGAGGTGCACGTCGTCACCCCCCTGCGGACCGATAGCCCGGCCTACGAGGTCGTGGAGGGGGTGCACGTCCACCGCATCGCCTCACCTGGGCCAGCCGCCTCTTACGGCGCGTTCTACGACCAGGTGCGCCAGGCGAACGCGATCCTGGCCGAGGCCTGTCTGGCCCTGCGCGGCGAGGTGGGCGGCTTTGACCTCCTCCACAACCATGACTGGCTGACCTACTTTGCCGCGCGAGAGGCCAAGCACGCCGGCCACCTGCCGCTGGTGGCCACCATTCACGCCACCGAGCGAGGCCGTGGCCACGGGAACCTGGCCTCCACCGAGGCGCGCAGCATCAACGACACGGAGTGGTGGTTGGTCTACGAGGCCTGGCGCGTTATCTGCTGCGCCAACTATATGGCCGGTGAGGTGCGCGACTACTTTGAGGCCCCCGCCGACAAGCTGGACGTCATCCCCAACGGCGTCGACCCGCACCTGTTCTCGTACCTGGACGGCGTCGACCTCAGCGCCTTCCGGGCCACCTACGCCCGGCCCGACGAGAAGCTAGTGCTCTTTGTGGGGCGCATCGTGCGGGAAAAGGGCGCCGAGGTCCTGGTGCGTTCGGCGCCCAAGGTCCTCGCCGAGATGCCCAACACCCGCTTCGTGATCGCCGGGCGCGGGCCGGAGCTGGAGGCGCTCCGCCAGCTTGTCCACGAGATGAGCCTGCAGCACCATGTGAACCTGGTGGGCTTTATCGACGACGCCTCCCGAGACAGGCTGTACGTCACGGCCGACTGTGCCGTCTTTCCTTCCCTGTATGAGCCGTTTGGCATCGTCGCGCTGGAGGCGATGGCCGCCCACACGCCAGTGGTGGCCAGCGAGGTCGGGGGGCTGCAGGAGGTCGTCCGCCACGCCGAGACGGGTATCACCATCTACCCGAACGATCCCGACTCCTGCGCCTGGGGCATCCTGCACACCCTGCGGCACCCGGAATGGGCGCGCCTGCGGGCCCAGAACGCCTATCGCGCCATCCTGGAGCGCTACAACTGGGACGCCATCGCCCGTGAGACGCTCGCCGTCTACGAGCGGGTCATCGCCGAGCGGGCCCGTACCGACTGGTAGACCCAATAGTGCGGAGAGCGGCCCCTGGCCGCTCTCACGCCCGCCCCCGTCAGCCGCCCCTGAGCACGTCGTAGACCAGGGGCGGCGGCGGCACGGCCGCGTCGGCCCAGGCATAGGCCGCCAGCAGGCGCTCCGCCGCGTCGGCCGCGTCGGCCTCGCTCTTGGCGTGGACGGTAAACAGCGTCTGCCCCTGCTCCACCCGGTCCCCGATCTTGGCGCTCAGCACGATCCCCACGTCAAGGTCGACGGGGTCCTCCTTGCGCGTGCGCCCGGCGCCCAGCACCACCGAGGTCTCCCCCACGGTGCGCGCGTCGAGCGCGGCGATGTACCCCGTGCGCGGGGCGGCCACCGGGAGCGCCACGTTGGCCCGCGGCAGCAGGGCATAGTCGTCGGCCACGCGGGCATCGCCCCCCTGCGCGGCGACCCAGTCGCGGAAGCGCGCCAGGGCCGACCCGTCGCTGACGGTGCGCGCCAGGCGTTGTTGCGCCTCCTCGGGAGTGGCGGCCAGCCCGGCGAGGAGGAGCATCTCCCCACCGATCAGCAGGCAGTGCTCATAAAAGTCGGCCGGGCCACGCCCGTGGAGCGTCTCGATCGCCTCGATGACCTCGAGGGAGTTGCCCACCGCGCACCCCAGCGGCTGGTCCATGCCCGACAGCACCGCCGTCACGCGGCGCCCGACCCGCTCGCCGATGTCGATCATGCGCCGGGCCAGCTCACGGGCCTCGTCCAGCGTGGTCATGAACGCCCCGCGGCCGACCTTGACGTCCAGCACCATGGCGTGGGCGCCCGCGGCGATCTTTTTGCTCATGATCGATGAGGCGATGAGCGGCAGGCTCGGCACCGTGGCGGTGACGTCGCGCAGGGCGTAGAGGATGCCGTCGGCCGGGGCCAGCTGCGCCGTCTGCCCGGCCACCACCACGCCCGTGCGGTGCACCGTGGCGATGAGCCGCTCGATGCTGAGGCCCACCTGATAGCCGGGGATCGCTTCGAGCTTGTCCAGCGTGCCGCCGGAGAACCCCAGCCCCCTGCCCGACATCTTGGCCACCGGCAGCCCCGCCGCGGCGACCATGGGGGCCACGGCCAGGGTCGTCTTGTCTCCAACGCCGCCGGTGGAGTGCTTGTCCACCACGACGGGGGCGATCTCGTCGAGGTTCAGGGTCTGGCCCGAGCGCACCATGGCCATGGTGAGATCGGCCGTCTCGCGGGGATCCATGCCGTTCAGCAGGACGGCCATGGCCCAGGCGGCCACCTGGTAGTCTGGGATGGTGCCGTCCGTCAACCCCTGCACAAAGTACTCGATCTCGGCGCCCGTCAGCGCCAGGCGGTCGCGCTTCTTGGCGATGATATCCACTGCTCGCATGGTGCCAGCCTTTCACTGTGACCCAGTTACACGCGGTTATTGTAGGGTCGGGGCGAGGGCCCGTCAACGGTCGGCCGGTCTACCGCCTGTCGGCGGCCCGTGGTATACTGCCTGGCGAGAAACACAGTCAAAGGAGCCCGGCATGCCCCGTATCCCCGTGGCGCAGCTGACCATCGGCACGCGCCTAAGACAAGCCCCCTTTCTTCTGCAAGACCGTAACGTCCGCGAGATCCGCGACGGCGTCAACATGCTGCTGGTCACCCTGGTGGACCGCTCCGGGTCCATCGGCGGCGTCTACCACGAGGTGCCCAACGCGGTCATCGCCTCGCTGCCCGCCGCCAAGGGCGTCGAGGTGACCGGTTATGTCAATGAATACCGCGGCCGGATGCAGGTCGCCATCGAGCGCATCGCGCCCATCGAGCTGGACAGCCTGGAGGAGTACCTGCCCGCCTCTGGCCGGCCCATGGATGAGATGGAGGCCGAGCTGGACGCCCTCCTGGCCGACGTCGCCGACCCGCACCTGGCACGCCTCTTGGGCGCCTTCTTTGATGAGCCGGCCATGCGCAAGGCCTTCGTGCAGGCGCCGGCGGCCAAGCGCTACCACCACGCCTGCTACGGCGGCTTGCTGGAGCACACCCTGGCCGTAGCCCGCATCGTGCTGACGGCCACCGACCTCTATGAGGACCTGGATCCCGACCTGGCCGTGACGGTGGCGCTCCTGCACGATATTGGCAAGGTTCGCTCCTACGATCCGATCACCTTTGCGCTGACCGAAGAGGGCGTCCTGTTCAACCATCTCCCGCTGGGGGCCATGATGGTGAGCGAGGCGATCGGGGCCATCCCCGAGTTCCCCGCGGACCTGCGCCTGCGGGTGATCCACGCCATCCTGGCCCATCACGGCGAGCCGGAGAAGGGCTCACCGGTGCGCCCCAAGACGGTCGAGGCCATGGTGCTACACTATGCCGACAATCTGGACGGGGACGCCCAGGGGGCCATCGACCATTTCGAGCGCAGCGAAGAGGGCATCGGCCCCTTCACCGCCTACTCGACCATGCACGAGGGGGAGCTATACCGGGGAGAGCAGTGAGGCCCACAGATGGAGGGGCTGCGCGCAAAGGGGGGCGAGCCGGTCTCGGTTCGCCCCTCTTGTGGTTCGGGCTACGCGCGAACGGGTCGTCAGGCCTGGCTGCGGGCCTGCCCCCCGACGCCGCGCAGGCTCAGCTGCTCGGCATAGTGGCAGGCGACGTGCCGGCGGGGCTGCACCTCGCGAAGTTCTGGCATCTCGCGCTTGCACTTCTCTCTGGCGTAGCGGCAGCGCGGGTGAAAGTAGCAGCCGGTGGGAGGGTGCGACGGATCGGCCACCTCCCCCTCCAGAACAAGGCGTTTGGACCGCAGCCGCGGATCCGGTTTCGGCACCGCCGACATCAGTGCCTCGGTATACGGATGCAGGGGTTCCTCATACAGCGCCCGCGTCTCCGAATGCTCCACGATCTGGCCAACGTACATCACGGCGACGCGGTTGCACAGGTACCGCACGACGCTGAGGTCATGGGCCACAAAGAGATAGGTCAGCTGGTACTCGGCCTGTAGGTCCTGGAGGAGATTCAGGACCTGGGCGCGCACCGATACGTCCAGCGCCGAGACCGGTTCATCGGCCACCACGAGCCGCGGCGACACAGCCAGGGCCCTGGCAATCCCGATGCGCTGGCGCTCGCCGCCGGAGAACGCATGCGGGTAACGGTGCAGATACTCCGGGCGCAGACCCACCCGGCGCAGCAGCCCGGCCACGCGGTCCTCCAGTTCCTTCCCGCTGGCCACTTTGTTGTTCCGGATTGGCTCGCCGACGATGTCCAGCACACTCATCCGCGGGTTCAGCGAGGCATACGGGTCCTGGAAGACAAGGCGGATGTCCCTGCGCACGGGCCGCAGGCTAGATTCGTCGAGGCTGGCAATATCGACCACCTCACCGGAGGCCGTTCGGTACAGGATCTTGCCGTCCGTGGGCCGGTATACCCGGAGGATGCAGCGGCCGGTGGTCGTCTTGCCACAGCCCGATTCGCCAACCAGGCCGAGGGTCTCGCCCTGCTGAACCTGGAAGTCAACCCCGTCCACGGCGCGGACGTGCCCAGTGACGCGGCGCAAGATGCCGCCCTTCACGATCGGGAAGTGCATCTTGAGGCCGCTCACCTGCAAGAGGGCGTTCCGACTCATCGCGTCTGGCTGTTGCACGTCGTCGTCTCCCTATAGGCCCAGCACGTGACTTCGTGGTTCGGCGCCACCTGAAGTGTGGCCGGCACTTCGCGGTCGCACAGGCCGCGCTGGAGGCTGTCGCAACGCGGATGGAACACGCACCCCGGCGGACGGTTGAATGGATCCGGCACCATTCCGCGGATGGAGGCCAGACGCTCACGTGCCTCGCTGCCCACGGTCGGGATGGCGCGAAGCAGTGCCTGCGTGTACGGATGACGCGCATCGTGAAAGATGGCATCCACCTCGGCGTGTTCGGCAACTCGCCCAAGGTACATGACCGCAACATCGTCTGCCATCTCCGCAACCACACCGAGGTCGTGGGTGATCAGCATGATGGCCATGCCCATCTGCTCCTGCATCTCGCGCATGAGGTCCAGGATCTGCGCCTGAGTCGTCACGTCGAGCGCTGTGGTCGGCTCGTCGGCGATCAGGAGGCTCGGCTGGCAGGCAATGGCCATGGCAATGACCGCCCGCTGGCACATCCCCCCGGAGAGCTGATAGGGGTAGGCATCCACCCGTGTCTCAGGTCGGGCAATGCCGACATCGCGCAGAAGCTCGATGGTGCGGTTGCGTGCCTCGGCCTTGCTGACATCGTCGTGCAAGAGCAGGCTCTCGGCGATCTGTGAACCAACAGTGTAGTGCGGGCTCAGCGAGGCCATCGGCTCCTGAAAGATCATCGAGATCTCCTTGCCGCGGATCGAGCGCATCTCCCGGCTGTGGTCGCCGTATTCGCCCAGGTTCAGTTCCTCGGTGACGCCGCCGTCTCCCCTCCGGCGGAAGATCATCTCACCATCCACGATGCGCCCGGGCTGCTCGACGATGCGCAGAATGGACCTGGCGGTGACGCTCTTGCCACAGCCGCTTTCGCCCACCACTCCCAGAGTGCTGCCCGGACGCACCCGCAGACTGACTCCCTCGACGGCCTTGACCACACCCTGGTGCATGTAAAAGTAGGTGTGGAGGTCACGAACCTCCAGCAGATAACCGTTCTCGCTCGCCATGGATTCTCCTATCTGCCGTAGGGGTCCGCTGCATCGCGCAAGCCATCGCCGAGGAAGTTCAGGGTAAGCACCGTGAGGACCACCAGGAGCGCCGGAGTCAGCAGCCACGGCGCCGACGAGACGGCACGGATATTCTGGGCATCTTGGAGCAGCACCCCCCACGACACCACGGGAGGCTGCAACCCCAGGCCCAGGAACGACAGCGACGTTTCGGAGAGGATCATCCCCGGTATGGCCAGAGTGATCGAGGCGATCATGTGGCTGGCAAAGGAGGGCACCATGTGCCGCAGAATCACGCGCATCTCGCTGGCGTTGTCCAGTCGCGCGCACACCACAAAGTCCTCCTCACGTAGGGACAAGAAGCGTCCGCGCACCGCGCGTGCCAGGCCCGTCCAGCCGATGATGGAGAGGATTACAGTGATGGCAAAATAGATGCGTAACGGCGGCCAGTCGGTCGGGACGGCAGCTGCGAGTCCCATCCACAACGGGATGGTCGGCACCGAGCGAAGGAACTCGATGACCCGCTGGATGATCTCGTCGATCGTGCCCCCATAGTAGCCGGAGGCACCCCCCAGGATCGTTCCCAGTACAAAGCTGAACGCGACGCCCACCAGGCCGATGGAAAGCGAGATCCTGGTGCCGTAGATCATGCGAGAGAGAACGTCACGCCCGAGGCGATCTGCGCCCGCCAGGTGAACAACCTGCTCGGCATCCTTGGGCCCGAACAGGTGCACATCCCACTCGATGGCCCCCCACATCTTGTACACATCACCCCGCACAAAAAAGCCCAGCGGGATGATTGTTTCCCGATCCACCGTAAAGACGCGGCGCAGCGCCTCCTGCTCGATCTCCTGCGTCAGCCCGAACGCGTAGGGCCCCACCCAGCGGCCTTCGTGGAACAAGTGCACCCGCTGCGGGGGCGCGTACGTATACTGCGAGTTGTACGTCCCCGGCAGTGAGGGGGCCAGCGGTTCGACAAACACAGCCACCACATACACCAGAACGAGGAGGATGCCCGAGTACAGGGCCAGCTTGTGGGCGCGGAACTTCCACCAGATTAGCTGCCACTGAGACGCCACATAGATGTCGGCCTCAACCTCGGCCGCGCCGGAATCGGCCGCAACCGTGCCTACGCCAGGTTCCTGCCAGGTGCGTTGGTTCGGATCCATGTTTCCACCATCAGCTTTATGTGAAGCGGATTCGCGGGTCGAGCCAGGCCAGGAGGATATCGGAGATCAGAGTGCCAAGGACCGTCAACGCGCTCAGCATCAGCATGAAGGTCCCTGCCAGGAACATGTCCTGGGAACGCAGCGCTTTCAGGTATAGGGGCCCTGAGGTCGGCAGGCTGAGCACGACAGCCACGATGGTCGACCCGGAGACGAGGCTTGGCAAGATCCAGCCGACGGAGCTTATGAAGGGGTTCAGCGCAGCGCGCACGGGATACTTGAGCAGGAGCCGTGCCTCGCTGAGGCCCTTGGCTCGGGCCGTCCGCACGTACGGCTTGTGCAGCTCGTCCAGAAGGTTGGCGCGCATCGTGCGAATCAGGCCGGCCGTGCTGGAGGTTCCCAGTACAACCATCGGGATCCAAAGGTGCTGGAGGAGGTCGACCACTCGCGCCGTGGACCAGGGCGCGTCAACAAACTCTGGTGAGAACAGGCCGCCCACGCTCTGCCCAAACCGCGAAAAGGCGATCCACATGAGTACCAGGGCCAGTAGAAAGCTGGGCGTAGCCACGCCAAGAAAGCTGACCAAGGTGAACAAATAGTCGCCAAAGGAGTACTGGCGTACGGCTGAGTAGAGCCCCACGGGGAATGCCACTATCCAAGTGAACAAGAGCGTGGCGCCCGAGATCACCATGGTGAGCGCAAGCCTCTCCCAAATCAGATCCCCGACCGGCCGGTCCCAGTCCATCGACCAGCCAAAGTCGCCGCTGAACATGTTGGAGATCCACTTGAAATACTGCATATGAATGGGCTGGTTCAGGCCGTAGCGCGCATACAGAGCATCGATCACCTCGGGCTCAACAAGGTCACCCGAGGCCTGCAAGCGGGCCACATAGGTGGTGAGATAGTCGCCGGGAGGCAGTTGGATGATGATGAAGGACACGATAGAGATGGCAATAAGGGTTGGGATCATCAACAGCAGACGTCTGCCGATATATGCGAGCACATTCCCCCCTTGGTAGAGGTCCAGGTCGTCAGCGGCAAGACGCCGCCGCTGCACGAGACCAGAATTCCATGCGAGGGGGTTCATGGAACCCCCTCGCACGGCATGCCGATCCTACTGCTCGATGTAGTACTGCTCAGGCATGGTCTGCGCGGGCGCGTTACAGATGTGCCATTGCCAGACGCCGTCGGCTGGGACGTTCTTGAAGTTGTTCTTGACGATGCCGTAGGCCTTGTAGTAGCGCGTCGTGCCAATGCACCAGAACTGCTCGGCCGCAATGTCGAGGATCTGCCTCATCAGCGCCTTCTGCTTCTCCGGATCGGGCTCTGCCTCGATCTGACGGTAGAGGCGCTGCTGTTCCTTGGCCGCCTCGGGGGGCTCTTCGCCGTTCGCTCCGTCCGAGTTCCACCAGTCCGCCCAGGCCACGCCATAGATGGACTCGTTGCTGTACGGCATGTACCAGCGGGGATCAATCACGATGGCCACGCCGTCGGCGCCGGTCCAGGTCATGCAGTCGTGGTCATAGGCGGCCTTGCGCTCGTAGAAGAGGGCGCGGTCGATGGTCTTCACCGCACCATCGACGCCGACAGCGCGCCAGTAGGTCAGGACCATCTCCATGATCTCGGCCCACGGCTCCAGCGCAGAAATGACCTCCACGTCGATAAACAAAGGTTTCCCGTCGAGGCGCAGCCGCATCCCATTGGCATCCCGTTCCAGGCCCAGGTCGTCGAGCATCTTGTTGGCCAGGTCCGGATCGTACTCGAGATACTGCTTCTCGAGCTGCTCATGGTAGTGGACCGACTCGGGGACTGGGGAGGGCTGGGCTGGAGACCCGTCGCCCACGTAGATGGTGTCGATCAGCTCCTGTCGGTTTATCGCGTGAGAGAGCGCAACGCGGAACTCTTTCTTTAGGTAGAGCTCCTTCTTGCCGGGGTCCTTGTGGTTGAGGTTCAGCGAGATCACGCAGGGGGACTCGAACGCGTACTTGATCCCGAAAAAGTGGTAGCCGCCCTTTTCCTGGTTGTCATAGAACACCGACTTGTTGGCCGGCGTGGCAATGTGCCGGTCCATCATGCCGATCTCCCCGTTGAGGGCCTTCATCACCAGAACGTCAACCGATTCGGCAATCGGGTAGACAACCTTGTCGATATAGGGCAGCTGATGGCCTTCCGGGTCAACCTTATAGTAGTATGGGTTGCGCTCACCGACGAGCTGCGTGCCCGACCCGACGGGCACCGTGACCTTCCAGGCCAGCAGCCCGGGGCGGTCGGCGTTGTTCCACCGGTCGTTTCGGTCCCCGTAGAGCGCCATCCAGGATTCGAGCTTCTGGTCGGCGACCATCTTCTCGACTCCGTCTTTGTTGAACTCTGGGTGGAACTCCTGTAGGTAATGAGACGGTACGAACGGCTCGCCCCCGCCCATCCGCAGGATGAACAGGCCGTTCGGGTTCGGGAACGTGAACTGCACGGTGGCGTCGTCGATCTTGCTGACGGTGCCAACCTCCCCTCCAGGGCGCATCCATGACGTGATCGTGGGCGTCAGTTCTTTGTTCAGCAGGGCCTTCTCATACCACCACACAAAGTTGTCTGCCCCAAAGGGCGCTCCGTCGGACCACTTCATGCCTTTGCGCAGGTGGAAGACGAACGTGCGACCGTCGTCCGACACTTCCCAGCTGGACGCGATGTTCGGGATGATCGAGGCGAGATCGGGAGCCCAACGGAGGAGGGGATCGTTGCCCATCGTTCGGCTGAGCCAAGCGGTGTCTGCTCGGCCGAGGAGCCCGGAACTCCACGTCCCGCCATACTGGCCGATGCTCTCCCAGGGCGTGATGATCATCGGATCGACCGGTAGGCGATCTTCTACCGGGGGCAGAGAGCCTGCCTTCACCTGGGCAGCGAGCTGCGGCGCCTCCGAGTACTTGGCCGAGCCGGTGGCCGCGCCGGACGGAGCGGCACCTGCTGGCTGCTGGGCTTCGGGATGGGCGGGCGTGGCACCTGGCTGGGCGCACGCTGCGGAGACAGTCCCGGCTGAGACGAGTGCAGCGATGCGCATAAAGTCACGTCGCGAGACCAATCGTCCAGTCATTACAGTCCTCTCTTGATCACACTCGTTGATGCTGCCCGAAGAGACACGCGAGCACAGCCTCGGAGCCATTGGCCTTCCGTCTGGCAGAGAGAGGAAAAAGTGGGATGCCTGGCGCCTAGACCGAGGCTAGTGCATAAAGACGCCTTCCCTCCTTTCCGCCAGCGCGGCAACACATTCCGTCCACAGAAGGGTATCCTCATGTCCCAGCAGAGCCCACGGACTCAGACTGGCATGACCTAGAGTGGATTGTATAAAGAAGCCCTCTATCTTGTCAACGCGCCGGATGATGAACGTACCTGAAGGCCGCGAGACCACCCGGCTTGGTACCATGGGCTACAGTCCGCCAACTGCCGGATCGGACAATGCCGAGACCAAAGTCATGCCAGGCCCAGAAGACGGATCGAGACGGCCAGCGTCGCCATCGACCGTTCAGCGTCGCGCTGTCGCGGGTATCCGCTCGACAGGGTGACACCGTCACCTAGCTGTAGTACACTTTCCAGCGATCACAACCTATGCGATCTGGTTCGCTTCCAAGGAGGTGCCGCATGATCACGACGCAGGAACTCGCCCGCGCCTTCGCCATCAACACCGACTATGCCAAAACCCAGTGTAAGGGCCTCACCCACGCCGACTCGGTCCTCCAGCCACCCGCCCCCGGCAACTGCCTCAACTGGGTCCTCGGCCACATGCTTGACTCACGCAACACCGTGCTCGCCCAGCTCGGCAAGCCCGCCTTCCTGAGCGAGGCCCATGCCAAGCGTTACGGCTACGGCTCCGAACCGGTCTGCGCCGACGGCGGCGACATCCTCCGGTTCGACAGGATCCTCGCCCTGCTGGACGAGAGCCAGGCCGCCCTCGAGAGGGCCCTGGCCTCGGCCAGCGAGGAGCAGCTGAAGAAGCCCGTCCAGAGCTTCCTCGGGCAGACGCCGCTGGCCTTCCTGGTCTTCTACCTCTTCCGTCACGAGACCTATCACCTCGGCCAGACGGAGCTGCTGCGCGAGCTGGCCCTGGCCAGCCACAAGGGCGGCTGACGCGACCCTGCCCTGGGGCGGCCCACCGGTAACCGCGGCGGGCCGCCCGTTCGCCTGACTCGGTCCCCCTAGCCCCACGGGAGAGCGCCCATGACCACGCACCGCTTTGAGCCGCAACGCTTCTACTACACCTTTGGCCCCCACGAGCCGGCCCTGCGCATCCACTCCGGCGACGTCGTCATCGCCGAGACGCGCGACGCCTGGGGCCAGGACGCCGCCGGCCACCCCCTCCCCGAGGAGATGAAAGAGCGCCGCCCGGGCACCGTCCTCCGCGAGTCCAACCCCGTCCTCGGGCCGTTCTACGTCGAGGAGGCCGCGCCGGGTGACCTGCTGGCCGTCCACATCGAGCGCCTCCGCGTCACGCGTGACTGGGCGCCCAGCCGCCAGGGGCCCAACTTTGGCTCGCTCACCGGCGAGGCCCCCGGCAAGCGCCTGCTCTACAACGACCCCATTCCGGAGATCTGGTACACCTGGCGCCTCGACCTCGACCGCCAGACCGGCACGCTGGAGCTGCCCAACTCTCGCAAGGGCTCGGTGACCATCCCGATGCACCCGTTCATCGGCTCCATCGGCGTGGCGCCGCGTTTTGGCCGCGTGGAGACCACCCTCACCCCCGGCGAGTACGGCGGCAACATGGATTCGCCCGACGTTCGCGAGGGCACCACGCTCTACCTGCCCGTCTGGGTCCAGGGCGCCTACCTGTCCTACGGAGACGTACACGCCTTCCAGAGCGACGGCGAGGTGAACGGCACCGCCGCCGAGGTGACGGCCGAGGTGACGCTGCGCGTCGAGGTGATCAAGGGGGTTTCTGCCGACTGGCCGCGGCTCGAGGATGCCACCCACATCATGGTGGCGGGGAGCTCGCGCCCGCTGTGGGACTGCGTCTGCCTGGCGCAGATGGAGCTGCTGCGCTGGCTCGTCGAGGGGTACGGCTTTCAGCGCGAGGAGGCCTGGCAGCTGAACGCCCAGGTCGGCACGATGCGCATCGCCAACGTGGTCGACCCCTGCTACACGGTGATGGCCAAGTTCCCCAAGGCCTGCCTGCCGTAGAGAGCCAGGGCCTACCCAGCCAGGCGCGGCAGCCCGAAGCGGACCAGCCAGCCGGCGGCCGCCAACGCCAGCTCTACCAGGGTGACGCGGACAAACATGGCCCACAGCCGCCGCGGTTCGGCGGCGCGCTGGGTGTAGCGGTGCATCCAGACCATCACGGCCCCAAGCCAGGCAAAGAGGAGCACCAGCAGCATCAGGCGCGGCAACAGCACGACGGCCCGCTGCCACCCCGTGGCGTCCATCGGGTCCATCGGCACCACCACGGCCGACAGCAGCCGTGACGCCTCATAGACCTGGTTCGCCGCCAGCAGCCCCAGGCCGGCCGAGATGAACAGCAGCACGATCGTCAACGCCAGTAGGCCGACGCGTCGCATGGCACCATTTCCTCACAAAGACGCCGGACCGTCACGTCGCGGTCCGGCGAGCGGTTCGCCACGCCTCGGGCGCTCGCGGCACTCCACTCCTCGCCGCCGGCGCCACCCGTCCCAGGGCCGTCTCGCCCTACTTGCTGAAGGGGCTCACCGCGTCGCGCAGGCCGTCCCCAAGAAAGTTGAAGGCCAACACTGCGGCAATCACCAACGCAGCCGGGATGATCAGCCAGGGGTTCAGGACGATGGTACGCACGTTCTGCGCCTCTTGCAAGAGCACCCCCCAGGAGGTCATCGGCGGGCGGATCCCCAGCCCCAGGAACGAGAGGGCCGTCTCCCCGAGGATCATCCCCGGGATCGCCAGCGTCCCAACCACGATGATGTGGCTGGCGTTGTTGGGGATCAGGTGCTTGCGGATGATCCACCAGTCGGAGGCCCCCGCCGAACGAGCGGCCAGGGTGTAGACCTCTTCGCGCAGCGCCAGGGTTCTCCCGCGCAGCTGGCGCGCCAGGCCTCCCCAGTCGATCAGCGCCAGGATGACCGTGATGCCAAAGTACACCCGGATGGGCGACCAGTCCACCGGCAGGATCGCCGCCAGCGCCATCCACAACGGAACGCGGGGGATCGACATCAGCACTTCGGAGAAGCGCTGCATCAGGTCGTCGACCAGCCCACCATAGTACCCCGACACGGTCCCGAGCACGGAGCCCAGCCCAATCCCGAACACCACGCCCAGCAGCCCGACCGATAGCGACACCTGCGACCCCAGGATCATCCGCGACAGCATGTCCCGGCCCTGCCGGTCAGACCCGGCCAAGAAGAGCGGGACGCCCTGCTCGATGCCAAAGAGATGCACCGACCCGTGTACGATCCCAAGCACCGTGTACGCGTCGCCAGGCACAAAGAACCGTATCGGGTAGTGGACGGTGGTGTCGGCCGCGTAGGTGATCTCAAAGGTGTTGGGGTCCATGCGCTGCACGTAGCCGTACACAAAGGGCCGCAGTGACCAGTTCCCCGCCGCGTCGGCAAAGTGCGGCCGCATCGGCGGGCAGTAGATGTGGTCGGTAAAGCGCGTGTGCAGGCCATAAGGAGAGACGAAACCCCCGAACACCGCGCAGGCGTAGAACAGCAGCGTGAGGACGCCGCCCGTCACGGCCAGCCGGCTGGCGCGGAACCGTCTCCAGATTAGCTGCGGCTGGCTCAGGCGCGACCAGTCCACCGCCGCGGGCGCCGCGAACTCGGCAGCGGCCTCGCTACGCTCGGGGGCCTGGTTCGCCGCGACGCCGTTGAGGTCCTGGTTCTCATCCTTGGCCATCGTCGCCCACCCGCCTCAAAGCCCTATTCATAGGTGATGCGCGGATCGACCCAGGCCAGGGCCAGGTCCGCCAGAAAGTTCCCGATGATGAGCATGACGCTGAGGAGCATGAGGTAGCTCCCCGCCAGGTACATGTCCTGAGTGCGCAGGGCGCGGTACAGCATGGGCCCCGTAACGGGCAGGTTGAGCACGATCGCCACGATGATCGAGCCCGAGATGATGTTCGGGAACGACATGCCCAGCATGCTCACCAAGGGGTTGATCGCCATGCGCACGGCGTGCTTCCACACCACCACGCTCTCGCGCAGCCCCCGCCCCCGCGCCGACATCACGTACTGCTGCCCCAGCACGTCGAGCAGGTTCCCGCGCATGATCCGCACCAAGGAACCGGTGCTCCCCATCCCGACGAGGAACACCGGCAGCCACAGATGCTTGACCAGGTCCCACAGCTTGGCCAGCCCCCAGGGCGCCTCGTCCATCCCGGGTGAGTAGAGCCCGCCGATCGACGTGTTGAAGAGATACACCGACACCACCAGCAGGATGAGCGCCAGCAAAAAGTTCGGCGTGGCCAGCCCCACGAAGCTCAGAACGGTCAGCACCTGATCGCCAAGCGAATACTGATGGGTGGCGGAATAGACGCCGATGGGAATCGCCACCAGCCAGGAGACCGCCATCGTAAGGAGCGACAGCACCACCGTCAGGAGGATGTTCTGGCCGATCATCTGCGCCACGGGCAGGTTGTAGTCGAACGACTGCCCCATGTCCCCCTGGACGAACTTGCTGATCCACTTCCAGTACTGGACGTAGACCGGCTTGTCCAGCCCGTAGCGCTCGCGGAGCCCGGCCACCTCCTGGCGAGCGGTCATGTTCCCCTGCGCCTCCAACTGGGCGATGTAGACGCTCAGATAGTCCCCAGGGGGCAGTGAGATCACGGCGAACACGGCGACCGAGATCACCAGCAGCAATGGGAGCGTGTGCAGCAACCGCCGGACGATAAAGGCACCCACCCTCGCCCTCCGCCGCCCGTTACAGTCACTGACGCTGGCTGGTGAGACCAGCGTCAGTGACACATTCGAGAGTAGAACCACTACGCGCGAGCGTGCCCCAGGTCAGACCTTGTAGTAGTACATCGGCGGGTCCGTGCTGCCGGGCGCGCCGGTGCCCCACGAGCCGGTGTAGGCCATGTCGCGGATGTTGCGCATGTTCGGGCGCGCCACCACCAGGCTGGGCAGCCCGTTCACCGCGGCCAGCATAAAGGGGCCCTCTTCCACATGGATCTTGACGGCCGCTCGCACTTTGCCCAGCATCTCGTCGACCGTCTTTTGCTGGATCATCTCCTCATACAGCGTGATCAGCCGATCCATGACGTCGCCGGGCTGCGGAGCCTCGCCCGCCGGATCGGTCCCGCCGCTGTTGAACCACTTGCAGATCAGCGGCTGGCCCCAGTAGGCCGGCCCAACCGGGAACAGGGTGCCCGGGTTGGTGGGCACGAATCCGCCGGTGTAGTTGGCCCAGCCGGCATAGTCGTACCCGCCGTTGGTGAACTTTTCCGAGTAGGCGGCGCTCTCCATGTTGTTGAGCATCGTGTCGAGGCCCACGGCCTTCCACTGCTCCATGACGAACTCGAGCACGTCGGTATCGCGGCTTTCACCCGCCCGGTTGATGATCACGACCTTCAGCGGCTGCCCGTCCGGCCGCAGCCGGTACCCGTCGGCGCCCCGCTGGGTGAGGCCGGCCGAGTCCAGGAGTTCGTTCGCCTTGTCGACGTCGTACTCGACGGCCAGGCTCGACCACTGCTTGTAGAGCTCCTTGCCCTCCTCCGTCGTCAGGGACCACGGCGAGTAGGTGCTCGTCACGCCCTGGCTGACCTGGGCCAGGCCAAAGTAGACCACGTCGTTGATCGTCTTGCGGTCGATGGCGTATGACAGGCCCAGCCGAAAGTCGCGGTTGCGGATCAGCTCGCGCATCCCCATGTCCAGGGTATCCCAGTTGAACAGGACCATCGGGTTGCCGCCCGAGCCCGTCTGCCAGAGGATGACCTTGTAGTTGCCCGCCTCCTCTGACTTTTTCAGGGTCGTAACGTCGTCGAAACCGATGAAGCGCGGCAAAAAGTCCACCTCACCGCCAATGATCTTGAGCGAGATGGTCTGGGCATCCTGAACGCTGGTGATCACCCAGCGATCCGTGTAGGGAAGCTGCTTGCCGTCGGGGTCGGTCTTCCAGTAGTAGGGGTTGCGCTCGCAGACCAGCTTTTGCCCGGGCACGTACTCGACCGCTTTCCAGGCCTGGATCGTCGGCAGGTCCGGGTTCACGAACACGTGCCCCGTGGGCGGAAAGACCGCCGTCAGCTTGGTAAAGTCGGTCACTGCGGTGTTGTACTTGGGGTGGAACTGCTTGAGGTAGTGCGCCGGCGCAAAGAAACGCTTCCAGACCGGCGAGGCAGTGAGCTGCATGTGAAAGAGGGGGTAGGGCTTCGCAAAGCCAAAGTCGATGTTATAGTCGTCGATGACGCTGATGGTAAAGGGCTCTCCCTCGGACCGCATCCAGGATTCGATCGGGAACCCGGAGTCCTTGTTCTGCACCAGGTCCTCATAGTAGAAGCGGATGGCCTCCGTCGTGAACGGCTCCCCGTCTGACCAGCGCATCCCCTTGCGGAGGGTGAGCACCATGCTGGTGCCGTCCTCGCTGTACTTGCTGCTGATGGCCGTGTTGTACACAGCGGTGCTGCCATCGGCCTTCCAGCGCAGGGGCTTTTCCTGTGTGTAGGTTTGGTCCCAGAAGGAAAAGTCCGTGCCCGTCATCAAAGTGTTGACCTCACCCCCGTACGTGCCCACTTCATGGAACGGTTCGAGCACCAGGGGCTCGAGGGGCAGCCGCTCTTCTAGCGGCGGCAACGTTCCGGCCGCCACTTGCTCGGCCAGCGCGGGGGCTTCCTGCGCCGCAGCGGCAGGGGCCGCAGGGGCAGGCGCCGCAGGGGCCGTCGTGGCCGGCGCCGCAGGGGCCGCGGTGGCAGGCGCCGCAGGGGCCGCCGTGGCCGGCGGCGCCGTCGGCACCGGCGTCGGCTGCGCACAGGCAGCAGCCAGCGTCGCCGCAGCCGTCACAGCAGACACACGCAGAAACTGCCTTCTCGTCAACGTTTCCATGGTAGACCCTTCCCGTGCAGAGCATGCACGTTCGCGCGCTCGCGCCACCCACAGCATGCTTGGCCGCGAGCCGCCATTTCAGGCGCTCAACACACGACTCAGGATCACACGGAACTGTGCCGCCGGAGCCTCCTTTCCGCGCCGTACCCCCACCCCTGCCCGAACGACGCCGGCAGCGCCCACCGCGGCGCGGCGCACGCGCCGGCCCGGGCTACGCGGCCCCCGCCGCGCGGGGCGCCATGCCCGGCCCCCACGGGTCGATCACCTGGGCTCGCTCACCCAGCAGGCGCAGGCAGTCCGCCACGTCCAAGTGCTTCAGGACGCCGGGCACCACGTTGGCCGCCGGCCACTGGACGATGGGCACCGTGGCCCACTCCTGGAACGAGGCCGGCCCGTTCTTCAGCACCACTTTCACCACCCGGGGGTCCAACAGGCCAGCGAACAGGGCCAAGATGGCTCCCTGCCCACGGCCGTACAGGCGTACCTCCTGCGCGCCCTCATTGTACAGCAGATTCAGAGTGCTGAGCACGTCGAAGACGCGCCTGCCCAGGTAGCTCTCCTCGAACATGAGCCCGTGCCCGTGCAGCAGGTAGTCCACGTTGTAGTGGTGCCAAAAGTCGAGGGCATCGTCCTGCATCGCCTCGCCCAGGCCGCGCACGTCCAGGGCATACAGGTCGCCCTCCCCCTGCAGCGCCGCCGGGTCGGGGCTGGCCAGCTCCTCCTCGGCCGAAAGGTGCGGCAGGTACAGCCACGCCGTTCCCGCCACCTCCAGCGCATGGGCCCGCTCCGGCTGGGCCAGGCGCTTGCGCAGGATCGCCCGGATGCCCCCCTCCGTCTCGACCGCACAGCGGGCATAGGCCGCCCCATCGGCGCGCTCGGGGCGGAGATTCCGGTAGTGGGGCACCCCGGGCAGCTCCTTGATGCCGAGGAGCTCGCTCAGCGTCGCGGGCAGCGCCTCCGCGGAAAGCGCCGGCCGGCTCTTGGCCAGCTCCTGGGCCCGCTTGGCCGTCATGGCGAACACCGGCGTGCCCCCCGCCTCGATCACGTTGCCGCTCGGCGTGGCGTTCAGCAGGGAGGCATCCAACACCTCGGTCTGGGCGACCGGTCGAACCGTCGCGATGCCCGCCTGCCGGGCAAAGAAGCGCACCATCTCCTCCATATCCGCCCGGCGGAAGCCGTGCGCGTCGGGGCCTTCATAGTAGGCCAGGGACCCTTCCGGCGCGCCGAGCAGGCCGTAGAACCGCTGCATCTCGGCAAAGGCTTCCTGGGTGCCGCGGCGATCGAAAAAGTCGTAGCGTTCGCCCAGCAGGATGACCGGCTTGGGCGCGCGGGCCAGGTAAAAGTCGGCCTGCTCCAGCCCGGCCGCCAGAACGCCGACCGGATACTGCTCGGCGTCGGCGGGGATCTCGTCCTCCAGGTTGGAGAGAAAAGTCGTCACAAAGCAGGAGGGCGCAGCCATCGTCAGGCGCTCGTCCAGCCCCCACATCCAGGTGGTCATGGTGCCCCCGCCGGAACAGCCCGTCATGCCGACGCGCGCCGGGTCCACTTCCGGCCGCGAGAGGAGATAGTCCAGCGCGCGGATGGCGTCCCAGGCAAACCAGGAGGGCATGTCCTCCCCGATGAGCTCCAGCTGCTTGGCCATCATGTTGTGCGCCAGTACCGAGCTCGCGGCGGTCTCTTCGCTCCCGGGTATCCCGACGTACTGGATGCGCTCGCCCTGGTTCAACGGGTCGAACACGAACACGACAAAGCCACTGGCCACCAGGTGTTGCGGGAACTGTTGGTTATAGTCCATCGCCTTGCCGGGCAGGCTGTGCCCGCAGGAGCCGAGCACCCCGGGCGCCGCGCCCTGCAGGCCGTCCGGGATATAGAGCGCCCCCGTCACCCAGCAGCCCGGTCGGCTCTCCAGGATCACCTTCTCAATACGGTAGCCCGCCCTCTGGACGTGCCCCGTGACCCTGGCGTGTAGCGCGGTACGCCTGGGGAAGGGGCCGAACGACGAGGCGATCTTGTCCCGCACCTCGCGCTGGTAGGCCAGGGCCTCAGCCCTGGTCGTCACGGCGCGCAGGCGTTCCTGCCTCTCTGCCCGCATCGCGCGCAGGCTGTCCACCACCTGATCGATCACCATGTGTCCGTAACCGCTTCGCATCGTGCGCCTCCCTATATCGCCGTTCGTCATCGACAGGGCCGGGCCTCCCGCCGGCGCGCGCCTCGCGCTCGGGCCTGATGAGGTCTGGGCGTGTGCAGCCGGCGGCGCCCGCGTCAGGCGGCACCGCCGGCCGAAAAGGAAGGTTCAGGCAGAGGTGTGAGAGAGTACCGTGGGGGGGATGTGGTACGGGGCGCGGCCGGCGGCCGGCCACGCCCCCTCGCCCTGCGCGGGCGCAACGCCCCCGCAGGGTCCGCTCGCGCCCGCTCAGGCCGGGGCGGCCAGGCTCTGCAGCCGCAACTCCTCCGCCCGGTGGCAGGCCACCAGGTGCCCCGGGCGCACCTCGCGCATCTCCGGCCCCTCCACCGCGCAGCGCTCCTGGGCGTACCGGCAGCGCGGGTGAAAGTAACACCCCGAGGGAGGGTTGGCCGGGTTGGCCACGTCCCCCTCCAGGAGAATCCTCTTGTGCCGCGCCCGCGGATCCGGCCGCGGTACGGCCGACATCAGCGCCTCGGTGTACGGGTGCAAGGGCTGCTCGAACAGCTCGCGCGTCTCGGTCAGCTCCACCATCTTGCCCACGTACATCACCGCCACCCGGTTGGAGATATGCTGGACCACCGAGAGGTCGTGAGAGATGAACAGATAGGTCAGGTGCAGGCGGTCCTGCAGCTCCTTCAGGATGTTCAGCACCTGCGCCTGGATGGAGACGTCCAGCGCCGAGACCGGCTCATCGCAGATGATCATGCGTGGCTCCAGGGCCAGCGCCCGGGCCACCCCGATGCGCTGCCGCTGCCCCCCCGAAAAGGCGTGCGGATAGCGGCGCAGGTGCTGGGCCTGCAGCCCCACCGCCTTGAGCAGGCTCACCACGCGGTCCTCCAGCTCCCGCCCCTGGGCTACCTTGTGGATCAGGAGCGGCTCGGCCACGATGTCGTACACGCTCATGCGCGGGTCCAGGCTCGAGTAGGGGTCCTGAAAGATGATCTGGATGTTGCGCCGGTAGGCCTTGAGGCCGTCGGCATCCAGCGAGCGCACCTGCAGGACTTGGCCCGCACCGTCGTTGTACAGGATCTCGCCGCCGGTCGGCTCGATGAGGCGGTTCAGGCAACGCCCCGTGGTCGTCTTGCCGCAGCCCGATTCCCCCACCAGCCCCAGCGTCTCGCCCGGCTGGATGGCAAAGCTCACGCCGTCCACCGCCCGCACGTGCCCCACCGTGCGCTTGAACAGCCCCTTGCGGATGGGAAAGAGCTTCTGCAGGTCGTGGACCTCCATCAGCGGCCCGTTCTGCGCCGTGCTCCCTGCGCCCATCACTGCTCCCTCCCCGCTGCATATAGGTGACACAGCACGTCGTGCCCAGGACCGACCGACACCAGCGGCGGGCTGACCTTGTTGCAGAGCCCGGGGATGCGGCTCGGGCAGCGCGGCCCGAACGGGCAGCCCACCGGAACCGCGTCCGGCTCGGGCACCACGCCGCGGATCGGCACCAGCCGCTCCTGGCTCCCGATCTTGGGCACCGAGTTCAGCAGGCCGCGGGTGTACGGGTGGGAAGGGGCATAGAACAGCGTATCGACATCGGCGCGTTCCACGATCTTGCCCAGGTACATGACCACCACATCGTCGGCCACCTCGGCGATGACCCCGAGGTTGTGGGTGATGTGCATGATGGCCATGCCGTACTCGGCCTGCAGCTGCTCCATCAGGTCCAGGATGGTCGCCGCCGTGGTCACGTCCAGCGCCGTGGTCGGCTCATCGGCGATCAGCAGGCTGGGCCGGCACGACAGCGCCGTGGCGATCATGGCGCGCTGCATCATGCCGCCCGAGAGCTGGTGCGGGTACGAGTCCACCGTGCGCTCCGGCTGCGGCATCCCCACCAGCGAGAGCATCTCGATGGCGCGGCGCCTGGCCTCGCGCGAGTCGACGTCCTGGTGCAGGACGATGGCCTCCATGATCTGGGTGCCGATGGTGTAGGCGGGCGTCAGCGAGGTCATCGGCTCCTGGAAGATCATGGCGATCTCCCCGCCGCGGATTGCGCGCATCTCGGCGCCGGCGGGGTCCAGGGCGGCCAGGTCCACAGGGCCGTTGCCCGCCGTGCCGTGAAACAGGATCTTGCCGCCGGCCAGATAGGCCGGCGGTGACGGGAGCAGCCGCATGATCGACTGCGCCGTAACGCTCTTTCCACAGCCGGATTCGCCGACGATGCCCAGCGTCCGGCCACGGTGGATCTCAAAACTGATGCCGTCGACGGCGCGCAGCGTCCCCTGCAGGAGCCAAAAGTGCACCGCCAGGTCAACCACCTCGATCAGCCGGTCCTGATCGCTGCCGGCCATCTCCCCCGGACGGGGCGATTCCGAATGGTTCTGCATCTGTTCCATCCTACTTGCTGAAGGGACTTACGGCGTCTCGCAGGCCATCGCCCAAGAAGTTGAACCCGAGCACCGCCAAGATCACCAGCACCGCCGGAATGATCAGCCACAGGTTGAACACGATCGTGCGCACGTTCTGCGCCTCCTGCAAGAGCACCCCCCAGGAGGTCATCGGCGGCCGAATGCCCAGCCCCAGGTACGACAGGGCCGTCTCTCCCAGGATCATGCCGGGGATGGCCAGCGTGCCCACTACAATGATGTGTGAGGCGTTGTTAGGGATCAGATGCCGGCGGATGATCCACCAGTCAGAGGCGCCCGCGGCGTGGGCCGCCAGGGTAAAGCCCTCCTCGCGCAGCGACAGGGTCCGCCCGCGCAGTTGGCGGGCCAGGCCGCCCCAGTTGATCAGCGACAGGATGATGGTGATACCAAAGTAGATGTTCAGCGCCGACCAGTGCAGCGGCAGGGCCGCCGCCAGGGCCATCCACAGCGGGATCTGCGGCACCGACATGATCACTTCGGAGAAGCGCTGCATCAGGTCGTCCACCAGGCCGCCATAGTACCCCGAGGTCACCCCGAGCACTGTGCCCAGAATGATGCTCAGGACCACGCCAAAGAGACCCACCGAGAGCGAGATCTGCGACCCGAGCACGCAGCGCGTGAACAGGTCGCGGCCCTGCGAGTCAGACCCGAAGAGCAGGAAGGGCGCCCCGTCGGCCGCGCCATAGAGGTGCCAGTTGGTCTTGGTCACCCCAAAGAGCACCTTGTACTCCACCCCGCGCACGCCCAGGTAGATCGGGTGCTTCACCGCCGTGTCCGGCGTGTAGTGGATCTCCAGCGTCTCCGGGTTCATGTCTTTGACGAGGCCGTAGACGAAGGGGCGCGCGCTCCAGTTGCCGTCCACGTCCACAAAGCGCGGCAGCATGGGCGGCGCATAGATGGCGTCGGTAAAGCGCGTCGACAGGTCGTACGGCGCGATGAACTCGCCCAGTACGGCCACCAGGTAGAACAGGCCAACGATCACCGCGCCGATCACGGCCATCCGGCTGCGCAGGAACCGCCGCCAGATCAGCTGCCACTGGCTGAGGCTGGCCCACTCGACGTTCTGGACCTCCTCGGCCAGGTCGATCTGAGCCGACGGCGGCACCCCCGACAGGGGTGCCCCCTGCCCCACATCCGCGGTGCTAGAGCCAGCCATGGATCGCCCTCCGTTCTCACTCATAGGTAATCCGCGGATCGGCCCAGGCCAGGGCCAGGTCAGCAAAAAAGTTCCCCGCGATCAGCATGACGCTCAGCAGCATCAGGAAGCTGCCGGCCAGGTACATGTCTTGTACGCGCAGCGCCCGGTAAAGGAGCGGGCCGCTGGTCGGCAGGCTGAGGACGATCGAGATGATCACCGAGCCCGAGATGATGTTCGGGAACGACATCCCCAGCATGCTGATGAGCGGGTTGATGGCCATGCGCACGGCGTGCTTCCAGCGCACGGTGCCCTCCGTCAGGCCGCGCCCCCGCGCCGACATGACGTACTGCTGGCCCAAAACGTCCAGCAGGTTGCCGCGCATGACGCGAACCAGCGAGGCCGTGCTGGACATGCCCACCAGGATGATCGGCAGCCAGAGATGCTTGCCGAGGTCCACCACCTTGGCCAGGCTCCAGGGTTCTGTCTCCATGCCGGGGCTGAACAGACCGCTAATCGGCGTGCCAAACACGTAGACGGAGATAACCATGAGGATCAGGGCCACCAGGAAGGAGGGCGTGGCCAACCCGGTGAAGCTCATCAGGGTAAAGAACTGGTCGCCCGCCGAATACTGGTGCGTCGCCGAATAGACCCCGATCGGGATGGCCACGCACCAGGCGAACAGCATCGTGGTCAGCGATAGCACCACGGTCAACAGCATGTTCTGGCCGATGAGCTTGGCCACGGGCATGTTATAGGCGAACGACTCGCCAAAGTCCCCGATGACGAACTTGCTGATCCAGCGCCAGTACTGGACGTAGAGGGGCTTGTCCAGCCCGTAGCGCGTCTTGAGACCGGCGAGTTCGTCGAGGGCCCGCAGGCTGCCCAGGCGCTCCAGCTCCGCGGCCCGCGCGGTGATATAGTCGCCCGGCGGCAGGGTGATGATGGCAAACACGGCCACCGAGATGACGAACAAAAGCGGGATGGTGTGGAGAAACCGGCGGATGATGAAACTCGTCATGGTGCATTCGTCTCCAGGACGTTCCATCGGCGGCTCGCGGCGCCGACGGTCGGCGCCGCGAGCCCGTCACCCATCAGTCACTAGACGGCGCTACACCTTGTAGAAGTAGAGAGGAGGATGGGTGCAGCCCGGCGCCCCCTGCGCCCAGGAACCGGTGAAGGCAAAGGGCGGGATGTTCAGCATGTTCTTGCGCGCTACGACGATGTTCGGGATGTCGTTCACCGCCGCGAGCATAAAGGGGCCCTCGTTGATGTGGATCTTGACGCCCTCGAGCACCCACTTGTTGCGCTCTTCGTCGGTTGTGGAGGCGATCATCTTTTCGTAGATCTGGATCAGCTGATCCATCGGGTCGCCCGGCGTGGGCGCCTCGCCCTGGGCACCCTTGGTGTTGTACCACAGCGCGGTGCCGCGGAAGCCGCAGTACCCCGCGCCCACCGGGAAGAGCGTGTCGGGGATGGTGGGGATGTGGTAGCCCGTCCAGGCGTCCCAGCCGTCGATGTCATAGTCGGCCGTCGTGCGCCGCTCGTTGACGGCCGCGGGCTCTTGCACGTTGAGGGTGATGTCCACCCCGACGGCACGCCACTGCTCAACGGCCATCTCCATGACGTCCACGGCGCGGCTCTCGGGCGGGTTCCCGGTGATCATCACCAGCACCAGCCGCTTGCCGCTGGGCAGCAGGCGGAAGCCGTCGGCATCCTTCTTGTCCAGCCCGCAGTCGTCCAGATACGCATTGGCCTTGTCCACGTCGTACTCGATGGCCAGCGTCCGCCACTGCTGCATCAGCTGCTTGCCCTCTTCCGTGGTACGGCCCCACGGAGAGTAGGGGCTGGTGACGCCCTGGCTCACCGCGCCCTGGCCCAGGTAGACGACGTTGTTGATCGTCTCGCGGTCCAACGCGTGCGACAGGCCCAGCTTGAACTCGCGGGTGCGGAACAGCGTGCGGATCTCGGGGTCCTTGTGCTCCCAGTTAAAGATGAACATCGGGTCCCCGCCACCGCCGACCTTCCACAGGATCATGCGGTAGTTGCCCTGCTCCTCGGCCGTCTTGATCTCGGTGAAGGCGTCGAAGGTGATGCTGCGGGCCATAAAGTCGACCTCGCCACCCACGATGCGCAGCGGCACGACGCGCATGTCCTCGACCTGGGTGTGCACCCACTTGTCCAGGTAGGGTAGCTGCTTCCCGTCGGGGTCTACCTTCCAGTAGTAGGGGTTCCGCTCCGCCACCAGCCGCTGCCCGGGGACGTACTCGGTCGTCTTCCAGGCGCACAGCACGGGCAGATCGGGGTTGCAGTAGATCATGCCGGTGGAGCTGGGGAACTTTTCCTGCAGCAGGGCATAGTCCTTGATCTCGGGGTTGTACTTGGGGTGCAGCGTCTTGAGGTAGTGCGCTGGCGAAAAGTGGTACATGTACCCGCCCGAGATCGGTCCGCCGGTGTCCCAGAACAGCCAGTGCGGCTTGTGGAACTTGCACTTGAAGGTATAGTCGTCGATCACCTCGACGGCCATCGATTGCTGTTCTGTGATGGTGTAATAGGGCTCCGGGTAGCCGGCATCCTTGTTGAGGACCAGGTCTTCCCACCAGAAGCGGAACGCCTCGGAGGTGAGGGGCTCGCCGTCCGAGAACCTCATCCCCTTGCGCAGGGTGAGGGTGATCTCGTCCCCCGTCTCGTTGTACTGGTGGCTCTCGACAATGTTGTCCTCGATGACGGTGGCATCCGGCGACCACATGGCGCCGCCGTCATACAGGTACTGGTTGTTCCAGGCGCTGTAGCTCTCCCCAACGTTGAGCAGGCGGACCTCGCCGCCATAGACGCCAATCTCCTCGATCGGGGTCAGGACGCGGGGGTTGAGCGGCATGCGCTCCTCGAGCGGCGGGAGCTTGCCCTCGGAGACCTGCGCAGCCAGTGCGGGGGCCTCCTTGGCGGTGGCCGCCGGCGCGGCGGTGGTGGGTTGGCCGGCTGGGGCTCCGCCCGCAGGCGCTTCGCCGCCGGGCGCTCCGCCCGCCGGCGCCGGCGTGGTGGGAGTGCATGCTGCGGCGATGGTGCCGGCCGCTACGAGGGTGGAAACGCGCAGGAAATCACGACGCGACAACGATGGTCCGAACATGGTGCTGTCCTCCAGGTTCTGCGCAAACACACGTCGCCGAAAGACGTCGCACTTACACGGACACGCTATCTTATCCGGAACACAGGCGGCCACAATGAGGCCAGCCGCCCCTACGCACCGCTGCCGATGGCAGCCCCCCCTCTGCCCTCCTTTCCTGGCCCCACCACCCGCAAGAGAGCCCGTCCACCACGCGCACGGGTCTCGGCTGCGTTTGGCACGACCAATGTCAACATTCTACTTGCGATGCTACGCCTATGTCAAGCGAAAACGCTTACCGCCCCTCGGTCGGACTGGGCGAGGGTGCCGCCATGTACACCCCTTCCTCTGCCACCATTGACAAGCCCCGTCCGTTATGTTATCCTGAGTGCGTGGAGCATCGCTGTTCACAAGGTCCCGACCTGCGCCTGCGGACGGGGCCGGCGCTGGCAGCCAGGCCCGCCGCACGAACATCGGGACCGGGAAGGAAGCGGCCATGAAGCCCATCAGCATCTGGTACGTCGCCGCGGCCATCTTTGTCGGCCTGGTGCTCATTCTGGCCAGCGCCGCCCACGTGCTGCCCATCTCCGAGCCCCTGGCGGTCATCATCGGCCTCGGCCTGCCCGCGGGCATCCTCCTCTGGGAGCACCGCGTCAAGATGATGCATCTGATCGGCCGTCTGCGTTCCAACCGCTGACCCTGTCGCGCGCCCTGGGGCCGCCCCGCCCCAGGGCGCCCCGCGCCGACGCTCGGCTAGCGGGGGCGCATCTGTGGCCCCCAGGGGTCCACCACAACGACCCGCTCGCCCAGAGCACGCAGGCAATCCGGGAGGTCCAGGTGCTCCAGCGCTCCCGGGAGCACGTTCGCCGCGGGCCACTCGACGATCGCCGTCGCCGCCCACTCCTCGTATGACGCCGGCGCGTTGGCCAGCGTCACCCGCGTGACGTTCTCGGCCAAGAGTGCCGCGAACAGCGCCAAGAGCGCCCCTTGCCCGCGCCCGATCAGCTCGACCTCCTCGGCCCCCTCGCCAGCCAGCAGGCGGATGGTCGCCAGCACGTCGTACACCCTCCGGCCGAGGTAGGGCCTCCCGAACATCAGCCCGTGGCCGTGCAGCATATAGTCCGTGTTGTAGTGGTGCCAAAAGTCGAGCCCGTCATCCGGCAGGGTCTCGCCCAGGCCGCGGACGTCCAGGGCGTAGAGGATGCCCTCCTCCTGGAGGGATCGCGCCAGCGGCGCGCCCGCCAGGTCCTCCTCGACCGAGCGGTGCGGCAGGTACAGGCGCACGACCCGCTCCACCTCCAGCGAGTGGGCCCTTTCCGGCCGCGTCAGCCGCTTGTGCAGGATGGCCCGCACCGGCCCCTCCGTCTCGACGGCGCAGCGCGCATAGGTCGCAACGTCGGTACGCAGCGGCCGCAGGTTGCGAAAGTGCGGCACGCCGATCTCCTCTGGCAGGCCCAAGAGTCGGCGCAGCGTGGCGCGCAGCGCGTCGCCCTCCAGCACGGGGCGCGTCTCCGCCAGGGCCCGGGCCCGCCGGCCCACCAGCTCGTACACCGGCGTACCCCCCGCGGCGATGACGTTGCCCGCCGGGGTGGCGTACAGCGCCTCCTCCGGGAGGGGATCGGGCGCCGGCGCCTCGCCCGCCTCATCCAGGCCGGCGTGCCGCGCGAAAAAGCGCGCCAGCACGTCCTCGTCGCTCCGCCAGATGCCGTGGGGGTAGAGCCCCTCATGGTAGGCCACCCGCCCCTCCGGAGCGCCGAGCAGCCGGTAGAAGCGCTCCACCTCGCCGTAGGCCTCCTGGACGCCGCGCCGGTCAAAGAAGCAGTAGCGCTGCCCGAGGAGGATCAGCGGCTGCGGGGCGCGGGCGATGAGGAAATCGGCGTGCTCCAGCCCGGCGGCCAGGGCTCCCCGCGGATACTGCTCGGCATCGGCCGGGATCTCGTTCTCCAGGTTGGAGAGAAACGTCGTCACAAAACAGGAGGGGGCCGCCATGGTCAGGCGCTGGTCAAGGCCCCACATCCAGGTGGTCATGGTCCCCCCTCCCGAGCAGCCGGTCATCCCGACGTGGGCGGGGTCCACCTCCGGCCGAGAGAGGAGGTAGTCGAGGGCGCGCGTAGCGTCCCAGGTGAACCAGGAGGGCATGTCGTAGCCGACCAGTTCGGCCTGTTTGCCCATCATGTTGTGCGCCAGGGTGGGGCGCTCGGCGGTCTCTTCGCTCCCGGCGATGCCCAGGTATTGGACGCGCTCCCCCTGGTTCAGCGGGTCGAACACCAGCGCCACCAAGCCGGCATGCACCAGCCGCTGCGCGGTGCTCTGCACGTAGCCGCTGGCCTTGCCGGGCAGGCTGTGCCCGCAGGCCACCAGCGCCCCGGGCGCCGGGCGCTCCAGGGGAGCGGGAATGTACAGGTTGCCGGTTACCAGGCACCCCGGGACGCTCTCCAACATCACCTTCTCGATGCGGTAGCCCGGGCGCTCGACCGTGCCCGTGACCCGCGCCGCGAGAGGCGCCAGCGCCGGCGGCGCAAAAAGCGCCGGCGGCGGCGCAAAAAGCGCCGCGATCTTGCCGCGCACCTCGGCTTGGTAGGCCAGGGCCTCCTCACGGGTGGCCAGGGCGCTCAGCCGCTCCTGCCGCGCGGCGCGCATCTCGCGCAGCGCCTCCACCGTGTGGTCGATCACCATGTGCCCGTAACCCGTACGCATGCGTCGCCTCCTATCCTGGCCGCGGTGTGGCCCTATCGCGGCCGGCTGGCCGGCACGAGTATAGGTCCCGGGGGTGTGCCGTCAACCGTCTGGGGCGCCCTCCCGGCACAGCCCACTATTGACAGCCCCACACCCCCCATGCTACAATGGCGTTATTGCGAAAACTTGCAACAAGGAGGTGTCCGTGCATATCCCAGACGGCTTTGTGTCGGTCGGCACTGCGGCGGCGACCTTTGTGGGGTCGGCCGGCGCGATCGCGTACTCGGCGCGCCGCGTGGACCGTGAGCTGCACGAGCGCCAGGTGCCGCTCATGGGCGTCATGGCGGCCTTTGTCTTTGCCGCGCAGATGATCAACTTCAAGGTCGCCGCGGGCACCTCCGGGCATCTCCTTGGCGGGGCCCTGCTCGGCATCCTCCTGGGCCCCTGGGCGGGCACCCTGGTCCTCACGGCGGTGGTGGGCATCCAGGCCTTCCTCTTCCAGGACGGCGGGTACCTGGCCCTGGGTGCCAACCTGTTGAACATGGCCGTGCTGGGCGTCTGGAGCGGCTACGGCATCTGGTGGCTGGCGCGCCGCCTGCTGCCGGGCAAGGCCGGCCTGGCGCCGGCCGGCTTCCTGGCCGGCTGGGGCTCGGTCATGATCGCCTCGCTGGCCTGCGCGCTGGAGCTGGCCATCTCCGGCACCTCGCCGCTCGCCCTGGTGGTGCCGGCCATGGCCGGAGTCCACGCCCTCATCGGCATCGGCGAGGGGCTCATCACCACGGGCGTGTTGGCCTTCCTGGCCGCCACGCGCAAGGACCTGCTGGAGCTGCACACGCCGAGCCGGGCGCTGCCGGCCAAGGGGGGTGCCCAATGAGAAACCGCTGGCTGCTGATCGGCCTTGGGCTGGCCCTGCTCGTCGCCATCCTCTCTCCGCTGGCCTCCGCCCATCCCGACGGGCTGGAGCGCGTCGCCGAGGACGCCGGCTTTGAGGGCGCCGCGCGTGAGGCTCCCTTTGCCGTGATCGCCGATTACGTCTTCCCCGGCGTGCAGAACGAGGCCCTGGCCACCATCCTGGCCGGGGTGCTCGGCACGCTGGTGACCTTTGGGCTCCTGTGGGGCCTGGGTAGGCTCGTCGTTCGCAGGCGCCCCGCCGCCTGACCGCGTTTCTGGAACGCCCCCGGCACTGACGTGCCGGGGGCCCAGCGAGGACCGCCGTGACGCTTCGCATCCTGGACCCCTACTACCCCGGGCAGAGCGCCATTCACCTGGCCGATGCCCGGGTCAAGCTACTGGTGGCGCTGGCCTGGATCCTGGCCATCAATTTGACGCCGGCCACCCTGTGGCCCCTGTACGCGCTGTACCTGCTGGCCTGGCTGGGCGCCCTGCTCGCCGCCGGCGTCCCCCCTTGGGAGGTGGCCAAGCGCTCGGCGCTAGCCGCGCCGTTCGTGCTCTTTGCCGCGCTCGGCGCGCCCCTCACGGCCGGGGGCCGGGTGTTGTGGTCACGCGCCATCCTCGGCTGGCAGGCCACCATCACCGACCTCGGGCTGTGGAGGTTCGCCACCGTACTGGGGCGCGCCTGGCTCTCCGTGCTGGTGGCCGTCGGGCTGGGCGCCACCACGGCGTTCACCGATCTGGTGCGGGCCATGCGGGCGTTGGGCTTGCCGGCGGTGCTGGCCTCGGTGGTCCTGATGATGTACCGCTACCTCTTTGTCCTGGCCGATGAGGCCCAGCGCCTGCTGCGCGCCCGCGAGGCCCGCTCCGCCAGCCTGCCCGACCGGCGCGGAGGGCGGTCGCTGGCCTGGCGCGCCCAGGTCTCGGGGCACATGATCGCCACCCTCTTCCTGCGCACCTACGAGCGCAGCGAGCGCATCTACCGGGCCATGCTCTCACGCGGCTACCGCGGTGAAGAGCGGCACCTGGCCGCCCACCCGAAGCCGCACGGGCCGGCGCAGGGCCGTGGCAGCGCGGCTCCTGCGCCTCTGGCGCTGAACGATGAGGAACCCATGGCCACCAACATGCCGATCGTGGAGCTGGAGGACTTGGCCTACACCTACCCGGATGGGCACCGCGCCCTGCGCGGCATCACGCTGGCCGTGGCGGCAGGGGAAAAGGTCGCCCTGGTGGGCGCCAACGGAGCGGGCAAGTCGACCCTGCTCTTGCACCTGAACGGCCTCCTGCACGGGGACGGGCAGGTGCGCATCGGCGGGCTGCCGGTGAGCGAGGAAAACGCCCGCCTGGTGCGGGCCAGGGTGGGGCTCGTCTTTCAGGACCCGGACGATCAGCTCTTCAGCCCCACCGTCCTTGACGACGTGGCCTTTGGCCCCCTGCACATGGGCCTTGAGGACGAGGCCGTCCTGGCGCGCTCCGCCTGGGCCCTCTCGCAGGTGCAGATGGACGGGTTTGACGCGCGCATGCCCCATCGCCTCAGCCTCGGTGAGCGCAAGCGCGTCTCGGTGGCCACGGTGCTGTCGATGGAGCCGCAGATCCTGGCCCTCGACGAGCCCTCCGCCGGGCTCGACCCCGCCGCCCGCCACAACCTGATCCAGGTCCTCCGCGCCCTGCCCCAGACGATGCTGATCGCCTCGCACGACCTCGATTTCGTGCGTGCCCTCTGCACGCGCGCCGTCGTGTTGCGCGAGGGTCGCCTGGCCGCCGACGTGCCGATCGAGGACCTGACCGAGGATCTCCTGGCCAACGGCTGACCTGGGCGTATCACAGCGCAGGCCCCCGCCCACCCGAGCCCGTACGGGGCTCGGGTGAGCGGGGGCCTGCTGGGTAGGCAGCCGGCCGCCTCAGGCTCCCCAGATGCGCGCCATGCGCGTCGGTTCTCTCCGCAGCTCAGCGTTCAGGAAGCGCTGCAGGAGCTCCGCCTTGAGCGGCAGGTACTCGGGCTCATCCCACAGGTTGCGGCGCTCCTCGGGGTCCTCGGCGAGGTCGAACATCTCTCCGTAGGCGTGATCGCGGTACACGGTGACCTTGTAGCGCGCATCCACATAGGTGCGCAGGTGCACCTTGGTCGGCTCGTGGCGGTTCTCGACGATAGCGTGGTCGCGGGCCGCCGCGCCGCCCGCCCAGGCCTCCACCTGGCTGACGCCCTGCATGGCGCCCGGCACCGGCTGCCCCGCCGCGCAGAGGAACGAGGGGGCCAGGTCCACCTGAGACTGTAGCGCACCGGATACCGCCCCCGCCGGCACCTGCCCCGGCCAGCGCGCCAGCATCGGAATGCGGATCAGGTCCTCGTAGTGGAAAGCCCCCTTGGCCACCAGGCCGTGCTGCCCCAAAAAGTGCCCGTGATCGGTGGTAAAGAGCACCAGGGTGTTCTCGGCCACCCCCAGGCGGTCGAGCGCGTCCAGGATGCGGCCGATCTGCTGGTCCATGAAGGAGATCATGCCATAGTAGACGGCGATGCTGCGGCGCAGAGCCGCTGCCTCGATCCTGTGGGAGTGAAAGCCGTGCGGGCCGTACGTCTCCCGGTACATGGAAAAGTCGGGCCGCGCCTCCTGCGTCTTGGCATAGTGCGGGGGCATGCGCTCGAACTCCTCGGGCAGGAGCGTCCCCGGCACCATCTCGTCCGCATCGTACATCGACGCCCACGGCTCCGGCACCAGGTAGGGCGGGTGCGGATCCTGGAAACTGGCCCACGTGAAGAAGGGGCGCCCCGCGCGGACGGCGCGCTCGATGTTGGCCACGGTGCGCTCGGCCGTCCAGGTGCTATAGTGGTACTCGGCCGGCAGGCTCCAGGCGTGCCGGTCGCGCATCCAGTAGGGGCGGCCCGCCGCGGCGGGCTGGGGCGGGTAGGGCTGAAAGTAGTCCCGCCAGTTCGCCAGGCCCCGCTCCTCCATCCACAGGGCATAGTGCTGCCCGGCCAGGTGCTCATCGGCGTGGTTGCGGGCCACCTCGACGTGCTCGAACCCGTACCAGGGCCCGTGAAAGCCCCGCCAGAAGTCCAGGTCGCGCAGGGTCGGGTGGCACTCGAGCGAGGTGCTCTCGGGGGTCGAGGCCAAGGGCTGAAAGTGCGCCTTGCCGATCAGGTGCGTGGCGTAGCCGGCTTCGCCCAAGAGACCGCCAACGGTGGGGACGTCCTCGGGCAGCTTGACGCCGATCGTCCAGCAGTGGTGCCAGGCCGGGTACAGCCCGGTGATGATGCTCGCCCGCGACGGGGAGCAGACCGGGTTCGAGCAGTAGGCCCGCTCGAAGCGGGTGCCCTCGGCGGCCAACCGGTCCAGGTGCGGCGTGCGGATGCGCGGATTGGTGACGCCGAGGGTGTCCCAGTGCTGCTGGTCGGAGGTGATGAGCAGGATGTTCGGTCGGTCGGACGGCATGGCGCTCCTCGTGGTGGGGTCTCTGCGTAGCGCGGCGGCTGGTCCGGCGCAGCCTAGCAGGGCCGGGCCAGCCGGTCAAGAGGCCGCCGGGGTGCGGCCAACCTCCGCGGCGCGCCGGACCTGCCCCCCGGCCAGGCCCGCCATCCCCAGCCCCAGGGCGGCCCAGGCCAGGAACACGCCGCCCCAGCCCCAGGCATCGTGCAGCGTCCCCGCCGCGGCCACGCTCAGCCCGCCCCCCACGTACGAAACAAAGTCCAGCGCCCCCGCCACCCCGGAGACCTGCCCGCGCCGGCCGAGCGCCAGCGGCAGCGAGGTCATCAGGAGCGAGTTGATGCCGTAGCAGCCCAGGGCCAGGCCCCCGAGGCCGGCCAGCCCCGCGACCGTCGAGCGCTCCCCCGCCACCCAGAGAAGGCCCGCCATCAGCGCCGAAAACAGCGCCAGCCCTGCGGCCACGGCCGCCTCGGACCGCGCCCTCATCCTGTGTACCAACGAGCCGGCCACGGCGCTCCCCGCCACTCCGCACAGCGGCACGATGAGGCTCCCCGCCACCGTGTCGGCGGCGGAGCGCCCCTGGCCGGCCAGGTAGGAGGGCGTCCAGATGGTGAGGGCATCCTTGATCATGCCGGAGGCGAAGCAGAGGACCACCGCCCAGCGCAGCCCCCGGCCCCCCAGAAGTGCGCCGAGCGCCCGGATCCCCTCGGCCAGCGTGGCCGGGGGCGCCTGCTGCGGCTCTGTCCGCTGCTCGTCATCACGCCGTTGCGGCGGGGCGTCCCGCGCCAGGAGGTACCAGCCCGCCGCCACCGCCAGGAGCAGCGCCCCCGGCACCCGGAAGGCCATCCGCCAGCCCGCCGCCGTCACCAGCCACCCGGCCAGCGCCCAAGAGAGTGCATGGCCGGCCATGCTGCACGGCGCAAAGGCCGCCGTGACGCGGCCGCGCTCGGACGGCTCGAACCAGTGGGAAAGCGTCCGCACGATCGGCCCCCAGCCGGCCGACTGCGCCCAGCCGTTCAGCGCCCAGACGGCCACCATGGCCCCCAGCGCCCCCAGCGAGCCGAAAACAAGGTTCAGCACCGCGCTGGCCATGAGCCCCAACGCCACCACCCGGCGCGGAGACAGACGATCCCCGAGGTAGCCGTTTACCAGCTGCCCAGCGGCGTACGACCAGTAGAGCGCCGTCCCGAGGAGGCCGACGGCGCCCTGCGTCCAGCCGAACTCGGCCTGCAGCGCAGGGAGGGCCACGGCGACGTTCACACGCCCGAGGTAAAAGAACGCGTAGGTCAGCCAGGCCACCATGAAGAGGCGGCGGCGGGGCGAAAAAAGGCGGCGCGAGGTCATCGCGCCGCCTGATGGGCGAGGGATATCGTCCTGGAGCTGGCCTGCGCCGCCGTCGGGCAGCGCGCCTCAGCGGGGATAGCTGACATCGCGCCCGTCGCGCAGGCCGTTGGTCATCGTATAGCCGACGCCCAGCCGGCGGTGAATCTCGGCGTTGTCCAGCCCCTGGGCAATGAGGTCCAGCACCTTGGCGCTCAGGGCGGGGAGGGCCGCATTCAGGGCATCGACGCGTTCGGCGTCGGCGTGCAGGGTAAAGTCGCCCGAGATCACGGCGCGGGCCAGGGCGCACTCATCCGCCAGGTGATTGTGCGCAAAGCGCACCGAGTAGAGGCCGATGGTCCGCACGTGGTGCCCGTCGGAGGCGGCCAGGGCCGGTAGGCCCAGTCGGCGGGTCAGCGCCACCGCCTGCTCATGGGCGTACGCCAGGATGTTGTGCGAAAAGATCTCGATCCCGTCGACGGGCGCAGAGTCCAGCGTGGCGGGGACGTCGGGGCCGTAGCGGTAGGGATGGGCCAGCACGGTCGCCCCGCCCAGGGCGCGCACGCGCCGCACCAGCTCATCCGAGGGCATTTGGTCCTCAAAGACGGCTGGGTCGGTCACCCCGTAGACCAGGTAGTGGTCGCCGGTGTCGACGGTCATCTCCACGCCGCGGTAGAGGTGCAGTTCAGGGAACTGCTCCTGCAGGGCCGTGAACTCGTCGAGCGGCCAGACGACGTTGTGCTCGGTGAGCACGAGGCCGTCCAGGCCGATCTCGACGGCTCGCCGCATCATCTCTTCGGGCGAAGACTTGCCGCATTCCGAGTAGCGGCTGGTATGCACGTGCAGATCTACTAACACTCTCACTCCCCTTGGGCCCGCAGTGGCCCTCGAAGGGGCGCACGCGTCTAGATCACCCGCGTCTGACCCTGGCCAGCGGCCAATGACAGATCGAGATCCTGCGGCGAGACCTGCCAGGCCTCGCACACGCTGAGATACGGGATACGACTCTCTTCAAAAACGTGAATCAGCGTCGCCTTGTCGGGTGCCTCGATGAGCGAGTACCCCTCGGCCGCGTCCTCTGTGCCGATGTAAGAAAGGTAGGTGAGACCTCGGGACTGCCAGGCCTGGTACGATCCGCTGATCATGTCCATCACCTGGTCACGCGCCATGGTGCCGCGTGCCCAGGGGTGGTAGGTGAGGTAGAGGCTCATGTTCCTCCCCCTTTGCGGCCCAGGTTCCGAAAAAACCCTGACGCTCGCTTCGTGGCGACGCTGGCACCGTCAGGGCTGTTCTCATCATAGCACTTCTGGCGGCCTCGGTCAACCGTCCGCAGAGCGGAATGAGGCGGCCGCTCTGCCCGATCGGCCGTCGCCCGGGCCGCATCCTCGGCGGGCCGGGCGTGTTGCAGTAGGCAGAACCCGCACTGGAGAAAAGGATCCCGATGAAACCGCAAGAGCGCATCGCCGTCGTCACCGACAGTACCAGTGACCTCCCCGCAGACCTGCTGGCGCGGTTCGGCATCCACGTCGTGCCGCTCTACGTCCTGTGGGGCGGCCAGGAGCTCCGCGACGGCGTCGACATCGACCGTGCCACCCTCTACGCCCGCCTGCGCCAGGACCCGGAACACCCCAAGACCTCGCAACCCACGCCGGCCGACTTCTTGGGCGCCATCCGCCAAGTGGATGCCCCCGAGGTGCTGGTGCTCACCATCAGCAGCGCCCTGAGCGGCACCTACAACTCGGCCTGCCAGGCCCGGGAGCTGGCCGCCACCCGCGTACACGTGGAAGACTCGCGGGTGACCTCGATGGCCCTCGGCTGGCAGGTCCTGGCGGCGGCCCAGGCCCGAGAGAAGGGCGCCGACCTCGAGGGGATGCTCGCCGCCGCACGACACGTCCGCGAGAGAGTGGTCACGCGTTTCACGGTCGACACCCTCGAGTACCTCCACCGCGGCGGCCGCATCGGCGGGGCCGCCTGGATGATCGGTACGGCCTTGCAGCTAAAACCGGTCCTGTCGCTGGACCCGCAGACCGGCCAGGTCGAGTCGCTGGAGAGGATTCGCTCCCGCCGGCGGGCCGTCCATAGCCTGGTTGAGCGGGCCGCCGAGGCGTTCCAGGGCACGGCGCCCGCGCACGTCGCCGTCATGCACGCCATGGCGCCCGAGGAGGCCGAGGCGCTGCGCGAGGACCTCACCGCGCGCCTGCACCCGCGGGAGATCCTCGTCACCGAGCTGACGCCGGTACTGGGCATCCACGGCGGCCCGGGGCTCCTGGGGTTCTGCGCGTACGCAGATGGCGCCGCCAGGTAGCGCGGCGGCACGGCAGCGCCCGCGGCTGACCTGACAGGTTCGCCCTCGCGCGTATACTGCGGCAGGTGATTCGCTTCCCAGCATACCCGCCCAAAGAGGTCCCTGTCTTGAGCAAACGCGCGCGTGCCATCCTGTTCCTCGTCGCTGCCGCCTGCCTGTGGAGCACCGGCGGCGTACTGATCAAGTGGATCGACTGGCACCCCTTGGCGATCTGCGGCGTGCGCAGCGCCATTGCCGCGGCCTTCCTGTGGGCCGTGCTGCGCCGGCCCCACTTTCACTGGTCGCCGGCCCAGGTGGGCGGCGGGCTGGCCTACGCTGCAACCGTGCTCCTGTACGTCACGGCCGTCAAAGAGACCACGGCGGCCAACGCCATCCTCCTGCAGTACACGGCGCCGGTGTGGGTGGCCCTGTTCGGGGCGGGCTTTCTCGGCGAGCGCGCCTCGCGCCTCGACTGGCTGACGGTCGGCCTTTCGCTGGTCGGCCTGCTGTTTTTCGTCCGCGAGGGGCTGGCCTCCCAGTCGCTGTGGGGCGACCTCCTCGCCGCCCTCAGCGGCGTCACCCTGGCGTGGATGACTCTCTTTCTGCGCAAGCAGAAGGACGGCTCGCCGGTGGAGTCCGTGCTGCTCGGCAACGTCCTGGCGGCGGTCGTCGGCGTTCCCTTTGCCTTCTCCGCGTCGCCCGGTGCCCTCGGCTGGCTCGGACTCCTGTTGCTGGGGGTGGTGCAGCTGGGGCTCTCTTACCTCCTGTACACGGCCGCCATCAAGGAGGTCACCGCGCTGGAGGCCACCCTCTTTTCGACCATCGAGCCGCTTCTCAACCCGATATGGGTGTTCCTCCTGATCGGCGAGAGGCCGGGCTGGTGGGCCGTCGGCGGGGGCCTGCTGGTGCTGGGGGCCATCGTCCTGCGGGCGGTGCTCCAGGCGGCGCGCCCGGCTGCCAGCGCCCCCTCCGAGGCTGCCTGAGCAGCTGCGGCCTCACGAGGAGCCTGCCCCTCGTCGCCCGCTGTCGTGGTATACTGAGGGCCAAGCGCGACGGGTGGAGTCCTGTTTCGCGCAAGCCCGTGGGGTGTTGGCCGGCGCTCGCCGCCGCTGAGGAGGTCACCCATGCGCACACAGGCCCGGCTCGCCATCGGGGCCGTGCTGTCGGTGGCGGGGGCACTGGGGGTCTACCTGTCCCTGACCCTGGGTTGGAGTGAGGCGCCGCGCCCCTGGTCTTTCCTGCTCGGGTTCGCGGCCGGGGTGTTGTGCGGGCTGGGTGCCACCCTGGTGGTGGCCGGCCTGCTCAAGCGCCGCCGCAGCCAGTGACATTGGCGGGCCGGCTGCACTGAGCGTCGTTCTCGCCCGGCGCGGCCGGGCTCTTGACCACAGGAGGAACGCCATGCATCCAGTCCACATCCGCCTGGGCCATTCCTTGACGCGAGGAGGGGCATCGTGAAGATCGCCGGACGCGAGATCCCCATCCGTACGATCGTGCAGCTAGTGCTGGTGATCGGTGTGCTGCCGATGGCCGCTCTCTTGATCTCCTGGCGCTGGGACTGGTGGGAGGCCTGGGCTTACGCGCTCCTCGCCTCAGTGGGCTTTATCGTCTCTCGCTGGCTGGCCGTCCGGCACAGCCCCGACCTCCTCGAAGAGCGCGCCCGTTCGCTGGAGCACACCGACGTCAAGCCGTGGGACCGCACCCTGGCCCCGCTGACGGTGCTGTCCGGCGTGCTGATCCCCATCGTGGCGGGGCTCAGCGCGCGGTTTGGCTGGTCAACGGCCTTCGGGCTGCCCGCCAGGCTGTTGGCGCTGGCCGCCATGGTGGCGGGGTACGCCTTTGTCACCTGGGCACTGGTGGAAAACCGCTTCTTCTCCGGCGTGGTGCGCATCCAGACGGAGCGCGGCCACCAGGTGGTGTCGACCGGACCGTACGCCTGGCTGCGGCACCCCGGCTATGCGGGCGCGCTGCTGGCCAACCTGGCCACGCCGATCCTGCTGAGTGCGCCCTGGGCCTACCTGGCCTGCGCCGTCGCTAGCGGCGCGGTCGTCGTGCGCACCGCCCTGGAAGACCGCACCCTGCAGGAGGAGCTCCCCGGCTACCGCGATTACGCGGGCAAGGTGCGCTATCGGCTCCTCCCGGGCGTCTGGTAGCGCGGGACTGCTTTACCCCCCAACACCCGAGGCCGCCCGGCATGTGCCGAGCGGCCTCTTCTTTGTGTCTCCGCCAGGGGCGAGGCGCTCAGACCGGGGCCAGCGTGCCGGCAAAGATCACCCAGCACAGCACCGTCTTGGCCGAAAGGCTCAGGATGATGTACACCCGCTCACCAAAGAGGTAGTCGCGCCAGAGGCCGATCTTCTTGTACTGCAGGACCATGTTCACGGCAAAGATGTTAAAGAACACGAACAAAGTCGGCACGATCGCGTAGACAAAGGCGGGCGGCTTGGCCTCTCCGGAGGAGACGGCCCCCAGGAAGTGCATGGTCACCACCACCCACGGCACGATCCCGGCGAAACACCCGTACACAAAGGCCGTCCAGTCGGTGCGCGGCGTGCGCTGGTTGTGTTTCTCCATCATGATACCGAACAGGTTCATGGTGGCGTTGAGGGCAAAGATCAGGATCAGCGCGCCAAGGTCCCACAGCCCCACGAGCATCCCGATCAGGGCGATCATGAGCGACGAAGAAAGGGCATACTCGTAAAAGCGCACCGGGTTCATCCCTTGGGCCAGGTCGCGGACGTAGCGCGGGTAGCCGACCGTGGCGAGATAGAGGTGCGCCAACGCCGAGATCAAGAGAAAGCAGGCCACCGCCGGCCCGAAGCGCAGGTTCAGGAGGAGCTGGGGGTTGGGCGTCAGCGCGCGAGCGGCGGCGTCGAAGCGCAGGTAGTTGGTGTAGATCGGGTAGGTGGTGGCGTTGCTCAGGACGATCATGGCCACCCCCTGGGCGAGGTGCAGGAAGCCCATGATCAGGTTGAAGCGGCGCAGGCGGACGTAGCGGGGGTCCCCGGGGTCCGCCGCGCGGGGGGCGGGGGGCGGGGTACGGCGCGGTTTGCGGCCGGCGGTCGAGATCTTGCGAGCCATGGCGCAGCCTCCTCGAGTGGGTCCCGTAGAACGAAGCCACGACGCGCCCGGCAGGGATGGGGGAGGAAGGAGGGCTGGGCAGCCGTACTATGGCACAGCCCGCCCGCCGGCGCAAGGGGGGCGGGAGGTGGTAGATGGGGCTAGAGCGAAGAGAAGCCGTAGCAGAGGGACCTGCAGACTATTCCAGAGACAGGTGCTTCCGAGAGACAGGACCGACCATATCCAGAATCCTGTCAATCCTGCCAATCCTGTCGATCTAGCTGCAGCAATCCCAGATCTGACCCGGCGTCGCCGCTCGCAGACGCCGAAAGGCCCGAGCCTGGTACCGCTGCGCCGCCGCCCGCCCCTGGGTTTCCCTGCCGGCCAATGTGTGCTACAATGGGCCCTATTGTGAGGCTGAGCGGCCTCGCAACTTCTCGCGCCATGGCGGCGCCTTACTCGGCTTGGGGTTCGCCGTCCACCGTCGCCCGCGTGCCCCTTCTCCATGCCTGTCAGGAGGACATCCATGAAGCGCTCTCTCTCTGCCGTTCTTTTCTTGGCCCTGGCCGCGCTCCTCACGGTCACCGGCTGCTCGGCTCCCGCTGATTCTGGCTCCGCCAAGACTTGGATCGTCGCCACCGACGCGGCCTTCCCGCCCATGGAGTTCGTCGACGAGAACAAGAACATTGCCGGGTTCGACATCGACCTCCTCAACGCCATCGCCGATGTGCAGGGCTTCCAGGTCAAGTTCGAAAACACCGCCTGGGACGGCATCTTTGCCGGCCTCGAGAGCGGCGACTATGACGCCATCATGTCCGCCGTCACCATCAACGACGAGCGCACCCCCGTCTACGACTTTTCCGACCCGTACGTGAACGCCGGCCAGGCCGTCGTCGTGCGCGCGGATGAGGCCGAGATCGCGGGCGGCAGCGACTTGGTCGGCAGGACCGCCGGCGCCCAGATCGGCACCACCGGCGCCTTCACCATCCAGGATATCGAGGGCACCACGCTCAAGGAGTATGACTCCATCGACCTGGCCCTCCTCGACCTGGTCAACGGCAACCTCGACGCCGTCGTCGTCGACACCCCGGTGGCCGCCGACTTTGCCCTCGCTTCCGACCAGTTCGCCGGCAAGCTCAAGATCGTGGGCGACACCCTCACCGACGAGTACTATGGCCTGCTCGTGCGCAAGGGCGAGAACGCCGACCTGTTGGCCTCCTTCAACGAGGGGCTGCAGAAGGTCAAGGACAACGGCACCTACGACCAGATCTACGCCAAGTGGATCAGCGGTAACTAGGTCCGGCTAACGACAGGGTCACTCCGGCGGCCCGCAGCACGCCGGGCCCGCCGGGGTGACGTCACCAGCGAACGGCAAGCAGCGGGGCTTGTGCGCGGCAAACATGCTGGCACAGGCCCCGCCGCGTTACCGCCAGCAGCACCAGGCGGCTCGGCCCTGGGAGGATGTGGTGGGACTGATGGCTGAAGGGAATTCTGACGCACAACCGACGGGATGGACGCCCCAGGTGCACAGGATGGTGTGGCTCATGGCCCTCGGCGGGCTGCTCATCCTGGTCGGGTACCTGCTGCCCTTCTTCCCCAACCGCATCACCCAGGCCACCACGCGCTTTGCCGACGGCACCGCCATCGTGGTTGAGGCCGACGGCCTCCTGGCCGGGCAAAAGTACAACCAGACCCGTCCCCAACCCAAGACGACGCTCGAGGACGTCCAGATCGTCGTGGCGCCCACCGAGGGGGGCTCGTCGGGCTGGGCCTGGCTGTGGCGGATCGGCACGCAGACTGCCTCCCTCGGGCAACAGGCCGGCTTGGTCATCACTCTGGCCATTCCGCTCGTGGCGGCCGTCTGCCTGCTGGCCTTGGCGGCCGCGTCGCTCCGTCGGGGCACCTTGCCAACCCGCTGGATCGCCCCAGGCGCCAACGTGGCCTTCCTGGCCGTGGCCTGTCTGCCCCTGGCCTGGGCACACTCCTTCGACTTTAGCGAGCGTCTCTACAGCCTGGCCGAGGGGGCCCTGGCCCCCGGCGCAGGCCTGTTCGTGGCCCTGGCCGGCGCCCTGGCCGCTGCCTGGGCGCTGTGGAGCCTGCGCGGCGAGACCCTGCAGCGCGTGTTCTCCTGGTGGCACCTGGTCTTTGCCGTGGCCTTCCTGATCTGGTTCCTCACCAAGGTGCGCCCCTACCCCTTCCTGGAGATCTGGCTCTTTATCGCCGACGGCATCCTGGTGACGCTGCGGCTGGTGGCCACCTCCTTTGTCTTTATCCTGATCGTGAGCCTGCTGGGCGGCCTGGGGCGCATCTCCAAAAACCGCGTCATCTATGCCATCTCGTCGCTCTACGTAGAACTGATCCGCGGCATCCCGCTGCTCGTCCAGCTCCTGTTCATCTGGTTCGCCCTGCCCCAGGTGTTGGACGGCTTTGGCAACGCCCTGGCCGCCATGGCCCCCTCGCTGCAGCCACAGGCCGAAGCAATCATCGCCGCGCGCCTGGACCCGTACGCCGCCGCCGTCCTGGGCCTGACCATCTGCTACGGCGCCTACGGCTCCGAGGTGTTCCGCGCCGGCATCTCCTCCATCCACCACGGCCAGGTCGAGGCGGCCCGCTCCCTGGGGATGACCCCGGTGCAAGCCATGCGTTATGTCATCTTGCCGCAGGCCGTGCGCGTCATCCTCCCGCCGGTGGGCAACGAGTTCGTCGCCCTGCTGAAAGACTCGTCGCTCGTGTCGGTGCTGGCCGTCTCGGACCTCACCCGCCGCGGCCGCGAGTACATGGCCCGCACATTCCTGAGCTTTGACACCTGGATCCTGGTGGCGCTGTGCTACCTGGTGCTCACCCTCTTTTCTTCGCGCGTGGTGGAGCACATCGAGTCCAAGAGCAAGTTCGAGCGCTGAAGGAGCACCCCATGACCATGCCGGCACCCTCCGCTGTGGACGAGCAGCCCGTTATCCAGATCCGCGACGTGTACAAGGCCTTCACCCACGGCAAGGTGCAGGCGCTGAACGGCGTCTCGCTGGATATCCTGAGCGGCCAGGTGATCGTCATCATCGGGCCCAGCGGCTCGGGCAAGTCCACCCTGCTCCGCTGCATCAACCACCTGGAGGTGCCCGACGCCGGCCACATCGTGGTCAGCGGCGTCCCCCTCACCGCGGCGGAGAACATCAACCGGGTGCGTATGGACGTGGGCATGGTCTTCCAGCAGTTCAACCTGTTCCCACACCTCACCGTGATGGAGAACCTGACCCTGGCGCAGCGCATCGTGCGCAAGCGCTCTCGCGCCGAGGCCGCCGTCATCGCCACCGACCTCCTGGCCAAGGTAGGCATCCCCGAGAAGGCCGACTCGTACCCCGGGCAGCTATCGGGCGGGCAGCAGCAGCGCGTGGCCATTGCCCGGGCCCTGGCCATGCAGCCGCGCATCATGCTCTTTGACGAGCCCACCTCCGCGCTAGACCCGGAGATGATCAAAGAGGTGCTGGACGTCATGCTCCAGCTGGCCCGCGAGGGGATGACCATGGTGGTCGTGTCGCATGAGATGGGCTTTGCCCGCAACGCGGCCGACCGGGTGATCTTTATGGACGAGGGGCGCATCGTCGAGGACACCACGCCGGAAGAGCTGTTCACTGCCCCGCGGGAGCCGCGCACTCGCGAGTTCCTCAGCAAGATCCTGCAATAGGCCGGCGGCCGGCCCCCGTAGCCCGCCGGCAGCAGCGCCCGCAGCCATCCCAGCCCACGGAGAGAGCCATGCGCCATGCCCTGCGAGGACGCCTTCTCTACCTCTGGACCCTCGAGCTGCTGAATGCCCTGTTCGTCTTTCCCGCGGTCTATGCCATGGCCGCGGTGCGCTTTCGCCTGGGGTGGTATTCCCACGCCGCGCTGGGCCTGGTGTGCGTGCTGCTCGTGGTGGGGGCGCTCTACTGGTACCTAAAGTGGCGCTCCCTGCAGAGGGGGTATGGCCTGGCGGCCACGCCGGCGCGCGGCTTCTTCCGGGCCTGCAAGGCCATCCTGGGCGCCGCTCTGGCCGGGCTGGCCCTGCTCGGCGCGGCCCGCAGCACAGGAAGGGCCGCCGCGACCTCGGAGATGGTCGTCGGCGGCCTCCTGACGATCATGGCGGCGCTCGAGTACATCAACTACTACTACTGGCAGCTCAGTTACGACACTCCCGCCGAGTTGCGCGCCCTGCTCAGGCGCCGGCGCCCCAAGAGGGCCACCATGGTGCGCGACCTAGGCATCTAGCCGCGGCCGGCGGGCGGATGGGTCTACTCTTCCGCCACGGCCTCGCCCACGCCTGCCGCAACGTCATCGCGGGTGTCCTCGCCCCCCAGGTCGCCTTCCCACAGCCGGCGCATCTCGTCGCAGGTCTCCAGGAGGTCGTCCAGAGTCCCCTCGGCCTCGATGCGCCCGTCCTTCAGCACGATGATGTGGTCCGCCCGCCGGAGGGCCACCTTGCGGTGCGACACCGCCAGGCAAGTGGCCCCCTCGCTGGCAAACACCCGCTCCCACAGCTCGCGCTCGGTCTCTACGTCCAGGGCCGAAGAGAGGTCATCGAACACCAGCAGCTCCGGCTCACGCACGAACATGCGCGCCGCAGCGGTGCGCTGCGCCTGCCCGCCTGAGAGCTTGACCCCCTTGGGCCCCACCATCGTCTCCAGCCCCTGTTCGAACTGGGCCAGGTCATAGTCCATCACGGCCTTGGAGATGGCCGCCATGATCTCGTCATCATCGCGGCCCAGGCCCATCAGCAGGTTGTTGCGCAGCGTGTCGCTGAAGAGCCGCGGCACCTGCGCGGTGTAGGCGCAGTGCGGCGGAACAAAGTGGCGCGCCGGGTCCTCCACCTGATCCCCGTTCCAGTAGATCTCGCCGCCGTCCCTGGGCAGCAGCCCCAGGAGCACGCGCAGAAGCGTCGTCTTGCCCGAGCCGATCCGCCCGGTCACCACGGTCAGGCTGCCCCGCTCGAGGTGCAGGTCGATGTCGTCAATGCCGTGCCCGCTGCCCGGGTAGCGGTAGGTGAGCCCGCGCACGTCTAGCGACCGGAGCGTGTGGGCCTCCGTCTTCTGGGGGTAGGTGATCTCGGGGAGGTCCCCCTCGACGTAGACGGGCCCCAACTCCACCAGCGCCTCCGGCGGGGCGCCCTCCATCAGGCGGGCCATCCGCTCCACCGAGACGCCGATCTGCTTGTAGCGGGCCAGCACCAGCCCCAGGAAGGTGGTCATCTCGCTGATCCCCTCCAGGAAGTAGGTGAACAGCGCAAAGTCGCCCACCGTAAAGGTCCCAGCGGACATCGACCTGCCGGCCAGGATCAGCACCACCCCGGTGCCCAGGTTCACGGCGTTGCGAAAGATCGAGTTCAGCACCTCGTTGAAAACGCGATCTTTGATGGCCACCACGCGCCGCTCGGCGTTCAGCTCGTCAAAGTAGCCGATGACGTTGTCCTCCGCGGTGGCCACCTTGACGGCCTGCACCGCGCCAAAGAACTCGCCGATAAAGCCCGTCACCCGGCCGGTCGCCTTGCGCGAGGCGCGTCGGTACATCTCGATCTTGTTGGTGGCGGCAAAGGCGATCACCCCGACCACCGCAAAGGGCGCCAACGACAGCAGCGCGATCGACGAGTTGATGTGGAACATCACCGCCACGGCGATCAGGCCAAAGAGCACCAGGCCCAGGATGTCGTTCAGCCACAGCGCAAACAGCGAGATCTCGAACACGTCTCCGCGGAAGCGGCTGATCGCCTCCCCTGGTGAGTCGGGCAGGGCTGCCGCGCCGGGCCGCCGCAGGACGTGCCGCAGCAGGTTCTTGCGCAGGAGGGCCATGGTGTGCACGAAAAAGGGCACGTTGGTCTTGATCAGCCCGAAGAAGCCCAAGGTGCGCCCCAAGTGAAAGGCCACCAGCGCCGCGACCAGCGTCCAGATGGTCACCCCGGCGGGGGCCTCGCCCGACAGCAAGTCAAAGAAGTAACGGAGAGCAAAGCCCGGCGCCTGCCAGAACACGTTCAGGAACAGCATGGCGGCCAGGTTCAGCAGCCAGAGCCTCTTGCGGTAGCGCACCATCTGGAAGATGACCTTCCAGGCCGGCAGCGCGTTGACGTCCTCGCGGGCGAAGTCCTCCGCCCGCCGGCGCGCGCGATCGGCGCTCGTGGTCATGCCAGCACCTCCTGGAGGCCGGTCTGTAGCAGCTCGTAAAAGCGCGACGACTCGTCTGCGGCCAGGGCCGCCCGCGGCCCGTGCTCCACCGTCCGCCCCCGCTCGAGGATCATGATCTCATCGGCGCGGTGCACGGTGCCCAGGCGGTGGGCGATGATGATGGCCGTGCGCCCCTCGAGCAGCCGGTCCACCGCCATCTCGATCAACTGCTCGGTGGCCGGGTCCAGGCGCGACGATGCCTCGTCGAGGATGACCAGCCCGGGGTCACGCAGGAAGACGCGGGTGAAGGCCAGGAGCTGCCCCTCCCCCGCCGAAAGCCCCCGCCCCGAGCTCTCCAGCTCGGTGTCCAACCCGTTGGCCAGCGAGGCAAACCACTCGGAGAGCCCCAGCGTCTCGATCACCTCCATGATGCGCTCGTCGGGGATCGAGCGGTCAAAGAAGGTCAGGTTGTCTCGCACGGTGGCCTGGAACAGCTGCACGTCCTGGGTCACCAGAGCCACGCGCTCGCGGAGCTGGCGCAGCGTCGGCTGCCGCACGTCCACGCCGCCCAGGGCGATCTCCCCGGCGGAGACGTCGTACAGCCGGAAGATCAGCCGCGCCAGGGTAGTCTTGCCGCTCCCGGTGCGCCCCAAGAGCCCCAGCACCCGGCCCGGCTCCAGGCTAAAGTGGACGTCCTCGAGCACCGGCTCGTCCGCGACGTAGGAGAACGAGACGTGCTCAAAGCGGAGCGGCAGCGGGCCCGGGGCGATCTCGGCGCCGGGGCCATCGACCGTCTTGGTCTTGATGGCGCGCAGTTCCGCCAGGCGCTGGCTGCTGGCGCCGACGTTCTGCAGGCTCTCGGCCTGCTGCGTCAGCTCACGGATGGGCCGCCCCAGCAGGTTCGTGTAGGTCATCAGCAGGAAGACGGTGCCGATGGTGATCGAGCCGCTGCGGTACAGCACAAAGCCGCCCACCAGCGCCAGCACCGTGGCCAGCAGCATCAGCGTGTTGCCGGTAGTGCCGACGATCAGGTACATGAACGACGTCTTGCGCCAGTGCACCAGGATGGTGTGGTGCAGGTCATACAGGCCGCGCAGCACAAAGTCCACCGCCCCCGACGAGCGGATATCCTCGGTGCCGGCCAGGCGCTCCTCGAGAAAGCCGAACAGCACCGAGTCCGCCTCGCGGCGGGCCTTCTCGTGGGGGATGGCCAGCGAGCGCACGGCGTTCAGGGCCACCAGGGTGACCGCGGCGTACACGGTGAACACCAGGCCCACGCGCCAGTCCTCCCGGTAGAGCGCCACCAGGATGCCCACCAGAAGCAGCAGGTTGCCGATCAGGCGGATCATCAGCTGCGAGAAGAAGGTCGATAGCTGCGAGACGTCCCCGTCGATGCGCTCGATCAGCTTGCCGGGGCTCATGTCCCCGTGGAACGACATATCGAGGTTCAGGCAGTGCGCGGCCAGTTGTGAGCGCAGCGCGTTGGTGGCCGTCCAGGCCACGTCTTCGCCATAGTAGCGCGCCCCCACCGACACCACCTGCTGGACGAGCGCCAGCCCGATGAACAACAGGGCCGAGTGAACAAGCACCGCGCTCCCGGCCCCCGAGGTGGCGGCGTCGATAAAGGTGCGCATGATCTGCGGATTGACGATCTGCAGGCCGATGGAACCCAAGAGCAGAACGGTCAGGTACGTAAAGTGTAGCTTCTGCGGCCGGATGTGTTCGGCCAACAGGTCCCAGTACTGGCGAAGCGGGATGTTGCTGGTCATGGTCTCCTCGTGCGCGTGGGCGTGGGCGATGGCAGTCCGGCAGCGGCTCGAGTGATAACACTGGGCACAACGAGGGGGTCGCCCGGTTGGGCAGCCCGGGCGGGTATGCTTAAGGTCGAGAGGAACGCGACCCACAAGAAGACAGTATAGCACCTACGCGGAGACAGGCAAGTAAGCGCTGAGGGCCTTCTGGACGATTCGGCGGAGGGCGGGCGCCCTGGTAGCGCCAGGGCAGCCGGCGGGGAGCGGCGGCACACGGCGGGCGCCCCTGGGCCGCCGGCCAGGCCGGCCGGTAGCCCAGGGGGCTCCGCGCGCGGGTTCAGGCGTCCGCGTCAAGGATCTCCCGCATCATGGAGAGCAACCGCTGCATCGAGAAGGGCTTCTCAATAAAGTGGATACCCGCCTCCAGCACCCCGTGATGGGCGATGGCGTTGGCCGTATAGCCCGACATGTACAGCGTGCGGATATCCGGCCGCAAGACGGCCACCTCGGTCTGCAACGTCTTGCCATTCATCTCCGGCATGACAATATCGGTGATCAGGAGGTCGATGGGTCCGTCGTGGTTCCGGGCCAGGTGGAGCGCCTCTGAGGGGCCGTTCGCCGCCAGGACGAGGTACCCGTTCCTGATGAGAAAGCGCTGCGTCAGGGCCAGGATGGACTGCTCATCCTCGACGAGTAGCACCGTCTCAGCCCCGCGGGCGCGCGGCGCCTCCGTGGGCGCCGGCGGCGCCTTGGCCTGGCCCTCCTCCAGGACGCGGGGCAGATAGAGCCTCAGGGTGGTGCCCTGCCCGGGCTCGCTGTACACATTGATGAAGCCGTTGTTCTGCCTGGAGATGCCGTACACGGTGGCCAGCCCCAGCCCGGTCCCCCTGCCCACTTCCTTGGTGGTGAAGAACGGCTCAAAGGCGTGCGCCAGAAGCTCCGGCTCCATCCCCACGCCGGTGTCGCTGACGGCCAGCATCACATAGTCTCCGGGAATGTACCCGGCGTGTACCTGGCAGTATGCCTCGCTCAGATGCACGTTGGCGGTCTCGATCGTCACGGTGCCCACGTCGGTAATCGCGTCGCGCGCGTTGACCACCAGGTTGGCCAGGATCTGGCTGACCTGGGCCGGGTCGATCTTGACCGCCCAGAGATCGCTGGCTGGCAGCCAGGCCATGTCGATGTTCTCGCCGATCAACCGGCGGAGCATGCGCAGCATCCCGGTAACGGTTTGGTTCAGGTTCAGGACCTGCGGCGCGATCGTCTGCCGCCGCGAGAAGGCCAGTAGCTGCCGGGTGAGGTCGCCGGAGCGCTCGGCGGCCACCTTGATCTCCATCAGCGTGTCGTGCAGCCCCTGGTGTGAGCCGGCCAGCGTCAGGGCCAGGTCCGTGTACCCCAGGATGGCCTGCAGCATGTTGTTAAAGTCGTGAGACACGCCCCCTGCCAGCCGGCCGATCGACTCCATCTTTTGTGCCTGGACGAGCTGCTCCTCCAGGCTCCTCCGGTCGGTCCTGTCCCGGCCGGAGGCGAGCACGCCCGTGATGCGGCCGTCGGCGTCGCGCATGGCCCGCGCGGTCCACAGGATGAGGCGTTTGCTGCCGTCGCGCCGAAAGAGCCAGCCCTCTTCGGAGACGATTCCGACCCGGCCAGCGAGCAATGAGTGCAGCGCCTCCGTCGCGCCCGGCAGGAGGCCACCGAGGGCCTCTTCGGCGCCCATGCCGACGAGGTAGTCTTCTGAGAACAGCATGCCGGTCTCGTTCACCCAGGTGATGATCCCGGCCTCGTCGATCTCCACAACGATGTCGGGAATGGCAGCCAGCAGCGCCTGCTGCCGCGCGCTGAGCGACTGCAGCGACATTGCCGTGGCCCTCTGCTCCTCGACAACGGACAGCAGGGCCCGGCGGGTCTCGCTGGCCACGTTGAGCAACCGCAACGTCTCGGCCTCGGCGTGGTGCCGGGCGATCACGCTGCCCAGGGCGTTGGCGATGGCCGCCAACACGCCTTCCACCCTCCCGTCACGGGGCTGCGCCTCTGGAATGCACACGGCGAGGACGCCCATCAAGCGCTCATCGGCCTGGATGGGCACGCAATAGTGCGCGTCCGGCGCCAACCGGAAGCAGACCGCGTCGCTGGCCGGGGCGTGGGCGGGAAAGTAGTGCACGTGCCTGCCCGACGGCGCCTGCCAGCAGTTGCAGTCCTGCACCGGCACCTCGGCACAGCGCGCCCTGATCTCCTCCGGCAGGCCGCGGGAGGCGCCCAGCGCGAGCGACTGCTGATCGTCCCCCAGCAAAAAGATCGCCCCCCGGCGCATCAGCCCCAGTTCGGGCACCGCCAGGATGTGAGCGAGCGCCTTGTCCAGAATGTCAGCGATGGAGCGATCGTTCAGCGACAGGCGCAGGATGCTGTTAGTGACTTCCTCCTGCGCGTAGGCCAGCTGCTGGGCCGCTTCGGCGGCCCTGCGCCCGGTGACGTCACGCGCCAGGCCCACCAGGCCCACGACGCGGCCCTCCCGGTCGCGCAGTGGCACCTTGGAGGCCACCCGCCACTGCTCACGGCCCGCGGCGTCCAAAAGGCGTTCCTCACGCTCCAGCACTTCCTGCCCGGTCTGGAGCACGGCCTGGTCGCTGGCAAAGTACACGCGTGCCAGGTCGGGTGGGTACACCTCAAAGTCGGTCTTGCCCAGCACCTCGTCTTCGCTCTCCGCGCCCGCATAGGCCAGGTCCGCGGCATTGACCAGGATCTTGCGCGCGTGACGGTCTTTGACGAACACCGCCACCGGCAGATGGTCGATCACGGTGCGCAAGAGGATGCGCTCCTGGGCCAGGGCCTCCTCGGCCTCTCTGCTGGCGGTGATGTCGGTGGCAGCGCCGACCACCCGCACGACGCGTCCCTGCTCCACGTCCCAGACGGGCCGGGCATGGTCGTGGATCCAGCGGATCTCCCCATCCTGCCTGACGACCCGCAGCGTGCATACGCACTCTTCGCCGCGCAAGAGTCGCGTCGTGCGGTCCTCCGCAATGGGCCGATCGTCCCCGTGCACCAGGCTCTCGAGGCCGTCGAGAAGGTTGACGTCCTGCGGCGCGCGCCCGGTGGTGCTCTCGAACGCCCCAGCCAGCCACTCCTGCGTGACGGTACCGTCCTCGCTCACGCCGACCGCGTAGGCATAGTCGGTCATCATCTGTGAGATCAGCTGGTAGCGCTCCTCGTTGCGGTGCAGCGCTCTGGCACGCCGGTCCGCGTCCTGTTCGAGCGCGTCGCGCCGCCCGGCCATCGTGGCCAGGAAGGCCGTCAGCCCCGCCGTCACCAGCAGGCCGGCCGCGCCCGTCGCCCAGGTGCCCACCCAGCGGGGTACCGCGCCCCAGGTCGGCCCGGTATCTACCGTCACGACGTAGGCCTTGCCGAAGGCAAAAGCCGGCAGCACCATCTCCGAATTCTCCAGGTCCCGCAAGGAAGCCGTGACCGCCTCTGGCGCGCCGTCGGAGGCCGCCAGCAGGCGCGGCGCGCCCCCCATGCCCACCTCGTAGGCACGGAGGGTCAGGTCCCTGTCGGCGGCCCCGCCCTCGCGCAAGACGCGCGTCAAAAGCGCCTGCATGGGCACCGCCGCCACCACAACTCCCTTCTGCGTGCCAGACGAGGCCTGCTGGAAGACCAGCACGGTGTGCGGCTCCTCCGGCAGCACATACAGCGGGGCGGCCTCGCTGGCGGTGCCGAGGCCGGTGCGCAGCGCCGTCAAGAGCGGGCCACGGGTGGCCGGTTCCGAGCCGAGGTCCAGGCCCGGAACGTGCTGCAGATCATCGCTGGCCGCCAGGTAGGTCACAGGGTAGTAGGCGGCCCGGTCCTGCACGGGGACGGGCTCCCCGTGGTCATCGCGCTCCCAAACGGCGGGCGCGCCGCCCGGCCGGGCATGCTCTTGCCCGTACGCGGCCACGCCCCCCGCGGGCACCGCCGGCACCCAGCCCCAGCCGATCGCCGGGCCCGCCTCCACCAAAGGGGAGCAAAAGCCGGCAAACTCGGCCGCGCCGACCTGCTCGCTGGCAGCGAAAAGGTGGTCGACGCTCTGCATCTGCGCACGGAGATCGCTCAGGGCGCCGCGCAGGCCGGCGGACCTGGCCGAGGCCAGGTCATGGAGCGAATCACGATAGCCGCCGTACTCGGCGTGATAGACGACCCAAGCCGCCCCACAGGAGATGCCCACGCCCAGCACGGCGCACATGGCCGCCTCAACGTAGCGCAGCCGCCGACGAGAGCGCATCGGCAGGCGCTCTCGCACGACGATGAGCGAATCCCCCAGAAGGAGAACCGTTACCAGCAGCAGGACGACGCCCAGCGGGCCCTGCCGGGCGCCGGCCACGGCCTGGCGCCAGGGGCCGGCCTCGGCGTCCACGGCGACGACCAAGAGCACCTCACCGGTCAGCGGGTCGAGCACGGGCGCGCGCGCCCCCAGGGTGGCGCCGTCGTCGCTCTCCTCCGGGCCCAGGACGACACCCTGGCCCGTGGCAAAGACCTCCCTATCGGCCCTGGTAGTGCGCGGTTGCACCACGCCCGGAGAGGAGATCTGCAACTCGCGCGGCCCCAGGGCGCGTGGGCCGCCGACGATCTCCCCACCGCGCAGAGCCAGGCTGTAGAGACGGTCGATCCCGGCGGCGTTGGCGTAGGTGGCCATCTGGGTGCACAGGCGCCGGAAGGCGGGGCGGCCGGTGTCCTCCTCGGCGAACGACAGCCTCTTTACCTGGAGCGGGTCGATGGCGTGCGCCACCGCGGTCGCCTCGGAGAGCAACTCCTGCCGCAGCCGCGCGTCGGCCCGGGCGCCGGCTCGGCCTGATATCCACACCCCTCCCGCCAACACGAGGACGGTCAAGAGAGGCTCCACCCAGTGGTAGAGCGGGGTGTGGGGCATGTCCGGCGGCCGGAAGTGCTGGGTCGCCCGGCGCACGACCCATGCGCAAACCATCAACGTCGCAGAAGCGATGACGTACAAGAGCAGGGCCAAGTCGGAGAAGATGGTCATGTCACCCGTCTCGTATGTGGCTAGTGTAGGAAAGCGGCTGCGCGAGCCGTGGGTGTCGTGCGGCAGCCTCCTGCCCGAGGATCATACCCAGCGCCGCCTCAGCCCATGGTAGGTCACTATGCGGCGTATGGCCAGGCGGGAGGCGTAAAGATCGCCTGCAACGGGGGGGCCACATGAAGGCGGGCGCGCCTCGGATGTGGCCGGCAAGGGCAGGCAGAGCGGCTGGCCCCCCGTCCGCGGTGCTGGGGCGGGGGCACAGAGTGCCGCAAGGACGGGTACACGGGCTGAGAGGACCACGTAGTCATCGTCTCCTCATTAGCGTCCGCTGTGGCCGCCATGCCCCTCTCTGAGGGGCGTGCCCAGGGGCAGCCCAGACGGCTGACCGTGCCGATTCTGGGCCAGCAGTATAGCGTATGCGGTGCACCACGCAAGCAGGTGTGCCCGGCCCACCGGCGTTGCGAAGGCCATCTGGCCCTGGCAAAAGACAACGGGCAGGATCGGCATAACCGAGACTCCTAGCGAACAGGCACAGATCATGGCACATTGCGCGAATCAAGCCTCTGATCCTGTACATCCTGTCTATCCTGTTGGCCCTTCGGATCTCGCCCTGGCACTGCCGGGCCTGGGCGCCTCCGGGCGGACGGCCGGGTGGGACGGAACCTCCTCCACAGAGGCTCACGATTTGACACGGCCCGCGATCGGGCTAGAATAGTTTCGGTATGGCGCGGCAGCGTGCCGACCATGGGCCGCTAGCTCAATGGCAGAGCAACTGACTCTTAATCAGTAGGTTACAGGTTCGACCCCTGTGCGGCTCACAGGCAACGTGGGGCATGCGCTCCTCAGGTGGTTGCTCCCTTGGGGAAGTGTCGGAACTGGCAGACGAGCGTGACTTAGGATCACGTGGAGCAATCCGTGAGAGTTCAAGTCTCTCCTTCCCCACCTTGCTCAGCGTATGCGGAAGTGGCTCAGTGGTAGAGCATCTCCTTGCCAAGGAGAGGGTCGCGAGTTCGAATCTCGTCTTCCGCTCCTGGTCTCAGGCTGGTTCACGGCCCCATCCGTGAACCAGCATTTTCACGTATGGGGGCAGAGCGCGCCGCGTTTCGGGCCTCGGTGCTTTGTGCTATAATGGCGCCCGACGTGCCGCCCGCGCGACGGAGGAAGTAGTCTTGAAGGTCACCACCGAGATCACCGATACCAGAGTCGTTACCCTGTCCATCGAGCCGGACGTGGACCAGATCAACAAGGCCAGGCGCCGCGCGGCCAGCACTTTCTCTCGCGTGCGCCCGGTCCCCGGGTTCCGCCCCGGCAAGGCTCCCCTGAGCATGGTGGAGCGCATCTTTGGCGCTGAGACGATCCTCAAAGAGGCCGTCGACAACTCCGCCGAGGAGATCTTTCTCCAGGCCGTCGTCGAGGCCGGCATCCGCCCCCTCCAGGCCGGCCAGATGGAGATCGCCTCGACCGACCCGCTCCTCCTCAAGATCGAGGTCGCCCTGGTGCCCACGGTCGAGCTGGGCCAGTATCAGACCCTGCGCATCACCCCCGAGCCCGAGGCCAAGGTCGCTGACGACGTGGTCGATGCCGAGGTCGAGGCGCTGCGCGAGCAGGCCGCTACCTACGAGCCGGTCGACCGCCCCATCATGGCCACCGACATGGCCGTGCTGGAGATGACCGCCACCGAGGACGACCAGGTCGTCCTGCAGGAAGAGGCCTTTGAGCTGCACGTGACCCCGCAGGATGAGCCCTACTCCCTCGTCGACAAGTTGCTGGCCATGCGCGTCGGCGAGAGCGCAAAAGTGACCGCCGAGTACCCCGACGAGTACGGGAACAAGGCCCTGGCCGGCAAAACGGTCGACCTCCAGTTCACCGTCAAGGCCGTCCGTGAAAAGACCCTGCCCGAGGTGAACGACGAGTTCGCCAAGGACGTCTCTGACCATGAGACCCTCGAAGCGCTGCGCCAGTCCATCACGGACCGCCTCCAAGAGGAGATGGACACCGCGCGCCGCAACCGGGAGACCGAGGCCGCCCTGGAAGCCATCGTGGGCGCCTCCAAGGTGGAGTACCCCGTCGCCGCCGTCGACCGCGAGATCGAGTCGATGATCGGCAGCGAGCGCGCCCGTGTGCAGTCCTACGGGTTTGACTGGGCTAACTACTTGCGCATCATGCGCACCTCCGAAGAGCAGATGCGTTCCGAGATGCGCCCGCGTGCCGAGCAGCGCCTCGTGCGCGGCCTGGTGCTCAGCGAGTTCGCCCTGGCCGAGGGGCTGGAGGTTGACCCGAGCGAGACGAGCGCCGAGTTTGAGCGCATCCTGGCCCAGTACGGCGAGCGCGCCGAGGAGGCCCGCCAGGCCCTGCTGGCTTCCGGGGCTATGGCCTCCCTCGAAAACGACCTGCTCTCTCGCAAGACGGTCGAGCACCTGGTTGCTGTGCTGACGGGCCGCAGCGAGCCCAAGGCCGCTGCCCCGGCGGCCCAGGCGGCCGAGGCGGCCGAGGAGGCGCCCGCCGCTGCAGACACCGCCGAACCCGCTGCCAACCCGGAGGCCGACCCGGATGCCTAGGCCCGGGCCCGGTTCCCACCGGAGCGGGCCCCGGCGCGACGAGCACAAGGAGGCTAGATGAACGCCACCGCACGAGCATTGATCCCGATGGTCATCGAGTCGACCGGGCGCGGCGAGCGCGCCTACGACATCTACTCGTTGCTCCTCAAGGAGCGCATCATCTTTCTCGGGACGCCCGTCGATGACAGCATCGCCAACCTGATCGTGGCCCAGCTCCTGTACCTGGAGCACGAGGATCCCGAGCGGGACATTCACATGTACATCCACTCGCCGGGCGGGGCGATCTACGCCGGCCTGGCGATCTATGATACGATGCGCCTGTCGCGCTGCCCGATCGAGACGATCGCGGTCGGGTCCACCGCATCGTTCGGCACCGTGCTGTTGGCGGCCGGCACCAAGGGGCGCCGGCTGGCCCTGCCCAACGCCACCATCCACATGCATCAGCCGCTGGGCGGCGCCCGCGGCCAGGCCACCGACATCCAGATCCAGGCCGAGGAGATCCTCCGCCTGCGGCGCCGGCTGAACGACATCCTGTCGCACCACACCGGCCAGCCGCTGGCCCGCATCGAGGCTGACACCGAGCGGGACCTCTTCATGGATGCCGAAACGGCCAAAAAGTACGGCCTCGTCGACGAGGTGCTCTACAGCGACGACATGGTGAGGCCCAAGGAGGACTGATGACTGCCCACGCAGCGGAGCCCCACTGCTCGTTCTGTGGCCGGCCCGAGCACCTGGTGGGCCGGCTCATCTCGGGCCCCGAGGCGGTGTTCATCTGTGATTCGTGCGTCGAGCTGTGTAGACGCATTCTGGACACCGGCGACGGAGCCACCGAGGTTCGCCCCATCTCCATGTCTGAGGTCCCCTCGCCCAAGGAGATCTATGAGGCGCTCGACCAGTACGTGGTCGGCCAGAGCCGCGCCAAGAAGGTCCTGTCCGTCGCCGTCTATAACCACTACAAGCGCATCGCGGTGGGCCTCGAGGACGACGACGTCGAGGTGCTCAAGTCGAACATCCTCCTGATCGGCCCCACGGGTTGCGGCAAGACCCTGCTGGCCCAGACGTTGGCACGGGTGCTCGACGTGCCCTTTTGCATCGCCGATGCCACCGCCCTGACCGAGGCGGGCTATGTCGGCGAGGACGTGGAGAACATCCTGCTGCGCCTGCTGCAGGCCGCCGACTTTAACGTCGCGCGGGCCCAGCGCGGCATCGTCTATATCGACGAGATCGACAAGACCGCCCGCAAGAGCGGCGGCAACCCCTCGATCACCCGGGACGTCTCGGGCGAGGGCGTCCAGCAGGCCCTGCTCAAGATCCTGGAGGGCACCGTCGCCAACGTGCCCCCGCAGGGCGGGCGCAAGCACCCCCACCAAGAGTTCTTGCAGATCGACACCACGAACATCCTGTTCGTCTGCGGCGGCGCTTTTGACGGGCTGGACAAGCAGGTCGCCAAGCGCGTGCGCACCAAGGGCGCCATGGGCTTTGGCGGCTCTCGCGAGCACCTCCCCGCCGACGAGGACGCCGCGGCGCTCCTGCGCCAGGTCAACTCCGAGGACCTCCTGCAGTTCGGCCTGATCCCCGAGTTCGTCGGCCGGCTGCCGGTGGTCGTCAGTGTCGACCCGCTCGACGAGGACGACCTGGTGCGCATCCTGACCGAGCCCAAGAACGCCCTGGTGCGCCAGTACAAGAAGCTCTTCACGGTCGACGACGTCGAGCTCGAGTTCACGCCGGACGCCCTGCGCACCACCGCCCGCGAGGCGCTGCGCTACAAGATGGGCGCCCGTGGCCTGCGCACCATCATCGAGGAGACCCTCCTCGACGTCATGTATGAGATCCCCTCCTCCCCAGAGATCAAGCACTGGACGGTGGAGGCGGATGACATCCGTAACCGACGCTCGGCCGCCCGCCAGCAAGTGAGCGAGGCTGCCTAGTGCGCGGCGTGTAGGGTCTGTTCTCCTCCAGAGAGCACACCACGGCACGCAGAGGAAGCCCTCTGCGTGCCGTGTTTCATCCCGCGCGCGGCTCCAGCCGGGCGGGCGGTGTATCCTTTTTGCGCCTGGGTTGCTTTCTTGCACCTCGCGGCAGGCGGGCCGCGGGGGCCGCCAACCGATTGACACTCGTCTTTCTCTGACATAGAATCAGCCGTCGAAACACCCCATCAGGAGACTGACCGTATGATCACCAGTGCCGACGTCAGGTCCAAGTTCCTGCGCTTCTTTGCCGAACGCGGACATACCGTGGTCAAGAGCGCCTCGCTCGTGCCGGGCAATGACCCGACGCTGCTCTTTACCAACGCCGGCATGGTGCCCTTCAAGGACGTCTTTACCGGGCAGGAAGAGCGCCCCTACCGCCGCGCCACCACCGCGCAAAAGTGCCTGCGCGTCAGTGGCAAGCACAACGACCTCGAACAGGTCGGCCCCTCCCCGCGGCATCACACTTTCTTTGAGATGCTGGGCAACTTTTCCTTCGGGGACTATTTCAAGCGCGAGGCGATCGCCTACGCCTGGGAGTTCCTCACCGTCGAGCTCGGCATGGACCCGGACCGCCTTTACCCCACGGTCTACCTCGACGATGACGAGGCCTTTGCCCTCTGGCAGGAGGTCGCCGGCCTGCCCGCCGAGCGCCTGACCCGCCTCGGCGCCGAGGACAACTTTTGGTCGATGGGTGACACGGGCCCCTGCGGCCCCGATTCGGAGATCATGTACGACCGCGGCGCCGCCTACTGCACCTGCGGCCGCGCCGACTGCTCCCCGGCCAGCGAGTGCGAGCGCTGGCTCGAGATCTGGAACCTCGTCTTTATGCAGTTTGAGACGCTGGCCGACGGCACCGTCACCCCGTTGCCCCGCCCGAGTATCGACACCGGCATGGGCCTGGAGCGGCTGACCTCCGTCCTGCAGGGCGCCGACAACAACTATGACACGGACGTCTTCCTGCCCATCATGCGGCGCGCGCGCGACGTCGCCGGCCACACGGAAGAGGCCATGCGCGCCAACGTGACGCCCTACCGCGTCATTGCCGACCACTCGCGCTCCATCGCCTTCCTCATCGCCGACGGCATCATGCCGGGGAATGAGGGGCGTGCCTACGTCCTGCGCATGATCGTGCGGCGGGCGGCCCGCTTTGGCAAGATGCTGGGGATCGAGCGGCCCTTCCTGGCCGAGACGGTCCAGGCCGTCATCGACACCATGGGCCACCACTACACCGAGCTCGTCGACCGGCAGGACTTTATCCGGCAGGTCGTCACGCAGGAGGAGACGCGCTTCCTGGCCACCCTCACGGTGGGCCTGGCCCGCCTCGACGACCTGGCCGGCCGGCTGCGGGCCGCGGGGCAGTCTACCCTCCCCGGTGACGAGGCCTTCCGCCTGTACGACACCTACGGCTTCCCGCTGGAAATGACCCGCGACGCCTCCGCCGAGCTCGGCTTCACGGTGGACGAGGACGGCTTCCGCCGCGCCATGGCCGCCCAGAAGGAGCGCGCCCGCGGCGCGCAGCGCTTTGCCGCGGCGACCGATGAGGAGGCCTACCGCCACCTGGGCCTGCCGGCCACGACCTTTGTCGGCTATGACACGTGCGAGGCGGCCACGCGCGTGGTGGCGCTCCTGCGTGAGGGGCTGCCCGTCGAGGTGGCCGCCGCCGGGGACGAGGTCCAGATCGTCCTGGAGAGCACGCCTTTCTACGCCGAGGCGGGTGGCCAGGTCGGCGACACCGGCACCATCCGCGGCGAAGGCACGCGGTGCGAGGTGCTCGACACCTTCCGCCCCCTGCCGGAGGTGATCGCCCATCGCGGGCGCCTCGTCGAGGGGACGCTGCGCGTCGGCGATGCGGTGACGGCTGCGCTCGACGAGGAACGCCGCCTCGATACCGCCCGCAACCACACCGCCACCCACCTCCTGCACCGCGCCCTGCGCCAGGTGTTGGGGCCGCACGCCGCCCAGTCGGGCTCACTGGTGACGCCCGAACGCCTGCGCTTCGACTTTACGCATCTCGCGCCCCTCACGCCGGAGGAGCTCCGCCAGGTGCAAGAGATCGTCAACGCCGAGGTGCGCGCCAACCATCCCGTCGCCACCCGTGAGACGACCTACGAGGCCGCTCTCCAGGAGGGCGTCGTGGCCCTCTTTGGTGAGCGCTACGGCGACCGGGTGCGCGTGGTCAGCGTCGAGGGGGTCAGCGCCGAACTGTGCGGCGGCACGCACCTGCACGCCACTGGCGAGATCGGCCTCTGCCTGATCACCTCCGAGTCGAGCGTCGGCTCGGGGCTGCGCCGCATCGAGGCCGTCACGGGGCGCGGCGCGCTCCGCCATGTCGAGGGGCGCTTCGCCGACCTGGCTGCCATCGGCCAGGCCCTGGGCGCCCGGCCGGGCGAAGAGGTCGAGCGGGCCAACCAGGCCGCCGAGGAGCTGCGCGAACAGCGCCACACCATTGATGACCTGCAGAACAAGCTCGCCGCGGCCAGCGCGGATACGCTGCTGGGTGACGCGGCGACCGTGGCCGGCGTGCGCCTCCTGGCCGCCCAGGTGGACGCGCCCGACGTCGATGCCCTGCGCGGCCTGGGTGACCGTCTGCGCGACCGCCTCGGTACCGCCGTGGTGGCCTTGGGCGCCGTGATCGACGACAAGCCCCTCCTAGTGGTGACCATCAGCCAGGACCTGCTGGCCAGGGGCCTGCATGCCGGCAAAATCGCCGGGGAGGCCGCGCGCCAGATGGGCGGCGGCGGTGGCGGGCGCCCCCACATGGCTCAGGCCGGGGGCAAGGATGTCGCGCGCCTGCCCCAGGCCCTCGAGGCCGTGCGACAGATCGTCGCCTCGCGATTGCAGTCATGAGAGCCGACCTACCGACCAGGGAGAACCGGGCCGCATGTTCCGATTAGGCGTAAGGCGCAACAACACGCGCATCACCAGCCGGCACCACAGCATCGTCTCGTGGGAGCCCGGCCAGGTGCGCGTGGCCGTGATCGAGATGGACGGCGGCACCGCTCAGATCCTCGGCGTGGCCGCGGCGCCTATCCGCGCCCTGGGCGCCGATGGGCTGCCCGACGTCGACACCTGGGCGGCCGGCTGCGACGAGGCCCTCACCCAGGCCGAGGACATGACCGTCCGCTTCTGCGGGCGCAAACTGGTGCCCGACTGGGTGACCATGAGCGTGGCCCCCGAGGTGATGCGCGGCTACCCCATCGCCGTGCGCCGCGAGCGCCGCGACGCCGATTCCGGCGTCACCAGTGAGGACCTGAACACCCTCCTCCGCCTCGGCTATCGCACCGCGCAGGACGAGATGGGCGCCCCGGCCAAGGAGGCCGGCGAGGACCTCGTCTTTGGCTCTGTCGCCGAGATCATCCTAGATGACCAGACGGTGCTGGACCCGTTGGGCCTCCACGGACGCGAGCTGCAGCTGCGGCTCAACTTTTACCTTCTCTCGCTGCAGTGGATTCGGGCCCTCGAGGTGGTCTCTGATCGCCTGGGGCTCAAGCTGCAGTCGATCGTGCCGCTGCAGGCGGCCTATGCCTCGCCCCTGGTCGAGGCGGCCTCGCTCCTGATCGTCATTGACGCCGACCACACCACCGTGGGCCTGGTGCGCCGCGGCCGCCTGGAGTGGTCCGTGATCGCCCACAGCGGCGCCGCTGACGTGACCGCCATGGCTGCCCAGGCCCTCGCCGTGCAGGGCAAACAGGTCGAGGCGCTTATGGCCGCCTACCGCGCCGGCAAGCTACAGCAGGACGTCGAACTGCAGCTGGCCCGTGCCTTCTGGACGGAGCTCAAGCGCTGGATGCGCACCCTGGCCGAGGCGATCGGCACCGCCGGCCGCGGCGTCACCTTCCCGCACCGCATCTTTGTCGTTGACTCGACCCGCAACCTGCCGGAGGCCGCCCCCTCGCTGGAGACCCCCTTCTGGGAGGGCCTGCTCCACTTTGAGCGCTGCCCCGAAGTTGCCTCGCTGGAGTCCAGCGCCATCCGCAACGTCCTGGACCTCACCGCGCGGGCCAACGGGCCGGACTACTTGCCCGTGCGCTCCCTTGCGCACCTGGCCGCCCAGCTGTACGCCAGCGAGGAGAGCCTCGACTGCGTCATGGTAGACACGATCCGCTGGCGCACCCCGCGAGGCTGACCCCGTGACCATGCCTGCGCGCCCCAGCAGCGCCCACATAGGAGGAGCCTTGCGTCCCGTACAAGTGATATCCCTGGATCGGCGCGACGGCGTCCGCTCCGCGCGCGAGCTGGTGCGCGCCGCCGCCAGCGAGAGCCAGGTGTGGCTGACGGTCCCCTGGCGCGCCGCCTGGGCCCGCAGCCTCGTCAACCTGAGCCTGCTCCGGCGCGTGGCCGAGGGCGCCAATGTGGAGCTGCATATCGTCTCCAAACATTCGGAGACGCGTGCCCTGGCGCGTGAGGCGGGCCTGGCGGCCCACTTTTCCCTGCCGGCCGCGCTCGGCGGGCAGCACTCCGAGCGCTCACGCCTGGTGCCCGTCGAAACGCCGCTTGACGGCCGCTGGGGCCGCCGCAGCCGGCCGATCGGCATGGGCACCGCCCTGATCGCCCTTGGAGTGGTGGCCGGGCTGCTGGCTATCCTGGTCGGCTCGGCGGCTCTGTTCATGCCCGCGGCCACGGTGCGCATCTCCCCCGCGGCGCAGCACGCCTTCGCCCACCTCGACGTCACTGCGGACCCGCGCTACACCGAGATCGACTATGACGCGGCCGTCGTCCCCGCCCGCAACATCCAGGTGAGCATCGAGGGCCGCGGAGAGACCGACGCCACCGGTGCCGCCGTGGTGCCCGATCAGCCCGCCTCGGGGCAGGTGATCTTTTCCAACCGGGCCGACGTGCCGGTGCACATCCCGGCCGGCACGGTGGTGCGCACCCGCTCGGGCCAGGTGGTCAAGTTCGTCACGACGGCCGATGTCGAGGTCCCCGGCAGCATGTACGCCACCGCCCGCGTGGGCATCGTGGCTGAGCAGCCGGGCCTGGAGGGCAACGTCAAAGAGCTGGCCATCACCATGGTCGAGGGCAGCCTATCCAGCGCCGTCGACGTGCTGAACGATTCGCCCACCTACGGCGGCACCACCAAGAACACGCCCGTCATCTCTGCCGAGGACCTCGACCGCCTCCCCGGGGTGACCATGGCCACCCTGGCCACGCAGGCCTATGACCGCCTCATCCCAGAGATGGAGCAGGGCGAGTTCATCCCCGAGGACGCCTTTGAGATCCTCGTCATGGAGCAGTACTTTGAGCAGGCCGTCGGCCAGCGCGCCGACAAGGCCACCATGGAGATGCGCGTCCTGGTGAACGGCCTGGCCGTCGACGGGGCCGATCTCGAGAGCCTGGCCACGCGCTTTCTGGAGACGCGTCACGGCGGCTCGCTGGCCGTGATCCCCTCCTCCCTGCGGCTGAGCCGCTCGCCCGGCAGCCTGCTGTACTCGGAGGACCAGCGCACGCGCTGGTTCGCCACCACCCTCTCGGTCGAGGGGGCGCTGGCGCCCGTCGTCGACCAGGCCGCCCTGAAGAACGCCCTGGCCGGCAAGACCGTCTCCGGGGCCAAGGCCTGGCTGGCCGGGAACCTGGATCTGGCCGAGGAGCCCGAGATCGTCATGTCGCCGGGGGGCTGGCCCTTCCTCCCGCGGCTGACGGGCCGTATCACCATCGAGATCCTCGCCGAGGCGGATTGATGCGCATCATGTGCCTGGACGTCGGGGACGAGCGGATCGGCATCGCCCTCAGCGATGAGACGGCCCTGCTCGCCTCGCCGCGGGAGGTGATCGCGCGGGTGCCCGGCGCCGCTAGCTACCTGCGCCTGGCCGAGATCGTCCGCCAGGAGGGCGTCGCGCGCATCGTGGTGGGCCTGCCGCTCCTGCCCGATGGGTCGGAGGGCAAGCAGGTGGCCTCCGTCCGCGCCTACGTGCGCGGCCTACCGAGTTATGTCGACCTGCCCGTGGTGTTCTGGGATGAGCGCCACTCTACCAACGAGGCGCACGACATCGCCGCACACAATCGCCCCCGCCGGCGCGCCCGGCGGGTCGACCACATCGCCGCATCGGTGATCCTGCAGGATTACCTGGACCATCTGCGCGGAGGACCCCACGAGTGAGCCGAGGAACCCGCATCCTGTTGCGCCTGCTGACCCTGGTGCTGTCTCTTTCCGTCGTCGTCTTTATCGGCGTGGCTGCCTTTACCTACGTCTGGCAGACGGCCGAGGCCAACTCGCCCAAGATCGCCCTGTCGTTCCGCACGGCCGACATCGACCAGGCCATTGACAAGGGCGCGGCGCTCTTGCAGCTGCGCCTCACCGGCGTCGACCCCAGCCAGCCGGCCGACCCGGACGATGACACCCCGGTCCCCTTTGTCATCGAGGAGGGCCAGTCGGTCACCGCGGTGGGCGCCGCCCTCGAGCGGCACGGCCTGGTGGCGGACGGCGATGCCTTCCGCTACTACCTGCAGAGCAAAGGGAGCGACCGCAGCATCCAGGCCGGGGTGTTCACCCTGCGCCGCAACATGACCATGGACAACATCATCGCCGAGCTCCAGCATGGCGAGCTGCCCTCGTCACTGGTCACCATTCCGGAGGGCTGGCGCGCCGAGCAGGTGGCCGCCCTGCTCGAGGAAAACAACATCACCCCGGCGGCCGAGTTCCTGCAGGCCGTCGAGATGGGTCGCGACGACTATCCTTTCCTGACGGATCGCCCCGAGGGGGCCAGCCACAGCCTGGAGGGCTTCCTCTTCCCCGACACCTACCAGCTGCCCAAGCACACCCAACCCCAGGTGGTGCTCGACATCCTGCTGGACAACTGGCAGGCCCGCGTGGGGGACGAGCTGCTGGCCAGGGCCGCCGACAGCGGCCTGAGCATCTATGAGCTGGTCACCCTGGCCTCGCTCGTCGAGCGCGAGGCAGTGCTCGACGGCGAGCGCGCCCTCATCGCCAGGGTGTACCTGAACCGCCTGGCCATCGACATGCCCCTGCAGGCCGACCCGACGGTACAGTTCGCCAAGGGCTACGACGCCGTGAATGCCACCTGGTGGCCCAAACTCCTGCGGGATGAGCTGAACGCCGTCGTATCTCCGTACAACACCTACCTGAACCCGGGCCTGCCGCCCGGACCGATCTGCTCGCCGGGGCTCGCCTCGCTGCAGGGCGCCATCGAGCCGGCCGCGCCCGGCACGCCCTTTGCTGACGCTCTCTACTTTGTGGCCGTGGCGGACGACAAGGTGCCCCTGGTGCCACCGGCCCAGACCGCCCACCTGGAGGAGCCCACCCCCGGGATGCACCTCTTTAGCACGACGTTCGAAGAGCACGCCCAGAACGACGCGCTCTACGGCGAACGCTGACCCGCCCCTGGGCATAGGCAGGGTGGGCCGCCCCGGCGGCCCGCCCTGCCCTGCGCGCCGGCCAGGCCCCGGCCGGCTTGACGGCCCGCCCCCGCGGGCTATCCTTGGCCAGGCTCGCACTGCTGTTCCCCCGCCTGGCGCCCGCCCGGGCGCCACAACCACCCAGGAGCGTGCCCTATGGATTGTGTACGCGTGGCCATCGTCGGCATGGGCATCGGCAAGCAGAACGCGCGCGGCTTCCTGCGCCACCCCCGCGCCCGCGTGGTGGCCCTCTGCGACCTGCTTGAACCGCGCATGCACGAGTTCGCCAAAGAGCTGCCCGAGCCCGTCACCCTCTACACCGATTTCCAGGCCCTCTGCCGCGACCCACAGGTCGACGCCATCTTTGTCGGCACCCCCAACCAGCACCACGTGCCGGTGGCGTTGGCCGCGCTGCGGGCCGGCAAGCACGTCATGGTCACCAAGCCCTTGGCCGACAGCCTCGCCGCCGCGCGCGAGCTGGTCGAGGTGGCCGAGACCTCCGGCCTGGTGAACATGATGTCCCTCTCCACGCGCTTTTCCGACGGCGTCGGGTACCTCGGCGGCCTGTGCGCCGACGGGACCCTCGGCGAGGTCTACTATGCCCGGGCGCGCAGCGTGCGCCGCAGCGGCATCCCCAACTGGAGCCTCGGCTTCATCGAGGAGGGCGGCGGCGCCTTTCGCGACATGGGCGTCCACGTCCTCGACTCTGCCTGGTGGCTGATGGGCATGCCGCGGCCGGTGAGCGTGCTGGGCGTCGCCGGGGCCCGGTTCGGGCCGCTCGGCCAGGGCTACTGGAGGTTCGCCCCGCCGCCCCCGGAAGAGTTCTACCGCCGCTTCGCCGCCGACGACTATGGCGGGGGTTTCATCCGCTTCGCGAACGGCGCCGGCCTGCAGATCGAGAGCTTCTGGGCCTCCCACCAGCCCGATGAGCTGCAGATCGAGCTGTTCGGCAGCGACGGCGGCGCGCGCCTCCGCCCGCTGACCCTCTACCGCACCCAGCACGGCGCCCCGCAGGACATCTCCGTCGCGCTGCCCAAGGGCCCCGAGCCCTGGGACCTGATCGCCGCGCACTTTGTCGAATGCATCCTCGACGGCGTCCCCTGCCGCGCGCCGCTGCGGCACGGCCTCCTCGTGCAGGAGATGATGGAGGCCCTCCTCGAGAGCGCCGCGGCCGGCCGCGAGGTGCGGCTCGACGGATCCGATCTCTAGGTACCGATCCAGAACACACCGCAAAGGAGCGCACGCATGAGCAAAACGTACCGTCTCGGCGTCATCGGCTTTGCCCACATGCACGTGAACCACCTGCTGGACGTGTTCGCCGCCCAACCCAACGTCGAGTGGGTGGCCTGCGCCGACACCGTCCCCGACCGCCCCTCCCCCAGCATGAAAGACTCGTCGCGCGGCGCCAACCTCCTCCGCGCCCGTGAGGTCATCGGCATCCCCAAGGTCTACGACGACTACCGCCGTATGCTGGCCGCGGAGCGCTTTGACGCGATCATCTTCTGCCCGGAGAACGCCCGCCACCCTGAGGTGGCCGAGCAGATCGCCGCCCGCGGCATCCACATGGTCACGGAAAAGCCGATGGCCGCCGACCTGCCCGGGGCGCTGCGCATAGCCCGCGCCGTCCGCTCGGCCGGCGTGGCCCTGATGGTCAACTGGCCGATCACCTGGTCGCCGGCGGTGCGCAAGGCCAAGGAGCTGATCGACGCGGGCCGCATCGGGGAGGTCTGGCAGGTCAAGTGGCGCAACGGCGCCTCGATGGGGCCGCTGGCCTACGGCAGTGGTGACCAAGCCTTCACCGACGACGAAAAGGGCGCCGAATGGTGGCACCACGCCGCGCCGGGCGGGGGCGCCCTGCTCGACTATTGCTGCTACGGGGCCTGCCTCTCCCGCTGGTACATCGGCCAGCAGGCCGTGGCCGCCTACGGCCTGAAGGGCAACCTGCGCAGCCCCTATGGTGACGCGGAGGATAATGCCATCATTACCGCCCGCTTCCCCTCCGCCCTGGCCATCCTCGAGGGCACCTGGACGACCTGGGCCATCGGCGTGCCCACCGGGCCGATCGTCTACGGCTCCGAGGGGACCCTGGTGGTGAGCGCGCGGCCCCACCCGGAGGGGCGCCGGCCGATCCCCGTGGTGGAGGTGTACACCACCCGCGGCGCGGCGCCCTGGCAGCCGGACGAGGTCCTGGACGGCGACCCGCTGCCCGCCGGCCGCGCCAACGAGGCGCAAGAGTTCTTCCATCACCTGGAGACGGGGGAGCCGCTGCACCCCACGTTGCAGATGGGCCTCAACCTGGAGGCGATGGCCATCCTCGACGCGGGGCACCGCTCGGCCCGGAGCGGCCGTCTGGAGCTGATCAACGACGCCGTCTGGAACATCGGCTGACGGCGCCCGCCACCGTGACGACAGAGGCCCCCGCTGGCGGGGGCCTCTCTGCATCTCGGCGTGGAAACGGCGCGCCTAGCCGAGGGAGACCCCCCGCGCCGCCCCCTCAGCCAGCGTCGCCCCCTGCAGCCAGTACGACACGACGATGCCCAGGATATGCGAGGCGGCGGAGCGACAATCTTGTCCGGCGTATGTGGTATACTTTCCCCAGGTCACTTGGGGCTAGTTGCTTATGGAGGGACATCAATGGATGGTGCTGCATATGGTGGGGGGCTGATCCTGGGGACGTTCCTACTATGGCTAGGTATCGTGATTGTGGTGTTTCTGGTATGTCGTGCCGTGGTGCTGTGGTATTTCCGCATCAATCACATTGTGGACCTGCTGGAACGCATCGCCGGGCCCGACCCAAGGATGGGCCCTCGGCCGTAGCGAGGTACAAGAGCGCATGATGCTTATGTCACCTATGCCTGTCTGTGAGTGCGCGAAACCCTGGGCCCGACGCAGTAGCCCCTTGACGATCGCGAGACGTGAGGCGCGCATCTGTGGTTCCGGCGTGCGCAGGGCACAGTAGTGCTGCGCAATGCTCTGCCGGGGGGCTGAGCAGGACGCGCGCCCGCCAGCCCTGCGCGAGAGGCCCCCGCTGGCGGGGGCCTCTCTGCATCTCGATGTGAGAACGGCGCGCCTAGCCGAGGGAGACCCCCCGCGCCGCCCGCGCATAGTAAGGGTTGCCTTCTGCCGGGCCGCGGGAGAGGGTCGCGCCGCCCGCCCGCCAGACGAGCAGCCCCGCCACACCCCAGCGCAGCGCGACCAGCACCAGGTAGCCCGTGCCGCTCCCCTCGGACAGCGTCGCTACCGGCAGGTAGTACGAGACGACGTTCCCGGCCGTGTGGATCAGCGTGGCCAGGAGCAGGCTCCCGCCGGTAGAGTTGTACACCCAGGTGTAAAAGAACGTCGCGCCGACGATGTCCAGCAGGTACCAGGCCAGGGGGATGTGCACGGCGGCCGAGCCGGTGGCCGGCGCCAGCGCCATGGGCAGGTGCCAGGCGCCCCACATGATCCCCAGGATGAGGCTAGCCCCTGCCGCGCTGTAGCGCGCCTGGAGCGCCGGCAGCGCGTACCCCCGCCAGCCCAACTCCTCACCCACCAGGCTGGCCGCCGTGAACCCCGCCACAAGGAGCGCGCCCCCCCAGGCCGCCAGCGGCCCCGTCGCCAGCGGACCGGCCGGCCCCGGCCCGGCCAGGGCCGGCAGCGTGCCCCCCGCGGCGAGGTGCGCCCCAAAGGCCGCCGCCAGCGGCCCCACCGCCCCCACCAGCGCCACGGCATACCAGCGCGCCCCCACCCGCCAGGCGAGCAGCCGGCCGGCCAGGTCGGCCACGGCAGCGCGGCCACCGTCCCGCGCGGTGAGAAGCAGCGCGGCAAGCGCCGGCCCCCAGCCGCCCAGGACGTAGAGCGCCCAGCCCGGCACATGGCGGGGCAGGTGCCCCAGCGAGGCCGCCGCCTCCGGCACGAGCGCCGCCCAAGAGATGCCGTAGGCGAGGAGCAGGAACACCAGCGCGCGATTGCCGCGCGCTGGCCGGGTTGCGGCCGCGCCTCGGGCGGCCTGGGGACGTGCGGTCTGGTCTGGCATCTCTCTCCTTACGGAACGTCACGCCGGCGAAAGCATCCGACGTTGCGAACCAAGTGGTCGACGGTTGGCCCCCGGTCCTCCGGTGGGCTTCCCCAACCCTTCCCCAATCCTGTAAATCCTGGGAATCCTGTCCTTCTTCTATCCCCCCCATGCCCGCAGAGGACTTGACACGCCTTGGCCGCCGGCTATACTGCCTCGCGTTGTGAGCAGGCAGCAGATGCTGACCTGGACACCCGATCTTTCACCAGGAGGCAAGGCCATGGCTTTCAAGATCACTGACGAGTGCATCGCCTGCGGGGCGTGCGAGTCCGAGTGCCCCAACGAGGCAATCTCTGAGGGCGACGATCAGTTCATCATCGACCCCGCCAAGTGCACCGAGTGCGTCGGCTTTTACGACACGCAGCAGTGCTACGACGTCTGCCCCGTCGAGGCGCCCGTCGCCGACCCCGACAACGAGGAGACGCACGACGAGCTGCTGGCCAAGTTCCGCCGGCTGCATCCCGGTCAGGAGCCTGCCTGATTTCCTCTCTTGCACAGAGAACGCCCCCGACCCACCCGCGGTCGGGGGCGTTGTCGTGGGCGGCGCCCGCCGGGCCCGTCCGGCCGCGCCTCTAGCGTGCCTGCGCCCCGTCCCGGCGCACTCCCGCCCCGGGCACCTTGGCCCACAGGCGGAAGGTATACGTGGCGTGGGCGGCGCCCAGGAGCGCCCAGGCCAGCGCGTTGGTCTCTCTGCTGGCCGGGAACAGCTCCGACGCGCCCGGCCAAAAGGCCATCATCCCCAGGCCCACCAGCCCAGCGGCGCCATACAGGTACACGCCCCAGCGGCGCAGGCCCCATAGCCCGATGGTGCTGGCCACGAACATCAGGAGCGGCACCAGCCCGGCCGGCAGCGGCATCCGGTAGAGATCCGCCGACGTGTCGCTCAGCCCGGGCACCCCCACCAGGCGCGCTACAGATAGCAGGATGATCGGCACCACAAAGAGCCACACCCCCCAGCAGGCGGCCCAGATCAGCCGCGGGCGTCGCTCCTCCCTCTCTGGCACGTCCGACATCGCTCACTCTCCCGTCCGGGCGCTGCGCTCGCCTCAAGAGCCGGTGACGACGCGCACCCGCACAGTGCGCCCGGCCGGGTCCAGCGCGGCCAGCACCGCGCCATCCTCGGCGAGATAGGTGCCGCTTTCAAACTGCGCCTTCGAGGCCGCCCGCCGCAGCGGCTGCCCGTCGACGACGACGCCCCGCGGCTCCGCTTCGGTCGTGAGGCGCAGCGTCAGCTCTCTGGGCTGCACCGGCAGGTCCAGCGCCACGGTGTCGCCGGCCACCCGCAGGGTGGCCATGGCCCGGGCCACCGTGTAGCTGGCGATCTCGGAGCAGGTCCGCCAACGAGTACGAACGCCGAGCGGGTCGCGCTGGCGCAGACGGTCGACCACCGTGCGCAGCGCCGCAAAGCCGCGCCCATCGCCGGCGTGTAGCCCGTAGAAGCCCTGCCAGTGGCTGCAGAGGATACACGGATCGCCGTTGTCGATCACCTCCGCCAGGCGCCCGCCCGCCAGGTCGGCGGTGAGGTAATAGTCGGCGTCCACCGTGCCGTAGCCCGTCCAGGAGCCGGTGCGGTCGTCGGTGCAGGCCACCACCTCGCCAACGGCTGTGCCGGCCGCGGGGTCCTGCTCCCACACATAGTCGTTGACGCGCCCCTGACCGTCGATCCGCTGGAAAAAGTAGGGCGTGGCCGCGCCCGTCACCTCGCGAACGGCCTCCCCCGCCACCCGCGCGTAAAAGGCCCGCGTGCGAGAGCCAAACCCCCCGGGCGACGTCACCCCCGCCGGCCGCAGGCCGACGTTCTCCAGGATGCGGCAGGCTGTGGCAATGTAGCGGTGAATCAGGTCCTCGCGGTCCACCGGCAGGGTGTGCCAGTGGTACTGTTCCCAGATGCGCGTCTCGAGGGGCTGGAAGGTCTCCAGATCCACCACGTAGGTATGGGTGATCATCTCCGGGGTAAAGTCGAAGGCCGGCGCGATCACCTCCCGGCACATCGCCAACCATGAGGCGAGCTGCCCCCGCGAGAAGAGCGGCAACCCCTGGTCGATGCGCCCCAGCGCGGCCGGGCAGGGCACCATCGAGAACTTGCCCTTCACCCCGGCGCCCAGGCACCACTCGCCGAACTGCCGCGTGAACCACTCCGGGTGCACCACGGGCACGTCCTCCCAGCGGCGGTTCTGCCCGTCGGCCAGGTTGCGGTCCCGCATGAAAAAGTAGTTCAGGTTCACCAGGGCGGTCGAGTCGTCGATGATTAGCGACAGGGGCACGCGGTCCAAGGCGTGGCGGGTGATCTCGGCGCGCATGGGGGCCTCCAGTCCTGGCGATGCTCGGCGCGGCGGCTACGGGCGCTGTTGAAAGCGGCTCTGGAAGAGCGCCCCGTCGTACGGAGCGCGGCGGTTCGGGCACCCCTCCCGCGGGCAGAGCAGGCAGGACTGAAAGTCCGTCTCGGTCTCAAAGCGCACCGAGGAGGTCGACTTGTTGGGCACCATCAGCATGCTGGGCGTCAGCCGCACGCCGATGGCCCCCTCGACGTCCCCGAGGAGGCCAAACAGCGGTCGCTGCTGGGAAATGGGCCAGTCGGGCAGGGAGCCCGGGGCCATCTGCGAGCTCTTGGCCGGGCGATAGCGGGCCTCCAGGTCCTCGCGCAGGGCCTGGATGGCCTGGCGCAGGGCGACCTCTTTGATGGCCTCTCCCCAGAACTCCCAGAGGACGTCGTCCAGCCCGTGGGCCCAGCGGTCCAGCTCGACGCCGCAGGTGGCCACCTGGGCGAACAGTCGGTCGGCCGTCTCCAGGTTGACGCGCAGGACCCGGCTCGTCAGCCGTACGCCGTCCACCACGACATAGTCGTCGCCCTTGGCCTCCACGTAGGCCAGGCGGTAGTAGGCCTTGGGGCGCGCCACCTGTTCCGCTTCGGCGGCGAGGCGGGCCAGGTCGGCATAGTCGTCCGAGCCGGGCTCCACGCGCAGGCGCGCGGCCAGCTCCGCGACGGGGAAACGTACCCCGCGGGCCTCTACGACGACGCCCTCAGCCATCTCTACCCCCTGTTCGCTAGCGACCTGGCGGCGCTCCTCAGGTACGGCGCACCGTGATCGCGCCGATCATCCCCTCGCCGCCGTGGCAGCTCATCGCCGCGCCCAGCTCAGTAATGACGATCGCCTCACGCGAGATGCCCGTCAGCGCGGCCAGCTCATCGGCCAGGCGGCGGGCCACCTCCGGGATGCGCGTGTGCACGATGCCCAGGCTCTCCAGCGGCGCCAGGCGCGCGGCCTCCTCGCGGATGCGCTCGAGCCCCTTCCTGTACGAGCGGGCCACCCCGCTGAGCTTCATCTCCCCGTCGTTCAGCGTGAGGAGGACGGTCAGGTTCAGGGCGCGGGCCACCCGGTCGACGGCCGGCATCAGTCGCGCGGCGCGGCCGCCCCGCCGCAGGTGCTCCAGGGTGCGCAGTTGGAAGGTCACGTGGCTCCGCTCGCGCACGGAGCGCGCCGCCTCGACGATCTCGTTCAGGCGGGCCCCCGCCTTGGCCATCCGCGCCGCCAACATCACCTGAAAGCCCATCACCAAAGACAGGCCCAGCGTGTCGACGGCCTGCACGCGCCCGGCGAACCGCGACGCCGCCGTGGTCGCCGCGCTGAAGGTGCCCGAGTGCCGGCTGGTGATGCAGAAGCAGAGCACGTCGTTGCCGAGGTCCACCAGCCGCTGAAAGGCCTGCAGGTACATGCCGATGGCCGGCTGCGAGGTCTTGAGCGTGCCCTGCTCCTCGAGCAGGCGCCAGAAATCCTCGCGGCGGAGCTCCGTCTCGTTGAAGGCCTGGTCCCGTGCCACCACCACCAACGGGACGACCGAGACGTCCAACTCCTCGATCAGTGCGGCGGGCAGGTCGGCTCCGCTATCCGTGACGACCTTGATCGGGCGCATGTGCCCTCCCCCCAGTGTTGCTGCCCCGCTGGCTCGGCCCCGGCCAGGGCAGCGCGGATCGGCGCCTAGGGCGTGCTTTCCAGCTCGGCCAGGCCGCTCAGGGCGCTGCGGCGCGCCGCGGCAGCCTGCATTTCCATCTCCTCGATACAGAGGCGGCAGTCATCCCCATAGATGGCGTTCTGCACCTCGATGGTCAGGTCCATGTAGCGCGTGATGGCCACCTTGGCGGCGCGGGCGCACTCGGGCGCCTCCAGCGCCGTGAAGCCGCCCCGGGCGGCGGTCAGCCGCTCGATGGCTGCGCCGAGGGCCTCCCCCTCGGCGGCCTTGGCGGCGGCCTCGGCCTCATCCCAAGTCGATAGCGCGGCGCGGGCCGCCGCCACAAAGCTGGCTGCCTCAACAGCGCAGGGGGCGGCGGTCGGGGCGGCCACCGGGGCCGGCCCGGCGGCAGAGGGCACACAGCCCGCGGCCAACAGCCCCAGGAGCACTAACACCCCTGCCAGGCGCCCGATGCGGCCAGCGCGGGCCCGCGCCGCGCGGGTGCCCTTCGCCGTGGCGAGATGTGTGGACTCACTAGCAAGGCGCAGCCGGGCAGACATCGCATTCCTTTCCACTATCGCGGGGGACGGCGGCGCGGCGCAACCCCTGGGGCCAGCGATCCGCGGCCCTCACAGTATAGCCGCCCCCAACCCCAGGCGCCAGGGCCGGCTCTGCGCTGCACGAGTGCAGAGTACGCCGACGGACCCCCGGCGCCCGGCCGCCTTCTCGGCCGCCGCTGCCAGGGGTCCCGTGGGCGAGGCCTGCTCGGCCCCGGCTACGACACCGTGACCGTCGGCGGATAGGCAAAGTCGCTGAAGCGGTCGGCGACCTGCGCCCGCGTGGCGTCGCCGTCGTGCACGATCACCCGGTAGCGCCAGGCCACGGTCTCGCCGGCCGCGATCTCCAGGTCCCAGCGGTTGTCGGGGAGGCCGGTAAAGTCGTGCAGGCCCATCGGGTTGGCCGTCATCAGCCCATAGTTGCGCACGTGCCAGTGCGTCGGGAAGCGCGGGTTGTCGACGTGGTCCAGGAAGGCCACGCCCACCCAGCGGCCGCCCGCGGGGCCCGAGTAGTCGCACCAGGGGGCGCGCTTGCCCCAGGCCTCGCCCTGCTGCACGCCGCCATGCCCGTTGACGAAGGTGCCGCCGGTGCCATCCTCGCGGACGTCCATCGAGGTGGCCACCCGCACCGACAGCAGGCCGCCCTCTTTGGTGTCCCCCAACGTCACCGGGCCGGCCGAGGCGTGCAGGGCGATCTCATAGTCCAACACGCGCAGGTGCCCCGGCGTGGCGTAGAAGGTCAGGCGGCGCGTCTCGCTCATGTTCGGGGTACGCTCGGCGTCGGTCCAGTCCAGCGTCTGGGTAAAGCCCCCCGCCACCGGCCCCGAGTACACCCGCGTGAACTCGCGGTGCACCTGGTAGCCGTGGCCCGCTGCCTCAGACCAGTTGTCCACCCCGTTCACGTCGCCCTGGGCGGTATAGATCCCCTTGTGGTGCGGATGGTCGGTGGTCTCGGTGAGGAGTTCGGTCACCATCGGCCAGTTGCGGGTGACGCCGACGCCCCCGCCCGCCAGCACCGGGTACAGGTAGGGCCGCACCACGTCCGGCCCATAGTTGTAGGTGGTAAGGTGTTCGGCGCCCACGTGGACAGCCAGCCGGCCGGAGCCCTCGTCGCGCAGCTCCACCCCCGAGCCCACCAGCGGGGCGCCCTCGGCCGCCAGGATGTAGGCGCGCGCCTGGCCGGCCGGCAGGTCCGCCACGATCCAGGCCACCCGGGCCGAGCCGTCCTCCTCGCGCCAGGCCTGTACGGCCACCGGCAGGCGGGTGGCGGCGTCGCGCAACGTCAGCGAGGCCAGGTCAACCCCGGCATCGAGGGGGACCTGGGCCGTCACCGGGCACCAGCGCCTGCGGTGAAAGCCCGCGTTCACGGTCAGCGTTGCCAGTTCCATCATGCCCCCTTGTCCTCTTCGGCGGACCGCAGGTTCGCGATGCTCGCGCTGGCGATCCGCTCGATCCCGTAGGAGGCGTCGAACGCCTCCACCGATAGCCAGCCGTCGAAACCTATCTCCCGAAGCGCCCCGAGGATCGGCCCCATGCGCACCGCGCCCATGCCGGGCCCCAGGCGGTTCGGGTCGTTGACGTGGACATGCCGGATCAGCGGCGCCACGGCGCGGATCTGCTCCGGGATCGGGCGCGGATCGGCGGCCATGGCCTTCACGTCCACCATCATCTGCAGGCCGGGCCGGTCCACCGTACGCACCAGGGTGGCCGCGGCGTCGACGTCGGTGATAAAGCAGCACTCCGGCCCTGGCAGCGCCTCCAGGCAAAAGAACACCCCGCGCTCGGCGGCGCGCTCGCCGCAGCGGCGCAGCGCCTCGGCCGTCCAGGCCCAGGCGTCCGCCTCGGCCACGCCGGGGCCGGGGTTGCGCTGCGCCGGCGAGCCGAAGACGAGCGCCTGCCCACTCAGGTCGGCGCAGAGGTCCACCTCGGCCAGGAGATAGTCAACGGTGCGGCGGCGCACCGCTGCGTCGGGATCGTTGAGGCCCAGCCCCTCCGTCTGGGCCAGCAGCCAGTGCAGGCCGGCCACCCGCAGCCCGGCGGATTCGACCGCTGCGCGTATGCCGCGGCGATCAGCGGCCGTCAGGTCAGCGACGTGCCGGCAGAGGGTGTAGGGGGCCAGCTCGATCCCCTGGTAGCCCAGGGCGCCGGCGGTGGCGGCCACACGCTCCAGCGGCCAGCCCTCGAACAGCTCGTTACATATCGCGTAGTGCCAGGGAACTGCCGGCATCGCACTCTCCTTGGCTCACACTGTCCGCGGCAGGCGGCTGCTCAGCGCGCCAGCCGCCCCGGCGAGCCCAGCCTGCCGGGCCGGGGTAAGGGTCCCCATACCGGCGATGGTAGCGGAGGCCCCAAGCCGTGTCAACAGCGGCGCCGCAACTACTGCTTGACGTCCCCCGCCCGCGGGGTATGCTGCGCTCGTCGCCGGTTCGTGCCTGTACCCTCAGGGAGGACGCTATGTATCCGTCGATCTTTACCGATGAACTCAAGATGGATTTCGCCAAGGCCCTGCCGATCATCAAGTCGTGGGGGCTCGAGGCCGTCGACCTGCGCGGCCTCATCTTTGGCCGCGCCTTCGAGGACCTCTCGGCCGAGCAACTCGCCGAGGCCAAGCGCCTGCTGGATGCCCACGGCCTGCGCGTCGGCTGCCTGCAGTCCTCCCTGGCCAAGGTGCACCTGCCCGGCGCCGAACGCCAGCGCGCCGAGGAGCGCAAGCTGGAGGGAGTTATCCGCGCCGCCGACGCCCTGGGCTGCCGCCTGGTGCGCGCCTTTCACTACTGGCAGCCCACCGGGGGCGAGGTCGGCCAGCTGGCCGTGCGGCCCGACCTCCTGCAGCAGGTGCTGACCATGTTCGCGCCCCTGGCCGAACGCGCCCAGCAGGCCGGCCTGGTGTTGGCCTTTGAGAACTGTGGCGTCTCGACCGCGGAGGTCAAGGCCGTGGTCGACGCCCTGGGCGTCCACGAGTGGGGCCTGGCCTGGGACGTCTCCAACGAGTGGATGAGCCCCCTGCGCCGGGCCAACGAGACCGACTATATCGTCGAGTGCGCCCGCCGCGCCCGCTGCGTGCACGTCAAGGCGGTCCGCGCCGTGGCCGGCCTTGGTGAGGAGACCATCCCCTACGACCGCGTGCTGGCCACCTGCGCCGCCGCCGGGATGGAGGGCCCCGTCTCTGCCGAGACCCACAACCCCGACCCGACCGTTTCCGACGAGGTCATGTCTCGACGCGTGGTCGAGGTCATCCAGCGCGCCTGGCCCACCGCTGCGCCGCCCAGCCTCTACGAGGCGGCCAAGCCCAGGCCCAAGACGGTCTCCCGCCCCTGGCAGGATCAGCCGGTGGGCTTTGCCGTGGTCGGCCTCGGCATGGGGCACAGCCGCGCCCGCCAGATCACCGAGACCCCCGGCGCCCGCCTGGTGGGCGTCTGCGACCTCCTCGAGGAGCGGGCCAAGCGCTCGGCGCAGGAGTTCGGCGTGCCCTATACCCTCGACGCCCGCCGCTGGCTCGACAACAAAGAGGTCGAGGTCGTCTACGTCATGACGCCGACCGGCCGCCACGCCGAGATCGCCAAGATGGCCCTGGAGGCCGGCAAGCACGTCATCACCACCAAGCCGATGGAGGCCTCGCTGGCCGCCTGCGACGAGATGATCCGCCTGGCCGAAAAGAAGGACCTGCTCCTGGCCGTCGACTTTGGCCGGCGCTTTGAGGAGGACCTGCACACCCTGCGCAACGCCGTGCGCAAGGGGCTGCTCGGGCGCCTCTTGGGCGGCGACGTCTCCGTCAAGATCCTGCGGCCGATGTCCTACTTCCAGGGCATAGGCTCCTGGCACGGCACCAAGCGCTGGGACGGCGGCGGCGTGCTCTCCAACCAGAGCATCCACCACATCGACGAGGTCGCCTTTACCGTCGGCATCCCCTCCAAGGTGCGCGCCAACGTGTGGACCCAGACCCACGACATCGAGGCCGAGGACCTCGGCGTGGCCACCTGGCTGTACGACAACGGCCTGGTGCTCACCTTCATGGGCACCACGTCGTACCCGCAGCCCACCTGGTACTACCGGTTTGAGCTGCACGGCTCGGAGGGGGCCTTCTCCTCGACCTATGGCGGCATGAACGACAAGCCGGCCACCTGGTGGTACACCGACAAGGAATGGACCCACCAGGCCCCCGAGCGCGTCGAGCCCGACTGGCTGAACGCGGCCGACAACATGGCCGCCGCCATCCGCACGGGCGCGGCGCTCACCTGCGACGGGCGCGACGGCCGCCGCAGCCAGGCCATCCTGGACGGCATGTACCGCTCGGCCTACTCGGGCGGCGGCTGGGTCGACGTGACGCCGGAATTGACCTGACGGACGGACCCGGGCGGGGCCCGCCGCGCGCATGGCGCGCCCCGCCCCCGTGTGGGTTTTCGCTGCGCGCCGCGCGGTACACCGGCAGGCACGAGAGCGGGGGGCTGCCGAAGATGCTGCTGCTCCGGAGGCCGCTTTCCGAGGAGACGGGTGGCCGCGGGCTCCTCGCCGCCCCACGCCAGGCCCGCCGGACGGGCGATGCGGAGTCGTCATGCGCGGCGGGCCGCACCGGAGGCAGATCCTGCTCCCCGCAGGCCGTTTTCAGAGAAGCGCGGGGGGCCAGCCCCCGCCCCAAGGAGGACACCATGCGCTTCATGGCCCGCACCCAGCCCCTCTCGCAGTACCCGATCCTGCGCGGCCTGGCCGTCATCCGGCGCCTGGGGTTTGACGGGGTCGAGATCTGCCTGGAGAACGACGACCTCCGCCCCGCCATCCTTGACGAGGGCCTGGCCTTCTCCGTGGCCGACCGGGTGCGGGGGCTGGGGCTGTCACCCGTCTCGGTGAGCTACCACAAGGACTATATCTACGACGACGCGCTCTTCCAGGAGTCGCTCAAGGCGATCGCCCTCACGCCCGCCTTTGGCACGAACGTCTTTGTCTTTGGCGGCACGGTGAAGGAAAGCGGGGACGCCGCCGAATGGCAGCGCCTGGTCGAGCGCACCCGCCACCTGGCCCGCGCCGCCGAGTCGGCCGGGGTACTACTCGCGCAAGAGTTCGAGCCCGGGTTCATCGTGGGCTCCACGGCGGACCTCCTGCGCCTCTTTGAGGAGGTCCCCTCCCCGGCCCTGGCCGCCAACCTGGACCTCGGCCACGCCTTCCTCACCGATCCCGACCCGCTGGGCTCGATCCGCCTCATCGGGCCGCGCATCGCGCAGTGCCACATCGAGAACATGCGCGCCGGCGTCCACGCCCATCGCCTGCCCGACGACGGAGACATGGATCTGGCCGCGTACCTGCGCACCCTGTGGGAGGTGGGCTTTGATGGCGGGCTGGTGCTGGACCTATACGGCCTGGACCTCGAGGAGGTGGGCCCCGGCGCGCTGGCCTATCTGCGCGGCCTGCCGCGCTGAGGCGTCCGACCCGCCGTATGGAGGCACCATGCCAGGCGATGCTTTCTGCGCCGACTGCTGGATCATGACGCCCTGACGGCGTCGCGGCGTCGCGGATCCCGTGCCCGGGCAGAAGCGCACGGTGGTCCCTGTTGATGACTACGTCCGGCGTAGGTGAGGCCAACGAGCGGTAGGGGCCGAGGGGTACCCTGGCCAGGCGGCCTCTTGGCGCCCTGGCCAGGGTGCAGCAAGGCGACCGGGAGGGGGCGGAGGCCGGCGGCCTCCGCCCCCTGCTTTCTAGGCAATGTCCACCACGCATAGCTGGCTCACGCCGCTGGCGTCAGAGGCAATCAGCACCTGCCGCGAGTCCCACGACCAGGCCGGGTGCAGGTGCGTCCCGACGTGGCTGTGATCGCGCACCCGTAGCTGCAACAGGTGCTCCACCCGGTTGGCCGCCACGTCCACCAGGTTGAGCGACCCCGACCCCTCCCCACCCAGGACGTGGTCGAGCACGAGGAAGCGCCCATCCGGCGAGAACGACGGATGCCCGTTCCCGGCCAGGGCCGTGGTGGCCAGGCGGCGGTCGCCCGTGTCGGCGTCGATCAGCACCAGGCTGAGGTTCGGGCGGCCCGGGTACTTGCAGTTGGCCAGGATCTCCTGCCCCGACGGGTGCCAGAGGGGGTGATGGCCAAAGTCGCCGACGTTGTGCAGGTTGCCGCCGTCCACGTCCACCACGCAGATGTCCTTGACGCGCGGCTCCTCACCGAACTTGCCGGCATAGCGGATCTCGTTGGTAAAGACGAACATCAGCCGCTTCCCGTCCGGCGACCACTTGGTGTGCTTGATGTACAGGTGCCAGTCCTTGATCTCGTCGCGGCGGGGGTGCCCCTCCAGGCACTCGGCCACGCTGACGATCAGGCGAGACTCGCCGCTATCCAAGTCCATCACGAACGCCCCCTGGCGCTCCCGGTCACGCAGCAGGGCATGATCGGGCAGGTAGGCGGAGTTGGTGTGGTAGACGTTATAGTTCCCGGTCGGGCAGATCATGCGCAGGTCGCCGGGCAGGGCGTCTGCCTCGCCCGTCTCGACGTCCACCCAGGCGATCAGGGAGATGCCATCCTCGCGGTCCTTGTAGTACACGCGCCGGCCATCGGCCGACCACTGCGCCATAGCCCCGTCGTTGGCGGACATGGCGCGTGAATGGGCCAGGTAGGTGATATCGGCGCCGTCGCGCTCCATGACGTAGACGCTGCCCTCCGTGGCCCCCTCCTCCAGGCTGGAGAACGCGATCTGGCCCGTCTGGCGAGACCAGGGCGGCAGGTCATAGTATCCGTGAACCGAGCGGCACGTTGCGTTGGTCAGCTGCAACACCCGGCGACCCGTCACCGCGTCGTGGTAGGTCAGGGCTTCTTTCCCACTGCGAGACCTGGTAGACATACCTTGCGTCCTATCTCCTGCGTCTTGGCGGCCCGCCCCGGAGCGCACGAGGCGGGCCTCATCTATCTATACCGGTTGGTTGCTGCCCCGAAAGCCCTTCACCGGCCACCAGGCCGGATCGTTGGTGAGCACCACGTCGGCGATGCGCGCCCAAGGCGTGCGCGGCACCAGGCGCAGCGTATGCCGGCCGGCGCCGATCTGAAACAGTTCCGGGCTGCCCGTCACCTTCTTGCCCATCGGCGACCAGAGCCATTCGCCCCAGCGACCCCAGACCTGCCAGCGGGCGATCGCCTCGCCGTCCAAGAGCACGTCGAACTCGGCGGGCTCCTCGCGCTGGTGCGTCGAGCGGCCCCACAGGGCGAACAGCCCCTCCTGGCGCAGGTTCACGCGCCACTCGGCGCTGGGCTCCTCATCTCGCTGCCCTCGCACCAGCACCTGTCCCTGCACGGCGGCGACCTGTTCCAGCTCCATGTTGCGGCGCTTGGCCTGGCCCGCCTCGAGCAGGAGGTGCACGGCCGGCTCCAGGGCGGGCACGGCGCCCTCCAGCGGCTCGCACGGGGCGGACTCGTTCCCGTGCCGGTCCACCGACGTGACGCGGTACCAGTAGGTGCCGCCCGGCTCCAGCCCCCAGTCGACGAACTCGTGCTCCGAGGGCGAGCCGACCAGGGCCTCTTGCGTGCACTCGAACTCAGCCGTCCGCCCGCAGTACACGTTGTAGTGGTCCAGGTCGTTCACCTTGAGCTCATCCCAGGCCAGCAGCAGGCCGTTGGGCCCGGCCGGCTCGGCCCGCAGCCCGGTTGGCGCGTCGGGCGCCGCCTCGTCGAGCCCCATGAGGCCCACGGGGGTCAGTTCCAGGTCATCGGTGATCAGGATCTTGTCCAGGCCCTCGCTGCCGGTGGTCGGCGTGAAGGTGATGACGTGGCTGCCCGACATGACCATGCGCGGCTCACCGGCCGCCACCCATTCCCAGGCCTCCCCGGCGCAGGGGGCCGTGCCCCACTCGGCGCCGTCCAGCGAGGCGTCCAGCGCCCCCTGGCCGCGCACGCGAGCCCACAGCCGGAACTGCCGCGAGGCCGGCAGCGCCGTCTCGATCGCCACGCTGCCGCCCGCCTGGCCTTCGGCGCAGCCGACGTAGTACAGGTTCGAGGCGCCCAGCGGATCCATCTTTTCGTGCAGCGGCCAGGTCAGGGTGCCCGCTTCGGCCTCGTAGGTAAAGCGCACGGTGCCGTCCCAGTACTCGTTGCCCAGCTGGTAGATCTGGTTGGAGGGGCGGCTCTCCAGCCCCGAGTGCTCCACGGCCGTCACCACATAGTAGGCCGCGGTCTTGCGCTGCGGGCCGCGCCAGGCCGTGCCCCGCTGCGGCAGGTACGACAGCTGCTTCCAGGCCCCGGTATCCTCGTCGTACCGATAGACGTTGTAGCCGGCCAGCTCGCGGGCCTGCTCCGGCTCTTTCCAGGTCAGCACCACCGAGCGCCCGTCGAGCCGGGCCACCAGGTCGCGCGGCGGATCGGGCAGGCGGTTCACGGCGACATAGATATCGGTGAACTCGCCGAGCATGTCGCTGTTAAAGATCTGCTTGGTGCCGTCGGGGCTGGCCACCGGATGGGCATGGGTGGAGTGATGGTCCGGATGCCAGAGCTGCGTGTGCGCATAGAACGACGACTGATGCCGGAACACCGGGTGCGCCACGCCCGAGCCGTCGGTACGCAGATAGAGGACCGACTCGGGGTAGAGCGGCTCCGTTCCGCCGTGGGTATCGCTCACAAAGTACTTGCCGTCCCGGCAGGGGCCGCCGTGCCCGCCGCTCCCCAGGCGCAGCACCTCGCGCCGTTCGGTCCCGTCATAGCGGACGCCCCAGATCGACCCCTCGGCAAAGAAGGTCAGTTCCCCGCCGCCCATGGGCCAGTCCGGGTGGCCGCCGGTGTAGGGGATTTCGTGGCGGTCGCTGCCGTCGGGCAGGACCGTGTACTGGGTGCGCGGCCGGTCGTAGTTGAAAAAGATGCGCAGATCGTCCGACTTGCAGAAGCGCAGCCGATGCCAGCGGCGCTCCAGGGCGATCTCTTGCACCTCCCCCGCCAGGCTGACGACGTAGATCCAGGAGGGCTCGTCGGTGATCTCGGGGTTGTAGGTCTGCGTCTGGCCGGGGCGGTCCTGCCGCTTGCCAAAGAGGAAATGCTCCTCGCGCGGATGCGGGGGCATCATCTGCCCCAGGTCCCCGGGCACGGCCACTATCTCCTGCACCTCCCCGCTGAAGGGGTTCAGGGCCATCACGCGGGTGTGGGTCTCGTCGACCACGGCATAGTAGTAGCGGTCGCGATGGATCACGCTCCAGTAGCCGGTGTGGATCGACTGGCCGTCGGGAGGGGTGGGCATCGGCCGCAGGTTGGCGCCGTTGGCATCCATCAGCCAGCGGGCCTTCTCCCCGTCCCGCCACGACCAAAAGCCGATCACCGAGCCATCGGCGTTCCAGGAGGGGATGTCATAGTAGTCGTCGACGTCGACGGCCGGGTCGCTGGTCATGCGCCAGGCCAGGCAGCCGGTCGACGTGTCGCGAAAGACGGTGCGCTCCGATAGGTAGGTGTCTCCGCGCTGGACGTGCTCGCGCTGGCGCCAGCCCCGGCGGGCGGCGGCTTGCGTCAGGCCATGGTGGGGTAGTGGTTCCTTCATCCTGAGAATCCTCCGTGACTCGTGAGACGCGGTGATTCCTGCAGCCCGCGTTGCAGCCCGGCGGGCCACAGCGTCGCGATTCTAGGGCAGGCCGGCGGGGCCTGTCAAGCGTCTGGCGCCGCGCGCAGCGGCCCCGGGCCAGCGCTGGGCGGCCTACGTGGTCCCCCGCAGCCAGAGCCGTCATGACCACGGCGGGCGCCTTTGGAGTGCGGCGCCCAGCGCCGCTCTTGCGCAGCGGACCTCTAGGCCGGCCCCACAGCGGGGCCGGCGGTGGCGCATGACCTCGGGGGTCTTCCGGCCGTCTGCGGCCGGGACCCCCGAGGTCTAGAAGGCGGGAGCCCCTGCGGCCCTCTCCGCGAGGCCTGCCGTCCTCAGACCCCCGGGGGTCGTGACGGAGCCGGCCGCCAGCACGCACCGTGAGCCAGCTTTAGCCGGCGTACCCTGTAGGGCGGGGGCTTTAGCCCCGCCCGAACGGCCGCAGCGGGCCTCGCTCCTTATCGTCCCGAGCGGTGTCTTCGGAGCAGCCGGTCTGCCGGCCGGGACCTCGTCTTTGCCTAGCTTCTGCGCGCAGCAACACAAAGACGAGATTCCTCGCTCCGAAGACTCCACTCGGAATGACAACGCTAGTGCCGTCGTCCTACGCCAGGCCCGCCGGACGGCCGATGCGGAGTCGCCATATGCAGCGGGCCGCACCGGAGGCAGATCCTGCTGCCCCGCAAGCCGTTTTCAGAGAAGACTCCACTCGGAATGACAACGCTTGGGTCGCCGTCTTGCGCCAGGCTTGCCGCCCCGCACGGGCGGAGCGGCGACCTGTCCCGGGTTCGCCGAGGGATGGATCGCCGCACTTCTTCTATGAGAAGGGCCTCGGGAGCAGCAAGATCTTAAGCTGCGCCCAGTCTTCATCCCTGCCGGTGTGCGGCCCGGCGCACATCACGACGCCACAGGAGTCCGGGAATCCTGCCAATCCTGTGAATCCTCTCCTCCTTCTCTTCCCCGCGCCTCTGCTGCTATAATGCGGGCCAAAGGCTCCGCCGATAGGCCCCTGCTGCCGCGCCCCGCTGAGGTGATCGCCATGCCCACGAGCCATCGCGCACCCGTAACCGTCGCCCGCCTGGAACGCTTCCGCCCCACCCATGGCTGGGCCAACCGCCTGCTCTGGGTCGACCTCTCCGACCGCACCATCCGCGCCGAGCCGCTGGACCCCTACGTCCCCGACTATATCGGCGGGCGCGGGCTGGCCGCGCGGTTGGCGTGGGACCTCTGCCCCGAGCCGGTCGATCCCTTCGCCCCCGCCAACCCGCTGATGTTCCTGCCCGGCGCGTTGACGGGCAGCCGCTCCCCGTATTCGGGGCGCACGGCGGTCTGTTCCTTTAGCCCGCAGGCCTACCCGCACCCCTGGTTCACCCGCTCCAACATGGGGCACCACTGGGGCGCCGAGCTGAAGCGGGCCGGCTACGATGGCCTCATCGTCACCGGCGCGAGCGACTCCCCCGTGCAGCTCATCATCCGTGACGACGAGGTGACCATCGCCCCCGCCGATGACCTGTGGGGCCTGGACGCCTACGACGCCCAGGAGGCCGCCCGCCACGCCTTTGGCGCCGACCTCCGCACCGTGACCATCGGCCCCGCCGGTGAGCGCCTCTCGCGCATCGCCACGATCCACACGGCCACCTCCTCGGCCGCCGGGCAGGGCGGCTTTGGCGCGGTCATGGGCGCCAAGCGCCTCAAGGCGATCTCCGTCGCCGGCAGCGGCACCGTCTCCATCGCCCACGAGGAGGCCTTTCAGACGCTGGTGCGCCTGGTGGGCGAGGGCATCCGCACCTACCGGCGCCCGCCGAACACCGCCGCCCTGACCGAGCGGCTGCAGCAGGTCTGCCCGGGCGGGCGGGTGCGCCCCTACGCCTGCACGGCGGCCTGCCCCACGCCCTGCAACGCCTACTATTCCAACGTCCGCGGCGTGGCCATGCCTGACCGCGTCTGGGAGGGGCACTGGACCTGCGTCGGCTCGCTTTTCCGCGGCGTTCCGGAGAGGGGCGGCGTCTACGACTGGGCCCTGGGTGAGGCCGCCGGCCTGGAGATGAACGTCCTCTCCAACCGCTACGGCCTGAACCAGTGGGAGATCATCATCGGCATGGTGCCCTGGCTGGAGCGCTGCGGTTGGGCCGGGCTCCTCTCCGAGTGGGACGGCCGCCCCATCGACTGGCGCTCGCCCCACTTCTGGGCCGAGTTCCTCCACGCCCTGGCCTATCGCGAGGGCCTGGGCGACGCCCTTGCCGAGGGGGGCGTTCGCGCCGCGCAGGCCTTGGGGCTCGGGCCGGGCCTCATCGGCCGCTCGTACACCGCCTGGGGCTACGCCGGCCATTGGGACGGCCACGGCTCGCTGGCCAACTACCTGGTGTTCCCCTACTGGGTCGTCTCGGCCCTGCAGTGGATGAGCGACACCCGTGACCCCTACTCCTCCAGCCACGGTTATGTCCAGAACGTCATGCGCTGGAGCCCCCTCGGCGCCATGCGCAACCCGGTGAACAAGGGCCCCGCCGTCACCTGGGACGAGATGCGTGGCATCGGCCAGAAGGTGTACGGCTCGCCCGACGCCGTCGACCCCCACTCCGGCTATGCGCACAAGGCCTTCCCGGCCTACTACCACGACCTCCGCTCGGTGATGAAGGACGCGCTCCCCACCGATGACCAGGTCTTCCCGCTGATCTACAGCGTCACGAGTGAGGACCGCTTCTTCCGCGTCGGTGGTATAGAAGGCCCCGCCGTCGATTCGCACCTCTTCCGCCTGGGCACCGGCGTCGACTGGGACGAGGCCGCCTTCGCCCACGCCGCCGAGCGCATCTACACCCTCGAGCGGGCCCTGAACGTGCGGCACTGGGGGCGCGACCGCGCTATGGACGAGCAGGCCCTCTCCGGCTTTGACTATGAGGAGAACTGGCAGAGCCCGGAGCTCGACGCCAAGCACACCCTGGACCGCGAGGCCTTCCGCCCGGTGGCCGACGAGTATTACCGGCACCTGGGCTGGGACGTGGCCTCTGGCCGCCCGACCGAGGAGCGGCTCGTGGCGCTCGGCCTGGGCGGCGTCCACGCGCCGATGATGGCGGGGGCGGCCGCGGCCGAGGAACGGCGGTTGGCTCGCCAGGCAGCCGACGGGGCCGCCCCGGCCGCGCCCTAGCCGCCCGACTGCCGGGCCCGCCGCCTCCACACCGCCGGTTCCGGCCGTCCGTGGCCCTGTGACGAGAAGAGAGGGATGACAGGATTCACAGGATTGACAGGATTTGGAGATTGCCACAGAGACAGATCCTCTATGGACACAACGAGAACCATCTCCCCAGTCCTGTGAATCCTGTAAATCCTGTGAATCCTGTCTATCCTGCGGATCCTGTCTCATGGACCCCGGATGCGGGCCGATCCGGGAGACCACAGAGCCCGGGCGGCGCATGATGGCGATCGCGGCGCCCTCCCCTTGGCCGGCGAGGTGGTTTCGGGTACTATAGGTTCTGTTGTGGGCCGGGCGGCATGCCCGGCCGCTTACCGAGACACCTAGCCTCCGCACAGGGGGAACGCTATGACTGCCATCCTGCAGTGGTCCATCTGGGAAAAGGCCTTTGCCGCGGCGCGTCCCGCCGAGCGGCCCGACCATGCCGCCGGCCAGGCCCTTCTGGCCGTCACCTTTGCCCACCCCGAGTCGGGCACCGTGCTGACCCTGGACGGCTTCTGGGACGGCGGCGCGGACTGGCGCGTCCGCTTTGCCCCGACGCTGCCCGGCACCTGGGAGTGGGTCTCTCACTCGGCCGACCCCGGGCTGGACGGGCAGGCCGGCACCCTGGAGGTGCGCGCCCCCTCCGCGGAGGAGTGCGCCGCCAACCCCAACCTGCGCGGGCACCTGCGCGTGTCGCCCGACGGCCGCCGCTTCGCCCACGCCGACGGCACCCCCTTCCTCCTCCTGGCCGATACCAACTGGGCCATGAACACCGAGCGCTGCGGCCTCGGCGATGGGGACGGCCCCTTTTTCGTTTGGCTGCGCGACCGCGTCGCCGCCGGGTTCACCGCCGTGATGACGGAGCTCTTGGAGATCGACCAGCCCAACGAGGGCGGGCCCGCCTTCCCGGGGAACGCCTCCGGCCCGGGCAACGCCCAGTTCGCCGACCTGAACCCGGCCTTCTTTGCCGCGCTCGATTGCCGCATGGCCGCCCTCTGGGAGGCGGGGCTGGCCGTCTGCGCACACCCGACCTGGGTCGGCAAGCAGGCGGTCTTTACACCAGGCGACGTAACCTGGCTCTCCCGCTACCTGCTGGCCCGCTACGGGGCCTACAACCTGCTCTGGAGCCTCTCGGGCGAGTACCAGTACGCCTACACCCAAGAGCCTCCCTGGACCACGGCCGACTGGCAGGCCCTGGGGCGAGCCGTCGCGGCGGCCAACGTCTACGGCCACCCCCTCAGCGTGCACCCCTCGGGGCGGCAGGGGCTGGAAGACCCCGCGTCCTGGCCGCCGGCCGCCCACCGGGCCTCCTCGGGCGGCGAGTTCCACGACGAGCCCTGGCTCGACCACAACTGGCTGCAGACCGGCCACGCCCTCGACCTCCTCTGGCGGGTGCCCCAGCGCATCGCCGAGAACTATGCCCGGGTGCCGGCCAAACCGGTCCTGCACGCCGAGGGGTTCTATGAGCAGCAGACCACCGACGGCGCCAGCGCCCGCATGGTGCGCTGGCAGGCCTGGACGGCCTTCCTCGACGGCGCCGCCGGCCACGCCTACGGCGCCAACGGCGTCTGGCAGTTCTTCGATCCCCGGGCCCGTATTGGCATCGGCAGAGACCGCGCCAACTCGCAGCCCTGGCATGGCCGCTCCTGGCGCACTGCGCTCGAGGCCCCTGGCGGCCGGCAGCTCATCCATCTGCTCACCTTCCTGCGCAGCATGGAGTGGCACCGGCTGACGCCGCGCCCGGAGTGGTTGCGCGTCCGCGGCGTGCCGGTCGAGACTGATAGCGTCACCGACCCGCACTGCGCCGCCATCGACGATCGCGTCGTCGTCGTGTACATCCCGGCCGGCAACGCCGGCCTGCGCCTGGAGGTGCTGCACCTGGGCGGCCACCAGTACCGCGCCCAGTGGTACGACCCGCGCACCGGCCAGTACTCGCCGGCCAGCGAGCAGCCCGTCCGCGGCGACCGCCTGGAGGGAGCCTGGCGGGCCCCCTCGGTCTACCGGCACTCGGACTGGGTGTTGCTGTTGACGGCCATCGACTGAGGGCGGCGCCCGCGCCGCCGCGCCCGGATGCATCCTGTTGACCATGTGCCGGCCAGGTCCCAGCGGCAGGCACCCGACCATGCCGAGATCCCAGATGAGGCGCCATGCCCCCTAACCGTCGCAATCGCCAAGCGCCCAGCGCGGCCCTGGCCCGCCTGAACGCCGTCGATGAGCAGGCGCTCAGCGCCTGGTCGCTCTTGGTCACATGCAGCGCCGTGATCTTTTTCCTGAACACACGGCCGAGCTTTTCCGTCACGTCAAACGCGGCCTGGCGCTACTTTATTGCCCAGGCGGGGCACCTCCTCACCCACGTAGTGTTGGGGGCGCTGGCCTGGCGCGCGCTGACGCGCTCGTTCGGCCACCGCCGGGGGTACTGGCTGGCCTATGCCGGCACCGTCGTGCACGCCGTCGCCGACGAGTGGGTGCAGGTCTTTGTCCCCACGCGCGACGCCAACCTGGAGGACGTCCTGTACAACATCGCCGGCGTCTCTCTGGGGATCGCCATCATGGAGTTCCTGCGCTGGCGGGCCGCGCGCACGGCGCTGCGGCACTACCGGCGCCGCGATACGTAACCGCCCGGCGCCCTTTCGCCCATAGGACCCGACACGCTAACATCAGCGCCACGCCGCGGAGAGGGTTCCGCGCGGCGCCTACCGTGGGAGTGACCATCGTGCCACCGTCTGAGACGCCCGCCCGTCCCCGCGCCGCAAGCACCCCGCGCGCCATCGCCGGGACGCCTGCCGCCCGCCTGCTGCGCGCCGGGGCCCTGGCCCTGCTGCTCGTGGCCGTCTCGGCCTGCGGCACCATCGAGGCGCTGGCGGCCCCCACCCCCACGCCGACCGCCACGCCGCGGCCCACCTTTACGCCCGCGCCCACCGCGACGGCGACCCCGACCGTCACCGCCACGCCGACCGTCACCCCGACGCCCACGCCGCCGCCCCTGGCCGCCGTCCTGGAGGCCCCCCAGGCGCAGGCGCCGCAGGGCTCGACGGCCCGCATCCGCGTGACGAGCAACCTCCCCGCCCGCGTGACAGGCCGCCTTGGGGAGCAGGCGCTGCGCTTCGTCACCGCCGACGGGCTGCTGCACACCGCCTTGGTCGGCATCGACGCCATCGCCCCCCTGGGGCCGCGCCCCTTGCGCCTGGAGGTGGCCAGCGACGACGGGCAGGCCACCCTCCTGGAGGGCAGCATCGAGGTCGTCGCCGGCGAGTTTGAGACCGAGTACCTCGTCTTCGAGCCGGAGGTGGACGCCCTCCTCGACCCTGACATCGCCCGTCCCGAGTACCTGCGCGTGGCCGAGATCTTTGCCGGCTGGTCGGGCCAGCCACTCTGGCAGGGGACCTTCGCCTGGCCGCTGGCGGAGCCGTACGTGACCTCCGACTTCGGCACGCGGCGGCAGTACGGCGAGCGGTTGGCCTCCTACCACGCCGGCATCGACCTGCGCGGCGCGGTGGGCGTGCCGGTGTTCGCCGCGGCCGACGGGGTCGTCGTCCTGGCCGAGGAACTGCAGGTGCGCGGCCGGGCCGTGATCCTGGACCACGGCGCCGGCGTCTATTCCGGCTACTTTCACATGGATACCATCGGCGTCGCGGTCGGTGAGCGGGTCACTGCAGGGGCCGAGGTCGGCACCGTGGGGGCCACCGGCTTGGTGACGGGCTCACACCTCCACTGGGAGGTACGGGTGGGCGGGGTGGCCGTCAGCCCGCCCGACTGGACGGCCGTCGACTATCGCTAGAGGGCTGCCGCGGCAGCAGCCGGGCAGAGAGGACCAAGGAGGGCAACGTGGCCACAGAGAGGCGCTTTTACCGCGATCGGTTCTACGTCATGGCCCACCGGGGTGCGCGGGGCCTCGCCCCGGAGAACACCCTGGCCGCCTTTCGCACCGCCATCGAGGTCGGGGCGGACGCCATCGAGCTCGACGTGCAGCCCTGCGCGACGGGCGAACTGGTGATCATCCACGACGGCGCGCTGGAGCGCACCACCAGCGGCCACGGGGCCGTGGCCGAGACGTCGTTCGCCGACCTGCGCGCCCTCGACGCGGGGGCCTGGTTCGGCCCGCAGTTCGCCGGAGAGCGCATCCCCACCCCGGGCGAGGCGCTCGACCTGGCCCGCGGGCGGCTGCTCGTGAACATCGAGATCAAGACGAGCACGCCCGACGACCTCGGCGTCGAGGCCGGCCTGGCCGAGGCGATCCGCGCGCGCCACATGGTGGGGGAGGTGCTCATCTCCTCGTTCAACCCCGCCGCCCTCCTGCGCATGAAAAAGCTGGCGCCCGAGTTGCCCCGGGCGCTGATCTACAGCAATATGAGGGTGTTCCCGCAAGACCTGGGGCTCCTGGCGCTCGAGGCCCTGCATCCGCGCCATACGCTGGTCAACGCCGCCATGGTGAACCTGGCCCACTCGCGCGGCTACGCGGTGAACGCCTGGACGGTGAACGAGCCCGCCGACATGGAGGCGCTCGTGGCCTTGGGCGTCGACGCCATCACCAGCGACTACCCCGAGCGCCTGCGCCGGATCGTGCCCCGCGGCTGAACGCCCCGGGGCTGGCCCGACGGCCCGCGGCCCGTGGCGCCCCGCGCCCCGCCGCCCGTCCGCCGGTGCATGACAAGGGGGATGACGTGACCCATGAACACCCGCTCGTGCGCCTGGCGCGGGCGACCATCGAGGCCTACATCCGCGACGGACGCGTGATCGAACCACCCAAGCCGCTCAGCGCCGAGATGCAGCCTCGCCGCGGGACTTTTGTGTCGCTCCACATCGGCAAGAACCTGCGCGGCTGCATCGGCACCATCGAGCCGACCCGCCGCAACGTGGCCGAGGAGATCATCTCCAACGCCATCTCGGCCGCCACGCGTGACCCGCGCTTCAACCCCGTCACCGTCGCCGAACTGCCCTCGCTGGACATCTCCGTCGACGTCCTGACCGATCCGGAGCCGATCGCGACGATCGACCAGCTGGACCCGCGGGTCTACGGGGTCATCGTCGAGAGCGGGCAGCATCGCGGGCTGCTCTTGCCCGACCTGGACGGGGTCGACACGGCCGAAAAGCAGGTCTCCATCGCCCTGCAGAAGGCCTGGATCGACCCGCGCTCCTCCTACCGCATGTACCGCTTTGAGGTGGTACGCTACCACTGAGCGCCCGGCCCCGGCCCGCGCGGGCGGGCAGGCCGGCTACTCCTTCTTCAGGATGACCACCTCGACGTCCTCGGGCGCCAGGCTGCGGAGCGCCTCCGCATCCTTGCTCGACCCGACCACGTCGCCATAGTGCATCGGCACGGCGTATTCGGGGTGCAGGAGCCCCAGCGCCTCGGCCGCCTCTTTGGCCGTCATCGTGTAGGTGCCCCCCACAGGCAGGATGGCCACGTCGCAGCCGATCTCGGCCATCTCGGGGATCAGGTCGGTGTCTCCGGCGTGGTACACGCGGCGCCCGTCCATCTCCACCACATAGCCCACGTGGCCCGCCTCACGGGGATGGTTGGGCTTGTTGGTGTTATAGGCCGGCACCGCCCGCACCGTCACCTCCCCGATGGTGATGCTCTGCCCCGGCTTGATGACGCGCACGTCCCCCCGTAGCTTGGCGCGGCAGGAGGCCGGGCAGACGATCACCGTCTCGAGCTTGGTGACGCTGGCAATGTCATCGGGCGAGAGGTGGTCGTGGTGCTCGTGGGTCACCAGGACGATATCGGCCGGGCGGGGGCGGTGAAGCTTCCAGGGGTCGATGTACACGGTGGCACTGCCGTCCAGGCGGAAACTGGCGTGCCCGAGCCAGTGGATGTCCTTCAGCATGGGTTCCCTCCTCGGTACGATCTATGTCGCCAGATCGGGAGATCCTCACTTCCGCACCTCATTCTAGTCGTGGGCGGTTCTTTCCGCAAGGGTGCGGCGGCGGGCGCCCGGGGCTCTGCTGGGCGGTCGGCGGCCGCCCCTAGCCGCGGCGGGGCGTTGGCCCTTGTGTATGGCCCTGGCTTCCTGGTAGAATGGCGGTACCACGCCTGGGGGCAAACCCGCCCCAAGCACTTGGGAGGTGCGAGATGGCATGCTCCTATCATCGCAAGGTCCTGCGCGTCGACCTGACCAGTGGCACCGTCCGCGTCGAGGAGCCGTCCGACGCGTTCTACCGGCGCAACATGGGCGGCTGGAACCTGATCGCCGAGGTGCTGCTGCGGGAGGTCCCCGTCGGCGCCGACCCGTTGGGCCCCGCCAACAAACTCGTGTTCGCCCCGGGGGTGTTGACGGGCCTGGCCCTCTCCGGCGCCTCGCGCAACGCCATCGGGGCCAAGTCGCCGCTGACGGGCGCCTTTGGCGCCGCCGAGGTGGGTGGCGGCTGGGCGGCCCAGCTCAAGCAGGCCGGCTACGACGCCGTCATCTTCGAGGGCGCCTCCCCCCAGCCGGTCTACCTGTGGGTGCACGACGGGCAGGCCGAACTGCGCGACGCGGCCCACCTGTGGGGGCAGGATACTCAGGCTACTGAGGATACTATCCGCGCCGAACTGGGCGACCGGCACGTCGAATGCACCCTCATCGGCCCCGGCGGGGAGAACCTCGTCGCCTATTCCTGCATCATGAACGGCCTCAAGGACGCCGCCGGCCGCTCCGGCCTCGGCGCCGTGATGGGCTCCAAGCGCCTCAAGGCCGTGGCCGTCCGCGGCACCCGCCGCCTCGAGACCGCCGAGCCGGAGCGCATCCACGCCCTGGCCCGCGAGATGGCCCGCCTGGTCACCTCCGGCGAAAAGGCCTCCGGCCTGCACAACTGGGGCACCGGCGGCAACATCGCCGATATGGTCACCACCGGCAACCTGCCCACCCGCAACTTTCGCGACGGCGACTTTGAGGAGGGCGCCGAGGCCCTCTCGTCCCAGACCTACATGCCCGTCTATGGCCAGGGAATGGAGGGCTGTTGGGCCTGCGCGGTGCGCTGCAAAAAGGTCTTCAAGGCCGATTCGCCCCACCCGGTCGACCCCGCCTTTGGCGGCCCCGAGTACGAGACGGTCGCCGCCCTCGGCTCCTGCTGCGGCGTGGCGGACGCGGTCGCCGTGGCCCGCGCCTCGCAGCTGTGCAACGCCTACTCGCTGGACACCATCGGCACCGGCATGCACATCGCCTTTGCCATGGAGTGCTACGAGCGGGGCCTGTTGACCAGGGAACAGGTCGACGGGCTGGACCTGCGCTTCGGCAACGCCGAGGCGATGCTGGCCGCCGTCGAGGCCATCGCCCACCGCACCCCCGGCCTCGGCGAGCTCCTCTCGGGCAGCGTCAAGCACCTGGCCGAGCGCCTGGGCGGCGACGCGCCCTTCTTTGCCATGGAGGTCAAGGGGCAGGACTTTCCCATGCACGAGCCGCGCTTCAAGCGCGCCCTGGCCATCGGCTACGCCGTCTCTCCGACCGGCGCCGACCACTGCCACTCCCTGCACGATTCGGACATGAACAACGCCCTCGACAACGGCCTGCGCCCGGCCGGCACGCTCACCTCGCTGGGGGTCATCTCGCCGATGCCGGTGGAGAGCCTCGGGCCGGAGAAGGTGCGCGCCGCCATCTACCACACCCTGGACCAGGTGGCCATGAACTGCATGGCGCTGTGCCTCTTTGTCCCCTGGACGATCGAGGACAAGGTCGCCATCGTCCGCGCCGCCACCGGGTGGGACGTCACCTCCTACGAGCTGATGAAGGTGGGCGAGCGGGCCTACACCCTGGCGCGGGTCTTTAACGCCCGCGAGGGGTTCACGGCCGCCGACGACCGCCTGCCCGCCCGCTCCTACGGGCCCACGGCGAACGGCGCCCTCGACGAGGGCGGCATCGACCCCGAGCTCCTGGACGAGGCGGTGCACACCTTCTACAGCATGATGGGCTGGGATGAAGAGACCGGCATCCCCAGCGAGGCCAAGCTCCACGAGCTCGACGTGGCCTGGGCCATCCCCTACCTGCCCAAGCGCTAGTAGTTCGCACGAGCCCCGCCGCCCGGGCCCCATCCGGGCGGCGGGGCGGCCCCCTGCCCGCGCCGCGCTCATGTTCGGCATGGCCGGGACAGGATTGCAGGACTAGAAGACTGACAGGATTTACAGGATTGACAGGATTCACAGGATTGGGAGAAGACCTGCAATACAGGTATTCACCGCAACTGTGGGCATCCACAATCCCAATCCTGTAAATCCTGTCCATCCTGTCTCTCTTCCAGTCTCTCCTCCTCCCGGCGGCGCACGCGCCCCTCGGCAGCCGCTCCGCACAAGGGTTTCGCGTGGAGGGCGGTCGGGCCTCCACAATCCCAATCCTGCAAATCCTGTCCTTCTTCTCTTCTCCCTCCTTGGCCCGCTTGCCGCGCCATGGTATACTGGCCCGCGCCGCTCCTGGCCCGCCTGCGAGAGGAGTGCCTTCCGTTGCAACTCATCGTCTGCATCAAGTCGGTCCCCGATACGACCCAGGTCCGCTTTGACCCGGTCACCAACACCCTCCTCCGCTCCGAGGCCGCCTCGATCGTCAACCCCTTCGACATGTACGCCATCGAGGAGGCCCTGCGCCTGCGTGAGGCCCACGGCGGCTCCGTCACGGTCCTCACCATGGGGCCGCCCCCCGCCGAAAAGGAACTCCGTGAGGCGCTGGCCATGGGTTGCGACCAGGCCGTGCTCCTCTCCGCCCGCGAGTTCGCCGGCGGAGACACCTGGGCCACCGCCTATACCCTCTCCCAGGCCATCCGCCGCCTGGGCGAGTTCGACCTGATCCTGTGCGGCAAGCAGGCCATCGATGGCGACACCGGCCAGGTGGGCCCGGGGATCGCCAACCAGCTGGGCCTCCCGCAGCTAACCTATGTCTCCAAGGTCGCCGCGGTCGACCCCGCCGCGCGGCGCATTCGCGTGGAACGCCTCCTCGAGGAGGGGCGTGAGACGGTCGAGGCGCCGCTGCCGGCCCTCCTCACCGTGCTCAAAGACATCAACATCCCGCGCTACCCCAACCTGCGCGGCATCCGCACCGCCCGCCGCGCCGAGATCCCCGTGTGGACCCCGGCCGACCTGCCCGGCTGTGAGGTGCGCCACCTGGGGCTGAGCGGCTCTCCTACCCAGGTGGTCAAGGTCTTTACCCCGCCCGCCCGCCAGGGGCGCGCGGTCATGCTAGACGGGAACAGCCCCGAGGCGGCCGCCGCGGCCCTCTGCGACCGGCTCTTCCTCGAAAGGGTCCTCGGGTGACGCCATGACACTCCTGATCATCGATTCCGACACCTGCATCGGCTGTGGCGCCTGCGTCGACGTCTGCCCTGCCGGCGCCCTCTCCCTTGTCGACGGCCTGGCCGTCGCCGACGACCGCTGCACCGCTTGCGGAGCCTGCCTCCCCGAGTGCCCGGTCGAGGCGTTGGCCCTCCCCGCTCGGGCCGCCGCCGACGAGAGCCTGGACTCTTTCCGCGGCGTGTGGGTCTGGGTGGAGCAGTTCAACGGCCAGGCCGGCGAGATCTCCTGGGAGATGATGGGCCAGGGGCGCCGCCTCGCCGATACCCTCGGCGTCCCGCTTACGGCCTGCCTGCTGGGGCACCGGATGGACGCCTTGGCGCGGGAGGCCATCGCCCGGGGCGCCGACGTCGTCCTGCTGGCCGACGACCCCGCCCTGGCCGTCTACCGCACCGAGCCCTACTCGCGCGTCCTGGTGGACCTGGTGCGCAAGCACCGGCCGGAGATCTTTCTGCTGGGCGCCTCATCCCGCGGGCGCGACCTGGCCGGCTCGGTGGCCACGCCGCTGCACACCGGCCTCACCGCCGACTGCACCGGCCTGGAGATCGACCTCGAGAGGCGCCTGCTCCTGCAGACCCGCCCAGCCTACGGCGGCAACATCATGGCCACCATCGTGACGCCCAACCACCGCCCGCAGATGGCCACCGTGCGCCACCGCGTCTTTGAGGCCGCCCCGCGCGACCCCTCCCGCACGGGGCGGATCGTACCGGTGCCCGTGGCGCTAAGCGAGGCCGACGTGGTCACCCGGGTGGTCGATTTCGTCGTCGAATCGGGCGAGGTGAACCTGGCGGACGCGGCCATCATCGTGGCCGGCGGGGCCGGCATCGGTGGCGCCGAGGGGTTCGCGCCGCTCCGCGAGCTGGCGCACCTCCTGGGCGGTGCCGTGGGCGCCTCGCGCGCCGCGGTCGACGCCGGCTGGATCCCCTACCCGCACCAGGTCGGCCAGACGGGCCGCACCGTCCGCCCAGACCTCTACATCGCCTGCGGCATCTCTGGCGCTATCCAGCACCTGGCGGGGATGTCCACCGCCAAGGTGATCGTGGCGATCAACACCGACCCGGAGGCGCCCATCTTTGGCCTGGCCCACTATGGCATCGTCGGGGACGCCCGCCAGGTGGTGCCGGCCCTGACCGAACAACTGCGCGCCCGCTTGGCCCGCCAGTAGCCGGCCGGCCGCGCCTACGTACTAGACACTGCGGCCCTGCGGCCGCGTTGAGAGGCCTATGACCGTCACCTACACCATCGAGGAGCTGGAAGCGCTCCGCGACGTCCGCTATCATCGCACGCCCGCCCTGCGCGCGCATACCGAGGAGCAGGCCCTGGCCTTCGTCAACGAGGTGGGCTTTTGCTTCCTCTTTGGCGACAAGGCGGTGGAGATCCCCACCCTGTGGGGCGCCGTGGTCGGCTCTCGCCGGCCGCTGCCGGCCACCAACCGCGACGCCGACATCGGCCGCACCTGGGCCTGGAAGGACTCCTTGCCCGCCCGCGGAGAGATCCTCTACGGCAAGCTGCTGCGCAGCAAGCCGACGCTGGTCTCGCTCGACCTGTTGCCCACCTTGTACGCCCTCTCGCCCAACTATGGCGACCTGGAGGACTATCTTCTCCAGTACGAGGACGGGCGCCTGAGCGTGGAGGCCAAGAACGTCTACGAGGCGCTCCTCGCGGAGGGCGCCCTCTCCACCAGCCGCCTGCGCCAGGTGGCCGGCCTGTCGGGCGGGGGCGTCAACGCGCGCCGCTTTGACCGGGCCATCGGTGAGCTGCAGGAGGAACTCAAGATCACCAAGGTGGGCACCTCTGACGCCAACCGCTGGGGGTACGCCTACGTGTACGACCTGTTCGTGCGCCGCTTCCCCGAGGTCCCCGAGCAGGCCCGCGGGATCTCCACCGACCAGGCCATGGCCACGCTCCTGGAGCGCTACCTCCTGAGCGTCGTGGCCGTCGAGGAGGCCGTGGCCCGCCGCCTCTTCCGCTGGGACGGGTGGGAATGGCAGCGCACCCTGGAACGCCTGCGCGCCGCCGGGCGCCTGGCCGCCGATGTTCGTATCGCCGGGGCCAAGGGCGATTGCCTGGCCCTGGCCACACCATCCTGAGGAGGACCGCCCGATGCCGTCTGCACCCCGCACCCTGCAAGGCAAGACCGCCTGGATCACCGGCTCGTCGCGCGGCATCGGCCTGGCCATTGCCGCACACCTGGCCTCGCTGGGCGCCAGCGTGGCGGTGCACGGCTCATCGCCGGGCTCGCCGTGCGCCTTTGGTGAGGGCACCACGCTGGAGGCCGCCGCCCGCGCCATCGCCGAGGAGAGCGGCTCCCCGGCCATAGCCGTCTGCGGGGACCTGACCGATGAGGGGCGCGTCCGCGAGGTCGCCAACCAGGTGCGCGCCCGCTTTGGCCGCATCGACATCCTGGTCAACTGCGCCGGCGGAGACATCGGCTCGCGCGGCACCGCGGCGCCCAACGCCGGCAAGCCCGCCCACAACGACGCCGTGTTCATCTCTCTCGACGACCTGCGCACCGTGCTGGACCGCAACCTGCTCACTTGCATCCTGGCCTGCCGCGAGGTGGCGCCCGAGATGATGGAGCGCCGCGCCGGCCGCATCATCAACATCGGCAGCATCGCCGCACTGTTCGGCCATGCCGAGTCGGCCATCTATGCCACGGCCAAGGCCGCCGTCCACGAGTACACCCGCTGCCTGGCCATGCAGCTGCGCCCCTATGACGTCGCCGTGAACGTCGTGGCCCCCGGGGATACCGTCACTGAGCGGTTCAAGGCCTCCCGCCCCATCGAGGAGGCCATGATGCGCCACTCCGGCACCCTGGAGCGCTACGGCTGGCCGCTTGAGGTGGCCCGCGCCGTGGCCTGGTTCGCCGCCGACGACACCACCTACATCACCGGGCAGGTCTTGCGCGTGGACGGCGGCAAGCAGACCTGGCCCTCCTGACGGAGCAGCCCGCCCAAAGACAACGAGAGGCCGCGGGGACGATCCCCGCGGCCTCTCGTTATGTCACGTTTCTCGCCGCGCCTAGCGCCGCGAGCGGTCCTCCCGCTCCAGGAGGCGCAGGAAGGCGGCCGCCTCGGCGGCCGTCATCTGGTCCGAGATGGTCAGCATAAAGCCCGTCCCGCCCACCTCCCGCACGATGCGCAGCGCCCCCTCCGCCGAGACGACCACCTGGCAGAGCTTCCCGCCCCTCACGATGCGCGCCAGGAGCGCGGGCCACGCCTCCGGGTCCGCGTTGCCCGCCCCCGGCACCCACTGAATGCCGCGCAGCCGTTCGATCCCCATGAGCAGGTCCACGTGGGCGATCTGCGCCGGCCCGTCCAGGTGGTAAAAGCCGTGCGAGAGGTGCGCGCAGCAGGCCGTCAGGTCGGGCAGCACAAAGCGCTGGAACATCTCCGGCGAGATCATGTAGGCAAAGTCGCACTGCAGCATGTAGGCCGTCCCCGCCGACCAGATCGGCGCCCAGGGCACCGTGCCCGGGCAGGCCGGCCGGATGATGCCGTCCAGCAGGTCGTAGGCGTGGAGCCAGGCCCGCGTGACCTCGCCGGCCAGCCGCTCGACCTCCTCGGCCGCGTCGTACAGGTCCAGGAGCAGCCCCTCGGTAGTGCGGAAGGAGGCCAACACGTCGAGGTTGCCGCCCAGGTCGGTGTGGCTCACCTGGACGCGCCCGCCCCAGGCCTCGGCCGCCAGGCGCGTGATCTTTTCCACCCGGCGCCACCAGGGGTTCGCTTCGTCCCAGGCCAGGTGCAGGTCGCGCGCGGCCACCTCGCGCGGCGGAGAGAACCAGACCGTATCGGGCACCGGGTTGACTCGGGCGCCCAGGAAGCCGGCCAGCATCCCCGGGCCAAAGTCGACGAAATAGCGCGGGAAGGCATCGCCATAGTAGCGCGCGGCCTCGAGGTATGGGGTGGTGCGGGCGATGATCTCCTCCGGAGAGACGTCGAGCGGGTATTCGGCCACGCGGTGCGGCAGCTCGGCGTAGGCCACGCCCTCCTGCCGCTCGACGCCCGTGATCTGGACGAGCGGGCGCTCCAGCTCGTGGGCCCACCAGGCGCCATAGTCGCGGGCGATGCGCGCCCAATCCTCGTCGTGGAAGCGTAGGTTCACTGGGTCCTCCTGGGGTTGCGGGGTGGCAGGGTCAGCGCAGGCCTGCGGATTATCGCCAACCGAGCGACCGCCGTCAACGCCCATCAGCAATCCCAGGCTCGCACTGTTCGAGCTCTGTGGCCCGTGCATCGCCTGTCTCAGACCTCGGAGCAGGACCGACAGGATTCACAGGATTCACAGGATTCACAGGACTAGGGACCTGGTTCGCCCTGTCTCATGAGGGTACCTATCTCCGCAGCAGCATTCCAATCCTGTCAATCCTGTGAATCCTGTCCTTCTTCTCTTCCCTCTCCTGCCCTTCGCGCGGCCACACCAGGCCTCCTGCCGCCGCCCCGCCCTGGTTCGCGCTCTGCACCTCGGGATCGCGCCACCCTCGCCACAGCCCCCCTGCCGCCGGTTCCTGTCTGGCGTTGCCGAGCGCCCCTCGGGGCGTTGGCGGCCCTTATCCGGCCGCGCTATACTGCCCCTCAGGATGGCGTCACCAAGGGGCGAGGGGAGGTCCGCCATGGCCAACATCTATGTGGGCACCTGTTCCTGGGCCGACCATGCCCGCTTCTACCCGGAGGGCCTCAAGTCCACCGAGCAGATCTCCTACTACGCCCAGCACTTCCCGGTGGTGGAGATCAACTCCACCTACTACCGCCTGATGCCCGAGCGCACCTTTGCCGCCTGGGCGCGCCGCACGCCGCCGGGGTTCGTGTTCGACGTCAAGCCCTTCAAACAGATGACCTGGCACGACCGCAAAACCCCGCCCGACGACGCCCAGTCGGCCGCCTTTCGCGACTCTCTCCAGCCCCTGCGAGAGGCGGGCAAACTGGGCGCCGTGCACATGCAGTTCCCGCCCTGGTACGTCTTCCGGCCGGGGAACCTAGAGTACATCGCCCACGCGCGCGGCATCTTCCGGGATGACCCCCTCTCCGTCGAGTTCCGGCACCGCTCCTGGTACGAGCCGCAGAACGTCGCCGAAACCCTCTCCTCCCTGCGGGAGATCGGCGTCGGCCTGACCGTGGTGGATGAGCCGCAGCTCGGCTCCGGCAGCGTGCCCACCCTCCTCGAGGTCACCCAGCCGGCCCTGACGATCGTGCGCTTTCACGGGCGCAACGCCAAGACGTGGTACGCCCGCACCGCCACCACCGGCGAGCGCTTCAACTACCTCTATTCCGAGCCGGAGCTGGCCGAATGGGTGCCCCGCGTGGCGACCCTGGCCGACCGCTCGGGCGCGGTGCACCTCCTCTTCAACAACAACGCCGAGGATTACGCCGTGCAGAACGCCCGGCAGCTGCGCCTCCTCCTGCAGGACGCGCTCAGCGGGCACACCGTCATCGCCCCGCCGGCGGTCTCCGACGCCTGACCGCGGCGCGGCCCACAGAAGGCGAGGAACCGTGCACGAGGGACATCTGCGCACCGGACAAGTGCAGTGCTACACCGGCGACGGCAAGGGCAAGACCACAGCGGCCCTGGGGCTGGCTCTGCGCGCCGCGGGCCACGGGATGCGCACCTACATCGGCCAGTTCATGAAGGGGCAGCCCTCCGGCGAACACGCCGCCCTGCGCGGCCACCCGCACATCGTGATCGAACAGTTCGGAGACGTGCGCTGCATCCGCCGCGAGGAGGTCACGCTCGCGCACCGCGCCGCCGCCCGCCAGGGCCTGGCCCGCGCCCGCCGGGCGATGCTCTCCGGCGAGTACGACATCATCGTCCTCGACGAGGTCAACGTGGCGGTCTGGTTCGGCGTCCTGGCCGAGCAGGACGTGCTGGCCTTCCTCGAGGAGCGGCCGCCGGCGGTCGAGGTGGTCCTCACCGGCCGGCGCGCGCCGCAGGCCTTCCTGGCCAGGGCCGACCTGGTCACCGAGATGGTCGAGGTGAAGCATTACTACGCGCAGGGCCTGGCGGCCCGCGCTGGCATCGAACAGTAACCGACACGGCGCCCCGGCGGCCCTCCGCGGGCTGCCGGCGTGCCCGCCCCCCAGAGGAGGTCCGCATCGTGGCAGAAGGGAACGCCGAACGACAAGTCGAGCGCGTCGAAGCCGCCGTCAACACCTTCTCACGCCCCTCCGCGCTGCGCATCACCGACCTGCGCTGCGCCGTGGTCGCCTCGAACTATGACTATCCGATCATCCGCATCGACACGAACCAGGGCGTCTATGGCCTCGGGGAGGTGCGCGATGCCGGCCACCGCACCAACGCCCTGCAGTTCAAGTCGTTCCTGCTCGACCAGAACCCCTGCAACGTCGACATGATCTTTCGCGCCATCAAGCGCTTCGGCGCCTCGGGCCGCGAGGGCGGCGGCGTCTCGGGGATCGAGCTGGCCCTCTGGGACCTGGTCGGTAAGGTCTACGGCGTGCCCTGCTACCAGTTCCTGGGCGGCAGATACCGCGACCGCATCCGCATCTATGCCGACACGCCCACCCCCGCCGAGCCGACGCCGGAGGGGTACGTCGAGCGGGTCAAGGGGCGCCTGGCCCTGGGGCTCACCTTTATCAAGATCGACGTGGGCATGCGCGTCCTCGAGGGGTGGGTGCCGGGCGGCGTGGCCGGCTCGCCCACGCGCTACGAGTACCCATTGGGCAAGCGCTACGTGGCGCGCGGGGCGACGGTTGGCACCCAGCTCACGCCCGCCGGGATCGCCCGCTACGTCGAGATCGCCTCCGCCGTCCGCGATGCGATCGGCTGGGACGTGCCCTTGGCCGTCGACCACTTTGGCCCCGTCACCATCAACGACGCCATCCGCCTGGGCCAGGCGCTCGAGCCGCTCGGCCTGGCCTGGCTGGAGGACCTCATGCCCTGGCAAGACGTGGAGGCCAACCGCCTGGTGACGCGGGCCATCAACGTCCCCACCCTGAACGGCGAGGACATCTACCTCCTCGACGGCTGGCGCGAGATGATCACCCAGCGCGCCATCGACATCATCCAGCCCGACCTCCTCACCGCCGGCGGCATGCTAGAGACCAAGCGCATCGCCGATCTCGCCGAGGCGCACGGCCTGCCGACCGTGCTGCATTTCGCCGGCTCGCCGATCGCCTTCATGGCCAACCTGCACTGTGCGGCGGCCATACCGTCCTTCATCGCCCTGGAGAACCACGCCCTCGACCTGCCCTTCTGGAAGGATCTGGTCACCGGGCTCGACGAGCCGCTGATGGAGGACGGCTATGTGCGCGTCCCCGAAAAGCCGGGGCTGGGGGTGGACCTGAACCTCGACGCCATCCGAGAGAACCTGCGCAGCGGCGGCCTCTTTGAGCCCACCGACGAGTGGGACGCGCCCGTCCTGGGCTTCTACCAGCCCGACCGGCGCTGGGACCGATGAGCGCCCGCCCGCGGCCCGGCGCCGCGCCCGCTGCCGCGCTGCCGGCCTTTGATGACGCCACCGTCCGCCGGCTGGCCCAGCGTGTGTTGGGGCGGCCGGCCGGCAGGGTGCGCTCCTCCTGGGCGCTGGAGCCCGTCCTCTCTCGCCTGCAGCCCGCCACGCGCATCTACCGCCTGCGGGTCGGCCCAGGCGCGGGCGAAGGGGAGGCCTGGACGGCCATCCTCAAGGTCGTGCCCCCCAAGGCCAGCCCGGAGGAGCGGCGTGAGGTGCGCGTCTACCGCTCGGGGCTCCTGGACGCCTTGCCGGCCGGCCTGCGCGCGCCGCGCTGCTACTGGGTGCAGGAGCGCGCCGACGGCTCGGCCTTTCTCTGGCTGGAGGACGTGCTGCCCCCCGCGCCGGAGCGCTGGGGCATCCCGCGCTTGGCCCTGGCCGCGCGGCACCTGGGGCGCTGGAACGGCGGCTACCTGGCCGGCGCGCCCCTCCCCGCCCGCCCCTACCTCGCCAAAAGGTGGCTGGACGGCTGGATCGAGGCCAACGCCGCGGCCATCGCGCGCCTGGCCGAGTGGAAGCGCCAGGCGCCGGTCTTGCGCGCCTACTCGCCGGCGGTGAGCGAGCGGATCCTGGACCTGTGGGGCCGGCGCGGGCCGCTGCTCGAGGCGCTGGCCCGCCTGCCCGCCACGTTATGTCACTTTGACGCCCACCCGGGCAACCTGATCATGGCCCGGCGTGAGGCGCACGAAGAGACCGTCCTGCTTGACTGGCAGTTCCTCGGCCCGGGGCCGCTGGGCTCCGACGCCGCCCCCCTCCTGGGCGCCCCCCTCACCGAGGGGCTCCTGCCGGCGGGTGAGGCCGCCGCGCTCGCGCGGGCCGTCTCGGACGGCTACCTGGCCGGCCTGCAGGAGGCGGGCTGGCAGGGGAGCGTGACGCTGGCGCGGGCGGGCTTGGTGGGGGTGGCCGGCCTGCGCTACACCCTGGGGACCACTCGCTTCCTGCTGCCCCTCCTGGGCGATCCGCCGGCCATGGCCGAGATGGAGGCGACCCTGGGCCTTCGTGAGGGGTCGCTGGCCCCCGCCATGGCCGCCCTGTTCCCCTTCTTCCTGTCCCTGGCCGACGAGGCCACCTCCCTCCTGGCCGAGGCGGGCCTCCTCCGCGGCTAGCGGCGCACAGCACGAGGCACAGGCCCGCCATCCTGCGGGCCTGTGCCTCTACCTTGCCTCGCTCGTCCTGCGCCAGCCGCCGCGCGCCCTACTCGGCCAGGCTGAGCGCGATGACCGTGGCGACCGGGTCCGGCGCGGCTCCGGGGCCCAGGACGGTCAGCGCGTCCCCCTCCTGGTGGAAGGCCAGCGCCCCCGCCCGCGGCGCGCCGAGCACCGTCGCGGCGCGCACCCGCTCGCTGACGCCCCGCACCGCTATCCGGCCGTCATGCGGCCAGGCGAGCACGTGCAGGTACACCACGTTCCCCTTGCGCGTGCTGCGGTAGCCCTCCTGCCGCTGCACCGGCCCCGGCCGCGTGCCATAGATCGCCTCGCCGTTCACGTCCAGCCAGCGACCCATGGCCAGCAGCCGGTCGACGCTCGGCTGCGGGATGACGCCCTCGGCCGTCGGGCCCACGTTCAGCAAGTAGTTGCCGCCCTTGCTGACGATGTCCACCAGCTTGTGCACCAGGTCCGGCACGGACTTCCAGTTCTCGTCGTACCACTTGAAGCCCCAGGTGTCGTTGATCGTGGCCGGGGTCTCCCAATCGCTGGCCACGGCCGCCTCGGGGATGCGGTTGTCCCCCGCCTGGGCATAGTCACCGAGGGCGTTGCCCAGCCGGCCGCTCACCAGGCAATCCGGCTGCAGCGAGTGCACCAGGTCGAGTAGCTCCCGGGACTGCTCCGGCGTGATCCCCTTGGGCGTGTCGAACCAGATCAGGCCGATCGGGCCGTACTGGGTGAGCAGTTCGCGCACCTGCGGCTGCACATAGTGCTTGAGGTAGCCGGCAAAGTCCTTGGCCCCCGGGTCATAGTCCCAGTCGTTCCCGTCGCCATTGGGGTGGTGCCAGTCCTGCGTCTGCGAGTAATAGAAGCACAGGCGCAGCCCCTGCTTCTGGCACTCGGCGGCCAGCTCCTTCATGGGGTCGCGGCCGAACGGCGTGGCCTTGACGATGTTATAGTCGGTCAGCGCCGTGTCGAACATGCAGAACCCGTCGTGGTGCTTGGCGGTGATGGTGATGTACTTTTGCCCGGCCCGCTTGGCGAGCGACACCCACTCCGCCGCGCTGAAATGCACTGGGTTGAAATCCTTGGCCAGCGCCTCGTACTCGTGCACGGGGATGCGCGCCCGGTACATGATCCACTCGCCGATCCCCGGGATGCGCTCGCCGCGCCACTCTCCGGCCGGCAGGGCGTACAGCCCCCAGTGGATGAACAGGCCAAAGCGCGCCTCGCGCCACCAGTCCAGCCGCGGATCGCGCCCGGCGCCGGCTCGCTGGGCAGTCGCCTCGCCGATGGCGGGGCGCATCTCGAACTGCTCCAGCCCCCGGCGGAGCAAGAACTCTGCGGCCTGCGCCAGGGTGATCCCCTGGCTCTGGGCCACCCGCGCCAACCGCGCCGCCAGCCATTCCGGCAGCTCCACGCTGCGCGCGACGGGTTGTCCTTGGTCGGTCATCATCTCCCTCCTGTGATGGATCGCCGGTCCCATATGGGAAGGTGTCCCGGGTCAGGGCGCCGCCTGGCGGGCCTGCCACGGCGCCGCCCAACACAGCGTCGGGCAGGCTACACGCCGGCCAGGGTCAGTTCCTCGGCACGGTGGCAGGCGACAAAGTGCCCGTCGCTCACCTCGCGGAAGGGCGGCGCCTCCGCCGTGCAGATACTGACCGCGTACCGGCACCTGGGGTGAAAGTAGCAGCCGCTGGGCGGGTTGGCCGGGTCGGCCACCTCACCGGTCAGCACGATGCGGCGCTTGGCCTCCGCGGCCTTGGGGTCGGGCCGGGGCACCGCCGACATCAGCGCCTCGGTATACGGGTGCCTGGGCCGCTCGAAGAGATCCTGCGTCTCGGCCATCTCCACGATCTTGCCCACGTACATCACGGCCACGCGATCGGCCATGTGCCGCACCACGCTCAGATCGTGGGCCACGAACAGGTAGGTCAGACTGTACTCTTCCTGCAGTTCGCGGAGCAAGTTCAGGATCTGGGCCTGCACCGAGACGTCCAATGCCGACACGGGCTCATCGCAGACGATGAACTGCGGGTTCAGCGCCAGGGCGCGCGCCACGCCGATCCGCTGCCTCTGCCCGCCGCTGAAGGAGTGTGGGTACCTGCGCAGGTACTCGGGGCGCAGGCCTACCGCCTGCACGAGCTGCGCCACCCGGTCTTCCAGCGCCTTGCCCTTGAGGCCCCAGTTGATGATCATCGGTTCGCCCACCAGCTGGAGCACCGTCATGCGCGGGTTCAGCGAGGTGTAGGGGTCCTGGAAGATGATCTGCATGTGCTGGCGGACGCGGTGCAGCTCCGCCTCCGGCAGCTCGCGCACGTTCACCCAGCCGGCGTCCTTGTCGCGAAACAGGATCTCGCCCGCACTCGGCTCGATGGCGCGCAGGATGCAGCGCCCGGTGGAGGTCTTGCCGCAGCCGCTCTCCCCCACCAGGCCCAGCGCCTCGCCCTCGTTGACGTAGAACGACACGCCGTCGACGGCCTTCACATGGCCGACCGTCTTGCGCAGGAAGCCCCGCTTGATCGGGTAGTACTTTACCAGATCTGTGACGTTGAGAAGGCGCGTGTCGCTGTTCACCGACATCTGGCTATCCCTCACGTGTCTGTGGCCCTCGTACCGCATGGCCCCTGAGGCGCTAGTACAGCACACACCGCACCCAGTGCCCCGGCGTACACTCTACCCAGGGCGGCTCGACTCTGGCGCACTCTTCCCTGGCGCTCAGGCAGCGCGGGTGGAACGGGCACCCGCTGGGCAGGTTGTAGGGATCCGGCACCATGCCCTTGATCACCTCCAGCGTGTGTTTGCGCGTCTCGGTGATCCGCGGGATCGAGCGCAGCAGGGCTGCCGTGTACGGATGCAACGGCTCATAAAAGATGGCATTGACGTCGGCCCGCTCGACCACCTTGCCAAGGTACATCACCACGGCCTCGTCGGCCATTTCGGCGACGACGCCCAGGTTATGGGTGATGTACAGGATGGCCATCTGCAGCTCTTCCTGGAGCTGGCGCAGCAGGTCCAGGATCTGCGCCTCGGTGGTCACGTCGAGGGCCGTCGTGGGCTCATCGGCGATGAGCAGCCGCGGGTGGCAGGCCAGGGCCATGGCGATCATGCCGCGCTGCCGCATCCCGCCGCTCAGCTCAAAGGGGTAGCTATCGACCGTCTGGGAGGGCTTGGGCATCCCCACGCGTTGCAGCATGTCCGTCGCCATCTCCCGCGCCTCCGCCTTGGAGACGCGCTGGTGCAGCAGGATCGACTCCATGATCTGGTTGCCGATCGTATGCACCGGCGAAAGGGAGATCATCGGCTCCTGAAACACCATGGCGATCTCGTTGCCGCGGACGCTGCGGATCTCCCGCCCCTTGGGGTCCAGCCTGGCGAGGTCGATGATCTCCGCCTCGGAGCCCGTGCCGCCGTTCCTGACGTAACGGTGGTACAAGAGCTCACCCTCCACGATGCGCCCGGGAGGGGGCACGATCCTCAGGATGGACTGCGCCGTGACGCTCTTGCCGCAGCCGCTCTCTCCCACGACGGCGAGGGTCTGGCCCTGTTTGATCTCAAACTCGGCGCCATCGACCGCTCGCACCAAACCCTCATCGAGGGGAAAGTACGTCCGTAGGCCCTTGACCTCCAGCAGAGTCTTGCGCTCAACCATGGTCGTTTATGTCCTTCGTGCGTGCTGGCTGTTCGTGCCTCCCAGGCCGGCCTACCGACTGGCTCGCTACAGTCTGGAGTACGGATCGGCCGCGTCGCGCAGGCCGTCGCCGATAAAGTTGAACATCAGCACGGCGACGACGACGAACGCCCCAGGTACCATCTGCCAGGGGCGCTGGGCGACGACGGCGAGCTGCTGCACGTCCCTCAGCAGGGCGCCCCAGCTGATGGTTGGCGGCTGGATGCCCAGCCCCAGAAAGCTCAGCGACGTCTCGCCGAGGATCATCGAGGGGATGGAGATGGTCACGTTCACCAGCAGGTAGCTCATAAAGTTGGGCAGCAGGTACCGGGCGATGAGCCGGCGCGGCGAGGCGCCGTACACCCGCGCCGCCATCACATAGTCTTCCTCGCGAAGCGAGAGCAGCTTGCCCCGCACCGTGCGCGCCAGCCCGCCCCACCCGACGATCGACAGGATCAGCGTGATGGCAAAGTAGGTGCGGATCACCGGCCAGTCACGCGGCACGGCGCCCGCCAACGCCATCCACAGCGGGATCTGCGGGATGGAAACCATAAAGTCGACCACCCGCATGATGACCTCGTCAATGACCCCGCCCACATACCCCGAGATGCCCCCCAGGCTGATGCCGAACAGGAAGGTGAGCAACACGCCGCCGAAACCGATAAAGAGGGAGATGCGCGAACCGACCAGGCAGCGGGAGTAGACGTCTCGCCCGAGCTGGTCGGAGCCAAAGATAAAGATCGGCGGCCCGTCGGTGCCAAAGAGGCGACGGCTGCCGGAAAAGAGGCCGTACATCCGGTAGGGCGTGCCCTTGGGAAGGAAGCGAACGACGTACGCCTGGCTCGTGTCCTCCACGAAAATCACCCGTACCGTCTCTTTGTCGATCGTCCGCGTGAGGCCATAGATGAAGGGCCGTTGTAGCCTCCCGTCCTTGAAGAAGTGGATCCGCGTGGGCGGCACGTTCTCATAGCCGGCAAAGCGTTCGGTGCCGCCGTAGGCGGAGAGGGGCTCGGCCAGGAGCGCCATGGCGTACATGATCGCCAGGATCACCAGCGCTAGCTGGGCGGCCCGGTGCTTGCGGAACTGCCACCACATGAGCTGTGAGGGCGTCGCCACAAAGACGCGCACTTCCTGTTCGGCCGCCGGGCGGCCTACCTGCTCTTCAGGCTTGCTCACCTGCCCATCCATGGTCGCTCCCTACTCTCCCGCTCCGTAGCGAATGCGCGGATCCAACCAGGCCAGCAGTATGTCCGAGATCAGCGTCCCGACCACCGTCAGGGTGCTGAGGATCAGCACGATGCTTCCCGTGAGGTACATGTCCTGCGAGAGGGTGGCCTGCATGAGCACGGGGCCGATCATCTGCAGGTTGAGGACGATGCCCACCAGCACGCCGCCGTTGATGAGCCCCGGCAGGATCCAGCCGATGGTGCTAAAGACCGGGTTCATGGCGATGCGTACCGGGTACTTGAACAAGAGCCGTGCCTCGGACAGCCCCTTCGAGCGGGCCGTGGTCACGTAGGCCCGGCGCAGTTCGTCGAGGAGCGTGGCCCGCAGCGTGCGGATCAGGCCGGCCGTGCCGGCCATCCCCACCACCAGGATGGGCAGCCAGACGTGGCCCAGCAGGTCCCGTACCTTGGCCCACGACCAGGCCGCCTCCCGGTACTCCATCGAGAACAGGCTCGTCACCATCTGCCCGGATACGCGGTACGAGATCCATGAGGCCACCAGGGCGAGGAGAAAGGCGGGGATCGCCAGGCCGATGAACCCAAAGAACGTGGCCACATAGTCGAACATCGAGTACTGGTACACTGCGGATAGGATGGCGATGGGGATCGAGACGGCGTATACGACCAGCAGGCTGGCCAAGGAGATGAACAGCGTCATCGGCAGGCGCTCCATGACCACTTCGATCACCGGCTTTTGCCAGTGGAACGACCGACCAAAGTCGCCGTGGAGCACACCGGTGATCCACTTGGTGTACTGCACATAGATCGGCTGGTCCAACCCGTACTGCGACCGCAGGCGGGCGATCTCTTCCTCACGCACCTGCTGCCCACCGGCCTCCAGGGCGCGGATGTAGGTGCTCAGGTAATCGCCGGGGGGTAGCTGGATGACGATGAACGAGACGATCGAGAGCATGATCAGCAAGGGGACCATGATCATCAGGCGACGTGCGATGAATGACAACATCGGGCGGCCCCTCCATTCTGCCGACGACGGGCATCACCCACCCCCGGCGAACACCATGCCTGCAGGGCACCTGCCCAGATACGCAGTCTCCTGGGCGGTGCTCCAGCCCCGCCCAGGAAACCGTCTGGGGCAGCGAATCGTATACCTCTCGGTCACCCTTGCCGGTGTCGCCGCAGGGCTAGAGGCCCGTGCGTGCGGCGCGCGGCGAGATGGCGGCCGCCCGCCATCTCGCCGTACCCTGACGGAATGCTCCATGCCACCGGCCAACTGGCCCGCCCCTAGGCGTGCTTGAAAAAGATCTGCTCCTCGCTGAACCAGACCGCCGATGACCTGCCCGAATGCGCGATGTTGCCGGCATTGACGGGCACGATGCAGGGGTCCACCACGTCCCGGGCCAGCGGGAAGAGAGGCACGTACTCCATGAACCAGTCGGCAAAGCGCTTCTCCGCCTCCGCGGCCCTGGTCGTGTCCGGGTTGATCGCCATCATCTCCTCATAGAGCGTGTAGAGGTCCTTGACCCAGTCTGGCGGTTCCTCCCCGTCCTTGCCGTCCGTCTGCATCCACTTGTGCCACAACATGCCCCACCGCAGACGGTACCCGGGATCCGGCATATAGTCGTCCTTCAGGTAGGGCCAGTTGCAGTCGTCGCACCACTCGACGCAGGCGTACAGCTCATTGGCGTCGCGCATCTGGGTCCACAGCGAGCCCTCCATCATCCTCAGCGGGGTGGAGAGGCCCACCTCCTCCAGATGCGTCCGGATGATCTCCGCAGGCTTGATGAAGAGCGGGTCCGTGGCCACGTCCATGGGGACCTCAAAGCGCTTGCCGTCGGGCCCGATGCGCCATCCGTCGGAATCCCGCTTGTCCAGGCCCAACTTGTCCAGCAGCTGGTTGGCCAGGTCCTTGTCACTCACGTCGGGGATCCACGGGCAGGTCTTGCCCATCCCCAGGAAGAGGGCCTGGATGATCTCCTGGTAGTCGATGGCCGCATTGATCGCGTAGCGGAACTCCTTCTGCCACAGGATCTGGCGCCAGGCCTCGTTCGGATGGTTAAAGTTCAGGTACAGGGCCACTGGCGCGTTGTGGTAGACCATGTCGAGGGTGACGCGGTAGCCGTACTCCTGCTCGTGCTCCTTGTACATGGAGATGTCGGTGTGCCGCAGCCGCTCGCGGATATAGTTCACCTCGCCCGCCACGATCTTGAGCGGGACGCTTTCCGGGTCGGAGACGACCACGCTCTCCATCCGCTCGACGTAGGGGAGCTGCTGGCCCTTGGTGTCCACCTTCCAGTAGTACGGGTTGCGTTTGAGGACAATGAGGTCCGGCGTAGGCGGCTGGATGAGCCACCCGCGCAGCACCGGCATGCGCCCTTCAGACGCCATGGGCTCGCAGTCCATGCCGCCCCAGTTGCCACCCTCCTCCTGGAAGAGGCGGTACCACTCCCCAGCACCGAACCCGGCCGCCTTGCACTTGGCCTCCAGCTCCTCCTTGGGGACATAGTTCTTGTGGAACTGCTGCAGGTAGTGCTTGGGCTTTAGCAGGGGCGTATAGGCCGCCCACAGGTTGCCCATGCCCATATAGTCGGCCAGGAACCGCGTGCCGTTCGGGGCCCCAAAGCTAATCTTGAAGGCAAAGTCATCCACGACCTCGAGCTTCATCGGCTCGGCGCCGGGCTTGGCCCCTGCGCGCAGCTTGTCGGGGAAGATCGGGGTGAGTTCCGGGTCCAGGAGGACCTCATCGTAGACGAAGCGGATGTCCTCGGTCGTCACCGGGACCCCGTCGGACCACCTGATCCCCTTTCTGAGGGTGAACTCGTACTCCGTGCAGTCCTCGTTGACGCTCCACGAGCTCAGGATGTTGCCGGTGACGGGGCCGGTGTGGTGCGGAGGCGTGTTGAGAAAGTGCTCTTGCGCATGCTGGCAGCAGTAATCCCAGGTGGGGTTGGTGGTCACCGCGCGGAGCACTTCCCCTTCCCGGCTGTACTCGCCCACCTCCCAGTCCAGGTCGTCCTCGGGGATCAGGACGCCTGGTCCGACGACGAATGGCTCCACCGGCAGCCGCTCCTCGACGGGGGGTAGATTGCCCTCGGCCACCAGCGCAGCGAGCGAGGGCGCCTCACTGTACTTGGCGGCGGCGGCTGCGGGCTGCGCAGGCGTTGCCGCCTGGGCGACTGGCTGCGTCGCCGGGGGCGCTGCCGCCTCTGGCACGCAGGCCGCCGCGACGGCCCCCGCAGTGGCCAGGGCCGATACCTGAATGAACTGACGCCGCGAGATCCGGGGCTTGGCGCTCATAAGTGGTCCTCCTCTTGTGACCGTACAGAACCCTGATCGGATCACACGCTCCAATCGTCAGCACGCCAACCGTCTACCCGTGGTCGCATCCCTCCTTCTGTCTGTCCTTGTGCGCGTACTGCCACGAGGGTCTGAAGCGAACACCATGGACCCGGCAGAAAACGTGAGGACACGCCGCAACACGCCGCGAATGATAACTGGAAGGCGAGAGCACGGGGCGCAGTCCAAACAGGTCCGCCAGAGGCACCGGCCCGGAGCGAGGAAGGGCGGCATCCCTGCCCCGGCACTGCCGAGCCAGCGATCGGCACGGCGAGATCGCGAACGTGGTGAATTCTGTCCCGTTCACGCTTTGGGTCCCGGACCAGTGGCCCCCAGCAACTAGGCGACACAGGCAGCCGGTATCAACGCGACGCGACTCTTGGTGGGGAGACTATATCAAGCGAGGTAACGCACTGTCATCGTAGCACACGGCCCAGGGCGTGTCAAGGAAACCACGCCCTGGCCGCACGGCGCAGACGAGGCCGCGCTCAGCCTAGGCGCCGCAGCAGCCGCACGGCGTTCCCGCCGGTGATCGCCGCAAACAGGGCCTCGTCGATCTCCCCGGCCGCCAGCAGGCCGCGCAGGGTGCCCAGGTGCGGCATGCGGTCCTCGGGCCCGGCAAAGCAGACGTCCGTCCCAAACAGGACGCGGCCGCCAAACTCCTGCAGGAACCGCACCCCATAGGCCGGGTCCCGCGTCAGGGCATTGTGGCCCGAGGTCGCCGAGATATCCACGTACAGGTTCGGGCAGCGCCTCAGGAGCGCCGGCATGGCCCCCTCCTCGGCGACGGGGCCCGTCGGGTAGCCCGACTTGGTCTCGTCCGAGGCGCCCGCGGCGATCTCCGCCCAGAACCCCGGCCCATGGGCGATCACCCTAGTCCCCGGCACCTGTATCAGCAGGCTCTCCAGGTTCGGCAGGCCGACCGGGTCGATCAGCCCATAGTACCCCGGGCCCGGGCCGGTGCAGTGGATCAGCACCGGCAGGTCCCACTCGCCGCATTGCCGGAACATGTTGACCACCCGCGGGTCGTCGGAGGGCAGGTTGGCCGTTACCTCGCCGATGCCCGCGCAGCCAAGGTCCACAAAGCGCTGCAGAACCCAGGAAAAGTCGGCCTCCGGCGTGTTCCCACCCATGCGCGGGTCCAGGTTGCCAAAGGCGATCAGCCGGTCCGGGTAGCGCAGCGCGGCGCGGATCTGGCTGACCAGGTCGGGCTGCTCGGAAAAGAGGTAGGGGAAGTGGACCCCCTCCGGGTTGGGCCACAGCGGCAGGACGATGGCCCGGTCGATCTCCTCGTCGTCCAGCCGCTCGAGGAGGGCCTCGACCGACGCAGGCAGCCTGCCCAAGGCGAAGGCGCGCCGCAGGTCGGCAATGTGGGTGTGGCAGTCGATGATCATGGTGCCTCCTCAGGATGGGGGATGCCACGTGCGGCGCGTACCCCGGGCCTGGCTGCGCTCCTCAGGACGCTTGACAGCGCCCCGCCCCGCTGCCTATAGTGAAGGCGCTCGTAGACGCACTGGAGAGAGCGGCCGTCGGTAGAGTCCCTCCCCGCCCCCCGCCCGCTGCGGCGTTCCGGCGGCGCGGACGGTAGCCGTTGCCAGCCCCGCCGGCCAAGGAGGAGCGCGAGTGGCCCGCAACAAGGCCAAGCCCGTCGCCCCCTGGTGGTCGGCCCAAGGGTCGCCGCCCAGCGAGGAGCAGCTACACGGCCAGGTCCGCGATGTGATCTACTCCACCGCTCCCCGCCAGTTCGCCGACGCGGTGGACCGTCTGTCGTTCCACGTCATGTCGGTGGGCGAGGGCGGCCACGTGCTGGGCGCGACGCACGTGGAGGTGCACTCGGCCCGCCTGCGCGACCTCGTCATCCGCGACGGCGACCTGGTCACCGTCAGCGGCACCCGCGCCCCGCACGGGGAGCTCCTGGCTCAGGCCGTCACCAATCACACCACCCGCACCCGCCTGGCCCTGGGCGCCGCCCGCACCGCCCTGGACCGCTGGCGCGCCGCCCTCGGCGTGCTCTCCTTCGTGGCCGTGCCGGCCTTTATCCTGGCGCTCGTCTCCCTGGCCTGTGGCCGCCTTGGCGAAGCCGGGCTTCTGGGGGTTCCCTGCCTGGTCGTCTGGGCCCTGTGGCTCCGCCAGCAGAAAAAGACGGCCTGAGCACCCCGGCGCCGGCGCTAGCAGTTCCCCCGAAAGTGGGCCAGTTGGTCGAGGATGTGCGGCAGCGCGGCCCGCGCGGCAGCCTCTCCCGCCGCAATCGCCTCACCACAGCGCGCAAAGCCCCGCAGCGGGGTGATCCCCGGCGGCAGATCGGCAACGATGGTCACCTCCGGAGACGCCTCCCTGAGCTTGTGGTAGACCAGGTGCTCCATCATGATGTTCAGAGACTGGTAGAGGATCTCCAGCGTCTCACGCACCGGCGCGGGGAGGGGCAGGTGCTGGCTTACCTGCGGGGTCGGGAACGGGTCGGCCTCGCCGTGCAGGCTCACGGCGATGAGCAGCTCTGCCCCCATGGTGCGGGCCACGTCGGCCGGCACGTTGTTCAGGACGCCGCCGTCGATGAGCACCCGCCCATCCATCTCCACCGGGGTGAACACCCCGGGCACCGCAATCGTGGCGCGAATGGCGGGCACCAGCGGCCCCTCAGCAAGCACCACCTCGCTCCGCGCCAGGAGGTCTACCGCCACCACGGCCATGCGCCGGCCCAGGTCGGCGAAGGTGCGCCCGCCCAGGCGTTCCTCCAGGTAGTCGACTACGGCCTGCCCCTTGAACAGGCCCCGCCGCAGGAGCGAGGCATCGGTCAGGGGCAGGAGGAAGCGCCTGCTGCAGACGCGCAGGGCCTCTTCCTCCATCTCTGGCGCGGTCATCCCCGCCGCGTACAGGCAGGCCAGCAGGCCGCCCATGCTGGTGCCGGCCAGCAGGTCGACGGGGACGCCGGCCTCCTCGAGCACCTTGAGCACGCCGATGTGCGCCAGCCCCCGTGCCCCTCCGCCGCCGAGGGCCAACCCAACCACGGGCCTACGGGCCATCTCCGCCATCCCTCCGCACACGCCACTGCGAACGCCACCACTCCACCCAAGCCTAAAAGAAGACAGGATTGACAGGATTGACAGGATTAGCAGGATTGACAGAATCTGAAGAGAACTGGCCCGCCGATCCTGTCCCCAATCCTGTCAATCCTGTGAATCCTGTCCTCTTCTCCTCCCCGCACCCGCTACCGAGACCGGACAGGATCATCAGGACTCACCGTACCGGGGGACGAGACCGGCTGCTCAGTCCCCTCCAAATCCTGTAAATCCTGTCAATCCTGTCCTCTTCTCCTCCCCGCACCCGCTACCGAGGCCGGGCAGGATCATCAGGACTCACCGTACCGGGCAACGAGACCGGCTGCTCAGTCCCCTCCACATCCTGTAAATCCTGTCAATCCTGTCCTCTTCTCCTCCCCGCACCCGCTACCGAGGCCGGACAGGATCATCAGGACTCACCGTACCGGGGGACGAAACCGGCTGCTCAGCCCCCTCCACATCCTGTAATCCTGGTAATCCTGTCCTCTTCTCCTCCCCGCACCCGCTACCGAGGCCGGGCAGGATCATCAGGACTCACCGTACCGGGGGACGAAACCGGCTGCTCAGCCCCCTCCCGATCCTGTCAATCCTGTGAATCCTGTCTCTGTTCTCCCCCCTAGACTGCCACCGGCAGGTAGAGATCAAAGGCGGTGCCCTCCTGGGGCCTGCTGGACACCATGACCGTGCCGCCCACCTGCCGCACCAGCCCGTAGACGGCCGACAGACCCAGGCCTTCGCGCACGGCGCGGCCCTTGGTGGTGAAAAAGGGGTCAAAGACGTGCGCGGCGACCTCTTCTTCCATGCCGATGCCCGTGTCGGCCACGCGCAGCCGCACATAGGCCCCCGCGCTAGCCCCGCCCGCCACGGCCAGCGCGGCGGCGTCGGGCGGCGCCACCTCCGTCTCCAGCGTCAGGGTGCCGCCGTCCGGCATCGCCTCGGCGGCATTGCTGGCCATCTCGTACAGCCCCTCCTCAAGGCGCTGCGCGTCGATGCGCACCGGCGGCAACCCCTCCGCAAGAAGCAGGCGCACCTGCACCGCCTCTCCCACCGTCTGGCACAGGCCGGGGCGCACGCGGGCCAGGAGGGCATTCAGGTCGGTCGGGGCCAGCCGCAGCAGCTGCTGCCGAGAGTACGCCAGCAGGTTGGCGATGATCCCCGCGGCACGGTCGCCGGCCCGCAGGATCTCATCCAGGTCCTCGCGCAGGCCGTCGCTGTTGCCGGCCTGTTCGCGGGCCAGCTCCGCATAGCCCCTGACCACGGTCAGGAGGTTGTTCAGGTCGTGGGCCAGGCCGCCCGCCAGCTGCCCGACGGCCTCCACCCGGCGCGCCTCGCGCAGGCGCTCCTCCAGAGCCAGCCGCTCGGTCACGTCCCGGTTGGAGGCGCGCCAGCCGCGCAGGTCGCCCGCCGCGCCAAAGACCGGCCGCGACACCTGCTCGATGGTGCGCACCTCACCCCAGCGCGTCAGGATGCGAAACTGCGCCTCCTGCACCTCCGCGGCCGTTCCGTCCGCCGCCCGGCGCATCTCCGCCTTGGCCCGGTCTTCCGGCAGGGTGATCTGGGCCAGGAGGCCGGGGTCCGCCTCAAACTCCTCGCGGGTATAGCCAGTGATCCGCTCGCAGGCCGGGGAGACGTACACAAAGTGGCCGTCGGGCGCCAGCCAGTACTCCCAGTTGTAGGTAAAGTCGATCGCCGTGCGGAAGCGCTCTTCGCTGGCCTGCAGCTCGCGCTGGGCTTGCTGCCGGTCGCGGATCTCGCCCTCGAGGGCGCGGTTCAGGTTGCGCAGGGCCGAAATGTCGTCAAAGCGGGCCCGGGCCACGGCGATGGCCCGCTCCATCTCGCGGGCATCGGCCGGCTTGACGAGGTAAGCCCCCACGCCGGCCCGCGCAGCGCGCTCCAGGAGGTCCGGCGTGTCGTAGGCAGAGAGGATCACCACCGGAACGGGCGCGCTGTCAGCAATGCGTTGGGCCGCCTCGATGCCGTCCATATCGGGCAGGCTGATGTCCATCAGCACCACGTCCGGATGGGTCTGGGCGGCCATCTCTACGGCTGCGCGGCCGCTGGCGGCGCGGCCGATGCTGCGGAACCCGGCGTGCGCCAGCATGGCCTGGATCATCTCGCCGACCATGGCGTCGTCATCGACGACCAGCACCCTCACGTCCCCCGGGCCGTTCACGAGGCCGCCTCCGCAGGGCCGCCCGGCCCTCCCCGCGCCCCGAGAGACCCCCTCGCGGCAGCGACCCCCCTCCCCTCGGGCCGCCGGGCCCGTCGACCACATCCCCACGCCCACGTTCTCATCGCCAGGTAGTATCTCCCTCACTCTGGTCGCCCGCAGACGGGCGCCGCGCAGATACCCGCGTGCGGCCTGCGCTGCCTGTGGGATGGGATGGATGATGGGGATGAGGGAACACGCAGCGGCAGGGCCGCCCGGGTCACGTCCCGGCCGGATAGTACCTCGCGCGCTGGAATAGGGCCCGCCCGCTGCTCAGGCGGCGGACCCCGCACCGTCCAGCACGCTGCGCACCATCCTGGCCAGCCCCTCCACGGAGAAGGGCTTCTCGATAAAGCTGGTGCCCGGGGTCAGGACCCCCTGGTGCACGATGGCATGGTCCGTATAGCCGGAGGTGAACAGCGTGCCAAAGCCGCTGCGCAGCTCGTGCAGCCGGGCCACCAGGTCAACGCCGCTCATCTCTGGCATGATCACGTCGGTCAGCACCAGGTCCACCGGCCCCTGGTAGGCGGACATGACGCCGAGCGCCTCATTGCCGTGCGACGCCTCCAGCACCCGGTAGCCGAGCCGCTCGAGCACCCGCACGGCAAACAGGCGCACCTCGGGCTTGTCTTCGACGACGAGGATCGTCTCATGGCCCAGCGGCAGTTCTTCGGCCCCCTCGGCGGCGCGCTCCTCGCTCGTGGCCGGCACGCTGTCGGTGCGCGGCAGGTAGATCTTGAACACCGCGCCGTGCCCCGGCTCCGAGTAGACATAGATCTCGCCGCCGAACTGCTTGACGATGCCGTATACCGTAGCCAGGCCCAGGCCGGTGCCCTTGCCGGGGTCCTTGGTGGTATGGAAGGGTTCGAACAGATGCTCACGCGCCTCTGGAGAGATGCCACACCCCGTGTCTGACACGACCAGCCGCACGTAGCGCCCCGGCGCCAGCCCCAGATGGCTGGCGGCGTACTCCTCGTCCAGGTTGGCGTTGGCCGTCTCCACGATCAGGACGCCGCCGGTCGGCATGGCATCGCGGGCGTTCACCGCCAGGTTCAGGATGATCTGCTCCACCTGGCCGGCATCGGCCTTGGTGAGGCCCACATCCTCGGCCAGGCTCAGGTCCAGGGTGATGTCCTCTCCCAGCACGCGGCTGAGCATCGAGCACATCCCCTCGATGACCTCGTTGATGTTGATCACCTTGAGCTCGAGGTTCTGCCGCCGGCTGAAGGCCAGGAGCTGCCGGGTGAGCCGGGCGGCCCGCTCGCCGGCCGTGCGGATCTCCTCCAGGTCACGCCGCAGGGGGTCGTCCGGCGCGATCCGCCGCATGATGAACTGCGAGTAGCCGTTGATCACCGTGAGGAGGTTGTTAAAGTCGTGGGCCACGCCGCCGGCCAGCTGGCCGATCGCCTCCATCTTGGACGACTGGCGCACCTGCGCCTCGAGCACCCGTCGCTCGGTAATGTCGGAGGCGATCAGCACCGCCCCTGACACGCGTCCCTCGTCAAAGATCGGCCCCAGGCGCACGGAATGCCAGCGCGGCTCGCCGCCGCCGGCCCCCGCCACCTCGATCGTGAGCTGGTCGCCATCGCGAAAGACGCGCTCGAGCGCCTCGCCCACTTCCGCGTGCATGTCCGGCCGTACCAGGTCGTAGACGGTCAGGCCCGTCACGTCGCGCGCGTCGCGCTCGGCCAGCCCCCGGCTGGCAAAGAGGATGGCGCCGTCGCGGTCTACGGTCATGATGGCGCTCGGGGCGTTCTCCACCAATGAGCGCCACTGCGCCTCCGAAGCCGCCAGCGCCGCCTGCACCCGCTGGCGATCGGCAATCTCCTGGCGCAGCTCCTCGACGACGCGGCCCAGCTCGGCGGTGCGCTCGACCACGCGGTGCTCCAGCCCGGTGTGGGCCTCCTGCAGGGCGCGTTCGGCGCGCTTACGCTCAGTGAGTGAGGCAACATAGTTGGCCAGACTGGCGGCGATGCGCAGCGACATCCCGTCCAGCGTCAACGCATCCGGATGGGCCAGGGTCAGCGCCCCGATCACGCGCTGATCGACCGTCATCGGCACCACCACCAAGGTCTTGACGCCCAGGCGCTGCAGCGTCTTGTTGGCGTGGGCCGAGCGGCCCCAGACGTGCGCCTCGATCAGCGTCTGCCCCGTCTGCACCACGGTGCCCGAGAGGGTCTCGTCGAGGGGGACCTCCAGCGCGTCGGGGCTCAGGGGCCCCTGCAGGCCGTGGGCCACGTCGAGGATCATGCTGCGGCGCTGCTCGTCCAGGTGCTTGATGACGACGATCGGGAAGCCGGTCGCCGTGGAAACCTCCTGGCCGATACGGGCAAAGATGCTCGTCAGCGAGTCCGAACTGAGGACGATCTCTGACAGGCGATGGATGGCTTCCAGCTCGAGGTTGCGCAGGGCCAGCTCGTCCTCGGCGCGGACGGCGCGCTCGAGCAGCGCGTCGCGGTCGTCCTGCGCCGAGGCGCGGCCTCGCCCCAGCCCATCGAGTTCGGTACGGTCGGTCTGCTCCATGACATCGCCTTCTCTGGGCGTTCCGGGCCTGCTGCCCGTAGCCAGCGGACGCACTGCGCCTGGTTCTCTGCTTGCGGGGAGTCTTTCGCCGTCTTGCGGCGGGCTCTAGTATGCGCCATTCTACGGGGCACCGTCACCCACGTCAAGAGGCGGCGCCGTCGCCCCGCCCGGCCAAGAGAAAGGCGAAGAGGACAGGATGGACAGGATTTACAGGATTTACAGGATTGGGAGGGAGCCTCACCGGGCACCCTCCTGATATCCTGTGAATCCTGTCAATCCTGTCAATCCTGTCAGTCCTGTAAATCCTGTCAATCCTGTCGATCTTCTCCATCCCGTCTTCCGCCGTGGGTTGCCAGGGGGCTGGGGGCTGGCGATAATGCCCCCGTACGCTGAGAGCCGCCGCGGCACACCCCCGGGAGGTAGCCTTGCGCACCGATCGTGGCTTCGCTGCCTTGCTGGCCACCGTGGTCATCTGGGCCTCCACCTTTGTGGTCACCAAGGCGGCCCTGGCCGACCTGCGCCCCCTGACGCTGACCTTCTTGCGCTTCCTGGTCGCCGTCGTGGTGCTCGTGCCGCTGGCCTGGCGGCAGGGCTTCCGCCCGCGGATGGCCCTCCGCCCCGCCTACCTCCTCTTTGGGCTGACGGGCGTGGCCCTCTTTTTCACCCTGCAGAACGTGGGGCTGGCCTACACCACCGCCGTGAGCGCCTCGCTGATCCACGCCGGCACCCCGGCCGTCATCGCCATCGCGGCGGTCGCCGTCCTGGGGGAACGCCTGGCCAGCCGGCAGGTCCTCGGCGTAAGCCTGGCCGTGGCCGGCAGCGCCCTGGTCGCGCTGGCGGCCCGCTCCTCCGCCAGCGGCAGCAACCCCCTGCTCGGCAACCTGCTGATGGCCGGCAGCGTCCTGGCCTGGACGGCTTACACCCTGCAGGGTAAGCGGCTGGCCACCACGGCCGACCCCCTCGTCTCCACCGCCGCCAGCACGCTGGCCGGCCTGCTCTACCTACTGCCCCTGGCAGCCTGGGACGTGGCCGCGGGCGGCTGGCCCCGGCTCACGGCGCCATCGCTCGGCGCGGTGCTCTACCTCGGCGTGGCGGCCTCGGCGCTGACCTTGGTCCTTTGGAACTATGCGCTGAGCCTGGTCAAGGCCAGCGTGGCCTCTGCCTTTATCAACCTGGTGCCCATCGTGGGCACCGGTTTGGCGCTCTTGACGGGTGAGGCCCTCTCGCCCCTCGAACTGGTCGGCGGAGTGCTGGCGCTGGGCGGCGTCTGGCTCAGCACCCAGGCCGCCCGCCCCAGCCAGAGCCCCGCCGAAGCCTAACAACAGTGCCCGCCCCCCCTGGGGCGGCCAGGAGGAATGATCCCATGCAACAACCCGGCCCGGAGCAGGCCCAAGTCCTGCTGGCCCTCGAGCGCTTCCAGGAGGGCTATACCCGCCGCGACGTAGCCCGGCTCGACCGCTTCATGGACCTCTTTGCCGATGACGCCGCCATCGAGTGCCTCGGCACCGGCGGCGTCTTCCCCGGCGAGGAGGAGTGGTGCCTGGGGCGTGAGGCGATCCGCACCCTGATCCAGAGCGATTGGGAGACCTGGGGCGACCTCGAGCTGGACGTGGACGAGGCCCGCATCCACGTCCTGGGTGACGTCGCCTGGCTCTCGGCCACCGGCGTCGTCACCGACGACGAAACGCGCGAGCAGTCCCTGGCCGATTCGCTGGCGCGCATGCGCTGGCTGCTCGATCAGGACCTGCCGGCCGACAGCACCCTGTCCACCATCGTGAGGGAGGCCACCGGCACCCTGCTGGAGCTGCAGCAGGGCAGCACCTACATCTGGCCGCTGCGCTTCACGGCGGTGCTCGTCAAGAAGGAGGGCCGCTGGAAGTTCCACCAAATGCAGTTCTCGTTCCCGACGGTTGGCCTGCCTGACGTGCGCCTGGCGCCCGGCCCCGGCCCCGAGGCCCGCGGGTAGCCGCCCCGTGCGAGCCATCCTGTGGGATTATGACGGCACCCTCGGCTACCGGCAGGGGGGCATGTGGGCGGCCTCCCTGCTCGAGGCGGTCCGCGCCGACGATCCCTTCTCCCCGCTGACGCTCGACGAGGTGCGCACGCGCCTGCGGGGCATCTTTTTCTGGGAGCGGCCCGCCGAGCCGCACCCGGCCCTGGGCACGCCGGCGGCCTGGTGGGCGGCGCAGGTGGCCCTCCTGGAGGGCGCCCTGGGCGACCTGGGCTTCCCGCCGGAGCGCGCCCGGCGCGTGGCCGTGCAGGTGCCCGCCATCTACCTGAACCCCGCCGCCTGGCACCTCTACCCCGACACGCTGCCGACGCTCGACCTGCTCAGCGCCCGCGGCTGGCGGCACTATGTCCTCTCCAACCACCTGCCCGAACTGCGCGACATCGTCGCCCGCCTGGGCCTGGCGCCGCGGCTGAGCGGGCTGTTCAACTCGGCAGAGACGGGCTATGAGAAGCCCCATCCGCAAGCCTTCCGCCTGGCCCGCGATACGATCGGCCCCACCCAGGCGCTCTGGATGGTGGGTGACAATCCCGTCGCCGACGTGGCCGGCGCCGAGGCCGCCGGCCTTCCCGCCATCCTGGTGCGCACCCCGCCCTGCGGCACCCGCTACCACTGCGCCGACCTGGCCGGCGTGCCCGCCATTCTCGCGGACACTCTTGCCCAATAACGCCAAGCGGCCCGGGCGCCCACAAGGGCGCCCGGGCCGCTCTTCTCCCCTCCGGAGCGTGGCCTCTGCGGCTCAGGCGGGGCCGTCGGCCCCGTCGGCCAACACCTCGATCGCGTCCCCCACGGAGACGCTGCCGCCCTCGAGCACCTGGACAAAGATCCCTTCCCGTGGCATCACGCAGTCGCCAGCCTGGTAATAGATGGCGCAACGGGTGTGGCAGACCTTGCCGATCTGCGTCACCTCGACGAGCGCCGTGCCCAGCCGCAGCCGCGTCCCGATCGGGAGCGACACCAGCGCCAGCCCGCGAGTGGTGATGTTCTCGGCAAAGTCGCCGGGGCCCACGTCCAGCCCCTTGGCCTGCATCTTGGCGATGCTCTCCTCGGCCAGCAGCGAGATCTGCCGGTGCCAGTCTCCGGCGTGGGCGTCGCCCACCAGCCCCCAGTGGGGCCGCGCCTCCGCCGACCCGACGTTGACCTTGCGCGTGCCCGTCTTTTCACTGGTGCAGACTGCTACGACCGTCCCTTTCACGCCTGTCCCTCCGCCAGCACATCATCGTTCAAGAGCAGCACGTCCACCACGGTGCCCGCCTCCAGCGCTTCGGCCTCCTCGGGGATGACGGCCAGCCCGTCGGCGCGCACCATCGACAGGAGAATGCCTGAGCCCTGCTCGCCCGTCAGCCGCGCCGTGAACCCGCCATCGCCGCGCTCCACCTGCACCCGCAAGAAGTAGCGGAAGCCCTTACGCTTCTTGTCCACCGCGTCCAGCAGGGTGGCGCGCACGGTGGGCTGCGAGCGGGCCGGCTTGCCGAGCATCTTGCGCAGCGCCGAGCGGGCGAACAGCTCGAACGACACCATGGCTGACACGGGGTTCCCCGGCAGCCCCAAGAGCGGCACGCCGCCGATCTGGCCAAAGGCGAACGGCTTGCCCGGCCGCATGCGCACCTGCCAGAAGGTCATCTCCGCCTCGGCGGCCAGCACCTCCTTGACCACGTCAAAATCACCGACGGAGACCCCGCCCGAGGTGAGCAGCAGGTCAATGTTCTCGGCCAGGCCGCCGCGCAGCCGCTCACGGATGGCGGCCACGTTGTCTCGCGCGATGCCGAGGAGCACCGGTTGGCCCCCCTCGCGCAGCACCTGGGCCGCGTTCGAGTACGAGTTGGCGTTGCGGATTTTGCCCGGCAGGAGCGGCGCGTCGATCTCGATGACCTCGTCGCCGGTCGCCAGGATCCCCACCCGCGGCCGCCGGTGGGTCTGCACAGTCCCGTGGCCCAGCGCCGCCAGCATGCCGATCTCGGCGGGGCCGATCTCGGCCCCGCGCCCCAGGACGAGCGTCCCCCGCTGGACGTCCTCGCCCGCCATGCGCACGTTGGCGGCCGGCGGCTGGCTGCGCATCACGCGGACGACGTCGCCGGCCTGTTCCGTCTCTTCAAAGGGGACCACCGCGTCGGCCCCGGCCGGCAGGGGCGCGCCCGTCATGATGCGCACCGCCGTGCCCGGCACCACTTCGACGTCGGTCGTGTACCCGGCGGCCAGGTTGTACACCACGCGCAAGGCGATCGGGTTGGCCCGGCTGGCCGCACGGACGTCTTCCGCGCGGATGGCATAGCCGTCCATGGCGCTGTTGGCCAGCGGCGGGATGTCATAGTCGGCGCGGATGTCCTCGGCCAGCACCGTGCCGGCCGCCTCCAGGATCGGCGTGGGCACCGGCCCCAGCACGCGCACAAAGCGAAGCACGGCCTCCCGTGCTTCCTCGACGCTCATCTGCGGGGTCACTTCCTTCATATCGTCCTCCTGGCGCCCGCGGCCGCGTTGGCGCGCGGGCGAGTGGCACTCAGGCGTGCTCCAATCCTTCGCCCATCAGCATCTGCAGGGCGTGCGGCAGGACGGGCGCCAGCGCCTCCATCCCCTCGCGCACGGCCTTGGGGCTGCCCGGCAGGTTGATGATCAGCGTGCCCTTGCGCAGGCCGGCCACCCCGCGTGAGAGGACGGCCAGCGGCGTCTTCTTGAGGCCCTCGCTCCGCACGAGCTCGGCCAGCCCGGGCATCTCGCGGTCGATGACGGCACGGGTCGCCTCCGGCGTGACGTCGCGGGGCGCGGGGCCGGTGCCGCCCGTGGTCACGATGAGGTCGGCCACGCCCCGGTCACACAGGTCGCGGAGGAGCGCCTCGAGCCGGCCCTGATCGTCGGGCAACACCGCCGTGAACACCACTTCCAGCCCCAGCGCGCCGAGCAACTCGGCCAGGAGCGGCCCGCTGCGGTCCTCGCGCTCTCCCGAGTGCCCCTTGTCGCTGACGGTGATGGCTGCTGCCCTGGGCATGGTGCCCCTCCCTCACTATCCTTCGTCCGCCGGACGGGCGTCGGCCTCGAGGATGATCTCGCCGCTGCGCCCGCCCGCCTTGTAGGCCAGGCGCACGTTCTCCACGCGCATGCCCCTGTCCACCGATTTGCACATGTCATAGACGGTCAGGGCCGCGACGGTGGCGGCCGTGAGCGCTTCCATCTCGACGCCGGTGCGGCCGGTGGTCGTCACGGTGGCCTCTATATCGACGCGGGCCGCCTCCCGCCGCGGCTCCAGCCGCAGCGTGACGCCGGTCAGGTTCAGCGGGTGGCACATGGGGATCAGCCGGCCCGTCTCTTTGGCGGCCATGATGCCGGCCACCTGGGCCACGGCCAGCACGTCCCCTTTGGCGACGCGGTTGGCCTCGATGAGGGCCAGCGTCTCCGGCTGCATGTGCACCTCGGCGCGGGCCACGGCCACGCGGTGGGTCTCGGCCTTGTCGCCGACGTTCACCATGCGGGCGCGGCCCGCCTCATCCACGTGGGTAAGAGACATGTCAGCCTCCGATCTGGGACATGAGCCGTCCCCCAGGCCCCCCGGCCCCGGCCAGGCGGTGCCCGGCCGGCTTGGCCCGTACGGCCTGGCGCAGGATCTCTTGCAGCTCCGCCTCCGCGGCGCCGGCGCGCACCGCGGCGCGCAGGTCGACCTCGGCAGCGGAGAGGAGGCAGAGGCGCAGGCGCCCATCGGCCGTCAGGCGCAGCCGATTGCAGGCCGCGCAAAAGTGCGCGCTGACCGGGCTGATGAACCCGACCGTGCCCGGCGCGCCGGGCAGCCGGTACAGTACCGCCGGCCCGGCGTTGTGCGCCCCGGCCTCGCCCGGCAGGGGTTCCAGCGCGCCTAGCGCCGCCTGGATCCGCGTCCGCACCTCGTCAGAGGGCACCAGCCGCTCGGCGTTCCCGTCGCCACCGCCGTTCAGCGGCATCATCTCGATAAAGCGCACCGACCAGGCCCGCTGCAGCGTCAGGCCGGCCAGGGCGGCGACCTCGTCGTCATTAAAGCCGCGCTGCACCACGGCGTTCAGCTTGATCGGCCTTAGCCCGGCCCGCTCGGCGGCCTCCAGGCCGCGCAGGGCATCGGCCAGGGCGCCGCCGCGGGTGATCTCGGGGTAGCGGGCGGGGTCCAGCGTGTCGAGGCTGACGTTGACGCGGTCCAGCCCGGCCGCGGCCAGGTCGTCGGCCAAGCGCTCCAAGAGGGTGGCGTTGGTGGTCATGGCCAGCTCGCCGAGCCCCGGGATGCCGCGCAGCATGCCCACGAGGGAGACGATCCCCCTGCGCACCAGCGGCTCGCCGCCCGTCAGGCGCACTTTGCTGACGCCCAGGCCCGCGGCCGCGCGGACGATCCGTTCGATCTCTTCGAAGCGCAGGATCTCGTCATGGGGCCGCGCGGGCACGCCCTCCGGCGGCATGCAGTAGCGGCAGCGCAGGTTGCAGCGGTCGGTCACCGATACGCGCAGGTAGTCGATCGACCGGCCCAGGGCATCTGTCAGGGTCATGCGGTCCTCTCGGCAGGAAGGCGTCTGGCGGGGCGCAGCAGGCTCGGGGCGAGGAAGGGGGCTATGGGAACAGGGACGCAGCCCACCACGTGGCGGGCGCTGGGCCCGTCGCGCGGCGGGGGCGGTCCGCGTCCTCTCCTTTCCAAGCACGGGAGGCGCACCCGTTTCCAGGTGCACCCACTGGCCGCCGGCCATGGATCGCGGCGATCGGTAGGCCGGCCGGCTCGGAGAGCCTGAACGCGCCAACGTTCAGGAAACAGGACAAGGATAGTCTGCCACTCGGCGCAAGTCAAGTCCGTGTCCGGCCCGCTCGATCGGTCCGTACCGCGGGGGCTTGCCGAGGGCTTTCCGTGGCCGTGGGGGAGAAGAGAAGAAGGACAGGATTGACAGGATTTACAGGATTGGGGAAATGCTCCAGAGACCGGTGCGCCCAGGCGACAGGCCGGCCATGGAGCTCAGGGGCCTTGCCATAGCGGTCGGCGCCAGGGGCCGCGTGGGGCCATCAGAAGAGAAGAAGGACAGGATTCACAGGATTGGGGGAATGCTCCAGAGACCGGTGCGCCCAGGCGACAGGCCGGCCATGGAGCTCAGGGGCCTTGCCATAGGGGTCGGTGCCAGGGGCCGTGTGGGGCCATCAGAAGAGAAGAAGGACAGGATTCACAGGATTAGGAGAATGCTGTAGAGCGAGTTGGATACCCAACACGAGGTTGGCCACATCCCTAATCCTGTAAATCCTGTCAATCCTGTATGTCTTGGCCAGCACACAGCCCGCCCGGGCTGACCGTACGGCCAGCCCGGGCGGGTGCGCTCACGCGCTAGGGGTCCCTTCTCTTACCCCTTGCGCGCCTCGCTCATCTTGCGGCCCAAGAACCACCCGCCTGCCAAGATGGCGCCCAGCAGGCCCAGCCGCAGGAGCACGCTCCCCGCGCCGCCGCCCGCGCCGTCCTCGTGCCCGGCCTGCGGCAGGATCGGCACGGTCGGTACCGGCGTCGGCACGGTGCCCTTGTCAATCAGCTGATAGTACACTGTCCGCGCCTCGCAGCGGCCGAACGTCACCGTCGGGCTGTTCAGCGCCTTCAGCTCCCAGCGGGCCGGGTCGAGGTCCGCCGGCAGCTGCGGTGCCACGGTCACCGTCCACTTGCTGCCCTCCTCCGGCCAGAAGGTCCACATCGCCTGCGGCTGGCCAAAGGCGTTCATCTGCGTGTACTGGGTGGGCTGGTCGGCTCCGGCCGCTACGGCGTTCACCGCAATCCCGTTCCACCCACCGTAGATGATCACGGTCACGTCGGACCGCACGCACGGCTCGATGTGCTGGCCAAGCGCCACGTCCCACGAGTCTTCCACGGTGCCCACCTGCGGATGGCTGGCCAGGGCCGTGTTGTGCAGCGGCCCGGGCAGGTCCGCCTCGGTCACGGGGCCGTAGGTCCGCGTGAACGACTGGGAGGCCCCCGCCGCCAAGAGCGGGATCACCTCGTTCATCCCCAGCTTGGCGTCGACCACCGAGACGTTGGCCAGGTCGGCCTCGCCGGTGTTCCGCACGGTGATGGTGTACACCACCATGTCACCCACCGTGGCCGACTCGGGGCCCGTCTTGTCGATCGCCAGCCCCACCCTCGGCACGTAGAACTCATAGTCGACCGTGACCATCCAAGAGTCGCTCACCGGGCCCGTCTGGTCGCTGCGGGCGGTGGCCGTGTTGGGGATGGTGAAAAAGTCGTCGTCCGGGCCCATGTCGGCCGGGATGTCGGCCTCGGTCACCTTGTGCGTCCCCGTGACCACCTTGGAAGCGCCCGGCTCCAGGCTGCCGACGTTCACGTTCAGGCCCAAGAGCGGGTCGCTCACGATGACGTTGGTCAGCGTGGCGGTGCCCTCGTTGGTCACCGTGATGGTGTAGGGCAGCGTGTCGCCCATCTGCGCGTGGCCCGTGGGCCCTAGCTTGATGATGCTCAGGTCCTCATAGACCACCGTGACGCTGGCCTGCGCCGAGCAACCGTTGGCGCCGGTCACCGTCAGCACGTAGGTGCCGGGGGCCGTCGCGCTGATGTCCTCGGTCGTGGCGCCGGTGCTCCAGAGGTAGGTGAAGGGGGCCGTGCCCGCCGTCACCGTCGCGTCCAGCACTACCGAGTGCACCGAGGGGCTGAGCGCGCCCGGGGCGGCGATGGTCACCGCCGGCGGCGTGACGTCCTCAGTGATCTCGACGCTGGCCGTGCTGGCGCAACCGTTGGCGCCCGTCACCGTCACCGTGTAGGTGCCCGGCGCGTCGACCACGATCGCCTCCGCCGAGGAGCCGGTGCTCCAGGCGTAGGTGAAGGGGGCCACGCCGGTCTCCGCCGCGACGGTGGCCGCCAGGGTGGCGCTCTCGATCTCGCAGGTCAGTTCCGTCACCGGCGCCAGGATCGACAGGCCCGGCACGTCGATGCTCTGCGCGATGGTCACCGAGTCTTCCGCGGTGCAGCCGTTGGCGCCCGTCACCGTCACCGTGTAGGTGCCGGGGGCGCTCACGACGATCGACTCTCCGCTCTCACCGGTGCTCCAGGCGTAGGTGAAGGGGCCAGTGCCACCCGTCACCGCCGCCGTCAGCGTCGCCGTCGGCACCGCGCAGGTCAGTTCCGTCGCCGAAGCGTCGATTTCCACGCTCGGGGCGGCAATGTCCTGCGTGATGGTGATCTCGTCGCCATCCTCGCAGCCGTTGGCGCCCGTCACCGTCACCGAGTAGGCGCCGGGGGCGTCGACCACGATCGACTCACTGCTCTCACCCGTGCTCCAGGCGTAGGTGAAGGGGCCGGTGCCGCCCGTCACGTTCGCCGTCAGCGTCGCCGTCGGCACTGCGCAGGTCAGTTCCTCCACCGACGCCTCCATCACGACGGTCGGGGCGGCGATGTCCTGCGTGATGACGATCTCGTCCGAATCCTCGCAGCCGTTGGCGCCCGTCACCGTCACCGTATAAGTGCCGGGGGCGTTCACCACGATCGACTGCTCCGTCGAGCCGGTGCTCCAGAGGTAGGCCAGCGGGGCGACGCCGCCCGTCACGTCCGCCGTCAAGGTGGCCGACGGCAGCGCGCAGGTCAGTTCCTCCGCCGTCGCCTCGATGGCAACGCTCGGAACAGAGATGTCCTGCGTGATGGTGATGTCGTCCCGTCCGCTGCAGCCGTTGGCGCCCGTGGCCGTCACCGAGTAGGTGCCGGGAGCGTCGACCACGATCGACTCCCCGGTCTCGCCGGTGCTCCAGGCGTAGGTGAAGGGACCGGTGCCGCCCGTCACGTTCGCCGTCAGCGTCGCCGTCGGCAGAGCGCAGGTCAGCTCCTCCACCGTCGCCGCGATGGCAACGGTCGGAGGGGCGATGTTCTGGGTCACGACGACCTGGTCCGCATCCTGGCAGCCGTTGGCGCCCGTCACCGTCACGGTGTAGGTGCCCGGCCCGTCGACCACGATCGACTGAGTGCTCTCGCCGGTGCTCCAGGCGTAGGTGAAGGGGCCGGTGCCGCCCGTCACGACGGCGCTCAACGTCGAGGTGACGACGTCACAGGTCAGCACGCTCGGCAGGGCGGTCGCCGTCACGCTCGGGGCGGCGATGTCCTGCGTGATCACGATGTCGTCGGTATCCTGGCAGCCGTTGGCGCCCGTGGCCGTCACCGAGTAGGTGCCCGGGGCGTTCACCGAGATCGACGCCGTCGTGGCGCCGGTGCTCCAGGCGTAGGTGAAGGGGCCGGTACCGCCCGTCACGTTCGCGGTCAAGGTCGCCGTCGGCACCGCGCAGGTCAGCTCCGTCGCCGTCGCGCCGATCTCGACGCTCGGGGCGGCAATGTCCTGCGTGATGGTGATCTCGTCGCCATCCTCGCAGCCGTTGGCGCCCGTCACCGTCACCGAGTAGGTGCCGGAGGCGTCGACCACGATCGACTCACTGCTCTCACCCGTGCTCCAGGCGTAGGTGAAGGGGCCAGTGCCGCCCGTCACGTTCGCCGTCAGCGTCGCTGTCGGCACTGCGCAGGTCAGTTCCGTCACCGACGCACCGATCGCGACGGCCGGCGCGGCGATGTCCTGCGTGATGACGATCTCATCCGTATCCTCGCAGCCGTTGGCGCCCGTCACCGTCACCGAGTAGGTGCCGGGGGCGTTCACCACGATCGACTGCTCCGTAGAGCCGGTGCTCCAGAGGTAGGCCAGCGGGGCGACCCCGCCCGTCACGTCCGCCGTCAGGGTAACCGTCGGCAGCGCGCAGGTCAGTTCCTCCGCCGTCGCCTCGATGGCGACGCTCGGAACAGAGATGTCCTGCGTGATGGTGATGTCGTCCCGGCCGCTGCAGCCGTTGGCGCCCGTCACCGTCACCGAGTAGGTGCCGGGGGCGTCGACCACGATCGACTCCCCGGTCTCGCCGGTGCTCCAGGCGTAGGCATAGGGGCCGGTACCGCCCGTCACGTTCGCCGTCAAGGTCGCCGTCGGCAGCGCGCAGGTCAGTTCCGTCGCCGATGCGCCGATCTCGACGCTCGGCGGGGCGATGTTCTGGGTCACGACGACCTGGTCCGTATCCTGGCAGCCGTTGGCGCCCGTCACCGTCACGGTGTAGATGCCCGGCGCGTCGACCACGATCGACTGGTCAGTAGAGCCGGTGCTCCAGGCGTAGGTGAAGGGGCCGGTGCCGCCCGTCACGGCGGCGCTCAGCGTCGAGGTGACCACGTCGCAGGTCAGCACGCTCGGCTGAGCGGTCGCCGTCACGCTCGGGGCGGCGATGTCCTGCGTGATGACGATGTCATCCGTATCCTGGCAGCCGTTGGCGCCCGTTACCGTCACCGAGTAGGTGCCGGGGGCGTTCACCGGGATCGACGCCGTGCTGGCGCCGGTGCTCCAGGCGTAGGTGAAGGGGCCGGTGCCGCCCGTCACGTTCGCCGTCAAGGTCGCCGACTGTACCGCGCAGGTCAGCTCCGTCGCCGTCGCGCCGATCTCGACGGCCGGGGCGGCGATGTCCTGCGTGATGACGATCTCATCCGTATCCTGGCAGCCGTTGGCGCCCGTTACCGTCACCGAGTAGGTGCCGGGGGCGTCCACCGGGATCGACGCCGTAGTGGCGCCGGTGCTCCAGGCGTAGGTGAAGGGGCCGGTCCCGCCCGTCACGTTCGCCGTCAGGGTCGCCGTCGGCACCGCGCAGGTCAGCTGCGTCGCCGTCGCGCCGATCGTGACGGCCGGGGCGGCGATGTCCCGCGTGATGACGATGTCATCCGTGTCCTGGCAGCCGTTGGCGCCCGTCACCGTCACCGAGTAGGTGCCGGGGGCGTTCACCGGGATCGACGCCGTGGTGGCGCCGGTGCTCCAGGCGTAGGTGAAGGGGCCGGTACCGCCCGTCACGTTCGCCGTCAAGGTCGCCGTCGGCACCGCGCAGGTCAGCTGCGTCGCCGTCGCGCCAATCCCCACGGCCGGCGCGGCGATGTCCTGCGTGATGGTGATCTCTTTCGTGTCCTGGCAGCCGTTGGCGCCCGTCACCGTGAGCGAGTAGGTGCCCGGCGCAGTCACCGAGATCGACGCCGTCGTGGCGCCGGTGCTCCACAGGTACGTGTACGGCGTCGAGCCACCGGAGGCCCCGGCCGTCAGGGTGATGCTGCGCAGCGCACAGGTGAGCTGGGTGGCCGAAGAGGCGATGCTGGCCACCGGCGCCGCCTTGTTCTCCGTCACCACGGCGGTGGCCGTGTCGGTGCAGCCTGCTTCGTTCGTCACGGTCACGGTGTAGGTGCCGGCGGCCGCCACGGTGATCGAGGCCGTGGTCGCGCCGGTGTTCCACGCGTACGTGCCGCCGCCTGAGGCCACCAGAACCGCCGACGGCTCGGCACAGGTGAGCACCGCCGCCGACGGCGTGATGGCCGCCACCGGGTTCGGGTGCACCGTCACCGTGCGCGTCTGCGTATCCACGGCCGGGGGCACCTGCGCATCGTTCACCGTCAGCGTCACCGTGTAGGTGCCCGCCGCGGCATAGGTGTGCGTTGGGTTGGCCGCCGTGCTCGCGCCGCCGTCACCCAAGTTCCACTGGTACGCGTAGGGCAGGCGGCCGCCCGTGGTCAGGTTGGTGAAGACGGTCGGCTCGCCCAGGCAGACCTCGCTGGCCGAAAAGTCGGCCACCAGCGGCGCCTCGACGATGACCGCCTCGGGGATCATCCAGCACTTGGACTTGATATAGTCCGCGCAGTTCCGCGGCGTCGCGGGATCGCACACGACATTCTTCTTCGTCGTCCAGGCCAGGACCCCGCTGACGATCTTCATCTCCTGCCCGCAGGCCCACTCTACCTGGCCGATGTTGATGTCGTAGACGCCGGTGCCCGAGATGTTGCTCGGGGCCACGCAGGTATCCAGGGAGTACACGTTACTCCCCACCGTGTAGGTGGCCATAAAGGCCGTGGCATAGCGCGTCGAGTTCTGCGTGCTGACGATCTCGGCCCACAGGTACGCCGTGACCGGTTGCCCCGGCGTGCAGGTCGACGTCAACGGATTGCCCGCCGCGTCGGCCAGCCAGAACCGCGATACCGTCACGTCGTTTGCCGTGCAGCCCCACCCGCAGTTGGGCCAGGCCTGCGCCGACACCAGACCTGTGACCATGGCGGTCAGCACGACTACCAGCGCCAGCACCCGCAGCGCCGCCTGTGACCGGGTCACCCGTACGTTCATCGTTCCTCCCTCGCACAGTCTTTCTGTGCCCTGCCACGCTCTCTGGTCGGGACGGGGCCCGCCCCCCCGCCGGCCGGGATGTCCCCGTTGCCCGGCTCGGGCCGTCTCGTCTAGGCGCATTATGACGGACGGGTGTGAACGTCAGGTAACACCAAGGTTGCAGCATGGTTACAAGGCCACTCCTGGGAAAGCCCCTGATGCGACAGCATCCCGCAGGAAAACACCAAATCGCCATGGAACCGCCCGAGACAAGGTCAAAACGCCCTATCTGCGCCGAGCGGCCCCCCGGCTGGCTGCCGCGCCGCTTGGTGCGCGCGCGGCGCAGGGGTACACTGGGGGGAACATCGGGCCAGCGCCCGACCGGAGGAGGATCAACCGCATGGACGCTCTCGTCACCGACAGGCTCCGGCTGCTCCCGCTGGAGCCGGAAGCCCTGGCCGCCTGCCTGCGCGGCCCCCAGGCGGTCGAAGGGGCCCTGGGCCTGGCGGCCTGTGCCGACCTGGTCTCTGACGCCTCTCGTGAGGCGATCCGCGTCAAGCTGCGCCGCATGGCCCTTGCCCCGCCGCCCGACTGGCCCTGGCACACCTCCTGGCTGATGATCCTGCGGGAGGGGAACCTGGGCATCGGCCTGCTCGGCTTCAAAGGCGCCCCCAGCCCCGAGGGGGTGGTCGAGATCGGCTACGGCATCTCGGAGCACTACCGTTCCCAGGGCTACACGACCGAGGCCGTCCGCGCCCTGATCGCCTGGGCCTTTGCCCAGCCGGGCTGCCGCACGGTCTTTGCCGATACCCGTGCCGACAACGTCGCCTCACAGCGGGTTCTCACCAAGGCGGGGTTGCGCCGTTTCGGGCTGCGCCGCGGCCTGTACCTGTGGCGGCTCGATAGGCCCGGCCCCGAGAGAGAGGACGCCCAGTGAACAGCGCCGAACGCCTGCACGCCCGCCTGCGCGGCCAGCCGGTTGACCGGCCGCCCAACCTGGACATCCTGATGACCTACGCCGCCCACCTCATCGGCGCCCCCCTCTCGCAGTACTATCTGGACCACCGCGTCCTCGCCGAGGCCAACCTCGCCGCGCTGGAGGCCTTTGACCTCGACGTGGTGCAGACCATCTCGGACCCCTACCGCGAGGCGGCCGACATCGCCGCCGCCTCGGGCGCGCCCGACACGGTCCGCTTCCCCGCCGACGGCCTGCCGGTGCTGGCCCGCCCCCTCCTGGCCGATGGCACGGACCTCTCTCGCCTGGTCTTCCCCGCGCCCCACGCGGGCCGCCGCATGGCCGACCGGCTGGAGGCCACGCGCCTCCTGGCCGAGCGCGTCGGCGGCCAGGTGCCGGTGCTGGGCTGGGTGGAGGGCGCCCTGGCCGAGGCCGCCGACCTGCGCGGCGCCGCCAACCTGCTGGTCGACCTCTACGACCGCCCCGCGTGGGTCGGCGAGCTCCTCGAGCGCTGCGCGGAACTGGCGATCTCCTTTGCGCGCGAGCAGGTGCGCGCCGGGGCCACGATCATCGGCCTGGGCGACGCGTTGGCCTCCCAGGTCGCCCCACGCCTCTACCGCGAGCTGGCCCTGCCCTACGAGCGGCGCATCTTTGCCGCCGTCCACGAGGAGGGCGCCCTGGCCCGCCTGCACATCTGCGGGAACACGGCCCGCATCCTGGGAGACATGGCCGCCTCGGGCGCCGATATTGTCGATATCGACTGGATGGTGGACCTCTCCGCGGCGGCCACCGCCTGCGCGGACGGCCCGGCCGTCTGCGGCAACTTTGACCCCGTCGCCGTGATGCTCCAGGGCACGCCCGGCGAGGTCCGCGGCGCCGTGGCCGAGTGCCTGCGCCGCGGAGGCCCCCGGGCCCTCAGCGCCGCGGGTTGTGAGATCCCCGACGGCACCCCGCGCGCCAACCTCCTCGCCCAGCGGGACGCCCTGGTTGCCTGGGGCGCCGGGGCAACACGCTAGAGTCGCCAGGCAGACAAGGGCCGCCGCGGACTGTGTCCGCGGCGGCCCTTTCGGTTGTTGCAGCGCCCGTCGTGCCGGTTACTCTTCCGGGTAGGTTCCGGCGGGCGGCTCCTCGGTATCCACGCCGAAGGGTTCCTCCTCGGCCGGGGGCTCGGGCTCCCTCGCCTCGGCGCCCGGCGCAGCCGTGGGCTCCTCCGGCTCGGCTGGCTTGCGGTGCCGCAGCAGGCCCTGCAGGTCGACCTGGCGCAGGTCCACGCCGGCCAGGCTGACGCCGCGCAGGTTCACGCCGCTGAGGTCCAGCCCGCGGATATCGGCGCCCATCAGGTTGGCGCCCTCCAGGTCGGCGCCGGATAGGTCGGCGTCGCGCAGGTCGGTGCCCTGCAGGTTGGCGCCGCGCAGGTTGGCCTCGCGCAGGTTGGCGCCGCGCAGGTCGGCGCCCTGTAGGCCGGCGCCCTCCAGCGTGGCCCCTTCGAGGTGCACGCCGCGCAGGTCAGCGCCCTGCGCCGAGAGGCCCTGCAGGTCAAACCCGTGCATGTCCGTGTCGTGCAGGTCGGCCCCCTGCAGGCCCGCCCCGCGCAGGTTGGCGCCCTCCAGGTTGGCGCCGGACAGGTTGGCGCCGGTGAGGCTGGCGTCACGCAGGTCGGCGTTGCGCAGGTTGGCGTCAGAGAGGTCGGCGCCCATCAGGTTGGCGCCCTCCAACTGCACGCCCTCCAGCTGGGCGCCCGAGAGGTCGGTGCCCATCAGGTTGAGGCCGTGCCGGAAGGCCCCAAAGGCCCCGCGCATGGCCCCGCTGATGGCGCTGCCGATAGCGCTGCCGAACTCGGGGCCCAATGGCGGCCGCGGCGGGCGCGGCATGGCGTGGCGCGTGGCCCGCTCTGCGGCGCGCGCGGCGCGTTCGCCCGCCCGCTGGGCGTGCTCGGCCAGGCGTTCGGCCCGCCGCTCCATGCGGATGCGCTGGCGCTCCTCCCAGTCCGTCCGCTCGGCGCCGGGCTCAGCGGCCGGCTCGGCCTTCTCTTCGCCCCAGGGGCTCTCCGGCTCGCCGGCGGGCTGCGCGCCGGGGCCCTCGGCCTCCTCGGCGGGGCGCCCGCCGGAGGTGCCCAGCGCCTGGAGCAGGCCCATGGCCTCCTCAGCGCTGATCTTGCCCTCTTGCAGCATGGTCAGGATGCGGGTCTGTTCCTCGCTCATGGTGTTCCCTCCTCCGAGCCGCTCGGCTCGTCCGTGGTCCACAAGGCGTCGTCATCCACTTCATGGTCAAGCGCGTCGTCCTCCGGCGCATGGCCGTACAGGTCGACCCCGGCCAGCCGCGCGCCGTGCAGGGCCGCGCCGCGCAAGCGGGCCCCACTGAGCGAGGCGCCGTGCAGGTCGGCGTCGAGGAGCGCCGCGCCGCGCAGGTCGGCCCCGCTCAGGTCGGCGCCGGTGAGGTTGGCGCCGCGCAGGTCCGCCTCACGCAGGTCGGCCTCGTCGAGGCAGGCCCCGGCCAGGGTGGCCCGCTCCAGGCGCGCGCCGCGCAGGCGGGCGCGCTGCAGGCTGGCCCCCTGCAGGTTCACGCCGGGCAGGCTGGCGTCGCGCAGGTCGGCGTGGTCGGCGCTGGCCCCGCGCAGGTCGGCGCCGTGCAGGTCGGCCCCACGCAGGTCGGCCCCGTGCAGGCTGGCGTCGCGCAGGTCGGTATCGGTCAGGTCGACCCCGCGCAGGTCGGCCCCGGAGAGGTCGGTGTCCTCGACGCGGGCGCCCAGCAGGCGCGCGCCGCGCACGTCGGCCCCGCGGATGTTCACCCGCTGCAGGTCCAGCCGCCCGGCGCCAAAGGGCTCGTCGGGCTCGATCTCGGCGACCAGCGGATCCGCCCAGGGGTTGACGAGGTCCTCTCCGCGCGGGCCGTCGGGCGGCTCGGGCGGGGCCTCGGGCGCCAGGGCCGCCAGCAGCGGCGTGGCCTGTTCGACGCTCAGTATGCCGTCCTTCACCATGCGCAGGATGCGCAATCCCTCAGTCGGCATGGTCTTTCCTCCCCCTATCTGGCTTCCTGGCCCGGGCGCAGCTCGGCCAGCAGCCGGGCGGCCTGGGGGGCCTCGATCTCACCGCGCTCGAGCTGATCGAGCACTTCGCGCCGGCGCAGAGCGCGCGCGGCCTCATCCTCCTCACCCGGGGCGCCCTCCTCAAAGCCCATCTCACGGATCACCTCGCCCAGCTGGGTGCGCAGCGCCCAGTACGACTGGCCCATCTCCCGTTCCATCTCTTTGAGGTTGCCCCGATAGCGGACGAAGGCCTCGACGAAGGCGAGGCTTTCGGCGGGCAACCGGCAGAACGAGCAGGGTTCGTAGCGCGCCAGGATGACCGTCTCACAGGCTGTACAGGAGAGGCGGGTTGCCTCCAACTTGCCGCCGCAGTTCGGGCACTTGACCAACATTTTGCGCATGAGCAGCCTCCCTTCGGCTATGATGGCCGCATCATAGCAAAGATTTGCGCCCATGTCAATACCCTGCGGCATGATTTTGGCCACATCCGCAAAGTTCGTTGACGGCGGAGAGAGGACAGGATGGACAGGATGGACAGGATTGGCGGGATTACCGGACGGTACAGGGCAAGGGTCGCGTCATCTCACCTATCCGGCCAATCCTGTCCATCCTGTGTCTCCTGTCGCCTTCTCTGGAGTGGAGAAACTGGACTGTGGCGCTAGTCGGCCGGGGTACTTGCCATAGGCCTACATGCCCATGCATATGCCCCATACTCTCTCAACTGGCACAACGCCATTCTCACTGTTGACTCTGGCGGCATTATGTCCTATAATCCCATTGAGAACAGCGTCGACCCGGTGGACGCGGCCGCTAGTGCCGGATCGAGGCAGCATGCAGGACTCCATCGACGACACGATCGATCTCCGCAAGTACGCTGCGGCCATCCTCGACTGGTGGTGGCTCCTGGCGATTGCTGCTGTCGCCGCGGCGCTTGCGGGCTATGCGCTTAGCATCAACGCGGCGCCCGTCTACGAGGCGTCCACCCTCCTCATGGTCGGCAGCGGCCTCGACGCGGTCAACCCGACCTCCGGCGAGTTGCAGACCAGCGAGAGGTTGGCCCACACGTATGCGGCGATCCTTACAACGCGCCCGGTGCTCAACGCCACCATCGACGCATTGCGCCTCCCCCGCGGTGCCTTTGCCAGCGACTATCCCAAGGTGTCTGTGGCCCCGCCCAACATGACGCAACTGCTGCGCATCACCGTGCACGACCTGTCACCCGAGCGGGCCGCCGCGGTAGCCGATGAGCTGGCCCGCCAGCTGATCCTACACAGCCCAGGAGCAGAAGAGGAGGCACTGCCGCATACGCCCTTCGTGGAACAGCAGCTGGCCACCCTCCAAACGGAGATCGAGTCGCTCTCTCGGGCGATCAGCCATGCTCTGGACGAGCTGCATACGGACGAGGCGACTCGTCTGCAGGTGAGCCTGGAATCGCTGCGCGGCCAGTACGTCGATCTCCTCGGCCTGCTCCAGGTGCGCAGCACCAATCTTCTGAAGGTCGTCGAGCCTGCCATCGTCCCCACGCGGCCCGTATCCCCGCGGGTATGGCGCAATGCGGTGCTCAGCGCTGTGGCGGGCGCTGCTCTTTCCGTGGGTGTGGTCCTGCTCATCGCGTTCCTGGACGACTCTATTCGCTCACGCGACGACGCGGAGGCCGCCTTCGAGCTGCCGGTCCTCGGCGAGATCTGCGAGTTTGGCGGCAACCCGACCGGCTCGCTGGCAGGCGCCCTGGTGTCTGACGACCTCCTGTCTCCCCAGGCCGAGGGCTTTCGGATGTTGCACACGAACCTGCGCTACTCCCTTCCGTCTTCCGTCCAGAGCCGCACGTTCCTGGTCTCCAGCGTCATGCCCGGAGATGGCAAGTCGACCGTCGTCGCCAACCTGGGCGTGGTTTCGGCGCTGTCGGGCCTGAAGACGCTCGTCGTCGATGCCGACATGCGCCGGCCGCGCCAGCACGAGATCCTCGGGCAGTGCACATCCCGCGGCCTGAGCTCGCTCCTCGTCGGAGAGGTCGCTGAGATCGACCACGTTCTGCAGGCCACCGCGACGGAGGGGCTCAGCGTGCTGCCGTGCGGCACCGTGCCGCCCAACCCCGCGGAGCTGCTCGGCTCGTCCAGAATGACCGAGATCCTCGCCGAGCTCACCACCAAGGTGGATGTCATCATACTGGACGCTCCGCCCCTGCTTTCCGTGGCCGACGCAGGCATCCTCGCCAGCCAGGTGGCGGGGGTAATCGTCGTCGCCTGCGCCGGGCGCACCAAGATCGGGGCTTCGCGCAGCGCAATGGAGACCCTTCGCCATGTGAATGGCAAGCCGCTTGGCATAGTCCTGAACCGGGTGCCTCGCCGTGGGCGCGCGGGCTACGGCAGCCGCTACATCTATTCGTACTACGCCGACGACGAGCGACCCGCTCGGGCCAGGCGGGGCCTGCCGAGCCTGTTCCGCAGGGTGCCCAGCAAGTAGGGCGCTGCTCGCCGCTCCTTAGCCGGCTGCGGTGGCGGTTTGGCGTGGGAGCCGTGTGGCAGCGGCTCCCCGGCCACGTCGACCGCAGCCGCTCACCCGCCCACGGCTTGACGAACCGCGGCCGTCCCCGCATAATACCCCCCGTGATTAGGCACGGGCCGCACACGCTTTCGGCCCCAGCCTTCCTGGCCAGATTCCGCAGTGAACCACGACACGAAAGGATCGCGCTATGGAGTTCCGTCGCCTCGGACGCACTGACCTCGAGGTCAGCGCGATCAGCCTCGGCACCGAGTACCTGATCGACCAGCCCGTGGAAGACGCCAAGCGCGTCATCCACGCCGCCCTAGACCGCGGCATCAACTATGTCGACATGTTCTTCGCCCAGCCCGGCTTTCGTGACGCCATGGGCGCCTGCTTCCGCGGCCGCCGCCAGGAGGCTTTCATCACCACCCACCTGGGCGGCTGCGTCGAGAACGACCAGCACGCCAAGACCCGCAACCTGGGGATCAGCGACCGCTTCTTTCACGACTTTCTGCGGCGCCTGGAGACCGATTACGTCGATGTCGTCTTCCTGCACAACTGCGACACGCAGGAGGACTATGACGTCCTGATGGACCCCGAGGGCCTGCTCGGCCTGGCCCGCCGCTACCGCGAGCAGGGCAAGGCCCGCTTCATCGCCTTCAGCGGGCACACCGTGTCCACCTCGCTCCAGGCCGTCCAGAGCGGCGCCATCGACGTCCTCATGTTCCCCGTCAACCTGGCCGGCAACGCCGTCCCCGGCAAGCGCGACCTGTTCAACGCCTGCCTGGCGCACGACGTCGGCCTGGTGGCCATGAAGCCCTTTGCCGGCGGCCGGCTGCTGCGCGCCGACCATGACTTTGAGGGCGAGACCTGGCAGGTCGGGGGTGACAAGGTCTCCTTCCGCCGCTCGGTGCCGATCACGCCGGTGCAGTGCCTCTCCTACACCCTGGAGCAGGCCGGCCTCTCGACCATCGTCCCCGGCTGCAAGAGCGTGGCCGAGCTCGACTCTGCCCTGGCCTACTGGACCGCCTCGGTCGAGGAGCGCGACTTTTCCGCCCTGCTGGCCGATTTCCAGCAGTACCGTGAGGGGCAGTGCGTCTACTGCAACCACTGCCTGCCCTGCCCGAACTATGTCGACGTCGGCAAGACCATGCGCCTGCTGGACGTGGCCCGCGGCGGCGGCCTGGCCCAGGCCCGCGCCGCCTACGAGGCGATGGAGACCAACGCCTCCGACTGCATCGCCTGCGGCGATTGTGAGGGGCGCTGCCCCTTTGGCGTGCCCGTCACCGACCTGATGGAAGAGGCCGTCGCGCTGTTCGCCTAGCGCCCCGCCTCACCTGAACGGAGTCGTCTGCATGCTACCGAACGGTCAACCATACCCGAGATACGTCTACCCCAGCGGGTCGTGACCGGCTCTCATGGTCGGATCGGGTCACGACTGGCGCCCCAGCACGGGGCATGGCTCGGTCCGACCAGGACATTCCCTTTGAGAGCAATAGGAGTAGCATCATGCTGTCGACTCTTCCGCTGGAAGAGCAGGTCGCCCTGCTCATGCGCGGCGTCACCTTTGGCGACGCGCAGATCCACGCCTCCATGGAGGCCGAGCTGCGCGAGCGCTTGGCCGCGTCGCTCCGCAGCGGCCGCCCCCTGACCATTTACCTCGGCGTGGACCCCACCTCGAGCGACCTGCACCTCGGCCACACCGTCCCGCTGCGCAAGCTGCGCCAGTTCCAGGACCTCGGCCACCAGGTGATCTTTCTGATCGGCTCCTTCACCGGCCTGATCGGCGACCCGTCGGACAAGGACGCCGCCCGCCCCCAGCAGACGCCCGCACAGGTGCGTGCCCACGCGGCCACTTATGTCGACCAGGTCTGGGCCGTCCTCGACCGGGACCGCACCGTCGTCGAGTACAACGACCGCTGGCTGGCCGGGCTCGACTTTTCCCAGATCATCACCCTGGCCTCCCAGTTCACCGTGCAGCAGTTCCTGGCGCGCGACAACTTTCGCCAGCGCCTCGACCAGGGGGACGCCATCTGGCTGCACGAGTTCTTTTACGCCCTGATGCAGGCCTACGACGCCGTCAACCTGCGCACCGACGTCCAGGTGGGCGGCACCGAGCAGCTCTTCAACCTGATGGCCGGCCGCAAGCTCATGGCCGCCCAGGGCCTCACCCCGCAGATCTGCCTGACCCTGCCGATCCTGGTGGGCACCGACGGCCACCTGCGCATGAGCAAGTCCACCGGCAACACCATCGGCATCCGTGAGGCGCCCGAGGCGCAGTTCGGCAAGGTGATGTCGATCCCCGACGAGGCCATGCGCAACTTTGCCGACCTCGTCACCCGCTGGACGCCGGCGGAGATCGCCTCCCTCTTTGCCGCGCTGGAGGCCGGCACGCTGCACCCCCGCGACCTGAAGATGCGCCTGGCGCGGGAGATCGTCTCCTCCCTGTACGACGATACCGCCGCCGCCGCGGCCGAGGAGCACTTTCGCGCCGTCTTCCAGCAGCGGGAGGTGCCCGCCGACCTGCCCACCCGAGCGCTCGACGAAGAAACCGACGTCGTCTCGCTGCTGGTCGCGGCTGGGCTGGCCGGCTCACGCAGCCAGGCGCGCCGGCTCGTCGAACAGGGCGGCGTGCGGCTTGACGGCGAGACGGTCACCGACCCGGAAGCGCGCATCCCCCCGGCCGAGGCGGTGCTACAGGTGGGCAAGCGCCGCTTCCTGCGGCTGACGCCGCCGGCCCAGAGATAGTCGCACGGCGGGGAGGGTGCCGCCTGGCGCCCTCCCCGCCGTCTCTCTTCCCGCTTTGACGGGCCCGCCCCCGCCGGGCACAATGGGCGCTACGTTGGTCATTACGCCCGCGCCCGCTGCCCGCTGCGGGCCGCCCGAGGGAACCGCCGCCCTATGCACAGTAACGAGACCCGCCCGACCATCTCCCCGGCCTGGGGCCGCGCCCTCCTGGCCGCCACCGTCCTCCTGGCCCTGGCGCTGCGCCTGGTGCGCCTGGCCGAGCCCGCCCTCCGCTGGGACGAGGGCTGGAGCCTGGCCCACGCCTCGCTCCCCTGGGCCGACCTGGCCCGCGTGGCCAGCCTGGAGTGGCACCCGCCCACCTTTGCCGCCCTGCTCAGGCTGTGGCTGGTCTTTGGCAAGAGCCCGGCGGCGATCCGCGCCTTTTCGGTCCTGGCCGGCGTAGCCGCCGTGCCGCTGGCCTACGCCGTGGCGGCCGCCTGGTCAGAGAGCCGCCGGGTGGCCCTTTGGAGCGCCCTGCTGGCCGCGGTGTGGCCGCTGCTCGTCTATTACGGCCAGGTGGCGCGCCCTTACGCCCTGATGGCCCTGCCGGTGCTCGGCGCGGCCTGGTTCGCCCTGCGCCCCGCCTCCCGCCGGAACGACCTGGGGCTGGTGCTCCTCACCGCGCTGAGCCTCTACGTGCACTATTACTCCGTCTGGGCGCTGGCGGGCATCTGGCTGTACGCGGCGCTCCTCCAGCCGCGGCGCATCGGCAGGCTGACCCTGCTGGGGCTGGCCGCCGGTGTGCTGTACGTGCCCTGGCTGCTGGTGGTGCGCGGCAACCTGAGCCAGCGCCTGCTGGGCGGCACGGCCAGCGCCGCCGATACCTGGGCCGAGACACGCGCCCTGCTCAAGCCGACTCTGCAGGGGCTCTTTTTCACCTACGCCTCGGGCTGGCGGGCGGCCTGGGGGGTCCTGGCGGTGGGCGCCGCCGGGGTGCTGTGCGGGCCCTTCACCCGGCGCGCAGGGCGGCAGGTTCTGCTGCCGCTCCTGGTAGTGGGGATCAGCGTGGCCGGGGTGGCCTACGGCGCGGCCACGGCCAGGTGGTTCGCGGTGCGCTACCTGGTGCCGGCCGCCGTCTTCCTGGGCATGGGCTTGGCCTGGGCGCTCGATCGCCTGGCGGCGCGCTGGTGGCCGCTGGCGGGGGTCGCCCTGCTGGCGCTGGCGGCCCTCTATTGGCCGGCCAGCACGGGCTTTGTCTACGAAAAGATGCTCGAGGTGGTCGACCCCTTCGACCCGGCCGAGGACTATGCCTACCTGCGCGAGCACGCCGGCCCCGGGGATCTGGCCTATTTCAACGTCCTGGCCCGTGCCGGCTGGTACGAGGCGCTGCGCCGCGAGGGCGACCCCGCCTGGTCATACGCCATGCGCTGGGACCCGATCATCGAGCCGCTGGAGACGATCGCCGCGCGCATCACCCGGAGCACGACGGAGCACTCGCGCCTCTGGTTCCTCCTCTACAAGGGCACCTACGGGCCCAACGCCCCGCTCAAGCCCTGGCTGGACGCACACCTCATCCCCGCCAGCGCCGAGTGGCAGGGGGACATGCTCTACCTCGCCTACGTCGCCCCGCCCGAGGAGTGGGCCGGCGCCGCAGTGAACGCGGCCTATTCGGAAGGCCTGACCCTGGAAAGCGCACGCTGGACCCCCCACTCTAGCGTGGGAGGCCCAGCGGCGGTGGAACTCGTCTGGCGCTGCGAGGCGCCCGTGGCGGCCAACTACAAGGTCTTTATCCACGCCCTCGATGACGCCGGCGCGCTCGTCGCGCAGCACGACGCCCTCCTCGGCGGGGAAGAGCACCCCAGCGCCTCCTGGCGGGCCGGCGAGTCGCTCACCGGGCGCTATGGCCTGCTCTTGCCGCCCGCCGGCGCCCCGGGGGCGCTGCACCTCCGCGCCGGGTTGTACGACCCCGGCACCGGCCAGCGCCTGCGGCTCGCCGACGGGCAGGATACGGTGGATCTGGGAATGCTCGTCGTCGACTAGGGCCGGGCCGCTAGTCCTTGCTCAACGTATACAGGATCGACGTCCCGTCCAGGTAGTTGTACACCTGCACGAGGTACTCTGCCCCGGCCACCGGCTTGAAGGTCGCCTTGGCCAAGTTGGAGGCGCCGTCCGGCGCGCTCTTGGTCACCAAGCCGTTGGGGCCGTAGACCTGAAAGCCGACGGCGTCCGCGATCAGGCCGTCATACGGCAGGATGCGGAGCGACAGGGCCACTTCCTTGTTGCTGTCAAAGGTAAAGGCGTAGCGCGCGTAGGCGCCGCCACGGCTGCCCGCCAGCGTGTCGGCAAAGGGTCCCTCTGCGGCCGGCCGCTGCACCGACGGCGCCACGGGGGCGGGCGTCTTGGGCGGCGTAGGCGTGGGGGTCGGCATGGTCCGCGCCGAAGCCACGACCAGGCTGGCATCGTCCAGGTAGACGTTGTTGTCCTGGCTGCGATAGTCAGGGAACGAGTAGACAAAGACGGTCACCGTCTTGGCTGCCGCGACCGCCTCGACCGTCAGCAGCTCCCAGTCGTCGTAGGCGTTCGTCTCGGGCGACCAGACGATCGACTCGGCCATGGCATCCGTCCCGCCGAAGGGGTCGATCCCGATCTTCAGGTGCATCGGCGAGGGGTCGCCGGAGGTGTTCCCGCCGCAGTTGCCCTTGCCCTCGTTGTCGCACGACCAGGTCATCGCCCAGATGTCAAAGCGCAGCAACTTGCCTACCGGCACGTTGGAGACTTGCTGCAGGATGCCGCCCTGGAAGTTCCCGAAAGAGTGAAAGTACTGCTGCGAGAGCTCCCCGTTGCGCACGCGGTTGTAGGGGGCCTCGTCGCGGAAGGCGGCCTTGTACTCGGGCGCAAAGCGGTAGCCCTGCGAAGTCTCCCACTCGGAGCCCTCATAGTAGTAGGGCACCCAGGGTGCCGCGATGCGGCAGTTCTCTTTGGTGGCCATGGCCACGTAGGGACGCTCGAACCCGGGGTTCTGCAGCAGGTTCGGCCCGTCGGCAGACACGGTCGCTGCCGCAGGAAGCAGGCAGAGCAGCGTGACGACCACCCAAAGCGTGATACGGCTTGTTCTGGACACTTTTCCTCCCGATGATCTCCAGTTGGGGCGGACCCGTCGGAAAGGTAGGCGAAAGCCCCCTACCTGTCAACTGGCGGTGCCCAGGCGCCCGCCGGCATTCCGATCCTAACCTGTGGGTAAGTTTTCTCTACCGTCGTTAGCCGTTTGCTACTTGACCGTGGCGGCGAGAGCAGATACGATGCGCAGGTAAGGGCCCGCACCCGTCGCGGACCTGGGTGCGACCCGGGCAGTGCCCGCAGCCGGGCACTGGCATGGCAGGACGTTAGGCCGCCGCCCGTCGGTGGGGTGCACCGTGAACGAGTCGCCGGTCAGGTACGTCGCGGCGTTCTGGCGGAGCAGGCCCGGCACTGCCGGGAGCATCGCCTCCGCCTGGCATCTCTTTTCCGCCTGGACCATGCGGCACCAGCCGGGCGTCCGCGAGATGCGCCTGCTCCGCTCCGACGATGATCCGCCCCTCTTCATCGCCCTGAGCACCTGGGCCGACGCCGAGGCCATCCGCGCCTGGCGCGCCACGCCGGAACACCGCGCCTTCACCCTGGACATCGCCACCCTCTGCCAGGAGGTCTCTTACCACGAGCTGACCCTGGCGGGCGAACGGCTCTTCTGGGCCGAGGCCCGCGAATAGGGCGCCCGGCCCCTCCTCCGCGCCGCGCACTCCTATGCGCCGCGCGGTCTTACGCGCCGCGCAGTTTTATGCGCCAAGGGCCTCCCTGGCCCGCTTGGCTTCCTTGCCGCGCTCGTGGGTGTCGCGGATGCGCTTGCGCAGGCGCAGGTTGGTCGGCGTCACCTCGAGCAGTTCATCGTCGGCCAGGTACTCGATGGCCTCGTCCAGGCTCATGTCGCGCGGCGGGGAGAGGCGTTCGTCCACCTCGCGCGTCGACGTGCGCATGTTGGTCAGGTGTTTGCGCTTGCACACGTTGACGGCCAGGTCCCCCGGGCGCTGATGCTCGCCCACGATCATCCCCTCATATACCTCGACGTTGGGGCCCACAAAGAGGTTCCCGCGTTCCTCGGCGTTGGCCAGGCCAAAGCTCGTCGTCAGCCCCGTCTCAAAGGAGACCAGCGAGCCCCCCGGCCGGCCGCCCAGCGGCCCGGCCAGCGGCAAGTAGCCGTGGAACATCGGGTGCATCACCCCTTGCCCGCGGGTGGCCGTCATAAAGTGGTAGCGGAACCCGAGCAGCCCGCGCGTGGGGGCCAGGTACACCAGGCGGGTGTGGCCGTCGTCCGTCTCCGCCATGGCCAGGAGCTGCCCGCGCCGGTCGCCGAGCATCTCCATCACCACGCCGACCGTGTCGGGGCTGGTCTCAATGTGGACCTCCTCGTACGGCTCCAGCATCTCCCCGTTCTCATCGCGGCGCACCAGCACCTCCGGCCGAGACACTTCCATCTCATACCCCTCGCGGCGCATCGTCTCGATGAGGATGGCCAGGTGCAGCTCACCCCGGCCTGAGACGGTAAAGGTATCCGGGCTGTCGGTCTCTTCCACGCGCAGCGCCACGTTACGGCGCAGCTCATCGAACAGCCGCGCCCGCAGCCGGCGGGAGGTGCTCCAGCGCCCCTCGCGGCCGGCGAACGGGGAGGTGTTCACCCCGAAGGTCATGCGCACGGTGGGTTCCTCGACGTGGATAGCCGCCAGCGCCGCCGGCGCCTCCGGGTCGGCCAGCGTCTCACCGATGGCCACCCCCTCCAGCCCGGCGATCACGACGATCTCGCCGGCCCGCGCCTCGGGCACCTCGACGCGCGCCAGCCCCTCGTGGACGTACAGGTAGCGGGCGCGGTCGGCGAGTATCTCGCCCGCCAGCGTCATCCGCGCCACCTCCTGCCCGGCGCGGAGGCAGCCGGCATGGATGCGCCCCACCGCGGTGACGCCGCGGTACTCGTCGTAGCCGAGGTTGGCCACCAGCATCTGCAGGGGGCCCTCCGCGTCCACGCGCGGCGCCGGGATGCTGCGCAGGATGGTCGTGTAAAGGGGCCCCAGGTCGGGCCCCAGGGCCGGCGTCAGGCCGGCCTGGCCCGTCAGGGCATTGGCGTACACCACGGGGAAATCGGCCTGGGCGTCGTCGGCCCCCAGCTCGACGAACAGGTCAAAGGTGCGGTTGAGGGCCTGCTGCGGGTCGGCACCCCGTCGGTCGACCTTGTTGATGACGACCACGGCGCGATGCCCCTTGTCGAGCGCCTGTTTCAGCACAAAGCGCGTCTGCGGCATGGGGCCCTCGGCGGCGTCCACCAGGAGGAGCACGCCGTCGACCATGTTCATGACCCGCTCGACCTCCCCGCCGAAATCGGCGTGGCCGGGGGTGTCGACGATGTTGACCCGTACCGGGCCGTCGATCTCCGGGTCCCAGATGGTGATGGCCGTGTTCTTGGCCAGGATGGTGATGCCGCGCTCGCGCTCCAGGTCGATGGAGTCCATCACGCGCTCGGCCACCTGCTGGTTCTCCCGGAAGACGCGCGCCTGCCGCAGCAGGCCGTCTACGAGGGTCGTCTTGCCATGGTCGACGTGGGCGACAATCGCCAGGTTGCGAAGGTCCTTGCGTTCTATCATATGCACCCGCTCACGGGCCGTTTCCAAGGCCCAAAAAACGACCTCGGCCAGGCGGCTGTCCGGGGTCGCTCCCGTATCTCCAGTCGTTACGTATATTATGCTGTTTCCGGCCCCCTCCTGTCAAATGCCGCTTGGCGGCAGGGAAAGGAGAAGAGAGACAGGATTCACAGGATTGACAGGATTTATAGGATTTGTGAAGTTGGTTGGGTCTGTAGGTCTGGCAGGGCTCGGCAGACCGGGCGGGGAATCTAGCGGCTAGGCCGCACTAGGCCACGCCGTGCCCGGCAAGCGGCGCCGCCGATGCCAGAGATCTCCCAATCCTGTCCATCCTGTAAATCCTGTCAATCCTGTCAATCCTGTCTCTCTTCTCTCCTCTTCTCTCCTCTTCCCTTCCCCACCTTGCCCGGGGTGGCACGCGGGGGTATGATGGCAGGCACGCGGGCGCAAGGGGCGCCGCGCAGACAAGAGGACGCGTTATGGTGCAGACCTGGTATATCGATAACCTCCGGGCGATCGGCGGCCACCCCGTCGAAGTGCTGGGCAGCCCGCGGGTCGTCACCGCCCCCACCGGCCGGGGCCTCTGGTTCGACGGCGCCGATGACGCCGTCCTCCTGCCCGCCCACCCGCTGGAGGGCGCCGCACGCTATACCGCCGAGGTCATCTTTCGCCCCGAGTCGGGCGGCAGCCCCGAACAGCGCTTCTTTCACCTCCAGGAGGCCGAGAGCGACGACCGCATCCTCTTTGAGACGCGCCTGACCCCCCACGGCACCTGGTATCTGGACACCTTCATCAAGTCGGGGGACGCCTCCCAGGCCCAGCTAGCCCACGAGCACGAACACCCCCTCGACGCCTGGTACCACGCGGCGCTGGTCTACGACGGGCAGGAGATGCGCCACTATGTCAACGGCGCGCTCGAGCTGGCCCACCCGATCGTGGCCGCCCCGGCGCGGGCCGGGCAGACCTCGATCGGCGTGCGCATCAACCACGTCTGCTGGTTCCGCGGGGCCATCTGCGCCGCCCGCTTTACGCCCGAGGTGCTCTCGCCGGCCCAGTTCTGGAGCCTCTAGCGGCATTCTGCGCCGCCAGCGCCAGCCCGCCCAATCCCGTACTGCCCGCCGCCGCGGGCACCCATACCCTACCCTGGAGTGTCGCACCGATGAACCTTGCACTTGTCGTACCGCTCTGGCCCGAGGGCTCCTCCCACAACCCGGCCGACCCGGCCGACCGCCCCCGGCTCGAGTTCCATCTCCCCGCCGCTGAGGCGACAACGCCGCGCGCCGCTGTCATAGTATGCCCCGGCGGGGCCTACGCCCACCGCGCGCCCCACGAGGGGGAGCCGGTGGCCCGCCTCTTTGCCGGGCACGGCCTGGTCGGCATCGTCTGCCACTATCGCACCCACCCGCACCGCTTCCCGGCGCCCTATGCGGACGCGGCCCGCGCCGTGCGCCTGGTGCGCTCCCTGGCCGACCGCTACGCCATCGACCCGGCCCGCGTGGCCATCATGGGCTTTAGCGCCGGCGGGCACCTGGCCGCCACCGTGGCCACCCAGCCGGACCTCTACCAGGACCCCCAGGATGACCTCGTCTCCGCCTGGTCGGCCCGGCCCGACCGCGTCATCCTCGGCTACCCGGTCATCTCGATGGTCAGCGAGTACCACCAGGGCTCCGCCGAGAACCTCCTCGGCCCCGGGGCCAGCGAGGAGGCCCGCCGGCAGATGTCCAACGAGCTGCACGTGCAGGCCAGCAACCCGCCCGCCTTTCTGTTCCACACGGCGGACGATCCGTCCGTCCCCTGCTCCAACAGCATCCGCTACGCCCTGGCCTGCCGGGCGAGGGGCGTGCCGGTGGAGCTGCACGTCTACGAGTCGGGCCGCCACGGCGTGGGCCTGGCCGAGGACCTGCCCCGCCTGCGCTCCTGGCCGACGCTCCTGCTCGACTGGTTGAGCGACTGGACCGCCTGAACCGCCCGCGCCACTCTCACTCTGGCGCCGCTGAGGAGGAACACCATGCCCGCTGACGCAACCCATGCCCTGTGGCCAGACGGCTCGCCGAACAACCCCGCCGAGGGCGAGCGACCACGGCTGGAGGTCTACCTGCCCGAGGGCACCCCGGCCGCCCGGCGCGGCGCCGTGCTGGTGCTGCCCGGCGGCGGGTACAACCACCTCGCCGCGCACGAGGGGGAGCCCTTTGGCCGCTTCTTTGCCGACCACGGCTTGGTCGGCGTCGTGTGCCGCTACCGCGTGCTGCCCCACACCTTCCCCGCGCCCTACGCCGACGCGGCCCGAGCCATGCGGCTGGTGCGCGCCCTGGCCGATCGCTACGCCATCGCGCCGGACCATATTGCTGCGATCGGCTTTAGCGCCGGCGCCCACCTGGCGGCGACCATTGGCACCCAGCCGAACCTGTACTTTGACCCCCAGGATGACCTGGCCGGCATCCACTCGGCGCGGCCCGATCGGCTCATCCTGGCCTACGGGGCGCTCTCCATGCTGCCGGGGGGCAACCCCGGCCTGGGGGCCAGGCTGTTTGGTGTCGACGTCAGCGAGGACCAGCGCGAGATGGTCAGCGCCGAGCGGCATGTGACGGCCGGCACGCCGCCGACCTTCCTCTTCCACACCGCCGACGACCCGCGCGTGCCGGTGGCCAACGCGTTGCGCTACCTGGAGGCCTGCCGGGCGCACGAGGTGCCGGCGGAGCTGCACGTCTACGAGAGTGGGCGCCACGGCGTCGGCCTGGCGGCCGACAACCCGCGCCTCTCTTCCTGGACGGGCCTCCTGCTCGACTGGCTGCGCGCCTGGGAGTAGGCGCGGGCGCCATGAACACGGGGCGCGCGCGGCGGCAGACCCCGGGGGTCATGCTTTGGGCTGCGGCGCCTCGGCGCCGCTTTCGCCGGGCCACCGCCACGCCGGCAGAGGGGCTTGCCCCGACCGGACTCCAGCCCGCCCGTGCCCGCCGCCGCAATGCCCCCGGGCTCATGCCTTGGGCTGCAGCGCCTCGGCGCCGCTTTCGCCGGGCCACCGCCACGCCGGCAGAGGGGCTTGCCCCGACCGGACTCCGGCGCCCGCCCGTGCCCGCCGCCGCAAAGCCCCCGGATCGCAGCAGCGGGGCCTGCCGCCTACAGACCCCCGGGGTCCCGAGCGAGGACGCTCGGAAGACCCCGGGGGTCGTGACAAGGCCAATCGTCTGTCGTCCCTCGCTGCGCTCGGGACGACAAGCGGGGGGCTGCCAGGCCTCCCGACCGGCGGCAGGCCCCATGATCCTGCCAATCCTGTGAATCCTGTCCTCTTCCTCTACCTCTTCCTCTTCCTCTTCTCCCCCTCGCCCCTCCCAGCCCCTCAGCGATCCAGATCCTCCAGGAAGCCGTCGGGCACCGAGGCCGCGTACACGTGCGGAATGCCCGTGCGGTCCGAGTTGTAGATCACCCACTTGTTGTCCGGGCTCAGGTAGGGGTGCGGATGCGTGTATTGCGGGATCGACAGGCTCGCGCCCGACTCGCACAGTACCTTCCACTTGCCCGTCTTGATCGACCCCACCACGATGTGGGCCGCCGGGTGCGTATCCGTCACGAAAAAGCGCCCATCCCGTGAGGCGTTGGGATGGTCAAAGTACGCCCCGCGGGCCACCACCCGCGCCGGCCCCGCCCCCGGCGTCACCATCATCAGGTTGCCCTGCTCCACTAGCTCCTCACGCGTGCTCCCGCCCACGGTAAAGAGGATGGCACCGGTGTCTCCGATCCAGGTCTGGTGCCCCTGGCAGCGCGCCGTATGCGGCAACCCCACCGGCAGGGTGCGGTGGTTCCCGCCCTGGATGTCGATCAGGTAGAGCGTCGCCCCGATCTCCCCCACCAGCAGGATGTGCCGGCCCGTGTCGTCCAGGACGGCGCCGCGGTTGTGCTGGATCAGCAGGTCCTGCCCCTTGCCCGGCTCCAGCTGGGGGTGGGCGTTGCACATGTCCTCGCCCTGCTCCCAGATGATCTCGCGCGTGCCCGCCACGAGGTCGAACCGCAATATGCCAAAGCGCTTGTTGCCCAGGTAGGCCGAGTTCACAAAGTAGCGCTCGTCGGGCGTCAGCGAGCCCATCGTGCGGGGCTGGGGGCCGCCGTCAAAATGCCAGCGCTTCTGCTCCAGCGTCTCGAAATCGGTCCGCACGATCTCGTACGACGCCCCGCCGAGCTGGTCGATGTAGTAAAAGTGGCGGTGGTTCGGCGAGACGGCATAGCCGCGCATGCCGGCCTTGCTCTCGATCACTTTGGTCACCAGCCGCCGGGTAAAGTCGTGGCGCCACAGGTGGGCCGAGCCCACCGAATCATGGTGGCGGATGAACATGACGTAGCGCGAGGCGGCGTCCATATAGGCCACCTCGCCATAGATGTTTGAGTTGATGGCCGGGCAGGAGGTCAACTGCAGGATCTGCGCGCCCGTCGCCGGGTACACCTCGCGGATGATCATCTCTGGCGTAGACTGTTCGAACGTCGCCATGGCGCCTCTCCTCTCAAGAGAGGCCCTGGGGCCGTTCCCCAGGGCCTGCAACGCAGCGTGCTCACTCCGGGCCCACCCGGCCCAGCACCTTCCCCCGCGCGGCCGGCCAACCGGTCCCGCCAGGGAGAGGCGCTGGGCCAGGGGTGAGCCCTGCCGTCAGACGGTGTGCTTGGCCGGCTCGTCCCAGTACCAGGTGGCGTCGTCCATGATGTACTCGTAGATCGTCGAGCAGCAGTCGTACGGATAGCCGCCCTTGATCCCCTTTAGCCCATTCTTGACGATCACGAGCTGCGGAGTGTCACCCACAAAGCAGGGGCAGGGCAGCTCGTCGTACCAGATGTCGAGGATCTTGAAGAAGAGCTGCTTCTGCTCCTCCGCGTCCGCGGTGACCTGGATCTGGTCCCATAGCTCCCAGATGTTCCAGATCCAGTGCCCGTCGGGCGGCTTTTCCGCGATGGGGCTGGTGGGGTCGTCGTACCAGGCCTGCCAGGCCACGGCCCAGGGCTTGGTCGTCCACCCGCGCACCCACATGCGCGGCTCGGCCAGGGGAACCAGGTTGTAGTCGAACCAGCCCGGATAGTCGCCATCGATCTCGTTGGCGTCGTGCGCCTCGATCGACAGCGACCGGTCGACCACCTTGTAGGTGAGCTGAATGCCGATCCCCTTGAAATAGTCGGCCAGCAGCTCAGTCGTCTTGATCGGGTGGGTGTTGATGGCCATATAGTTGATGACGATGCGGTCGCCGCTGCCATCGGGGTAGACGCGGTAGCCCTCCGAGTCACGCTCGGTATAGCCGAGGCCGTCCATCAGCGCGTTGGCCTTGTCCGGGTCGTACTCCAGGTAGGCCTCCGCCAGCTTGGGGTAGTAGTAGGGCGAGGACTTGGGCGGCGTGTACTGTTTGAACGTGCCAAAGCCCTCGTAGATCAGGTCCAGGTACTCCTGGCGGTTGAACATGTACGACACGGCGAAGCGAAAGTCGCGCTCATTGATCAGCTTGCGCAGGCGCTCGTTCTTGGCCGTCATGTTCATAAAGACACCGTCGCACTTGGAGCGGTCCAGGATCAGGGTCGCATAGTCACCCTTGGCCTCGTTCTCCTTGTAGACGGTATAGTTGGCGAACTCGCCGATGTGTCGCGCCTGGCAGTCGATCTCGCCGTTCACCGCCCACATGATGGCCACGTCCAGGCTGGAAAAGACGCGGAAGGTGACGTTGTCGATGTAGGGCAGCTGGTTGCCGGCCTCGTCCACCTCCCAGAAGTACGGGTTGCGTTCGGCCACCACGTACTCGTCGGTCCAGGGGTTCACGGGCAGCCAGGGGTAGTAGTTGGGCCGCTCGATGTTCAGCTGGAAGGTGTTCTTGTCCCCGTAGAGCTGCGTCCAGTTGTCCCGCCCGGCATCCTTGACCATCTTGTCCAGCGTGGCCTTGTCCTGGTAGGTCGCGTGGAACTGCTGAAAGTAGTGCTTCGGGTGCGCGGGAATGTCGAGCACCAGCGAGTACACAAAGAGCGGCTTGGGCTGCTGGAAGGTGTACACGAGGGTAAAGTCGTCAGGCGTCGCAAGAGTCGGCAGGACGCGCTTCCCCTCGATGGTGTTGGCAAAGCCCTGCGGCTTGGAGGGGGTCAGTTCGTCGTTGGCCAGGAAATCCTCGAGGTAGAACTGAAAGTCGGTGGCCGTCATCGCTTCCCCGTCCGACCACTTCATCCCCTTGCGCAGGTGAAAGGTGAAGGTCTTGCCGTCCGGCGTCAGCTCCCATGACTCGGCACCCATCGACACCAGGGCCATCTCATGGTTGATGTCCAGCAGGCCGCGCAGGTTCAGGTGGCTGATGGTGCCGCCGTCCGCCTGGCCTGAGAACGACTTGCGCATGCTGCCGCCATAGTTGCCGACGCCATCCAGCCCGACCGCGACGTAGGGGTTGTCGGGCAGGCGCTCCTCCACCGGGGGTAGCTCCCCCTTGGCCACGCGCTCGGCGAGCATGGGGGCCTCACCGAACTTGGGCGGGGCGGCCGGGGCAGGGGGGACGGCCGCCGGCTGCGCCGTGGGGGCCACGGCGGGGGCGGCCGGCACTGCCGCCGGGCTGGCGGGCGCGGGCGTGGCCTCTACGCAGGCGGCCGCCAGGGTGGCGGCGCTGGCCAACGCAGAGACGCGCAGAAAATCACGACGCGAGATCCTTTCCATAGCGGTCCTCCCTTGGGTCGTCATATCCTTCAGTCACTGCGCGAAGGGACTATCATTCGACGACGTAAGGCGACCGGCAGATGGGTGGGGGTTCACCTCCTTTCGAGGCGGCGAGCCGCCGGGCGGTGACGCACTGACGCGAGGGAAAACCAGGGCCCTGTGTCGCGCATCCGCTGGAACGGCCGCGCAGGCACCCCGTACTGACAACATAACACCGCGGCCGCGCCGCGTCAAGGCTTTGGCGCCCCCGGGCGCCGCGCCCGCCGCAGCCGGCGTTGCACGCCACGGCGCCCGCCCCTATACTGCCACCACCCCTCCAAGGAGATCTGCCCCATGACTGAGAGAGCCACAACCGGCCTCAAGAAGGTGGGCGTGCTCACCGTCCTGCGCCATGGTTCGGCCATGCTCCTGCTGCGCCGCTCCAAGAAAGACGAGCTGCAGGGCAAGTACGTGCCCATCGGCGGGCACGTGGACCCCTTTGAGCCTCCACGTGAGGCGGCCATCCGCGAAGTGCGTGAGGAGACGGGCCTCGTCGTCGAGGAGGTGGCCTTTGGCGGCGTCCTGGTCGAGACCTCGCCCACCCGCTACAACTGGGTGACCTTTATCTACTCCGCCGAGGTGCCCCGCGTCGCGCCGCCCTCCTGCCCCGAGGGGACGCTCGAGTGGGTGGAGGCCGCCGCCCTCCCGGGCCTGCCCACCCCCGAGACCGACGCCCACATCTACGCCCTCTTGGCCGCCGGGCAGCCCTTCGTCCTCGACGCCGTCTATGACGCCGACGTGCGCATGCAGATGCTCACCGAGGAGATCAGTGGCCGCGTCCTCGTCAACGCGCACCCCCGCTGACCCTGGAGCCCGCCCCGGACCGCCCTCTCGTTGACCCGGCCCCTCCCAGGGGCTAGAATGGCGGTGTGGTCCCCACAGCCGGCGCGCCGCGCATTGGCGCGGCAGCAAGGATGGCGCCCCATGGACCTGGCCCACTACCCGCCCGCGCACCGCGAAAGGCTCCTGGCCCTCCTGGCCACGCCCCCGTGGCAGGAGGTGTTGACCTCCGGCCTGCTGGAGGAGGTCCGCCGCACGCACCTGGCCCCTGGGAAGCCCCGCCCCTTCATCGACGCCGTGGTCGCCCCCCTGCTGGCTGCCAACCGACAGCAAGCCGCCGGCCTGGTGGCCGACGGCTGCCGAGACGAGGACGTTCTTCTCGACGCGCTGGCCCGCTGGCCCGCGGATCTCGGCGCAGGCCGCGCGGGCGGCCGGCCGCCTCTGGCCTTCCTAGGGCTCAACCTCACGGCGGCCTGCAACCTGGCGCCCCGCTGCGCCTACTGCAACCAGCCCTGGGTAGAGTCGCGCGTCGACCTGGCCGGCTGGAAGGCCATCGTCGCCGAGGCCACCGTCCCCGGCGCCGGCGTCGGGCCCTACATCTACCTCACCGGCGGTGAGCCGCTGACCCTCGGCGAGGCGCTGTGGGGGGAGGACGGGCTGGTCGCCTATGCCACGGCCCGCGGCGCGGGCGTGAACGTCAACACCAACGCCACCCTGATCACCCCGCTGGTGGCGCTGGCCCTGGTCAAGGCGGGCCTCCTGCGCCTGCACATCTCGCTTGACACCGCCGACCCCGCCCTCCACGACGCCCTGCGTGGCCGCCCCGGCCTGAGCGCCGTGCTCGAGGGGATCATGAACGTGCAGCTGGCCCGTGACCTGGTCGGCGTCCCCTACCCCGGGATACACACCAACTGCGTCCTCACCGTGCGCAGCCTGGAGGCCTTCCCGGCCCTCTTTGCCTTCCTGCTGGGCATCCGCCGGCGCACGGCCGACCCTCAGGACCCCCTCTTCAACGACCTCTTCCCCCACGTCATCCCGGTGGGCGGGCGTTCCAACGACGCGCTGCGCCCGACGGCAGAGGGGTTCCGGCGCTTCTATGAGGAGGTCTGGCCGCGGGTGGCCGCCCGCTGGGACGAGGAACAGGCCGCCATGGGGTTGCCACCCGACAAGCGCCGCACCCTGTTCGGCTACTTTTCCAACCCCTACCTGCGGGTGGCGCACCGCGGCGGGCTGGAGGCCTACGCCCGTTCCGCGGCGGAGGGGCGCTATGGCACGCTGGCGCTGGCCCGCCACTGCTACGTGGCCCCCACCCAGGCCGCCTTTACGCCCGACGGCGCCCAGTACCGCTGCGGGGCCCACGCCATCCGCCACGCGCTGCCCCTGGAGGACGGTGCCTCGGCCGGCCTCTACGAGCGGATCGCGGCCGGCCTCCCCGGGCTGGGGGCGCTGCCCACCCCCGAGCACTGCGACGGCTGCGCCCTGGCCACGCTGTACATCAACCAGGAGGCGGAGAAGCGCCTGCGCGCCGAGGTGCAGGCCCTCCTCCACGGCGAAGAGGGCCCCGCCCAGCCCGCCGCCACGGTGCCCGAGGCGCTCGACGAGATCTAGCCCGCCAGGGAGGAACGGTGCCCTACCGCATCCGCAACGGCGAACCGCCGGCCGAGGCGCTCCCGCGCATCGCCGCGGAGCAGCTGGACCGGGCCCTGGCCGAGCTGGCCGACCCGGCCCTCTCGCCTTACGAGCGAGCGCGGCAGGCCCGCCGCCGCGCCAAGCGCCTGCGCGCCCTCCTGGCCCTCTTCCGCGACCCCCTTGGCGCCACCTACCGGCGGGAGGACCGCTGGTTCCGCGAACGGTCCCGCCTGCTGGCCCCCTACCGGGATGCCGACGTCGCCGTGGAGGCGCTCGACGGCCTGCTGGCCCTGGCGCCCGACCTTGCCGAGGCGCCGGCCCTGGGCGCCCTGCGCGGCGAGTTGGTCCTGCGGCGCGACGGGCTGGCCCGCGAGGGCGGCCTGGCCCCCCGCCTGGCGGAACTCGCCCAGGACCTCGGCGCGGCGCGGCGCCGCGCTGGCAAGTGGGCTATCCCCGCAGGCGCCGATTGGGGGGCGCTGTCCGGCGGGCTGCGGACGACCTACGCGCGCGGGCGCCGGGCCATGCGGCGCGCCCTGGCCGATGACTCGGCCCTCCTGCGCCATGCCTGGCGACGCCGTGCCAAGGATCACTGGCTGCAGGCCCGCCTGTTGGCCAGCATCTGGCCGGCGGCGCTGCAGCCCTACGGGGTGCTCGCGCGGGAGTTGGTCGACCTGCTTGGGGAGGAGCACAACCTGCTGGTCCTGTGGGAGGCGGTGGGCGCTGGCCGCTCCTCGGCGGCCCCGTCGGCCGGCGGGGCCGCCAGCCTGCTCGGGCCGCTGATCCTGCGGCAGCAGACCACCCTCCTCGCGCGGGCCTGGCCCCTGGGGCGGCGCCTCTATGCCGAGCGGCCCGCGGCGCTGGTGGAGCGCTGGGCCGCCTGGTGGGCCCTCTGGCGGCAGCCGTAGGGCTAGGGGGCGGTGGGGCCCTGGCGCCACGGCCAGGGCTGCGGCTGCTTCAGCGGGAAGAGGTAAAAGGTCAGCGCGCCCAGGGCCCGCAGCGTGCCGCCCAACAGCAGCGTGTTGGCGATGCCGATGCGGTCGGCGATGGCCACGCCGATCAGCGGCGCCACAAAGGCCCCGGCGTTCATGACCATGCTGTAGATGGCCGTCGCCGAGTACTTGCGCCTGGCGGGTAGCAGCTCCAGGAAGATCATGCCGTGGCTCAGGTTCACCCCCGGGGCGACGGCGTTCACGGCCAGGTCCAGGATCAGGATCACCGTCAGGTTGGGGATCAGGGCCACCAGGAAGGGGTGTGCGCAGACGGGCAGGGCCGCCAGGAGCAGCGCGCGGGCATCCCCCAGCCGGCGCACGACCTTGCGCCACAGCCAGTACCCGAGGATCACGCCGATGTGCGCCAGGGTACCCAGGGTCCCGACCCAGCCGTCGGTGGCGCCCAGTTCGCGCACGAAAAAGATGATAAAGAGCGGGCCGATCATCCAGGCGCCCAGGTTGAAGAGCAGCGTGTTCACCACGATGCGCCGAAAGCCGGGCTCCTCGGCCAAGAGCCCGCGCAGGTCCGCCCACCAGGACCCCCTGGCGGCGGGCGCGGGTTTGGGCGCGGGCTCGGCCTCCTCCGCGGTGACCCCTTCCGGCGCAGCGGACGCCTCCGGCCGGATGCGCGCCACCAGATAGGTGGAGGCCAGCCCCCCGAGCACTCCGGCCACATAGAGCCACTGGTAGTTCCCCGGGAAGGTCACTGCGTCCAGCCAGCGGCCGGCCAGGAAGATCAGCGGCGCGATGGCCCCGCTGGATAGGATGCTCCGCCAGGCCAGGACGTTGCCGCGCTGCCGCGGCGGCACCACGTCCGACAGGAGCGGGCTCCAGGCCGTGGAAAAGAACACCGCCGGCACCTGCATCGAGACGAGCACCGCCACCGTCGCCTCGGCGACGTAGCGGCCCATAAAGAAGGGCAGGATCGGCAGGAACAGGTACCCCAGCCGCGCCAGAAAGAGGCTGCGCACCACCCAGGGCATCTGGTTGGTCTGGCGCTCGAGGAAGCGGGCCGAGGGCAGGTAGGTAAAGACGGCCAGCAGCGCCGGGATCGAGGAGAGCAGCCCCACCAGGGCGTTGGACCCACCCAGCCGCAGCACATAGGTGCCGTTGAAAGAGGCGGCCGCCGACAGGATGGAGGCAAAGACGATCTCGACGTACAGAAAGTGGATGTTCCGCTCGGTCGGCTGGCTCGGGGGGATCACCGCGCGCCGCACGGCGGCGCTGGCGCGCCCGGCCAGCCTCTTCACACGGCCTCGCCGCATCGGGGCACCTCGCCCTGACAGCATCCGGCCCGTCAGTCGGGCCGATCAGCGGCGGACTATAGCACATCGCCCGCCGTTCACCTAACGCCGCGGGCGGGGTCGCCCTGTCAGAGGCGGCCCCACCCCGCGCGGCGGTCTCTTCTGTGCGCCTGTCTCAGCCGCCCGAGGCCGACCCCCAGGTGAACATGCGCACCTCGCTCATCGGGCTGATGGCCGTGCCCACCGGTTTGCCCTCGGCGTCCAAGCCGGTCTGGCGCATCAGCGTCAACGACCAGTAGAACTGCCCGCGTTCAGCCAGGTCACGCAGGTACTCGTGCTCGGTGACGTCCCAGGAGGTCTCCTTGAGCCAGGGCACGTCATCGTACACGGTGCGTCCCCCGTAGCGGTAGGCCAGGGTGATCATGTAGAACACGCCGGCGCGCAACTCCCCCGCGGGCTCCCAGCTCAGGATGACCGGCTCGCCGGCCGCAAAGGTCTCCCGCGGCTCCGGTGAGACCAGGAGCGGCGACGGGTACCAGCCGCTGGCCCACACCGGCGCCAGAGTGCGCGTCGGGACGACGGTGGGCGCCGCGGTCGGCGCCGCCGTGGGCGGAGGCGTCTGGGTCGGCGTAGCGCTCGGCGCCGGGGTCGGCGAGGCCGGCGCCGCGGTCGGCGTGGCCGGCGCCGCGGTCGGCGAGGCCGGCGCCGTCGGCGGGGCGGTCGGCGAAGGCGCCACGGTCGGCGAAGGCGCCGCAGGCGGCGAAGGCGCCACGGTCGGCGTGGCCGGCGCCACAGTCGGCGTGGCCGCCGCCGACGTCTCCGTGGGCGGGGCCGACGTCGGCTCGGCGAGCGTCGGCTCGGCAGCCGTCGGCGAGGCCACCGAGGCGTCCGCCGTGGGGGTGGCCGTGCCATCCGCCATGGCCACCGCCGCGGGCGACGGAGTCGCGGCCGGGGCCGTCGGCACGGCCGCCTGGCGCTGCGCGCGCCAGGCCTGCGCCAGCCGCGGGCCCCCCAACACCCCCAGCGCCGCGATCACCACCAGGGCCGCCGCGCCGGCCCAGGCCCACCGTGGCACGCGCCAGCGCGGCGGGCGCTGGGCCTCTTCCACCTTGGGGAAGGCCTTGCCCTCGGTCTCCTCGTCCTGCGCTTCCTCCGCGGCCACCACCAGCCGCTGGGCAAACTCGCGCATGGCCCGCGCCAGCGCCGTATAGCGCCTGTCAACGACCAGCGGCACCCCGCGGTTGACGCTCGACGTCACCGTGGGCTGGTCATCGGGTATCTGGTAGGCCACGTCGATCCCCAAGCGCCCCTGGATGTCGGTCAGCGGCATCCCGCCGGTCAGCGTGGCCCGGTTCACCACCACCAGGATGCGCCGCCGCGGCACGCCGTGGGCCAACATCCGCTCAAGCACCCGGCGCGTGTTGCGCAGGCCAATCATCTCTGGCAGCACGTTCAGCACGACGCGGTCCGCCTCCGCCAGGAAGGAGAAGGCCGTCTCGTCAAGCGGCAGGCCCAGGTCGACGACGACCCACTCCGCCATGCGCCGCAGCACCGAGAAAAGCAGCTGGATCTGCGCGGGGTTGATCAGCGGGGCGCCGCGCGTCGGCGGGGGCGCCAGTAGCGCCTTGACCCCGGTAGAGTGCTCCACCAGCACCGCGTCGACCAGCGCCTCGTCCAGCCCGGCCATGCGCGGCAGCAGGTCACCCAGGTCGTGCATGTGCTTGAGGTTGAGGGCCACGTCGATGGCCGGCGCGGCCCAGTCGGCGTCGACGATGATCGCCCGCTCCGCGGTGACGCCGCGCAGCGACAGCGCCGTGTTCACCGCCAGGGTAGTGCGGCCGGTGCCGCCCTTGGGCGCGCAGAACACGATCACCTGCCCCTCGCGGCGGGGGCCGGCCTCCTCGGCGGGGACCGCGTGGGCCTTGGGCGCCGCACGCAGCGCCTCCGTCAAGGAGCGGTTCAACTCTTCCGGGTCGATCGGCTGCATCAAGAAGCCGCGCGCCCCGGCCAGCACGGCATGGCGCGCCAGCGCCATCCCGTCCCAGGGAACCAGGACGAGCGCCGCCACCTCGGGCAGGCTCTGGGCGAGCCGCCGGACGAGCGAGACGGTCGCCTCGGCCCCCAGGTCGGCATAGGCCAGCACCACGTCCACCTGCAGGTCCTCGGCGCGGTTCAGGGCCAGGCTATCCTGCGAGACCCAATGGACCTGGGCGTTGGCGTAGCGCCCGGAGAGGGCTGCCCGGACCTCTTCAGGGGCCTCCTCCCGTGGGCAGACCACAAGGATGCGCGGTGCCGCTGTCATGCCTGGCATGCCTTACTCCCCACTCTAGCTCAAGGATGGGTGTGGAAGAACAGCCGCCCCGCCGGGGCGCCTCGCGAGGCCTCGCGCAGCGCGCTCCGGGGATCTGGGCGCTAACAACGGGTGTCTACACCTGCCGGTCGAGGCGAGGGCCTGTCGTTTCGCGGGCGCATCGCGCTGCGGTGGCAGGCAGTACGGGTATTATAGCGCCCCAGCGCGATCTGGCAATGGTCCCCGGGCCCTCCGTCCCAGGATTCCAGGTACTGGCCGACGGCGTAGAACCAGAGCGGGTACAGCCCCGGGCTGCGATCGTGCCCCAAGGCCACGCGTTGCCTGGGAAGAGAGGAGGAGGAGGACAGGATTTACAGGATTAACAGGATTTTAGGATTGCTGCAATGACAGGTGTTTTCAAGGAGAGCCCATCCATATCGCCTATCCCATGAATCCTGTCAACCCCGTCGCTTCCCTGTGAGCTCTTCGGGCCATCCCAGATCCGGGCCGGTGCCCGCACTCGCACCTGCAGGCCGTGTGAAGCCTTTGGAAGAGAAGAAGGACAGGATTAACAGGATTTACAGGATTATCGGATTGCTGCAAAGAGAGGTGTTCTGTAAAGAAAGGCTTAACCACATCTACAATCCTGTCAGTCCTGTAAATCCTGTTAGTCCTGTTGATCCTGTCAATCCTGTAAACCCTGTGAATCCTGTCAATCCTATCCTCCTGTCCTCCTCCCCAATCCTGTCCCTCCCGTGGACTCGCCCACAAGCACACAATGCGGGCCGCCGGCGCCAAGCCCCAAGTGGCGCGAGCCGCGGCGATGGACTATACTCTCGCCAACTACCCCCTGAAAGGATGTGTCGTGAAGAGAGTCTGGAACCGGGAAGCCGCGGCCGCCTGGAGCCGCGAGTTGCTGCTGCTTGCCGCGGCGATCTTTGTGCTCCGCTTCGGCGAGGGGCTGGTGGGCGGCGCGCGGGCCAACTTTTTCGTCGACACGCTCAGCCTCGACGGCGGGCAGGTGCTCTGGCTCGAGGGGGTGCGCGAGGTCCCCGGGCTCCTCCTGATGGTCATCGCCGCGTTCCTCACCCAGGTGCCCCTGGCGCGGCGCGGCGGCCTGGCGGTCGCCCTCATGGGCATCGGCTTTATCACCCACGCCCTGGTGCAGTCCTACTCGGCCCTCTTGGTCGTCTCGGTGGTCGCCAGCCTCGGCAACCACATCTGGATGCCCATCAGCCCGGCGCTGGGCCTCTCCTTGGCCACCAAAGAGACCTCCGGCCGGGTGCTCGGCAGCCTGGGCTCGGTGGGGGCGCTGGCCTCCATCGTCGGCATGGGCGCTCTGGCCGTCATCTCGCGCTTCGCCGCGGGCTTTCCGCTGCGCATCTACTTTGTCGTCGGCGGCGTGCTGATGCTGGCCGCCGCAGGGGTCATCCTGCTTCTGCCGGCCTCGGTCGGCGCCACCGAGCGCAAGCAACCGAGGATGCTCCTCAAAGGGCGCTACTGGCTCTTCTACGTGCTGACCCTCTTTGACGGCGCCCGCAAGCAGGTGCTCTATAGCTTTGGCACCTTGGTCCTGGTGCAGTACTTTGGCTATGAGGTCTGGCAGATCAGCCTGATCCTGCTGGCCAGTGCCACCGTCAACCTGGTCTTCTCCCCAGCGCTGGGTGCCGCGGTGGACCGCTACGGCGAGCGGGCCACCCTCTCCCTCTCTTACGTGGGGATCGCCCTCTGCTGCGCCGCCTTTGCCGTGCTGCGTGACCCGCTGCTCCTCGCCGTGCTGGTGGTACTGATCAAGCTGCTGCAGGTGCTGGGCATGGGGCTGAACACTTATGTCAACCGCATGGCGCCTGACGAGGAGCTCACCCCCACCCTGACGGCCGGCATCAGCATCAACCACGTCTCCTCGGTGGTCGCGCCGCTGGTGGCCGGCGCGGTGATGCCGGTCATCGGCTACCAGGGCGTCTTCCTGGCCACTGCCGTGCTGATCGCCCTCTCGGTGCCCTTTGCCGCGGCCCTGCGCGTCGAGCCGCTGCCGGCGCCGGCCGTCGAGCTCCGCCCGAGCGCCGCCGCCGACTGAGGCGCCCTCCCCGTCCGTCCTCCGGCCCGGCGAGGCCGTGCCCGCCGGGCCGGGGCCTTTTCGCGAGGTAGCGTTGCGATGCTGGATCCGCTCATCATCGTCATTACCGGCCCGCCGGCCAGCGGCAAGTCCTCCGTGGCGCGGCGCGTCACGGCACGCTTTGCCCTGCCCTGGGTCAGCAAGGATGGCATCAAAGAGACCCTCTACGACTCCCTCGGCTACCACAACCGCCGCGCCTCGGGCCGGCTGAGCACCGCCACCCAGGACCTCCTCTTCCACTTTGCCGACGTGCTCTTGGCCGCCCGGCAGCCCTTCGTGCTGGAGAGCAACTTTCGCCCCCGGCGCGACGCGGAGGCCTTCCGCCGCCTGGCCTCGCGGCACCCGTACCGCGCCCTCCAGGTGCACTGTGACGCCCCGGCCCCCGTCCTGGTGCGCCGCTTCCTGAACCGCTGGGAGGCCGGCCGCCGCCACCCCGGCCACGCCGACGACCTCACCGCCCAGGATATCGCCCACGACATCCGCACCGGCGAGTTCGCCCCGCTGGACCTCCCCGGCCAGACGGTCCACCTCGACACCGGCGACTTTGAGGGCATCGACTTTCCCGCGCTGTACGCCGTGATCCGCGCCGCCCTGGCCGAGGGCACTGAGGAGCCGCTGGCGCCGCCGGCGCGTTGACACGGCCGCCCCCGTCACGTACAATCGCCGCCATCACTGGCAGGATATGCCGGCCACAACCGCTGACGACCTCGGCGAGGAGGATGAACATGAGCTACTTTTTCTCTGTGCGCGGATGGCTGGAGATCTCCTGGCCCGACCTAGAGATTGAGGGCGTCGACGAATCCCCCGCCGAGCACGCCGACAAGGTCACCCAGATCCGCGACCTGTTGACGACGCGCCTCACCCCGGAGGAGATCCTGGCGCCCGATACGCCCCCCGCCGAGCGCTGCCGGGCCGGCTGGGGCTTCCCCCAGTCTGACCTGGACGGTACCGAGTACGTCTTCTTTGCCGGGGACGTCGAGGAGCCGGCCGCGGTGCTTGCCCAGGTGCGCGAGGTGCTGGCCATTGATCCCTTTGCCGACGGCTTTTTTACCGTCGAGGGCGAAGATGGTGAGGAGTACCGCCAGTGGCTGGTGATGGGGGGCAAGATCTACGTCCGCCAGGTGCTCTTTCCGGATTTCGAGGCCGAGGAACCCCCCGAAGGCTTCCGCCCCCTCTTTGACTGAGCGGGCCGCGCGCACCAAAAGACAGCCCTCGCGGGGCCTGGTTTCCCCGCGAGGGCTGTCTGTCTGCCTACGGGCCAAGCGCGCTCAGGCCTGGGGCTCTGCTCGCGCCTGCTCGGCCTCAAAGGCCTTTTCGGACAGGAAGCGCTCCGCCTCGATGGCGGCGGCCGCCCCGGCCCCCGCGGCGATCACCGTCTGCCGAAAGTTGGGGTCCTGTACGTCGCCGGCGGCATAGACGCCCGGCACGCTGGTGCGCTGGCGCTTGTCGGTGACGATATAGCCCTCCGGCGTCATCTCTAGCTGGCCGCGGAACATGGCGCTGTTGGGCACAAACCCGATGTAGACAAAGAGCCCATCTCCCTCCAGGACGCTCTCTGCCCCGCTCTTGACGTTGCGCAGCCGCGCCCCCGTGACGCCCTCATTCCCCAGCACCTCGGTCACGACGCTGTCCCACACGTAGCGGATCTTGGGGTTGGCCAAGGCGCGCTGCTGCAGCAGGGCATTGGCGCGCAAAGAGTCGCGCCGGTGGACGATGACGACCTCGCGGGCAAAGCGCGTCAGGTAGATGCCCTCGTCGATGGCGCTGTCTCCCCCGCCCACCACGATGACCGTCTTGTCCTTGTAAAAGTAGCCGTCACAGGTGGCGCAGAACGACACTCCCCGCCCGATGAACTTGGCCTCGCCGGGCACCTCCAGGCGGCGCGCCCGGGCGCCGGTGCAGATGATCACGGCCTTGGCGCGGTACTCGGTGGCGTGCGTCCGGATGCGGAAGGGGTACTGGCCCAGGTCGACCTCGGTGGCCTCCTCGTAGCCCAGCTCGGCGCCAAAGCGCGTCGCCTGGCGGGCCATCTGCTCGGCCAGCGCCATCCCGCCGATCCCCTCGGGAAAGCCGGGATAGTTCTCCATCTCGGCCGTCGAGGCCGCCTGCCCCCCGAGCGCCTGCCCGATCAGGGCCAGCGGCGCCAGCTGGGCCCTCCCGGCATAGAGCGCCGCCGTCAACCCGGCCGGGCCTCCCCCGATGATGATCAGGGGGCGTTCGATCACCTCGGGCTCGCGCCCCTTGCGCAGCCCGCCCAGGTTGAGCGATAGCGACATGCCACCCATTCCCACTCCTCTCGCAACCGTAGTCAATACCCCGCCAGGGTATGCGTCTTCTTCTAGCGATTCTAGCACGCCGCCAGCAGGCCTGTCAACCTGCGCCGGTAGCCTCCGATTCGCGTAGCTCCCGAAGGTGGATCTTGGCCATAGGAAGAGAAGAAGGACAGGATTAACAGGATTCACAGGATTATAAGAACTTGGCAAAAGCTTATCCCGCCATGATGCACTGGGCACCATCTTCACAATCCTGTCAATCCTGTCGATCCTGTCAGTCTTCTCAATCCTGTGAGACCGCCCAGGCGCCCGGCCGGCGACGATTGACGCCCCCGGCCCCGCGATGCTACAGTGTGGCCGCCGTGCTGATCCGCTAGCCAGGAGGAACGCCGATGCTCGCCTTCCCCGCAGACCAGGGCACACGCACCTACATGGTCTCATTCCGCCGCGGTGAGTACATCATCGAGGAGTTGCGCCGCTTTCTGCAGGCCGAGGGGATCGACGCCGGCCTGATCACCTCCGGTATCGGCTCCTTTGACCGCTGCCGCCTGCACACCATCACCAACACCGGCCTGCCCCCCGAGGAGCGTTTCCTCACCCTCGAGGGCCCCCTCGAGGTCGGGTCGCTGCTCGGCTCGGTGGCCGGGGGTGAGCCGCACATCCACGTCGTCCTCCACGATGTGGCCAACGACGTGCACCACGTCGGCCACCTCGAGGAGGGCACCCGTTGCTGCTTCCGCGTCGAGCTGGGGGTGGTGGCCCTCCTGGGGGTGCGCACCCGCCGTCATATGGACCCCGAAACGCGTCTCGTCGATATCGTCCCAGAGGAGGCCTAGATCGTGTTCTCTCTTGACGCCCTGACCGAGCAATCCCGCACCACGCTGGACCGCTTCCGCCTCGACGGCCGGACGGCCCTGGTCGTCGGCGGCACCAAGGGCCTCGGCCAGGCCATGGCTTTGGCGCTGGCCGCCGCCGGCGCCGACGTCTGCATCGCCGGGCGCGGCCCCGCCGGGCTGGAGGAGACCGCCGCCGCCATCACTTCCCTTGGCCGGCGCGGCACCCACTACGCCGCCGACGTCACCGACGAGGCCCAGGTGGCCGCCATGGCCGCCGAGATGGTGGCCCGCTACGGCCGCATCGACATCCTGGTGAACTCTCAGGGCTTGGTAGCCCTGCAGCCCTCCCACGAGTTCCGCCTGGAAGACTGGCAACAGGTGGTCGACGTCAACTTAAAGTCGGTCTTCCTCTGCTGCAAGCACGTGGGCGGAGTGATGCTCAAGCAGCACCGCGGCAAGATCATCAACGTCTCCTCGGTGCGCGGCTTCCAGGGGCGCGCCCAAGACGCGGCCTACGCCCCCACCAAGGGCGCCGTGAACCAGCTGACCCACTCGCTGGCCATCGAGTGGGGCCCGCTGGGGATCAACGTCAACGGCATCGCCCCGGTGTTCACCCGCACGGCCATGTCTGAGTTCTACTTTGCCGACCCGGCCCGGCTGGAGTGGGTGCTCTCGCGCATCCCGATGAAGCGCGTCGGCGAGCTGGAGGACCTCTTTGGGCCGGTGGTCTTCCTGGCCTCCGAGGCCTCCAACTTTGTCAACGGGCACGTCCTGCTGGTGGATGGGGGCTGGACGGCGGCCTGACCCGCGGGCCCAAGGAGGAGAGCCTTGCCTGGGCATGAGAGGCGCTATGCGGGCCCGCGCGCGCCGGTGTGGCCCCTGAACCGCCCGCCGGCCCGCCTGGGCTGCTCGGCGCTGGCGTGGCTGGGGCTGGCCGTCGGCCTGGGGCTGGCGGTGTTCTCGGTGAGCGGCATCTCCTCCGGCCGGGACCTCTTTGCCGACCATGCCCAGGCCGTGTGGGTGGCCGTGGGCCTGTTGTCGCTGACCTGGCCGGCTCTCTACCTGTGGGCCGGCTGGTTCCGGACGCTGTACGGCTACTGGCCGGCGCCCGGCGACGGCGAGGGGATCGGGCCGGCCTGTGAGACCTGTGGCTCCACCGTGCGCCGCGGGCACACCCGCTACGGCCACTACGTCTGTGACGTCTGTGCCCGGCAACGTGCCCTCGACAATCGTCGCCTCATCGTGCCGCTGGTGGTGATGGTGGGGGTGGCCTTCCTGGCCAACGGCCTCTCCTCGCTGGTGGAGGTGATGGCCATGCGCCGCGGCCAAGCGGCCGGCGGGCTGCTGGGGCGGACCGCCGCGGCGGAGTGGGAACGCTGGCAGACGACGCTCGGCCTGATGGGCCTGGTCGGGGGGTTTGGGCTGGTGTTGGCGGGCTGCGGGATGCTCTCCCGGATCCTGCGCCGCATGGTGCTGGCGCCGATCCGCGAGCGGGCCATCCTCACCGTGCGCGCCCAGATCGGCGCCGCCCTCGACCGCGAGGAGGCCGGCAAGTCATAGGGGAGAAGAGAAGAGGGCAGAAGACAATAGAAGAGAAGAAGACAGGATTAACAGGATTGACAGGATTTAGGAAGCAAGGCCCGAAGGGTCGTCCCCATACGCGTGGGGGTGGCCCGTTACCGAGCCGTCCGAGATCGCCGAGACGGCCGTCGTCCCCACACGCGTGGGGGTGGCCCGTTCTGGGCGCGCGCGCGCGATCTGGGCCTGTCGTCGTCCCCACACGCGTGGGGGTGGCCCGCGGGTGACGTTCCGCATCCGCGGGTACTACGAGTCGTCCCCACACGCGTGGGGGTGGCCCGAGACGTATCGCGCCTGGCTGGCCGCTCACGCCGTCGTCCCCACACGCGTGGGGGTGGCCCGCCTCTGTAGCGCTGACCACAATGCCCAGGTTGGTCGTCCCCACACGCGTGGGGGTGGCCCGCCGGCGTGGTCTGTTACCGCGCCGGCCAGCACGTCGTCTCCACACGCGTGGGGGTGCACCGTGGGAGAAAGAAGGGGTGAACGCCGAGCTGGCGTTGTCACCACCTGCGTGGGGCTGGCCCTGTTGCCCAGCACGTCCGAGTCGACCTTGTCCGCGTCGTCCCCACACGCGTGGGGGTGCACCGGTGCTCGGCACCGCCAAGCCAGCGCTCCAGGGGCAATGCCCACAGGCCTGGGCCTGGCCAGATCAGAAATCCTGTCAATCCTGTTAATCCTGTCTCTCTTCCTCTTCCTTCCCCCTCCACGCCAGGGCTACAGGAGTTGTGCCCACATGCCTGGGCATGAAGAGAAACCAGAAATCCTGTAAATCCTGTGAATCCTGTCTCTCTTCCTCTTCCTTCTTCCTCCGCGCCAGGGCTACAGGAGTCATTCCCACAGGCCTGGGCCTGGCCAAATCAGAAATCCTGAAACTCCTGTTGATCCTGTCTCTCTTCGTCTTCGTCTTCCTCTTCCCCGCCGGCGCCCGCCAGGGCGTGTACGTCCAGCGGCAGGCCCTTGTGTGGCGCGCGTACCAGCGCCAGCGCCCCCGCCGCGCAGCGCCCGGCGCACACGCCGCAGCCCATGCAGCGCTCCCCGTCAATGCGCGGCGCGCCGCCCTCCTCCAGCGTCAGCGCCCCAAAGGGGCAGACCTCCGCACAGGCCCCGCAGCCCACGCAGCGATCCTCGGCCACCTCCGCCAGGTAGCCCGACGAGGCCACCATTGGCACGCCCCAGCGCACCATGGCGTCGATCCCGCCGCAGCAGCACTTGCAGCAGTTGCAGATGGCGTAAAAGCGCCCCGCCGCCGATTCCTTGAAATACGCCGTGTGCACGTGCCCGCGCCGCGCCTCCCCCTCCAAGAGGGCCAGCGCCTCGGCCGTGGTCAGCCGCCGGCTGGTCTCCGGATGGTGCTCCAGGGTAAAGTCGACGAACGGCTTGCCCACCGCCAGGCACACCTGCGTGGGGAGGCAGGGGTCCGGCACGCTGGCCCGGCAGGGGCACTCGATGGCCGCCACGTCCACCGGAGCCTGCAGGATGATATCGCGCGCCAACGGATAAGGGACGACCTGTTCCATGCTGTGCAGCGCAATGGGCTGCCGCACGCTCACCAGCCTCCTGGCCAGCGGGGTGGGCATCACCTTACCGTGGTAGGTGTCGGCCAGGTAGCGCTTGATGAAGCGGAAGCGGAAAAGGTACGGTTCCAGGGCGCGGCCCAGGGCCACGTACTGGTTGGGCCAGCGGGCGTAGACGTAGCCGTGCAGCGTCTCCCCGTTCAGCAGCCGCCGCCAGCCGTTCAGCCGCGCCATGCGTACGGTGGAGCGCCTCAGCCCTCCGCCCCGCTCGCCCACCAGGGCGAAGACAAGGGCCGCAGCCCCCAAGAGTGCCGCGGCCACCCACCAGAACACCGGCAACGTTCCTCTCTCCTTGCTCCCTCGGGGGGCCTGGGGGCCTCACCCGGGGCGGTGCTGCTCCATCCAGCGAAAGGCCGCCTCGTAGACGTCCTCCCGCTCGACCTCGTTGTGCAGCTCATGGTACAGCCCGTCCCACAGGAGCAGCGAGCAGTCCCCACGCACCTGCTCGGCGAACTCCCGGCTGGCATCTGGGTCGACAATCCGGTCACCCGACCCCTGCATCACCAGGAGTGGCTGCCGGAAGGCGGCCGCGTGGCCCAGGGCATACTGCCCGGCCGCATTGACCTCCAGATAGGCGCGGGCGCTGATCAGCCCGTGGGCGAAGCGGTCCTCGCGAGAGGCCGCCACGATCTCCTCGTCGTGCGACATGTGGGCGTGCTCGAGCTCGGTGGCCATGGTGAACCCCGGCCACAGGCGCCCCAGCACCCGGGCCAGCGATAGCTTCCAGCGGGGCGGCTCGAAGGCCAGCCGCAGCCAGGGGGAGGAGGCGACCACCCCGGCCAGCTGAGACTCCCGCCGCAGGCAATAGTTCAGCACCTGCGTGCCGCCAAAAGAGTGCCCGTAGAGAAAGCGGGGCGTGTCTCCGTAGCGGCGTTTGGCCTCGGTCAGGGGCAGGCCGATGTCGCTCAGGAGCGCGTCAAAGCTGGGGAAATCTCCGCGCGGCCCTTCCGAGTGCCCGTGGCCGCGCAGGTCATAGGTGAAAAGGGCGTAGCGTCGCTCGGCGAGGTAGCGGGCCAGCTCCTCATAGCGCGAGCAGTGCTCGCCAAAGCCGTGCACCAGGCAGACCACGGCGCGGGGCAGGTCTCCGCGCGGGGCCCACACCTGCCCGAACAGGCTGAGCCCGTCGTGGGTGTGGTAGGTGAGCGTCTCGTGGGAGATCGCCAGGTCCTCGGCGTATAAAAAGTCCATCTCTTCCGGCCTGATCATTGTCGGCGTTCCTTACTGGGTGCCAAGTGTGCGGCGCGGGAACCCGCCGGCCCCGCGCACTCGCCCGATTCTAGGCACACCGCCCCGCCCCGTCAACCCTTCCCCCGCCCCTCGGCGGGGGGAAGGGGGAGAAGAAGGACAGGATTTACAGGATTGACAGGATTGACAGGATTCACAGAATCTCCTGATTGCCCCCTTGCTCGAGAGTCGGCTGTGTCACGTACCGCGCACCCGCCCCCAAGGCCAACCCAATCCGGAAATCCTGTGAATCCTGTCAATCCTGTCCTTCTTCTCCTCCCCCTCTGGCGATCCAGTCGCCCGCCACGCCGCCCCTCGGGCCAACTCAATCCGACAATCCTGTCAATCCTGTCCTTCTTCTCCTCCCCCTCTGGCGATCCAGTCGCCCGCCACGCCGCCGCTCGGGCCAACCCAATCCGACAATCCTGTAAATCCTGTCAATCCTGTCCTTCTTCTCCGGTCCTTCTCCTCCCCTCCCGCCGGCCGCGCGGTTGAAGCCGCCGGCCGCGCGGACTACACTGGGCACTATACCGTCCCGCCGCGCAGCGATAGGGAGGCGCACCGATGCCTAAGAGACTGGACCTGCTGGACGAACCCACTCGCGACCTGGTCACCACCGCCATGGACTGGATGGACGCCCGCTGGAACGAGGACCTCGGCCTGCTGGCCTACGCCTCGGACCCCGCCCACCCCGGCCCCGTGCACGGCGTGCGCACCGTGCGCCACGGCGTGCGCGACTCCGTCTGGTACGCCCTGGGGCTCTTTCTCCGCGACCGCCCCGGTGACGCGGCCCGCGCCTGCCGGGCCCTCTCCGCCATCCTGGACAACCAGTGGAACACCCCCGGCCGCGTCTACCATGGCACCTTCCGCCGCGCCCCCGAAGAGGGCGACCCGCCCGCCGAGCCCGTCCGCTGGCAACACTATGACCCCAACTGGCGTCAGTTCATCGGCACGATCCTGGCCATCATCATCGAGGACTATGCCCCCGCCCTGCCGCCGGCGCTCTTGTCTCGCCTGGACCATGCCATCCGCCTGGCCATCGTCGGCGAGGAGGCCGAGGGTCGCCTGACGGAGCGGTACACCAACATCTCGCTGATGCGCGCGCCGCTGGAGGTCTGGGCCGGCACCCGCTACGGGGAGGAGGAGTGGCGGCGCCGCGGCGAGGCCTGGGCTGAGACCATCTACCGCAACTTTTGCGAGTTCCAGGCCTTTGACGAGTACAACTCGCCCACCTACTACGGGCCGGACCTCTTTGCCCTCGGCTTCTGGCGCGAGTACGCCCCCTCGGCGACCCTGCGTCGCTACGCCGAAGAGATGGAGGCCGCCCTCTGGCGCGACGTGGCCCGCTTCTACCACGCCGGCCTGCGCAACATCTGTGGGCCTTACGCCCGCTCCTACGGCATGGACATGACCCGTTACGTCGCCATTGTGGGCCAGGCCATCTGGATGGCCGTGGGCGGCGCGCTGGCGCCCCATCCGCAGCCCTCGCCGGCTATGGAACACCCCAACGACCTGATGTTCCCGCCGGCTCTTGCCGCGGTGGGCGTGCGCGTCCCGGCCGACGCCCTGCCCGCCCTGCGCGCCTTCCCCGGCGAGCACACCGTGCAGCGCCCCCTGATGGGCCGCCCCTTCGTCGAGGCCTCGGCCTGGCTTGGCGAGGAGTGCATGATCGGCGCCGCCGTCACCGACCTCTCCCGCCCGGCGGGCGGCCAGATGCACCCCGCCACCATGCACTGGCGCCTGCCCGACGGGTCGATCGGCTGGCTACGCCTCGTCGAGGGGGAGCGCGTCGAGGCCCGCGCGGCCGCCCGCACGCTGACCATCTCCTGCGCCGGGAACGCCGCCTTCCAAGTACGCGCCCCCGGCGCCGGCCTGGGCTCCGCCCGGCGGGACGCCTGGCACCTGCCGGGCCTCACTGTTCGTGTCGAGGCGTCCGCCGCCGGCTTTGCCGTGGTCCCGCGCGACGAGGGGCTGACCATATCCTATCGCGACGCCGCGCGCCTGGTGTTGACGGTCTAGCGCGGCGGCCCGGGCGCAGGCGCGGCCAGGAGGAAGGATCATGAGCGAGCGCATCGCGTCCAGCGCCGATACCGCCGGCCTGCCCCCGGGCAGCCCGGTCTACACCGGGCAGCGCCCCGTCGTTCAGGCCACGGTCACCTGCTACACCTGCTGCCCGGGCGGTGAGGTGCAGGTCCTTGACTGCACCCATGGCCCCCTGCCGGCGCTGGCCGAGGGCGCGGCCCGGCTGCGGTGGATCAACGTCTGCGGGCTGAGCGACGTCGCCGCCGTCGAGCGCGTGTGCGCCCTGCTGAACATGCACCCGCTGGCCGTCGAGGACATCCTCAACACCGAGCAGCGCCCCAAGATGGAGGGCGCGCCCGACTATGTCTACTTTGTGCTCAAGGCGCCGGACATCGTTGCGGACCGCATCATCCAGGAGCAGGTCGCCGTAGTCCTGGGCAGGAACGCGGTGCTCTCCTTTCAAGAGTACTCGCCCGACCTGTTCCAGCCGATCATCAACCGCCTCGTGAAGGACCACGTGCCCCTGCGCGAAACGTCGGCCGACTATCTTGCCTATACCCTGGTCGACGCGATTGTGGACCAGTACTTTGTCGTGCTGGAGGTCGCCGGCGAGCGCCTGGAGGCCATTGAGGAGGCCGTCCTGGCCGGCCGCCAGGCGGACGAGGCCGTGCAGGCCATCCACGGCCTCAAGCGGCAGATGATCCTGCTGCGCCGCTCGGTGTGGCCGCTGCGCGAGGTGCTCGGCGCGGTGCTGCGCGACGGGTCGCCCCTCATCCAGCCGGCCACACGCGTCTACCTGCGCGACGTGTACGACCACACCGTCCAGGTGATGGACACGCTGGATACCTACCGCGACATGCTCGCCTCCCTGTTCGACATCTACCTCTCCAGCATCTCCAACCGCATGAACGAGATCATGAAGGTGCTGACGCTGTTTGCCACGGTCTTCTCACCCTTGACCTTCATCGCCGGCATCTATGGGATGAACTTTCAGCACATGCCCGAGCTCTCCTGGCGCTGGAGCTACCCGCTCGTCTGGGTCGTCATGCTGGCCATCACCGTGGCGATGGTGATCGCCTTCCGCCGCCGGCGCTGGCTGTAGCTTCCGGGGCCGGGCGAGCCCTGCCCCTGCGCCGACGTCTTGCCCTCCTCTCCCGCCCCGCGGGAGAGGGGCAGGGGGTGAGGGTTCCTCCCGAAAGGAGTCCCGCCATGACCGACATCATCGGCTGCCTGGCCTGCGACCTGACCGCCGGCCGCCGCCAGCCCCCCGGGGGCAGCATCCTCCGCACGCCCCATTGGGCCGTCGAGCACTGCGTCGGGCCCCTCGGCGTGGGGACCCTGATCGTCAAGCCGCTGCGCCACGTCGTCCACATCTGGGAGCTGACCGAGGAGGAGGCCGCCGAACTGGGGCCGCTCCTCCGCCGGGTGGGCAGCACCATCGCCGCGCTCCTGGCGCCCGACCAGGTCTACGTCTGCCTCTGGTCGCACGCCGACTGGGCGGCCTCGCACATCCATTTCGTGCTGCAGCCCGTCTGGAACCGCCAGCGCGACGAACACCCCCGCCAGGGCCCCTTCCTGCAGGCGGAGATGTTTGGCGGCAACATCACGCCCGCCGTCGAGGAGATGGCCGCCTTTGCCGCCCGCGCGCGCCAGCATCTGGGCCAGGCCCCCGCCGCCCTGCCCAGCGATGCCTGGCTGGGAGGCTAGCCCCATTGCAGACAGGAACGCGAACATGAACGACGAGGAACTCGTGCTGGTCTACGTCTCACAGGGGCCGCTGGGGGCCGAGGTGGCCCGTACCAAGCTGGAGGCGGAGGGCCTCCCCGTGGTCGTGCGCTATTCGGCGCTGGGCCGCGCGCTGGGCCTTACCTTCAACGGCCTGGGCCAGGTGGAGGTGTGGGTGCGCCCCGCCGACGCCGCCGAGGCTCGCGCCCTCCTGGCGGAAGAGGACGAGGACCTCGGCGCCGTGGTGCCGGGCCAAGCCCCCGGCTGAGCGCCCCCACAGGCCCCGTGTTGCGCGAAGAGGAGAAGAAGGACAGGATTAACAGGATTGACAGGATTCCAGGACTGCTCCAACGACAGGTACCCTAAAGAGCCATATCTAGCCAGGCCTCTCTGAAAACGGCCTGCGGGGAGCAGGATCTGCCTCCGGTGCGGCCCGCTGCGTATGGCGACTCCGCATCGGCCGTCCGGCGGGCCTGGCGCGGAACGGCAACCCTACCGTTGTCATTCCGAGCGGAGTCTTCGGAGCGAGGAATCTCGTCTTTGCCTAGCTTCTATAGGCAGCAGCACAAAGACGAGGTCCCTCGCTCCGAAGACTCCGCTCGGGACGACAAGGCGCGGGGCCTCCCGCGTCCGTTCGGTCGGACGGCGGCGCTGTCGTGCCGGCCTAGGGTCTTGCCGCGCAAGAGCGGCGCTGGGGCGCCGCACTCCACATCGGCCCGCCGCGCGCCTCGTTTTCATGCCTGCCGGTGTGCGGCCCGGCGCACGTGACGACTCCAAATCCGGTAAATCCTGTCAATCCTGTCCTTCCTATCTTCTCTTCCCAGGCCGGCCGGCCGATTGCCGGGCGGCGCGCCTTGCGGTATAGTTCCTGGGCCTGTTCGCTACCCCTGCCATTATCCGCGCTCATCATAAGGAGCATCGCCATGCGCTCAAGACATGCCCTCGCCGGGCGCCACCCTACGCCGACAGTGTTCGCGCTGTGCGCCGCGCTGGCCGTGGCGGCCCTCTTGCTCGGCGGCTGCGGCCTCTTTTCGTCCGAGGATGACGAGCGCGCCGTGGCCACCAACACGCCGCGGCCCGTGGCGGGCCCTATCCCTACCTGGACGCCCGTCGTCACTCCTACGCCCGAGCCGAGCCCCACGCCCGACGTGGTCGACGTCTCCAACTGCGACCTGGGCGCCATCTACGTCCGCGACGTGACCATCCCCGACGGCACCAAGATGAAGCCCGGCGAGGCCTTTACCAAGACCTGGGAGATCAAGAACACCGGCTCCTGCCCGTGGGGCCGCGGGTACTGGCTCGTGTTCGTCAACAACCAGCAGATGGGCGCGCCCGACCGGGTGCCCATCCCTGAGACGGCCCCCGGCGCCACCACCGAGGTCTCGGTGACGTTGACGGCCCCCGCCGCCGTCGGCGAGTACCGCAGCGACTGGCAGATGCAGGTCAACGAGGACCGCCGCTTCGGCTCCAGCTTTTACCTGGTGATCGTCGTCGAAGGCTAGCGCCCCACCCACCCAAGGAGACCCTGACCATGGCCCTGCCCGTCACGCCTGCCGACGCGGCCTCCTGCCGCGCCTTCCTGTCCGAGCAGGACGTCGCCGCCCTGCGCGAGCGGCTAGCCCGCGGCCTCGAGCCCACCGCCTCCGCCTTCCGCGCCCTCCTGGCCGAGGCCGACGCCGCCCTGGGGCGCGCCCCCCACGTCCCCGCGCACTGGTACGTGCCGGGCTATTATGTCGACGCGGAGGGGCACCGCACCCTCAAGGGCGGCCTCGAGGGGGACGGTAACTCGGCCTATACCCTGGCCCTGGCCTACCGCATGACCGGCCAGGAGCGCTACGCCGCCACGGCCCTGCGCCTGGTCAACGCCTGGCCCGCCGAGCTCCGCACCACCGACCACCGCGATGACTCGACCCTGTGCTTCTCCTATCACTTTCCCGCCCTGATCCTGGCCGCCGACCTCTTGCGCGGCTGCAGCGGCTGGACGGCCCCGCAGCGCGCCGCCTGGGAGCGCTTCCTCCGTGAGACGGCCCTGCCCATGAACTGCATGGACCGCGCCAACAACTGGGGCAACTGGGGGCTGGTGTTGGTCTCGGCCATTGCCGCCTACCTCGGCGATGCCGACCTCCTGGCGACGGCCGCCAACCGCTGGCGAGAGTTCATCGCCACCCAGATCGCCGCGGACGGCCGCCTCCCGCACGAAGTGGGCCGCAACCACGGCACCGGCGACCATGGCCTCTGGTATTCGCACTTTTCCCTGCTGCCGCAGACCATCGCCGCCGAGATCCTGCGCACTAGCGGGATCGACCTGTACGAGTATGTCTCGCCGAACGGGCGCACCCTGCGGCAGGCCTTCCACCGCGTGGCGCCCTGGGCCCTCCGGCCGGATTCCTTCCCCTACTACCAGGGCGAGCCGCCCGCCCCGGACGGTGCCTTCTATGCCTCGTACTTTGAGGTGTTGAACCCGCGCTGGCCCCATCCCGAGGCCACCGCGCTCCTGGCCGGGCGGCGCCCGCTGAGCGCTACCCATTCGGCGCCGCACCTCACCTTTACCCACGGCCAGCCGCTGGGCAGCCCCTGAGCCCGGCTTGTACCGGTGGCGCGCCGCGTCGCCGGTTCGCCCTTGGCACCATCACCGTAGCGGAGGAAAACCCATGGCCTTCTTTGACCTGAAACTCGAGGAACTGCGCGCCTACCGTCCACCGCGCGAGGAACCGCCCGATTTCGACGCCTTTTGGGCCGAGACGCTGCGCCAGGCCCGCGCCTTCCCCCTGGAGGTCTCCTTCGAGCCGGCCGATTTCGGCCTGCGCACCGTCGACGTGTTCGACGTCACCTTTCCCGGCTACGGCGGGCAGCCGATCAAGGGCTGGCTGCTTCTGCCGCGCGGGCGCGCCGGCCGCCTGCCCTGCGTGGTAGAATATATCGGCTACACCGGCGGGCGCGGCTTCCCCTTCGAGTGGCTGACCTGGTCGTCCGCCGGGTATGCCCACCTGGTGATGGACACCCGCGGCCAGGGCTCCGGCTCCCGCCACGGAGACACGCCCGACATCGCCGACCTGGGCAGCGGGCCGCACGTCTCCGGCTTTATGACCCAGGGGATCCTGGACCCGCAGGCCTACTTTTACCGGCGGGTCTTTACCGACGGCGTGCGCGCCGTGGAGGCCGCCCGCAGCCACCCGCGCGTCGACCCGGACCGCATCGCCCTCTCGGGCGGCTCGCAGGGCGGCGGCATCACCATCGCCGTGGCCGGCCTCCTGCCCGACGTGGCCGTGGCCATGCCCGACGTGCCCTTTCTCTGCCACTACCGCCGGGCCATCTCCTTGGTCGACTCGGCGCCCTATTCCGAGATCACCGTCTTCCTGCGCTCTCACCGGGATACCGAGGACCAGGTCTTCCGCACGCTCTCGTACTTTGACGGGGTGAACCTGGCGGCGCGGGCCAAGGCGCGGGCGCTCTACTCCGTAGGCCTCATGGACCAGACCTGCCCGCCCTCGACGGTGTTCGCCGCCTACAACCATCACGCCGGCCCCAAGGAGATCCGCGTCTGGCCCTACAACCTGCACGAGGGGGGCGGCGCCTTCCAGGTGCGGGAAAAGATCCGCTTCCTGCAGTCGATCTGGCCGGTCTAGCGCCCGTATTCCGGCGCCCGGCCCCGCACGGCCAGGGCGCCGGGCGCCTCCCGCCATCCCCGGGAGGGACGCCGTTCCTGCACAAGGAGCCCAGCGATGAGAGGCACTCCGCAGCGTCAGGGGGCTACCAGCACGCTCCTGTTTGGGGTTCTGTTCCTGATCCTCGGCATCGCCAACCTGGCCGGCGGCCAGCTCTGGCGCGGCCTCGGGTTCACCGCCATCGGCCTGGCGGCCCTGCTGGGCAGCCCCCAGGCGCACGCCCTGCTCGGCGTCGACTATGCCCGGCGCCGGAACCCCCTGCGCATCGCTGCCCTGGCGCTGGTGGCCGTCTCGCTCGGCTCCTTCCTCGCCATGGTGATACAGACCCTATCCTGACGGCGCCGCGCGCCAGAAAGTGAAATGCCATGCAGACCATCGGTTGGGGGATCATCGGCTGCGGCAACGTCACCGAGGTCAAGAGCGGCCCGGCCTTCCAGAAGGTGCCGAACTCGCGCCTAGTGGCCGTCTCCCGGCGTAACGGCGCCCTGGCCGCCGACTATGCCCGGCGCCACGGCGTCCCGCGCTGGTACGACGACGCCGACGCCCTCCTCGCCGACCCCGACGTCGACGCGGTCTATATCGCCACGCCCCCCTCGACCCATGCCGAGTACACCGTGCGCGCCGCGGCGGCGGGCAAGCCCGTCTATGTGGAAAAGCCGATGGCCCGCACCCACGCCGAGTGCCAGGAGATGATCGCCGCCTGCCGGCAGGCCGGCGTGCCCCTCTACGTGGCCTACTACCGGCGGCGCCTACCATGCTTCCTGAAGGTCGAGGAGCTCCTCCTGGCCGGGGCCATCGGCGCGCCCCGCGCGGTGACGGTGCGCCTCCACTACCGCCCCAACGTTGGGCTGGCCAGCCCCGGCGGCCTGCCCTGGCGGGTCGACCCCGAGGTCGCCGGCGGCGGGCTCTTTCTCGACGTCGGCTCGCACACCCTCGACCTGTTGGATTACCTGCTCGGCCCCGTCACCCTGGCCAGCGGGCAGGCGGCCAACCTCGCCGGCCTGTACGCGGCGGAGGATACGGTGGTCGGCTCCTGGGTACACGCCGGCGGAGCGCACGGCTCCGGCTCCTGGTGCTTCTGTGCCGACCGCCCCGCCGATGAGGTGGTCATCTACGGCGCGGCCGGGCAGATCACCTTTGCCACCTTTGCTGACCAGCCCGTCCTCCTGAGGAACGCCGACGGCGCCCGGGAGTTCGCCATCCCCCATCCGGAACACGTCCAGCAGCCGCTGATCCACACCGTGGTGGAGGACCTCCTCGGCACGGGCACCTGCCCTTCCACCGGGGAGACGGGCGCGCGGACCACCTGGGTCATGGACCAGATGATCGCCGGGTACCGGGCGCGTTGAACGCGCTGGGGGGCGCGCTGCTCGGCCGGGCCGCCGCCAACATCGCCGCGCTGGTGGGCTCCCCGCCGGCCGGGGCGGTCGCCGTGGTGCACTCGGCCGGCAAGGCGGCCCTGGGCCAGGCCGTCGCCGAGGCCCTGGAGGGCGCCGGTCAGCGCGTCGACCTGCTCTCGCCCTCCCCGGGCGCTTCGCCCGGCGCGGGCGCCACGCCCGGGCAGGATGCCCGCGGCTTGGCCGCCCGCCTGGCGGCGGGCCAGGGCCTGGTGCTCCTCCTGGAGCCGCCCCAGGCGCCGCTCCTCTTTGCCCTGCTCGGGCGCCCCGATCGGGCCCCCGGCCTGCCGGTCGCGCCCCCGCCGCACCTCTTTTGTGACTGGCTCCTCTCGCCCGAGGGGGTCGTGCGCGTCTGGAGCGTCGACCTTGATGAGGTGGCCGCCTTTCGCCAGCGCCTCGTCGCCCGCCTGGCCGGGGCGCGCACCCTGCGCCTCACCACGCCGGCCGGGACGGACCTGACCCTTTCCCCGCGCGGCTGGCTTGCCTGGCCCAGCCCCGTGGGCGAGGTCTTTACCGCCCCCGTGGAAGAGAGCGTCGCGGGGACCCTGGTCATCGACGGGGTGGCCTACTCGGGCCCCCTGGCGCGCCCCATCGTGCTGAGCGTCCGCGCCGGCCGCCTCCGCGGCCTGGAGGGCCTGGACCCCGGCGACCCCCTCGAGCGCCTGATCCTCGCCGACCTCACGCGTGACGGGAACGCCTCCCGCGTCGCCGAGCTGGGCCTGGGGATCAACCCCGCCGCCCGCCCCAGCGCCGACATCATGGAGGCCGAGCAGGCCCGCGGCACCTGCCACCTCGGCTTGGGGCGCAACATCGCCTACGGCGGCCGGCTGGAGAGCGCCACCCACGTCGACTATACCCTGCTCCGCCCGACCCTCCACGCCGACGGCGCCCTCCTCTGCCACGACGGCCGCTACCACCTCTAGCCCGCCCCGCGGAGGCGCGAGTCCACAGGATTGCCAGGACGGACAGGATTCACAGGAGTGACAGGATTTACAGGATTTACAGGATTGGGAGGGGAAATGAGGGGAGATTGTCGTGTGCAGGGGTCACTGGAGCGGATCATGCAGGCGCTGTGAAGAGCACAGCTCTTTCCAGATCCTGTAAATCCTGTCAATCCTGCAAATCCTGTCAGTCCTGTAAATCCTGTCATTCCTGTAAATCCTGTCTTCTTCCTCCCCCCGCCTGCGCCAGCCCCGGCCGCGTGCCCCCGCTTGGCGTTCGGGCGGCGATGTGCTACCATGACCCTGTGAGAGTCCTGACGCTCTCCCACACGCCAAGGCGAGCGACCTGTCTTGGCGTTCTGTCTTTTTGCGGCCTGCGGCCATACGCCGCGCGCCGCCGAGCACGCTGTTGGAGGCAACCATGACAGTCACCGTTATCGTAGGTGCCCAATGGGGCGACGAGGGCAAGGGGCGCATCGTCGACTATCTTGCCGAACGGGCTGACATGGTCATCCGCTTCCAGGGGGGCGACAATGCCGGCCACACCGTCGTCAACGAGCGCGGCCGCTTCGCCCTGCACCTGGTCCCCTCGGGCATCTTTCACCCCGAGGCCTACTGCCTGCTGGGCCCCGGCACCGTGGTGAACTTTGACTCCCTCGGGCAAGAGATCACCGCCCTGGAGGCCGCCGGCATCGACACCGCCAACCTGCACATCGACTATCGCGCCCACCTCCTCCTCCCCTACCACCTCCTTCTCGACGGCGGGGCGGAGGATAAGCGCAAGCGCGAGAGCATCGATGACGAGGCCGCCGAGGGCGAGATGGGCACCACCCGCCGCGGCATCGGCCCCGTCTATGGCGACAAGCACTCCTACCGCGGCGTCCGCGTCGGCGACCTGCGCACCCCCGACGTCCTGCGCCAGCGCCTCGCGGCGCTCCTTCCGGCGCGCAACGCCCAGCTGGCCTTCCTCGGCCTCCAGGAGTTCACCATTGACGAACTCATGGACCTGGCCGCCGGCTGGCACGATCGTTACGGCCGCCTGATCACCGATTCCCAGCCCGCCGTGCGCGCCGCCGTCGAGGCGGGCCAGAGCGTCCTCCTCGAGGGGCAGCTCGGCGTGGGCCGCTGCATCGACTGGGGCATCTACCCCTTCGTCACCGGCTCGTCGCCGACGGCCGGGGGCGCCTGTGTGGGCGCCGGCATCCCGCCGCGCGCCATCGATGAGGTGCTCGGCGTGGTCAAGGCCTACTCTACCTCGGTGGGCGGCGGCCCCTTCCCCACCGAGCTCCACGACGAGGCCGGTGAGATGCTCCAGGAGATCGGCCGTGAGTTCGGCGCCACCACCGGGCGCGTGCGCCGCTGCGGCTGGTTCGACGGCGTCGCCATCCGGCAGGCTTCCTGGATCAACGGCTTTACCGGCATTGCCGTCACCAAGCTGGACGTGCTCGATTCCTTCCCCACCATCTCCATCTGCACCGGCTACCGCCTGGGGAACGAGGTGCTCCGCGACGTCCCCGATACCTACACCCAGGGCCTGGTGGAGCCGATCTACGAGTCCTGGCCGGGCTGGATGACCGACACGTCCGGCTGCCGCTCTTGGGAGGTTTTGCCCCCCAACGCGCAGGCCTACCTGCGCCGCATCGAGGAGCTGGCCGGAGCGCCGATCCGCTTCGTCTCCGTCGGGCCGGAGCGCTCGCAGATCGTCATCGTCTAGCCGCACGTCCACGTGCAGCAGGCCACGTCGCGCGGCCCCAGGGCAGACCTTGCCCCGGGGCCGCGTTCTGCCGCCTCCGGTTGGCTGCCACACCATTGATAGCCCGCCAAATGTGTGCTAGAGTGCGGGCGTGAGGGGGAGCGTGGCGATCGCGCCGCGCCGCTCGCTGCTCTTCCGCAGGCTGGCTGGCGGCCGTTGCCGGCCTGTGGCCCGTGCGCACGCCCGGGCAGGCTTGGCCACGCCTCCCCTCTGGCGCCTGTGCCCCGTTCGTTCCGCCCCACCCAAGGCGCCCTTGCGCCGTCATACCCCGTTCACACCCGGCGCCCCTGGGCCGGCGCTCTGCGCCGCCGTCGCCCGATCCACCTTGGCCCGAGGATTCGACCGACAAAGGAGCCTCCCATGAGCGTAGCGCTGGCCGTCGAGGCGCTGACAAAGAAGTACGGCGACCTGACCGCCGTCGACCGCGTCAGCTTCACCGTCGAGGAGGGCGAGATCTTTGGCCTGCTGGGCCCCAACGGCGCCGGCAAGACCACCCTCATCTCCATGCTCACCGGCATCACCCCGCCCACCTCCGGAGACGCGCAGGTGGCCGGGCATGACCTGCGCACCGCCCTCCACGAGGCCAAAGGGTCGATCGGCCTGGTGCCCCAGGACTTGGCCCTCTACCCAACACTGAGCGCCCGCGCCAACCTGGAGTTCTTTGGCCGCATCTATGGCCTCGGCGGCAAGGTCCTCCGCGAGCGCGTCGCCGACGTGCTGCGCATCGTGGCCCTTACCGACCGCGCTGACGACCCGGTGGAAAAGTACTCGGGCGGCATGAAGCGCCGCGTGAACATCGCCGCCGGCCTCCTCCACCAGCCACGCCTCCTCTTCCTGGACGAGCCCACCGTCGGCGTCGACCCCCAGTCGCGCAACTATATCTTTGAGACGGTTATGCGCCTCAACCGCGAGCGCGGCATGACGGTCATCTACACCAGCCACTACATGGAGGAGGTCGAGCTCCTCTGCAACCGCGTGGCCATCATGGACCAGGGGCGCATCATCGCCCTCGACACGGTCAAGAACCTGGTCGGCGTCCTGGCGGGGGTCATCCACCTCGGCCTGCGCGACGTGGACGAGGCCCTCCTGGCCGACCTGGCCGCCCTGCCCGCGGTGACGGGCGTCTCCGTCCCGCCGCCGCCCATCGCGCCGGTGCCGGCCGAGGGCCAGCCGCTGCATGAGGAGAACCTGCCGGCTGCGGCGCCCTATACCACCGTCAAGATCGAGGCGGAACACTCCCAGCAGGCCCTGGTCAACGTGATCTCTTTCCTGAACCAGCGCGATATCCCCATCACCTACCTGCAGGTGCTGGAGCCCAACCTGGAGAACGTCTTCCTCCACCTCACCGGTAAGAAGCTGCGGGAATGAGGCCCGCCTCCCCCGAGGCAGGGCGTAGACGCGGCGAGGCGTGACATCGAGGAGCGTACCATGAGGACTCTCAGCATCACCCGCAAGGACCTGCTCATCCTGGTCAAGGACCGGGGTGCCCTGGTGTTTTCCTTCCTGCTGCCCCTGGTGTTCATCCTGGCCTTCAGCCTGGCCCAGGTCGCCAGCGGATCGTCGGCAGCGCAGGGGTTGGCACTCGCCGTGGTGGACAACGACCAGGGCCCCGTCGCCCAGGCGCTCCTGGCCGGGCTGAACGCCGGCGGCGTGCGCACCGGCCTGCGCGAGGAGGCCCAGGCCAGCCAGATGCTGGCCGACGGGGACCTCTCGCGCTACCTGGTGATCCCGGCCGGCTTTTCGGCCGTGGCGCTCGATCACCCCGCCACTCTGCGCCTGGTGACCCATCCCGATGCCAACGCCCAGACCACCCAGGCCGTACTGATGGTCATCCGCGGCGTGGCCGGAGACATGGCCCTCAAAGAGCAGCTGGTGGCCACCTTTGTGCAGATGGGCGAGATGATGCGCCTGGGGCCGCCAGAGTACCAGGTCTTCACCTCCGACGTCACCATCGCCCAGGCCGAGAGCCAGTGGGCGCAGTCTGCCGAGCGGCCGCTCATCTCGATCGATGAGGCGGTGCCCGGTGGCGGCGGTGAGGGAATCGCCATGACCAGCACGCAGATGCGCGTCCCGGGGTTCACCGTCCTCTTTGTCTTCCTGACGGCCCAATCGGTGGCCGCCTCGATCTACACCGAGAAGCGGCAGGGCTCCTTCCGGCGGCTGCTGGCCGCGCCGCTGGGGCGCGCCGCCCTCCTGGTGGGCAAGATGTTGCCCAATATGATCGTGGCGCTGGCCCAGATCGTCGTCGTCTTTGCCGCGGCCGTCTGGGTGCTGCCGCTCTTGGGGCTTGAGCCGCTCTCCTTGGGGCACGACCCGCTCGGCCTGCTCGTCACCTCGGTGCTGGTGGCCCTCTGTTCCACCTCCGTCGGCATCCTGATTGCCGGGCTGGCCCATACGGAGGCGCAGGTCGGCGGGCTGAGCGCGGTGCTCCTGTGGGTGATGGCGGCGGTGGGCGGCTCGTTCTTCCCGACTTTCCTGATGAAGGGGCCGTTCCGTGCCGTCAGCCAAGTGGTGCCGCACTCCTGGGCGCTGCGGGCCTACAACGGCCTGCTCGTCGAGGGGGGCATGCTGCGCGACGTCGCCCCGGAACTGGCCGTGCTGGCCGGCTTTACGATCGTGTTCTTTGCCATCGGGCTGTGGCGTTTTGATTTCGAGTAGGAGGGGCGCGATGCTCAGAAACGTCATTGCCGTGGCGCGCAAGGAACTCCTGGTCATCTCCAAGGACCGCGGCTCCCTCATGGTCCTGTTCCTGCTGCCCCTGGTGCTGGCCTCGGTGTTCGGCTCGATCAGCCAGGCTGCCGTCAGCGCCGTCGAGGGCGATGAGTCGTTGGCCATCCCCGCCATTGTCGTCAACCTCGACGAGGGCCCCTACGGGGAGCAGGTCGTGCGCACCCTGGAGGGCGTCAGCGCCCTCGACCTGCGCCCCCTGGCCAGCGTTGACGAGGCCGAGTCGCGCATCTCCCAGGGGGAGGCCTTGGCCGCCGTGATCCTGCCGGCCGACCTGAGCGCCAACGTGGACGCCTACGTCCCCAGCACCGTGCGCGTCGTCGTCGACCCGGCCCAGGCGGCTTACGGCGCGATCATCACCGGCATGATGAGCGAGGTGTTGGCGCCCGTGGCCCTACAGGGTGAGCTGCGCTATGGCATCCACGCCGTAGTCGACAGGTCCGGCGTGCTGAAAGATGCCTCGCCCGCCCAGGTGGCCGCCATGGAGGCCCAGACCCTGGGCGCCATCATGACCCGCCTGCAGGAGATGCAGCAGAGCCCCTGGATCGACGTGCGCGCCGAGACTCCCGAGGGGCTGGCCTCCCAGGGGCCCTGGAACCCCTTTGCCTACACCATCCCCTCCTTTTCGGTGATGTTCGCCTTCTTTCTGGTCGGCACGGTGGGGCAGTCGATCTGGCTGGAGCGCGAGCAGGGCTCCCTGCGGCGCCTGTTGGCCGGGCCGGTGCGCGCCTGGGAGATCATCGCCGGCAAGATCGTCGCCTACATGCTGGTGATCTGCCTGCAGGCCGTGGTGCTCTTTTCCGTCGGCGCGCTGGTCTTTTCCATGCCGCTGGGCAAGTCGTTCGCGGGGCTGGCGGTGTTGACCGTCGCCCTGGCGCTGGTCTCCACCAGCCTGGGCGCCCTGATCTCGACCCTGGCCAAGAGCAGCCGCCAGGCGGACGGCGCCGGCGTGATCCTCTCCTTCATCCTGGCCGCCATCGGCGGGTGCATCGGCTACCCGCTCTACCTGATGGGCGGCGTGATCGGGTCGATCTCGCGGCTGACGCCGCACGCCCAGGCACTGATGGGCTACGCAGCGATCATGAACGAGGGGGCCGGCCTGCTGGACGTGCTGCCCAGGGCGGGCATCCTGGCGGCCATGGGGCTGGTACTGCTGGCGGTGGCCTCCTCCCGCCTGCGGTACGAGGCCTAGCGCCGCCGCGCCACCATCATGACCCCCGGGGTCTTCCGCGCGTCTTCGCGCGGGACCCCGGGGGTCTAGTAAGCGGCAGACCCCCTGCTGCGATCCGCGCCGTCCGCGCCCGGTAACCGCCCGCCGGAAACCCGAACATTCGCCCGCCAAACCCTTGACATTTCCGCCAATCTGTAGTATATAGATCATGAATGCATGATACTGCATCTAGAGAAGCGGCACCCCCCGCGGCACAACCGCCCCGCCGGGTGCCCGCGCAGCGCCGGGCCGGCCCCACCGCCGCCCGAGAAAGAGGTCAGCCATGGATCCGCAAGTCCTGGATCTGCTCCGCAGCCGGCGGACCGTCCGCCGTTTCACTTCTGAGCCCGTCCCTACCGAGGACCTCGAGGCCCTCCTCGAAGGCGCCATGTACGCGCCCTCGCGCCTGAACCGGCAGCCGTGGCACTTTGTCATCGTCAAGGATCCGGTCGTCAAGAACCGCGCCGCCGATCTGCTGCGCGTCCACCCCTACCTGGAGGAGGCGCCCGTGCTGGTGCTCGTCTACGCCCAGCCCAGCGCCTCGCCCACCTGGCTGATGGACGTCAGCGCGGCCACCCAGAACATGCTGCTGGCCGCCTCAGGCCTGGGGCTGGGGAGCGCCTGGGTCTCCTCGCCCGATTCGCCCATGTGGGGCGCGCTGGAGCGCGACCTGCGCCCCCGCCTGCACGCGCCGGAGGACGTCCGCCTGGCCGCCATCGTGGCCGTCGGGCACGCGGCCGAGGCCCCCGCGCCCCACGAGCGCGCCGACCGGTTCGACCCCCTCAAGATCCATCAGGAAGTGTGGGAGCGGACCAACCTCATGCACCGCGAACACCCCGCCTAGCGGCTCTCGCGCTTGACGGCGCCCGCCGAGTGCTCTCATAATGGCGTGCGCCACGCCTGGGGAACCGCTCCCCACCAGCGTGGCGCACGCCGGCCTGTTTCCCCTTACGCACCCCACGGGAGGCCCGCCATGACCCAGGAGAGCACCGCCGAGTATGCCGTCAGCCGGCTCGAATCGCGCCTTGGCGACCTGCACCAGGGGATCCTGCTGGTCCGCCAGCGGGAACGCCTCGCAGAGATCGACGCCCTCTTTCCGACCCTGACGCATCGCCTGGCCATGCTGCGCTCGCGCGGCTATGCCTACCAGGGGCACCTCGAAGAGCGCCTGGCCGCCCTGGCCGCGCGCTGGCCGGAGGCGCGCTCCCGCGCCGAGGCCGCCCTGGAGGCCGAGATCCTCATCCTGCGCCCCGAGGCCGACCGCGCCGACCTGGCCGTGCGCCGCGTGGCGCCGCTGCGCGCCAGGGAGCTGAGCAGCGTGCAACAAGCCGTTGACCAGGCCGAAGACGTCCTCTCCTCAGCCGAGCGGCGCGTGGCCGCCGCCCGGCAGGCCGTCGAGGGGCACTACCAACCCCTCACCAACGAGGTGAGCGCCGTCGAGGGCGAGGTGCAGGCCTGTGAGCGGGTGCTCGACGCCTTGGCCGGCGCCACCTTTGCCCTCGAGGCGGGCGAGGGCGCCGTTTCCTCCGTCGAGGCGCGCTGGGCCGAGGGCAACACCTACGTCGAGGGGCTCCTCTTCCTCACCGATCGCCGCCTTCTGTTCGAGCGCCGCGAGAAGGTCGCCCGCAAAAAGATCCTCTTTATCACCACCGCGTCAGAACTGGTCAAAGAAGTGCGCTGGCAGGCGGCCCTGGCCGACCTCGAGCACATCGAGGCCAGTGAGGCGCGCAAGGCGCTCATCTCCAAGCGGGAGATCCTGGCCGTCTCTCCGCGCGGCGGCGCGCGCGTGGCGCCGGCCCAGTTCGAGCTGCGTGCCGATTCCGACGCCTGGCGCGCCCTGATCCTGCGCTGCCAGTCCGGCGAGATCGCCACCGAGCGCTCCGGCCAGGCGCCCGAGGTGCCCGAGTACGTCGTGCCGCCCAAATGCCCGACCTGTGGCGGGGCCTTCCCGCGCCCTGGGCGCATCCGCGGGGTGACCTCGGTGCGCTGCGTCTACTGCGGGGCGTCGACGGCGCTGCCCCCGGCCCCCCTGGAGATCTAGGTCGCTGCGGTCTCCGCGCGTCCCGTGGGCGCGGCGTAGGTTCCGGCCGGTCGCGTGCGGCCGCGCGCCATAGAGTACTGCGCGCGGCCGCCGTTTGACACGCTCGCCCAACAGGGCTACACTGCCCGGCGTACAGACGCCCTGCATCTACCCCGGAGGGGAGGTGATCGCAATGACATGCGCATATGCACCCTGCTTGCGACCGTCACGAGACGATCACCGCCCGGCCACGCGCTAGACGCGCCCGCCCGCACGAACCCCTCGCGGTTCCCCCGGGCCCCCGAGCGGTGAGGCCTGCCCCGCCGCCAGTGGCCCCCATCTGGTGCCCTGCGAGTTCGGCCGGCGCCGTAACGTGACGATCGCCCAGCGCGCCCGTCACTATCGGCATCCGCCCACACATCGCAAGGAGCATCGCCTTGTACGACCCTGACGACCTGGAGCTAGAGAGCTCTTTTCGCTGTACCTACCACGCCTCGCGCAGCGAGGCCCGCTGGCTGATGGAGATCCTCGGCCCCCTCTACATGGACTGGTGGATCACCGACATCCTGCGCGTGGTCAAGGCTGGCAAGGAGGCCACCGTCTACGTGTGCGAGGCCCATCCCTCCCGGGGGCTGGACCTCATCGCCGCCAAGGTCTACCGCCCCACGGCCTTTCGCGCCATGAAGAACGACGCCATCTACCGCGAGGGGCGTGAGATGCTCGACGACCGCGGCCACGTGGTCTCTGACCGCCGCCTGGAGCGCGCCCTGCAAAAGCAGACACGCATCGGCAAGGCCACCCAGATCAACTCCTGGATCGAGCACGAGTTCCAGAACCTCACCGTCCTCCACGACGCCGGCGCCCAGGTGCCCGAGCCCTACCTGCACACCGGCAACGCCGTGCTCATGGAGTACATTGGTGACCGGGACTTTCCCGCGCCCGTCCTCCAGGGGGTGGAGCTGGAGCGCGCCGAGGCCGCCGACATCCTGGCCCGCCTGCTGAACGACGTGGAGCTGATGCTGTCCTGCAACCGCATCCATGCCGACCTGTCGGCCTTCAACGTCCTCTACTGGCATGGGGACGTCAAGATCATCGACCTGCCCCAGGCCGTGGACGCCCGCTACAACCCCTCGGCGCTATCTCTCCTGCAGCGCGACCTCGAGCGGCTGGGGAGCTACTTTCGCCGCCAGGGGATCGAGCTCGACGCCACCTCCACCGCCCTCGACCTGTGGGAGCGCTTTGTGGCCACCGACCGCGGCCACGCGGCGTGGTGAGGTAGCCAATCCGGCGGCCTGCCCACCCCGGCGCGCCCCAAGCCCCTCTCCCGCCGGGCGGGAGAGGGGCAGCGCCGTCCCCCGCGCGGGGTGAGGGGAGCCAGGGCCGCCCCTACTCCCAGAACAAGGTCTGCAGCGGCACCAGCGCCTCGTAGCGCGTCTCGAGCGACGCGGGCAGGCAATAGTCCCGCGGGATGTTCCGCAACCGGCGCGCCACCACCAGCGGCCCCTGCACGTCCCCGCAGACGCCGATGTACGGCAGCCACTCGGCGTGCAGGCGCAGGATCTCGGCGAACTGGGCCTCGCGGAACGCCGCCTCTCCCGAGCGGGCCAGCGCGTCCCACGCCCGCCACACGGCCCGCAGCCAATGCCCCTCCGGCGGCTCCTCGACGTGCGGCGCCGGCACCTCCTCTCGCCAGGCGCGCCAGGCCGGCCCCGGGCTCAACACCGGCGCCAGGCAGAGGGTGGCCTGCGGGTTCAACAGCGGCAGCACCCCGCCGCGCGCCCGCCCGTACACGGCCTGCACCTCGTTCCCCACGGCCCGCTCCATCAGGATCTGGGGGTTGCGCTCTTGCATGGCGCCGCCCCACTCGTTGTAGATGGCCCGGATCCCCACGCCGCGCAGGTCCTCGATAACCATCAGCAGCTCCTCGACGTCGCTGCCGTCGGCCAGGTCGATCCTCAGCTCGAGCCGCCCCCCGCCCGGGTGGGTGCGAAAGCCCTCCCCGTCCAGCGTGCCATAGCCCTCGCCGTCCAAGAGGGCGTTGGCCTGGGCGGGGTCATGGTCCAGCCAGGCGCCCGCTGCCGCGGCGTCGTACTGCGGCGAGAGCGACGACGGCCCGAACTGCCGCGGCCTGGCCAGCCCGTCGTAGACCACCCCGGCGATCCGCTGCCGGTCAATGGCCAGCGAGAGCGCCCGGCGCACGTTGCGGTTGGCGCAAAAGGCCCTGAGCGGCCCGTCGAGCGCCGTCTGGTTGGGGCATAGGACGGTGGTATAGTCGCTCTGCACCGGCAGCAGGTCATAGTCGCCCGTCTCCTGCGAGGCGGCCAGGAGGTCCCAGTCCTCGCGCGTCAGGTGGCGCGCCTGATAGTCCACGTCGCCGCCCATGATCCAGAGCTTCAGCACCTCGCTCGGATCGGTGATGCGCATCTGCACCTGCCGGTGGACGACCTGCTCGTTGTAGGGCAGCTGGTTATCGGCCGGGTCCACCTGGAAGCAGTACGGGTTGCGCTCCATGACGAACAGCTCCGACGCGGCGGTGTTCCGCGTGACCCAGGCGCCCAGCTGGGGCAGGCGCGGGTTCCAGAGCGGGTCGGCCCGCAGGGCGTAGAGCGCCATCCAGTTGGCGACCTTGGCCAGCGCGACCTCCCCCTCCAGCGCCTCGCGGTCATCGGTGAGGTCGCCGTGGTAGAACCGCAGATAGTGCCCGGGGCGCAGCGGCGCCGCCCTGGCCAGGGTGTAGGGGAACAGGGGGCGCGGCTCGCCGAAGCCAAAGACGACCGTGTGCGCATCGGGCGCGGTGACCTCGACGGGCCGGCGCTCGGCGCCCCAGACCCAGGCATCCGGGAGGGACGGCGTCAGGGAGGGGTTCAGCAGCTCGTTCTGGTACCACCACAGGAAGGCCTCAGCCGTGAGCGGCTCCCCGTCGGAGAAGCGCAGCCCCCGCCGCAGGCGCACCGTCCAGGTGGAGGCGTCGGCGTTCGCCTCCCACGCGGAGGCGATGTTGGCCCGCAGGGTCAGGTCCGGCGCCACGGCCAGCAGCCCCTCGTCGATGACCATCTGCGCCGCCAGGGGGTCGCCCGGGCCGGTGGTGACGCGGCGGATGGCGCCGCCGTAGCGGCCGACCCGCTCCAGCACCGGGCAGACGCAGGGGTCCGCCGGCAGGCGCTCGTCCACCGGCGGCAGCTCGCCGGCCTGCACCCGCGCGGTGAGCGTGGGCGCCTCGCCGTGGCGCGAGCCGACCACCGTGGGCGCCGGGCTCGGCACGGGGGTGCCCCAGTCCAGGGTGGGGCGGGCACGGCCGGAACCCTCGCAGGCGGCCAGGGCCCCCGGGGCCAGGGCTGCCGGGGCCAGCACCGCCCAGCGCAGGAACGTGCGGCGCGAGACGTGGCGCATCGTCATCACCCCCTCGTAACAGCGGGGCACACCCTCACCCCCCAACGCACATTGTAGGCCCACCGCCCCGCCCCGGCCAGCCCCTGAGGCCTGGGACAGGAGAAAGACAGACAGGATGGACAGGATTTGCAGGCTTGACAGGCTTGACAGGATTGACAAGACAAGAGAGGCCTAGAAGGTGCGACCCCTGCCTACAGAGAGCACTTCTTTCCATCCCTCTTGAAATCCTGTCAATCCTGTAAATCCTGTCCTTCTTCTCTTCTCTTCTCCCCTCTTCCCGGCCCGCTGCGCCGGCGGCCTTGCGCCGCCCGCCTTGGTCGCCCATAATGCCGCGGAGATCACCAGCCGCGTAAGGAGCAAGCCGACCATGTCTACCCCGGTGACGAGGCGTTTGCAGGCCTTCCTGGCGGGCGAACGCCCCGATGAGATCCCCTTCACCACCTACTTTTCCAAGGACCGCAACATGCTGCGCGACCCGCGCTGGCAGCCCCTTTTTGACCAGGGCCTGGGCGTAACCTTTCACGTCTACCCCTATGAGGAGGTCCCCCGCGGGGTCGAACTCGTCGAGGACTCCTGGCGCGAACAGGGCGCCCTGGTCACCCGCCAGGTCCAGCGCACCCCCGTCGGAGAGATCTCGGCCACCTGGACCGACGGCTGGCAGCGCAAATACTGGCTGGAGACCCCCGCCGACTACCGCGTGATGACCTGGATCGTCCAGCACACCGACGTCGTCCCCCGCTACGAGGGCTTCCTGGCCGAGGAGGCCGCCCTGCCCCCCTTCGGCACGGCCCTTTCCATCATCCGGCGCACCCCGCTGCAGACCATCCTGGTGGACCTGGCCGGCCTGGAGCGCTTTGCCCTGCACCTCTTCGAGTATGAGGAGGAGGTCCGCGCCCTCTATGACGCGCTCCTCGCCCAGTTCAGGCGCCGCGTCGAGATCGCCGCGGCCGGGCCGGGCCGCTTTGTCGCCAATCTGGAGAACTTTACCGCCGAGACGCTCGGCCCCCGCCGCTACGCCGAGTTCCTGCTGCCCGTCTACGAGGAGTGCTACCCGCTGCTCCACGCCGCGGGCAAGGTCGTCGGCACCCACTATGACGGGCGCACCGCCTCCTGCCGGGAACTCATCGCCGGCTCGCCGATCGACCTGATCGAGTCGCTCACCGCGCCGCCCGAGGGCGACCAGACCCTGGCCGAGGCGCGCGCCGTCTGGCCCGACAAGCTCTTCTGGGCCAACATCAACATGGGCGCCTACGACCTGCCACCCCGTGAACTGCACGACCTGGTGCTCCGCATGGTGGCCGACGCCGCCCCCGACGGCCGCCGCCTGGCCTTTGAGATCTCTGAAGACCTGCCGCCGCGCTGGCAGGAATCGATCCCCGTCATCCTGAACGCCCTGCGTGAGACGCGCGCCTACTAGCCGCCGCCCCAAGGAGGCCCCATGATCTACACCGCCCTCTTTGACCGAGCCACCACCGGCCGGCCGGTGCGCGCCGGGGTCATCGGCGTGGGGCAATACGCCACCGCCATCGTCACCCAGGCCCAGGCCATGCCCCGGCTGGAGGTGCCCGTCCTGGCCGACCTGAACGTCGAGGCCGCCCGCCTGGCCTACCGCCGCGCCGGCCTGCCCGACGAGGCCATCGCCCTCTGTGAGACGCGCGCCCAGGTGCTGGCGGCCATGGAGCGCGGCCGGCGCGCCGTCGTGGCCGACGCCATGGTGCTCATGGACCTGCCGCTCGACGTGATCGTGGAATCCACCGGCTCTCCGGAGGCGGGTGCGCTCCACGGCGCCGCCGCCCTGCGGGCCGGCAAGCACCTGGCCATGGTCAGCAAAGAGCCCGACGCGACCATCGGCCCCTACCTCAAGCGCCTGGCCGACGCGGCCGGCCTGGTCTACACCGCCGTCGATGGCGACCAGCACGGCCTCCTCATCGGCCTGGTGGACTGGTGCCGCGAGCTGGGGCTGGAGGTCCTCTGCGGCGGCAAGGCCCGCGATACCGAGTTCGTCTATGACGATGCCGCCGGCACGGTGCGCCGCGGGAAAGAGACGCTGACGCTCACCCCCGCCCAGCGCGCCCTGCTGGCGCCCATCGCCCCCGGGAGGGTCGGCGAGGTCGTCGCCGCCCGGCAGCAGGCCTTTGCGCCGCTGGGGCGCATCGGTGGGTTTGACGTCACCGAGATGGCCATCGCCGCCAACGCCACCGGCCTCCTCCCCGACGTCGCGGCGCTACACTGCCCGGCGCTGCGCATCACCGAGATGCCCGAGGTGCTCTGCCCCGCCGAGGATGGCGGCCTGCTGGGGCGCCGCGGCGCCATCGACTCGGTCACCTGCCTGCGCCGTGCGGACGAGGCCGGCCTGGGCGGCGGCGTGTTCGTGGTGGTCTCCTGCGCCAACGACTACTCGCGGCGCATCCTGACGACCAAGGGCCTCATCCCCAACGCCAAAGACACCGCCGCGCTGATCTACCGCCCCTACCACCTCTGCGGGGTGGAGACGCCCATCACCCTCCTGACGGCCGGGCTGCTGGGCCTGCCCACCGGCGGGCGTGAGGTGCTGCCCCGCGTCGACCTGGTGGCCCGCGCCCGGGTGCGCCTGCCGGCCGGCAGCCTCGTCGGCGGCGACCACGACCCGGGCCTGGAGTACCTGCTCCTGCCGGCCCGCGCCGTCCGCGACGGGGCGCCCCTGCCGCTGCACATGGCCACCGGCCACCGCCTGCGCGCCGACGTCCCCGCCGGCACGGTCATCCGGCGAGAGATGGTCGAGGCGCCGGCCGGCTCGGCCCTCTGGGCGCTGCGCCAGGAGATGGACAGCGCCTTCGCCCTGCCCTGAGGGCGTCGCGTTCGCACCGCTGGGCGCCGCACCCCCCGGCGCGGCGCCCTTACCGGGAGGATCGGCCCATGCGCATCACGAACGTCGAGGTGCTCCGCCTGAACCGCCCGCCCCAGCCGCCCTCGCACCCGCCGCGCCGCCCCGCCTGGGGGGTCGACGCCGAGGTGGCCAACCCGATGTCTCGGTATCCTGAGTATAAGCGGCACCGCAGCCTCTGGCAGCCCCAGTGGGAGCCGGTCTGGGTACGCGTTACCGCCGAGGATGGCACCCAGGGCCTCGGCGCGTGCTCCTTCGGCCGGCCGGTGGCGGCCATCATCGCCGACCACTTCGCCCCCCACCTCATCGGCAAGGACGCCCTGGCCATCGAGCGCCTCTGGGAGATGATGTTCCGCCTCTCCAAGCCTTACGGCACCGTCGGCCTGGCCTCGGTGGCCATCAGCGGCGTCGACCTGGCCCTCTGGGACCTGGCCGGCCGCCTGCTGGGCCAGCCCGTCTACGCCCTGCTGGGCGGCCCTTCCCGCGAGAGTCTCTACTGCTACGCCACCGGCAACGACGTGGACTGGTACCGCGAGCTCGGCTTCCGCGGCTTCAAGCTGGCCTGCCCCTACGGGCCGGCCGACGGCCTGGCCGGCCTCGAGGCCAACGAGCGCCTCGTCGCCGAGGCCCGCGCCGCCATCGGCGACGACGCCGAGCTGATGCTCGACTGCTACATGGCCTTTGACGTCGAGTACACCGTGGGCCTGGCCGAGCGCTTGCGGCCCTACCGCCTGCGCTGGGTCGAGGAGTACCTGCTTCCCGAGGACCTCGACGGCCACACCGCCGTGCGCGAGAGGCTCCCCTGGCAGGGGCTGGCCACCGGCGAGCACCTGTACACGCCCTATCCCTTCCAGTGGCTGATCTCCCGCCGCGCCGTCGACGTCCTCCAGCCCGATATCCAGTGGGCCGGCGGGCTGACGGCCTGCCGCCGCATCGCCCTGGCCGCCGACGCCGCCGGGCTGACGGTCTGCCTGCACGGCGGGGCCAACCACGCCTTCGGGCAGCACTTTTCCGTCGCCATGCCCAACACGCCCTGGGCCGAGTGCTTTGTCGGCTCGGCGCCGGGGGTGCCCCTGGCCGAGGCCGGCCGCCTCCCGGGCACGGCCGTGCCCGCGGACGGCCGCCTGGGGCTGCCCGCCGGCCCCGGCTTTGGCCTGCAGATCGACCCGGCCTGGCTGCAACCCTTCTTTTCCTGAGCCGCGCCGCACACACGGGGGGCCCTGCCCATGGCAAAGCGCCTGACCGCCGCCCTGGCCGTTCTGCTGGGCCTCGTACTGGCAGGGGGCTGCATCGCCACGCCGCTCCCCGGCGGCGCGCCGCACCCGGCCGCGGACCCCGTCCCCGGTGCGGCGGACCGCGCCCCCGGCGCGGCCGGCATCGGCGACCCCTACTTTCCCGCCATGGGTAACGGGGGGTATGACGCGCTCCATTACGCCATCGATCTGGCGGTCGACGTGCCGCGCAACGTCATCACCGCCACCACGACCATCACGGCCCTGGCCACGCAGGAGCTCTCTTCCCTGAACCTCGACTATGCCGGGCCGCGCATCCGGGGCGTCGCCATCAACGGCGCCGCCTGCCGGGCGGAGCGCCTCGGCACCGAACTGACCCTGACCCCGGCCCTGCCCCTGCCGGCCGGGGAGGTCTTTACGGCCACGGTCTCCTACGGCGGCACGCCGACCGCGCTCCCCGCCGATGGCGACGGGCGCTACTCCCTCGGCTGGCACCACTATGGCCGCGGCATCCTGGTCGCCTCGGAGCCGAGCGGCGCGGCCACCTGGTACCCCGTCAACGACCACCCCGCCGACAAGGCTACCTACACCTTCCGCGTCACCGTCGCGGAGCCCTGGATAGTGGCCGCCAACGGGGTGTTGGTCGGCGTCACGCCGGCGGCGGGGGGCCGCACCTACGTCTTTGAGGAGGCCTCCCCCATGGCCTCTTACCTGGCCACGGTGGCCATCGCCGAGCTGGACGTCGTCGAGGCCGGCACCGCTGGCGGCGTGCCGCTGCGCAACTACTTTGCCCCCGCCGTGCCGCCGGCCATCCGGGCGGATTATGACGACATCCCCGCCATGGTGGTCTTTTATCAGAACCTCCTCGGCCCCTACCCCTTTGCCTCCTACGGCGTGGTCGCCCACGACGTGGACCTCGGCTTTGCCCTGGAGACGCAGACCCTCTCGACCTTTGGCCGCACCGTGCCGCGCTACTACACCGTGGCGCACGAGCTGGCCCACCAGTGGTTCGGGAACGCGGTCTCTCCGGCCGCCTGGCAGCACATCTGGCTGAACGAGGGGCTGGCCACCTACGCCGCCTACCTCTGGCAGGAGGAGACCGAGGGGGCCGACGTCGTCAGCGAGGCGCTGTACGACCGCTACGTGACCCTGGCGTTCGACTATCCCCGCATCACCACCACCCGCGAGGACCTGGCCCGCCGGCTGGCCCGCCTCCCCCTGGGTAATGCGCCGCTGGAGCCCGCCGCCGTGCGCCGCGCGCTGACGGCCCTGCTCGGGGAGGTGCTGACGGCCGGCGAGATCGACGCCCTCGTGGAGGGCGCGCCCGCCTCGGCCAAGGAGGGGGGCATCCCCGCCGCGGGCCTGCCCGCCCTGGTGGCCGCCGCCCCCTTTGCCGAGGTGGACCTCGGCATGGAGCCCTACAACGCCTTCCTGGCGGCCCTGGGCCTGGAGGGCGAAGCCTTTGTCATCGGCGATCCGGGGCCCGAGTTCCTGTTTGACTGGCGCGTCTACCAGCGCGGCGCGCTGACGCTGCACGCCCTGCGCGCCCGCCTGGGGGATGAGGCCTTTACCGCCATCCTGCGCACCTACCTGGCCCGCCACACCGGCGGGGTGGCCACCACCGACGACTTCATCGCCGTGGCCGGGGAGGTCTCGGGCCAGGACCTGAGCGCCTTTTTCCGCGCCTGGCTCTTCGAGCCCGCCCTGCCCGCCATCCCCGAGCTCGGCTGGTCTCCCCCGCAGTAGTTGGGCCCCGGGGAGACGGGAAGGAGCAGAAGGAGAAGACAGACAGGATTCCCAGGATTTACAGGACTGGGGATAGGATTCTCAGCGTCGCCTGAACATGCCCCCTCTTTGGCTCTTCTCTGGGAACGAGCCCGCCGCGTCCGCCCGGGCGGGGCTCCCCCCATGCGGGGGGCAGGCAAGACCCCGCCCTACCAGTAACGCCGGCTACGGCCGACTCTTGGAGCGTTGCTGGCGGGCGGCTCCGTTACGACCCCCGGGGTCTTCCGCGCCGTCTGCGCGGTCCGCCGCGGCGTCTGCGCGCGGGACCCCGGGGGTCTGTAGGCGGCAGGCCTCCCTGCTGCGAGCGGAGCCCGCCGCGTCCGGCCGGCGGAGAGCCTGTTGGCGGCCAAGTGCGGGGCGGTGGGCCTGGCGTAGGACGGCGGCCCTACCGTTGTCATTCCGGGCGGAGTCTGCGGAGCCGCCGGTCCGCCGGCCGGAATCTCGTCTTTGCCTAGCTTTGCGCACAGCAAGGCGAAGACGAGGTCCCTCCTCGAAGCTCGTCGGGACGACAAGGCGCGAGGCCTGCCGCGGCCGTTCGGCCGGCCAGCAGCGAGGCTCTGCGCCGGCACGTGCGGGGCGGCAAGCCTGGCGCAAGACGGCGACCCTACCGTTGTCATTCCGGGCGGAGTCTTCGGAGCCGCCGGTCCGCCGGCCGGAATCTCGTCTTAGCCTAGCTTTGCGCACAGCAAGGCGAAGACGAGGTCCCTCCTCGAAGCTCGTCGGGACGACAAGGCGTGAGGCCTGCCGCGGACGTTCGGCCGGCCGCCGCTGTCGGGCCGGCCTAGGGTCTTGCCGCGCAAGAGCGGCGCTCGGGCGCCGCACTCCAAATCGGCCCGCCGCGCGCGCCTCGTCTTCATGCCTGCCGGTGTGCGGCCGGGCGCACGTGACGACTCCTGAAATCCTGTGAATCCTGTGAATCCTGTCCTTCTTCTCTTCTCTTCCCCACCCAGCGCCGACGCGCGACCCGCGGCCGGCGCCTTGGTCGGCGGGCTGGCGGGCGCTATAATGTGGATATCCTAACAGGCTCATTCCTGTCACTCCTGTGACATCTGGTCCCTTTCGCCCCGGGGAGACAGCCCATGAAGATCATCACCTCCCATGAGCGCACCGACATGGACGCCCTGGCCTCCATGTACGGCGCCTGGCTGCTCTTCCCCGACCATCGCCCGGTGCTGCCCGTCAAGCTCAACCGCAACCTGCGCGCCTACCTGGCCCTCTATGCCGACGCCCTCCCCTTTGTGGACCGCGCCACCCTGCCCAAGGCCCACGTCACCCAGCTCCTGCTGGTCGACACGCACACCGTCGCGCCCTTTCGCGGCATGGGCGCCCGCACCGCCGTCCACATCATCGACCATCACACCGGCCAGCCCGCCCCCGAGGGCGCCACCGTCGAGGGGGACGCCGTCGGCGCCACCTCCACCCTCCTGGTGGAGCGCATCCGCGAGCGCGGCGCCACCGTGAGCACCGAGGGCGCCACCCTCCTCCTGATGGGTATCTATGAGGATACCGGCTCCCTCTCGTACCTGACCACTACCTCCCGAGACGCCCAGGCCGCCGCCTGGCTCCTCGAGCAGGGCGCTGACCTGAGCGTGGCCAACGAGTTCCTGCACAACCCCCTCACTCCCGCCCAGCGGGAGGTCTTGGCCCGCCTGAGCGCCGCGTCCGAGTTTCACACCATCCAGGGCCGCTCGATCTGCATCGCCGCCGTCGCGCTGGACATCTATGTCGACGAGCTCTCCTCCCTCATCCACCAGCTCACCGCCATGGTCGACCCGGACGGCTGCTTCCTCCTGGCCCAGTACGAGCACGACGTGCAGATCATCGCCCGCTCCACCACCGACGCCATCGACGTCTCGGCGATCCTGCGGCACTTTGGCGGCGGCGGGCACTCCAAGGCCGCCGCAGCCCTCGCCCTGGGCACCGACCTGGCCGACGTCCGCCAGGCTCTGCTGACCATCCTGGCTCAGGAGGTGGTCGCGCCGGTGCCGGTCCTCTCCATTATGTCGACCAACGTGCACACCGTGGACCCGGCCATGTCGGCCCGCGACGCCGCCGCCCTGATGCGCCGCTACGGACACGAGGGCTTCCCGGTGGTGGACGGCGACCGCCTGGTGGGCGTCCTCACCCGCTCGGATATCGACCGCGCCCTGCACCACCGCCTCGGCGAGATGACCGTGCGCAGCCTGCTCCACTCCGGGCCCCTCTACGTGCGCCCGGGCGACCCGGTCGAAGAGGTCGAGCGCGTCATGATCGAGCACAACCTCGGCCAGGTGCCCGTGGTGGAGAACGGCCACTTTGTCGGCATCGTCACCCGTACCGACGTGATCAAGCTACGCGCCCCGGGCGCCAACCACGCCGCCCGCCCCGAGGTCCGCCCCCTGTTGGACGCGGCCCTGCCGGCCAACCTGCGCGCCCTCCTCGTCGAGGCGCGCGACGTGGCCAACGCCATGGGCTTTTCGCTCTACATCGTCGGCGGGTTCGTCCGCGACCTGCTCCTGGGCGTGCCCACGCTCGACCTGGACCTGGACCTGGTCGTCGAGGGGGACGCCATCCGCCTGGCCGAGCGGCTGGCCCAGGTGCTGGGGACGCGGGCGCGCTCCCATTCGCGCTTTGGCACCGCCAAGGTCATCCTGGACCCGGCCACCCACCCCGACGCGCCGCCGAGCCTCGACTTTGTCACCGCGCGCACCGAGTTCTATGAGCGGCCCACCGAGCTGCCCCAGGTGGAGCGCTCCTCGATCAAGCAGGACCTCTACCGCCGCGATTTCACCATCAACACCATGGCCATCTGCCTGGACCGCAGCCGCTACGGCCAGCTGCTCGACTTTTACGGGGGCACGCGCGACCTGGAGACCCGCCGCATCCGCGTCCTGCACAACCTGAGCTTCATCGAGGACCCCACCCGCATTCTGCGGGCGGCGCGCTTTGAGCAGCGCCTGGGGTTTGAGATCGAGGAACGCACCGAGGAGTTGATCGACGACGCGCTGCCGCTGCTGGAGCACGTCTCTGGCGAGCGGCTGCGCAACGAGCTGTTCCTGATCCTCGAGGAAGAGGCCCCCGGCAGGGTGCTCGAGCGGCTGCGCAGCCTGGGGGTGCTGGCCTACCTGGCCCCCGGCCTGGCCTTCCCACGCGACCTGGAGGCCCTCTTTGCCCGCCTGCGGGGGCGCTTCCGCTCTCTGGCGGCCGCGCCGCAGCCGCAGGAGGCGGGCGCCTCGCTGCGCCTCTGTTACCTGGCCGTGCTGACCTACGCCATGGACCAGCGCGCCATGGCCGAGTTCGCCGAGCGCCTGCGCCTTTCCCAGCGAGACACGCGCTTCCTCCGCGAGGTGGCCCTCCTCCGCGACAGGCTCCCCGAGCTACGCGCGCCGGCCATGCTGCCCAGCCACATCTACCGCCTGCTGGAGCCCTTCTCGCGTGAGGCGCGCTTTGTGCTCTCGGTGCTCACCGACTCTCCCGAGGTGGAGGAACGCCTGGACCTCTACGAGCGGACCCTTTCGCAGGTGAGGCCGCGGGTGGACGGGCACTATCTCCGCCGTCTGGGGGTGGCGCCGGGGCCGATCTATGGGGAGATCCTCGCGCGCCTGCGCGACGCCATCCTGGACGGCCAGGTGCGCACGCCGGAAGAAGAGGACGCCCTGGCCCGTTCTCTGGCCGAGGGCGCCCACCGCACCGCCAACTAACCCGCGCCCGCCCGCAGGGCCTTTAGGGCTCCGTGGTCCCCCACCGCGAGCCAGGTCCGGGATCTACAGGATAGGACTCACAGGATTGACAGGATTGACAGGATTGACAGGATTGGCAGGATTGACAGGATTGACAGGATTGACAGGATTGGCAGGATTGACAGGATTGACAGGATTGACAGGATTGACAGGATTGACAGGATTGACAGGATTGACAGGATTGACAGGATTTACAGGATTGACAGGATTTACAGGATTGAAGATACGGTTGACCCTGCTCTCTAGGCGAGCCTGCCTCCTAACCCGTCTTCCAATCCTGTAAATCCTGTAAATCCTGTCCTTCTTCTCTTCTCTTCTCTTCTCTTCTCGCGGCCGCACACGCCCTTCGGCTTCGGCAGCGGTCCCATACCGGGAACCTGCAGGACGAGACTCACAGGATTAAGCATGTGGTTGCCCCCACCTTCCACACGAGCCTGCCTTTCAACCAGTCCTCCAATCCTGTAAATCCTGTAAATCCTGTCCTTCTTCTCTTCTCTTCCCGCGGCCGCACACGCCCTTCGGCTTCGGCAGCGGTCCCATACCGGGAACTTGCAGGACGAGATTCACAGGATTGAGCATGTGGTTGCCCCCACCTTCCAGACGAACCTGCCTTTCAACCAGTCTTCCAATCCTGTCAATCCTGTGAATCCTGTCCTTCTTCTCTTCTCTTCTCGCGGCCGCACACGCCCTTCGGCTTCGGCAGCGGTCCCATACTGGGAACTTATAGGACGAGATTCACAGGATTGAGCATGTGGTTACCCCCACCTTCCAGACGAACCTTCCTTTCAACCAGTCTTCCAATCCTGTCCATCCTGTGAATCCTGTCCTTCTTCTCTTCTCTTCCCGCGGCCGCACACGCCCTTCGGCTTCGGCAGCGGTCCCATACCGGGAACTTATAGGACGAGACTCACAGGATTGAGCATGTGGTTACCCCCACCTTCCAGACGAACCTGCCTCTCAACCAGTCTTCCAATCCTGTCAATCCTGTAAATCCTGTCCTTCTTCTCTTCCCGCGGCCGGCGGCGACGTCAGAACACCTTGGTGATCTCGTCCGCGTCAAAGCGGGGCAGCGGCTTTTCCACGCCATCCTCCACCAGCACCAGCCCCTCCTCGCGGGGCGTCAGGTCGGCGATGTGCGCGCAGGCGATGCCGGCCTCCGCGTAGCGCGCGCACAGCCCTTCGGCCTCCTCCGCCGCCACCGAGACGATCAGCGCCCCCGAGGCGATGGCCCCCAGCGGGTCCAGCCCATAGTCGGCGCACAGCCGCGCCCCCTCGGGGAGCACCGGCACCCTCGCGGCGTCCAGCCGCAACCCCGTCCCGGCGGCGAAGGCCAGCTCGTGCAGGCCGGTGGCCAGGCCGCCCTCGGTGGGGTCGTGCATGGCATGGACGCCCCGGTGCCCGGCGGCCAGCCGCGCCGCGGCCACCACGCTGATCCCCGGATCGTGCAGGTACCCGCGCGCCCGGGTGATAAAGGCCTCGTCGTACCCCTTGGCGCGCAGCTCGTCAGCCCGCTCGTGGGCGATGAGGGCCGTCGCCTCGATCGGGATGCCGTTGGCCAGCAGCACCCGGTCCCCCACCTGGGCGCCCGCCGTGGTGATCAGGGCCTCGCGGGCCACCTCACCGATCAGGACGCCCACCACGATGGGCCGCTCCAGCCCGTGGGTCACCTCGGTATGCCCGCCCACCAGCGTGATGCCCAGCTCCGCACAGGCGTCCTGTAGCTGGCGAAAGATGCCGCGCACCAGGGCCTGGGTCGTGCGCCCCTCCGGCAAGAGCACCGTGGCCAGCATCCAGAGCGGCGTGGCGCCTGAGGTGGCCACGTCGTTGGCGTTCACGTGCACGGCGTACCAGCCGATCTCGTCGGTGGCAAAGGTGATCGGGTCGGTCTTGACCACCATGTACCGGTCACCCATGTCGATGACGGCCACGTCCTCGCCCGGGCGGGGGCCCATCACCAGGCGCGGGTCGTCGAGGGGCATGCGGGCCAACAGGTCGGCCAGGAACTCTAGCGGGAGCTTGCCAGTAGGCAGTATCGCACGGGACGGCATGGCTATCGTACTCTCCTGAGGCTCTCTTGCACGGGGCGCGAACACGCCGAACGGTAACATCGCGGCACCCGGCTGTCAAAGCGGGCGGGAGGCTCCCCCTCGCGGAGGCGCCTCCCGCCCGACGTGCGCGTGCGCTGACGCCGGCCGAGTGACGGCGCTAGGCCGCCTTTTCCTCTACCGCCTTGGGCGGGAAGATGAGGAACACGGCGTTCAGCAGAATGCCCACCACCGAGGCCGTGGCGATGGCCGGCAGCCCGTCGGGGAAGGCCACCTGCAGCCCGGGCAGGGCGATCGGCAGCATCCCGCCCTCGAACATAGACCCGCCGATGCCGATCACCAGGATCACGGCGCCCACCGCCAGCTGGCGCGGGTCAAACAGGTTCACCTTCTCCGACTGGATGAGGGCCACGCCCTGCAGCCCGATGACGCCGAACAGGAACACGGCCAGGCCGCCCGTCACGGCGGTCGGCAGGGTGTTGACGATGGCGGCCAGCTTGCCGACAAAGCCCAGCGCCATCGAGATGACGCCCGCGGTAATCAGCACCGGCACCGAGTAGTTGCGCGTGATGGCCATGAGCGAGTTGTTCTCACCATAGTTGGTGCCGGCGCAGCCGCCCAACAGGCCGTTGACCGCGTCTCCGATGCCGTCCAGGATCAGGTTCAGGCCGATGAGGTTCTTGATGTTCAGGGGCTTGCGGCCCAGGTCATCGGCCAGCTGATCGACGTACAGGCTGATCTGGTAGAGGTGCGCGGTCGACTCGGGAATGGTGGCGATGGCGATCGGGGCGATGGCCGCAATGGCCGACCACTTGAACACCGGGAAGGTAAAGGCCGGCAGGCGCAGCCAGTCCGCCTGGGCCACCGGCGCAAAGTCCACGATCCGTAGTGCCAGCGCCACCAGGTAGCCGGTCAGGGCGCCCAGGAGCACCGGGATCATGGCCCAGAAGCCGCGCCCGCGCAGATAGACAGAGTAGACCACTGTGGCCACCAGCGTCACCGTGGCCACCAGCCAGTGCGCCGAGGCCATGTCGAGCGCCGTCTTGGCCAGGGAGATGCCGATGACGATGGCCACCGAGCCGGTCACGATCGGCGGCAGCACCCGGTCGAGGGCGTCCTTGCCCACCCAGCGGATCAGGAAGCCGGCCGCGATCGACACCAGCGCCGTGGCCACGATGCCGCCCTGCGCCACCTGCTGGCCGCCCCATTCGGCGCCCACCACGCCGACCACCGCCGCGATGTACGAGAACGAGGAGCCATAGTAGAGCGGAATGCGCATGCCCGACCCGAGCAGGGCCACGATGGTGGCCAGGCCGCTGGCAAAGAGGGTGACGCCGACGTCAAACCCCGTCAGGAGGGCCACCAGCACCGTGGCCGGGAACATGGTGAGGACGTGCTGCAGGCCCAGCGCCACCTGGGCCCCGAACGGCGGACGGTCCTGGGGAAGGTAGCCCACGAACTTGCCAGTAACGCCTGTGCTTTCGGACACGACGATCTCCTTTTCTGTCTGGTCGTAAAGCGATGTCCTGCTTGCGGCAAACTACCTCGCTGTACTCGGGGCCGACCCTGGCCCGGGCGGTTGACGGTTGCGCTGGCGGCCCGCAGGCGCAAAAAAGACGGGCTCTGCTGGCCCAGAGCCCGTCACAAAACAAGGGATGCCCGGCACGCCTCTCGCCGGTGCTGCGCTATGTGGCACAAATGCCATACTAGGGTAGAAACAGTGGTCACCGGCCTCAGCTCCAGTTGCCTGTGTAGCCCGCCGGGGGACTAGTATAGCACGCCGCGCCGCCCCGTCAAAACCGGCGCACCGCCACAAGCAGCCCACTAGACAAAGGGGACTGACAGGATTAACAGGATTGACAGGATTGACAGGATTGACAGGATTGACAGGATTGACAGGATTGACAGGATTCATAGGGTTTAAAGGATGTCGGGTTCCCTGCGCTCGGTGCTCTGCCGGCACCCCCTCTGCAACAGCCCTCAAATCCTGTCAATCCTGTGAATCCTGTCCTTCTTCCCTTCTCTGAAAACGGCCTGCGGAGCGACTAGGCGGGGCTAAAGACCCCGCCCTACGGGGAACGCCGGCTAAAGCCGGCTGAAGCCGGCCAAAGCCGGCTCCGGAGCGTGCTGGCGGGCGACTCCGTCACGACCCCCGGGGTCTTCCGGCGGTCTTCGCGGTCCGCCGCGGCGTCTTCGCGGTCTGCCGCGCCGTCTTCGCTCGGGACCCCGGGGGTCTGAGGACGGCGGACCTGGCGGAAAGGGCCGAGGGGGCTCCCGCCTTCTAGACCTCGGGGGTCCCGAGCCCGTCTGCGGGCCAAGACCCCCGAGGTCATGCGCCACGCCCGGCGGCGCTGTCGGACCGGCCTAGGGTCTTGCCGCGCCGGAGCGGCGCTGCGGCGCCGCACTCCAAATCGGCCCGCCGCTCGCCCCGTTTTCATGCCCGCCGGCGTGCGGCCCGGCGCACGTGACCGCTCCTAGAATCCTGTCAATCCTGTTAATCCTGTCCTTCTTCTCTTCTCTTCTCTTCCCCGGACCGGCGTCACTCTCCCCAGGGCACAAAGCAGACCTGGTCGCCGCCGCGCTCTTTGGCGCGGTAGAGGCCCCGGTCGGCACGGTTCACCACCGCCGAGGCGTCCACGTCGTGGGCCGGGTCCGACACGGCCGCCCCCACCGAGGCCGTCACCGAGGCGGCCACGCCGCGGATGGTAAATACCCGCCGGCGCAGCTCGTCCACCACCCGCGCCGCTAGCGCCTGGGCCTGCCGCGCATCGGTGCGCGGCGCCACAATGGCATACTCGTCCCCCCCGTAGCGGGCCACCAGGTCGTCGCGCCGGACGATCGCCTCCATGGCCCGCGCCACCTCGCGGAGGAGCTCATCCCCCCCCAGGTGCCCGAGCGAGTCGTTCACCGCCTTGAGGCCGCGCCCGGGGCCGGCGTCCAGGTCGACCATGATCACGGCGGTCTCTTCGCCGTGCAGCCGCCCGTGGGCCATCACCCCCGCCAGATGCTGGAAAAAGTAACGGTGGTTGTACAGCCCGGTCAGGCCGTCGCGGGTGGCCAGCTCATGGGTGCGGGCAAAGAGCCGCGAGTTCTCCACCGCGACGCTCCCCTGCGAGGCCAGGATGCCGAACACGCTCAGCTCCTGGGCGTCCACCGTGCGCGGGGCACGGCTGCCAAAGAGGATCACGCCGTCCACCCTGTCGCGTGACGAGAGATAGGCGTGCTCCAGGAGCCCCCAGGGGGTCTCGCCAGCCGCGGGCGGCTCCGCGGCCGGCCCCGCCGGCAGGGCAGCGGCGCCGGCCACGCCCCCCTCGGCCTCGGGCCGCTCGGGCACGAGCCCCTCCAGCCGGGCCGCCTCGGCCAGGGGGCGCAGCGCCTCCGGCAGGCGGCCGATCATGGCGCGCACGAGCCCCCCCTGCTCCACGGTGCCCAGGCGCTGGCGCGAAAGCGTCATCCCCCAGGGGCCCAGCCGCTCGTCAGACAGGAGCAGCGCCGCCGCCACGTCGCAGCGGATCGAGTTGTACACCGCCTCCACCAGCACGCGGACGATGTCCCGCACCTCCAGGGCCGAGGCCATGGCCTGGCCGATCTGGCGGATATAGTCCAGCTCCTGCCGGCGACGGCGCTCGATCTCCGTGTTGGCCTCCTGCAGGTCGCGCAGGAGGGCCGCGTTGTGCCCCGCCAGGCGCCGCCGTTCCAGCGCCCGCCCGATGACCACCCCCAGGTGGGCCAGGTCCGCCACGGGCTTTTCAATATAGTCGTAGGCGCCCAGCCGCAGCGCCTCCAGCGCCGTGGCCAGGTCCGCATAGCCGGTGAGGATGATCACCTCACAGTCGGGCTGGACCTCTTTGGCCCGCCGCAGCACATCGATGCCGCTGTGCCCGGGCATCAAGAGGTCGACGATGGCCACGGCAAAGCGCTCCGCCTCCAGGGCGGCCAGCGCCTGCGTGCCATCGTCGACGGTGCGCGCCTCATACCCCTCGCGCTCGCAGTACGACCGCAACAGGCCCCGAATGCCCGCCTCGTCGTCGGCAATGAGGACCCGTTCCACGTTCATCTCCTCAGCGCTCCAGCAGGCGGAGGCCCCCCGCCCCGGCCACCACCACGGCCACGGCCACGCCCAGGAACATGCCGTTCTCGATCACGCCGGGGATGTTGTTGATGCGCATCTCCAGCGCCGCCGGGTCATCGATCCCCGGGTAGGTGCAATCGACGATCAGGTGCCCCTCATCGGTCGCGTACGGTTCGCCGTCGCGCCGGCGCAGGGCGCAGCGGGCGCCGCTGGCCTCCAGGGCGCGCAGGGTGTTCTGCCAGCCAAAGCGGGCCACCTCGACGGGCACCGGGCTGCGCGTGCCCAGTTTCTGCACGAGCTTGCCCTCGTCCACCACGATGATCTCCCGCCGGGTGGCGTAGGCCACGATCTTTTCCCGCAACAGGTACCCGCCCAGCCCCTTGATCAGGTTCAGGTCGGGGTCCACCTCATCGGCGCCGTCGATGGTGACGTCGAGCTCCGGGTGCTCGGCCAGCGTGGTGAGGGGGATGCCCTCCTGGCGGGCTAGGCGCTCGGTTCCATCGGATGTGGGCACCGCGACGACATCGCGCAGCGACCCCTCGCGCAGCCGCTCGGCGATGCGGAGCGTCCCGTAGCGCGCCGTCGAGCCGCTCCCCAGGCCGATGGCCGTCCCGCTGACCACGAACTCGGCGGCGCGGTTCCCCGCCGCGCGCTTTAGTGCCTCGATGCCCCCGCTGGGGCCCGTCTTGTGCAGATCCGTCATGCCGCTATCCGTCCTCCTGGCTATCCTGCGCCGCCCCACCGCCTGCCGGGCCGGCGCCTTCCTTTCGTTACATGCTACCCGCTGCCCAGGCGCAGGGCCATGGCCATATAGCCGACCGTCGCCTCGAGCAGCTGGGCGACACTGAGCCGCTCATCGGTGACGTGGGCCATCCTCTCCTCCCCAGGCCCATAGCCGATGCAGGGCACCCCGGCGGCGGCCAGGTGCCCCCCGTCGGTGCAGAAGGTCCATACCCCCACCTCGGGCGGCCGGCCCAGCGCCGCCGCCAGGGCCTCCCGCGCCGCCAGGAGGTGCGGGTCGTCCTCGGCGAGCACGTAGCCGCGCAGGTCAAAGCGCACCTCGCGCTCGACGCCGGTGTAGGTGCGTACCGCGCGCCGGCGCACGGTCACCTCCGGGTCGACCCCCTCCTCGAGGGCCTCACCCAACACCTCGGCCAGCAGCGCTCGGGCCTGCTCTTCGCTATCGGCCGGGGAGGCCCGCCAGTCCAGGTGCACCGAGAGGCGCCCCGGGATCACGTTGGCGTTCTGGCCGTCCACATAGATCAGCGTGGGCGCCACGCTGGAGCCGCCAAAGACCGGGTCGTACACCAAGGCCGCCTCACGCAGGGCCAGCAGGAAGCGGGCCATGGAGTAGTGCGGGTTGATGCCCCGGTTCGGCGCAGAGGCGTGGGCGGGCACGCCGTGCAGCGTCACGATGAACTCGTAGCGGCCGCGGTGCCCGCGGCGCAGCGCGTTCGCCGAGGGCTCGCCGATGATGGCCACGTCCGGGAGTGGGCCCGTCACCAGGTGCCGCGTGCCGAGGCCGCCCGTCTCCTCACACACCACCGAGGCCTGCAGGAGGTCGCCCGGCGGCGTCAGCCCGGCCTCCTTGAGCAGCCCGGCGGCGTAGACCTGGGCGGCCAGGGCGCCCTTGGCGTCCGCCGCGCCCCGCCCCCACAGGTAGCCGTCGGCCACCTCGCCCCCGTAGGGGGCCTGTCGCCAGCGCGTGAGGTCCCCCGGGGCCACCACGTCCATGTGGGCGTGCAGCATGGTCGTCTTGCCGGGGCCGCCGGCGATGCGCCCGATGACGTTGCCGAAGGGGTCGACGGTCACCTCGTCGTAGGCCAGGTTGCCCATCTCCTCGGCCACCAGCGCGGCGAGGGCGCCCTCATCCCCCGAGAGGCTCGGGGTGGCCACGGCCCGCCCAGCAAAGGAGACGATGCGCCGCGAGGCGCCCTCCACCAGTCCGCGCAATCGCTGATAGTCCATGGTGCACGCTCCGCTTGGGGAGTGCGCGGGCCGGCCCGCGCGCGTCCACTAGACCTTGATCCGCGTCCAGGCGCCGGTGCGGTAACGCAGCCAAAAGAGCACCGCCCGCACCACGTTGTCGATGCCCATGCCGGTCCAAGCGCCCACCAGCCCCCAGCCCAGCGGCCCGGCCAGGAGCGTCGCCAGCGGCACCCGCACCGCCCACACCGATAGCGCCGTGATGACCAGCGTCCAGCGGGTGTCTCCGGCGCCGCGCAGCGCCCCCGAGTACACCATCGTCGCCGCCATCATCGGCTGCAAGAGCCCCAGCACCCGGTTGGGGTTTACCCCCTGCCGCACCACCTCCGGGTCGTCGACGAACACGTCCATGACCTGCGGCGCCAGGAGCACCAGAAGCAGCCCCACCGCGCCCATCACCCAGACGGAGACGCGCAGCGCCTCTCGCACCGAGCGGCGGGCGCGCTCCGGGTCTTTGGCGCCCAGGGCCTGCCCCACCATGGTGGTCGAGGCCACCGAAAAGCCGAACCCCGGCATAAAGCACATCGACTGCCCCGTGAGGGCCACCTGGTGCGCGGCATAGGCCACCGTGCCCAGCCCGGCCACCACCCGCTGAAAGAGCACCATGCCCATGCGCAGGGCCAGCTGCTCTCCGCCGGCCGGCAGGCCCACGTTCATGACCCGGCTGATCACCTTGCGGTCGGGGCGCCAGCCCTGCCGGGTGAGGCGCAGACCGCCCCGCCCACGGAGCAGAATGGCCATCATGGCCAGCCCGCCCACCCCCAGGGCCACCGCCGACCCCGCCGCCGGGCCCAACACCCCCATGGCCGGCAGCGGCCCCACGCCGTGGAGCAGCCCCGCCGAGACCACGATGTTCACCGCGTTGACGCCGAGCATCACGATCAGCGGGGTGCGGGTGTCTCCCGCGCCGCGCAGCGCCGCGTTCCCCACCATCAAGAGGCCCTGCATGGTGAACGTCAAGGAGGCGATGCGCAGGTACACCTCGCCGATGGCGGCCACGTCGGCCTCCGGCTCGTAAAAGCCGATGGCCAGCCTGGCCAGGGCGACCATGGCCAGCGTGATGAGCAGACCCGCCCCGCCCCCTACCAGGAGCGACTGCTGCACGACGCGCGAGGCGGCCTGCGGGTCGCGCGCGCCCGTCAGCCGGGCGACGACGGCGGTGGTGCCGGTAGCCAGCGCCATGACAAAGGTCTGCGCCAGCATGACCATGTTGTTGGAGAGGCCCACGGCAGTCAGCTCGGCGGCCCCCAGGTGGCCCACCAGGTAGGTATTGACTAGCTGCACGGTCATGTTCAGGAGCTGCTCGCCGATCGAGGGCATGGCCAGGCGCATCACGTCGGCGCGCACCTGGCGGGCCTCGGCATCCCCAAAGAGGCGCTCGCGCAGAGCGGTCGCCGTCGCAGCATAACGCGTCGCCACAGTCACCGGCCCACCTCATGTCGAGAGTGCGCGGGGCTGGCCCGCCCTGTTCCTATCGCCCGCCGGAAAGCCGCCGCATCGCTCGGGGCCGGCGCCGCAGCGCTCCAACGCCACCTGCCGGCATTATACCCGCGCCGCCGCGCCACGCCAGCCCGCCGCGTCCGCCCGGGCGGGGCTCCCCCCGTTCGGGGGGCAGGCAAGACCCCGCCCTACCGGTAACGCCGGCTAAAGCCGGATCTTGGAGCGATGCTGGCGGGCGGCTCCCTCACGACCCCCGGGGGTCTGTAGGCGGCAGGCCCCGCTGCTGCGAACGAAGGGCGCGACGCGCGTCCGGGCGGGGCTAAAGACCCCGCCCTACCGGTAACGCCGGCTAAAGCCGGCTTTCAGGGTGCATACGCGTCTTGAGCCCCCTTTAGGGGGCGTTTCTCGTAGCCAGGGGTCTTTAGCCCCTGGCGTCCGGCCGGCGGCGAGGCTCTGCGCCGGCCTAGAGGTCTGCCGCGCGGCTTCGCGGTCTGCCGCCCCGGAGCGGCGCCCTGTCCCGAGGTCCGCCGAGGGATGGGGCGCCGCACTCCATGTCGGCCCGCGCGCGCCTCGTTTTCGTCCCTGCCGGTGTGCGGCCCGGCGCACATGACGACTCCACATCGCTCCGCCTTGGGCTGCGACGGCGCCTGTCCCGAGGTCCGCCGAGGGAAGCCGCCGCTTTGCCAGGCTGTGCGCCGCGCAGGCCGAGGGGCTTGCCCCGACCGGTACGCTCGGCCCCGGCTCGCCCTGCCGCCCGCCCCGGCCTATACTGGGGCCTGTTCCCTGAAACAAGGAGGCAGAGTCCATGCCGCAGGTCTTCGTCGCCTCACGCGAGTGGGTGGCGCCCCTCCTGGCCGCCCGCACCGCCGGCCTCGCCGCCGCCGAGACCTCGCTCGACCTGGGGCTCACCCGGGCGCCGGTGGGCCTCGAAGCACCCGGCGCACGCCTCCCCGATGGCTCCCTCCTCCCCTGGGAGGCCGTCGCCGAGATCGACGCCGCCGAGCAGAACTGCTTCGCCCTCGTCGGCGGCGCCATCGCCCCCATCCGCGTCTTCTCCGAGGTCACGGGCCGGCTCTGCTCGCTGATGCCCACCTCCGGCGCGCCCACCCTCCTCATCGCCGGCATCCCCATGCACCGCATCAAGGACGTCGACCCGCACCAGGACACCCTGAACAAGATGCGCGCCATCGGCCGGCTGCGCGGCCGCGTGCTCGATACCTCCACCGGCCTCGGCTACACCGCCATCGAGGCGGCCCGCTCCGCCGACCAGGTCGTCACCATCGAGGTCGACCCCGCCGTGCTCGAGGTGGCCCGCCGCAACCCCTGGTCGCGCGACCTCTTTCAGCGCGCCAACATCACCCAGGTCGTCGGCGATTCGTACGAGGAGCTGCTGGGGTTTGCCGAGGGGTCGTTTGACGCCATCATCCACGACCCCCCGGCCATGCGCCTGGCGGGGGACCTCTACTCGGGGGAGATGTACCGGCGGCTCTACCGCGTACTGCGCGACGGGGGCCGCCTCTTTCACTACATCGGCGATCCGGACTCCAAATCCGGCCGCTCCGTCACGCGGGGGGTGGCGCTGCGCCTGGAAGAGGCGGGCTTTGGCGAGGTGCGCCCCCGCCCGCAGGCCTTTGGCCTGTTGGCCCGCAAGGGGCGCGGCGGGGGCCGGCGGCGGCGCTAGGCCTGCAGCCCGCGGACGCGCACGCCGGCCGCCACCGACGCCAGCCGCCCGGCCAGCGCCTCGAGCGCGGCGCCGCTCGGCCACTCCCCGGCCACCAGGGCCGGGTCCACGCCCTCGGCCGGGCGGAACTCTTGCAGGTACCAGGCCTCTTCCTGGCGCAGCTCGGCGGCAATGTCTCGCAGCCACGCCTCGCTCAGCTGCGGCCCGACGGTGGTGCGGAACTCGTACGAGCGGGCCCCGTCCGGCGTGGCCCAGCCGCGCAGGAGGGCCATCGTCTCACGGATGGCGCCCACGTCGACCGGCGTGCCCGCCACCAGGGCGTAGCGCGCGTCGAGGGGGGCCTTGAGGTCCACGGCCACCATGTCCACCAGGTCGGCGTTCATGAGCGCGGCCAGCCGCCCGGGGCGGGTGCCGTTGGTATCCAGCTTGATGGCCATCCCCAGGCCGCGGATGCCCCGCAAGAGGTCCGGCAGGCCGGCCGAGAGGGTCGGCTCCCCGCCCGAGATGCACACCCCGTCGAGCAGCCCCTGGCGGGTGCCGAGCCAACGCAGCAGGTCGCCCACCGAGATGACCTCGGGGGCGACCTGGCCAGACTCCTTGTCTGCGGCGATCATCCAGCGGTTATGGCAGTACCCGCAGTTCAGGTTGCACCCGGCCAGAAAGACGCTCGCGGCGATCTGCCCGGGATAATCCAGCAGAGTGACCTTTTGCAGCCCAACGATACGCATGGCCGGCCCGCTACGCTTGCGGCGTGGTCACCGAGATGGTCCGCGGCTTGGCCTTGGGCTCAAAGGTGACCCGTTCCGAATACTCGGCCTTCTTGCCGGCGTTCCACTGGCCCACCGGGCGCAGGTACCCCACCACGCGAGAATACACCTCACAGGGCTGCTCATCCTCGCAGCGTGGGCAGGTAAAGTGCTCGCCAGAGAGGTAGCCGTGCGTCGGGCAGACGCTAAAGGTCGGCGTCAGGGTAAAGTAGGGCAGGCGATAGTTGTTGGCGATCCGCCGGACCAGCTCCTTGGTCGCCTTGATCGACGGCAGCCGCTCGCCGAGAAAAGTGTGCAGGACGGTGCCGCCGGTGTACTTGGTCTGCAGGTTGTCCTGCCACTCGAGGGCCTGGAAGAGGTCGTCGGTGGCGCCCACCGGCAGCTGGGTGGAGTTGGTGTAGTAGGGCTGGTCGTTGGCTCCTTTGCCGACGGCGGTGATGATCCCCGGGTACAGTTCCTTGTCGAGCAGGGCGAACCGGTAAGAGGTGCCCTCGGCCGGGGTGGCCTCCAGGTTGAAAAGCTGGCCGGTCTCTTCCTGGTATTCGCGCAACCGGTCGCGCATGATATCGAGCAGGCGCTCGGCAAAGGCGCGGCCGGCCTCGTCGGTGAGGTCGACGCCCAAGAAGTTGCGCAGCGCCTCATTCATGCCGTTCACGCCGATGGTGTTAAAGTGGTTCCCCCAGTAGGAGCCGGTGGCCTCTTTGATGCCGTCCAGGTAGTGCCGCGAGTAGGGGTACAGCCCGCCATCGGTGAACCGCTCGATGACCCGCCGCTTGATCAGCAGGCTCTCCTTGGCGATGTCCATCAGGTGGCGCACCTGCCGGAAGAACTCCTCCTCCGTCTCCGCCGTGTGGCCGATGCGGGCCAGGTTCAGCGTCACCACGCCGATAGAGCCGGTCAGCGGGTTGGCGCCAAACAGGCCGCCGCCACGCTTGCGCAGCTCGGTGTTGTCCAGCCGCAGGCGGCAGCACATCGAGCGGACGTCCTCGGGGTTCAGGTCCGAGTTCACAAAGTTGGCAAAGTAGGGCACGCCGTACTTGGCCGTCATCTCCCAGACCGGGTCGAGCACCGGATTGTCCCAGTCAAAGTCCTGGGTGATGTTGTAGGTCGGGATCGGGAAAGTGAACACGCGCCCCTTGGCGTCCCCCTCGAGCATCAGCTCGGCAAAGGTGGAGTTCAGGACGTCCATCTCCTCCTGAAAGTCGCCGTAGGTATCCAGCGTGGGCTGCCCGCCGATGATGACGTACTCGTCCTTCATGGTCTGCGGCACCACCAGGTCCATGGTGATGTTGGTGAAGGGCGTCTGGAAGCCCACCCGGGTGGGCACGTTCATGTTAAAGATGAACTCCTGCAGCGCCTGCCGCACTTCCTTGGGGCTCAGCCCGTCGTAGCGGATGAACGGCGCCAGGTAGGTGTCGAACGAGGAAAAGGCCACCGCCCCGGCCGACTCACCCTGGATCGTGTAGAAAAAGTTGACGATCTGCCCGAGCGCCGTGCGAAAGTGCTTGGGCGGCTTGCACTCGATCTTGCCCGAGACGCCGCCAAACCCGCGGATCAGCAGGTCGCGCAGGTCCCACCCGCAGCAGTACACGGCCAGGATGTACAGGTCGTGGATGTGCAGGTCCCCGTTGATGTGCGCATCGCGGATGTGCGTCGGGTACAGGCGGTTCAACCAGTAGGCCGAGTTCACCGCGGTAAAGATGTGGTTGTTCAGCCCCTGCAGCGAGAACGACATGTTGCTGTTCTCGTTCACGCGCCAATCGAGATGCTCGAGGTAGCCGTCCACCAGCTCGTTGGCATCGATCAGGGCGCGGATGTCCCGCAGTTTGTTGTGCAGGTCGCGGTAGAGGATGTAGGCCTTGGCCGTCTTGGCGTGGCCATGCTTGATCAGCACGCGCTCGACGACGTCCTGGATGTCCTCCACCGAGGGCACCGTGCCGACCTCAAAGTAGAGGCCCTCGAGCATGTCGACCACGGCGTTGGAGACGAACACGGCGCGTTCACGGTCGTTCCCGCCGACTGACTGGGCCGCCTTGAAAATCGCGCTGGTGATCTTTTCCTGGTCAAACGGCACGAGTCTTCCATCGCGCTTACGGACCATACGCGGCACTGGACGGGACATGACGGAACCTCCGTGTCTGGATTGGTGCAGGAACTATCGCCCAACAGGCGAGACCCGCCGGGGCATCGCAATCTGACGAACACGACCGAACCTAACTATGGGCTTGAGATCGAGGCTGTGATGGCTCTGCGGGTGCCGGGGCACCGGGCGGTGGACGGGACCGACGTTCCGAGGGACGTCTACCCGGCGCCGTGCTCTGGCCTTGTGAGTAGAAAGGGACTCTGTGCCTCACTCGCAAAAAGCAGTATAGCGCATCCCGACGGTTTTGGCAAGAGGTATTGCACGCGTTTCGCGATTATTAACCCGGATCTTTACCCACCACTATCCCTAGTGTGTATACTCAGTAAAACACCCTAGATATGGCATTATGAAAAGCCCATAAGTTCGCCGGTCAACCACGCGCGACCGCCCAGGCCCGAAATGCAGGGCATCCTGCATTCTGTGGATAACTTTCCATAGCCGATGGACAGCAAGTTAACGATTGCCAGTGCGCGTGGGCCGCCCCGCCGGCCCGGACGGGAGCGCGGGCCCCTGGGTCAGTAGGGCGCGCCGGGCGCCGAGGGGGTATAGCCGTCCCGCCGCAGACGCTGCTGCAGCGCTTGGCGGCCGATCAGGCCGCTCAGCACCTGGCCGCCCCCCACCAGCACCGCCGTAGAGAGGAACAACCGCTCGCGCAAGGCCGGCAGCCCGGCCAGCGGCACGGCAAAGGCACACAGCGCCAGCCCCAGCCACAGCCGCCGCCGGATGCCCAGCCGCGCCCCCTGCGAGACGTTTTGCAGCCCGGCGACCAGGGCCACCAGGAGGGGCCCGTCGCTCCAGCCGCGCACGTGGCTCCAGCCGGCCAGGTGCGCCCCACCCAGGAGCAGCCCCGCCAGGAGGAGCGATTGCGTCAGCGTCACCCAGGTGATGCCCAGGGAGAGCATCCCCCGCGCCCGCCGCCGCCCGAGGGTGCGCAGCTGGCGGTGCTCCAGCACGCTGCCGTACCAGGCCGCCGCGGCCAAGAGCACATAGATGGGTAGCGAGGTCAGGAGCGTCACCCGTGGGAGGAGGGCAAAGAAGAGGAAGGCGAGCAAGAGAGCCACGCCCATGGTCAGCTCATAGATGCCATAGTCGTCCTGGCCCTCCCATTGGGCCCGGTTGAGCCAGTGGGCCAGCCTGCCGCTCTGCCGCTGCATCGCTCCTCCCCGTCTCCGTTGCTGCCGGGCATGGTAACACACCCCCCCGCCCCCCGCAACCCGCCCCTCCCCAAAACGGAGATACACGATTCACAGGACTCCATAGGATTGACAGGATTTACAGGATTTACAGGATTCACAGGATTTACAGGATTCACAGGATTTACAGGACCTGGACCGGTGCAGCGATGTCGCCGTGTAACCAGGTTCCGTTGGACTTCCGGTCCTCAGTCCTGTCAATCCTGTTAATCCTGTCCTTCTTCTCCTCTTCCCCTCTTCCCCTCTCCCCCTCTTCCCCGCCCGCCCCGGAGGAGCCTTTGCGCCGCCCCCATTCCCAATCCTGTCAATCCTGTAAATCCTGTCCTTCTTCTTTCCCTAGGCGCGTTGACAGGGCCGCGCCCGCCCTCCTATACTGCGGGCACCGTCGGTACACCGTGCCACGCCCGGGCAGCGGCGCCCGAGCGGCACTACCCACCGCGGAAGGGGACAGCCATGTACTACGGCGCCGATTACTACCCGGAACAGTGGCCCCGCGAACGCTGGGCGACCGACGCCCGCCTCATGCGCAAGGCCGGCATCAACCTCGTGCGCCTGGCCGAGTTCGCCTGGGCCCAACTGGAACCCAGCGAGGGCACCTTCGACTTTTCTTGGCTCGATGACGCCATCGCCCTCCTGGCCGCCGAGGGGATCGCCACCGTCCTCGGCACGCCCACCGCCACGCCCCCAGCCTGGCTCTGCCACGCCTACCCCCAGGTCCTGCGCGTGACGCGTGACGGCCAGCGCACCACCTTTGGCATGCGCCGCCAGTACTGCCCCACCTCGGACACCTACCGCGCCCACACGCGGCGCATCGTCACCGCCATGGCCGAGCACTATGCCGGGCATCCCCACGTCGTCGCCTGGCAGATCGATAACGAGTTCGGCTGCCACGACTCGACCCGCTGCTACTGCCCCGAATGCCGCGACGCCTTTGCCGCCTAGGCCCGCGGCCGTTACGACTGGCTGGCCGTCCTCAACGAGGTCTGGGGCACCGCCTTCTGGAGCCAGACCTACACCGACTGGGACCAGGTGCCGCTTCCCTGGGCCAGCACCGGCGTCTCCAACCCGGCCCTCGAGCTCGACTATTACCGCTTCGCGTCGGACCAGATGGTCGCCTATCAGCAGATCCAGGTCGACGCCCTGCGCGCCGCCGACCCCTCCTGCCGGGTGACCACCAACCTGATGGGCTTTGGGTTTGACACGATCGACTACTACGACCTGGCCCGGCCGCTCGACTTTATCTCGTGGGACAACTATCCCCTCTACGGGCCGCTGAACCCGGTGGGCACGGCGCTCTCTCACGACGCGGTGCGCGGCTTCAAGAACGCCCCCTTCTGGGTGATGGAGCAGCAGGCCGGCCCCTGCGGCTGGCAGACCATGGGACGCACCCCTCAGCCGGGGCAGTTGCGCCTGTGGGCCTACCAGGCCATCGCCCACGGCGCCGATGCCATCGTCTACTTTCGCTGGCGCACCGCCCGCGCCAATACGGAGACCTACTGGTACGGCATCCTCGATCACCACGGCCGGCCCGGCCGCCGCTACGATGAGATCGCCGCCATGGGGCAGGAGGTTGCCCGCCTGGGCAGCCGCCTGGAGGGGGCCCGCTCGCCGCGGGCGGTGGCGCTCCTGCAGACCTATGACGACCGCTGGGCGCTGGGGCTGCAGCCCGGCGCGCCCGGGCTCTCCTTTGGCGAGATCTTTGCCGGGTACTATCGCGCCCTGCACGGCCTCAACGTGCCGGTGGACGTCGTCTCACCCGAGGCACCCCTCGAGGACTATGCCCTGGTGGTCGCGCCGGCGCTGCACCTGGTCAGCCCGGAGGTGGCCCGCGCCCTGCGGCGCTACGTCGAGGCGGGCGGCGCCCTGGTCGTGGGCGCCCGCTCCGGCGTGCGCGATGCGCACTCGCGCATCGTCGATACGCCCCTCCCCGGGCTCCTCCGGGAGCTCACCGGCACCGAGGTCGACGAGCACGACGCCCTGGGCCGCGACGTGCCGGCCGAGATCCGCTTTGAGGGGCCGGCCGCCGGCCTGGCCGGGCACGCCTACGGCGCCCACACCTGGGTCGACGTCCTCTCTCCCCAGGGCGCCCACGTGGTGGCGCGCTATGTTGACGGCCCCTACGCCGGGCGGCCCGCCATCACGGCGCACCGCTTTGGCGGCGGCATGGCCTACTATGTCGGCACCGTCGGCCGCGCCGACACCATGACGGCCCTGATGTCCTGGCTGGTGGCCCGCCACGGCATCGAGCCGCTGCTCAAGGCCCCCGACGGCGTGGAGGTCACTGCCCGTGAGGCCCACGGCCAGGTCTACCTCTTTGTGCTGAACCATACCCACGCCGAGCGCCGCGTGACCCTGCCCGGGCCCTGCACCGACCTCCTGACCGACTCGCGCGTCGACGGCGCCCTCACCCTGGCCCCCTACCAGGTGGCCATCTTGGTTCGCGAGGGCTAGGGCGAGGTGCTGGCTGGCCTGCTTCCCGCACTGATCGCCTGGGGCGCCGGGGTCATCGAGGCGCTCCAGGCGGCCTCGACCCCGGCGCTGGACGCCTTTTTCACCGGCGTGACGCTGCTCGGCCAGGAGCCGCTCTTCCTGCTCCTGGCGCCGATCCTCTTCTGGTGCGTGGGCAAGCGTTGCGGCCTGCGGGTGGCGGGGCTGGTGGTGGCCACCCTCTGCGTGAACGAGGCGCTCAAGGCCTGGGTAGCCGAGCCGCGCCCCTTCCTGGTACACGCGGCCATCCAGGCCAAGGTGCTGGCCAGGGGCTACTCCTTTCCCAGCGGGCACGCCCAGCTCAGCGCCACGGTGTGGCCGGTGTTGGCCGCGCGGGCCGGGCGGCGCTGGTTCACGGCGCTGGCCGGGGTCCTGATCGTCGTGGTGGCCTTTTCGCGCGTCTACCTGGGGGTGCACTACCCGCACGACGTGGCGGTCGGCATCGTCGTGGGGCTCCTGATCGCGGCCCTGGCCATGGCGGCGGAGGCCCGCCTGTGCCCGCTGCTCGGGCCGCGCCACGCGGAGACGCTGCTCGTCCTCGGCATCGCCGGCGCGGCCGCGCTGCTCGCCGCCCTCATCGAGCGGGACGTGCTCCTCGTCCTTGGCGGGGCGCTGGGCGCCAGTGGCGGCTGGCTCCTCGAGGAGCGTCTCCTGGCCGCCCGCCTGGTACGCGGCCCGCGGCCCTGCGCGGCGCGGATTCTCCTCGGCGGCACGCTCCTGGGCGCCGCCTACCTGGCCATCGACCGCTGGGCAGGCGCGGGCGCCCTGGCCCTGCCCCTCTACGCCCTGCTGGGCTGCGCCGCCACCCTGGGCGTGCCCTGGTTGTTTGTGCGCCTCGGCCTCATGGCGGCCGACCGGGGCGCTCCATGTTCTCCGCTAGGCCAGAGAGGATCACCGTGACCCATTCAATCGCCCCGCAGCCCTACTACCCGCCGCCCGAATCGCGCGGCGGCTGGCGCACTAACACCGACCCCGCCTTCCTGCGGTCCCTGGGGCTCGACCCCGACGGCATCCGCGCCCTCCTGGAGTGGAATGTGGCCATCCCAGCCTCTCCCTGGGCGCCCTATGACCGCTACTCCGCCTCTCTCGTCATCAAGGACGGCTGGTTGGTGGGCGAGGCCTACAACGTGCCCGAGGCGCGCACCTTCCGCCAGTACTTGGCCTCCAACGGCAAGGCCTTCAGCATCGGCCTCCTGGGCCTGCTGATGGAGGAGGGCGCCGCCGGGCGGGCCCGCCACGCCGTCGACCTGGCCTCCTCCCTGTATGACCGGCGCTGGCTGCCGGAGGGCTATCCCCTGTCGGACCCGCGCAAGGCGGCCATCACGTTTGAGCAGGTCTTTACCCACTCCACCGGCATCCTCCCCGAGGATCGCGAACAGGAGCGCAACAACCCCGCCGTGGCGGATTTCGTCGCCTACACCCTCGGGCATGACGCCGCCCACCCCGAGGCGCGCGACCTCTACTACGACCCCGGCCATCCGGAGCGCTACGCCGGCTCGGCCTACTCGAGCGTGGCTTTTAACCACCTGGCCATGGTGCTGCCGCACCTGACGGGCCTGCCCGCCCACCGGGCGCTCGAGGAGCGGCTCCTGGCGCCGCTGGGGATCGAGGCGCCCGACTATCACCTCTCCCCGGCCTGGAACCCGCCCGCCCCGGGCAACCGTTGGGCGCCCTGCGGGGCGCTCCGCCTGGCCCCGCGGGATTACGCCCGCTACGCCTACCTGCTACTGCGCGACGGGGCCTGGCAGGGGCAGAGCCTCATCCCGCAGGGGTACCTGCGCCGCTTCACCCGCGGGGTGGACGCGCCGAACACGCTCTCGAACGCCGCGGGGGCCTTTGGCCCGCAATATCCGAGGGACATGTTCCGCATCGCGGGCTCCGGGCTGAGCATGGCCTTCATGGTGCCGTCGCACGACCTGATCTGGCTGCGCACCAGCCGGGCGCCCAACGAGCGCTGGGGCGAGGTCGTCTCGCGCTCGCTGGAGATGCTCTTCGCCGCCCTCGCCTGACCCCGCGGCCCTCGACCCCTCATGACCCGCGGGGTCTTCCGCCCCTCACGACCCCCGGGGTCTTCCGCCCGCCCCTGAAGGGCGGGCGGGACCCTGGGGGTCTAGAAGACGGCGGGACTCGCTGTGCCGGCGACCCCTCCCCCGACCCCGGTCGGGGCAAGCCCCTCTCTTCTGCTCGCCTCGGGTGGACCAAAGCGGCGCCAAGGCACCGCACTTCTCTGAAAACGGCCCGCGGAGCAGCAGGATCAACTCCCGGCGTGGCCCGTCGCTCGTGACGACTCCACATCGGCCGTCCGGCGGGCCTGGCGCAGGATGGCGGTTCTAGCGTTGTCATTCCGAGCGCAGCGAGGAATCTCGTCTTTGCCTAGCTCTGCGCACAGCAGGGCGAAGACGAGGTCCCGGCCGGAGGACCGGCTGCTGCGCTCGGGACGACAAGGCGCGGGGCTCGCCGCGTCCGCTCGGGCGGGGCTAGAGACCCCGCCCTACCAGTAACGCCGGCTAAAGCCGGCCAAAGCCGGCCAAAGCCGGCTCCGGAGCGCATACGCGTCTTGAGCCCCCTTCAGGGGGCGTTTCTCGTAGCCAGGGGTCTTTAGCCCCTGGCGTCCGGGCGGCGGCGGGGCTCTGTACCTGCGCGGCCCGCCGCGCCGGAGCGGCGCTGGGGCGCCGCACTCCATGTCGGCCCGCCGCCCATTACGCCCCCCACGAGAACCTTGACAACGCCCTCCCTCCGTGCTATGATCTCGGCCAATGTCCATCCAGGTGCTCGCGCGTTGGGCGCGGTGCGCGACAGGCTGTGGGGGTCGCCCTCAGGGGAGAGCGACCTCGCGATAGACGCACCGCCCTCCGGACGCCCCGCGCGGGCCGTCGACAATCCCATACCCAGGTTCCCTCGTCGCCAGGCAGGCGCGGCCAGCGGGTGGCCGCCCCTGAGGATACCGGCGCGGGCGGAACATGAAACGGAGGAGCACCCGTGTTCCGTCTCCTGCGCCACAGCCTGTCCGTCGTCCGTACCCTCTTGGTCCTGGCCGCCTTCCTGCTCGCCACCGCCTCCTGCGGCGGAGGCCCCGCGGCACCCGCCGCCCCGTCACCCGGCACGCCGGATGCCCACCTCGGCCAGCCCTACAAGATCGGTTTCCTGGCCGCCATCACCGGCTCCTCGTCCCTCCTCGGCGTGCCCGAGCGCGACGCCGCCGTCATGCTGCAGCAACAGTTTGACGCCCAGGGCGGCATCGTCGGGCCTGACGGCGTGCGCCACCCCGTCCAGATCCTGATCCACGACACCCAGGGCAGCGGAGACACCGCCGTCCCCCTGGCCAAAAAGCTCATCGACGATGACGGCGTGGTGGCCATCGTCGGCACCACCGTCTCGCCGGTGGCCATGGCCCTCCTTCCCGTCATGCAGGAGGCGCGCGTCCCGCTCCTCTCCATGGCCTCCTCGAGCGCCATCGTCAAGCCGGTCGCTGAGCGCTACTGGATCTTCAAGACGGCCCAGTCCAACGAGCACACCGCCCCGGCCCAGGTGCACTATGCCGCGGCCCTCGGCGTGACGTCCATCGCCAACTTTTACGTCAACAACGCCTACGGCGAGGACGGCGCCAGCGCCATCCGCCAGGCCGCAGCCGAGGCCGGCCTCCAGATCGTCCTCGAGGAGACCTTTGACGCCGCCGATACCGACATGACCGCCCAGCTCACCAAGCTGCGCGCCTCCGGCGCCGAGGCCCTCCTCGTCACCGCCATCCCGCCGGCCGCCGCGATCCTCACCCGGCAGTTTCGCGAGATGGGGCTCGAGATCCCCATCGTCCACAACCACGGCATCGGCATGAAGTCGTTCATCGACCTGTGCGGCGCCTCGGTGGCGGAGGGGGTCGTCTTTCCCATGGGCAAGGTGATCGCTGCAGACTCTTTGCCCGACGATGACCCGCAGAAGGCCGTGCTGCAGCGGTTCGTGGCCGACTATACCGCCGCCGGCGGGGCCGCGGGCCTGCACTTTGCCGGCCACGCCTGGGACGGCCTCCAGCTAGTGGCCCGCGCCCTGCAGACCCTGCCCGACGGACTCGCCCTTGCCGAGCAGCGCGCCCTGGTGCGCGACGCGCTGGAGGCCACCGCCAACTTCCCGGGGATCGGCGGCGTGTTCAACCTCTCGCCAGAGGACCACGTCGGCCTGCACCCCGCCGATATCGTCATGGTCCGCATCGTCAACGGCGACTGGGACTTTTTCCCGCCCGAAGAGTGGTAGCGAGGAAGCCATGCCCCAGTTCGCCTTGGCCGATTACGTCCAGTTCCTGGTCTCGGGCCTGAGCACCGGCTCCATCTATGTGCTCATCGCCCTGGGCCTGATCACCATCTACTCCGTCACCGGCGTCATCAACCTGGCGCAGGGTGAGTTCGTCATGCTCGGGGCCCTCCTGGCCGTGGCGCTGGGGGCCGCAGGGTTGCCTCTCCCTCTCGCTGCCGCCCTGGCGGTGCTCGCCGTGATGGCCGTGGGCGCCGCCGTCTACCGCCTCACCATCCAACCCGCCCACGCCGCGCCCGACGCGGCCAAGATCATCATCACCATCGGGACGGCCATCACCCTGCGGGGGTTGGCGCTCCTGGCCTGGGGCACCACGCCCCGCGCCCTGGGCGAGTTCTCCCCGGGCGCGCCGCTGCACGTCTTTGGCGCCGTGCTGAGCCGCCAGCGCCTCTGGATCATGGGGGCGGGCGGGGTGGCGCTCCTCCTCCTGTACCTGTTCCTGGGGCACACCCTGCTCGGCAAGGCCGTGCGGGCCTGCGCCGTCCACCGTGAGGCGGCCCTGATCGTCGGCATCGACGCGGCGCGCATGGGCCTCTTGGCCTACGCCCTCAGCGCCGGCCTGGGCGCCCTGGCCGGCATCGTCATCGCCCCGCTGACCCTGGTCTCGTACGACATGGGCCTCTCGCTCGGCCTCAAGGGCTTTGTGGTGGCCATCATGGGCGGCCTGGTCAACGCGCCCGCCGCGGTGGCCGGGGGGCTGCTGCTCGGGGTGGTCGAGTCGTTCGCCTCCGGCCTGCTCTCGTCGGGGGTCAAGAACGCCCTGGCCTACCTGGTGCTCTTTGCCGTGCTCGTGGCGCGCACGGTGCCGCTCGGCGCCCTGGCCAGCCGGCTACTGCCGGCTCGGCCCCGCGCGCACCGTGCCGAGGGGAGGGGCGCATGAACCTCCCCTGGATCGGCACCCCCTGGCGACGCCGGCCCGCCGCCCTCGGCCTGGCCGCCCTGGCCCTGGCCATTGGCTTCCTGCCGGCCGTGTGGGGGACGCCTTACGTCCTCAGCACCATGGTCCTGGTGGGCATCTACACCATCGTGACGATCGGCCTCTCGCTCCTGATGGGCTACGCCGGGCAGATCTCCCTGGGCCAGGCGGCCTTCTTCGGCCTGGGGGCCTACGCCTCGGCCATCCTGACGACGCGGCTCGGTTGGTCGCCCTGGGTGGCCCTGGTTGCCGCCGCGGCCGGCACCGGCGCCCTGGCCTGGCTGATCGGCATCCCCATCTTTCGCCTGCGCGGGCACTACCTGGCCATGGGCACCCTAGCCTTTGGCGTCATCGTCCACATCGCCATGACGGAGTGGCGTGAGGTCACCGGCGGGCCCACCGGCCTCCCGGGGATCCCGCGGCTGGCCATCGGCGGCCGCCTGCTCAACGGCGACCGGGCCTACTACTATCTCGTCTGGGGGGCCGCCCTCGGCGGGCTGACCGCGGCCCTCAACCTGGCCAACTCGCGCCTGGGCCGCGCCCTGCGCGCCATTCGTGACTCGGAATCCGCCGCCGAGAGCCTCGGCGTCGACGTGCCCCGCGCCAAGAACGCCGCCCTGGCGGTCAGCGCCGTCTATGCCAGCCTGGCCGGCAGCCTGTACGCCCACTATATGACCTTCGTGAGCCCCTCCGCCTTTGATTTTGACGTCTCGGTGCGGCTGGTGCTGATGGCGGCCGTCGGCGGGATGGCCTCCCTGTGGGGCGCGCCGCTCGGCGCGGGCGCCATCCTCCTCCTGGCCCTGGCCCTGCGCGAGGTGGTCCCCCTCATCGCCCACTATGGCGCCGGCGAGTACGAGATCATCGCCTACGGGGTGCTGCTGGTGGCCATCATGCTGTACCTGCCCGAGGGGCTGGCCCCCGCCCTGTCGCGGGCCTGGCGCCGCCGCACCGTGGCGCGGGGAGAGTGAGCGATGCATCATGGCTAGTACACCCGTGACCGCCCGGCCCGACGTCATCATGGAGGTCGACCGCGTCAGCGTGCGCTTTGGCGGCCTCACGGCGCTCAGCGCCGTCTCGTTCGACGTGCGCGACGGAGAGATCACCGCCCTGATCGGCCCCAACGGCGCCGGCAAGACCACGCTCCTCAACGTCGTGGCCGGCGCACTGGCCCCCTCCGGCGGCCAGGTGCGTTACCTGGGCAAACGCCTGAACGGCCGCACCCCGCCCGAGCGGGTGCGCCTGGGGATCGCCCGCACCTTCCAGCAGGCCGACGTCTTTGGCCACATGTCCGTCCTGGAGAACGTCATGGTCGGCTGCCACCTGCGCGCCCAGGCTGGCCTGCTCGAGGCGGCCCTGCGCCTGCCGCGCTTCCGCCGTGAGGAGGAGGACGTGGCCCTCGACGCCCTTCGCCACCTCAACTACGTGGGGCTGGGCCCGCGGGCCGCCGCGCCCGCCGCCAGCCTCCCCTTTGGGCAGCAGCGCCTGCTGGCCATGGCCCGCGCCCTGGCCTGTGAGCCGCGCCTCATCCTGCTCGACGAGCCCGCCGCCGGCCTCAACCGCCTGGAAAAGAACGACCTCGCCGACCTCATCGGGCGCATCCGTGAGTCGGGCATTACCGTCATCCTCGTGGAGCACGATATGGAGCTGGTCATGCGCCTGGCCGACTGGGTGGTGGTGCTGAACCAGGGCGCCCGCCTGGCCGAGGGCCGGCCCGATGACGTCCGCCGTAACCCGGCCGTGGTGGAGGCCTACCTCGGCGTGGAGGCCCCCCATGACTGACGCACCCACCCTCACCATCCGCGACCTCAGCGTCCACTATGGGCGCGTGCAGGCCGTGCGCCGCGCCTCTCTGGAGGTGCACTCGGGAGAGATCGTCGCCCTCCTGGGGGCCAACGGGGCCGGCAAGTCCTCGCTGCTGCGGGCCGTGGCCGGCCTGGTGCGCGCCTCGGAAGGGCAGGCCGCCTGGGGTGACCTGCCCCTCACCGGTTTGCCCGCCCATCGCCTGGCCCGCGCCGGCCTGGCGCTGGTGCCCGAGGGGCGCAGCCTGTTCGCGGCCATGACCGTGCGGGATAACCTCCTCCTGGGCGCCTACACGCACCACGCGGCTAGCGCCGGGGCGCTCCTGGGGCCGCTGGGCGCCCTGCTGCGCCGCCCGGCCCTCCGCGCCCGGCTGGAGGGCGTGTTCGGCCTCTTCCCGCGCCTGGCCGAGCGCCAGAGACAGGTCGCCGGCAGCCTTTCCGGGGGTGAGCAGCAGATGCTGGCCATCGCCCGGGCGCTGATGGCCGGGCCACGGCTGCTCCTTCTCGACGAGCCCTCGGTCGGCCTGGCCCCGGCCCTGGTGCGTGAGATCCTTACCCTCTTGGGCCGCCTGCGGGGCGAGGGGCTGACCATCCTCCTCGTGGAGCAGGACGCCCACGCCGCGCTGCGCCTGGCCGACCGCGGCTATGTGATGGAAACGGGGCGCATCGTCGCCGAGGGGCCCGCACGGGCACTGCTGACCTCGGACCGCTTGCGGCGCGCCTACCTGGGCATGGTGTAACAGTGGCATGAGCGTCATACTGCCTGAGGAAGCGAACATGGCAACAGCCAATAGCGAGTGCGCCACGCGTGACGAGATCGAGGCCCTGCAGGCCGCCCGCCTGCGCGCGCAGGTGGAACGCCTCCGGGCGCGGGTGCCCTTTTGGCGCGGCGCCCTCACCGCCGCGGGCATCGCCCCGGGCGACGTCCACACCCTGGCCGACCTGCCGGCCCTGCCCTTCTCTCGCAAGGCCGACTTTCGCGACCAGTACCCCTACGGCCTGCTGGCGGTGGAGATGGACGACGTCGTGCGGGTGCACGGCTCCTCCGGCACCAGCGGCAAGCCGATCGTGGTCGCCTATACGCAGAGCGACATCGACCTGTGGGCGACCCTGATGGCCCGCACCCTGGCCTGCGGCACCGTCACCCGGCGAGACGTGGTGCACAACGCCTACGGCTACGGCCTGTTCACCGGCGGGCTCGGCGTCCACTATGGCGCTGAGCGCCTCGGCGCCGCCGTGGTGCCCTCCTCCGGCGGCGACACCCGCCGGCAGATCATGCTCATACAGGACCTTGGCGCCACGGTGCTCTGCTGCACCCCTTCGTACGCCCTCTATCTGGCCGAGGTGGCCGCCGAGATGGGCGTGGACCTGCGCACGTCCCGCTTGCGGGTGGGCTTTTTCGGCGCCGAGCCCTGGTCGAACGAGATCCGCCGCGAGATCGAGGAGCGCCTCGGCCTCCAGGCGCTGGACATCTACGGCCTGTCGGAGGTGCTCGGCCCCGGCGTGGCGGCCGAGTGCCCGCACCGCACCGGCCTGCACATCTGGGAGGATCACTTTTTGCCCGAGGTCGTCGACCCCGCCAGCGGCACGCCCCTCCCCGACGGGACGGCCGGTGAGATGGTGCTCACCACCCTCACCAAAGAGGCGCTGCCCGTCCTCCGTTACCGCACCGGAGACATCACCCGCCTGCACCGCGAGCCCTGCCCCTGCGGCCGCACCATGGTCCGCATGGACAAGGTCTCCGGCCGGGCCGACGATATGCTCATCGTCCGCGGCGTGAACGTCTTCCCCTCGCAGATCGAGGCGGTGCTGATGACGCTCCAGGGCGTCCAACCGCACTATCTGATCCTCGTCGACCGCCAACACGCCGCCATGGACAGCCTGGAGGTGTGGGTGGAGGTGGACGAGGCCATCTTTACCGACCGGCTCGGCGCCCTGGCCGACCTGCAGGCCCGCGCCGCGGCGGAGCTGCGCGAGCTGCTCGGCATCACCGCGCGGGTCCGCCTGGTAGAGCCGCACCGCATCGAGCGCAGCATGGGCAAGTCCCGTCGCGTAATCGATCGTCGCGAGGTCTACTCGGCTTAGCCGCCGGCCTTGACGCGCCTACCACCACTCGTTACAAGACTGCTGAAGGAGCCCCACATGATCTGGAATCCCGATCGCGAAACAATGGGCCGCGCGGCCCTCGAAGCGCTGCAGACCGACCTCTTGCGCCGCCAGCTGGCCCACGTGTATGAGGCGGTGCCCTTTTACCGCCAGAAATACCGCGAGGCCGGCATCGCCCCGGAGGAGGTCCGCTCGCTCGACGACCTGCGCGCCCTGCCCTTCACCACCAAGGCGGACTTTCGCGATCACTACCCCTTTGGCCTGCTGGCCGTGCCGCGCCAGCGCCTGGCGCGCATCCATGCCTCCTCCGGCACCACCGGCAAGCCCACCGTGGTGGGCTACACCCGCGCCGACATGGACCTCTGGCGGGAGGTCTGCGCCCGCAACCTGGCCGCGGCTGGCATCGTGCCCACTGACCTCGTGCAGGTCTCCATGGGGTACGGCCTGTTCACGGGCGGCCTGGGCTGGCACTATGGCGCCGAACACCTGGGCGCCACGGTGCTGCCGATGTCCTCGGGGAACACCAAGCGGCAGATCATGCTGATCCAGGATTTCGGCGTCACCGTGCTGGTCTGCACGCCCTCCTACGCCATCTACATCGCCGAGCAGGCCGAGGAGATGGGCGTCGACCTGGCCGCCTCCGAGCTGCGCATCGGTATCCACGGTGCCGAACCCTGGTCTGAGGCGATGCGCGACGAGATCGCCGCGCGCCTGGGGCTTGACCCGATCGACACCTACGGCATGAGCGAGATCATCGGCCCGGGCGTCTCGGGCGAGTGCTCCGAGCACTGTGGCCTGCACCTGAACGAGGACCATTTCCTGGCCGAGGTGATCGACCCGGCCACGGGCGAGGTGCTCCCGCCCGGCCAGCGGGGCGAGCTGGTCATCACCACGCTGACCAAAGAGGCGCTCCCCGTGATCCGCTATCGCACGGGTGATATCACCCGCCTGATGCTAGAGCCCTGCGCCTGCGGGCGGACGCTGGCGCGCATGGAAAAGATCTCCGGCCGCACCGATGACATGCTCATCGTCCGCGGGGTGAACGTCTTCCCCTCGCAGATCGAGACGGTGCTCCTGCAGGTCGAGGGGGTGCTGCCGCATTATGTCATCATCGCCGACCGGGAAAAGGGCGCCATGGACCAGCTAGAGATCTGGGTGGAGGTCTCACAGGACCTCTTTGCCGACGACATCGGCCGCCTGCGCCGCCTGCAGCAGACCGCCGAGAGCGAGATGCAGGAGGTGCTCGGCATCCACGCCCGTGTGAAACTGGTGGAGCCGCACCGCATCGAGCGCTCCATGGGCAAGGCCAGGCGCGTCATCGACCGGCGTGAGGTCTACGCCCGGCCCGACGGCGAGGCCTCGTAGGCGCGGGGCGCAGCGAGACATGGTGATACCAGCGCGAACGCAGACGTATGCAGAAAAGGAGCAGCGCATGAAGACCCGACAGGTATCGGCCTTTCTGGAGAACGCGCCGGGCAGGCTGCTCTACCTGCTCAACATCCTGGCCGACGCCAACGTGAACCTGTTGGCGCACAACATCGTGGACGCCTCGGACTTTGGCATCGTGCACCTCCTGGTGGACGAGCCGGAGCGGGCGCTCCAGGCCATCCGCGACGCGGGGATGACCTGCTCCGACACCACGGTGCTCGACGTGACCGTGCCCGACACGCCGGGGACCTTTGTTGAGCGGGTGCTGAAGCCGTTGGCGGCGGCCAAGGTGAACATCGAGTACTCGTATACCTTCACCTCGTCGCGCCCCGGCCACGCGCGGATCGTCCTCAAGGTGGACGATCTCGAGCGCGGCGCGGAGGCCCTGCGGGCCTCCTGCGGCTAGCCGCCGCAGGCGCTAGCACCCGGCGCTGTCATTCCGACAGTGCGCCGGGCCGCGCACCGGCAGGCATGAAAACGGGGCGCGCGCGGCGGGCCGACATGGAGTGCGGCGCCCCAGCGCCGCTCTTGCGCGGCAGACCGCGAAGGCACAAGGGCTCGCCGCCGTCCGCGCGCCAGGGGCTAAAGACCCCTGGCTACGAGAAACGCCCCCTAAAGGGGGCTGAAGACGCGTATACGCTCCGCGAGCCGGCTTTAGCCGGCGTTCCTTGTAGGGCGGGGTCTTGCCTGCCCCCCGAACGGGGGGAGCCCCGCCCGGGCGGCGGCGGCGAGCCTGTTTTCAGAGAAGTGCGGCGCCCCAGCGCCGCTCCGGCGCGCCAGACCTCTAGGCCGGCGCAGAGCCTCGCGGCTGGGCGGACGCCAGGGGCTAAAGACCCCTGGCTACTATACACGCCCCCTAAAGGGGGCTCAAGACGCGCAGACGCTCCGTGAGCCGGCTTTAGCCGGCGTTCCTTGTAGGGCGGGGTCTTGCCTGCCCCCCGAACGGGGGGAGCCCCGCCCCGCCCGGCGGCGAGCCCCGCGCCTTGTCGTCCCGAGCGGAGCGAGGGACCTCGTCTTCGCCTTACTGTGTGCAAAGCTAGGCAAAGACGAGATTCCTCGCTGCGCTCGGAATGACAACGCTAGGGTCGCCTTCCTACGCCAGGCCCGCCGGACGGCCGATGCGGAGTCGCCGTGCGCGGCGGGCCGCACCGGAGGTAGATTCTGCTGCCCCGCAGGCCGTTTTCAGAGAAGTGCGGCGCCCCAGCGCCGCTCCGGCGCGCCAGACCTCTAGGCCGGCGCAGAGCCTCGCGGCTGGGCGGACGCCAGGGGCTAAAGACCCCTGGCTACTATACACGCCCCCTAAAGGGAGCTCAAGACGCGCAGACGCTCCGTGAGCCGGCTTTAGCCGGCGTTCCTTGTAGGGCGGGGTCTTGCCTGCCCCCCGAACGGGGGGAGCCCCGCCCCGCCCGGCGGCGAGCCCCGCGCCTTGTCGTCCCGAGCGCAGCGAGCGACCTCGTCTTCGCCCTGCTGTGCGCAGAGCTAGGCAAAGACGAGATTCCTCGCTGCGCTCGGAATGACAACGCTAGGGTCGCCTTCCTACGCCAGGCCCGCCGGACGGCCGATGCGGAGTCGCCGTGCGCGGCGGGCCGCACCGGAGGTAGATTCTGCTGCCCCGCAGGCCGTTTTCAGAGAAGTGCGGCGCCCCAGCGCCGCTCCGCCCAGGCCGGTCGGGGCAAGCCCCTCTGTCTGCGTAGTGCTGGGCGCGCCAAAGCGGCGGCGAGCCGCCGCAGCCCAAGGTGGCCCGCTGTGGAGTCGTCATGTGCGCCGGGCCGCACACCGGCAGGCATGTAGACGGGGGGGGGCGCGCGGCGGACCGCCTCCTCGAAGCTCGTCGGGACGACAACGGCCGGCCCCCCGCCCCCCGGCAGGCCCGTCGGGACGCCAACGCCAGGCCCCCCCGCCTTGCCCCGCCCGGGGCCGGATGCTATAATCCCTCCGCCCGCCGCCCGCCCCGCCCCCCGCGCGGCCGCGCCGCCCACCCAACCGACAGAGGAGCCCCATGCGCATAGCGATCAGCGGCAGCAAGGGCCAGCTCGGCCTGGCCCTCCAACAGGTCCTGACGGGCGACCGACTCCTGCTCATCGACCTGCCCGAGCACGACATCACCGATCTGAAGGCCATCTCGGCGACCCTGGCCGACTTTGCGCCCGAACTCATCATCCACGGCGCCGCCCTCACCGACGTGGACCTCTGCGAGCGCGACCCGGGCCTGGCCTACCGCGTCAACGCCGTGGGCACCCGCAACCTGGCCATGGCCGCGCTGGCCGCCGACGCCGCCCTGGTCTACGTCAGCACCGATTACGTCTTCCCCGGGCGTGAGGAGCCCTACTGGGAGTACGACGCTCCCCAGCCCCTCTCCGTCTACGCCCGTACCAAGTGGTACGGCGAGCAGATCGTGCGGGATCATCTGCAGCGCTTTTACATCGCCCGCACCGCCTGGATGTACGGCCAGGGGCCGCGCAACTTTGTCCGCACCGTCCTGCGCCTCGCCGACGAACGCGGCACCATGCAGATGGTCACTGACGAGGTCGGCTCGCCCACCTACGCGCTGCACCTGGCCCGCGCCCTCGACCGGCTGGTACGGCTGCCCGCCTACGGCATCTATCACCTGGCCAACGCCGGGGTCTGCTCGCGCTACGAGTGGGCCTGCGAGGTGCTGCGCCTGGCCGGGCGCCAGGGGGTCGAGGTGATCCCCACCACCAACTACCAGCGGGCGGCCCGCGTGCCAGGCCGCGTGGCCCTGCACAACGCCAACGCCGCCGCCCTGGGCATCGTGCAGCCCCCCTGGCAAGAGGCGCTGGCCGAATACCTGGAAGGCGAGGCCCATGCCTGAGGAGCCCGCCCCCCGCGCGTCGGTCATCATCCCGAACTGGAACGGGCTGCGCCTCCTGCGCCCCTGCCTCCGGTCGTTGGCCCTCCAGACCCTGGCCGACCATGAGGTCATCGTGGTCGACAACGCCTCCACCGATGGCTCGGCCGAGGCGCTGGCCGCCGAGTTCCCCGCGGTGCGCGTCCTGCGGCTTGGGCGGAACCTCGGCTTTGCCGGCGGCTGCAACGCCGGCATCCGCGCCGCCCGCGGGGAGGTCGTCGTCCTCCTGAACAACGACATCGAGGCCGAGCCCGACTGGCTTGCCGAGCTCCTGGCCGCCCTCGACCGGCACCCCCGCGCGGGGGCCGCGGCCTCCCGGATGATGTCTTGGGCGGACCGCGAGGTGCTCAACGCCGCCGGCGACCTCTACCGCGTGAGCGGCCTGCCCGATTCGCGCGGCGTCTGGCAGCGCTACGGCCCGCCGTGGAACGAGGAGACGCCCGTGTTCGGCGCCTCGGGCGGCGCCGTGGCCTACCGCAGGGAGATGCTGGCCGAGACCGGCCTCTTTGACGAGCGCTTTTTCATGTACTGCGAGGACGTGGACCTGGCCTGGCGGGCCCAGCTCCTCGGCTGGGGGGCAATCTACGCGCCCCGCGCCGTCGTCTACCATCACATGAGCGCCACGGGCGGCGGGCCGCTCTCGAGCTATTACGTGGGGCGCAACACGCTGTGGGTCATCGCGCGCAACTACCCGACGGGGCTCCTCCGCCGGAACGGCCGCGCCATCCTGGGGGCGCAGTGGCAGATCGCCCGGGACGCCCTCCGCGCCTGGCGGGGCGCCGCGGCGCGGGCCCGCCTGCGCGGGCAACTGGCCGGCCTGCTGACGGCCTGGCGCTGGCTGCCCTACCGTCGCGCCCTCTTGTCCCGCCGCCGCGCCGATGACGCGGCCATCGCCGCCCTGCTGGACTAGATCGGAGCCGACATGAGCGAACCTCTGCTATCCGTCGTGGTGCCCTGCTACAACGAGGCGCGCAACCTGCGCCGCGGCGCCTTGCCAGAGATGCACGACTACCTGGCCACCGTCGAGTACCCCTACGAGGTCCTCGTGTCGGACGATGGCTCGACGGACGAGTCGCGCGAGATCGTCCGTGAGCAGATCACCGACCTGCCCGGCTTTCGCCTGGTGGAGAATCCCCACGGCGGCAAGCCGTCGGCGGTGTGGGGGGGCATCCGCGCCGCCCGCGGCGAGATCATCCTCTTTACCGACATGGACCAATCCACCCCGCTCGACCAGGTGGCCCTGCTCTTGCCCTGGTTTGAGAAGGGTTACGACGTGGTCATCGGCTCCCGCGGGCTGGAGCGCAAGGACTTTCCCCTCTACCGGCGGCTGGGTTCGGCGGTGTTCGCCGGGCTGCGGCGGCTGCTCCTCCTGCGCGGCGTGCATGACACGCAATGCGGCTTCAAGGCGCTGCGGGCGCCGCTGGCCAGGGAGCTCTTTCCGCAGCTGAGCGAGCTGCGCCGCCAGGCCGGGCCCGTCACGGGGCACCGCGTGACGGCCTTTGACGTGGAGCTCCTCTACCTGGCCGAGCGCGCCGGCGCGCGCATCGCCGAGGTGACCGTGGCCTGGGCCAACCGCGACGTAGCCAAGGGGAGCCTGCGCCGCTACGCGCGCGAGTCGCTGGAGATGGCCGGCCAGATCGCGCACATCAAGATGAAGGAATGGCGCGGAGAGTACGGCCAAGCGCCCAGGGGGTAGGGGCGGCGGCGCGCCGCCAGCCGGCGGGGAGTCCGCGGCCACGCGTCTGCTCTGAAAACAGGCGACGCGCCCCCGCGGGCCTGGCGCCGAGCGGCAACCCTATCGTTGTCGTCCCGAGCGCAGCCAGCCGGCGGGGAGTCCGCGGCCAGGGGCCTGCTGTGAAAACAGGCGACGCGCCCCCGCGGGCCTGGCGCGCAGCGGCAACCCTATCGTTGTCGTCCCGAGCGCAGCGAGGGACCTCGTCTTCGACTCGCGGCCCCACAGAAGACCAACAAAGACGAGGTCCCGGCCGGAGGGCCGGCTGCTCCGCAGACCCCGCTCGGGCCGCCTCCCCGCCCCCGCCCCGCTAGGCCGGGGGCAGCGGCAGCCACAGGTCAAAGCGCGTCCCCTCACCGGGGTTGCTGGCTACCTCGATGGTGCCCTGGTGCGCGCGGATGATCTCCCGCGATACGAACAGCCCCAGCCCCGTGCCCCCCGCCTTGGTCGAGAACAGGAACTCAAAGATGTGCGGCATCACCTCCGGCGGGATGCCCACGCCCGTGTCGCACACGGCGACCGCCACCCCCTCCGGGTTCTCCGTCCGCTCCATGCGGATGGCCAGGCGGCCGCCCTCGGGCATCGCCTCGAGGGCGTTCAGCACCAGGTTCAGGAACACCTGCTCGATCTGGTCGGCCGCCACAGTCACCGCGGGGAGGTTCTCCCCTTCCTCGAGCTGCAGGTCCACGTGCTGGTGCTGCCGCTGCCTCTCGGTGACGATCAGCACCCGCCGCAGCAGGTCCATCAGCTGGGTGGGGGCCTGCTCTCGGCGCGCGCCCGCCAGGCGCAGGTCGCGCAGGCGGTTGAGGATGCGGTCAGCCCGGCGCAACTCTTGCCGGGCCACCTGCAGGTAGAGGCGCGCGTCGCTGCCGCGTTCCAGCTGCTCGTCGATCAGCCCCAGGCAGCCGATCACCGATTGCAGCGGGTTCTTGACCTCGTGGGTCAGCGCGGCGGCCAGTTGCCCGGCCACGCTGAGCTTCTGGGCCTGCACCAGCGCCGCGCGGGCCTCCCGCTGCTCGGTGACCTCCTCCACCACGATGACGCCCAGCGGCGGATCCCCCGCGCCGGCCTGCACCGTCGACAGGGTGACGCGGGCCCAGCGCCCGGCGCCCTCCCGGCCCCCAAAACGCACCTCGCGGCGCACCGGTTGCTCCGGCAGGTTGGACCACTGCTCGGCGGTCGCCTCACCGAGGATGGGCAGCCCGCGGCAGGCGCGCCCGCGCAGTTCGTCGACCGGCTGCCCCAGGAGCTCGGCCAGGGCGGCGTTCACGTCGACGATGGTGCCCTCGGCATCGACCAGGACAACGCCGAACACCGCTCCGTCAAACACGGCCCGCAGGCGCGCGGCATCGGCGTGGCGCTCCGCCTCACTGACCCGCAAGGCCTCTTCCGCCTGAAGGCGTTGCTCTTCGGCGCGCTGTTGCTGTTCCTCAGCGTGCCGGTGCTGCTCTTCCGCGCGGCTGCGCTGCTCCTCAGCGCGGCTGCGCTGCTCCTCAGCGCGCGCGCGCTGCGAGATCTCAGCCTGTAGGGCCAGGTTCGTCCAGGCCAGCTCTGACAGGCGGTCCCGCACGTCCTGGCTCAGGGCGCCCTCCCGCCCCTCCGGGGCTGGCGTGGCCACCCTCTCCGGCTGTAGACGGAAGGAGAGCAGCAGGCTCCCGCCCTGGCCCCCGCCGTCATCGGCCGGCGCCACGTAGCAGGCCCACTCGTGCGGTGGCGCCCCCAGAGACACGACGCAGACCTCGTCAGACCCGCCATCCAGCGCCCGCCGGCAGGCCTCGCCGAGCGCCGCGAGCGGCGCGGACGCCGACACCAGGGCCCCCAGCGGCTGGCCGTCGCAACCCCCCGCCGGGGCACCCACCAGGCTCTCGGCCGCGGGGTTGGCGTAACGACAGATCAGGTCGCTATCCAGGCGCAGGACCGGGTCGGGGCTGGCCCGGACGTAGCGCTGCAGCGCCTCGACATGGGCCAGTTGCTCCTGGGCACGCCGCAGGAGCGAATGCAATATGCCGTCATAGGCGTGGGCTAGGGCGGGGTCAGCCGGCTCCGGCGCCGGCTGGGCGAGCGTGCTCTGTGCCTCGCTGAGGAAGCGAAGCAGATCCTTCACGGCATCCGGTGAGCTGCTGTCGGGAGCATCGATGGGTGGTATTGGTAGCACGAGGGACACCTTTCACCCGGTTCACCGCGGGTTCGCTTGCTCTACGGCCAGACGTCCTCCGCATAGCTATCGCAGCGCCCGTGTGCCATCACTATAGCGCACTTCTTGGGCCAAGTAAAGGATTCGGCCCCCCGCGCGCCTCAGTCGTAAGGCAGCGGCTCGCGCTCCGCACGCGCCCGGCCCCCTCGCGCGCCCATCACGTGCGCTGCCAGCAAGGTGGTCAAAGGCACGGCCGCCACCAGCCCGATGCTGCTCACCAGGATGCGCACCACTTCCTCCGTCACCAGCTCAAAGCTGAGCGTGTACCCCAGGGGCAGCCGCCGATTGGTCAACAGCAGCAGGAGCGGCAGCCCCGCCCCGGCGTAGACCAACACCAGCGTGTTTACCATGGAGGCGATATGGTCACGCCCCACCAGCATGGCCCTCCAGGCCAGTTGCTCACGCGGCCAGGAGGGGTTGGCCGCCGCCAACTGCTCGACCACGGCCGCCTGCGCCACGGTGATGTCGTCCAGAACGCCGAGGATGGAGATCAGCATCCCCGCGAGCAGCAGCGCGCGCACGTCGACCTGCCCGCGGTATACGCCCAGCAGGAAGGCCGCCTCTTCGGAGCCCAGCCCGCTCAGGTGGGTGGCCCCGGCCACCCACTCCGCCAGCAACCCGGTGAACAGCAGGGCCACCAGCGACCCGGCCAGCGCCACCGTCGTCTTGCGGTTCAGCCCGTGGGCCAGATAGTAGGCCACGGGCATGGTGGCCCCCAGGCCCAAGAGCGACACGCCGACCGGGGACCCCCCCGCGGCGATCCGAGGAATGATGTACACAAACACGATCAGGAACGACAGCCCCAGCCCCAGGAGCGCCCGCACCCCGTGCCACTGGCCGACCAGGACCACCGCCGCCACCAAGATCACGGCCGCCCAGGCCAGCGCGCCCGCCCGCGAGCGACAGGCGATCAGGTACCCGGGCTGCCCCTCCAGGTCCATGGCGGGCTGCAGCCAGACGCGGTCACCGACCTCGAGCTCCCCCACGGCGCCGCCCTGGGCCAGCGAGTTGTGCACCACGACGCGCTCCACCCCGTCCCGCGGGCGGAGCAGGGTCATCTCCAGGGTCTGGTACGGCTGCATCTCTCCGATGACCTGGATGAACCCCTCTTCCACCACCCGAGAGACCACAGCCTCAACGGGGGCTTCCTCTTCCTCCGCGCCCTGGCCGGGCTCCTGCGCCGCCACGCCCGGCGGGCGGGCCGCCAGCCCCACCAGCAGGCCGACCGCCACAAGGCAGGCGGCCCACCGGGCCCAGCAAGGCCCGCGGCGCCCGAGGGCGATAGCATCCCAGATAGCATTCATGAATGGCTCCCCCCATACCGGGGCAGGCGCGCCTGTCCGCTTCCGTAGCGCGCTTGACTGCCCACCTGGCCTGGTGCATGATTGCCCTACCCTACCCCGTAAACGTCTCGCCGTCGAACGGGAGGAGCGCGCATGCGCGACGCGCGCCTGATCATCATCGGCGCCGGCATGGCCGGCCTCGCGGCCGGCTGCTATGCCCGCCTAAACGGGTACGACGTGCAGATCCTCGAACAGCACGCCATCCCCGGCGGGCTGTGCACCTCCTGGCAGCGCGGCGCCTACACCTTTGACGGCGCCGTGCGCTACCTCACCGGGACCCGCCCCGGCTCTCCTGAGCACCGCCTCTGGCAGGAGCTGGGCCTGCTCGCTGAGCGGCCCATCCACTTTTACGACGAGTTCACCTGCTACGAGGGCACCGATGGCCGCACCCTGCACCTCTACACCGACGCCGATCGGCTGGAGGAACACCTCCTCGCGCTGGCCCCCGCCGACGCCGCCGCCATCCGCGACCTGGCCGCCGGCGTCCGGCAGTTTCGGCGCCTGGACCTCCCCGTCGATCTGACCCCCACCTCCCCGCAGGACATGCTGGCCCTGGGGCAGGGGGTGTTACCGGGCCTGGGGGCCCTCTTGCGCTGGCGCACGGCCACCGTGCGCTCCTACGCCGGCCGCCTGCGCGACCCGCTCCTCCGCGAGGCGTTGCCCCGCCTCTTCCAGTTCGCGCCCGACGACTTTCCCATGATGATCCTCCTCACCACGCTGGCCAGTATGAACGACCACGAGGCGGGCTACCCCGTCGGCGGGTCGCGCCGGCTGGCCGAGGACCTCGCCGCGCGCTATGTGGCGCTGGGGGGTGAGGTGCGCTACCGCGCCCGGGTGGAGCGCATCCTGGTGGAGAACGACCGCGCCGTCGGCGTGCGCCTCGCCGATGGCAGCGAGTACCGGGCGGATCAGGTGATCTCCGCCGCCGATGGCCACACGACCCTCTTTGACCTCCTCGAGGGGCGCTATGTGAGCGAACGCGTCCGCTCCTACTACCGCGAGCTGCCGCTTTCGCACGCCATCGTGCAGGTCTCTCTGGGGATGGCCGCCGACCTCTCTGCCCAGCCGGCGACGCTCTCTTTCCCTCTGCGGGTGCCGGTGATGATCGGCAACGTCCCGCACGAGAGGCTGGTGCTCAAGCACTACTGCTTTGACCCGACCATGGCCCCGCCGGGGCACTCGGTGGTGACGGTCTGGTGCGCCGCGGACTATGACTGGTGGGCCAGGCTGCGTGCCGACCGGCCCGCCTACCGCGCCGAGAAGGAGCGCGCCGCGGCCGTCGTGATCGCGGCGCTGGAGGAGCGCCTCCCAGACCTTCGCGGCCGGGTGCAGGAGGTCGACGTAGCCACCCCGGCCACCTACGAGCGCTACACCGGCAACTGGCGGGGGGCCTTTGCCGGCTGGGCGCTCACCACGCGCAAGATGAGCATGATGATGGGCGGGGCCATGAAAAAGACACTGCCCGGCCTGGCGGGGTTCGCCATGGTCGGGCAGTGGGTAGAGCCGGGCGGCAGCGTGGCGCTGGCCGCCGCCTCCGGGCGAGACGCCCTCAAGGACCTCTGCGCGGCGGCGGGGACGCCCTTCCGCACGGGCCTCGAGTAGGCGCCTCTACGGGCGCGTCAGCGAGGCCGTCGGGACCTCGACGCGCGTGCCCAGGTCGGCAACCGCGTCGTACAGGAGCTGGATCACGTAGCGAGCATTGTGCGTGTAGGCGCCCGGGTCCTGCAGCGACAAGTGATAGTTGTAGGCGGCCCGCAGGAGCCGCGGCGTATACGCGGCGTACTGGTTGGCGGGCGAGGCCTCCTCCCCCGTGACGGCGCCATCCCCATCGCTGTCGGCAAACCAGTAAGGGTAGGCAGCCCGATAGGCGATCGGCTGCCCCACGACCTCGCCGGCGTAGCGCTGGATGGCCGCCAGGAGCGCCTCCTGCAGCCCCGCTATCTCGCCAGAGATCCCCTCGGCCACGTCGCCGTCGCCGTCATAGTCGACGCGCGTGGTGCGGATGTCGGCCAGGTCGCGGCGGTCGGCCACGTTCGCGTGGCAGGGGGCGCAGACGTCGGGGTCCAGGCGGGTGGAGTGCGGATCGTGGCAGTCGGTGCAGACGGTTACGTCCGAGGCGTGGGCAAAGCGCCCCACGTACTCGCGCCCGGGGTACTCGTAGCCGGCGGCCGCCACCGCGCCCATCTGCGTGGCCGCGGCGATACGATAGTGCACGTTCACAAAGCGCAACTCGGCCGAGGTTTCGTCGTCACCCAGGGCGCCCGCGGCCCGGTCGACCGCCGCCCCCGAGGCGAGCCCCTGGTGACACTGCACGCACACGGCCTCAGCGCCCAGGTCGCCCACCTCGGCCCCCGAGGGGAACACGGCGCTCTCCAGCGCGCCGGCGGCCTCGTTGTGGCAGGCGTGGCAGTAGAGCACCGTGCCCACCGGCGCCGCCTTGTCGACGGCCAGCGCCGGGGAGCCATCAGCGCCGAGGTAATCCAGGAAGCCGGGCGCCGAGTGACACTTGGCGCAGTTGGCCGGCACGGCCGGCGGGTCGTCCCCGTCCCAGTGTACCCACGATTCGGCGGTAGCATCGGCATGGCCGGAGGCGGCCCACTTGGCGCCGATGGCGTTGACGTCCTCGCGCCGCGAGGCAGCCGAACCGAGGTAGAACACCCCTCCCAGAACAGCGATGATGAGAAGCGTTCGCCAGATCATGACGGCTGCACCTCCCCGAGCCTGCGGCAGAGCGGGGCCGCCCTGCGACCTTGAGATGGGCATATGGTAGCACGTTCCTGCGGCGCCTTCAACGGGGTGTGTTCGTTCACTTATGACGTCGCCGGGGGCTTGCAGTTCCGTCAAATGAAAATGTCACCGAAGGGACTACGCCCGCCTCGCGCAGCCGTTGACCGCGCTGCGGGCTTTGGGCATAATCGCTGTGCTCCTCACCAGCGCCCGCATCTGTGCGCCGGCGCCGCCCAGCGGGCGCCCGGCGAACGCGCGCACGGCCGGCCCCACGCGCCGGCAAACAAGGGGGAACACGATGAGAAAGGCCACCCGCTCGACGTTCTGGATCGCGGCGTTCGTGCTCTTGACCGTGGCGCCGCTCCTCATCATCCTGGCGGGGCCGCGCCCCGCGGGGCGCCAGTTCTGGCGCGACTTTTCCGTCGGCCTGGGGTTCGCGGGGCTCTCTCTCATGGGGATGCAGTCCGTGCCGACGGCGCGCCTGCGCTTCCTCTCCGACGCCTTCCCGATGGACACCCTCTACTACTTTCACCACCGCATCTCGCTGATCTCCCTGGCCCTGATGGTGGCGCACCCGCTTATCCTGATCCTGCACAACCCCCACGTGCTGCGCCTCCTGAACGTCTTCCGCGCGCCGACCACGGCCCAGGCCGGCGTGATCGCCCTGCTGGCCGCCGCGGTGCTCGTGTACACGTCGGTGTGGCGCAAGGAGGTGCGCCTCAAGTACGAGCCGTGGAAGGCGCTGCACGGCTTCCTGGCCCTGGGCGCCCTGGTGCTGGCCTACCTGCACATCTTTGGCGTGCGCTACTATACCGCCACCCTGGCCCAACAGGTGCTGTGGGTTCTGCTGGCCGCCCTGTGGCTGGGGATGCTCCTGTACGTGCGCGTGCTCAAGCCGCTGGCCCTGGCGCGGCGTCCCTACGCCGTGCGGGAGGTCATCCCCGAGCGGGGCGATGCCTACACCGTCACCCTTGACCCGCTGGGCCACTCCGGGATGGCCTTCCGGGCCGGGCAGTTCGCCTGGCTCAAGGTGCAGAGCTCGCCCTTCTCCATCATGGAGCACCCCTTCTCGTTCTCATCGAGCGCCTCGCAGGGCGGGGCGATGCAGTTCACCATCCGCGAGCTGGGCGACTTTACCTCGACGGTGAAAGACGTGCCGCCGGGCGCGCGGGTCTGGGTCGATGGCCCCTACGGCACCTTTGGGGTGGACGACTATGCCGACGCGCCGGGGCTGGTGTTCCTGGCCGGCGGCGTCGGGATCGTGCCCTTCCGCAGCATCCTGCGCACCCTGGCCGACCGCGGCGATGAGCGCCCTATTATCCTCATATACGGTTCTTACTCGTGGGATGTGGCCATCTTTCGAGAAGAGTTGGAGGAGCTGCGCCAGCGCCTGAACCTGCGCGTGGTGCACACGTTAGAGGCGCCGCCCCCCGACTGGCGCGGGGAAAAGGGGTACATCAACGCCGCCATGCTGGCGCGGCACCTGCCCACCGACCGGGACGGCTGGCGCTACCTGCTGTGCGGGCCGCTGGCGATGATCCACGCCGTGGAGGCGGCCCTGCAGCAGGTCGGCGTGCCGCGGGGGCAGGTGCACTCGGAGCTGTACGACATGGCCTGACGGTCCAGCGCGCGATCAGGAGTCGTCACGTGCGCCGCGCCGCACCCCGGCAGGCATGAGATCGGGGCGCGAGGGGGGCCGACATGGAGTGCGGCGCCCCAGCGCCGCTCTTGCGCGGCAACAGCCGCGAAGCCGCGCGGCAGACCGCGAAGCCGCGCGGCAGACCTCTAGGCCGGCCCGACAGCGCCGCCGGCGGTGGCGCATGACCTCGGGGGTCTTGGCCCGCAGACGGGCTCGGGATCCCCGAGGTCTAGAAGGCGGGAACCCCCACGGCCCTCTCCGCCAGGTCCGTCGTCCTCAGACCCCCGGGGTCCCGAGCGAAGACGGCGCGGCAGACCGCGAAGACGCTCGGAAGACCCCGGGGGTCGTGACGGAGCCGGCCGCCGGCACGCTCCAAGATCCGGCTTTAGCCGGCGTACCTTGTAGGGCGGTGTCTTTGGCCCCGCCCGGGCGGACGCGGCGGGATCCGCTCGCAGCAGCGAGGCCTGCCGCCTACGGGGCGCTCTGGAGTGCGGCGCCTTGGCGCCGCTTTATCCCGCCCGACGCGAGCAGAAGAGAGGGGCTTGCCCCGACCGGATAGACGCCGCGCGTTCGCTGGACCCTGCTTCGAGGTCTACCGGGGCCCCTGCCGCAGCACCGGTCGGGGCAAGCCCCTCTGTCCGCACGGCGCGGGGCGCGCAAAAGCGGCGGCTAGCCGCCGCAGCCCAAGGCGGCCCGCTGTGGAGTCGTCATGTGCGCCGGAGGAATGAACACACGGCGCCCGGCCTGTCGCGCCGCGGGAGACAGCCCGCCACCACATCAGGAGGTACCATGCATCGCATCGTCGCCAGTTGGCTGGTCGTGGGGATAACGGCCGCCGTGGTCATCCTGGCCGCCGCCGTGGCCCTGCTGCAAACCGCCTAGCGCCCGGGCGGGCGCCTCAGCCGGAAGGCGCCACCACGCTCAGGACGGCGTAACAGCCGGCCTCCTGGGCGTCCACCCGCACCACCACGCGCCGCACGCCTCTGCGGAAGACGATATAGTCCGGCTCGTACGACTCTTCCGCGGCATAGTGCCAGCCGAGCGGCTCCAGCGCCTCGCGGTGCGCCTGCAGCACCTGTGCGGCGTTGCCGGGCAGCCGGTACGTCCACGAGTCGCACTCGTGGCTGGCGCCCTCAGCGGCCGCCGGCAGGGCCACGTCCGGCGGGAGGGCCACCTCAGTGCACGGCGAGGGACGCCGCACGACGACCTGCGCGCCCTGCTCGCGCAGGGCCACCCGCGCCAGCAGCGTTGCCTTGCCCGCGTAGGTCAGGCAGCGGGCCTCCGCCTCCATCGCCAGGAGCAGCCCGGACTCCTCCCCCAGCCAGACGTCCACCGTGCCGCTCTCCAGGTCGGGCAGGTCCATGGCCGCGAGCCACTCCGGGCGCACCGAGGCCGGCCCGAAGCGGTACTGGTGGGCCGGCTGGCCGTTCCAGTCGGCCACCCCCAGGTCCTGGCGACCCTCCGGCCGCAGCATCAGGGCCGGCTCCAAGAGCCACCCCAGCTTGCCCAGGCGGGCGGTCACGTCTGGCCATGGGGCGCCGTCGGGGGGCGCGGCGGCGTCGCGCGCCGTCCACTCGCCCGCGTCGAACGAATACCACACGCTGCCGTACTGCACCTCCTCCAGGCGCACGGCCTCCTCCCCCGTCTCGCCCACAAAGGTCACCCGCAGCCGCAGCGAGGGCGGCGTGCTGCCGAGCTCGTACAGGACCGCCAGGCTGGAGGGCAGCCCGCCATCGGGGGTCATGATCAGGGTGGCCTCGTAGCGCGCCCCGCCAAGCTCGCGGGGGTCGGCCAGGTGCGCCAAAGGATCGTGCGCGCCGGGCAGAACAACGGGTGAGCCGTCACCGCCCGGCACTTTGGTGCCGGCCGGCGCTGTAGTGCCGGCCGTCGCCGCGCTGCCGGCCGGGGTGGGCGAGGGCGGGCGGGGCGTCGGGTAGGGCTGCGGCACGGCCACCGGCAGGGGGGCGCTGGCCCCGGCGCTGGGGGCCGATACCTCTGCCGGCGGTAGCAGGACCGCGTCGGGCGCGGCCAAGTCGGCGGCTTGCGGCGCGGCCGCCGCCACCCGGGGGGACCACCAGGCCTCCTGCCCGGCGGTGGCGCTCAGCAGGCCGGACCAGCGGCCCAACCGCTCGAGCGCCGCACGGGCGCGGGCGTTGTCGTCGTGCAGGCCGAGCGTCCAGGCCATGGTCAGCACGGCGACCGTCAGATAGGCGGCGCGCACAGCCAACCGGCCGCCGGGCCGGGGGGGCCGCGCGGGGCTCGCATGGTGAACGTGTAACTGGGGGAAAAGTGGCCTCAATGAGGGGGCGGGGCAGAGGCGGGTTCCCCCCGCGGGCGCTGGCGCCCCGGGGCAGTGCTCTGCCGGGCCTACTCCTTCCTTGCTCGCAGTGTGGGCGGGGCCTGCGGGCCGTCGGGCAGAGGGACGTCCCCCTCCCCTAGTGGGCCAAGGCCCGCGCCACGCACACACCGGGCGGCGTGCCGACCGTCTGGGCTCACCGTCTCTCGGCAGGTGTCGCTCCGAGGAGGGCACCGCCGCGATCCAAGTGGCAGGCTGTCGATCTCGCGCTAAAGCAAGAGCAAGAAGTGCAACCAGGAGTACAGAGGGTACTTGGAACTGTTACAAGTCTTATAACAAGCCGTCCCGCCCAACGCGAGGGCAAAAACCGGATGACTGATCATGCCCGCATTATAGCGGCAGGGGCGGGCATTGTCAACATTGTTAGGGTATGTTAACCAACCGTCCGGCCGTCTGCGCTTGACCCTGGCAGTACCATTGGCTACCATCGCGCCGTCGGCTCCCGGGTCAACCCCGGCCCACCGCCGTCATCAGACCAGGCGCCGCAGCGCAGCCCACGTGCCCCCACCCCATCACCGGAAGGAGACCGCGCCATGGCCAACCGTGGATGCCTCGCTGGGCTCGGCCGTATGCTCAGGGACCTAGGGGGCGGCACCCGGGCCGCCACCCCGCTGCGCGTCCGCCCCCGCTTCTGCGTCCGCGACGACTTTATGTCCCCTGCGGAGCTGTCTTTCTACCACGTCCTGCGGCAGCGCGTGGGCGATGCGTACGTCATCTGCCCAAAAGTCTCCCTCGGGGACCTCTTTTTCGCCGTGCACCCGGATCGGCGCGTGGCGTTTGGCATGCGCAACCGCATCGACCGCAAGCACGCGGACCTGGTCATCTGCGACCCGCTGACGCTCCGGCCGCTCGGCGCCATCGAGCTGGATGACTCGAGCCACGCCCGCACCCACCGCCGGCAGAGGGATCGCCTCGTCGACGAGGTCTTTGCCGTGGCGGGGCTGCCCCTGGTGCGCGTGCCGGTGCGCAGGGGCTACACGGCGGCCGACGTCGAGCGGGTCATCGCCCGTTTCGCCTGGCCGAGCGCCTCGCCGGCTCCGGAGGCCGCGTCCGAGACCGCGGCACCCCCCGCCCCCGCTGCGCCGCCGACGGCAGGTGAGCCGCAAGCGCCGGACGTTGCAGAGGGGTGGTGGGTCAGTGTGGAGGGGACGCGCGCTCCCGACAGGGCCGCGTCGGCCGAGGAGGCCCAGCAGGCCGCCGCCGAGGTCCCGGCCTGCCCTGCCTGTGGCACGCCCATGGTGCTGCGTACCGCGCGGCGCGGCTCTGGCGCGGGTGGGCAGTTCTGGGGCTGCCCACACTACCCGCGCTGCCGGGGCATCCGCCCGAGCACGTGAGGGGCGGCAGGGCGACCCATGGCACCCCGAGCCGCCATACCAAGGGGGACCCCAGCGCCGCTGAGAACGGCATGCCTGTGCCGGCCGCGGGCCGGCCGTAGAACGGGAACCCTAGCGTTGCCGTCCCGAGCGCAGCAGCCGGCTTGCCGGCCGGGACCTCGTCTTCGCCTCACTCATCCGCATCACCTGGGCAAAGACGAGATTCCTCGCTCCGAAGACTCCGCTCGGAATGACAAGACGTGGGTCTTGTCGTCCCGGCCGACAGCGAGCCGTTGGGCCGGAGCGGCGCCCTGTCCCTCGGCGGACCTCGGGACAGGGTGCCGCACTTCTCTTCTTGAGGGAAGCGCGCCGCGGCCGCCCGGGCGGGGCTCCCCCCATTCGGGGGCCAGGCAAGACCCCACCCTACCGGTAACGCCGGCCAAAGCCGGATCTTGAAGTGATGCTGGCGGGCGGCTCCGTCACGACCCCCGGGGTCTTCCGAGCGTCTTCGCGGTCTGCCGCGCCGTCTTCGCTCGGGACCCCGGGGGTCTGAGGACGGCGGACCTGGCGGAGAGGGCCGAGGGGGCTCCCGCCTCCTAGACCTCGGGGGTCCCGGCCGCAGACGGCCGGAAGACCCCCGAGGTCATGCGCCACGCCCGGCGGCGCTGTCGGACCGGCCTAGGGGTCTGCCGCGCAAGAGCGGCGCTGGGGCGCCGGACTCCACATCGGCCCCCTGCGTGCCCCGTTTTCGTGCCGGCCGGTGTGCGGCCCAGCGCACAGGTCGACTCCACATCGGCCTGCGATGGGCTGCGCAGACGCCCCGACCCCCGCCCCCTACGCCGCCATCGCCAGGCGCGTCTGCGCCTCGATCAGCCGCCGGTAGAGCCCGTCGTTCTCCATCAGCTCCTCGTGCGAGCCCATCTCCGAGATGCCCGTGTTCTGCAACACCACGATGTTGTTCGCATTGCGCACCGTCGACAGGCGATGCGCAATCACCAGCGTCGTGCGCCCCGCCATCAGCCGCTCCAGCGCCTCCTGGATCTGCAGCTCCGTCTCGGTGTCCACCGACGACGTCGCCTCGTCGAGGATCAGGATCGGCGCGTCCTTCAGCACCGCCCGGGCGATCGAGATGCGCTGCTTCTGCCCGCCCGAGAGCTTGGCGCCCCGCTCGCCGATCAGCGTGTCGTACCCGTCCGGCAGCGCCATGATGAACGTGTGGGCGTTGGCAACCTGCGCCGCGGCGATCATCTCCTCCTCGGTGGCCTCCGGCCGGCCAAAGAGGATGTTGTCTCGCACGGTGCCGTGGAACAGGAACACGTCCTGCAGCACCATGGCCACCTGCTCGCGCAGGCTGGTCAGCGTCAGCGAGCGGATATCCTGCCCGTCCAGCAGGATCGCCCCGCCCGTCACGTCGTAGAACCGCGGGATTAGGCTCACCATGGTCGACTTGCCCACCCCCGTGGGCCCCACCAGCGCCACCATGGAGCCCGCCGGCACCTCCAGGTCGATGTGCTCCAACACGGGGTCCTCCGGCAGGTATGAGAAAGACACGTCGCGGAAGGTGATGTGCCCCTCGGCCCGCCCCTCCAGCGCCACCGCCCCGGGCAGGTCGGCCACGTCGGGCGTCTCGTCCAGCAGCTCCACCACGCGGTCGGCGCCGGCGGCCGCCTCCTGGATCCCCTCCCAGGCGGTGGCCAGCTGGCGTACCGGCTGGTAGAACTGGCCCAGGTAGGCGAAGAAAGCCACCAGCTCGCCCGGCGTCAGCACCTGCTGGAAGGCCAGCCGCCCGCCAAAGTACACCACCACCACCGTGCCCAGCGCCGCGCTCCATTCCACGGCCGGGCCAAAGGTGGCCATCAGGCGCAGCGCCCGCAACAGCGAGTTCTTGTAGTTGTCAATCCGCCCGCTGATGCGCACCGCCTCGATGTCCTCGCGGTTGAAGGCCATGATCTCACGGATGCCAGAGATGTTGTCGGCCAGGATGGCGTTCAGCTCGCCGAGCTCCTTCTGCCGCTCGCGGAAGGCCGGCCGCACGACCCTGGCGAACCCGCGCATCCCCAGGACGATGAACGGCACCGGCACCAAGGTCAGGAGCATCAGCTTCCAGTTGATGGCGCTCAGCACCAGAGACACGCCCAGTAGCTTCAGCACGTTGACGGCCGTATCCGGCACGGCGTGGGCGATGAGCCGCTCGAAATAGTCCGAGTCGTTCACCATGCGCGACATGATCTGCCCGGTCTGCTGATCCGAGTAGTAGCGCAGCGAGAGGCGCTGCAGGTGCCGGTAGATGTCGCGGCGGGCGTCGGCCACCACGCCCCAGCCGGCCAGGTGGCCGGTGTAGGAGCGCACAAAAGAGAGCCCCGCGCCGATGGTCTGCAGGATGAGCAGCCCGCCGGCCATGATCGCCACCAGGTAGGCGGTGCCGAGCGTCCAGAGGCCCGTCTCCACGGTCAGGCCAAAGGGGGCAACCACGCGGTCGACCCAGGCGGGCAGCGGCTCGCCCGAGATAGCGTCCAAAAGCAGGCGGTAGACCTGCGGCGGGGCCAGCTCGATGGCTACCAGCGCCACCATGGCGCAGATGCTGGCGAACAGGTACCCGCGATAGGGGCCAAGATACGTAAACACCCGGCGAACGGTCTTCACGCCCAACCTCCTCAAACGTGTCACTGTCGGCAACAGGTGACGCCGTGACGAAGCGCCGTCCCGCTGGACGCGCGCGGAAAGGGCGCGCCGGTCCGTGCTCCGGTGCGCCCCGCGGATACGCTGCATGCTACCGCCCCCGGAGTCACCAGGCCACGGGGCGCGCCGCGCCGTCGGCCTACTGCTCCGGACCCTGCCGCCCGATGTTGGCCAGGAACTCGGCCCGGGTCGACTGGTTGCGCTTGAAAATGCCCAGCATGGCGCTGGTCACCATGCGGGCGTTCGACTTTTTCACGCCGCGCATCGCCGCACAGAGGTGAAAGCCCTCCACCACCACCGCCACGCCCATCGGCTTGAGCACGCCCTGCAGGAACTCGGCGATCTGGCGGGTCATCTGCTCCTGAATCTGCAGCCGCCGGGCGTACATCTCCACCACCCGGGGGATCTTGCTCAGCCCGATGACGCGGCCGGCGGGAATATAGCCCACGTGCGCCTTGCCCATAAAGGGGAGCATGTGGTGTTCGCACAGGCTGTAGAAATCGATGTCGCGCACGATGACCATCTCGTCATAGTTCACCTCAAAGATGGCCCCGTTGACCAGCGCGACCGGGTCGACGTGGTACCCGGCCGTCAGCTCCTCGTACATGCAGGCGATCCGCTCGGGCGTGCGCTGCAGCCCGGGGCGGTCCGGATCCTCGCCGATGGCAGTGAGGATCGTGTGCACTGCGGAGGTGATGTCCGGATCGCACTGGCGCTGTTCGATCTCCCCCATCTCCTGCCGGAACGCGTCGTAATCCAGAGGGTTGACTTTCAGTGGCGGCATGACCTTCTCCCTAGCGCTCTCGCTACGTCCGGCCATTATACCACAGTCGCCCGGAGCGTCCGACACGGCGGCCCCATTCCCAGCGGTTGCCAGCCAGGCCGCCACAGCCCGCCCATACCCAGGGCCGCTGGGACAAGAAGGACAGGATTTACAGGATTAACAGGATTGGGGATATGGTTCACGCTGCTTCCTCAAGGCACCTGTATCTTTCCAGTCTTCAAATCCTGTCAATCCTGTCCTTCTTCTCTTCACTTCCCGCGGCCACAGACCGCCTTCGGCGGCGATCCCAGAGGCGGCTGCGTAGAGCTCAATCCCCTGGCGCTGGCCGGCAACGCGGAAAGCACCGCCGCCAAATCCCCCCCGTCGACCCATGTCCGGGAACGCTGCGACAAGACATACGGGATTAACAGGGTTGACAGGATTTACAGGATTGGGGATATGGTTCACGCTGCTTCCTCAAGGCACCTGTATCTTTCCAGTCTTTAAATCCTGTCAATCCTGTTAATCCTGTCCTTCTTCTCTTCTCTTCCGGCTCAGGCCTCCGCGCGCCTGCGCTCGATCTCGACGCCCACCGCGCGCCCGTAGCGCAGGGCGCGCGTCTTTTCCACGCGCACCCACACCCCCTCCAGGCGCGAATCCTCCAGGCACAGCCGCGCGATCGCCTCGGCCAGCGCCTCGACCAGGAAGTAACGGGACCCCTCGGCCAGCGCCACGATGCGCCGCGCCGTGGCGCCATAATCCACCGTATCGGCCAGGTCGTCGGAGGCCCCGGCGCGCCGCGTGTCGGTGTACAGGGCCACGTTGATCAGCACGTCCTGCGGCTTGTGCCGCTCGTCGTCGTTCACGCCGATGATGGCCCGCACCAACAGGTCTGAGATCAGGATCTTGTCCAAGTTACCCCCGTAGCATTCAGACGGCCCCGGCGGCCGCCGCTCGCCAGGCTAAAGCAGGTGCTCCCCGCCGTCGACGGTGAGCGTCTCCCCGGTGACGAACCCGCTCCCCAGCAGATAGAGCATGGCCCGCACGACCTCTTCCGGAGAGCCGTTGCGCCTGGCCGGGACCCGCTCGGCCAGCCGGCGAAAGTAAGCGCCGTCGTCGCCGGGCGGCGCCAGGATGGCCCCCGGGGCGATGGCGTTCACCTGCACGCCCGGCCCCAGGGTCAGCGCCAGCGAACGGCTCAGCGCCTCGAGCCCGGCCTTGCTGACGATATAGGCCAGGTAGGCGCGGCCGGGGCGCTGCGCGCGCCAGTCAGTGATGTTGATGATGTGGCCGCCGCCGCGCTCGCCCACCTGCCGGGCGAAGGCCTGGCTGAGGAAAAAGGGCGCCCGCAGGTTGACGGCCATGTGCCGCTCCCAGGCGTCCAGGGTGGTGTCTTCGAGGGTGCCCCGCTCAAAGAGCGAGGCCGAGTTCACCAGGATGTCCAGCGGGCCGCAGGCCGCGGCCGCCTCGGCCACCAGGCGCGCGGGGGCGGCCGGGTCGGCCAGGTCCGCGCCGATGGCCGCCGCCTGCCCACCGGCCGCGCGGATGGCGGCGGCCAGCTCCTCCGCCGGGCCGGCCGAGGTGTGATAGTGCACGGCCACGCGCGCGCCGTGCTCGGCCAAGGCCAGGGCCAGGGCCCGCCCCACGCGCGCGCCGGCCCCCGTCACCAAGGCCCCCTTGCCGCCGAGGTCCGGCGGCGTGTCTGTCCGTCGCATCAGTCCCCCAGGTTGGTGCCCAGCGCGCGGGCCGAGGCAATCCAGGGATGATCCACCGGCAGCAGCTTGCGCCGGCCGGCCACCTTCTTGAGCGCCACGGGCTGGCAGCGGTCGCCCTTGACGGCGACCATCACGTTGCCCAGCCCCTGGTCGATGTACTCGACGGAGGTGGTGCCCAGCCGCGTGGCCAGCAGGCGGTCGGCCGCCGTCGGCGAGCCGCCCCGCTGCACGTGCCCGAGCGAGGTAAAGCGCGCCTCGATGCCGGTGCGCGTCTGCAGCTCATGCGCCAGCCGCGCCGCCCAGGAGGGCACCATCAGCCCGCCGGGGGCCTCGTCGTCGGCCGGGTCGGGCGCGCCGGCGGACCCGCCATCGTCGGCATCCTCGGCGGCAGCAACTTCGGCATCGGCAGGTTCCTCGGCCTCTGCGGAGGCGACCGCCTCGGCCGGCGCTACGGCGCCCAGCGGACGGGCCCCCTCGGCCACCGCCACGATGCTGAAGCGCTTGCCGCGCCGCTCGCGGAACAGGATCGCCTCCGCCACCGCGTCGACCGAGTAGGGGATCTCGGGGATCAGGATGACGTCGGCGCCGCCGGCCAGCCCGGCCCCCAACGCCAGCCAACCCGAGGCGTGGCCCATGATCTCCACCACCATCACGCGGTGGTGGCTGTCGGCCGTGGTGTGCAGGCGGTCGATCGCCTCGGTGGCGATGGTCAGGGCCGTGTCAAAGCCGAAGGTCGTGTCCGTACAGGGCACGTCGTTGTCGATCGTCTTGGGCAGCGCCACGATGCGGAGCCCCTCCCTGGCCAGGCGGTAGGCGTTCTTCATGGTGCCGTCACCGCCCAGGCAGACCAGGCAATCCAGATGGTTGGCGTGGTAGTGCTCGACGGCCATGGGGCGCATGTCGACCTCGCCCACCCTGGCCACCGGGATGCGATGGGGCTTGTCGCGGCTGGTGCCCAGGATGGTGCCGCCGGTGGCCAGAATGCCAGAGAGGGCGGCATCGTCCAGCCGGACGGTGCGGTTCTCGACCAGGCCGCGGAAGCCGTCGAGAAAGCCGATGACGCCCATATTGCGCCGCTGGGCGGCCTTGCCCACGGCGCGGATCCCGGCGTTGAGGCCCGGGCAATCGCCGCCCGCGGTGAGGATTCCTATCAATCCGCTAGGCATCTTACGTCCCCCCTGCCGCGGGCGTGGTACCGCGACGGGGGAATTATGAACCGCCCAGCCAGCGGGGTCAAGAGAAGGAGGGCGGGATGTGGAGCCGTCACGTGCGCCGATCCGCACACCGGGGGGGACGAAAACGGGGCGCGCGCGGCGGGCCGATATGGAGTCGTCACGTGCGCCGATCCGCACACCGGCAGGCATGAAAACGGGGCGCGCGGCGGTCCGACATGGAGTGCGGCGCCCCAGCGCCGCTCTTGCGCGGCTTCGCGGTCTGCCGCGCGGCAGACCGCGAAGCCGCGCGGCAGACCTCTGGGCCGGCGCAGAGCCTCGCCGCTGGCCGGCCGAACGGCCGCGGCAGGCCTTGCGCCTTGTCGTCCCGAGCGGAGTCTTCGGAGCGAGGGACCTCGTCTTTGCCTTGCTGTGCGCAAAGCGAGGCAAAGACGAGATTCCTCGCTCCGCTCGGAATGACAACGCTTGGGTCGCCGTCTTGCGCCAGGCCCGCCGGCCGGCCGGCGCGGAGTCGCCATGCGCGGCGGGCCGCAGCGGAGGCAGATCCTGCTGCCCCGCAGGCCGTTTTCAGAGAAGTGCGGGGCCCCAGCGCCGCTCCGGCGCGGCAGACCGCGAAGCCGCGCGGCAGACCGCGAAGCCGCGAGGCAGGATCTGCGAAGGCACAAAGGCTCGCCACCGTCCGCGCGCCAGGGGCTAAAGACCCCTGGCTACTATACACGCCCCCTAAAGGAGGCTCAAGACGCGTATGCGCGTATGCGCTCCGAAAGCCGGCTTTAGCCGGCGTTCCTTGTAGGGCGGGGTCTTGCCTGCCCCCCGAATGGGGGGAGCCCCGCCCGGGCGGCCGCGGCGAGCCCCGCGCCCCTCGGCTAGCCAAACGTTGTCGTCCCGAACGGATTGACAACGCTAGGGTCGCCGTCCCACGACAGGCTTGCCGCCCCGCACGTGCCGGCACGACGGCCGCCCGGCCGAACGGCCGCGGCAAGCCTCGCGCCTGGTCGTCCCGTCACGCGCCGCGTCAACCTTCCGGCCACGCCCCCATCCTGTCAATCCTGTGAATCCTGTCCTTCTTCCTCTTCCTCTTCCTCTTCCTCTTCCTCTTCCCCCCCAAGCAAAACGCCGGGCCGGGCCTCCCGCAGAAGGCCCGGCCCGGCGTACCGATCGACGCGGCCCCGCGCGGAGCCCGCCCTTGCTGGCCTAACCCTCGTCGTCCGAGGTACCTTCCTGCAACGCCTTGCGGAAATCCTTGATCCCCTTTCCCAGCGCCCCGCCTACCTCGGGCAGCTTGCCGACGCCAAACAGTAGGAGACCAATAGCTAGAATCAGAACCAGCTCCAGAGTTCCCAGTTGGGCCATGATAACCCTCCATCGTGTCCTGACGTGCACTCGGGTGGGGATGTGAGCGTGGTGGAACCCCACCCAGATTACAGCATACCCGTTCGGCTCTGTCCGGTCAAACCCGCTGCCGCCCCGCGGCCCCGCCCCTCTCCCGCCCCGTTGTGGCCGGGCCAGGCCTCGTCTACAATGGCCCTGTCGGCCGTGCGCCGCCCACCACCATCCCGGAGGTATGCCATGCTCTCCCCTGCCGTCAGCGAGACCCGCTACCCTACCTACGACGTCCTGGTGGCCGGCGGCGGCCTGGCCGGCCTGGCCGCCGCCCTGGCCGCGGCACGCAGCGGCGCCCGCACCATCCTTATCGAACGGAGCGGCGCCCTGGGCGGCATCGGCGTCAGCGGGGCCACCGGCCTGCATACCTTCTACAACATCTATGGCGCCACGCCCGGCGCCGAACGCACCCGCACCGTGCGCGGCATCCCCCAGGAACTGGTCGACCGCGTCGGCGCCCTGGGCGGCGGGCTGGGGCACGTCCCCCTCGAGCGCGGCGCCGATTTCGTCTCCATGCTTACCCCGGTCGACCCGGAGGTCTTTCGCGCCGCCGCCGCCCGCGCCTGCCTGCAGGCGGGAGTTCGCCTCCTCCTGCACACCGTCGTCGAGGGCCTCATCCCCGGGGATGCCGCCATCGACGGCCTGCTCATCTGGAACAAGGCCGGCCGCAGCCTGATCCGCGCCCGCCAGTACATCGACTGCACCGGTGACGGCGACCTGGCCGCCTGGGCCGGCGCCCCCGCCGTCCACTTTGCCGCCGGCGACCCCGGCGCCTACTCGGCCGGCTTTACCTTCCGCCTCTGCAACGTCGACCTGCAGGCCCTCGAGGCCGACCTCGAGCGCCGCGGCGCCATCCGCCAGCTGGCCCACGCCGTCAAGCCGCACACCGCCCAGCCTGACCTGGTGCGCCTAGGGATCGACGTCCGCCGCCTGCGCGAGCAGGGCATCGAGGGGCCGCTCGGCGGCTTCCTTTCCTCCTCCGTACGCCCGCGAGAGATCACCTACTGCAACTGCGTGAACTATGGCCCCAACGACGGCCTCGACCCCGACGCCCTCTCGGCCGCCGAGACCGACCTGCGCGAGCGGATGCTCGCCGTGGCCGACATGTTCCGCCGGCACCTGGCCGGCTGCGAGGGCTGCTACCCGGCCGGCGCGGCGCCGGCGGCCGGGCAGCGTCGCGCGCGCGCCATCCGCGCCGAGTACGACATCACCCAGGAGGACTGCACCTCCGCGCGTCGCTTTGATGACGCGGTGGCCTGCTTCTCCTTTATCGACAACCCGCACCATTTCGTCCGCGAGGCGGGGTACTACCAGATCCCCTACCGCGCCCTCTTGCCCCAGGGGGTCGATAACCTCCTCATGGCCGGGCGCATGATGACCGTCGAGCTGGTGGCCCACAACAGCACCCGCAACACCGTCTGCTGCATGATCTGCGGGCAGGCGGCCGGCACGGCGGCGGCCCTGGCCGTGGCCGCGGGCCAGGCCCCCCGCGCCCTGGACGTCGCCGCCCTGCAAGCCCGCCTGCGCGCCGACGGCGTGCTGCTCGAGGCCGTCCCGGAACCGCTCTAGGCCCCAAGGAGGCCCCATGCCCAGCGAACTGCTCCTTCTGAACGCCGCCATCTATACCGGCAACCCGGCGCTGCCCCGCGCCCGCGGCCTGGCCGCCCGCGATGGGCGCCTCCTCTACGTCGGCTCGGACGCCGGCGCCCGCGCCGCCCTGCCCGACGCGGAGGCCATCGACCTGCGCGGCCGCTGTGTGCTCCCCGGCCTCACCGACGCCCACCTGCACCTGGGCGGCTACGGCCTCTCGTTGGCCCAGGTGCCGGTCGAAACGCCCACCCTCGCCGAGGCGCTGGAACGCGTCGCCGCGCGCGCCCGCGCGGTTCCCCCCGGCACCTGGATCACCGGCCGCGGCTGGAACCATAACGTCTGGGGCGGCGCCTTCCCGGCGGCCGCCGACCTCGACGCCGTCGCCCCCGACCACCCCGTCTACCTGGTGACCAAGAGCGGCCACGCCGCCTGGGCCAACTCCGCCGCCCTCCGCGCGGCCGGCGTGACGGCCTCCACCCCCGACCCCGAGGCCGGCCTGCTCGTCCGCGACGCCCGCGGCGCCCCCACCGGCATCCTCCTCGAGGAGGCCATGGGCCTGGTGGGCCGGCACGTCCCCGAGCCGACGCTGGACGACATGGTGGCCGGCCTGCGCCGCGCCTGCGAGGCGGCCGCCCGCGCCGGCCTCACCGGCGTGCACGATATGGACGGCACCCTGGCCTTCCGCGGGGAGCAGGCCCTCCACGAACGCGGCGAGCTGCCGCTCCGCGTGGTCAAGGCCATCCCCTACGAGGCGCTCGACGAGGCCCTGGCCGTAGGCCTCCGCTCCGGCTATGGGGACGACACCCTGCGCCTCGGGCCCGTCAAGATCTTTGCCGACGGCGCCCTCGGCCCGCGCACCGCCTGGATGCTGGAGCCCTACGAGACCGAGCCCCTCTCCGCCGGCCTGGCCACCATCCCGGTCGAGGCGCTCCGCCGGGCCGTCCTCTCTGCCGCCGAGGGCGGCCTGGGCTGCGCCATCCACGCCATCGGCGACCGGGCCTGCCGGGAGGCGCTGAACGCCTACGAACTCGTCGCCGCCCAGGGCGCGCCCCTCTCGCCGGCGGCGCGCCTGCGCATCGAGCACCTGCAGATCCTGCACCCCGCCGACGTGGCCCGCGTGGCCCGGCTCGGCGTGGTGGCCTCCATGCAGCCCTTCCACGCCACGTCGGACATGGACATCTCAGACCGGCACCTCGGCCCGCGCGCCGCACGGGCCTACGTCTTCCGCGCCCTGCAGGAGGTCGGCGCCGTCCTGGCCTTCGGCACCGACTGCCCGGTGGAGGTCATCGACCCCTTGGTGGCGCTCCACGCCGCCGTGACGCGCCGGCGCGCCGATGGCTCTCCGGGCCCCGACGGCTGGCACCCGGAGCAGCGCCTGACCGTGGCCGAGGCGCTGCGCGCCTACACCTGGGGCCCCGCCTACGCCGCCGGCCGGGAGGGCCGCCTCGGCACGCTCGCGCCGGGCTTCCTCGCCGACCTCACCGTGCTCGAAGAGGACATCTTCCGCATCGACCCGCTAGAGATCCCCCACGCCGGCGTCGCCGCGACCGTGGTCGGCGGCTGTTTCACCTACCGCGCGCCGCAGGTGTAGGCGCCGCTACCTGGCCCGTGCGGGCCGTTCCCGTTGCCCCAGCCGAAAGGAGACCAACCGTGCAGGGATCGCTCCAACGCGTGCGCGACGTCATCCAGGGGCGCACGCCCGACCGCACGCCCCTTTACGACCTGCTCCGCAACGACGCGGTCATCAGCCATTTTGCCGGCCAGCGCCTCACCGTCGAGAATGCCGCTGAGGTCGTCTACCGCGCCTACGAGCCGGCCGTCGACGCCACCCGCCCGCTCGTGCGCCTGCCCGAGCACGAGCACACCGTGATCCTGGACGATGGCCGCCCCGAGCGGCACTTCCGCTGGACGGTCTGGACTCCCGAAGCCACCTATGCCGATTCGGAGGCCTACGCCGCCGCCAAGCGCCGCGCGCTCGGCGCCTACGACCCCGCCTGGACGGCCGAGCGGCAGGCCGCGCTCGACGCCCAGCTGGCCCGCGGCGCCGACGACCGCGCCCGCCTCGGCGAGGTGTTCTACTTTGCGTCAGGGCCTGGGGTTGGCCTGCAGGGCATCTTTGGCGAGGTCGGCCTGGAGGCATTCTCCTACTACCTCGCCGACTGGCCCGACCTGATCGACGCCCTGCTCGACGTGCAGGTGGACCGCACGCTGGCCTGGATCGCGCATCTCCCCGCCGACCACGGGCTGGAGGCGGTCTTTTCCGGCGATGACATCGCCTACAACCGCGGCCCCTTCCTCCGCCCGGCCTGGTTCGCCCAGCACTACTTCCCGCGGCTGGCCCGCGTCACCGCCGCCTACCACGCCCGGGGGATCAAGGTCCTGTTTCACTCGGACGGCAACCTGAACCCGATCCTCGACGGCCTGGTGGAGGCGGGCATCGACGGGCTCAACCCGCTCGAGGTGCTGGCCGGTATGGACGTCGGCGAGGTGCACCGCCGGCACCCGCACCTGTTCTTGGCCGGGGCCATCGACGTCTCCCAGCTCCTGCCGCTCGGGCGGCCGGGGGAGGTCCGCGATGCCGTGGTGCGGGCCATCGAGGATGGCGGGGGGCGGCTGATGGTCGGCTCCAGCACGGAGCTGAACGACGCGGTCCCGCTGGGGAACTACCTGGCCCTGCGCGACGCGGTCCTGGGCTACACCTACTGATGCGGCGCCGGCGGCGGCGCGATCGGGCTCTCGTCACCGAGCCGCCACGCCGGCCGGAACCCCAGCGCGGCTGGAAACGTGGCGCGCGCGGCCGGCCGACATGGAGTGCGGCGCCCCAGCGCCGCTCCGGCGCGGCAGGAACCGCGCAGGCACAGAGCCTCGCCGCCGGCCGGACGCCAGGGGCTAAAGACCCCTGGCTACGAGAAACGCCCCCTAAAGGGGGCTTAAGACGCGTATACGCTCCGCGAGCCGGCTTTAGCCGGCGTTACCGGTAGGGCGGGGGCTTTAGCCCCGCCGAGCGGCTCCGCAGGCCGTTTTCAGAGAAGTGGGGGGCCCCCCCGCCGCGCGGCGGACCTCTAGGCCGGCGCAGAGCCTCGCTGCTGGCCGGCCGAACGGCCGCGGCAGGCCTTCCGCCTTGTCGTCCCGAGCGGAGTCCTCGGAGCAGCCGGTCCTCCGGCCGGGACCTCGTCTTTGATTTACTTTGCTTCAGACGCCAGGCTAAGACGAGATTCCTCGCTCCGCAGACTCCGCTCGGAATGACAACGGTAGGGTCGCCGTCCCACGCCAGGCCCGCCGGCCTGGCCGACGCGGAGTCGCCATATGCGCCGGGCCGCACACCGGCAGGGACGAAAACGAGGCGCGCGCGGCGGGCCGATGTGGAGTCGTCATGTGCGCCGGGCCGCACACCGGCAGGCATGAAAACGGGGCGCGCGGCGGGCAGACATGAAGTGCGGCGCCCCAGCGCCGCTCTTGCGCGGCGGACCGCGAAGCCGCGCGGCGGACCTCTAGGCCGGCGCAGAGCCTCGCTGCTGGCCGGACGGCCGGGTCGCCGCCTGCCGGTCGGCTCGGCGTCCCGAGCACACGAGCCGGCCCGCCGCCCCGCGCCTGTCGGGCGCCACGCCGCGCACCCCCCCTTTTCGCGCCCCGGGCGGCCAGGGGTACAATGGCACCCAGCCGAAAGGAGCCGCCTGTGTCCGAGATCGACCGCTACATCGGGGCCCGCCTGCGCGAGGCCCGCCTGGGCGCCGCCCTGTCACCCGCCGAGCTCGCCGAGCGCCTCGGCCACGACGCCGCCTGGCTCTCCGCCGCCGAGGAGGGCGCCGCGCCCCTGGCCGCCCGCGACCTGTGGCTCCTCTCCATGGTCCTGCACACCTCGGTGAGCCATTTCTTCCCCGGCGTCCGCGACGCCGACCTGGACGACGCCGAGCGCGCCTTCCTGGCCCTCTTTCGCCAGCTGGAACCCGCCTGGCAGACCAGCGTCACCGAGTCTCTCCGCAGCCAGCTGGCCCTGATGCGCGAGAGCAGCGCGATCGAGGCCCTCCCCGAAGCCCAGCGGCGCCAGGCCCGCTACCGCGCCCTGGCCCGCTACCTCCTCGATAGCGGCGCGCGCGTCGAGCTGGGGCCCCGCGGCCGCCCGCGCTTCACCGGCGCCGAGATCTCCGCCGTCCTCGAGGGGATGCCCGAGGCCGAGCGCGTCCAGGTCGCTGAGGCGGCCTACCGCCTGGCCCGTGAACAGCGTGAGGAAGAAGAGCGCGAGCGCGCCGAGGCCGCCCGCGCCGCCCAGGCCGAGGACCTCCGCGACGACGAAGATTCAGACGCCTACTAGGCGCGGGGCGCCGTCCCCGTTTGCGTGCCCTCCGCGGCCGGCATACCATGCGGCTAGTACCGCCGCCTTACCGTCACCGAGGGAGGACCCCACCATGTCCGTCAAGGGCGATCGCCCGCTGATCCGCGGCCTGGCCCACGTCTGCTACACCGTCGCCGATCTGGACCGTTCCCTGGCCTTCTACTGCGGCACCCTGGGCCTTACGCCGGCCTTTGAGTTCATCCGCCCCACGGGGGAAAAGTACGGCCAGTACATCCACGCCGGCGGCCGCAACTTTATCGAGATCTTTGTCGGTGAGCTCGCCGAGCGCGCCGAAAAGCAGCCCTACCGCCACCTCTGCCTCGAGGTCGACGACATGGACTATGCCGTCGCCGAGCTGCGCCGCCGCGGCGTCGAGGTGACCAACGTCAAGCTCGGCACCGACCGCTCGCAGCAGGCCTGGATCACCGACCCCGACGGCAACCGCATCGAGCTGCACTGCTACACGCCCGAGAGCAAGCAGAACGGCTGGTTAGCCTAAGCCTCCAGACGGAGCATGACCATGCCACCCATCGACCTGGGCCTCCTGCGGCGCCTGGAGAACGCCTTCTTTGCGGATTTCGCCCGCGTCGAGCGGCGGGATTACGGCCTGCTGTACTACCAGCCGGACAATCCCCTCTCGCACGACTCCAACCACGCCCTGATCCTGGACCTTTCCGCCGACCTGGACGCCGCGGTGGGCGATATCGCCACGTTCTACCAGGAGCAGGGGCTGGAGCCGCGCCTCTACTCCTCTTTTGTGGCCGGGGACGGGGCGCTCCTGCGCCCGCACCTCGAGCGGCGCGGCTTCACCTTCCGAGAGCAGCCCCTGCGCTGGTTCGTCCTCGACGACGCCCCTGCGCCTCCGGACCCCCGCGCCGCCGGGGGGCTCGAGGTGCGCCGCGTCCGCGGGCTGACGAAGGGCCTGCGCGAGCTCATCCACTCCGAGGGGCCCGTGCCCTGGACGGAGAACGTCCTGCGCCACCACCTGCCCTGCGAGGGGCTGCACCTCCTGGTAGGCTATGTCGATGGGCTGCCGGTGACGATGGCCTCACTCAAAGAGATGGACGGCCTCGCGCGGGTGGACGACGTGCTGACCCACCCGTTCTACCGGCGGCGCGGCTACGCCCGCGCCCTGCTGGCCGAACTGGTGGCCTATCACCGCCGGCTGACGCCGCAGCCCCTCTACCTGTATGCTGAGGAGCCCTCGGCTATACGCGTCTATGAGGGGGTGGGCTTTGTGGAGCAGGTTCTCCCGGTGGACCAGTGGTCCGCCTGGCTCCCGGGCTGACGCCATCCGCCGACGCATCACGACCCCCGGGGTCAAGATGCTTCCGCCCGCCGACGCATCACGACCCCCGGGGTCTTCCGCCCGCCCCAAAGGGCGGGCGGGACCCCGGGGGTCTAAAGGACGGCAGGCCCTTCGGCCGCAGCAGCCAAGCTCCCCGCCCTTTAGACCCCGGGGGTCCCGAGCCCGTCTGCGGGCCAAGACCCCCGGGGTCTAGATGCTTCCGCCCGCCGACTCGTCACGACCCCCGGGGTCTTCCGCCCGCCCCAAAGGGCGGGCGGGACCCCGGGGGTCTAAAGGACGGCAGGCCCTTCGGCCGCAGCAGCAGAGCCCCTCGTCCTCTTGACCCCGGGGGTCTAAAAGGCGGCAGGCCCCTCGGCCGCAGCAGCCAAGCTCGCCGCCCTCTAGACCCCGGGGGTCCCGAGCCCGTCTGCGGGCCAAGACCCCCGGGGTCAAGAGGCGCCTACCTCCGCAGTACCGGCAGGTAGACCCTGCTCTCCTCCGGCCACTCTGGCGCGGCGCCGGCCCAGCCGACCCGCCCGAGCGGGATGTGGTGCGTCACGGGGATGTTCGTCACCACCAGGATCGGGCTGCGGTAGGGCTGGTAACCGGGCGCCACCGCCTCCAGCAGGTACGCCCCCGGCGGCACCAGGAAGGAAAAGTACCCCGCCCGCAGCACCAGGTCGTCGTAGGTCGGGTCGGTGCGCTGCGGGTTGCGCTGGTCAAACAGCCACGCGTTCCACGCCGCCCAGGTGCCGTCGCCCTGCCGCTGCAGGCAGGTCACCTCGGCCGTCGTGATCAGGCTGCGCTCCATGGTGGCCCCGGCGGCCACCTGGGCCGCGTCGTACACATAGCCATCCGGGTCGAACGTCCGCGGCCGGTGCGGCTTCCTGGGCACCGGCGTGCACCCCTTGCAGGCCGACGGCGGCGGGGGCGGCGGGTCGTCGTCAGGGCTGCTGCAGCTGGCGCCAAGGCTCAGGAAGCAGTCTTTGGCGTCTTTGAGCGCCCCGCTGGGCCCCACGGCCCCCGGCGCCACCCCCGCGCCCCCTCCAAACGCCGGGCAGGAATAGGCCACCATCAGCTCGAACTCGGTATCCGTCGGCGGCGCGGTAAAGGCAAAGCTCACCTCCCCCGCCACGGCCGGCTCGTCCGCCGGGATGTTGTCAAACCCGGTCATCAGCCCGTCCGCGGTAAAGTAGGTCGCCTTGAGCACCACGTTGGTCGGCGCCGGGCAGGCCGTGATGCGCGCCCCCAGCCGGTACTCGGCCCCGCTCACCCAGCCGTAGGGCTGGTTGATCCCCCCGAGCCGCTCGCCGTAGACGGTATAGGCGCTCGGGTCGACGCCGAGCCCCTCGCGGACGTAGGCGCCCACGCCGGCCATCTCACTGCTGCGCTCGCCGCGGCTCTGCCGCCCGGTGAACCAGTACCACCCCGCCGCCAGTGGCGTGGGCACCTCGTATTCCCACAGGCCGCCCTCGTCGACCTCGACGGTCCCCAAGGTGGTGGCGACGTCCCCACGCCAGGATTGCAGCGTCAGCGTCGCCCCTGGGCTGCCCACGCCGAACAGCACCGGCCGCGGCCCCACGGTGGCCCCGTCGGGCCCCACGAACCCGGGCATGCGCAGCCAGACGATCTCGTCGCTGACGGCGGCGCGGTTGTCGCGCGGGTTGCCCTCCCTGCTCGCCGAGCGGATCTCTGCCGTGGCCGTCAGGGTGCCCGCCGCCGCCAGCCGGCCGGAGATGTCGACCCAGCCGTGCCCCCCTTCCTCCGGCAGATCTCCCAGGGCGAAGGTCAACGTCCGCCCGTCCGCGCCGATGGTCGGCGTGACGTCGGCCGAGGCGTCCAGGTCCGTCAGGGGCATCGAGAGGGTCACCGTCAGGACGGCCCCCCGCGCCGGCTGGGGCCCGGCGTTCCCGTACGAGATGCCGTACAGCTGCTCCCCGCCGACCTCGCCGTCGCTCGATGACTCGATGGCCACGTAGAGGTTCGGCTCGTTGCGCACCACCGTGCCGACCTCAAAGGCCTCGTTGTCCTCGGTGGAGACCTCTATCGCCGAGGTGTGCACCGTGGCGCCCACGGTGAACTCGTCACCGGCCAGGGCGTCGGCAGCCAGGCGGGTGCGCAGCAGCAGGCTGTTCCACTCCCAGGGCGGCAGCGTACCGAGGGCAAAGTGGAGCCCGTCCGGCTGGGCCGTCGGCGTGATCGGCACGCCCCCCCGGCTGGCCCCCACCAGAGTCAGAGCCGCCGGCAGCGTCACGACGATCTCCGCGTCGGGCGCCGGCAGCGCGCCGTTGTTGGCGTACTCGGCGGCGTACTGGAGCACGGCCCCCGGCAGCGGCGCGACCTCGACCTCATCCGCCCGTCCCAGGCCCACCCACAGGTCGGGCCCGGCCACGGCGGTCTCCAGGATGGCGTCGTTGTCGCCCAGGACCATCTCGGGCTCGGGGTTGGTGGCGCGCAGGCCGGCGCGCGCCAGCGTGAGCGCGGTCCCCGGGGCGACGTCGCTCGCCAGGCGCACGCGCAAGCCCACCGTCTCCGAGGTGCTGGGCCCCAGGGGTCCGAGGGCGAAGGTCAGCGTGCCCCCCGCGACCGTCGGCGTGATCGGCGCCCCCTCGCGCGTCGCCGAGACGAAGGTGGCCCGCGAGTCGAGCGTCGCCGTCAGGACGGCATCAAAGGCGATGGCGTCCTCGGAATAGTTGGCATAGTCGAGCCAGATCTGGGCCTCCTGGCCGGCCGCCGGTTCCTCCTCGACCCAGGCGCCCAGCCCCAGGTCAACGGGGATGTCCATCGGGGAGGGGTACACGTCCACGACGGCCTGCGCCGGCGGGTCGCTCGACCAGGTCAGCGTGTACGTCCCCGCGATCATGAAAAGCACGTTGTACGTGTCGTCCGGGTACAGCGATATGTCGAGCGACGGGTCATCGCACGACAGGATGCGCATCGCCTCGCCATAGTGGGTGAAATGGATGGCATTGTTCGTGGCGATGCGCACGTGATCCGGGTAGAGCCCATCGTCGTACAGGTACACTTCGGCGGACGGCACCACCTGCGCCTGGCCGGGCCAGGACGGCAAAAGACACATGGCACACACGAGGAAAAACCGCAAACAGTGCAGCACAACAGATCGTCGGGTCACCATAGACCCCATGCGCGTGTCCTCCCCGATCTTTCGGCGTTTCGCCTGGGTGGTTGCGGGCTGCAGGGGATGCCCGCCTGATGCGGTGAATACGCTTTATGTCTATCTAGGTGATTGGGTGACCTGCTCTGAGGGGAGGACTCTGCCCATGTGCGCCATAGTATCACAGTATGGCGGGGTATTCAAGGGGTTGCTCGAACCTCTACTGGAATCTCTCTCGATAGTAGCGGTACCAGCGCGGCGTCCAGTAGACGCGCTCGGGGTGCTGGTCGGTCAGCCGGCGGATGATGTACGAGTGGAGGGAGAAGAAGCAAAGCGGCGTCTCACCAAAGCCGCGCTCGCCGAGGCCGTACCTGCGCCGTACCACCAGCGGGGCGCGCAGAAGCAGCACCACCCCCACCAGCGCCGGCAGGGCGATGTACTCTGGCGCCGCCTGCGGCGCCACGTGCGGCTGCACGGCCAGCCACACCCCCCACAGCGCCAGGGCGATGACGCCGGGCAGGAAGGGGCCCAGGTACCAGCGCCAGGCCGCCCGCCGGCAGGCCCCGCACACGGCCACGTCGTGCTCGCGGAAATCGCTCAGGTGCAGGGTCACCCGGCTGGTTGACCAGACGGCGTCTTTGAGCTTCTCCTCGCGCTCGGCCGAGTACAGCCGCCGCGTGGCGGCGTCGACCGCCGCCCCCCCACACAGATCACACGTCGCCACGAGGTTCCTCCCCTGTCCCGGCGGGCTCGACGGCGTCGGCGGGATCCGCGGCGCGCAGGGCGCCCGGCCCCGGGTAACCGACTCGTACGGTGGTGCCCTGGCCCGGGGTGCTCTCGACGCGCAGCAGGGCGCCCACGCCCTCGGCGCGCTCGCGCATGATGGCCAGGCCCAGGGATTCGGGGGCGCGCTCGCCGGCCGCGGCAAAGCCCCGGCCATCGTCGCGCACCGACAGGTGCACCCCGCCGTCGGCGCACTCTAGCCGCACCCAGACGTTGCGCGCCGCGGCGTGCTTGGCGATGTTGTTCAGCGCCTCCTGGGCGATGCGGTACAGCGCCACGCGCACCTCGGCCGGCGCGCGGCACTCTCCGCTCAGGTCGAGGTGTACCGGCAGGCGCGTGCGCCCCTCGGTGGCCTCGGCCAGCCCGCGCAACAGGTCGGGCAAGGCCGACTCGGTGAGCGACGCCGGCCGCAGCTCCATCAGGAGCGAGCGCATCTCGGCCAGGGCGCCGCGCGTCAGGACGTGTAGCTCCTCCAGCCGCTGGCGGCCGGCCTCGGGGTTCTTCTCCCACACTTTGGGCAGCACCTCGGCGATCAGGCTGGCCGAAAAGAGCGTCTGCGTCACCGCGTCGTGCAGCTCGCGGGCCAGGCGCTGCCGCTCCTCGAGGGTGGCGGCCAGCTGGGCCTGCTCGTAGAGGCGCGCGTTGTGGATGGCCGCCGCCGCCCGCTGCGCCAGCCCCTCCGCCAGGCGCCGATCCTCCTCACCAAAGTGGCGCGGCCGCGCGTAACCCATGGTGAACACGCCGAACACGCTGCCCCCCAGGAGGACGGGCACGTGAATGGCCGAGCGGATCCCCTCGGCCGCCATGATCTGGGCGCAGTGATCCTCCGGCAGCCCGCTGGCCTCCTCGACCACGACCGCCTGTTTGGTCGCGATGACCTCGCCCAGGCAACCCCCCGTGGGGGCCTCGGCCAGCGCCTCGAGCGTCTCGTCGGCAAAGCCCTGCGCCGCCCGCGGCGCCAGCCGCTCGCCGGTGGCGTCCCACACCAGCACCAGGCTCTTGTCCGCCTGGAGGACGTCTACCGCCACCGCCACCAGGGCGCGCAGCACCTCGTCGAGGTTCAGGTGCCCGTACAGGTCGGCGTCGGCACGGTAGAGCGCCTCCACCTCCCGCATGCGGTCCTGCGCCTCGGCAAAGAGCTGGGCGTTATCCATGGCGATGGAGGCTAGCTGGGCAAAGCGGGACAGGATGTCGATCTCGGCCTCCCCCATGGGGGCGTCGCCGTCCAGCTCGGCTGAGGGGACCCTGGGCGCCACGCCGAGGACGCCGATCGTCCTGGCACCGCCGGCCGTCAGCGGCACCCCGGCCAGCAGGTGGATGTCCGCCTCGTCGTACTGGAGTGAGCGCCCCTCCCAGGCCCGATAGTCGGGCACGGCCAGCGCCCGCCCTTCGGCGAGCACCTGCCCGGCCAGCCCCTCGCCGCGCATCATACGATGGCCAAGGCTGGGGCGGAAGCGCCCCGTGGCAAAGCGCATCTCCAGCGCCTCGCCGCTGCGGTCGGTCAGGAAGATGTACCCGTCGCGGGCCCGCATCAGCTGCACGGCGCGCTCCAGGATCGTCTGCAACAAGTCCGACACGTCCAGGTGGTTCATCAGCCCCACGCTGGTGTCGTGCAGGGCCGAGAGGTACTCGGTCTGGCGGCGCTGGTCCTCCTCGGCGCGCTGCCGCACGGCCACCTCCTGCTCCAGCAGGGCGTAGGCGCGCTCAAACTGGGTGTTCACCCGTGAGCGCACCGAGAGCGCCAGCGCCACGCCAAAGGCGAGCACCAGGAACATCGACACCAAGAGCACCACCTGCGTGGCGCGCTGGGCGCGCAGGGTCCGGCTCACCGAGGTGAAAAAGCCGGCCTCCTCGTTGTCGTGGGTGCTCTTGATCTGCGACTCGATGCGCGTCAGGAGCGCCACAAAGCGGGGCTCCATGGCCAGCATGTTGCCGGGGGCCGGCTCGGCGGCCAAGAGGGCCAGCAGCGCGTCGTACTCGCCGAGGCTGGCCTCCAGCGTGGCCAGCGCCGCCAGCACCGGCGCGTTGCCGGCGGCCTCCTGGCGGGTGCGGGCGATCTGCTCGCCCAGCAGCCGGCGCTCCATCTCGGCGCGGGCCGTGTCCATCGAGCGGGAGTAGAGGTTGCCGATCGTCTCCACCTGCAGGCGGGCCACGCCGCGCTGCGTCTCGGCCAGGTCGGCCAGCAGGTAGCCCATCTCAAAGGCCGACGAGGTCGCCGAGATGTTCACGTAGGAGGTGATGATCAGGGCGCCCAGCCCCAACACCAGGAGCCCCACCACGACGGCCAGGGCGATCTGCCCGCGCGTCAGGTATGAGGCGCGCGCCGGCACGGGCGGTCTTGACGTCATGTTCCCTCGCTCCTGAAGTCCGCCATGGCCCCCGCCTACGGCGTGGGGGCCGCGGCCGCCCCGTGAGACCGCTGCACCAGCGGCCGCGCCGCCAGCGCCAGCAGGTAGGCCATCCCCGCCACCAGGATGATCGTCGCCCCCGACGTCAGGTTCAGGACGTACGACAGCCACAACCCGGCCGTCGTGAACAACACCCCCAGCACGCTCGAGGCGACCATCATCTGCCGCATGTCCTTCAGGTACATCCCGCTGATGGCCGCCGGCATGGTCAGCAGGGCGATCACCATGATCAGCCCCACCACCCGCATCATCATCACCGCCGTCAGCCCGATCAGGCAGGTCAACAGCATCTGCAGCGCGTCGACGTTCACCCCCGAGATGGCCGCATAGGTCTCGTCGAACGAGAGGGCCAGGAGCTCCTTGTACAACACCGCCACGGCCACGATGATGCCTAGGTCCAGCCCGGCCATCATGTACAGGTCGCCGATGGGCACTGCCAGGATGCTGCCGAACAGGTAGCTCATCAGGTCGGCCTTGTACCCGGGGGTCAGGTCCACCAGGACGATGCCGATGGCCATGCCCACCGCCCACATCACCCCGATGATCGTGTCGGCCCGTTGGCGCGTGCGCCGTTGCACCGCGCCCATCCCCAGCGCCGCCGCCAGGCTGAACACCACCGCCCCCAGCACCGGGTTGATCCCCAGGTAGTAGCCCAGGCCGATCCCGCCGTAGGCGGCATGGGCCACCCCGCCGGAGATGAACACGATGCGGTTGACCACGACGTAGGTGCCCATGATGCCGCAGGCCACGCTGACGAGCAACCCCGCCGCCAGCGCGTTGCGCATAAAGTCGTAGCCGAGCGCCTCGATCATTCCGCCGCCTCCTCTTCGTGATGCCCGAGCACGCGGTGCGGCACGCCGTGGGCGATCAGGTCCACCGGGCAGTGGTAGGCCTGGTCGATCATCCCCTGGGTGATCTGCTTGTCCTCATGGTAGTAGAGGCGCCCGCTGATGCAGCCCACCGTGCGCACGTAGGACGAGATGGCGAACAGATCGTGGGAGATGAGCAGGATCGTCACGCGGGCGTTCAGTTCCTGCAGCAGTGTGTAGATGCTCTCGGAGGCCTGCGCATCGATGTTCGCGGTCGGCTCGTCGAGGAAAAGGATGTCGGGCTCCTGGGCCAGCGCCCTGGCGATGTAGACGCGCTGGCGCTGCCCGCCGGATAGCTCGCCGATGGCCCGCCGGCGGAAGCGGGCCATGCCGACCTTTTCCAGCGCGTCGGCCACGGCGGCGTCGTCCTCGCGGGTGTAGCGCCGCCCGGCGCCCCGCCGGCCCAGGCGGCCCATCCGCGCCACGTCCCACACGCTGATGGGAAAGTCATGGTCGAACTCGACCACCTGCGGCACATAGCCGATGTGCCGGCGCCCGGCGCGCACGCTCTGGCCCATGATGCGCACCTCGCCGCGCGTGGCCGGCAGGAGGCCCAAGAGCACCCGCAGGAGCGTCGTCTTGCCGCCGCCGTTGGGGCCGATCAGGCCGATAAAGTCGCCGGCGTACACGTCGAGGTTGACGTCCTCGAGGATCGGCTCGCCGTTATAGCCGGCCCACACGTTCTTGGCCGAGATGACCACCTCGCGGGGCCGCGGCGTCACCAGGTCGGTCATGATCCCGCCCATCTCTGTTCGCTCCTTGGGGCGTCGGGGCCCCTCACCCCGCCACCGCCGCGGCCAGGGCCTCAGCCACCCGCCGCAGGTTGCTCAGCCAGTCCTCGGCCAACGGGTCCACCAGGACCACCCGCCCGCCCAGTTCGGCGGCGATCGTCTCGGCCGAGCGCGTGCTGAGGTTGGGCTGGGCGAACACGACGCGAATCCCCTCGGCCCGTGCCGTCTTGATGGTGGCGGCCAGCTCGGCGGCCGAGGGCTCCTGCCCGCCCACCTCGATGGGCACCTGGTGCAGGCCGTAATCGGCCGCAAAATACCCCCAGGCCGGGTGGAAAACCAGGAACTGGGCGCCCTGCGCGCCGGCCAGGGTCGTGCGGATGTCGGCGTCGAGCGCCGTGATGTCCTCTTCCAGGGCGGCCAGGTTGGCGCGGTAGTCGTCGGCGTGGGCCGCGTCCAGCCGAACGAGCGCCTCGCAGATGGTGCGGGCCATCTGGGCCGCGCGCCGCGGCGAGGTCCACACGTGCGGGTCGCGCTCCTCCCCGGCGTGGGCCGCGCCCCCGTCGTGGCCATGGTCCACCATGGGCAGGAGGTCGATGCCGGCCGTGGTGTCGACGATCTCCATCTGTCGGTTGGCCGAGCGGAAGCGGTCCATCCAGGCCGCCTCGAACTCGACGCCCACGGTAAAGTAGACGGCCGAACGGCTCAGGGCGCGCAGCTGCGAGGCCACCGGCTCGTACGTGTGCGGCTCCGCCCCCGGGCCCACCAGGACGTTGACGGCCACGTGCCCCCCGCCCACCCGCTCGACCAGGTATTTCTGCGGGAGGACGCTGACCGTGGCCTGCAGGAGGTCGCCGGCGCCGGCCGGCGGCGCCCCTCGCGAGCAGCCCGCCGCGGCCAGCAGGCCCGCCAGGAGCGCCAACAGGGCAACGTAGAGGCCGAACGGGTACCGGCGTCTCATGCCAGCCCCTCCGGCTGGCCGCCGCGCTGGCCCTCGGCGCAGGCCGCGCACAGGCCGCTGAACTGCAGGAGGTGCGCCGTCACGCGGTAGCCCGTCTGCGCCTCCACCAGGCGCACCAGGGCGCGCATCTCCGCCTCGCCAGAGAACTCCAGGGCCCGCCCGCAGCCCCGGCAAAGCACCAGGTCACGCCGCTCGGCCGTGGCGCGCACATAGCCATGGCACCCGTCGGCCAGGTGCACGCGCCGCAGCAGCCCCTCCCCAGCCAGGAGGTGGACGGTGCGGTAGACGGTGGCCAGGCCCAGCTCTGCGTGCAGCGGCCGAGCGCGGCGCAGGATCTCCTGCGGCTCCAGCGGGACCTCGGCCCGGCGCAGCACGTCGATCACGGCGCGCCGCGAGCCCGTCAGCCGGTGCCCGGCCGCCTCCAAAGCGTCGCCCCACGCGTCCATACCGCCCCCTTACTGAGAACCCTTCTCAGTGCCCATTATAACACCCGCGCCGTACAAGTCGAAGCGGGGGTGGAGGAGGGGAAGGACAGGATCCACAGGATTTGCAGGATCTTCAGGATTGGGAGAAAAGACTGCTGACCAAAGCAGCTCGGCGGGGCTCAGGACCCCGCTCTACCCTGAAATCGGCCCGCGGAGCGGCAGCATCACCGTCCGGCGCGGCCCGCCGCACCGGTCGACTCCGCATCAGCCGGCCGGCGGGCCTAGCGCAAGACGGCGACCCACCCGTTGTCATTCCGAGCGGAGTCTGCGGAGCGACAAGGCGCGGGGCACCCCGCTGCCGCCCGGGCCGCGAGCCCCGCGCCGGCACGTGCGGGGCGCCAAGCCTGGCGTAAGCCGGCGACCCTACCGTTGTCATTCCGAGCGGAGTCTGCGGAGCGAGGAATCTCGTCTTAGCCTAGCTTTGCGCACCGCAAAACGAAGACGAGGTCCCGGCCGGCAGACCGGCTGCCCCGCAGACTCCGCTCGGGACGACAAGGCACGAGGCCTGCCGCGGCCGTTCGACCGGAGCGCCAAGCCTGGCGCAAGACGGCGACCCTACCGTTGTCATTCCGAGCGGAGCGAGGAATCTCGTCTTTGCCTAGCTTTGCGCACAGCAAGGCGAAGACGAGGTCCCTCCTCGAAGCTCGTCGGGACGACAAGGCGGGAGGCCTGCCGCGGCCGTTCGGCCGGCCAGCCGCGAGCCTCCGCGCCGGCCTGGGGTCTCGCCACGGAAGAGCGGCGCTGGGGCGCCGCACTCCAAATCGCCCCGCCGAGCGCGCCCCGTTCCCGTGCCTGCCGGCGTGCGGCCCGACGCACAGGACGGCTCGCACGTCCTGCCACTCCTACCTCTTCCCAATCCTGTCAATCCTGTCTATCTTCCACCGCCGCTACCCGGCGGAACTCTTCGCGCAGGGCGCGGTAGGCGCGGTCGACGTCGCCCGCCTTGCTCGCCGCGTTCGACAGGTGCGTGCCGTACAGGATCTGCCACTCCCCGTCCAGCGCCGCAAAGCGCTGGCTGAGGGCGCGCAGGTCGTCGCGCACCTGCTGGGCGCCCTCGCTCAACCGCTTGGCGTGCACGCCCGCCTTGATCAGCTCGATCTTGGTGGCGAGGGTCAACGGCGACACCACCTGCACCCCCCGCCGGGCGAAATCCCGCAACAGGTCGTGCCCCTCGCGCAGCAGGTAGTAGTAGACCGCCTCCGAGGGGATGTAGGCAAAGGCAAAGTCCGCCGAGCCCTTCTCCGGCCGGACATAGTCCTCCCCCACCTTGGCCAGGTGCCCGCGCAGATCGCGCAGGAAGCGCCTCCGGCAGGCCTCGATCTCGGCGGGGTCGTCGCTCTCTACCACGCGGCGGTAGTTGTCCAGCGGGAACTTGGAGTCCACACAGATGATCCCGGCCGTCGAGCGGATCGACGCGTCGGGGATCTTGCCGTCAAAGATGCGCTGGCGGAGGCCGTACATGTCCGGTGGCAACTGGTCGGCCAGGATGGTGTCGAGCGAGAGCTCGCCAAAGGAGCCCCGCTCGGTGGGCACCCGCAGGAGCTGCTCAAAGGAGCGGTACGAGTCCCGGATCTCGCGGGCCTGCTCCTCCACCGCACCGATCCGTTCGGCCAGGCCCAGGCGGATCCAGGAGCCCGACACGGCCGCCTCGACCTCCGCCTGCCCCAGGGCGCGGCGGCGCACCGTCACCACCAGGAGCACCACCAACAGCGCGATGGCCACGCCAAGAAGGACGTTCGTCAGCACGGGCGCCCCCTGGGCCGCGCGGGCCGCTGCCCGGCGCTCATGGCTGCGCCAGCGCGTCGGCCACGCGCCGCGGCAGGCGCCCCATGCGCCGGGCCACCTCGGTCAGCGAACGCTCATAGAACTGGGCCAGAGAGGTGCGCAGCTCATCGTGGAAGGGCGCCAGCCAGCGCTCCTCCAGGTGCCCCGGCCCGTAAAAGACGCCCAACAGCGACCCGGCCGTGGCCCCGAACGAGTCCGTATCGTTCCCCTGCATAACCTGAATGCAGATCCCCTCCCCCACCGAGCGGGCGAAGCGCAGGGTGTTGATCAGCGTGCCCACCTCCTGGTAGATCAGGCAGTGGCCGTACTCGGCATACCGCCCGTGGATGCGCCGGTAGCCGTCCAGCCAGTCGCTGGCGCGGGCCACCTCGTCGAGCGAGTCGGAGGCGGCGCGGAAGAAGCGGCTGCGCCGCGGCACGTAGCGCAGGGCGGTAAAGATGACCTCCAGCGGGTCGCGCAGCACCGCCGCCGCGGCGATGGCGGCGGCCACGAACATGGCCCCATAGATGCCGGTGCGCCGGTGCGTCCACGACGCATCGCGCCAGGCCAGCTCGGCGGCCAGCGCCGGCCGCCCCGGGCAGGCGTAGCCGTAGGCGTCGGCGCGGATCACGGCGCCGCATTTTTCCTCGGCCGGATTCAAGAAGTCGGCCCAGCCCTGCAGCGCGCCGGGGTGGCCCCCCGGCAGGTGGTTGATCCCGGCCATCACCAGCATGGTCCGCTCGGGGCCGTAGGTCATGGCGATGGGTAGCTGCCGCAGCCACTCGTCGCGGACGTCCTCGAGGCCCAAGGCGGGGCCATGCTTTTCCAGGAGCAGCAGGCCGATCAGGGTATAGTTGATGTCGTCATCGGGGGCCACGTAAGAGATGCGCCCGCGCACGGTGGCGGCCCAGGAGGCGTGGCGCCGGCCGAAGGCGTCGAGCGCGGCTTCGCTGACATAGTCGTCCAGCGGCCATTCGCCGGTGCGCTCCAGCGCGTAGCGCAGCTCGGCCAGGGTCGGGCGCATCTCCAGGGGCTTGCCCAGGATGCAGCCGCACACGCGCCCGAGGAAGCCGGCCTCGACGCGCCGGGCGGCATCGTCGAGGTCCACCTCCCCCAGGGCGCCGGTGGGGCGGTGCGGGTCGCACTCGGCCCAGATGCCGGGGAGGTCGTTCGGCTCCACATAGGGCCAGTCCGAACGGAGGGGGAGCGCCGCCAGCCGGCGGGCAAAGGCGTAGTAAAAGTCGTAGGAATCGGGCAGGGAGTAGAGCTCCTCCGCCAGGCCGTCGACGACGTGCCCCTGTTCCTCCTTGTTCAGGATGACCATACGCAGCATCTCGCGGAGTTGGCTGGTGGCAGGGAACATCGCAGAGTCCTCCGGGTACGACCGTGGAACGGGGCTGACCACAGCGGTGATTCTACCCTGCCGGTCGCCAGAGCGTCAAGGTCCAGGTAGCAGAGATCACCCGCCCAGAAGCCCGCTGCCCAGGAAACAGAACCGTATCTGTTCGCATCGCATAGTTGCTGCATTGGCACAAGAGAAGAAGGACAGGATTGACAGGATTTACAGGATTTCAAGAGAGGAATAGCAGAGCCTTGCCATATCACCGAGTCCCATTCCCAATCCTGTAAATCCTGTAAATCCTGTCTATCCTGTTCTTCCTGTCTTCCTGCCCCTCTCGCTCGGCGGCGTTGACCGGCCCTTGCGCCGGGGCTAGAATGCCCCCACACGCACAACCAGGATGGGAGGCCCCCCGATGACGTCGCTCCTCCGCCTCGACCTCCGCACGCAGCGCCTCACGGCCGACGCCGCCGGCCGCACCGTCTGGGAGGTCATCGAGCGCCCCGTCGCCTGGGCCGCTGACGAGACCGCCCTGCTCCTCTGCGACGTGTGGGATAGCCACTGGTCGCGCGGCGCCGCCGAACGCCTGGCGGCCCTGGTCCCGCGGATGAACGCCGTCGTGGCCGCCGCCCGCGCGGCCGGCTGCCTCATCATCCACGCCCCGTCCGACACCATGCCCTACTATGCGGAGCACCCCGCCCGCCAGCGCGCTTTGGCGACGCCCCGCGTGGCCCCGCCGGCGGAGGTCCCGCACGACGATCCGCCCCTGCCGATCGACGACTCGGACGGCGGCTCGGACACGGGGGAGCCCGCCCCCCACCGCGCCTGGACCCGCCAGCACCCCGGCATCCAGATCGACCCAGCCCGCGACGCCCTCTCCGACGACGGCGCCGAGGTCTACTCCCTGCTGCGCGCCGCCGGGCGGCGCCACCTCCTGCTCCTGGGCGTGCATACCAACATGTGCATCCTGCGCCGCACCTTTGCCATCAAGCAGATGGTGCGCTGGGGGGTGGAGGTGGCCCTCCTGCGCGACCTGACCGACGCCATGTACTCCCCAGCGCGGGCCCCCTACGTCTCTCACGAGGAGGGCACCCGCCTGGTGGTGGGCTATATTGAAAAGTTCTGGTGCCCCACGGCGCTCAGCGAGGGGCTACTCCGCCCCCGCTGAGGCGCCCCGCGCCGGCGCCAACGGATCCCTATCCCCAGGCCGCAGAAAGGAGCCGTCATGCAGGTCGAACGGGTCCTGGTGAGCCTCTGCCGCGTGCAGCGCGGGCAGGCCATCCGCAACGGTCTATACACCTACAGCGAGGGGGGCACCATCGTGGTGCGCGTGGTCACCTCCGACGGGGTGGTGGGCGTCGGCTGGGCCAACGCCGAGGCCCCGCATGACCGCGTCGTCTACGAGGCGGCCCGCGCCCTGGCTGGCCACGCCGTGGGCCTCAGCGTGTTCGACGTCGAAGCCCTCTGGGAGCGCATGTACCAGCCCAAGCTGGTCGGCCGTCGCGGGCTGACGACGCGGGCCATGTCGGCCGTCGACATCGCCATGTGGGACGCGGCCGGCAAGACCATCGGCGTGCCCCTTTACCGCCTGCTGGGCGGGGCCCGCCAGCGGGTACCCGCCTACCTGGCCGGCGGCTATTACGTCGAGGGCAAGACGCTCGACGACCTGGCCGCCGAGATGCGCCAGAAGGTGGGCCTCGGGGCCCGTTACGTCAAGATAAAGATCGGCGGCGCCCCCCTGGCCGAGGACCTCGAGCGGGTCCGCGCCGTCCGCCAGGCCGTCGGCGAGGACGTCGAGATCATGGTGGACGCCAACAATGCCTACTCCCCGGTCGACGCGGTGCGCATGGCCCGCCTGTTGGAGCCGCTGCACCCCTACTGGTTCGAAGAGCCGGTGCACGCCGAGGACTATGGCGGGCTGGCCCACGTGCGCGCGGCCACCTCCATCCCCATCGCCGCCGGTGAGAACGAGTACACCCGTTACGGCTTCCGCGACCTGATCGCCTCCGGCGGGGTCGACATCCTGCAGCCCGACGCCAACGTCCTGGGGGGCATCAGCGAGTTCCGCCATGTGGCCTCGCTGGCCTCGGCCTTCCGGCTGCCGCTGGCGCCGCACGGGTCGCCCTATCTGCACGTGCACCTGGTGGCGGCCTTTGCCAACGGCCTGATCGTCGAGAGCGTGCTGGCCGAGGGGGCCGAGCGCCGCGGCATGTTCAACGAGACGATGCTCTTGGACAAGGACGGCACCCTGGGCCCCTCCGAGCGCCCCGGCCTCGGGCTGACGCTGAACGAGCAGTGGTTCCAGGAGCATCTGGTGGAGTAGGGGGGAGGATAGTCCACCACGGAGACACGGATGGCACGGAGAAGAGAAGAGGGGAGGATAGTTCACCACGGAGACACGGAGAGCACGGAGAAGAGAAGAGGGGGAAAGAGAGCAGAAAGGCAAAGACGAGATCCAAGGCGGTAGACTGCCTGTCGGAAGACCTCCTTCGGAATGACAAGACGCGAGGCTTGCTCTCCGCCGGCCGTTGTTGCAGCTCGCTCACGCCTTGTCATGCCGAAGGAGGTCCGCCGACTGAGGCATCTCGTCTTCGTTTTTCTGCTCTCTTTATCCTTCTTCTCCTCTCGGTGCCCTCGGTGTCTCCGTGGTGAACCCTCTTCCCCCCCACCTTTACACCCCGCCCGCGGCGCGCTATAGTCCTGCGCACACACCGCAGACCCGGCCCTTGCCGATCGATAAGGAGTGCTCTCCCATGCCCACCGAACTGACCCTGCGTTACGGCATGAACCCCCACCAGGCGCCCGCCCGCGTCGCCATGCCCGCCGGCGCCCCGCTGCCCTTCGAGGTCCTCTCCGGCGCGCCCGGCTACATCAACCTGCTCGACGCCCTCAACTCCTGGGCCCTGGTGCGAGAGCTGCGCGAGGCGCTCGGCCTGCCCGCGGCGGCCTCCTTCAAACACGTCAGCCCGGCCGGCGCCGCCCTGGGGCTGCCCCTTTCCGACGCGGAAAAGGCCGCCTGCTTTGTCAGCGATCTGGAGCTCAGCCCGCTGGCCTCAGCCTATGCCCGCGCCCGCGGCGCCGACCGCATGTCCTCCTTTGGCGATTGGGTGGCCCTCTCGGACACCTGCGACCTGGCCACCGCCCGCATCATCCGCCGCGAGGTGTCGGACGGCGTCATCGCCCCCGGCTATGAGCCGCGCGCGCTGGAGATGCTGCGCGCCAAGCGCGACGGCGCCTACCGCGTCCTGCGCATCGACCCCGCCTATCGCCCCGCAGCGACCGAGACCCGCCAGGTCTACGGCGTGACCCTTGAGCAGCGCCGCAACGACGCCGCCATCGGCCCCGACCTCTTTGCCAACGTCGTCACCCAAGCCAAGGACCTCTCGCCCGAGGCGCTGCGCGACCTGATCCTGGCCACCATCACCGTCAAGTACACCCAGTCCAACTCGGTCTGCCTGGCCCACGGCGGCCAGGTGACGGGCGTCGGCGCCGGGCAGCAGTCCCGGGTGCACTGCACCCGCCTGGCCGCCGGCAAGTCGGACCTCTGGTTCCTGCGGCAACACCCGGCCGTGCTGGGGCTGCCCTTCCGCGAGGGGGTCCGCCGCGCCGAGCAGAACAACGCCATCGACCTCTTTTTCATCGACGACCTGACCCCGCCGGAGGAGCAGGCCTGGCGGAGCGCCTTCCGCACCGTGCCCACGCGCCTCACCCGGGAGGAGCGGCTGGCCTGGCTGGGCCAGGTGCGCGGCGTGGCCCTCAGTTCGGACGCGTTCTTCCCCTTCCGCGACTCGATCGACCGCGCCTCCCGCAGTGGCGTGCGCTACGTGGCCCAGCCGGGCGGCTCGGCCAACGATGCCGACGTCATCGCCGCCTGCGACGCCTACGGGATGACCATGGCCCTCACCGGCCTGCGCCTCTTCCACCACTAGGGGCGCGCGTGGAACGCACCGAGACGGCGGGGGGCCGGCGCCTGCGGCTGGCCCCCCTGCTCCCCGCCGACGCCGCGGCGGTGGCCTCCTGGTACGCCGACGACGAGTTCCGCCGCCTGGTGGACGCCCGCGCCACCCAGCCCCTGACCGTGGACGACGTCCTGGCCGAGATCGCCGAGGACGCCGCCGACGACCGCTCCTTCTCCTACGCCCTGCGCAGCGTCCCTGCGGACGTCCTCATCGGCAAGGCCTCCCTGCACGACATCGTCTGGCCGCGCCGGGCGGGGTGGCTCTCTCTGGCGCTGGGGCCGGCCTGGTGGGGCCAGGGCTACGGCCGCCGGGCGCTGGCCCTCCTCCTGGAGGAGGCCTTCCTGCACCTGGGGCTCGCCGAACTGCTCCTCACCGTCTATGACGACAACCCGCGGGCGCTGGCGCTCTACACCCGGGCGGGCTTTCGGCGGGAGGGGGTGTTGGGCCGCTACCGGTCGGCCGAGGGGCGCCCGCGTGCCGCCCTCCTCATGGGTCTGCGCGCCGAGGAGTGGCCGCAGGGCGGCGCGCGCTGAGCCCTGCGCCTCTATTCGTGCCCTGTACGTGTTTTCACGTTTTGGTCACGCCTTTGGCAGTGCCCTACCAAGGCTAGCGTCTTCGTTTCATTGTATCTGTTTTGAGACCTTTCATTGACTCTATGTTGCAGGTGTGCTATGGTGATGGTGGGTAGCGCTGGGCTGCGGCGTTCTGCACCTGGCTCCCTGCCCGCACCCTGCGGCGCCTGCCCGCGAGCTTGCGGCGTCTGCCCGCAGGCCTGCGCCTGACCACTCCCGGCCCCGCTCGCTGCCCGGCGGCTGGCCTGCGGCCCTCCGCATGGCCCCTGCCCGCTCCCCCAGCACACGCATCTCCACGCCGCCCTGTGTCTTCTGTAGAGTGTCCCGGCGCAACGTCGCGCAGGAGGAGCACCCCTACGGCCGCCTCACACCCACCCACCCGGTACCCAGCCCGGGCACCCGGCGCCCGGCCCGCGCGCTCGGCCTGATCCTGCGCCCGAGGGCGAAAGGAGGCACCCCTCACGAGCCCTGACGTCCGTGGCCCGCTCATACCGGAAGCGGCCGGCTCCCGAGCGCAACCTTCGGTGCCCGGCCCCAGACCCACAAAGAAGTGAGGTTACCCGACTATGAAGCCCATACGGATCATCGCTGCACTGGTGGCCGCCAGCCTGCTCTTGGCGGCCGTCGGCAACGTGTCTGCCGCGTCGATGCCCGGCGCCATCTGGACCACCGACGCCTCCTGCTCGGGGGTCGACCTCAACGTCGACTATCACTCCAAGCAGGAGGTCTACCTGAACGGCGGCCCCACCGGCGGGGGTGGCGGCCTCCCCAATGGCTACTACTATGTCCGCGTGACCGACCCGTCCGGCGCGACGGTGCTCGGCTACACGCCGACGGCCAGCGTCCTGGTCGTTGACGGGCACATCGACCACTGCTATCAGCTGTGGGCCATCCTCCTCAAGGGGAGTGACAACACCCCCGGCTACGACACCACCCCCAACGCGGGCGGTGAGTACGAGGTGGCCATCAGCCAGGACCCGACCTTCCCGGGCGACCTGCGCAAGACCGACAACTACAAGGTCGCGCGCCTCCTGGTGGTCGGCAAAGACGCCCTCACCTCCTTCACCCGCACCTGGGCGTGGACCATCGACAAGTCCGTGACCCCCTCCTCCTGGACCCTCTTCACTGGTGACGCGGGCACCTCCCAGTACACCGTGGCCGTGGCCAAGACCGGCTATACCGACTCGGCCTGGACGGCGACCGGCACGATCACCATCCAGAACCCCGACCCCTACTTTGCCGCCCGGATCGACGCTGTCACCGATACCATCTCCGGCCTTGGCAGCGTGCCGGTCTCCTGCGGCGTGGCCTTCCCCTACGACCTGGCCCCCGGCGCGACCCTGGCCTGCACCTATGCGGCCTCGCTCCCCGATGCCTCCGCGCGCACCAACAGCGTGACGGTCGTGACCTCGGGCGGCAGCAAGGTGGAGGGCGGCTCGGCCACCGCGGCGATCGACTTTGCCTCGGCCACGATCCTGCCCGTGAACGCCTCCATCCACGTGACCGACTCGAACGGCGGCGCCTGGGTCTTTGGCGACAGCGGCTCGGCCACCTACGCCAAGACCTTTACCTGCGACGCCGACGAGGGCAGCCACTCCAACACCGCCACCATCACCGAGACCGCCCAGTCGGACGGCGCCTCGGTCAGCGTGGCCTGCTACGCCCTGTCCGTCACCAAAGACGCGGCTCCCTCCTACACCCGCACCTACAACTGGGCCATCGACAAGACCGTGACGCCCTCCGAGTGGCACCTTTTCACCGGTGACACGGGCACCTCCGCGTACACCGTCACCGCCACCAAGACCGGCCCGATCGATGGCGAATGGGCCGTGGAGGGCAACATCTCGGTCCACAACCCGGCCCCCATCGCCGCGACGATCAACTCCGTGGCCGACGTCGTCTCGCCGGACCTCGGTACGCTGGTGAACTGCGGGGTGACCTTCCCGCACTCCCTGGCCGCCGGCGGGACCCTGGGCTGCACCTATGGCACGGCCCTGGCCAACGCCGACACGCGCACCAACACCGCCACGGCCACCTTGCAGAACTATGCCTACGACAAGGACCTGCTCGCCACGCCCTCCGGCACCACCCCGTTCAGCGGCCAGGCCCAGGTGGTCTTTGGCGCGCCGACCACCCTCAAGCACGACGAGATCGACGTCGATGACTCGAACGGCGGCTCGTGGCACTTGAGCGCCAGCGGCTCGGCCACCTATACCGAGACCTTCACCTGCGACGCCGACGAGGGCACCCACTCCAACACCGCCACCATCCGCGGGACGGAGCTATCGGACGGCGCCTCCGTCGACGTGGCCTGCTACGCCCTGGCGGTCAGCAAGGATGCCCAGCCCTCCTACACCCGTACCCACTCCTGGACCATCGTCAAGTCGGCGGACCAGTCGGCGCTGACCCTGTCGATCGGCCAGCAGTTCCTGGTGAACTACTCGGTCGTGGTCGACAGCGCCTATGTCGACTCGGCCTGGGCGGTGACGGGCACGGTCACGATCCACAACCCGGCCCCGATAACCGCCACGCTGACCTCCGTCGCGGACCTCGTCTCGCCGGCCATTGCCGCGAGCGTGGCCTGCCCGGCGCTCATCGTGCCCAAGGAGGGCGACCTGGCCTGCACCTACGCGGCGAGCCTGCCGGATGCGGCGGCCCGCCAGAACACGGCCACGGCCACCCTGCAGAACCACGACTATGACCAGGACCTCATTCCCACCGCGGGCGGCACCACGGCCTTCTCCGGCTCGGCCGACGTCACCTTTGGCGCGCCGACGACGGTCATCGACGAGTGCATCACCGTGACGGACACCTACGCCGGCAGCCTCGGCACCGTCTGCGCGGCTGACGCGCCGGTGACCTTCACCTACTCCCGCTGGATCGGTCCCTACAGCGTCTGCGGAGAGTACACCGTCGGCAACACGGCCTCCTTCGTGGCCAACGACAGCGGCGCAACCGCCTCCTCCTCCGCGAGCGTGGCGGTGCACGTGCCCTGCCTGGGCTGCACCCTGACGCCCGGCTACTGGAAGACCCACTCCAAGTACGGCCCGGCGCCGTATGACGACACCTGGGCGCTCCTGGCGGCCTCCGGCGAGGACTCGCCCTTCTTCCTGAGCGGGCAGACCACCTACCAGGTGCTGTGGACGAACCCCTCCGGCGGGAACGCCTACTACATCCTGGCGCACGCCTACATCGCCGCGCAGATGAACGCCCTGAACGGCGCCGATTTCGCCGCCGCCCAGGCCTCTTTCAACGCGGCCACAGTCCTTCTCAACGCCTACACGCCCGCCCAGGTGGCCCTGCTGAAGGGCAAGGCGGGCGGTGACCTGCGCGCCCAGTTCGTCTCTCTGGCCGCCATCCTCGACAACTACAACAAGGGCCTCATCGGCCCCGGCCACTGTTCCGAGTGACCCATGCGGCGCGCCGCAGAGAGGCGTACCAGGCGAGGGGCGGCCCCGGGGCCGCCCCTCGCGCGTGTGCCCTAGACGGCGGAATGTGGTACCATGGGCACGTTGCACGCCGGCGACCGCCGGCGCCTAGCCCATCCTGAGGCGAACCATGACCCTGCCCGCTCGCCGCCTGGCCATCACCCTCTGCACGGCCCTGATCCTGCTCCTGACCCTGAGCCTGCGCCCCCTGCCGGCCCGCGCCGCGGACCCCGTGGTCCACGCGGTCTACTTTTACTCGCCCACTTGACCGTACTGCGAAGAGACGGTGGCCCGTGTGGTCGCCCCGCTGGTGAACGAGTACGGCAGCCGCCTGGTCATCATGGGCCTGAACATCTCCACCGAGGGCGGCGGCCAGATCTACACGTCCGTCATGGAGGAGCTGAGCATCCCCGAGGAGCGCCAGGTGATCCCCTTTATCCTGATCGGCGAGCAGGCCCTGATCGGCGCGGTCGAGATCAACGAGCAGCTCGCCAACCTGGTGCGCGAGGGGATCGAGGGGGACGGCCTGGGCTGGCCGCCGGTGGCCGGCCTGCAGGGGCTCTTTGCCAACGCCGATGCGACCGTGGCCGCCCGGACGCCCGCGCCCGAGGGGACCGCGCCGCCGGCCACCGCGGCCCCCGCGGCCACGGCAGTGCCGCAAGCCACCTCTCCGGCGACACTCGCGCCAACGCCGCCCCCGGGGGAGGAGGCGGAGCAGGGGCTGCCCGTGCCGGCCCTCCTGGGGGGCGGCGCCGCGGTAGTGGCGGCGATCAGTGCGGCGCTCTTCCTGCGGCGGAGAAAGACCGCATAGGCAGCCTCGCCGGGGCGGGGTCCCCGCGTTGCCGCCTCGCGCAAGGGGGGGGGCAGGTCCCCGTGCCGAGCGGCGACTGCGAGCCCACTCGGGCGGGTGTGCCACCCTCTTGCGCCTCACCCAGTCCGCCGGGCCGGATGAGGGTCGCCCGCGGCAGGCTCGCCAGCAGTGAGGGACCTCCCTCCTAGAAAGGTTTCGCCCAACACCATGAGAACCCTCCTGCCCCTCCGCTCCGGATGGTACCTGCGCTCCCTCGCGCCCGGCACCGCCGACCTGGCCGACCTCTCGCGCCAGGCCCTCGACCTGCGCCCCGCCACCGCCGCCGAGGCCGGCTGGCTCCCCACCGCCATCCCCGCCCTCGTGCACGACGTGCTCCGCGCCCACGGCCTCCTGCCGGACCCGGCCGCCCACCCCGAGGCGCCCGCCCTGGCCGAGGTCGCCGCGCGCGACTGGCTCTACGCCACGACCTTCCCCAGCCCCGAGCCGCACGAGGGCCCCGCGCGCCTGCGCCTCCTGGGGCTCGACACGCTGGCCACCGTGGCCCTCAACGGCCAGGTCCTGGCCACCTGCGACGATGCCTTCCGCGAGGTCTCGCTCGACGTGACCGCCGCCCTGGCGCCCGCCGCGGAGCGCAACGCCCTCCTGATCCTCTTCCGCTCCCCGCTGGCCCACCTCGCGGCGCTCGACCCGCCCCCCGGCGTTCCGGCGCACCGGCTGCTCCGCAAGCCGGAGGTCGACTGGTCGCCCCGCCTGGGCGGCCTGCCGAACCTGGTGCGCCTGGGCATCCAGCGCGACGTGGCCCTCGACCTGTGCGCGCGCGCCTGGATCGACGAGGTCTCGGTGCAGGTCGACCTGGACCCGGCGCACCGCCACGCCACCGTCCACGTGCAGGCCGAGGTTTCGCGCCGGCAGGCCTGGCTGCACTGGTCGCTGGCCGACCCCAACGGCGCCATTGTGGCCCGCGGGGATTCCGAGGCCTGGCGCCCGGTGGCCATCCGCGTGGAGCGGCCGGCCCTCTGGTGGCCGCACACCCTCGGGCAGCCCCACCTATACGCCCTGAGCCTGCAGCTCACCTCCGAGGGGGAGCCCTGCGAAGAGAGGCACCTCTGGGTCGGCATCCGCGACGTCCGCCTCGAGGAGCGCGATCCGTCCTCCCTGGCCCCGCTGCACCGCTACGTGGTGAACGGGCGGCCCGTCTTTCTGCAGGGGGCCTGCTGGGCGGCGCCGCCCGGCCTCTCCCACTGCCCCGACCCCGCCCGAGACGAGCGCCTGCTGGATATGGTTCGCCACGCCAACATGAACGCCCTGCGCGTGGCCGCCGGCGGCCCGCTCCCCGAAGAGTCGTTCTACGACGGCTGCGACCGGCGGGGCATCCTCGTCCTGCAGGACCTGCCCTTCGGCCCCGGGCCCTACCCCGAGGGTGACCCGGCCCTGGCGCGCAACGCCCGCGCCGAGGTGGAGGGGATCGTGCGGCGCCTGCGCAACCACGCCTGCCTGCTGGCCTGGACGGGCCAGGACCGTGGCCCCTCGCCGCACGCTGGCGGCGCAGGCGCCGCTGGCGCGGGCGCGCCCGCTGCAGGCGCCACCGTCGTGGCCGCTGCGGCCACCCTCCTGGGCCGCGTCATCCCCGAGATCGTCGCCCGGCTGGACCCCTCCCGCCCCTTCCGCCCCGCCACGCCTGGCGGCGGGCCGGCGCCCAACTGGCCCCTGCGCGGGGACTGGCAGGATGACACGGCGCGGACCTTCTCCCCCTGGGGGTCGCTACCGGCCTTTGCCGCGGCGCTGGGGCGGGTCAGCGCCCCGGCCCTGCCCACCCTCCGCCGCGCCCTGGGTGAGGGCGCCCTCTGGCCGGCCGGGCACGACGCGGCCCCCCGCGCCCCCGGCCAGCCGGCCTGGCCCGCCTCCTGGGCCCGCCATGCCCCGGCGGATTCGTGGGACCAGGTCGGCCCTCTGGAGGGCTACTGCGTGGCCGGCTCCGCCGCCGAGCTGGTGCGCACCCTGGGCAGCGCCCAGGCCGACTACCTCCGCGAGCGCCTCGAGCGCCACCGCCGCGGCCAGCCCGACGGCGCCCCCCTCGACGGCCGCCGCTGTTGGGGCAGCCTGGTGTGGCGCCTCGTCGATCCCTGGCAGTCGGTGGGCCCCGGGCTCGTCGACGCCGACCTGGTGCCCAAGATCGCCTGGTACGCCGTGCGGCGGGCCTGCGCGCCGGTGCTCCTGTCGTTCGAGCGCACCGCCGACGAGATCTCCCTATGGGTCGTGAATGACTCGGCCGCGCCGGCACGCGGCACGCTGACCCTGCGCCGGCTGCGCTTTGACGGCACGCTCCTCGGCGAGGCCCGCATCGCGGTGGACGTGGCCCCCGGCGTGGCCCGCCGGCGCCTCAGCGCCACGCCCTTCGGCCCGCTGACCGTGCGGGAGGAGGTCCTGGCTGCCTCCCTCGACGGCTGGCAGGCCAGCCTGCTCCTGGCCCCCGAGCGCCTCCTGCGCCTGCCGGCGGCCACCCTGCAGGCCCGGCTGGTGCCCGGCGGCGTCGAGGTCTCGGCCGACCTGTTCGCCCGCCAGGTGACCCTGGCGGTGCCCGGCAGCCCCGCGGCCGCCTTTGAGGACAACTACCTGGACCTCCTCCCGCAGGAGGCGCGCCGCATCGCCATCCTGGAGGCGCCGCCCGGCGCGACGCTCGAGGTGCGCGCCGTGAACGCCGCGCCGCTGACGCTCGACCTGCCCTGAGCCCGCCGCGAGGAGAAAGGAGCCCCCGAGTGGTGCGCCGCGTGATCCTGGTGCCCTACGACCCGGCCTGGCCGCGCCTCTACGAGGAGGAGGCCGCCCTGTGGCGCCGCCTCCTGGGGGGCCTGCTCGTCGACGTGGCGCACATCGGCAGCACCGCCGTGCCGGGGCTCCTGGCCAAGCCCACCATCGACCTCCTCATCACTGTCCAGGATCTGGGCCGGCTGGACGGCCTGAACGAGGCGCTGACGGCCGCCGGCTACCTCCCGCGCGGCGAGCACGGCATCCCCGGGCGGCGCTACTTTGTGCGGGGCACGCCCGAACGGCACACGCACCACGCCCACGCCTTTGCCGTGGGCAGCCCCGCGGTCGCCCGGCACCTGGCCTTCCGCGACTATCTGCGCGCCCACCCCGCCGTCGCGGCCGCCTACGCCCGCCTGAAGGAGCGCCTGGCCCGGCGCTTCCCCGCCGACCCGGCCGCCTACACCGACGGCAAGGGCGCCTTTATCCGCCGCGTCGAGGCCCGCGCCCTGGCCTGGCGCGAAGGAGGAGGAGAAGAGAGACAGGATTGACAGGATTGACAGGATTTGGGATCCTGGGCAGCCGGCGTTCCGGGTTGGCAGGCCTTTCTGCCGGACTACCCCCTGCAGATGCCGCCCATCCCACAAGAGAACCGTCCGAATCCTGATAATCCTGTCAATCCTGTGAATCCGGCAATCCTGTCTGTCTACTCCCCCGCGGGGGCTTGAAACCTGGTGGGGACGTGCTATGATACGTTCTGGCAGGCAGAGAGGTCAGGCCCCCTCTGATCGTAGCCGGCCACCGCTAGGCACCCCTCCCCATTCCCCGCACTCTCCCGTCCCGGCCGACTCCCGATCGCCGCGGCGCACGCCCCGCTGCCGCCCGCCCGCCGTCCTCGCCGCGCCACCGTGGAGGAGTGCACCCATGACCGTCAGACCGCACAGCGCCGCGCATGACCTGTACGTCACCTCGCGACAGCGCGAGGTCCGCGAGATCTCCAGCCAGCTGGACATGCTGGTCCTGCGGGCGCGTGCCCTCGGGACGGATCCCGCCGCCGACCGGCCCCTGCAGGAGGTCATCGCCAAGCGGGACCAGATCCTGGCCGACCTGGCCAGTCTGCTCAAGCTCCCCGACGACGAGGCGACCACCCTGCGCGACCGCATCGACGCCGAGATCAACGAGCTGGATAAGCTCTCACATCAGGTGGTCGACGCCCTGCGCCGCTGAGGCGGCCGGCACGCCCTCTTGGTGGGGTGCAAAGTAGCCCGCGGGAGGGCGGTTTGCCTCGGGCGCGCGGGGCGTGTACCATGCGCCCGCGGGCCAGCAGCCCGCCCCGTCTCGCATCACGCCCCGAGGAGCCGCCGTGCCCTATAGCCTCGCCCACCGCCAGGATACCTGCCCCGCCGGCCACCCGCTGACGGATGCGCATTCGCTGCGCTGCCCCACCTGTGGGCGCCTGCTGCCCTTGCGCTTCGCCCGCGTCTGCCCGAACGGGCACGTCGTCGCCGGGCCGCTGCGCGTCTGCCCGCATTGTGGAGAGACCCCCGCCTCCCCGCGCCTGTTTCGCATGCTGGCGCTGGGTGCCGCGGGGGCCTTTGTGCTGTTCGTGATCGTGGTGCTGGCGGCCGACCTGCCGCAGCGCCTGATCGATGGGGTGCTGAACGCCTACCAAGCCGCGCTCAGCCTGATCAAGGAGTTGCCGTTCTTGGGCTGACACGCCGCCTGCCTAAGGAGCGCGCCATGTTCGCACTGGTGGAATCCGCCATCGAATTCCTGGTGCCGATCATCGAGGCGCTGGGGGCCATCGTCGTCGTGTCGGGCTGCCTGCGGGCCATCGCCCGCTACCTGGCCGGCTTCCTGGGCTGGCGGCCGCGCTCCATCGCCCGGCTGCGCCTGGAGCTCGGGCAGAGCCTGGTCTTGGGGCTGGAGTTCCAGGTCGCGTCAGACATCCTCACCACGGCGCTCAGCCCCTCGTGGGAGGAGCTCGGCCTCCTGGCGGCCACCATCGCCCTGCGCACCGTGCTCGACTTTTTCCTCGTGCGAGAGATCGACGCGCTCGATCGTGACGTGGCCCCGCCGGGCTCGCAGGCCGAGGCGGCCTAGCAGGCCGGGCGGCCTAGCAGGCCGTCAGGTAGCGCGCCCCGAGAAAGACCAGGAACCCCGCCGCCCCGCCGGCGATCGTCTGGGCCATGGTGTGCCGCCCCAACCGCACGCGTGACCAGGCCACCAGCGGCACGCCCACCAGCAGCGGGAAGGTGTGCCCCGTCATCGTCCAGGTAAAGGTCGTCGCCGCGGCGGCCACCGTCGTGTGCATCGAGATCTTCCAGCGCAGCGTGACGGCATAGTTGATGACGGATAGCGCCAGGAGCGCCCCCGTCATCACCACCAGGAGCGCTGGCGCCCCGCCCACGGCCAGCATCAGCCAGCCGAGCGACCCGGCCCCCAACGTGAACTGCAACGGCCTCACTCGCTGCGCCCTCAGGAACAGGTCCAGGTCGGTGATCTGCCCCCGCCGGAAGAGGCGCAGCAAATAGGCCACCGGCGCCCCGATGGCCAGTAGCAGGTAGGCGCCGCTCCAGGCCCAGGCGCCGGGGGCCTGCGCCAGGGCGGCGCCCCACAGCACCATGGCCACCGTCAGCACCACCGGGCTGAAGGCCTGGGAGACATAGTGGGCCACCTGGCCGTCCCAGCGCGCCGGCACCGGCGGCGGCAGGGCGCCCAGGGGGGCCGTGTCGGCGGCCTCGTCGGGCCGCTGGCGGGCTATCTGGCGGGCGGGCTGTGTGGGCATCGAGCTTCTCCCATCGGGGCAGGGCCGGACGGTGTGCAGCGGAACGTGTCTGCCGCTGCGCGCGGGCCTGCCATCTCGCCGGGCCCGTGCGGCGCACGGGCCCAAGAACCCTATTATACCACACCCGGGCCCCGCCGGCCCGCTCCGCGAGGTGAGCCTACCCTTTATGCGGCCCTCTGGGGCGGCGCCTCACTGCAGCCCTTGCGCCGCACGCTCGGCGGTGCGGAGGGCTTGCGGCGCCCGGCCCCCGGCGCTAGACTGGGGCCGTGTCGCCCCATCCGCCCGAGAGAGGAGCAGGCCATGGACCTCTGGCGAGAGATGGGCCTGGACGGGCAGCGCGCCCTCATCGTCCATCACGATGACCTCGGCGTGACCCATGCGCAGACGCAGGCCTACCTGGACCTCGGTTACCCCACCGGCTCGCTGATGGCGCCGGCCGCCTGGTGCACGGCCCTCGCGGCGCTCCCGGCCGCCGACCTAGGGGTGCACCTCACCCTCAACTCCGAATGGGCCGCGCCGCGCCTGCGGCCCCTCACCGCGGCCCCCACCCTGTGCGACGCGCAGGGCTTCCTGTGGCGCGACCTCGCGAGCCTCTGGCTGCACGCCGAGATCGGCGAGGTCGAGGCCGAGCTGCGCGCCCAGATCGAGGCGGTCTACCGCCTCGGCGTCGACGTCACCCATCTGGACACCCACATGGGCTCCATCATGCGGCCAGACATCGCCGCGGTCTACCTGCGCCTGGCCGAGGAGTACCGCCTGCCGGCCATGGTGCCGGCCGTGCTCGAGTACCACTCCCTGCCCGAGGCGTTCCGCGCCCCGCTGGGTGAGGTGTTGGCCGGCTCGACCCTCCCCAGGGTGCAGATGCTTTCCGGCTACGGGCGCCCGCCCGAGGAGATGCGGGGCTGGTACCTGCGCGTCCTGCGCAAGGCCGGGCCGGGGGTCTACCATCTGATCCACCATGCCGCCCTGGACACGCCCGAGGCGCGCGCCCTGCCTGACTGGCAGCGTCGTACGGCGGACCTGGAGGCCTTTCGCGATGCACAGGTGCGGCGGGCGGCCGGCGAGTACCGCCTGCTCACCTATCGCGAGGTACGTGAGGCGTACCGGGCGCTCCTGCCGCGGGGCGCCTAGGCGAGGGCCCGCGCCAAGGCCTGCGCCAACAGGCCGGCCAGCGGTGGGAAGAAGAAGGTGCTGGCCAGCCGCAACAGGGTGAAGCGCCAGCCCATGATGCCCACTTCGAGGGGCAGCCGGCTCACCGACCAGAGCGACCAGCCCGCCAGGAAGGCCACCATGGTGCCGAGGCTCGCCCCGGCCTGCAGCAGCGCGGCCATCACCGGGAAAGAGACGTAGGGCCCCCCCGGGGTGAGCGCCCCGGCCGCCGTGCCGATCAGGACGCCGCGCCACCCCGCGGCGGTGCCCACCCAGCGAGACACCAGGTCCCTCGGCAAGAGCGCCTGGGCCAGCCCGGCCACCAGGAAGGAGAACACCAGGATCGGCAGCGTCTGGGCCAGGTTGGTGGCGGCCAGGCGCAGGCCGCTGATGTGCTGGCCACCGCCGCGCCGCCAGGCCCAGGCCAGGAGCGCCACGGCCACGGCCCCCATGATCAGCGTCGGAACGAGCATTGCCGAACCCCTCTTTCGGCCGGTTGCGGCCGGCCCCGCCTCAGCGCCCATGGCCCACACCTCCCGGGCAGCACCTGCTCGCCTCGTGCGCGTAGCGGCTGCGCAGCGGCGCACCCCTGTGTGAGGCGGCGGAACACGGCTGCCGAACGCATCGTAGCGCCAAAGCGCGCGGCCGTCATATCAGCCGCGCGCCGCACGCCTCGTTGCCCCGCGCCGAACCCCCCGCCCTGTCGCCCCGCGGCGACCCCCCCCTTACCGGCCGCCGGTGCGCTCGCGCATGGCGCGCAGCATCTCCCCGGCCCCGGAGATCAGCCAGCCTAGGTTGTCCCCCACCGGGAGCACGTTGACCCCCCGCCGCACCCAGCCGGCCAGATCGTCGGCGCTCCCGCCTACCACCACCGCCACCGGCATCCCCGCCGCCCGGCAGCGCCCGATGACCCGCTCGATGGCCCCCTGCACCTCCGGATGGTCCGTCGCCAGCGGGTGCCCCAGCGAAAACGACAGGTCCGCCGGCCCGATCAGCAGGCAGGAGATGCCCGGTACCGCCAGGATCTCCTCCAGGTTCTCCACCGCCTCACGCAGCTCCACCTGCAGCATGACCACCACGCGCTCGTTGATCGTCCGCAGGTAGGCGTCCAGATCCTGGTAATAGTTGGAGACGTCGTAAGGGCTGAAACCCCGCACCCCGTCGGGCGGGTAGCGGCAGGCGCGCACCGCCCGGCGGGCGTCCTCCGCGTTGCGCAAGAGCGGCACCAACACCCCCTCCCCGCCGCGGTCCAGGGCCTGCTTGATGAGCCACTCCTCGTTGGCGGGCACCCGCACGATCGGCACCGCCCCGCGCAGGCGGATGGCGGCCAGCACGGCGCGCAGCGTCTCCGCGTCAAAGGGGCAGTGCTCGGTGTCCACCAGGATCCACTCATAGCCGACGTTGGCGAGCACGGCCGCCGTGGCCGGGTCTGAACTGAGGGTCCAGGCCCCGAAGCTCGGCCGCCCGCTCCGCCAGATCTCCTGCAGCTCGCGTCCGTCCATCTTGCCCTCCCCAGAATCCCCCGTCGCCGGCGTTCGGCCCGCTCAGCCCCAGGGCGGCGGATCCTTGCCCAACGGGTCGTAGCACACGGCCAGGTCCACGTCGAGCAGCCACATCTCCCGCTCGCCGGCCCGGGCGCGCTCGCCGGGGTCGGCCCCCTCCGCCAAGCACCAGCGCACCGAGATGGCGTTATCCCCCCGGCGCAGCCCGGCCCCCTCCGGGTCGGCCAGGTTCCAGCGCAGCGTGGCGCTCAGCCCCCACCAGGCCCGGTAGTGCGGCGCGGCCGTGGCCCCCCGCCGGCCGAACCGCCGCCTGGCCCGATAGTCGGCCGTGCCCAGGCGCGCCGCAGCCAGGTCGAGCGGCCGCCCGTTCAGGAGCACCTCCAGCCGGTCCCCCGGGCCCAGGTCACTGAGGCGCACCCGCAGCGCGGCGCGCCCCAAGGTCGAGGCGCGCGCCGCGGCGGCCAGGTCATCCCCCACCCACAGGCCCGTAACGGCCGGCTCCCCGCCGGGGGCCAGGCGGATCGGCAGGAGCGCCGCGGGCCGGCGCCAGGGGTACAGCGCGCGGACCGCATCTCCCCGGGCGGCGATGGCGAAGAAGGTCTTGTCGGTACGGGCCAGCGCCTCCGGGCAGGAGACGTCGCGCATCATGACGTACTGCCAGCCCTGTAGCGGCAGCCCCTCGGTGAACACGTTGTAGAGGTAGACGCCGTGGGCCCCCTGGGCGTAGTAGTTGCTGGCCGCGGCGCGGTACATCTCGAGCGTGGCCTCGCCGCCGCCCCGCCAGGAGCAGCTCTCCGGGCTGGGGTGCACCTCGACGCCGCTGCCCCGCACCAGGTCGATCCACTCGGCCACCGGCATCTCGGGCGAGATCTGCCGGGTTGGGTCGCTGGGGACGATATAGTCCACCAGCCCCTCGCGCACCCAGGCGCCCACGTCGAGGCCGATGGCCAAACTGCCGCCGACGCTGCCGGCCACCCGCACGATCAGGGGCAGGCGCCGCCCGCCGCCCCGCGCGTCGAGCCGGCGGCGCACCCGGCGCACCATGTCGGTGATCAGGTCCGGCTGGGCCCGGCCGTCGGCAAAGAAGCGGTAGTGCCGCGTCCAGTCCATCTCAAAGCCCTGCGCCCCGTAGCGCGCAATGATCTCGTCGGCGTTGGCCAGGCGGAAGGCCCGCACCTTCTCGTGCCTAAAGTCGAGCACAAAGGTCGGCCAGCGCTCCGGCCGCCACTCCAGGTTGGGCGTGATGATGAGGTCCTGGTTCTCCAGCCAGAAGCGGCCCGTCAGCCGGTTGACGCGCGGGTGCGCCGTCTGGCAAAAGTGGGCGTCGTTCATGCGCATGGAGGGGATGAACTCGAGCCCCTTCTCGGCGGCGCGGGCCATGATCATGGCCGGCACGTCCCAGCCATGCTCGGCCCAGTAGCGCACCGTGGCCAGGGGCGGGCCGTCGTTGCGCCCGGCGACCTCCTCCCCGCCCAGCTCGCGCCAGCCCAACCGCGAGATCACCTGCGAGGGATAGTTCCCCGTATCCGAGTAGGACACACAGTAAACCAGCGTCGTGACGGGCGTGCCGAGCAGCGTGTCGACCGCGTCGGTGGCCATCTCCTCGCGCACCCCCCCGCGGTACTGCGCCAGGCAGGTATCCCCGTCGTCGTTGTAGAACATGCGTCTGCGCTCTGGCATCGGCCTCCTCCTCTGCAGCCCGCGCCCCCTCAGCAGAGGGGCAGCCCGCCAGCGGGGCTGCCCCTCCCTGCCACAGGGTGTGCCTCACCCCGGGGCGCTCTCAGACGGTGTGCTTGGCGGGATCGTCCCAGAACCAGGTGGCCGACTCCATGATGTACTCGTAAGAGGTCGAGCAGCACTCGTACGGATAGCCCTCGCGAATGCCCTTGAAGCCGTTCTTGACGACCATCTGCAACGGCCGGTCGCCGTACAGGCCGACCACCGGCAGCTCGCGGGCCCAGATGTCGAGGATCTTCCAGAAGACCTGCTTCTGGTTCTCCTCGCCGACGGTGCGCTGCAGCTCCTCCCAGGCCGCCCAGATGTCCCAGATCCAGTGGCCCTCGGGCGGCTTCTCACCGTTCGGGTCGTTGTTGTCCATGGCCCACAGCGTCCAGGCGCTGCACCACGGCCGCTCGTTCTTGTTGCCGGTCTTGATCCAGTGAACCGGGTCGGCCAGGGGCACCAGGGTGCGGTCAAAGTCATGCACCTCGACGTCGACCTCGTTGGCCATGATCATCTCGCGGCTCAACTGGCGGTCCACCCCGCGGTAGATCATCTCGATGCCGACCGCCTTGTAATAGTCGATCAGCATCAGGTCATGCGGGCCGGCGTTCTCGGAGAAATACATGAGGTCGATAAAGCTCACCCGCTCTTTGGAGCCATCGTTCCACAGGCGGTAGCCCTCGGCGTCGCGCTCCGTCAGCCCCAGGCCGTCGAGCAGCGCGTTGGCCCGGTCGGGGTCATAGTCGAGGTAGGCCTTGGCCAGCTTCTCATAGTAGAAGGGGGAGGCGGCCGGCGGGCAGTACTGGCGGTTGTTCCCCAGGCCGTCCTCGATCATCTCGCGCATCTCGTCGCGGTTGGCCGCCAGCGACATGGCCACCCGAAAGTCCTTCTCGTTGAACAGGGCGCGCAGGCGCTTGTCTTTCGAGGTGAGGTTGAACAGCACACACCAGACCGGCGGGTACTCGAGGTTGAGCACCCAGTAGTCGCCCTGCTTCTCGCTCTGCACCAAGGCGGTATAGTTGGCGTGCGCGCTGATATAGTCGGCCTGGCAGTCGAGCTCGCCGTTCAGGGCCCACAGGAGGGCCACGTCGGCGGTGGCGCAGGTGCGCGAGGTCCACTTGTCGATGTAGGGCAGCTGCTGGCCGGCAGTGTCGACCTCCCAGAAGTAGGGGTTGCGCCAGGCCACCACGAACTCGTCCGACTTGGTGTTCATCAGCAACCAGGGCTGATGCACCGGGCGGTCTATGTTCATGGTGTAGTCGTTTTTCTCGATGTAGAGCTGCGTCCAGTCTTCCTTGTTTGCCGCCTTGAGGGCCGCGGCCAGGGCCGTCGCGTCCGCATAAGTCTTGTGGAACTGCTTCATATAGTGGGCCGGAGTGGCGGTGATATCCCGGATGACGCGGCCCTGCAGCGCAAAGAGGCCCTTGGGGTCGGCGAACTTGTAGATGACCGTAAAGTCATCGGGCGCCGAGAACTCGGCCGGGATGCGCTCCTGCCCGCGCACCGAGGAAAGGAACTCGGGCGGGGCGGGGGTCAGCTCCACGTTGAGGATCTCGTCCTCATAGAAGAAGCGAAAGTCCTCAGACGTCATCGGCGTGCCGTCGGACCACTTGAGCCCCTTGCGCAGGTGGAAGGTGTACTCGCGGCCGTCCTCGGTGACCGACCAGGACTCGGCCATATACGGCTCGATGAGCATATCCAGATTGATGCGCAGGGTGCCGCGGGCCAGGTGCCCGGTGCGCAGCGCCGTGCCCTGGTGGGCATAGCGCCAGGTGCCGCCATAGTTCCCCACGCCGTCCAGCCCTTCGATGACGAAGGGGTTCTCCGGCAGGCGCTCGTCGACGGGCGGCAGCTTGCCCGCAGCGACCTGCTCGGCCAGCATGGGGGCCTCTTTGAACTTGCTCGGCACGGCCGTGGGCGGTGCCGCGGTGGGGGCTGGTTGGGTAGGAGCAGGCTGCGTGGGGGCCACCGTCGGCGCGGCGGTCGGCGCCGCGGCCACGGGCGTGGCGACGGGCGCCGGTGTCGGCGTGGTGACCGTCACCCCGCAGGCGGCGGCGACCGTAGCGGCCGCGCTGAGCGCGGAAACCCGCAGAAAGTCACGTCTTGATAGCCGTTCCATGGCGAATGCTCCTTTGGCCCCACTGGGGGGCGCGAACCTACAGGCGAGGAACGTTCACCGACTATCGTCTCATGGCGCCGACGAACTGCCCTTCCCTCACCTCCTTGCGTGGCTGCTGGCTAGAGTCCACTGGCCCGGGCCGCTGGCCCGCTCAGGCCCCGCTCTCCGGCAGGCCGGGGCCGGCGTGGAGCTGCGCGAACTCGGCCGAGTGATTGTCGATGCCGTATGCGGCGTTCTCCGGCGTGATCGGGTAGCGGCGGGCCACCTCCGGGTCAGCCACGTAGGCGCGCAGGGCCGCCGGGTTGCTCATCGCCGCCACGGCGTCCTTCACGTCAGGCCGCTGCACGCCGGTGTCGCTCTGGTACAGGGCGATCCCCTGCGCCCCGGCCTCCAGCGAGGCCAGCGCCCGGCGCGCCAGCACCAGCGGGTTGACGCCGCGCGGGTTCACCTCCCCGCTCCACTCCCCGCCCTGCCGCGGCAGGCAGTTGCTCGACGCGTACACCGGGATATGGTGCTCGGCGCCCAGGGCGATGTAGGGCGCGTCATCCCAGGCCTGGTACTCGGCCAGCCAGTGCAGCTCGCTGAGGGCCAGCTCGTCGATGAGCCCCTCCCGGCACCAGGTGCGCACGTCAAACCCGGCCACCAGGTTGCCCTCCAGCCCGTCGTTGGGCACCCGCACCTGGACGGGCACCGCCCGCAGCCAGCGCGCCCGGAAGGGGTCGAGCCTGGCCTTCAGTTCGCGCAGCAGTTCCGTCACCGCCTCGGCACGGAACCGGCACCAATCCAGGAACTCCTCCCGCTGGGCCAGGGTGAGGGCGCGGGCGTCTCGCCCGGTGCGCAGGCGGTAGGCGTTTACAAAGGCCGGATGATAGCGGACGGCCGGCGGCTGCCGGACAAAGTCGAGCTGCAGGCCGTCGACGCCGATATCGGCCGCCTCCATCAGGATGTCGATGCGCTCCTGGCGATGCTGGGGGATCGCGTAGCAGAGGCGCGAGGTATCCAGCCAGCCGTCCTTGCCCACCTCGCACCATTCGGGGTGGTTCTGGGCAAAGGCCGAGCGGTGCAGGGTGCCGGGGGAGTAGTGGCGGTTCATGCACAGCCGCCCGTAGAGAGTGATCCCCGTGGCCCGGGCGTGGCGCAACGCGGCGCGTAGCTGGCAGCGCTCTCGGTAGAGGGCCTCACTGGCGCGCTCGGCGGTGCTCAGGCCGGGCGGGTCGCTGCGCAGGCCGTGGCAGGTGGCGCCGGGCAGGTCCGAGTGGTAGGTGAGGACGCTGCGCCCCAGGTCCCACACGACGTGGTCGATGCCGCAGGCCAGGTGGCCGTCGAGGCAGTCCTCGGCGTCGTGGCCCGAGGGGCTGCCGCAGGTGGGGTTGCGGTGCAGGAGCCAGCAACTGAGCTCCGAGATGCCCCACACAGTCCAGGGTGATACCGCCATGGGTTCCCTCCTCACTTGTTGGGGGCTGGGAGGCGCTAGTCGGGCGACGGGTGGTCGTACCAGGCGAGGATCTCGCGCAGCGAGTGAGCGATGTGCTCTGCCATGAGGTGTTCGGCCGCGTCATAGTCGCGGCGCAGGATGCTGGCAATGAGGTCGTCGTGCGACGCCCGTAGGCCGGCCCAGTCCCAGGCCGAATCCACGTGCAAAGGGCTCAACATGGTCATGATGATGGGGCCGGCGATCGGCTGCGCGGCCCGCATCAGGAAGGGGTTCCCGCTGATCGACCAGAGCGCCTCGTGAAAGGCCAGGTCGTGAAAGGCATAGGCGGAGCGGTCCTGCGCCTCGGCCAGGGCGTGAAACTCTTCCCCGTGGGCGGCGAGGAGGGCGTGCTGTTCGGGGGTGGCCCGCGGGATGCCCAGGCGCAGGGCGGTGAGCTCCAACGACTGGCGCACCTCGTGGAGGGCGATGAGGTCTTGGCGTGAGAGGGCCAGGACGTGGCGCCACTTGCCGCGCCGCACGACGAGGCCCTCGCCCTCCAGGCGGAGGAGGGCATCGCGGACGGGGGCCCGCCCGGCGCGCAGGCGTGCGGCGACCTCGGCCTCGACGAGTTTGGCGCCGCGCGGGATCTGGCCGCAGACGATGGCCCGGCGGAGCAGGTCGGTGGCCTGGTCGTTGAGCGGCTGGGGCACCACCGTCGCCTCGGCATCGAGGGGTCGCAGACGGTCGCGCATGGCGCCTCCTGGTAGATGGTAGATGATATACCATCACCACGCCTACTGTAGCACCGCGCGGGGCGGCGGGTCAAGGCCTGGGTGCGGCGCCGCGGCGCCGCGGGGCGCGCGGCCGTTCCACGGCATGGAACGCCGCCGGCCCCGCGGCGGCGGGGCCGCGCCCCGCGCCCTGTCGTCCCGAGCGGAGCCCCCCCGCCTTGTCGTCCCGAGCGGAGCAGCCGGTCCGCCGGCTGGGACCTCGTCTTTGCCTAGCTTCTGCGCGCAGCAACACAGAGACGAGATTCCTCGCTCCGCAGACTCCGCTCGGAATGACAACGGTAGCGTCGCCGTCTTGCGCCAGGCTTGCCGCCCAGCACGTGCCGGCGCGGAGCCTCCCCGCTGGCCGGCCAAACGGACGCGGCGAGCCCCCCGCCCTGTCGTCCCGAGCGGAGTCTGCGGAGCCGCCGGTCCGCCGGCCGGGACCTCGTCTTTGACTCACTTGTGGTTACACGCTATGCAAAGACGAGATTCCGGGCGGCGGACCGCCTGTCGGAAGACCTCCTTCGGAATGACAAGCGGGGAGGGCTCGACGCCCTACCCCTCTTCCCTGCCCGCCATGCCGGCTCTCTCCTCGCCCCCCTCCCGCGCCAGATCCTCCCAGCCCGGGTTCATCGTCGCGATGAGCGCCGCGCGCTTGCTCCTCCGCCAGGCCTTGACCTGCTTCTCCCGGTCGATAGCCTGGCGCACGTCGCGGAACTCCTCAAAGTACACGAGCTTGTGAACGTGGTACTGGGCCACGAACTCGGATCCGCGCCCGGTGCGGTGCTCCCACACGCGCCGCGCTAGGTCATTGGTGACGCCGGTGTACAGGACTCCGCTGCGGCTGGCCATGATGTACACATAGTAGCTGCGCATGCGTTCACCCCCGTGTGTGGCGGTGGAGTGCGGCCGACGCCGGCATCGTAGCGCGGAAGCGCGCGCCTGTCATTCCGGCGGCACGCCCCCGCGCCCTGTCGTCCTGAGGGGAACCTGGCGCCCTGTCGTCCCGAGCGCAGCGAGGGACCTCGTCTTTGACTGGCGTGTGCATATCAACTAGTCGAAGACGAGATTCCTCAGTCGGAAGACCTCCTTCGGAATGACAAGGCGGGGGTGTCGCCCCGGTCGGAAGACCTCCCCGGAGTGACAGGCGGGGGTCCTATCGGCCCGAGCGGACCCCCCCGCCCTGTCGTCCCGAGCGGAGTCTTCGGAGCGAGGGACCTCGTCTTTGTCTAGCTTCTGCGCACAAGTTAGTCAAAGACGAGATTCCGGGCGGCAGACCGCCTGTCGGAAGACCTCCTTCGGAATGACAACGGGTGAGGCGCGGCTTGCCGCTCGGCTCGCCGCCGCGGCCCCCCCTTGACTTCCCCACCATCTGTGCTAATATCACCCCATGCTGATATGATGATACGCTGACACGCCGTCCCAAAGGGGAGATCCGATGCTGCTGGCTGTTCCTGCGCAGGCCATCGACCTGCAGGCCCGCCTCTTCCGTGGCTTCGCCGACGCCTCGCGCCTCGCTATCCTCGAGGCCTTGCGTGCCAAGCCGCTCAGCGTTTCCGACATCGTCCGCGCCACCGGCCTCAACCAGCCCAACGTCTCCAACCACCTCGCCTGCCTGCGCGACTGCGGCCTGGTCGCCTCGGAACAGGCGGGGCGCTTTGTCCGCTATCGGCTCAGTGACGAGCGCGTCGCCCGCCTGCTGAGCCTCGCCGACGCCCTGCTCACCGATGTGGCCAGGGGCGTCTACCAGTGCACCCACCTTCACCAGCCGGCGGAACAGCCTCAGGGCTGACGGGCGCGAGCCCCCGCCGACGGCTCGCCCGCCACGCCTCTCGGGCGCCTGCCGTCACCCGTGGCGCTCGCGGCCCTGACGCGCGCCTGGCACCACAAGGAGCACCCCCTACCATGGTGAGCATCGTCACTGATAGCACCGCCGACCTGTCACCCGAACTGGTCCAGCGCGCCAACATCCACGTGATCCCTTACTTTGTCCACCACGGCGAACACGCCTTCCGTGACGGCCTCGATATCGACTCGGACGGCGTCTACCGCCTCGTCGACGAGACCGGTGAGCTGCCCAAGACCGCCGCACCCCCCGTCGCCGACTATGTGGCCGCCTTTGACCGGCCCGGCCAGGTGATCTTTACCGGCATCGCCTCCGCCCTGTCGGCCGGTTTCCAGAACGCCCGCCTGGCCGCCGAGCAGTTCCCGGCCGGCAAGGTGCGCCTGATTGATTCCCGCAACCTCTCCACCGGCACCGGCCTCCTGGCGTTGCGCGCCGCCGACCTGCGTGACCAGGGCCTCCCGGCCGACGAGATCGCTGCCGACCTACACGCCGCCGTCGGCCGCGTGCACACCTCCTTTGTGGTGGATACGCTCAAGTACCTCTACATGGGCGGCCGCTGCACCGCCCTGGAGAGCGTCGTCGGCAGCCTGCTGCGCATCCGCCCGGTGATCGCCGTCCAGCCGGATGGCTCGCTCGACGTGCGGGAAAGGCTGCGCGGCTCACGCAAGCGCGCCCTGCAGTCCCTGGTCGACGACTACCGCGCCCACCTGCCCGAGATGGATCTGCGGCGCGTCTTTGTGACCCACTCGGGCTCTGATGACGCCGCCTGGCTTACCGAGCAGATCCGCAAGGTCGGCGCCCCGCAGGAGCTCCTGGTCACCCGGGCCGGCTGCACGATCTCCAGCCACTGCGGCCCCAACACCATCGGCATCCTGTACATGACCCGCTAGCCCCCGCCCAACAGCGGACAGCGCTGCCACGGGCTCCACAGGACGAACAGGATTTCAGGATTGACAGGATTGACAGGATTGACAGGATTGACAGGATTTACAGGATTGGGGATAGGATTATCTCTTTCCCCAAAGGACCCTACTTCACAACATTCTTAGAATCCTGTTAATCCTGTTAATCCTGTCCTTCTTCTCCTGTCTTCTCCTCTCTCTCTAGTCCCGCACACAACGCCCGGCACGCAGCGCCGCTTGCCCCGCCGGCGCCACGGGGCTACACTCGCCGCACATGGCCGCCACCGGGTTCGGGCTGCCCCCGCCCGGTGACCCGCAGGAGAGTGCGCATGACCACCGTCGTCCAGGATGAAAGCGTCGCCGCCGCCCCCGCCTGGGAGGACGCATCCGGCCTCCTGGCCGCCCTCACCTCCCGCCCCGATACCCCCCGCGTCGCCGAGCTGCGCGCGCGGGTGCGCGCCGCCATGGAGCGCCCCTATACCGCCCACGTCTGGCCAGCGCGCATCGACGACCGCTACCTGCCCGAGCCGCTCGCCGTGCGCAACGCCCGCGCCCTGGCGCTCAAACTCTCGGGCATGCCCACCGACCTGTGGGCGGGCCAGCTCTTGGCCGGATCGCTGACCCTCGAGGAGCCGCGCGTCCACTATGAGCGGGGCTTTCCCGATTACACCACGCCCGAGGAGCGCGCCGCCGCCGCTTCCCTGGGCCTGGGCATTACCTCGGTCTTTGGGCACATCGTGCCCGACTATCCGCGCCTCTTGACGCGCGGCCTGCGCGGCATCATGGCCGGGGCGGAGGCCCAGCGCCCCGCCTGCACGACCGCCGCGGAGGGCGCCTTTCTCGATTCCGTCGTCCTGGCCTGCGGGGCCGTCATCGACCTGGCCGCCCGCCTGGCCGATCGCTGCGAGCAGGAGGCCGCCCAGGCCCCTGACGGCGCCCGCGCCGCCGAGCTAACCCAGATGGCCGCCAACCTCCGCCAGGCGCCCGCCGGCCCCGCGCGCACCTTCTGGCAGGCGCTCCAGGCGGTGTGGCTGGTGCACATGGTCTTTCACGCCAGCATGAACGGCAACGCCCTGGGCCGCCTGGACCAGTACGCCTGGCCCTACCTGCGCGCCGACCTGGCCGCCGGCACCCTGACCCTGGCGCGGGCCGCCGAGCTGACCGATTGCTTTACGCTCAAGTTCAACGAGCGCGCCGCCACTACCGAGGATCAGGCCCCCGACCACCGCGCCAAGGAGAGCCTTGACCCGGCCCGCCGCACCCGGCACACGACCTCCTCGCAGCTGGGCACCCGGCGCGACAGCCTGGACGCCACCAACCACTGGCTGCAGAACATCGTCGTCGGCGGGCTGACGCCGGACGGCGTCGACGGCACCAACCCCCTCTCCTACCTGCTCCTGGAGTCCTACCGGCGCAACCAGATGACCAACCCGCTCCTCACCGTGCGGGTGCACCGTGCCTCGCCCGAGGCGCTGGTGCGCTACACCTGCGAGGTGCTCAAGGACGGCGGCGGCATGCCGGCCCTGTTCAACGACGAGGCCCTCGTCCCGGCGCTGGAGGCCATCGGCATCCCCACGCCCGACGCCCGCGACTATACCAACGATGGCTGCTGGGAGGTCATCATCCCCGGCCGCACCGATTTCGGCTTCCAGCGGCTCAGCACCATGCTCTGCCTGGAATGGGCGCTGCACCGCGGCGTCTCTCGTGTGGACGGCGCCCAGGACGGCCTGGACACCGGCGACCCGCGCGCCTTTACCCGCTGGGAAGACGTCTGGGCCGCCTTTACCGCCCAGCTGGACGGCATGGTGGGCGGGATCGTCCGCCGCGTGGTGCGCACCCTGAACAACCGCGCCACCATCGCGCCGGTGCCGCTCCTTTCCGCCCTGATCGACGGGGCCGTCGAATCTCGGCGGGACATGACCGCCGGCGGCGCCCGCTACCGCACCTTTGGCCTGCTCCTCGAGAGCGCCGCCCACACCATCGACTCGCTGACGGCCATCCGCAAGGTCATCTTTGAGGACGGCGCCGCCACCATGGCCGACCTGTGTGACGCGCTCGACGCCGATTTCGTCGGCTACGGGCCGCTGCGCGCCGCGCTCCAGGCCGCCCCCAAGTACGGGAACGACGACCCGGCTGCCGATGCCATGGGCCTGGCCCTCATCGACGCCTTTACCGCCTGCGTCGACCGGCACGCCCGCGCTCACCGCGACGAGGTCCTCTTCCCCGCCGGCGTGGGCACCTTTTCCTGGTACATCGGCATCGGCGAGGGGCTGGGCGCCTCGCCCGACGGCCGCCTGGCGGGGCAGCCGGTGTCCTCCAACTTTTCGCCGGCCTTGGGCAGGGACGTGGCCGGCCTCCCGGGGGCCATCCTCTCCTACGGGGCCATGCATTCGGCCAACCTCCCCGCCGGCGGCCCGCTGGACCTGCGCCTCAACCGCCGCCTCGTCGGGGGCGAGGAGGGCACCGCCCGCATGGCCGCCCTGGTGCGCTCCTTTGTTGACACGGGCGGCAACATGATGACCCTGACCGTGGCCGACACGCGGGAGCTCTACGCCGCCCAGGAAGAGCCGGAGCAGTGGAAGTCGTTGCGGGTGCGCATGGGCGGCTGGTGCGCCTACTTTACCATGCTCAGCCGCGAGCAGCAGGATCATCACATCCGCCGCCAGGAGGGACGCTCGTGACCGCCCCACGCCACCAACCCAGCGCGGCGCCGGCCGACCCGGCGCTCGACGCGACCGGCCTCCTCTTCGACGTGGACACCTTTGCCATTCACGACGGCCCCGGCATCCGCATGACCGTCTACCTGAAGGGCTGCCCGCTGGCCTGCGCCTGGTGCCACAGCCCCGAATCGCGCGGGGCCGAGCCGGTGCTGGTCTTCCTGCGCGACCGCTGCGCCCTGTGCGGCGCCTGCGCCGCTGTCTGCGCGCGGGGCGCTCACGCCCTGGGCGACGGCGGCCACACCATCGCCCGGGAGCGCTGCGCGGCCTGCGGCGCCTGCGCCCGGGCCTGCCCGCAAGAGGCGCTCCACCTCAAGGGGTACGTGGTCCGCGCGGGGGAGGTCGTCCGCCGGGCCGTGCGGATGAAGCCCTTCTTCACCCATTCCGGCGGCGGGGTGACCCTGACGGGCGGCGAGGTGACCATGCAGCCCGCCTTTGCCGAGGCGATCCTGCGCGGCTGCCGGGCGGAGGGGATCCGCACGGCCATCGAGACCTCCGGCGCCTGCTCGTGGGAGGTGTTGGGGCGCCTGCTCCCCTTTACCGACCTGGTGCTGTACGACCTCAAGATCGTCGACGAGGCCGCCCATCGCCGCTGGGTGGGCGCCTCCAACCGGGCCACCCTGGCCAACGCCGCGCGCCTGGCCGGGGCGGGCGTCGACGTCGAGGTGCGCGTGCCGCTCATCCCCGCGATCACCGATACCGAGGAGAACCTGCGGGCCATCTATGCGCTGATGCGCGCGGCGGGGCTGCGGCGCGCGGCGCTCTTGCCGTACAACGAGGCCGCCCCGGCCAAGTACGAGTGGCTTGACGCGCCCTACCCGCTGGGCGCCCTGCCCCGCCAGGCGCCCGCGGCCCTGGCGGCGATGGTCGCCCTGGCGGAAGAGTACGGGCTGGACGTCCGCGTGGACGGCTAGGCGCCCGGCGGGCGCGGCCGTCCCAGTGAAAGAAAGGAGCCTCCTATGAAACTCCTCCTGATTTGCGGGGCCCGCAACCCGCAGGGGCAGACGGCCACCGCCGCCGGGGCCATCCTGGCCGGCTATGAGCGCGCCGGCGGCCAGGTCGAGCGGGTCTTCCTGCCGACCCTGCACCTCGAGCGCTGCCGGCAGTGCGAGGATTCGGGCTGGGGCACCTGCCGCAGCGAGGGGCACTGCGTCATCGACGACGACCTGGACCTGCTGGTGGCCAAGGTGCGCGCGGCCGACGCGGTGGTCTTTGCCACGCCGGTCTACTATGGCGACCTCGCCGAGAGCATCCGCGCCTTTACTGACCGCTTCCGCCGCACGGCCACCCACATGGCCGACACGTCGGGCATCAAGGGCAAGCCGGCCGTGGGCCTCTGCGTGGCCGGCGGCGGCGGGGGCGGGGCGCCCAACTGCTGCCTCAGCCTGGAGCGGGTCGTGCAGCGCATCGGGTTTGACCTGGTGGACGTCATTCCCGCCCGCCGGCAGAACCTGGCCGCCCAGTTGCCGCGGCTGGAGCAGGTCGGCGCCTGGCTGGCCACCGCGCCGCACTCTTAGGCGGCCGGCCGGCGCCTCGCGCCAACCCGGGGGTCTAGAGGGCGGGCCTTGCTCCGCCTGAGCGAGGCCCGCCCTCGGCAGACCCCCGGTCGCCCCAGAACCCCCGGCCTGAGGCTTGCCGCCGGGCGCCCCGCCGCGCTAGAATGGCACCCCAAGATAGTGGACCGCAGGAGTCGTTACCCAGGAGGTACCGACCATGAACGCGTCCGCCCTGGCCGAGACGATCTCGCGGCTGCTGGCCCCCGGGAAGGGGCTGCTGGCCGCCGACGAATCCACCGGCACCATCACCCGGCGCTTCCAGGCACTCGGCATCCCCTCCACCATCGACACCCGCCGCGACTACCGCCACCTGCTCTTTACCGCGCCCGGCATTGCCGAGCACCTCGGCGGCGTCATCCTCTACGATGAGACGATCCGCCAGAACGCCGCCGACGGCCGCCCCCTGCGCGAGGTCCTGGCCTCCCAGGGGATCGTCCCCGGCATCAAGGTGGATACCGGCGCCATGGAGCTCGCCCTCCACCCGGGGGAGCGGATCACCGAGGGGCTGGACGGCCTGCGCCCCCGCCTGGCCGAGTACCACGCCCTGGGGGCCCGCTTTGCCAAGTGGCGGGCAGTCATCGCCATCGGCGCGGGGCTGCCCACCGCCTTCTGCCTGGCGGCCAACGCCCAGGCCATGGCCCGCTACGCGGCCCTCTGCCAGGAGGCCGCCTTGGTGCCGATCGTGGAGCCCGAGGTGCTCATGGACGGCGCCCACTCCCTGGCCCGCTGTGAGGAGGTCACCACGGCGGCGCTCTCGGCCACCTTTGCGGCGCTGGCCGAGCACGGCGTGCTGCTGGAGGGGGTGTTGCTCAAGCCGAACATGGTGCTGGCGGGGCAGTCCGCGGCGGAGCAGGCCTCGCCGGAGGCCGTGGTCGAGGCCACCCTGCGCACCCTGCGGCGGACGGTGCCGGCGGCCGTGCCGGGGGTGGTGTTCCTCTCCGGCGGGCAGAGCCCCGAGCGGGCCACGGCGCACCTGAACCTGCTGAACCGGGCCGGCGCGGCGCCCTGGGCGCTGTCGTTCTCCTTCGCCCGGGCGCTACAGGGGCCGGCCATGGAGGCCTGGCGGGGGGCCGCGGCGAACGTGCCGGCGGCGCAGCGGGCCTTTGCGGCGCGGGTGCGGCTGGCCGGCGCCGCGCGGAGGGGTGCTTACGACCCGGCCATGGAGGCCGCCGCCTAGGCGGAACGCGGCGGGCTAGAGGGCGGCAGGCCCTTCGGTCGCAGCAGCAGGGCTCCCCGCCTACAGACCCCCGGGGTCCCGGCCGCAGACGGCCTGAGGGCCGTCCGCGCGGCCCCAAGACCCCCGGGGATCGTGCCGGAGGCGGCGCTCACCCCTTGGCCAGGTAGCGCACCAGCGTGATCCCGCCGAGCACCACCCCCCAGGCCGTGTACCCCAGGGCCAGGTTGGCGCCCAGGCGCAGCCCCGCCCGCGCCCCCAGGTGCGTGGCCACCACGAACGCCGTGGTCCCCAGGATGCCGATGATCAGCGACCCCGTATAGTCCACCATGGTCGCCTTGCCGTCCCCCTCGGCACGCGCCAGGATCCACAGAGACAGCGGCACGTTGAGCGGCATCGTGGCCGTGACGGCGGCCAGCGCCTTGGAGTAGTTGCGCGCCACGGCCACGGCGATGATGATCAGGATCGAGGCCACCACCGGCCCCACTTGCTTCCACGCGTTCGCAGGCACCATTCTTCCCCTCTCCGGCTGGTACGGGCCGCATCGCCCGGCCGGGCGAGTCTACCCGCGGCGCGGGCGCCCGGTCAAACGCCCCGGCCAGCGCCCCGCGCGTTGCCTCCTGGCCCCGGCCCGCTATAATGACCCGCACACCCCACCACGGAGGAGCCTGCCACGTGATCATCGACGTCCACGCCCACCTGGGCCTTGACCACACCTTTGACGAGGATTTCCGCCGCGCCGACCTCGAGGCCAAGATCGCCGAGCACGCCGTGGACGTCCAGATCGTCCAGCCGGGCACCTGCCACACCCTGGACGACGCCCGCGCCCAGCATAACGCCATCGCCGCCCTCTGCCGCGAGCGGCCGGGCCGCTTCCTCGGCATGGCCAACCCCTCCCCGCACCTCCCGCCCGACGCGTACCGCGCCGAGGTGCGCCGTTGTGTAGTTGACCTGGGTTTTGTGGCCCTCAAGCTCCACCCGCTGGCCCACGGCGTGCGCCCCTCCTCGCGGGCCGGGCGGCTGGCGCTGGAGGCCGCCCGCGCGCACGGCATCCCCCTCATGGTGCACACCGGCGCCGGCTACCCCTTTGCCGCGCCGATCGAGATGCTGCCCCTGGCGCACGAGTTCGCCGAGGTGCCCATCATCCTGGCCCACATGGGCCAGGTCACCTACGCCGGCGAGGCCGCCGCCGTCCTGGCCGCCTGCCCCAACGTCTATGGGGACACGTCCTGGTCGCCGGGGTACCTGCTGGCCGATTGGGCCCGCCGCTACGGCCCGCGCCTGATGCTCGGCAGCGACCACGCCGACAACACCGCCACCGAGCTGGCCAAGATCCGCACCTGCGGCCTGGCCCCCGCCGAGCAGGACGACATCCTGGGCCGCACCGCCGCCCGCCTGTTCGGATTGGGCCGGCCCGCCTGAGGTCGCCCGGCCACCAAGGAGCCACATGAGCGAGAACCAGAAAAAGAAGACCACCATCCCGTCCTTCCCCGAGCTCAAGGCCGCGGGGCACCGCGTGACCATGATCACCGCCTACGACTACCCCTTCGCCCGCCTGGTCGACCGCTCGCAGGCCGAGATGGTCCTGGTGGGCGATTCCCTGGGCATGGTGATCCAGGGGTTGGAGCAGACCAACCCCGTGACCCTCGAGGAGATGATCTACCACGTCCGCGCCGTGCGCCGCGGCGCGCCGCACACCCTCGTCGTCGGCGACATGCCGTTTATGTCGTACCAGGTCTCGCCCGAGCAGGCCATGGCCTCCGCGGGGAGGATGCTCAAGGAGGGCGGGGCCGACTGCGTCAAGATGGAGGGCGGCCGCTGGCTGGCCCCCACCCTGCGGCGGCTGGTGGAGGCGGGCATCCCCGTGATCGGCCACATCGGGCTGACGCCGCAATCCTCCTCGGCGCAGGGGGGCTTTCAGGTGCAGGGGCGCACGCCCGAGCAGGCCGAGGCGCTCATTGCCGACGCCCAGGCCCTCGACGAGGCCGGCGTCTTTGCCATGGTGCTCGAGTGCATTCCGGCGGGGCTGGCCAAGGTCATCACCGCGGCGGTGCGCGCCACGACGATCTCGTGCGGGGCCGGGCCGCACTGTGACGGCCAGAACCTGAACGGGTACGACCTCTTGGGGTTGTATGACAAGTTCGTGCCCAAGTTCGTGAAGCAGTACCGGCTCTTGGCCGGGGAGATGCTGGCCGGCTATGACGAGTTCGTGGCCGAGGTGCGCTCCGGCGCCTACCCGGCGCCCGAGCACTCCTTCACCGGGGGCAAGACCATCCGCGCGCTGTACCCGCCAGAGTAGGGCGGGGGGGGTCTGGCGCCGAGTGCGGCAGGACCCTAGGCCGGCACAAAGGCCCGCGGCTGGGCGGACGCCAGGGGCTAAAGACCCCTGGCTACCAGAAACGCCCCCTAAAGGGGGCTTGAAGAGGACTGTGCCGGCGCGCGCTCTCTTGGAGCCGGCTTTAGCCGGCGTACCTTGTAGGGCGGGGGCTTCAGCCCCGCCCGGGCGGCCGCGGCGAGCCCATTTGGAGTCGTCATGTGCGCCGGGCCGCACACCGGCAGGCATGAAAACGGGTCGCGCGGCGGGCCGACATGGAGTGCGGCGCCCCAGCGCCGCTCTAGCGCGGCAGACCGCGAAGGCACAAGGGCTCGCCGCCGTCCGCGCGCCAGGGGCTAAAGACCCCTGGCTACCAGTAACGCCCCCTTAAGGGGGCTCAAGACGCGTACACGCTCCGCAAGCCGGCTTTAGCCGGCGTTACCGGTAGGGCGGGGTCTTTAGCCCCGCCCGGGCGGCCGCGGCGAGCCCCGCGCCTTGTCGTCCCGAGCGCAGCGAGGGACCTCGTCTTCGCCTTGCTGCGTGCAAAGGTAGGCAAAGACGAGATTCCTCGTTACGCTCGGAATGACAATGTTACGGTCGCCGGCCTGCGCCAGGCCCGCCGCTCCGGCGCGCGCATCTCGCCCTCTGTTCGCAGCAGCGGAGCCTGCCGCCTACAGACCCCCGGGGTCCCGGCGGCAGACGCGCGGCAGACCGCGAAGACGGCCGGGAGACCCCGGGGGTCGTGACAGAGCCCGCCGCCGGCACGCTCCGGAGCCGGCCTTGGCCGGCTCCGGCCGGCTTTGGCCGGCGTTACCGGTAGGGCGGGGTCTTGCCTGCCCCCCGAACGGGGGGAGCCCCGCCCGGGCGGCCGCGGCGGGCCCCGCGCCTTGTCGTCCCGAGCGCAGCGAGGGCCGCCGGTCTGCCGGCCGGGACCTCGTCTTTGCTTGGCTTCTGCGGGCAGCAGCACGAAGACGAGGTCCCTCAGTCGGCGGACCTCCTTCGGGACGACAACGCTAGGATCGCCGGCCTGCGCCAGGCCCGCGCCCCCGGCGCGGGCCACTACCGTACACCAGGAGGATCACCTATGACCGACCAGACCCACCCACAGCGGCCGCTGCGCTCCGCCCTCATGACCGAGGGGGTCGCCCGCGCCTCACACCGCTCCCTCCTCTACGCCATGGGCTGGGAGCGCGCCGACCTGCGCAAGCCCCTCGTCGGCGTCGTCAACTCTTACAACGAGCTGGTGCCCGGCCACGTCCACCTGCAGCCGGTCGTCGCCGCCGTCAAGCAGGGCCTCGCCGAGGCCGGCGGCACCCCGCTCGAGTTCCCCTCCATCGCCATCTGCGACGGCCTGGCCACCGGCCACGCCGGCATGCGCATGCCGATGGTCTCTCGCGAGATGATCGCCGATTCCATCGAGCTCATGGTCACCGCGCACGCCCTCGACGCGTTGGTCCTGGTCACCAACTGCGACAAGATCACCCCCGGCATGCTGATGGCCGCCGGCCGGCTGAACATCCCGGCCATCCTGGTCTCCGGCGGGCCGATGGCCGCCGGCTGCCACCGCGGCCGGCGCGTCTGCTATACCGACGTCATCGAGGCCGAGGGGCGGGTCGAGAGCGGCGCCCTGCCCGCCGCGGAGCTCGAGGCGCTGGCCCGTGCCGCCGTGCCGGGGCCGGGCTCCTGCGCCATGATGGGCACCGCCAACACCATGAACATGCTGGCCGAGGCGCTCGGCATGATCGTCCCCGACGGCGCCCTCACCGCCGCCGTCGACGGCGCCCGCCTGGCCTTGGCCCGCCGCTCCGCCTACCTCCTGATGGCCATGGTCGAGCGCAGCCTCCTCCCGCGCGACATCATGACCCGCGACGCCTTTGAGAACGCCATCGCCGTCGACATGGCCATCGGCGGGTCGACCAACACCTGCCTGCACCTGCCGGCCATCGCCCATGAGGTGGGCATCCGCCTGACCATGGACGACTTTTCAGCGGCGGCGGGGCGGGTGCCACACCTGGTGCTCCTCAAGCCGGCCGGCGACTACTTTGCCGAGGACCTCCACGAGGCGGGCGGCATCCCGGCGCTGGGGGCGGAGCTCCTCCGCCACGGCCTCCTCCACGGCGAGTGCCTCACCGTCACCGGGCGGACGGTGGCCGAGAACGTCGCCGGCCGCGAGGTGGCCCGGCCCGAGGTGATCCACCCCGTCAAGAGCCCCCTCTCCCCGCGCGGCGGCCTGGCCATCCTGCGCGGCAGCCTGGCCCCCGAGGGCGCCGTGGTCAAGAGCGCCGCCGTGGCCGAGGAGATGCTGGTGCACGCCGGGCCGGCGCGCGTCTACAACCGCGAGGAAGACGCCGTGGCGGCCATCTTTGGGGGCCAGGTGCGCCCCGGCGACGTGGTGGTGATCCGTTACGAGGGGCCCAAGGGCGGCCCGGGCATGCGCGAGCAGCTGTTGCCCACCGCGGCGATCATCGGCATGGGGCTGGGCCGCTCGGTGGCCCTGGTCACCGACGGGCGCTTTTCCGGCGCCACCCAGGGCGCCTGCATCGGGCACATCACGCCGGAGGCCTACCTGGGCGGGCCGCTGGCCCTGGTGGAGGAGGGGGATACCATCGCCATCGACATCCCCGCCGGCACGGTGGACCTGGGCGTGCCCGCGGGGGTGCTGGACCAGCGCCGCCGGGCCTGGCAGCTGCCGGAGAGCACCCGGCTGGCCCCCGGCAGCCTGCTGGAGCGCTACCGGCGCCAGGTCGGCTCAGCCATGGAGGGCGCCCGGCTGGAGTAGGCGCCGTTCGCGCCTCACGACCCCCGGGGTCCTCCGCCCTCTCGACCCCCGGGGTCTTGGGGCCGCGGACAGCCCTCAGGCGGTCCCCCGCCGGGACCCCGGGGGTCTAAAGAGCGAGAGGCCTCTCGCCAGTACAGTGAGGCTTGCCGCTCCTCTCGACCCCCGGGGTCTTGGGGCCGCGGACGGCCCTCAGGCGGTCCCCCGCCGGGACCCCGGGGTCTAAAGAGCGGCAGGACTCCCGCCAGCACAGCAGGGCATGCCGTCTTCTAGACCCCCGGGGTCCCGCGCGAAGACGGCGCGGCGGACCGCGAAGACGCGCGGGAGACCCCGGGGGTCAAGAGTTTCCCGCGGCCGACCCCTTGGCGCCGGCGCCTCCCCTACCCCCACACCTCGTCCACCATGCGGCGGATCGTCCGCACCGCCCTGCCCGGCTTGTGCAGGTCCCCGCCGATGGTGTACACGTCGCGGTAGATGAACTCCACCGTGCAGCCCCGCGCGGCGCGCAGCGTATCCCCCACGTGGGCGGCAAAGCCCTCCTCGTCCCACCCGGCGCCCACGCCCAGGAACTGCGGCATCGGCTTGCGCGAGTACACCACCTTCTCCCCGCGCAGCGCCTCCCCCATATAGGCCTCGTCGCACCAGGGCGAGATCGACACCTTGCGCAGGTTCGGCATGGTGCGCAGGCTCGCCTCCCACAGGGCGTGGACCGGCTCGCAGCAGCCAAAGTAGACCAGCCCCGCCTCCCGGGCGATGTCGTTGTAGTAGGGGGAGTAGAACTCCTGGAACATCCGCGGAGAGACGCCCACCGTCTCCTGCGAGTTGAGGTTGTGCCAGCGGTCGCGCAGGCGCACCACCCCCGCGAACCCCTCGGCCGGCAGCTCGTCGGTGTAGCCGTAAGAGCCGGCCCCGGCATAGTGGTTGCCGTTGTTCAGGGTCAGCAGGCCCTCCTCCTCCTGCCAGCGCATGTAGTTGAGGAGGTCATCGCGCAGGAAGGCCATCAGCCGGTGGAACTCTTCGGGCGTGTCGTACAGCGCCGTGAGCATCCCCTCCATGCTCATCAGCCGCAGCGCGCGCCAGGAGAGCATCCCGCCCCAGTCCAGGCTGCGGTTCTGCACCACCACGGGGAGGATGTCTCCCAGGACGTCCTGGGCCAACGCGGCCTCGCGGGCGGTGCCCTCGCGGTCGACCCACCAGCGCGAGGGGCGCACCAGGCCCCAGTCGGTGCGCAGGTCATGGATGGGCTGGTCAAAGTGGTAGCCGATGGAGCGGCCCTGCTCGTCGGTAGCGCGCTCGGCCTGCAGGTCCAGCCCGCAGAGCTGGTGCCCGATGCGGGTCGTCACGGCGTAGGTGGCGGGCACCACCTTGTCATCGTCGACCAGTTCGTGGTTGCGGATCCACACCAGCAGGTTGTGCTCGATGCGCTGGGCCTCCGGGCTGGTACAGAGCGGCTCGGGCAAGAAGTCGCGCAGGAAGATGCCCAGTTCGATGACGACCATCGGCCGGCCCGCGGCACAGGAGTTGTGGGCCTTCCAGCGCGCGGCCCGCTCGGCCATCACCGGCAGGCGGGCGCAGTCGGCCTGCTTCCTGGCCAGCTCCCTGAGGTGGGTGCGTTCCTTCGGCTCCATGCGGCTTCCTCCCGGCTCGCCGGGGCCCAACGCGCCCGGCGCCTGGGAGTGTAGTCCCCCGCCGCGGGGCGGGCAAGGGCTGGCCCCGCTGGTCGTCCCGCGGGAGGGCCGGCGGCCGGGGCCAGAGACCCCGTCCCACCGGCAACGCCGGCCAAAGCCGGATCTTGAAGTGATGCTGGCGGGCGGCTCCGTCACGACCCCCGGGGTCTTCCGAGCGTCTTCGCGGTCTGCCGCGCCGTCTTCGCTCGGGACCCCGGGGGTCTGAGGACGGCGGACCTGGCGGAGAGGGCCGAGGGGGCTCCCGCCTTCTAGACCTCGGGGGTCCCGAGCCCGTCTGCGGGCCAAGACCCCCGAGGTCATGCGCCACGCCCGGCGGCGCTGTCGGACCGGCCTAGAGGTCTGCCGCGCGGCTTCGCGGTCTGCCGCGCGTCTGCGCGGTCCGCCGCGCTAGAGCGGCGCTGGGGCGCCGCACTTCTCTGAAAACGGCCTGCGGAGCAGCAGGATGCACTGGTACGCCCCGTTTTCATGCCTGCCGGTGTGCGCCCGGCGCATGTGACGACTCCATATCGGCCCGCCGCGCGCCCCGTTCTCATGCCTGCCGGTGTGCGTCCGGCGCACAGGACGACTCCACATCGGCCCGTCCCGCGCCCCGCTTCTCTGAAAACGGCCTGCGGGGAGCAGAATCTGCCTGCGGTGCGGCCCGCCGCGCGTGACGACTCCGCATCGGCCGTCCGGCGGGCCTGGCGCGGAACGGCCATTCTACCGTTGTCATTCCGAGCGGAGTCTTCGGAGCGAGGAATCTCGTCTTTGTGATGCTGCGCGCACAAGCTAGGCAAAGACGAGGTCCCTCGCTCCGAAGACTCCGCTCGGGACGACAAGGCGGAAGGCCTGCCGCGGCCGTTCGGCCGGCCAGCAGCGAGGCTCTGCGCCGGCCTAGAGGTCTGCCGCGCAAGAGCGGCGCCCTGTCCCGAGGTCCGCCGAGGGATGGGGCGCCGCACTCCATGTCGGCCCGCCGCGCACCCCGTTTTCATGCCTGTCGGTGTGCGGCCCGGCGCACTTGGCGACTCGTAATGACAGGACGTCGGACCCCCGCCGCGACACCGTGTGGCGCTTGACGCTGGCCCTGCCCTGGTGTACTGTACACTCAGACATTGAAATCGGTTCCACTGCGCTGGGGATACGCACCGGACTTCTCAGACTTGGGGCGTAAGCCGCTGTGAGGAGACTATGATCCAGGTACTGTCACGTGCGACCGACGTCCTCGACCTCATCGCGCGCACCCCCCTCACCCTTACCGAGCTCTCCCGTGCCTCCGGCCTGCACAAGACCACGGTCTACAACATCCTCATCACCCTCGAGTCGTTGGGCCTGGTCGCCCGCGACGAGGCCAAACGCTACGCCATCGGCCCCCACCTCCTGGCTCTGGCCGAACCCTACTTCCGCCAGGGCACCCTCAAACACGCCGCCGAGCAGGCCGCCGCCCTCCTGGCCGCCCACGTCCATGAGGCCGTCCACGTCGCCGCCCTGGCCAACCGGCACCACGTCGTCATCGCCCGCCGCGGGGATGGCGCCGCTCTCGCCCGGTCGGCCGCCAGCCCCCTCCAGCGCCGCCGCCTCTACGCCGGCTGCAGCGGGCCGCTCCTCCTGGCCTACCTCGAGCGCGACGAGCTGGACCCCATCGTCCGCTATCACGGCCTCCCCGGTGACGAGTGGGACGGCCTCTCCTCCTACGCAGCGCTCCGCGCCGCCCTGCGCCGCATCCGCGACGACGGCTTTTTCTGCCGGGCCACCGATGGCGGCCAGAACCAGGCCGTGGCCGTGCCGGTCATCGGGCCGGATGGCCGCTGCTGGGCCTCGATCTGCGTGTCGTTGCCCGCTGGGCGCTATTCCGGCGAGTATGGCCGCCTGGTGCACCAGGAACTGCAGGCCGCCGCCCGCGGCATGGCCGATGAACTGGCCCTCTCTCTCAACGGCGCCTCGCCGCCGCGCGCCCCCGCCGCGGACGGCGCCCAGAAATAGGTAGGGGCCCCTCCGTAGGGTCTACCGGGGCCATCGCCGCCGGCCTTTGCACCGGCTCTCGAGCGTTGCTCCGTCGTTAGCGTTCTACCGGTATCGCCCGCCGCGCGCGGCCCCCGGGCCGGGCGCCGCTGGCCCACTACCGCCCCAGGAGGCCCCCCGTGATCCCACGACCCGACCTGTTGCTCCCCTCCAGCCCCTCGTCGCTGGAGGTCTTCCAACTCACCACCGAGGCCCTGCCCTCCTCCCACGTCTATATGGAGGCGCAGATCTTTTGCCCCGATTCGCAGCGCCTCGTGCTCCATCGCTCGTCGCACGCCCATGGCTCGGACCGGCACGATCCCCTTCACCGTTACCTCCTCTGCGACCTCGAGGACGGCGGGGCCCTGGCGCCCCTCACCGAGGAGACCGGCGCCACGGCGCCCTCCGTCTCGCCCGATGGGCAGTACCTCTACTACTTTGTGGACCAGACCGAGGTCGGCTCCGGCAGCCTGGCGCTCCGGCGCGTCCGGCTGGACGGTACCTCCCGTGAGACGCTGGCCGTCATCGACGCGCCCCTGCCCGGCACCGACCTGCGCCCCTCCTTCATCTACCCCCTCTCCACCATCTCGTCGGACGGCCGCCGCCTGGCCCTCTCCTGCTTCCTGCGCGACGGGGAGCGCGAGGACCTGCCCTGGGGCCTCTTGGTGTTCGACCTGGAGCACGGCAGCGCGCGCGTGGCCATCACGGGGAACACCTGGACGAACATGCACCCGCAGTATTGCCGCTCACGCGAGATCGACGCCTCCCATGACGTCATGCTGCAGCACAACCACGGCCACTTTTTCGATCGGGACGGCAACCGCCACTATTCCACCGGCGCCCGCGGGAACGATATCCACGTCATCCGCGATGACGCCCCCGGCAGCGCGCCGTCGCTGCGCTGTTTCCCCTGGGGGCGCGACGCGCAGGAGCGCCAGGCCGGCCACCAGTGCTGGGTGGGCCGCTCGGGCACCGTCGGCATCAGCGGCGTCCATTGGCCCGAGGTGCGCGAGGGGCACTTGGTGATGGGCCACCTCCTGCCTGACGCGGGCCACCTGGGCACTCACACCCCCGGCGGGCGCCGCAACGTCCTCTCGCGGGAGTGTGACCGCCCCTACTTTGTCCACTTTGGCGTCGATATCGCCGGCCGGCGCCTCATCGTCGACGAGCGGCCCACGCCCGTTCGGCCGGCCGGCCTCATCTACCTGGCCGACCTGCCGGAGGACGAGGACGCCCCGCTGGCCAACGTCACCCCGCTCCTCGACGCGCGCTCCTCGTGGGACAAGACCACCCACCCGCACCCCTTCCTTTCTCCCGACGGGCGCACCGGTTTCTTCAATTCGGACGAGTCGGGCCTCCTGCAGGCCTACATGGTCAGGGGCTGGTAGCCGCCCGCCGCGGGGGGCACCGCCAGGGAGGACACATGGCCACCTTGTTCGAGCGCACCGCCACCGAGTGGATCGTCCGCGAGACCGCCCCCTCGGGCGCCGAGATCCACCAGCTGACCTCTTGCCCCGCCATCAACGACCACGAGTACTTTGAGGTGCCCTATATGGACGCCTCCTCCCGCTACGTCTTCTTTACCCGCCACCATGACTCGGTCGGCCCCACCGCCCTGTGGCGGGCCGACCTCGAGCGGCGCCTGCTGTCGCGCGTGGCCGAATGCCGCGGGCGCATGCGCGGGCAGGGCGTCTCTCCGGACCAGCGCTTCTTTTACTACATCGACCTGCAGGAGGGCGGCGGCGCCTACACCCTCTTCCGGCTGGACATGGCCACCCTCGAATCCTCCTCCTGGGAGTTCGACGGCGCCCTCCTGCCGCGCACGCGCGGCTCCGTCACGCCGGACGGGCGCTACTACATCAACTCTGCCTACCTCGGCAACCGGCGCTTTGGCCTGTGGCGCTGCGACTTGCAGACCGGCGAGCGCCGCGTCATCTGGGAGGCCGGCCAGGACATGTGCAACGCCCACCCCCAGGTGGACCCGGCCGGCACCGACATCATGATCCAGCACAACCGCGGCGCCGTCGTGGACGACGATGGCCGCATGGTGGTGCGCTTTGGTGAGACCGGCAAGACCATCTACCTGATCGACATCGAGGGCCACCACCACCGCACCCTCCCCTGGGGCAAGCCGTTCACCCGGCCCACCATGGGGCACCAGTCCTGGATCGGCCCCACCCACGGTATCCTCTCCACCGTGTCGGACCGGCGCGAGGCCACGAACGCCCAGCTGGCCGCCGAGGGCAACCTCCTGGCGCTGTGGCCGGGGGAGGAGCGCCCCGTCGTCGTCGGCCGCGGCTACGCGTACGACCACGTCAACTCCTCCCGCGACGGGCGCTTCTGGGTGGGTGACGAGATGGACGCCGCCCGCCTGGTGGTGGGGTCGCTGCGCACCGGCCGGAGCACGCTGCTGTGTGAGACGGGGTCCAGCCTATCCACGCCGCAGTACACCCATCCACACCCCTACTACAGCCCAGACAACAAATGGGTGATCTACAACTCGGACCGTACGGGCATCCCGCACGTCTACGCCGCGCGGCTGCCCGAAGGCCTGCTAGAGTCGCTCGAATAGCGGCGGGCGCCCCCCGCCAAGGAGTGAGTATGCCGATAGCGTGACCCTGCGCCCCACTCCGCTCAGTGCTCGGGAACGGTGTCCTAATGTGTTCGTGTGAGCGCCACGTGGCGCCCACGTCCGGAATGCGGGAGGATTACCCATGTTGAGCATGAAGAGACGAGACTTAATCCGGGTATCGGCCCTGACGGCCGCCGGCACCCTGGCCGCGGCCTGCGCCGTGGCCACGCCGGCCGCGCCGACTGCCGTTCCGGCGGTCGCCGCCCCGGCCACCGCGGTGCCCGCGGCCCCGGCCGCCCCGACGGCAGCGCCGGCTGCGCCGCCCGCGGCCCCTACCGCCGTCCCCTCCAAATACGCCGAGGCGCCCATGCTCGCCGCACGCGTCGCCAAGGGCGAACTGCCCCCCGTCGCCGAGCGCCTGCCGGAGAACCCGCACGTCTGCCCGGTCATGGAGATGACCGGCAAGTACGGCGGGCTCATCCGTCGCTCCTTCAAGGGCGTGTCGGACCGCGTCGGCCCCTCCAAACTCCAGGAGGCCTCCTTCCTCTGGTACAACCCGGACCTCAGCCTGCGCGCCTGCCTGGCCGAATCGTGGGAGACCAACGCCGACGCCTCCGAGTGGACCTTCCACCTGCGCAAGGGCGCCCGCTGGTCCGACGGGTCCGAGTTCACCGCAGCGGCCGTCTCCTGGTACTGGCAGCACGAGCTGCAGAACGGCGACCTCACGCCCTCCACGCCGTCCTCCTGGTCGAACGGGTCGCCCAAGGTGCTGGCCACGCTGGATACGCCAGACGACTATACCGTGGTACTCGCCTTTGCCGCGCCGAACCCCTTCTTCGGCTTTAATGTCACCCGTTCTTCGCCGTTTGTGCCGGGGCACTATCTAGAACAGTTCCACGCCGAGTTCGCCGACAAGGACGCCCTGGCCAAGATGGTCACCCAGATGGGCGTCGACTCGTGGGCGGCCGTCTACATGGACCGGAACACCTGGTACATGAACCCGGACCTGCCCACCATGGGCGCCTGGAACGCCAAGAACCAGCTCTCTGAGGAGTACTTTCTCATGGAGCGCAACCCCTACTTTTTCCAGGTCGATGCTGAGGGCCAGCAGTTGCCCTACGTGGACCGCATCACGCACCACCTGCACTCGTCGGCGGACGTGTTCGCCATGTGGGTCATCAACGGTGAGATCGACTTTTTCGGGCGGCAGCTGACCACGACCAACTATACCCTCTACAAAGAGAACGAGGAGAAGGGCGACTATAAGGTCGTGTTCGCGATGGACTCGATGCATCGCGTCCTGCACCTGAACATGACCACGGCCGACGCCCGCACCCGCGAGTTCTTTAGCGACCGCAACGTGCGCATCGCCATCTCTCAGGCCATCAACCGCACCGAGATCGCCGAGCTGGTCTTCGACGGCCTCTGCGAGGGGCGCCAGTACAGCCCCATCAAGGGCTCGCCCCAGTACTACCCCAAGCAGGCCTACGCGCACACCGAGTACGACCCGGACCTGGCCAACCGCCTCCTCGATGAGGCCGGCTACGCCGCCCGCGACGCGGACGGCTTCCGCCTCTGGAAGGACGGCTCCGGCGAGACGATGGCGATCGAGCTCATCACCCGTGACATCGCCGGCGACCCCTACGAAGACGTCACACAGATGGTCGTCAAGTACTTGGCCGACGTCGGCCTGAACATGGCGCACAAGAACATCGAGCGCTCGCTGTTCGAAGAGCGCACCAAGGTGAACGACATGGTCGCCCACCTGGGCCCGGCGGTGCGAACCATCCTGCCGATGAACCCCAACACCGAGTTCGACGGCCGGTTTGACACGCGCTCCTGGGGCTGCGCCTGGTCGCTCTACCGCCAGAACCCCTCCACGCCGCACGCCGAGCCCCCGCCCGACGGCCACTGGCTGTGGAAGATCTGGGAGAACTTTGACCAGATCTGGAAAGAGGGGGACGAGAAGAAGCGTAACGACCTGTTCTACGCCGTGCTGGACATCTGGGCGGAGGAGCTCCCCTGCATCGGCATCCTGGGCCAGTTCCCGGCCCAGGTCATCGTCAAGAACGGGCTGCGCAACTATGTCGGCGGGTACCCGATGGACGATCCCCTGGGGGATGACGCCCTCCTCTGCCCGCAAACGCTCTTCTGGGAAGAGCCGGAGAAGCATTCCTAGTTCGGCCTGTACAACCGATATGGGGCGGGGGTGTGCCCCCCGCCCCCCCGCGACGCACGATAGCCGCACCGCACAGAGAAGGAGCCGGCCCATGCCGCACGATATCAGCGAACCCGCCCGCCGCACCCCCGTCATCGCCGAGCCGCAGGTCCTGGTGGTGGGGGCCGGCCCCGCCGGCCTCGGCGCCGCCATCGGCGCGGCCCGCGCCGGCGCCGACGTCCTCCTGGTGGAAAAGCATGGCTGCCTGGGCGGCATGCTCACCGCCGGCTCGGTCATCAACATCCGCCAGTTCAACGACTTTCGCGCCCTGATCATCGGCGGCGTCGCCCGCGACCTCGTCGAGCGCATCCGCGTCGCCGGCGGTACCGAGAGCGTCCCCGAGGAGGGCGAGTACGTCCGCCACGACCCCGAGGTGACCAAGTTCGTCGCCCAGGAGATGGCGTTGGAGGCCGGCGTCCGCCCGCTCCTGCATACCCAGGTGGTCGGCGCCGTCCGCGAGGGGTCGGCCCTGCGCGGCATCCTGGTTGAGAACAAGTCGGGCCGCGGCGCGATCCTGGCGCCCGTGGTGGTCGACGCCAGCGGCGACGGCGACGTGATCTACCATTCCGGCGCCGCCTATGAGCAGGACACCACCGCCCCGCAGCCGATGACCCTGGCCTTCGTCATCGGAGGGGTGACGAACTGGCCGCAGTCGCTCGGGCCCGCCCTGCGCGCCCGGATCGACGAGGAGATCGCCCAGGGCACCTTTGTCACCACTCGCCCGCCGGCCCTCTTCCCCATGTGGCGCAAGGGCGAATACTATGCCAACGCCACGCGCATCCCGGGGGATTGCACCAACGCCTGGGACCTCACCAACGGCGAGATCACCGGCCGCCGCCAGGTGATGGCCCTGCTCGACTGGCTGCGCGCCAACGCCCCCGGCTATGAGCGCGCCTTCCTGCTCTCTTCGGCGCCCCAGGTCGGCCTGCGTGAGAGCCGCCGCCTGCGCGGCCTGTACACCATGACCCGTGCTGACATCGTCGGCTATGCGGACTTTTCCGACCACGTGGCCCGCGGCGCCTATGCCATTGACATCCACGCGCCGGGCCGCGGCACCGAGATGGTCTACCTCGAGCCGGGGCGCTCCTACGGCATCCCCTACCGCGCCCTCGTGCCGGCCGAGGTCGACGGCCTGCTGGCGGCCGGGCGCTGCATCTCGGCGGACCACGACGCACTCGGCTCGGTGCGCGTGATGGCCACCTGCCTGGCCACCGGCGAGGCCGCCGGGGTGGCCGCCGCGCTGGCCGCGCGCCAGGGCTGCGCCCCGCGCGCGCTGGACGTGCCGGCCCTGCAGGAGGCGCTGCGCGCCCAAGGCGCCATCCTCGAGGCGCCCGCCCCCGCCTGACAGCCACAGCCACCCTTCGGTAACAGAGGTAATCGTTATGAAACGTGCCCGCCAAGCAGAACGACAGATCGCCGCGCTCGACCTCACCGCTTGCCCGCTGGGGGCGGTGCTCGAGCCGATGCTCCCGCCCGACCCGGCCACCGACGCCATCTTTGCCGGGTGGAGCGCGCCCCTGGCCACCTGGGGCGGCTTTGGGCTCCGCTCAGGGCTCGAGGGGATCGAGGACGGGGGGCGGCGCGTCCTCCAGACGGGCGCCCAGGAGCGCTCTCTGGTGACCTTGCCGCCCACCAGCCGCGACGTCCACATCCGGGCCACGCTGCGCCCGCTCGAGGCGGCCGCCGGCCCCCACAACGACCGGGACGATTGCACCGCCGCCTATGCGGGCATCGTCTTCCGCCAGCGTACCTCGCGACACTTTTACCTGTGGGCCATCGAGGGGTTGGCGCGCCTGGTCCTCTACCGTCGCGCCGATGACGAGTGGCTGCCCCTCGCCCAGCAGGAGGTGACCCTGCCGGACGGCTACGTGACCCTCTGCGTGGACCTCGACGGGGACGGCCTCACCTGCTCCTGCCCGGAGCTCTCCGTAACCCTGACGGCCACCGACACCTCCTTCCCAACGGGGCGGGCCGGCTTTCGCGCCCTGGGGCGCGCCCGCCTGGCCGGGCTGCGCGTGACCCAAACCCCCGCGGAGGAGGCCGCCGACCTGCGCCGCGCCGCCCTCGGGCGCGAACTCCTGGCCCGCCGCTCGGCCGCCGTCCCCGAGCCCGTCCTGGTACGCCGCATGGACCTCTCGACCCTCGGCACGGTGCCGCGCCGCGGCCTCACCTACGCCCCCATGGGCGAGCCCTTCTTTGGCGATTTCCACACCCCCGGCCGCTTTGACATGCTCGTCCCCGGGCAGACGCTGCGCGCCATGACGGCCGAGGGGCAGCTCCTCTGGGAGCTGGACCTGCCCGTCGACCGCCTCGACAACTGGCCCGACCAGCGCCTGGCCGTCTACTCGCGTGAGCACACCGACCAGGGCCGCTGGATCTATGGCATGACGGGCGAACGCGCCCGCAACGCCTCGGCCCGCTCCGACGGGCTCCACGGCGAGTGGGTCATCAACGACGAGATGATCATCATCGCCGGCGCTAGCGGCCAGATCTTGGCCCGCGCCCCGCTCCCCCCGCTCGACCCGGAGTTGCGCTACGCCGACTTTACCCGCACCTCCGCCAACCTCACCGGCCACGGGCGAGACGTCATCCTGCGCGAGTGGCGCCGCGACGCGGGCGGCAGCGGCTTTGCCCTGTGGGCCTACGACGAGCACCTGCGCCCCCTCTGGCAGCAGCGCACGCGCCTGGCCTACGGCCACCATGACGGCCTGATGGTCTACGACGTCGACGGCGACGGGCGCGACGAGGTCCTGGCCGGCGGGACGCTCTTTGACGCCGCGGGGAACGTCCTATGGGAACACGACCGCATGGACGAGGTGGCCCGCATCCGCGGTGCCGAACACTATGACGCCGTCCTGGTCGGGCACCTGGCCGACGACCCGGCCGTCGACCCGGTGGCCTTCCTGCTGGCCGGCAGCGCCGGCGTCTACGTGGTCGACGCCCTCACCGGCCGCACCCGCATGGTGCACCGCGTGGGCCATGCCCAGTTCCGCGTGGCCGGGCGCTGGCGCGCCGACCTGCCCGGGCGGCAGGTGCTGGTCTGCAACCGTTGGGGGAACATGGGCATCCTGACCCTCTTTTCCGGCCGGGGTGACAGGTTGTGGACCATCCAGCCCGACTATATCGGCGAGGGCTGCTTCCCCGTGCGCTGGGGCGCGGGCGATACGGATCTCCTGTGGGTCAACAGCTCCGGCCCGGCGCAGGCGCTGTACGACGGGTCCGGCTGCCTCGTGCGGGAGTTGCCCGCCCTGACGGAGGTGTGGGGCCGGCGCATGCGCAACCAGGTGCAACGCTCGGTGGTGCGCATGGGCAGCGACCCGCGGCAGCTCCTGACCCTGACGGTCGACGGGGTGTTGCACGCCTGGGCGCCGGCCTGGTAGGCCTGTGCGGGGGCCGCCGGCGCCCCGCTGATGAGGTGGGAAAGGAGGCTGCGCGCGCTTCTCAGGGAGCACAGACGGTGTTGCCTACCGGTCGTGGTTTGTCCGTGCTACGGGATCGGTGCCGCCCGGCACCATAGGACCGCCTGGGGAGGAATCATCATGTTAGTGATCAAGAGACGAGACTTAATCCGGGTATCGGCCCTGACGGCCGCCGGCACCCTGGCCGCGGCCTGCGCCGTGGCCACGCCGGCCGCGCCGACTGCCGTTCCGGTGGTCGCGGCCCCGGCCACCGCGGTGCCCGCCGCCCCGGCCGCCCCGACCGCGGCGCCGGCTGCGCCCGCGGCGCCGACCGCCGTCCCCTCCAAATACGCCGAGGCGCCCATGCTCGCCGAACGCGTCGCCAAGGGCGAACTGCCCCCCGTCACCGAGCGCCTGCCGGAGAACCCCTACGTGGCCGAAGGGCTCGACGGCATCGGCAAGTTCGGCGGCACCATGCGCAAACCCTTCTCCGGCCAGGCCGACTTTGCCTCCTACGGCCACCTGACCAACCGCGGCATCATCGATATCGACCACAACTTGGCCATCCACGCCTACATGGGCGAGTCGTGGGAGCTCAGCCCGGACGCCAGCGAGTACACCTTCCACCTGCGCAAGGGGCTCAAATGGTCCGACGGGGAGCCGCTCACCGCGGCCGACTTTATGTACTACTACCAGGACGAGATCCTGAACACCGAGCTGACCCCGGCCATCCCCGAGACCTGGATCTCGATCGTCGATGGCCAGCCGGTGCCGGCCGGGTTCTCGGCGCCCGACGATTTCACCGTCAAGATCAAGTTCCCGGTGCCCAACGCCCTCTTTTACCTGGCGGGCGGCATCATCCTGGACGCTCCGGCCACCCCCTCCCACTACCTGAAGCAGTTCCACGCCGCCTATGCCGACAAGGACGCCCTGGCCAAGGCCGTCAAGGAGGGCGGCTACGACGACTGGACCCAGCTATACATCGACAAGGCCGACTACCGCAAGACGCCCGCCGTCCCCACCTGGCGCCCCTGGGTCCCCGAGGTGCCCTGGGCCAGCGAGTATGTCACCACGGTGCGCAACCCCTACTTCTGGGAGGTGGACACGGCCGGCAACCAGCTCCCCTACGTCGACCGGGTCACCTTCCGCGTCTTTACCGATCCGCAGGTCATGCTGATGTGGGCCGCCAACGGCGAGCTCGACTGCCAGGCCCGCCACATCACCGCCGACAACTATACCGTGCTCAAAGAGAACGAAAAGGTCGGCGATTACACCGTGCAGATCTGGCGGAACACGCCGGTGCTCTCCGTCATCAGCAACATGGCCTGCAAGGATGCCCGCCTGCGGGCCCTCTTCCAGCAGCGGGACTATCGCATCGCCATTTCCCACGCCATCAACCGTGAGGAGATGATCGAGCTGATCTACGATGGCATCGGCACGCCGATGCAGTACGCCCCGCCCAAGGAGTCGCCGCTCTACTACCCGGAGCTCACCAACGCCTACCTGGAGTACGACCCCGACAAGGCCAACGCCCTCCTGGACGGCCTGGGGCTGACGGAAAAGGACGCCGAGGGGTACCGCCTGTGGCCGGACGGCTCCAAAGAGCGCGTCTCTTTTGTGGTCCTGTCCGAGCAGAACGCCCCGGCCGGCGTCAACCTCATGATCGTCGACTATTTCAACGCCGTGGGGATCGAGGTGCTCTGGAAGGGCGGCGACCGGTCGCTCCGCATTCAGATGAACCGCTCCAACGAGGTGCAGTGCATCTTTGAGTCGCTGGACCGCAACCTGGTGCCCCTGGCCGACCCGGTCAACTGGCTCAAGCACCGCAACCCGGATTCAAAGCACATGTTCGCCGCCTGGACGCTCTGGAAGATCGACCCCAACGACCCCAACGGCGAAGAGCCGCCCAAGGGCCACTGGGTGTGGGACCTGTGGAACGCCTACGAAGAGGTCAAGGCGGAGGCCGACGAGGCCAAGCGCAACGCCCTCTTCAAAGACAAGATCCTGGCCGTCTGGGCGCGCGAGCTGCCCATGGTGGGCCTGATCGGTGAGCGGTTGCAGCCCGTTCTGGTCAAGAACGGCTTCAAGGGGCTGCAGGCCGGCTTCCCCTACGACTGCTGCACCACCATCAACGAGTACATCATCGACTCCTCCACCTGGTACTGGGAAGAGCCGGACAAGCACGCCGCCTTCTGACCGTCACCGTGGGGGGCGGGCGGCCGCCCGCCCCCCACTGCCCGCCTCCGCGACCGCTGACATAGGGCTCACAGGACTTGGAAGAAGGACAGGATTGACAGGATTTACAGGATTGCCGAGATTCACACGATTGTCACGGTGCTCAACGGTCTCTCGGAAGAACACCTTCCTCTCTACCACTCTTCCAATCCTGTCCATCCTGTTAATCCTGTCCTTCTTCTCTTGTCTTTTCTTCCCTCACCTTCTCTTCCCAGAGACGCACAAGCCCGTTGGCGGCCGTCCCGTGCGCGCAGCGAGGGCTGTGCTTTGCCGCCGCTGGAGCAGGCCTGCAGATACCGAGCGGGCCCCGCGGCCCTTGTGCCGCCCCTCGGAAAGCGTTATCATGCCACGTGCCGGGCAGGAGCGCCCGGACCTAGTTGCCAGAGGAGGGTGCCTGCCAACCTACGCGGCCATCAATAGCGGGCGTCGATACTGATATCTTTCCGGAACGGCTCCGCGATCGTGAGGACACCGTTTGCTCTTGACCCCGGGGAGGAATCATGATGTTGGCTGTGAATCGACGGGACTTTATCCGCGTATCCGCCCTGACGGCCGCCGGCACCCTGGCCGCGGCCTGCACCGTGGCCACCCCGGCCACCCCACCGGCCGCCCCGCCCGAGGCGCCCACGGCGCCGGCTACGGCCGCCCCGGCCGCGCCGACCGCCGCCCCGGCGGCCACATACTCCGAGGCGCCCATGCTCGCCGAACTCGTCGCCAAGGGCGAACTGCCCCCCGTCGAGGAACGCCTGCCCGAGAACCCCTACGTGGCCGTGGGGCTCGACGGCATCGGCAAGTACGGCGGCACCATGCGCAAGTCGTTCAACGGCATGGCCGACCATGCCTCGATGACGCACATGAACAACCGCGGCCTGATCAACATCAACCAGGACATGGAGATCCACCCCATGATGGCCGACTCCTGGGAGATCAGCCCCGACGCCACCACCTACACCTTCCACCTGCGCAAGGGGCTCAAGTGGTCCGATGGCGCGCCCCTGACCGTCGAGGACTTTCGCTTCTACTACGAGGACACCATCCTCAACCGCGAGTACACGAAGGTCCAGCCGGAGTGGCTGGCCAGCGTCATCGAGGGGGAGCGCGTCCCGGCCACCTTCTCGACCCCCGACGACCTGACCGTCCAGTACACCTTTGCGCAGCCCAAGGCGCTCTTTTACTACTGGGGCTCGATCATCCTGGGCATCCCGGCGCTGCCGGCCCATTACCTCAAGCCGTTCCACCCGGCCTATGCTGACAAGGCCACGCTCGATAAGGCCGTGGCCGATGCGCAACTAGACGATTGGACCGAGCTATTCACCAAGAAGGTCGACAAGGTCAACAACGTCGAGCTCCCCACCCACGAGCCCTGGCTGCAGCAGAACGTCTGGTCCGACGAGTTCGTCACCGCCGTGCGCAACCCCTACTTCTGGGAGGTTGACACCGAGGGCAACCAGCTCCCCTACATCGACAAGGCCACCTTCCGCCTCTTCAACGATGCCCAGGTCAACGTCATGTGGGCGGCCAACGGCGAGATCGACTCTCAGCGGCGGCACTTTTCCTTCTCGCGCGACTATACCACCCTCAAAGAGAGCGAAAAGAGCGGCGACTATACCGTCCTCCTGTGGCGGGCCACCAAGACCCTCTGCGCCTATTTCAACATGACCACCAAGAACCAGCGCCTGCGCGAGCTGTTCATGGAGCGCGACTTTCGCATCGCCATGTCCATCTGCGCCAACCGCGAGGAGATGATCGAACTCCTCTACGATGGCTATGGCACCCCGCAGCAGTACGCGCCGCCCAAAGACTCGCCTTTCTACTATGAGAAGCTGAGCAACGCCTACCTCGAGTACGACGTGGACGGCGCCAACGCCCTGCTCGACGGCCTCGGCTACACCGAGCGCGACGCCGAGGGCTATCGCCTGTACAAGGACGGCTCCAAGGAGCGCATCTCCATCACCGCCATCGGCACCTCCAAGGATGCCGACTCGACCGTCCTGATGCTGATCGACTACCTCAAGGGCGTCGGCCTGCAGCTCAGCTACCGCGGCGTGGACCGGGCCCTCTCCATCGAGACGCACCAGTCCAACGAGGTGGAGTGCTCGATCGGTGAGGCGGACCGCAACCTGATCCCCCTGGGCGACCCGCGGCACTGGATGAAGCACGGCACGACCGACTCACGCGGCGTCTGCATCGCCTGGTCGGCCTACTACCTTGACCCCACCAACCCGATCGCCGAAAAGCCCCCCGAAGGGCACTGGATCTGGGACATCTGGGCCGCCTGGGAGGAACTGCAGCGCACCGTCGGCGAGGAGGCCCAGCAGGAGGTCTTCTGGCGGGTGCTGGACATCTGGGCCCGCGAGCTGCCCTGCCCGGGCTACTTTGGCGAGACGCCCGAGATCGTCGTGATCAAGAACGGCTTCAAGGGCCTGCATGACGGCTACGCCACCGACTGCTGCACCAGCGGCTACGAGTACATCATCGACAACGCCACCTGGTACTGGGACGAGCCCGAAAAGCACACGTCCTGACCGTCACCGCGGGGGGCGGCCGCCCGCCCCCCGTGCCCCGCCTCCGTTACGCGTGCATTGCAAGGAGTGCCATGTCTCCCGATAGTCGCTCCCGCCCTAACGTCGTCCTGATCCTGCCGCACGACCTCGGTGCGGCCCTGGGCTGCCTGGGGTCAACCGCCCACACCCCCCACGCCGACCGCCTGGCCCGCGAGGGCGTCCTCGTCGAGGGGCTGTACGCCGCCGGAGTGCTGGCCTCGCCGAGCCGCGCCTCCCTTCTGACCGGCTGTTACCCGCACACGCACCGCCTGCTGGGGCCGCTCCCCGAGGGGTGGCTGCTCGACGCCGACCGCTGCCCGCCGCTCGGCCGGCTCCTGGCGGGCGCCGGGTATGATGCGCACCTGTTCGGCTTCCAGCACGAGCACGTGCGCGCCGCGGCCCTGGGGTACGCGCACGAGCACGCCCTGCCCTCCTATCACGCCGAGGCCGTCGCCGCGGCCTTTGAGGCCTGGCTGGCGGGCCGCGGCGGCGGCGCGCGGCCCTTTTACGCCGTCCTGAGCCCCTGGGAGGCGCACCGCCTCGGCCTCAACCCCTCCCACTACCGCCGCGAGGCCTACACCCCGCCGGACCCGGCCACGGTGGACCTGCCGGGGTGGCTGCCGGACCTCCCCACCACCCGCGAGGACTGGGCCGGCTACCTGGGCGCCGTCGAACACGCCGACCGGCTGGTGGGCCGCGTGCTGGCCGCCCTGGAGGCGAGCGGCGCCCTCGATGACACCCTCGTCATCCTCACCACCGACGCCGGCCCCTCGGCCATGCACGCCAAGGCCACCCTCTACGACGGCGGCACCCACCTGGCCTGGGCCATGCGCTGGCCGGCCCGCCTGCCGGCCGGGGGGCGCGTCGGGGGCCTGGCCTCCCAGGTCGATATCCTCCCGACGGTGCTCGACCTCCTGGGCCTGCCCGTGCCGCCGACGGCCGAGGGGCAGAGCCTCCGCGCGGCGCTCGAGGGCGGCGGCCCGGCCCCGCGCCAGGCCGTCTTTGCCGAGCGCAACTATGACCCGCGCCTGCAGCCGGCCCGCATGGCCCGCACCCTGCGTTGGAAGTACACGCGCCGCGCCGTGGCCCACTGCATCTACGACGAGGTCATTCAGGAGCTGGAGCTCTCCGCCGGGAACTTTCGTGAGTCGCGCCCGATGTTCGCCTTTTACGCGGCCCGCCGCGTCACCGAGGAGCTGTACGACCTGCAGGCCGACCCCGCCGAGCTCCACAATCTCGCCGAGGACCCGGCCCACGCCGGCCCCCTCGCCGAGATGCGCGCCCTCCTCGACGCGCACCTGGCCGCCACCTCCGACCCCTTCAGCGAGGTGCGCCTGGCTACGCCCGAAGACCCGGATGCTTATGTCAAGGTGCGGGCCAACCCCCGCGCCCAGGCCTGAGCCAACCGCCCGTCGATGCTGCAAAGGAGTTCCGCGATGCCAGCAGATAGGCCCGCGATCCGCCCCAATCTCCTGATCATCACCTGCCACGACGTCGGCGACTATTGGGGCTGCTACGGCACGCCGGTGCCCACCCCGCATATCGACTCTTTGGCCGCCGACGGCGTCCTGTTCGAGCGGCACTTTACCACCGCCACGGTGTGCTCCCCGTCGCGCGGCTCGATCACCACCGGCTGCTACCCGCCCACCAACGGGCTGACGGGCAACGTCCACCGTGGCGACGCCATCGACCTCGACCGCTGCCCGGCCACGCCGGCGCTCCTGGCCGCCCAGGGGTATGAGACGCACCTGTTCGGCTTCCAGCACGAGCACTGGGACGCGCACCGCCTCGGCTACCAGGAGGTGCACCTGGGCGCCACGCGCCACGTCGACGACGTGGCCGACGCCCTGGTGGCCTGGCTGCGCACCCGCCAGCCCGGGGCGGGGCCCTTCCTGGCCGGCATGGGCTGCACCGAGACGCATCGCAACGGCATGGCCCCGTCGGGCTTTCACTATGAGAAGTACGAGCCCGCCGACCCGGCCACGGTGGCCGTGCGCCCCTACCTGCCCGATATCCCCGCCGTCCGCGGGGAACTGGCCGATTTCTACGGCGCCATCAGACTGGTGGACGAGAGCCTGGGCCGCATCCTGGCCGCCCTCGACGAGGCCGGCCTGCGGGAAAGCACCCTCGTCGTCCTCACCTCCGACCACGGCGGCTCGTTCCTGCACTCCAAGGCCACCGTGTACGACGGCGGCCTCAAGGTGGGCCTGCTGATGCGCTGGCCGGGGGTGCTGCCGGCCGGGGGGCGGGTGGCCTCCCTCACCTCCCACGTCGACATCCTGCCCACCCTGCTGGACCTCCTGGGCCTGCCGGTGCCGGCGCACGTCCAGGGGATCAGCGCCGCCGGCCTGGCCCGCGGCAGCGGCGGCACGCCCCGCGAGTACGTCTACGCCGGGCGCGACTATGGGGCGCGGGCCGTCCGCTCCGAGCGGTTCAAGTACATGCGCAACCTGATCCCTTACTCCGTGCACGACACGGGCATGCGTGAGATCGTCCTCTGCCCGGCCGGCCGCTGGGAGAACATCGAGGTGCTCGACCACTATGAGGCAGAGCGCAGCCTCGAGCACCTGTATGACCTGGCGCAGGACCCGGCCGAGCTCCACAACGTCGCCGCGGACCCCGCCTACGCCGGCGACCTGGCCGCCCTGCGCGCCGCGCTTGACGCGCACCTGGCGAGGACGGGTGACGACTTTCGGCACCTGTACGTGCCCGCGGGGCTGCACCCGCCCCGCGACGCCTGGGCGGAGATCCGCGAGGCCCGCCGCCGCGGAGACGCCAACCTGCAGGCGGTGGTTTCCCTGGGGGAAGACTGAGGGTAGAATGGTGGCGCGGCGGCAAGGGTGCCGCCGCGCCGGGCCAGCGGGCCCCCGGGCGCCCTACGGGCCGCCGCGGGCACCCCTCCCCCTACACTCCGGAGGACGTAACCATGACCGTGACCGAGCCGGTGGCGATCGACACCCTCCCCTTCTCGGCCGCCGATTTTGCTGCCCTACAGGAGCGTTACGCGCACACCCCCGAGGGGGGCGCGGCGCTCGCCGTCCTGGCCCTGGTGGCCTGGACGCAGGACCAACCCCTCGGCGAAGAGTTCCTGGCCCTGGCCGCCGCCCCGGAGTGCACCAGCGCGGCGCCCGGGCGCACGTCGCGCGTGTTGCGGGCGCGCGAGCGGGCCCTGCTCCGCTCTCGCCTGGGGGAGTATGGCTACCTGCCCTACGCCTACCTGCTCGGGTCGACGCCCGCCAACCGCTACGCCATGCCGCCGCTGCCGCTCCGTGTGAGCGCCCGCGCCACGCCCAGCGCCGAGGCCGGCCGCGTCATCGTCCTGGTCGACTGCTCCGGCGCCGAGGCCCCCCGCCCGGTCACCATGACGCGTGACGAGGCCGGCCTCTGGCGCGCCAGGGACTGGTCCGCCCTACTGGCCCCCGTGCAAGAGCCGGAACGCTTCTAGCCCCCCCCCCCCGCGTCCCGCGGCGCGGGCCCTAGCGGTACAGCCCGGCGGCATAGGCCGTCACGCGCGAATCGACCACGCGCGGCCCGCCCTCCTCCCCCAGCACCCAGAGGGTGGGCGCCTCGCGCAGGCCGGCGCTGGCCACCAACGCCGCGCCGCCCGCCCAACGCGCCTCGAGGATCTCGCCGGCCTCCTCCGGCCCCAGGGGGATCGGCTCGGCCCCGGGGGTGTCGACGTTGAGCCAGGCCCGCCCGCCGGCCCGGTAGGCCAGGCGGCGCCCCTCGGGCGCCCAGCCCAGGAACTCGCTGACCCCGCTGGCCAGGGTCTGGGCGTTACTGCCGTCCCCCTCGGCCACCAGGAGCGCCCCGCTGGCCTCGTCCAGGTAGGCCAGGCGCCCCCCGCCGGGGGACCACAGCCGGTCCATCATGTCCGCGCCCAGGCAGGGCACGGGGAGCGCCCCGATCTGGGCGGCCTGCCCCTCGCGGCTGACCCGCCAGAGCGCGCAGGAGGCCCCCGGCGCGAACGGCTCCGCCGAGGTGACGGGCACCAGCGCGGCGCTGCCATCGGGCAGCCAGGTGGGCCGCGGCGTCCAGGCCCATTCGGAGGCGGTGTTCACCGCCGGGAAGGAGATGACCTTCCGCAGCGGCCCGCCGCCCAGGTCCACGAGCGTGGCCGAGCGCGCCCCGGCCAGGAGCGCCAGGTCGCCGACGGGTGCCGGGAAGGGCACGCCGCCCTGCCCCTCCGGCAGATAGCGCAGGAGCGAGCCATCGCGCGCGTCCCCCAGCCACAGGTCCCAGGTGGGCAGCACGCCAAGCAGCCCCTCGCTGACGGTGGAAAAGGCGAAGCGGTGCCCATCGGCGAGCCAGCGGGCCTCCCCCACGGCGCGAGCGCCCTCGGCGCCCGCCTCACGCGGGGCGGCGGCGTCCATCGCCGCGCCCGAGGCCACCCGGCGCGGCCCCTCGTACTCCGCCGAGCCGGGGTCCGTCTCGACGGCCCATAGCTCCGTGGCGCCGGGCGCCCCGTCGACGCTGCGGCGGTAGAGGGCGCGCCGCCCGTCGGGCGAGAGGAGCGGGCCAAAGAGGCGGCCGCCCTCGGCGCCGGCCACCAGGCGCGGCGCGCCGGTGCCGATGGCCGCCCACAGGGCGCCCTCGCGCTCATAGGCGACCACGAGCGCCGGGGCCACCTGCGGCGCGATCACCACCGGCTCGGGCGTGGCGCAGACCACGCCGCACCCGCCCGGGCACTCGCCGGGGCAGTGGAGCACCTCGCCCGGCGCGCAGAGGGGCGGCGCGCAGGAGGGGAGGCGCGTCTCGGCGGGCGCGGCCGTCGGGGGCGGGGATGCCGTGGGGAGCGCCGTCGGCAAAGACGTCGGGGCGGCGGTGGGCGCCTCCGGCGGGGTGGCGGGAGTATAGGTGGCCGCCGGCGCCGTCGGCAGGGCGCCCGGCCGCGGGGCCTGATCGCAGGCCGTGAGGGCCAGCGCCAGCGCGACGGCCAGGGCTGCCGCCAGGGACAGCGGCCAAGAGCGTGCCGCCGTCCAGTGGGTCCGTGTCGTTCGCCGCATCGGGCACCTCCTCGCCGGGTTCCGGGCCGTCGTGTCATCGGCATTATACCCGAAGGCGGCCGCCCCGCGCCGCCACACCCAGGCCCGCCTCCTTCAGACCCCCGGGGTCATGAAGCGCGACGCCGCCGCTTTCGCAGAACCTCGGCTACGCCGGCAGCGGGGCCCGCCCCGACCGGTCCACAGCAAGGCCCGCCGCCTTGACGACTCCGCATCGGCCGTCCGGCGGGCCTGGCGCAGACCGGCGACCCTAGCATTGTCATTCCGAGCGCAGCGAGGAATCTCGTCTTGGCCTGGCTGTTGCAGCAGCAACACGAAGACGAGGTCCCTCGCTTCGAAGACTCCGCTCGGGACGACAACGGGTGGCTCGGCGTCCGGCGGGGAGCCCGCGGCCATGCGTCTCCTCGGAAAGCGACCTCCGGAGCAGCCGCATCCTCGGCTGCGCCCCGTTTTATGCCTGCCGGTGTGCGGTCCGGCGCACATGACCGCTCCACAGCGAGGCCCGCCGCCTTCAGACCCCCGGGGTCCCGCGCCAAGGCGCGCGGGAGACCCCGGGGGTCATGACGCGCGAGGCCGCCGCGGGCCGTGCCTTGGGCTGCGGCGGCCCGCCGCTGGCCCGCCGGCCCGCGACGCGCTATCATCCCCCCATTCCCCAGCGACGCGAGGAGGACCCCATGCCGCCCATGACCATGCGTGACCGCATCCTGGCCGTCGTCCGCGGCGAAGAGCACGACCGCGTCCCCTTTGTGATGTACGAGGGCATCATGCCCCGCAGGACGGCCCACGCCATCCTGGGGCCGGACGCCGCCGGCCAGCCCCGCATCGGCCTGATGCGCTGGTGCCGCGTCCACCGGGTGGATACGCCCCACTGCCGCATCGACTCTGAGGACTATATGGTCGGCAACACCCACTGGCGCCGCAACCTCCTGCGCACCCCCGTCGGCACCCTGGTCGAGGAGCGCGCCTTTGAGCCGACCTACTCCTCCTCCTCGATCCGCAAGCACTACGTCCAGGAGCCCGAGGACTATCCCATCCTGTGGGCCTACCTCGAGGACGGCGTCATCCGTGAGGACTATGACCAGTTCCACAAGGACGCCGCCGACCTCGGCAGCGAGGGCACCCCGCTGGTGGCCGTCGAGCGCACGCCCTACCAGCAGCTCTGGGTGCAGTGGGTGGGGATCGACCGCCTCGGCTACCATTTCGCCGACTATCCGGACCTGGTGGGCCACACCATCGAGATCCTGGACCGGCGCGCCCGACGTATCATGGAGATCGCCGCCGCCTCACCCGCCGAGTTCGTCGACTTTCCGGATAACATCACCGCGCCGACCATCGGCCCGCGGCGCTTTGCCGAATACTGCGTGCCCTACTACAACGCCCTGGCCGAACTGCTCGCCGAGCGGGGTGGGCTGGTCTTTGTGCACATGGACGGCGACCTGAAGCCGCTCTGGAGGCTGGTGGCCGAGTCGCGCGTGGGGGGCCTGGATTCCTTCGCCCCGGCGCCCGATAACGACACCACCGTGGCCGAGGCGGTGCGGCTCTTTCCCGAGAAGCGCCTGTTCGTGAACTTTCCGTCGTCGCAGCACCTGCTGCCGGCGGAGGGGGTGCGGGCCAGGGCCGAGGAGATCCTGGCTGCCGCGGGGCACACGGGGAGGCTGCAGGTGCAGCTATCGGAGAACGTCCCGCCGAGCACCTGGCGGACGAGCCTGCCCGCCATCGCCGCGGCGGTGGAGGCCTTCGGCCGCCCCTAGCGGGCGGCCCCCCCGATGCCCGGCGTCTCGACGTGGAGCCATCAAGTGCGCCGCGCCACGCACCGGCAGGGACGCAAACGAGGCGCGCGCGGCGGGCCGATGTGGAGTCGTCACATGCGCCGGGCCGCACACCGGCAGGCATAAGAACGAGGTGCGCGCGGGGGCCGATGTGGAGTCGTCATGTGCGCCGGGCCGCACACCGGCAGGCATAAGAACGAGGTGCGCGCGGGGGCCGACATGGAGTGCGGCGCCCCAGCGCCGCTCCGGCGCGGCAGACCTCTAGGCCGGCGCGGAGCCTCGCCGCCGGCCGGACGCCAGGGGCTAAAGACCCCTGGCTACGAGAAACGCCCCCTAAAGGGGGCTCAAGACGCGTATGCACTCTGAAAGCCGGCTTTAGCCGGCGTACCTTGTAGGGCGGGGTCTTTAGCCCCGCCCGGGCGGCCGCGGCAAGCCTGGCGCCTTGTCGTCCCGAGCGGAGCAGCCGGTCTGCCGGCCGGGACCTCGTCTTCGCCTTGCTGTGTGCAAAGCTAGGCAAAGACGAGATTCCTCGCTCCGCAGACTCCGCTCGGAATGACAACGGTAGGGTCGCCGGCCTGCGCCAGGCCCGCCGCCCCGCACGTGCCGGCGCGGGGCTCGCGGGCCGGGCGGCAGCGGGGTGTCCCGCGCCTTGTCGTCCCGAGCGGAGCGAGGTACCTCGTCTTCGCCTTGCTGTGTGCAAAGCTAGGCAAAGACGAGATTCCGGCCGGCGGACCGGCGGCTCCGCAGACTCCGCTCGGAATGACAACGGTAGGCTCCCCGTCCTCCGCCAGGCTCGCCGCCCCGCCCGACTGGGCGGAACGGCTCGCGCCCGGCCGGACGCCAGGGGCTCCGCCCGAACGGGGGGAGCCCCGCCGCCCTCAGGCCCCCTACATCGCCCCTTCCACCCAGGCGATGTCCAGCTCCAGTAGCTTGCCGTGGGTGGGCACGCCCGTCTCCGGGTCCCAGCCCATCATGCCGTAGAACTCGGAGAGGTGCTCGTCCAGCACCTCGGGGTCCACCGGCACCTCGTTCACCGTCTGCGTCACAAAGGGCTGCTGCATGCGCGCCGGCAGCACGTCGTCGGCCCGCGTCAACCCCTCGCGCAGGTTGAAGGCCCGCGCCATGGTCACCCCGCGCTCGCCCACCTTCATCAGCTCGTAGGCGTTGACCTTCCAGCCCGTGATGGCGTTCACCAGGTCGATCAGCTGCTCCTGCGTCCAGGGCACGAACATGCAGTGCCCCAGGTGGTTGTGCACCCAGCGCCAGTTGGTATCAAACGTATAGGCGCGCACCTTGGTGGCGTTCAGCGCCGCCTGCGGCACCGACTCGTACACGCCCAGGTTCTGCAGGTCATCGCCCACGGGATCCTTGGAGAGCCCGCCATCCCAAAAGTTGTGCATGTGGTCGGCGCCGGTGGGGCTGACGGCGTAGCCGAGCGCCTGGCCGTGGCGCGTGCGGCACTCGTGCATCGGGAAGGGCTGCCCCTTGACGTGGATGTTGTACAGCGCCGCATCGCCCCCGATGACCTCGGCGGCGTGGACGGGGCCCTCCGCCAGGAGGTCGCCCAGCCCGCGCCGCTCGGCAATCATCTGCGTCAGCGCCACCAGCGCCTCGGCGTTGCCAAAGCGCAGGTCCAGCCCGCCGGTGTCCTCCTTGGTCAAGAGGCCGTTCTCATAGCACTCCATGGCGAACGACACCAGCATCCCCGTCGAGATCGTGTCGAGCGAGTAGGCGTTACAGATCTCGTGGCACTTGGAGATCGCCTTGAGGTCGTCGACGCCGCAGTTGGAGCCAAAGGCGCCGATCGTCTCATACTCGGGGCCGCCATAGATCGGGTTGACCGTCAGGCCCGGCTCGTCGACCTGGACGACGCGCTTGCAGCGGATCGGGCAGGCGTAGCAGCCCTCCCGGCCGATCATGATCGTGTCGCGCAGGGTGGTGCCGGTGATCTTTTCGGCCCCCTCGAACTGGCCGTCCTGAAAGTTGCGCGTGGGCAGCTGCCCGGCGTGGTGGAGGTCCATGATCCCGCCGGGGGTGCCCAGGTCGTGCATGCCCCAGGCCTTGTCCTTCCAGTTGTCGCGCATCCAGCGCGACAACTCGCGGAGGGCCTCGGGGTCGCCGACGGGGACGTTGCCCCGGCCGCGGGCGGCCACGGCCTTGAGGTTCTTGGAGCCCATCACCGCGCCGAGGCCGGTGCGCCCGGCGGCGTGGCGCAGGTCGTGGATGACGCAGGCCGTGCGGACCATCTTTTCGCCGCCCGGGCCGATCATGGCCAGGCGCACGCGGGCGTCGCCCAGCTCGGCGTGGAGGGCCTCCTGCGTCTCCAGCGTGGTCTTGCCCCACAGGTGCGCGGCGGGGCGCAGCGTGGCGACGCCGTCGTCGATGTAGAGGTAGACCGGCTCAGCGGCGCGCCCGGAGACGACGACGGCGTCATAGCCGGCGCGCTTGAGCTCGGCGCCGAAAAAGCCGCCGCCGTCGGCCTCGCCATAGCCGCCCGTCAGGGGGGACTTGGCGCCCACCGCCGAGCGGCCCGCGCCGGCCACGGGGATGCCGGTGACCGTGCCGGCGGCAAAGATGAGCAGGTTGTCCGGCCCGAGGGGGTCGGCGCCCTTGGGCAGTTCCTTGAGCAGGTAGTGGGCGATGAAGCCGTTGCCGCCCAGGTAGCGGCGGTAAAAGGCCTCGGGCGGCTCATCGACGGTGATGGCCTGTGTCGTCAGGTTGACCTTGAGTATCTTGCCGGCATATCCCTTCGGCATGACCATGTCTCCTTGCGTGTATACGAGTACGCGGCTTGCGCCGGGTTTCTACCACATGCCCGCCCCGCGCGCAAGTGGGGGCGCAGGCGTCCCGCCTGCACGCGGCGCCAGACAGAACAGCGCCCCATCGCGGGGCTGGGGGCGCAGGCGTCTCGCCTGCCCCCGGCACTAGACAGGACAGCGCCCCATCGCGGGGCTGGGGGGGCAGGCGTCCCGCCTGCACGCGGCGCTAGACAGGACAGCGCCCCATCGCGGGGCTGGGGGCGCAGGCGTCCCGCCTGCACGCGGCGCGACAAGGGTAGCCCTGTGCTCGTCATTTGGAAGGAAATCATCCGGCCGGCCGGCCGCGGCCCGCGATCTCGTTCTGACGCACCCGAGCAGGACGGAAAACCCAACCCGACGCTTCGCGCCACACCTCTCTGAAAACAGCCTCCGCGGCAGCACAATCTGCCTCCGCTGCGGCCCGCCGCGTATGGCGACGCCGCATCGGCCGGCCGGCAAGCCTGGCGCAGACCGGCGTCGCTAGCGTTGTCATTCCGAGCGGAGTCTTCGGAGCGAGGAATCCCGTCTTTGCCTAACATTGCGCACAGCAAGGCGAAGACGAGGTCCCTCGCTGCGCGGACTCCGCTCGGGATGACAACGGGTGGCTCGCCGTCCGGCGAGGAGCCCGCCGTCACGCGTCTCCTCGGAAACTGGCCTGCGGAGCAGCAGCATCTTCGGCAGCGCCCCCGTTTTCATGCCCGCCGGTGTGCGACCTGGCGCACGTGCCGCCTCCATATCGGTCCGCCCGCCCCCGACCCTGGTCTAGACCAGTCTATATACTCAGGCCCCTCAGGGCCCCCGGCGCCCCACAGGCACCTCGTTCACCCGTTCACCATCGTTCAGCAACGTTCGGCGTCGCTTCCGGCCCGCCTTACCGCTGGATGGCGGCACTGTCGTGCCTAGCGCGGCGGGGAGGCGAGACGCCTGCGCCCCCACCGCCCCTCCCTTTACACCCCTTGCGCCCCCGCCTACAATCCGCCCATCCCGCTCTCGCGCACTATCCGGAGGTTGCCCATGCCCGCTCAGCCGGCCCCGCCTACCTGCATCATCAACTCGCTGGCCCCCATCCGCGTCTGCGATAACGGCGGCTGGACCGACACCTGGTTCGCCAAGCACGGCCGCGTGTTCAACATCGGCGTCTACCCTTATGTCGAGGTGCAGATCGCCGTCTACCCGCGAGACTCCCAGCCCCACCGCTGCATCCTCCACGCCGAGAACTTTGGCCAGCGCTACGCCGTCTTTCCCTCCAACGCCCGCCACGAGTGGCTCCACCACCCCCTGCTGGAGGCCGCCATCGACTATATGGGCGTGCCGGAGGACCTCTCCGTGCACATCTCCATCTTTTCCGAGGCACCGGCCGGCTGCTCCACCGGCACCTCGGCCGCCGTCAGCGTGGCCCTCATCGGCGCCCTCGACCGGCTGACCCCCTCGCGCCTCTCCCCGCTCGAGGTGGCCTACACCGCCCACCGCATCGAGACCGACATCCTCAAGCAGCAGTCGGGCATCCAGGACCAGTTGGGCTCGGCCTTTGGGGGGATCAACTACATCGAGATGTTCGACTATCCCTACGCGGCCGTCTCGCCGCTGCACGTCCCCGACGACATCTGGTGGGAGCTGGAGCGCCGCCTGTGCCTGATCTTCCTGGGCAAGTCACACTCCTCGTCAGAGGTGCACGAGATGGTCATCCACGGCCTGGAGGACGCCGGCCCCGACGACCCCAAGCTCGAGGCGCTGCGCCGCACCGCCGTGGCCTCGCGCGACGCCGTCACCACCGGCGACCTGGCCCTCCTGGGCCGCGCCATGCAGGAGAACAGTGAGGCGCAGCGCGCCCTGCACCCCGCCCTCATCAGCCGGGACGCCCAGCAGATCTTTGACATCGCCCGTGAACACGGCGCCCTGGGGTGGAAGGTGAACGGCGCCGGCGGGGAGGGCGGGTCGCTGACGCTCCTCTCCGGCCCCTCGATGAGCGCGAAGCGCGCCATGCTGCGGGCCATTGAAGAGACCAACCCGCTGTTCCAGAACATCCCCATCTACCTCTCGCGCCGCGGCCTGCGCGTCTGGACCAGCCGGGGCTGAGGCGGGGCCGGGCACAGGGTTGGCAGGGGCAGCCGGACCCCCCGCCGGAGCCGGGGCTCGCCGGCCACAGGGCCGGGTGGACGCCCAAGGAGGGGCAAGAAATGTCCAGCCCATGCACCGTCGGTATTGCCGTGGGCAAGGGCGTGCTCGAGGTGGCCGCCCGCCCCGGGGGCGCGTCCATCCGCTTTGCGGGCGGCGACGTCGGCCACCGTGAGCTCCTCGTCTATCTGCAATCGTTGGAGCCGGACCTGATCGTGGTGGGGGCCGCCGAGGGGTGGGAGACGGTCGCCATCGTCGCTACCCTGGCCCTGGCCGGCCTGCCGCTGGCCGTGGTGAGCGCCGCCCGCCTGCCCGCCTTGGCCCGCGCGGCCGGCCTGGGGCCGGCGGGCAGGCCCGGCGCGGCCGGCCTGGCGCACTATGGCCAGGAACGGCGCCCCACTGCGCATCGCCTGCCCGCCGAAGCGCTGGAAGGGGTCACCGCGCAGGCTCAGCGCCTCCACGAGATCGCCGAGATGATCGCCCTAGAAGAGCAGAACCTGCTCAGCATCGCCGCCAAGGCAGCGCGTGGGGGGATCCTGGCGCACCTGGGGTACCTGCGCGGCGAGCGGGCCGCGCTCGAGGAGGGCATCTCCCGGCGGATCCGCCAAAGCCCCCTGTGGCAGGAGGAGGCAGGACAGGATTTGGAAGAGGGGGAGGCTTGACAAGATCGCGCGCGGCCGCGCCGCCAGCGCCGCGGTGGCCGCTATCCCTGCGCCCCCTCGATCAGCGTCCCCAGTTCTAGCGCCTCCGCACAGCCCAGCCGGCCGAGCCCCTGGCAGGCCTCCAGAAGCGAGTCGCGTGGTGCTTCCGCTACGCTTGCCAGGCGCCGCACAATCTCCGAGGCGGGCTTGCAGCTCGTCTGCGAGGCCCCGCCGATGGCGCGCAAGATGCCCGCAAGCAGTCGAGCAGCGGGCGCCGGGTACTTGGCCGGCAGCTCGCTCCCCTCCAGGTCCCATAGAAACCTCGTCTGCCCCAGGTCCGGCACCCCGCTCTGCAGGAGCATGTCTACTGCGTGAGGGAATGCCGTCCCGAGGTACAGGCACCACTCTGCCATCTCCCGCTTCTCCTCCTCGTCGAGCGGGTGGACGCTCTTTTCGATGCGCCAGTTCCAGTAGGCATTGATCCAACGCTCCCATTGTCCAGCCGCCGCTTCCGACCCCACTACTCGCAAAAACACGCCAACCTCGCGAGCCCAGCACCGTCGCGAGTCTGCGTCGGTTCCGGAGACGAAACCCTGCAGCCAGCTCGCGGCAATAATCGGGTCCTGATCAGCGGAGGAAGCGACTTCGGCAAGAAAGTAATAGAACTCCTGCCGCACGGGCTTGAGCGCGGAGCGCAGGCGTCCGAATGCCTGCACGAAGCTCGGCAGAAGGTGGAGCAGCAGCGCCTGGTCACACTGGCGGCCAAGGGCTAGAAAGCCATGCCAGGCCTGCGCGGCCAAAAGCGGTTCGTCATGCCAGCCGAAGCGAGGAATCAGCCGGTCGGTCGTCCACTCCCTGTCCAGTGAAAAGAGATCGGCGATTCCGCCTGCCAGGATGATCGCCGCCGCCTGGGACCGCTCGTCCGAATCGGCCAACAAGCGTTCGAACCTCTGCAGGCGCTCTGCTCTCACAGCCTCTCTACCCGCGGGGTCGCCGCCGCGTAGCGCCGCGGATAGTGACACGACCCAGTACTGAGCGAGCTTCCCACCCGTGTGCCCCAGGGCAAATGGTGCCCAGCCAACGTCCTCCACCGGAAGGTCGTACACCGCCCCCGGCGCGGCCGCGCTCGCCTGCCAGGCTGCCTCGGCAAGCGCATCTGCCGCTGCCAGAGCAGACAGCGGCAGTGGGCCCACCTTGCGGCTCACCCCCTTACTCAGGAGGTCTGCGACCTCCGCAGCGACCCCCGCCAGGTCGGGTCTACGCTGCAGGGCGGCAAGCACATCCGTCCACGCTTGGTCATCAAGGGTGCCTGTCGTCCATCCACGCACGATCGCAGGCCACAAGTCGGCGCCCCACATACCCCTGTCGCACAGCGCCCTGGCCAGGCGCAGGCCCCATGCCGCGTCGGCAGATGTGACGTCCTGAACCGCCGAGTGCACCTCGTCGCGCGTGTGGAAGAACCGGCCCGCCAGGGCGTAGTTGAGCAGCCAGTGAAGATCGGCGTCCGCCTCCGGATCGCTCATGCGCACCTTGGCAACAAGAGCCGGGTCAGGGCCGAATCGGGCACCGGACCACTCGGTGTCGAGGTCCGGATCTGGCCGCGGCGCAAAATCGGGGTGTTGGGCCTGAACGCGTTCCAGCGCTGCACGAGCAAGGCCACACTCCGGCGCCTTGCGGCTTAGCCAGGCAAGAACGTCATACTTCTCGCACTCCTGGGCCCGTTGATCCGCGCGCCCTGCGCGTTCGCCGCCGACACCCTCGAGCGCCGTCGAGATCGTCAGAGCCCGGAGGCGCTCGTCGGCCTGCGGATAGGCGCCCGCCAGCAGGCGAAAGACCTCGTGCTTGGGAGCGGCGGCGTAGAGCCAATCTCGGTCGAGCAGCCACTGAAGCTTCGCGTTGGCCGACACGTCCGCAGCCACTGCCATGCCGTAAATGGCCAGCCTGTGAAGCCAGGGGGCGTCGGTGGCCGCCCAGCGTTCGATAAGGGACCTTCCCTGGGACGGCTTCTTGTCGAGGAGCCATTCGAGCGTATAGCGGGCTGCGTCGATCAGGAGGTCAAACACCCCCGAGCGCAGGTGCTGAGCGTGTGGTTCGATCGCCGCGCGATAGTTGATGCGGATCTCCTCCACCTCATCCACGACCCCAGACGCGCGAAGCAGGAGGTGCAGCCGCAAGAGGTGCGCGGTCAGCATGGCAGAGAGCCACGCGTGCTGAGACACAATCTGCGGCCTAAACACCTGGCTCCACGCCCTATCCAGCTCGCAGTGCTCTCCGAGGAAGGACACCTCCGGGCGAAAAGGCCTGTCAAGCATGTACTTGTGCCTGATGCAAAGCCGGGGCCGGGTAAGGAACTCCAGTAGCAGTTGGCTCAGAGCCTCATTGTCCCGAAAGCGAGCCTCCTTCAGGATGTAGCCCAACAGCCGTGCGTTGCAGCCCTCACTCCAGTGCTCCACCAGCACGGCAACCCACTTGGCGGCGACTGCCGAGTCCGCGTCGCGCGGCGGCATCGACAGCACGCGAGCTATCTGGTTCCACAGCGTAGCGTGCAGCGGGCGCCCCGCCAGGACGGCCATGGCCCTGTCGGCATGCTGCCACACGAAGCGCTCGGCGAACCATGTCGCCAGGACGCTGTCGGGCTCTTTAGGCTCGCCGCCAAGAGACAGAAGTGTGTCCAGCGAGCCGCGCGCCGCAAGCCACTCAAGCCATTCCGGGCCCGCGGCGTAGCGAGTGAGGAACGTGGCGCTAGTCGGGCTTCGCAGCGAGTCCTGAATGTAGCTCACCGTCACGGCGTCGGAGGGGGGCGGCCCCTCGGCCACCTGCTTGATGCGTGTCTCGTGATCGAGTGTCCCCATGCTGGCCAGGCGGCCCCAAGCAGCGACTGCCTCATTCAGGGCACTGTGGCTGCCGCCAGCACCGCCGGACGGGTACGAGATGGGCTCTATGCCCAACATCCGCCAGCGCCGCAGCTCCCGCTCACCTTCGTCGCCCCCCTCGCAAGCGACCAGCGCATACCGCTTCGCCTGTCGCGTCAGCCCGCGCGCCAGGTATGTCATCGGCGGGTCGCCATGGCTGTACCCCACGAACAGCACCGTATACCTTGCGAACACCTGTACCAGGAACCGCGCTGCCCATCCGTCGGCCAGGTAGGCTCTCCCAAAGTCTGCATCCGTGAGGACGAGATGACGGCGCTCGCGGTCCACCGAACCATGCAGGTACACCAGTCCAGTAAAGTCCCCACCCAGCGGAAGGGCAGGTGCATAGTAGGTGTCGACGGAACCGTGGGGCCAGTCTTTGACGACAGCAGAGAAGTGCCGGTCAAAGTTGGTGGTGACAAGGCGCACCGGCCGCTGGGCGCTAAACAGCGTCACAAGGCTGTGGTGGAGCTCCGTGGGCTCGGACGTCGGCCTGCCAAGGATCCGGCAGACTCGCTCGCGAACGCTGAGCTTCTTCTCGTCTTCGAGATGACCGAAGAAGGCGTCAAGGTCGTCGTCCGCGCGCAGCTCGAGACCCCCGCTCTCAGCCACCTCCTGAGCGAGCTGACGGAATCCCGGAAGAGACGACGGTGGCCCCATAGACACACCGGCCCCCGCAAAGACAACGAGTGTGCCGTCTCTTTGCGCCTCGATCAGCGGCCAAGGAAGACGCACCATACTGGTGATGTGGTAGCCATCTTCGCAGCGCGGAGCAGGCATGGAGAGGCCTCCTACCCAGTAAATCGCGGCCTTGTCGCGTATATGAAGTATAGTACCATATGAGCGCTTCAAGGGGAAGAGGATCAGAAGGACACCCATCAAGAAGCAGCCCACAGATCACACCTAAACAGGGCGCCAAGGCGCCGTGGGATCCCGCGCATCAGGCTGCGCCCGGATCCGCTGCCGCGGCGGCTACAGGCTGCCCGGCGCGCGCACTCACCTCCTGCGCAGGGCAGCGACAGCGCCGGACCAGGCCAGGCCCAGAGCCCTGTAGCCACTGGCCTTGTTACCCACCGCCGCCGCCACATGAGCCCTTGGCGGCACGGTGCTGGTAAGCGCCACACGGTTACGAACGCTGGTCTTGGGGGGACGGCACTATAAGAAGCGCCCCCAGCCTGTTCCCGTGATGATATGGCCGGGGGAGGTGTGGCTGAAGCCTCTCTCTGTCGGCTCCGTAGAGGGGTTCAGCCGTCGAGCCTGGTCCGGGCGGGGCACGGCGCGGAAACAAAGGACAGGCGCCTGGCTGGACGGGAATCCCGGCATCCGGTCCTCCTCATAAGAGGAGGCGATGGCTCCCTTCCCACCTCAAGCGCCTATCCACCTCACATTGTAGCATGCCGCCGTTGGCCGCGCAGCGGTTCGTGGCCTCCCCGCGGCTGGCGGCCCACCGCGGTCGCAGCGCGGCCAGCATGGCCACATGCCCAGCGCAGAATCCTGTCCTTCTTCCCCTTCCCTTCCCCACCACGCCAGGCGCTAGGAGCGGAGAGGCAGGATTCACAGGATTGACAGGATTGACAGGATTCACAGGATTCACAGGATTCACAGGATTGACAGGATTGGAGGCCTAGCTGCACGCGACGCCGAACACCCCGCAGCATGTCTCCCAATACCAAGCCCCAAAATCCTGTCAATCCTGTTAATCCTGTCCTTCCTCCTCTTCCCTTCCCCACCACGCCAAGCGCCAGGAGCGGAGAGACAGGATTTACAGGATTCACAGGATTGTCGGATCGGATACGCAACCCCTAGCTTGCTGCGGCGTGCTTGCCTGCACCAAGCCCCAAAATCCTGTCAATCCTGTAAATCCTGTCCTTCTTCCCCTTCCCTTCCCCACCACGCCAGGCGTTAGGAGCGGAGAGACAGGATTCACAGGATTCTAGGATTGGATATACGCAATCCCACGCCTGCTGCGGCGCTCTTCCCTATCCCAAGCCCCAGAACCCCCCAAGACTCTGTCCATCCTGTTCTTCTTCGCCGCCGGCGCTGCCCGCTGCACCCTGTGCGGCGCGCTGCTGGGAAAACCCGCGCGGCTCCCCCGGGGTGCGCAGGCCGCGCAACGTCTTCAACGCGAGGCCGCGATGGTGCCGGGCAGCAGGGCTCTCACTGCCGCCCGGCGCCATCCTCTTTAGCGCCGGCGTCGCCTAGTCGTCGTCGCCGTCGTCATCGTCCAGGTCGTCAGCCTCGTCATCGTCGAGGTCGTCATCGTCGATGTCATCATCGACCTCGTCGTCATCGTCGATGTCATCCTCGTCGTCGTCATCGTCGACGTCATCATCGTCGTCATCGCCGACGTCATCTGCATCATCGTCATCGCCGACGTCATCTGCATCATCGTCATCGTCGGTGTCATCGTCGTCGTCGTCATCGACTGCTCGCGCCCCATCGGCCGCACTGCGTGCCCCGCTCCCGGCGCTGCGGCCAAAGGCGGCGGCACGCACGGCGTGCAGGTCGTCCTGGTCCACCACGGTAAGGCGCAGGGCTGTAATGGTGCCATCCGCCTGGGTCCTGCCGTACACCTCCACGAGCACATCGACCTGCGGCCGGCCGACGACCGTCGTGGAGACCGTCTTGATGACCCTGAGCCCGCCCACCGTCCAGACGCCGTCGGCCAGATCATCCAGCACACCCAGGAAGCGCACGTCCGCGCTACGCCCCGCCTCGGCGAGGCGCCCCACCTCGGCGCGACGTACCTCGGCCAGGCGGCTGCCTAGCTCGGCGCGCCCGTCCGGGCTGGCCGCCAGCAGCAGGCGCACCCCTTCCTGCGAGCGTTTCACCGGGTACAGGGTGTCGCCGGGCAGGCTGCTCGCCGAGGCGGCCAGCGCTCCTCCGATGCCACCCATCAGGGCGAACACCAGCACCGCCACCGTCATCCAACGCCGCGACGTTCTCATCTCCCTTTCCTTTCGTGTTCCACGTGACCAATCTGCCCGGCCTAACGCGGCCGCCGGCAAAAGGATACGGGCCGCCAGGGGCCTTTTGCCAGCCGACGTGGCCGATCGCCGCCGCCCGCAAAAACGTAACCCGCGGGGTGCCGGCGGCCTGTGGCCGCTCCGCACACTCCGCGGGCTAGGGTCTGCTAGCGCGATGGCGATGCTCCGCAGCGCCGGCCTCCTCGCCGCCGGCGCCCCCCTCACGGCCGCTGCACGTCAGTCATCGTCCGGCTCCGCATCGGGCGCCAGGTCGTCGTCGTCGCTTTCGTCGATCTCGCTGTCGGCGGCGTCCTCCGTCGCCTCGTCATCGTCGACGCCATCATCGGCATCGTCATCGACATCGTCGACGTCATCATCGTCATCGTCAACGGCATCGTCGGCATCGTCGACGGCATCGTCGACGGCATCGTCGACGGCATCGTCCGGCGCTTCGACCTGCCCGGCGGCGTCATCCTCGGCGGTGCCGAGGCCCTTGCTGCCCAGGTCGTCCGCGGGCGCGGCCTGGCCGCTAGCCGGGGTGGCCCGCTCGTCTGCGGGGGCGCCGCCCGAGGCGCCGCCGATCGACCAGGGCTCCTTGCCGGTGTGGTCGCCCAGCGCCCCAGGCGAGGGGGCGCTCGCGCGGTGTTCCGCCACCTCCAGAACCAGCCCGACGATGGTGCCGTCGGCCCGGGTGCGGGCCTCGACGCGCACCATGTCTCCCAGCAGGAGGGCGTCGTCCACGCGGGTCTGCGGCGCCCGCTCCACCACCAGCCCGCCGACGATCCAGGCCTCGTCGGTCAGGCCGGTCAGCTCGCCCCAAAAGCGCACCGTCGCCTCGCGCCGGGCCCGCAGCAGGGCGTCCACCTCGGCGCGGCGCTCGGCGGCGCGCTGGCGTTCCAGGCTGGCGCGCGCCTCCGGGCTCGACGCCAGGAGCAGGCGCACATCCTCCGAGCGGAGCTTGACGGCGTACAGGGTATCGCCGGGCACGCTGTCGGACGAGGCGGCCGTTACCGCCGCGCCACTCAGGAGGAAAAGGCCCGCCACGACGGCCGTCGCCCAGCGCCGCACTACGGCTCTATCGCTAGCCTCTGGCCGCAGCACGTCGCGCACGCGCCGGAAGGCGCGCCCGCAGAGGGAGCGTGCCCCCGCCGGCTGCCTCGCCTTGTCGTCAAGGGCTGCCAGCATGCGCCGCTCGCCGCGCTCCACGGCGGCCGCGCTCGCGGTGCGCGGGCCCACGGCGCGGATGGCCGTGGCCGTCCGCAAAAGAGGCTCCAGGGCTTCGGCCTCTTGCGGGTAGCGCTCCAGGCAGGCGGATAGGCGCGCCCCAGCGGCCATCTCGTCCAGGCACACGTTCAGGATCTCGGTCAGGTTACGGCTCATCTGGGCTGTTCCTTCTCCAACGCGCGGCGCAGGGAGGCCAGCGCGCGGTGCTGCAGCGACTTGACGGCCCCCTCGCTCAACTGCAGCAGCGCGGCCATCTCGGTGATGGTGCGACCCTCCACGAACCGGCCCACCACGACCATCCGCTGCCCCTCTGTGAGCCGGCGGCAGGCGCGGGCCAGGCGCGCGGCCTCCAGGCGCCTGTCCAGCTCGACGGCCGGATCGCCGCTGCGCGCCGGCAGGCTCTCGCTCAGCGGGACGGTGTCGGTGGCCTTGCGGCGGCGATGCTGATCGGTCAGCAGGTTGCGCGCCATGGTGTACAGCCAGGCCAGCAGCGGCCGGCCGCGAGGCCGGTAGCTATGCAGGTGGCGCACCATGCGCACGAAAACATCGGCGGTGAGTTCCTCGGCTGCGTACGCGTCACCCAGCCGGTAGTAAAAGTACTGAAAGATGGTGGGCTGGTGTCGGTGATACAGTGCTCCATAGGCAGAACGATCACCCCCCTGGGCCCGCTCGATGAGGCTCACTTCGTCGTCACACATCGGCAGCAGTCCTTTCACCGAGACTAACGCACCGTCCCGGGTCTGGATACGGCCTGCAGCCCGATTGCCACCAAATGGCCAGCCGGCGCCCCCGCTGAGGGCGCCGGCAACCGGTGGGAGAGAGTACGATTCACAGGATTCACAGGACCATTGGATCGGAGGACTGGCTGCACGCGGCCCCGAACGGCCTGCAGCAAGTCTCCCTACGCCAAGCCCCAGAATCCTGTCAATCCTGTCAATCCTGTCCTTCTTCCTCTTTCCTTCCCCACCACGCCAGGCGCTGGGAGCGGAGAGACAGGATTTACAGGATTCACAGGATTGTCGGATCGGATACGCAACCCCTAGCTTGCTGCGGCGTGCTTGCCTGCACCAAGCCCCAAAATCCTGTCGATCCTGTGAATCCTGTCCTTCTTCCTCTTCTCTTCCCCACCACGCCAAGCGTTAGGAGCGGAGAGACAGGATTTACAGGATTTACAGGATTTGAGGATTGGATATAAGCCGCTCCCCGCATACTGCCGCATGCCTCCCTATACCAAGCCCCAGAATCCTGTCAATCCTGTTAATCCTGTCCTTCTTCCTCTTCCTCTTCCTCTTCCCTCAGCCGCGGGCGCTGGCCCGCGCCGGAGCGGCCTGCCCCTTGAACTGGCTCCAGTACAGGTTGTGGTAGAAGCCGCCCGCCGCCAGCAACTCCTCATGCGTGCCCCGCTCGATCACCTCGCCGCCGTGGATCACCAGCACCTGGTCGGCCTCGCGGATGGTGCTCAGCCGGTGGGCGATCACAAAGCTCGTCCGCCCGGCCATCAGCCGCCGCAACGCCTCCTGCAGGTGCTTCTCGGTGCGCGTGTCCACGTTGGAGGTGGCCTCGTCGAGGATCAGGATGTCCGGGTCGGCCAGGACGGCCCGGGCTATGGCCAGCAGCTGCCGCTGCCCCTGCGAGAGGTTGGCCCCCCGCTCGGATAGCTGCGTCCCATAGCCGTCGGGCAGCCGCGTGATAAAGTGGTCCGCGTTGGCCATCCGCGCCGCCGCCACCACCTCCGCGTCGGTCGCCTCGAGTCGGCCGTAGCGGATGTTCTCCATCACCGTGTCAGCGAACAAAAAGTTGTCCTGCAGCACCAGGCCCAGGCTGCGGCGCAGGTCGTCGCGGCGGATGTCGCGGATGTCGTGGCCATCCACGCGCACGGCGCCCGCCTCCACGTCGTAAAAGCGGGTCAGCAGGTTGATGATGGTCGTCTTGCCGGCGCCCGTGGGGCCCACCAGGGCGATCATCTGCCCCGGCCGGCTCTCCATCGAGACGTTGCGCAGCACCGGCACGCCCTCCTCGTAAGAGAACGACACGTCCTCAAAGGCCACCGCCCCCTCGGCGCGCTCGAGCGGCACCGCGTCGGGCGCGTCGGCCGGCTCGGGCGCCTCGTCGATCACCTCAAAGACCCGCTCGGCCCCCGCCAGGGCCGACTGGATGGCGTTGTATAGCTGCGCCAGCTGGTTGAGCGGCCGCGAGAACTGCCGGGCGTACAGCACGAACGCGGCGATCACGCCGACCGTGGCCACCCCCCGCACGGCAAACGTCCCGCCCACCGTCGCCACCACGGCCAGGCTCATGTGGTTGATCATGTTCATCGAGGGGCCCATGATGCCGGCCAGCACCTGGGCCCGCGTCGCCGCGCGCCGCAGGGCCAGGTTGGCCGCGTCGAACTCGGCGATGGTGCGCTCCTCACGCACAAAGGCCTGCACGATCTTTTCGCCGGTGATCGTCTCTTCGATGATGCCGTTCAGGATGCCGAGGTGATGTTGCTGGTCACGAAAGCCCTGGCGCGTCCGCGGGGCGATGAAACGCGTCAGCCCCACTGACAGCGGCACCACCACGATGGTCACCAGCGCCATCGGCACGTTCATCACGAACATCACCACCAGCACGCCCGCCAGCATCGCTGCGCTGGCGATCAGCTGCGACCCGCTGGAGGCCAGGATGTTGGCGACGTTCTCGACGTCGTTGGTCAGCCGGCTCATCAGCTCGCCATGGGGCCGCTGGTCAAAGTAGCGCAGCGGCAGGCCCTGCAGATGGTCAAACAGGTCGCGGCGCAGGTCACGCACAGTATACTGAGAAACCTCAGCCATCAGGTAGGTCTGCAGCCATACCGCGCCGGCATCCACGATGTAGAGGCCCATCATCAGGGCGGCCAGCCGGGCCAGGCCGGCCAGGTCGCCTTTGGCGATATAGACGTCGATGGCACGCCCCATCAGGTAAGGGCCCAACAGCCCCAAGCCGGCCGCCAACACCACCAGCGCAACGACGATGGCCATGGTCCTGCGCTGCCGGCCAACATAGTGGATCAGGCGGCGCAGGGTGCCCTGGGCGTTCTTGGCCCGCTCGCGCTCGGCGAACATGCCCCCCGGCCCTCCGGGCCCGCGCCCCGGCAGGCCCATCTGCACCGGCCGCGGCGCCTCACGCGGCCCGCTCGCGGCCCGTCCGTTCCCCCCGCGGCTCTCAGCCATGCGCGCTCTCTCCCTCACCAAGCTGTGAATCGTAGATATCCCGGTACAGCGGGCTGGACGCCATCAGCTCCTGGTGCGTCCCCGCCGCCACGATCTGGCCCTCGTCCTGCACCAGGATCTGGTCGGCTTTCAGCACTGTGCTGATGCGCTGGGCGATCATGATGCAGGTGCGGTCCGCCCGCGCCGCGCGCAGGGCCGCCTGGATGTGCGTCTCCGTCTCGACGTCGACCGAGGAGGTCGAATCGTCCAGGATCAGCACCGCCGGGTCGATCAGGAGCGCCCTGGCAATGGCGATGCGCTGCTTCTGCCCGCCCGACAGGTTCACCCCCCGCTGCCCGATGGCGGTGTCGTAGCCATCGGGGAACCCCATGATAAAGTCGTGCGCGCGGGCCACCTTGGCCGCGGCGATGACCTCTTCGTCGCTGGCCTCCGGGCGGCCGTAGCGGATGTTGTCTCGCACGGTGCCGGAGAATAGCACCGTCTCTTGCGTGGCGATCCCGATCGAGCGCCGCAGCGTGGCCAGGTCCATCTCACGCACGTCGACGCCGCCCACCCGCACCGTCCCACCCGTCACGTCGTAGAACCGCGGGATCAGGTGCACCAGGCTCGACTTGCCCGTGCCCGTGGCCCCCAAGAGCGCCACCGTCTGCCCCGGCTGGACGTCCAGCGTCACGTCGCGCAGCACCGGGTCGCCCCCCTGGCCGCCGTAAGAGAAGGTGACCCCCTCGAAGGCCACCCGGCCGTCGAGGGCCACGTCCTGGCGGGCGCCGGGGCGGTTCTGCACCTCGGGCGTGGCGTGCAACACCTCCGAGATGCGCCGGGCCGAGGCGTTGGCCCTGGCCACCTGGACGATCAACATGCTGACCATGACCAGCGAAAAGAGCGCCTGCTGCAGATAATTGACGAAGGCCATGATCTGGCCCACGTGCATCGACCCGCCCACCACGCGCGCGCCGCCGAACCAGATCACCGCCACCACGCCGGCGTTCAGCACGACGATCATGGCCGGCTGGGTGACGGCTACCAGCCGCGCGGCGCGGATGGTCGTCTCGGCCAGGGTCTCGTTGCCCCGCCCAAAGCGCAGCGCCTCGTGCGCCTTGCGCACAAAGGCCTTCACCACGCGCACGCCGGAGAGGTTCTCCTCCATGATCTGGTTCACGCCGTCGAGCCGGGCCTGCACCTGGCCGAACATCGGCGTGGCCCGGCCCACCACCCAGACGACGACGAGCAGCAGGATCGGCATCAGCCCCAGGGGGATGAAGGCCAGCTCGGGCGCCGTCAGCACGGCCATCACTACGCCGCCGATCATCAAGAGCGGGGCGCGGATCAGGATGCGCAGCAGCGTCGCCACCGCCTCTTGCACCTGGGTGACGTCGTTGGTCAGCCGGGTGACCAGTTGGCCCGTCTCGAGCCTGTCCAGGTTGGCGAAAGAGAGCCGCTGGACGTGCCGAAACAGCGCGCCGCGCAGGTCGGCACCAAAGCCCTGGGCCGCCTTGGCGGTGAACCAGCCATTGCCCGAGCCGCCGATCCAGCCCACCACCGCCAGGCCGGCCATCAGGAGGCCCGTCTGCGTCACCAGGTGCAGGTCCAGGTTGGCGATGCCCTGGTCCACAATGCGCTGCAGGAGCCGCGGCTGCATGAGGTCCATGGCGACCTCGCCCATCATCAGGATCGGCGCCAGCGCGGCCCGCCGCCAGTACGGCTTCAGGTAGCCTATCAGGTCACGGAGCGGTCCACCTCGAGACAAGTTCACCTCCCAGGGATCATGATAGAGCGGACGCAGCAGCGCTCCGCAGGCGATGAAAGGTCAGGGCAGAGGATGGGGGGGCTGGGCGCTGGCGCGCAGGAGATTGTCGCGCAGGCGGCGGAGAAAGCCGCTCAGCGCCGAGACCTCCTCGTCCGAGAGGCCGGCAAAGGTCTCCTCCTCCATGCGCCGCCAGACGCGTTGCAGGTCATCCCGCACGGCCCGGCCGGCCGCGCTGAGGTACACGCGTGAGACGCGCTCGTCGGCGGGATCGGGCTGGCGCGTGAGAAAGCCGGTCCGTTCCATGCGCTGGACCATGCGTGAGATGGTGGCCGGGGTGACCATGAGGCGCTCGGCGAGCTGCGAATGGGTGAGGCCGTCCTCCTCCCACAGGGCAAAGAGGAGCTGCGGCTGGCCGCGATGGAGGCCCAGGTCGCCGACCAGGGCGTGCACGCGGGAACGGTGCAGCTTACTGACCTGGGCGAAGAGGTGGTCGATGGAGCGGGGCTCTTCGGCTTCGGGGCAGGGGACGGACATGGGCCTCTCCAGCGGGCGGCGCGTACTTAGCCGGCTAACATTCAGCCGGCGTATTATACGCCGGCGCGCGGGGGAAGGCAAATCCCCCCGGGCGACGCATCCGCGCCCCGCCGCCGCGAGGGAGGCCTACCTTTCTTGCCGTCCCGAGCGGAGCCCACCTTTCTTGTCGTCCCGAGCGGAGCCCACCTTTCTTGTCGTCCCGAGCGGAGTCTTCGGAGCAGCCGGTCCGCCGGCCGGGACCTCGTCTTCGACTAGGTTGTACGGTAGAGCCAAGCAAAGACGAGATTCCGGGCCGCAGACGGCCTGTCGGGAACCTCGCTCGGAATGACAACGCGTGGCATGCCGCCCGCCGGTCGGCTTGCCGCCCCGAGGGAACCCTCCGCCGTGTCGTCGCGAGGGAGGCCTAACTCTCTTGTCGTCCCGAGCGGAGTCTTCGCAGCAGCCGGTCCGCCGGCCGGGACCTCGTCTTTGCCTTGCTTCCACCCACAAATCAAGCAAAGACGAGATTCCGGGCCGCAGACGGCCTGTCGGCAACCTCGCTCGGAATGACAACGCGTGGCATGCCGCCCGCCGCTCGGCTTGCCGCCCCGAGGGAACCCTCCGCCGTGTCGTCGCGAGGGAGGCCTAACTCTCTTGTCGTCCCGAGCGGAGTCTGCGGAGCAGCCGGTCCGCCGGCCGGGACCTCGTCTTCGCCCGGCTTCCCCGCAACCGCCAAGCAAAGACGAGATTCCGGGCCGCAGACGGCCTGTCGGCAACCTCACTCGGAATGACAACGCGTGGCATGCCGCCCGCCGCTCGGCGCGCCGGCCCCCCCCCGCCGGCGCGCCTGCCTCAGTCGGGCGTGGCGCGGGCGGCGATGTACAGGCCCCCGTGCGGCAGCGCCCGCAATAGCTCCGCCACCTGCTCATCGGTCAGGTAGCCATCCACGATCAGCGGCTTGTGCGCCAGGATCTGCCGGAAGGTCTCCACCAGCCGCCCCACCGGCGGGCCGGAGGGCTCCGGGTCCAGCGTCACCTGGATGGCCCGCGGGGCCTCCACCGCCAAGAGCGCCGGCACGGTGTGTAGCGACCCGGAGTGCAGGTGGATCAGCGAATAGGGCACCGCCCGCGAGATCTCCACATCCCAGGGCAAAAAGCCCTCCTGGTACTGCCGCGGCGAGAGGATGGCGGACGCGTCGCACTGGGTGCGCACCGAGCGCCCCGGCGCCCACACGCCAAAGGGGTTGACCGTGCCGCCCGCCAAGGTGGGGATGCGCGCCCATTGCGCCGCCAGCACCTCGAGGAAGAGGGCCGTGGCCTCCTCCAGGAAGCGGCCGAGCGCCGCGGGCCGGTCGTACAACGACAGCGCCAGCATCGCGGGCCCCAGCGCCGCCTCGGCCAGGTCCACCGGGCCGCGCATGAGGGTCTGCGTCACGGCGTAGCGCCCGCCGCTGCGGGCCACCAGGAGGTCGACCTGGGCGATGAGGGCCGCCAGCCACTCGTCGCGCCGGGTGTGCGCCAGGCCGGGCCAACGCGCCCAGTCGTCGATGAAGGCGTGGGCGCGCATGGCGCCGCCCTGGATGCTGGCCCGGATCGGGCAGCCCAGGATCGCCTCCAGCCAGGGGACGCGCGTGTAGGCCGCCGCGGTGCGCAGGCGGTCGCCGTCGCGCTCCAGCGGGCCGGGCGGGAGGGCGGGGCCGGCCAGGCGGTCGGCGTCGAGCAGGTCGGGGCGGAGGTCGAGGTCTTCGTGGGCCAACGTGCCGCCGGCCAGGGGCAGCCACAGGTCGCCGAGGGGGGCGCTGGGGACGCGAGAGACCAACAACCCCCGCCCGCCCCACCAGGCCTCGTGGCGGGCCAGCAGCTGGCGGGTGGCGGGGTCGGCCTGCGGCGCGGGCACCGCGGTGGGTGCTGGCATGGGCGTACCTCCTATCGTGGTGGGCCTGAGCGGCGGGCGGTCCGCCGCGTCGTCCCGAGGGCTAACCTTTCCTGTCGTCCCGAGCGCCTGGCGCGCGGACTTGTTTGAAAACGGCCTGCGGGGAGCAGAATCTGCCTCCGCCGCGGCCCGCCGCACGTGGCGACTCCGCATCGGCCGTCCGGCGGGTCTGGCGTGGGACAACGACCCTACCGTTGTCATTCCGAGCGGAGTCCTCGGAGCCGCCGGTCCGCCGGCCGGAATCTCGTCTTTGCCTAGCTTTACACACAGCAGGGCGAAGACGAGGTCCCGGCCGGCAGACCGGCTGCTGCGCTCGGGACGACAAGGCGCGGGGCTCGCCGCCGGCCGGGCGGGGCTAAAGACCCCGCCCTACAAGGAACGCCGGCCAAGGCCGGCTCACGGAGCGTCTGCGCGTCTTGAGCCCCCTTTAGGGGGCGTGTATAGTAGCCAGGGGTCTTTAGCCCCTGGCGTCCGCCCAGCCGCGAGGCTCTGCGCCGGCCTAGAGGTCTGGCGCGCCGGAGCGGCGACCTGTCCCGAGGTCCACCGAGGGATGGGGCGCCGCACTCCATGTCGGCCCCCCTCGCGCCCCGTTTTCATGCCTGCCGGTGTGCGGCCCGGCGCACATGACGACTCCAAATCGGCCCGCCGCGTGCCCCCCGTTCTCATGCCTGCCGGTGTGCGGCCCGCGCCCGGCGCCGGCCGCCCTTCCGTTGCGCACGGGCCCCATCCACTGTACAATGGGCTAGGCATTTCGGAAAGCGCCACCCGCCTCCCTTCCCCTCTCCCTCCCTTCCCCGGGCCCTTGGGCCCGGCGGCGTCGGCGCGGTGGTTCGGCAGGAGGCGGCAGATGCAACGCTCAGCCCGGCCGCTGCTTATTCTTGGTGTGACGGTGCTCATGGCCCTGGCCCTGGCCGCCGGGTGCGGCGGCGCGTCCCCATCCTCTGGCCCCGAGGCTACGCCGGCGCCGCCGGCCACGGCCGCGCCGGACGGGGCCCCTGGGCCAGCCAGCCTGCCCGTGGCCGACGGCGTCATCACCGCGGGCGAGTACGCCCATTCCGTCGAGGTGGCCGGCGTCACCGTCCACTGGACCAACGACGCCACCCACCTCTTCCTGGCCGCCGAGGCGCCAGCCGCCGGCTGGGTCGCGGTCGGGCTCGATCCGGAGAGTCGCATGCAGGGGGCCAACTACGTCTTTGCCCTCCTTGCGGAAGGCACGCCGACCGTCATCGACGCCTACGGCACGGCACCCACCGGCGCCCACCCGGCCGATACCGACCTGGGCGGCACCAGTGACGTCGTCGCCGCCAGCGCCGCCCTGGTGGGTGACTTGGCCCGCTTCGAAGCGCAGCTTCCGCTCGATTCGGGCGACACGTTCGACAGGCCGCTGGCCCCCGGCGGCTCGTACACGATCATCGCGGCTTACGGCCCCCCTGGCGGAGGCGTCGAGGCGCGCCACGTCAGCCGCGGTTCCGGCACCATCGCGCTGGACGCCACACCGTAGGCGGGCAGCCTCCCAGGGCCGCCCGGCTCGCGCCGTACCGAAGGACCATGACGACGACTCTATCCCTGGCCCTGCTCCACACGCCCCTCCTGGCCGGCCTGCCGGCCGAGGCGCACGCGCGCCTGGCGGCGGCGGCCTCGCTGCGCGTCTACGAGCCGGAGCAGGTCATCGCCCTGGAGGGCGACCCCTCGCCCGAGGTGCTCTTTGTACGCCAGGGGTTGGTGCGCGCCCGGCAGATCTCGCTCGAGGGGCGCGAGCACGTCCTCGGCTACCTGGGCCCCGGCTCGTGCCTCAACCTGGCCGAGGCCCTCGACGGCGGGCCGCTCCTGGCCTCCCTCGAGGCGCTTCAGCAGACGGAGATCGTGGCCCTGCCGGGCGCCCTGCTCCGCGCCCTCCTGCACGAGCAGGCCCCCTTCGCCGCCGCCGTGGCGCTGGCCCTGGCGGCCGACAACCGCCGCCTCAGCGGGCGGGCCAAGGAGCTGGCGCTCCACTCGGTGCGGGCGCGGCTGGCCTCTTTCCTCCTGCGCCACGCCGAATACGCCCCGCCCCTCCAATACTGGACCCAGGCGGCCATCGCCGCCGACATCGGCACCGTCCGCGACGTCGTCGGCCGCGGCCTGCGCTCCTTTGCCGAGGAGGGGCTGATCCGCCGCGAGCAGGGCCGGCTGCGCATCATCGACCGCGCCCGCCTGGAACAGGCCGCCCACGAGGAGTAACCCATCATGCCTGGCGCCACCGAGCAAGCCAACACCGCACTGCCTCGCCCCGTCCTCGCGGAGACCAAGTGTACCGGCTGCGGCCTCTGTGTGGCGGCCTGCCCCTGCGGTGCCGTTCACCTCGTCGAGGGGCGGCCCGTCTTTCGCTGTGGCGACTATTGCAGCGAGCATCCCCACTGCGTGGCCCTGGAGCGCTGCGCCTGGCCCTGTGAGGACGCCTGCCCCACCGGCGCCATCGCCTGCCCCTTTGAGATCCTCCCCTAACCCAGCCCGCCTCAGGATTGCTGAGACAGGATTCACAGGAAAGACAGGAAGGACAGGATTCACAGGATTTACAGGATTATTCGGACTGGGCATACGGTCGATCTCGTGCCGTAAGGGCACCTACCTTGGGCACATTCCTCCAATCCTGTAAATCCTGTTAATCCTGTCCTTCTTCTCCTGTCTTCTCTTGTCTTCCCCAACCAAGCCTCCCGTGCGAGCGGCATCGCCTGGCGCCAAGTGAAAGACCTGGCCGGCCCTGTGGGGCCGACCAGGTCTGCCGGACGCTGCAACCACCTCGCGCCTAGAGCCAGCCGGTCAGCTCGGCCAGCAGGCGGGTGTAGGCGATGAAATCCGGCCAGGAGATGTCGGGCGGCACGCCGTGGTCACAGGAGGGCAGGAACCCGCCCTCCTCAAAGAGGGGCGGCACCACGCGAAAGACCTCGTCTCGCATGGTCTGGCCGCCGGCGGCAATGGCCCGCTTGTCGATGCCGCCGCGGTAGGCCATCCGCCGCCCGAACACCTTGCGGAACTCGACGATGTCGTTCCCCGCCGCCACCTCGATCGGGTCGCAGCAATTGAACCCCGATTCGATCCAGATCGGGATCAGCTCGCTGATCTCGCCGTCCGAATCCATGTCGAACACCTGGCAGCCGTGCGCCGAGAACAGCCGCACCCACTCCCGGTAGGTCGGCTGCAGGAACTCGCGGGCCATCTTGGGCGAGATCATCGAGTGCGCCTTGTAGGCCATGTCCTCGGACATCTGCAGCACGTCCACCGACACCTGCGCCAGCAGCCGCTCAAAGACCATCACGGTGAACTCGGTCCAGAACTCGGCCATCTCGTGGACGAACTCGGGCTCGGTGGCCATCAGGATGCAGAGGTTCTCCATCCCGACCCACTCGCGCATCTGCCAGAAGGGCCCGTTCACCGAGACCGAGGTGGCCAGGCCGGCCTCCCGGGCCCTGGCGGCGCGCTCGGCGAGGTCGTCGGCCAGGCGGGCCGGCTCGTCGGCCTTGTACCGCCAGATGATGTTCTCCCAGTCCTCCCGGTTGGAGACGGGGAACTTGTGCCACTTGCGCGTGACGAAATCCTTGGCCGAGCGGATGTAGGTGACGTCGAACTCGTCCGAGATCTCGGTGATGGCACCCATCCAGTCCTGCACGATATAGTGCCCATCTTTGTGCTCGAGCACCTTCTCTTCGAACTGGGGGATCATGCGCGTGTCGACGCCGTAGCCGAGCGAGGTGTGAAAGGCCTCCCCGGGCACCTTGAGGATCGCGGCCAGCGCGTCGAGGTAGTGCGTGTCGGCCGGCAGGCCCTGCTCGTGCCAGGCCCTCAGGGTCGATTCGCGCGGGCCGCCCGGCGTGAGGGGCACCCGGTCGGGCCTGCCGAACAGCAGGGTCTGGAGTAGCCGGTCGCGAGGGTTCATCTGCGGGTCCTCCCTTGGCAAGAATAAGGTGTCGTGGCTCGGCCGGGGTCAGTCATCGGTCCAGTCGCGTTCGCGCAGGCGCCGGGCCAGCGCGCCGGGCACCCGGCCGCTGCGCCCCAACGTCTCGATGGCATCATCCGCGTCGTCAAAGTCGATCGGCTCGACGCCGTAGAGATCATCGATACTCCCGCCGTCCCTGTCAAGCTCGGCAGGGCGCACGCCGAACAGCCCGGTGACGAGGTCAGCGGCCTCGGCGGCGCTGGCGAAGGGCCTGGCGCCGGCCTCCTGCCACATCTGGGTGATGGGGTCCCCACTGCCCGACCAGACGTAGACGCCCCGCCCCACCCCGCGTAGCTGGCCGTCGGGGAGGAGTTCGCTGGGCGTCAGGCGCGGCTCGACGAGGACGAGCGCGTCGGCCAGCGCGGCGACCAGGGTGAGGCGCCCGCGGGCGGCGGCCTCGCCGCCGGTGACGTCGGGCCCCAACGGGCTGAGCACCAGGAGCCGCCCGGCGCCGATGTCGCCCTCCAGCGCGGCCAGCACCCGGGCGAACACGCGGATGCCCACCGGCAGCACCATCGTCACGCGCCCCTCGGCGGCACGGGCCGTCTCCAGCGCCAGGCGGTCGACCCCCTGGCCGTAGCCACCCACCAGGTGATGGCGATCGCCGGCCAAGGTCAGGGCGATGGCGGACGCCAGGGCCTGCGCCTCGGGCGAGGGGTCCTCCGCGCCGAGCAGCGCCACCCCCGGCTGGCTGAGCAGGCCGGTGTTGCCGCGGTAGAAGAGAAAGTAGGGCAGGCGCTCCTCGGGGAGCCGCTCGGCAAAGGAATCGGGGTAGGCCACGTCGACGCGGGTGAGCATGCGGACGTCGATGGCGGCCAGCTCATCGAGGAGGCGGGCCTGGTCGGGGGCCAGGCGCTCGGCGCCGCGCAGCAGGGCGGCGTCCGTCTCCGAGAGGGACATGCCGTGGGCCAGTTCGGATTCGGGCAGTTGGAAGAGGGTGGCCAGGGGCTGGTTCTCCTCGATACACCACTTGTGGACGATCCGCTTGGCCAGGCTGCGATTGAGGGGGCTGGCGCTGAGGAGGGCCAGCCAATAGGGCGCGTCGAGCGCGGGCTTGTAGGGCATCGGGGTCCTTTCCGGCGGCAGGGCGGGCGCAGGGGTCATTATAACACCGCCCGCCCGCCCGCGGCCAACGCGAGGAGGGGGAGGGTTCACCACCGAGCCACGGAGAACACCGCGAAGACAGGACCTCACGACCCCCGGGGTCTTCCGCGGGGTCTTCCGCGCCGTCTTCGCGGTCCGCCGCGCCGTCTTCGCGGTCCGCCGCGCCGTCTTCGCGGTCCGCCGCGCCGTCTTCGCGGTCCGCCGCGCCGTCTTCGCGCGGGACCCCGGGGGTCTAGAAGCGGCAAGCCCCTCGCCACCAGCCCCCCCGCCTGTCGACCCGGCGCGCCCGACGTGCTATCCTCTCCCCGTCCACAAGAGAACAAGGGGGGGCACCCATGAGCATCTACCTCGGGCTGGACCTGGGCACCACCACCATCTCCGCCGTGGCGCTCGAGGCCTCCTCCGGCGCGGCGCTGGCCACGGTCACCCTCCCCAACAGCGCCCGGCCGGCGGCCGCCGCCCCCGGCCGCGCCGAGCTGGACCTGGCCGCCCTGGGCGCCCTGGCCACCCGCGCCCTTGGCGATCTCGCCGGCCGGCTGGGCCCCCGCTCCGCCGCGGTCGCCGGCCTCGGCGTGACGGGCCAGATGCACGGCCTGGCCCTCCTTTCGCCCGAGGGGAGGCCCCTCGGCCCGGCCATCACCTGGCAGGACGAGCGCGCCCTCGCCCCGGCGCCCTTCTCGGCGGGCGCCCCCGCCGACGAGTCGGTCCTCGCGCGCTTTCTCCGCCAGGCCGGCGGGCTGGCGGCCCTCTCGCGGCTGGGGTGCCGGCCGGCGGCGGGGTACGCCGGCGTCACCCTCTACGCCCTGGCGCTGGAGGGCGCCCTGCCCCCTGGCCCGGCCCTGGCCTGCACCATCCCCGACGCCGTCGTCTCGTTCCTATCCTGCGCGGCGCCCCACAGCGACCCCACCGACGCCGCCTCGACCGGCCTCTACGACGTGGTCGCCGCCCGCTGGGACGTGGCCCTCGTCCGGCGCCTGGGCCTGCCCGCGGCCCTCCTTCCGCCGGTCCGCCCCTCGGGCTCCGTCGCCGGCGGGCTGCGGGGGCCCGTGGCGGCCGAGTGCGGCCTGCGGGCGGGGCTGCCCGTCCACACCGCCCTGGGGGATAACCAGGCCGCCTACCTTGGCAGCGTGGCCGCGCCGGAGGGCACCCTGCTCCTCAACGTGGGCACCGGCGCGCAGATCTCGGCCTGGCGGGCCGAGTTCGCGGCGCTGCCCGGCGTCGAGGCGCGCCCCCTGCCCGGCGGCGGGTACCTGCTGGTGGGGGCGGGGCTATCGGGCGGGCGCTCCTACGCCCTGCTGGCCGGGCTCTTCCGGCAAGCCGGGGAGGCGCTCTGCGGCGCCCGGGTGAGCGAGGCGGCCCTCTACGCGCGCCTGAACGCCCTGGCCGCCGAGGTCGCCCCGGGGGCGGACGGTTTGGTCTGCGCGCCCTGGTTCGCCGGCTCCCGGCGTGACCCGGCGCTGCGGGCCTCCTTCAGCGGGCTCACGGCCGGCAACCTGACCCCCGGGCACCTGGCCCGCGCCCTCCTCGAGGGGCTGGCCAACGACCTAGCCACCTTCCACGCCGAGATGGCCCCCGCCCTGCCGCCGGCGCGCCGGCTGGTGGGCGCCGGGAACGCCGTGCGCTCGAACCGGGTGCTGCGAGAGGCGCTGGCCGGGCGCTTTGGGCTGCCCCTGGCGGTGCCGGCCTGTGCGGAGCCGGCCGCGGCGGGCGCGGCGCTCTTGGCCGCCGTCGGCAGCGGGGAGATCGCCACCCCGGGGGAGGCGATGTCGCGCGTGCGGTATGAGGAGGGGGAAGAGGACTAACCACCGAGCCACGGAGAAGACGGAGAAGACAGAGCGGCAACCCCCGCCCGGCCGGCCGCGGCAGGCCCCGCGCTTGTCGTTCCGAGCGGCGGCTGCGGACAGCCGGTCTGCCGGCCGGGACCTCGTCTTTGTGTTGCTGCCTGTAGAAGCTAGGCAAAGACGAGATTCCTCGCTCCGCAGACTCCGCTCGGAATGACAACGGTTGGGTTGCCGTCCTACGCCAGGCCCGCCACCCCGCACGCGCCGGCGCGGCGCCTCGCCGCCGGCCGCACGCCAGGCCGGCCGGCGATCAGGCCTGCTCTTCCAGCAGCGCCGCAGCGACCGCCTTGTACTTCTCATGGATCATGTGCTGGTCAAAGCTCGCCATGCTGGCCAGCATGGCCTGGTTCTCCTCCGGTGAAAAGTAGTGGACGCAGGCTGGAAAGAACACCTTGTCCTCTTTGCGGATATGTTCCGGATATAGCCGCGCCAGCCGCGCCAGAAGGTCGGCCATCCCGGAGGACACCGGCGTGCCTCTCTGCACCGGACGGTTCGCGGCCTCCAGTTCCCTCACCAGCCCGCGCGCGATGGCGTGCTCCTGCCCCAGATCATCCATCGACGCGCGATCATCGGGCGACAGGTCTTTCTCCAGCAGGGCTTTGAACAGGATGTCCTCTTCCTTCCCATGGTGGGTCCGGTCGCCGTAGGTGCGCATAAAGTCCACCACCGCGCTGACCTGCCCTGGATCCGGAGCGGCGCTCTGTGCCAGCCGTTCCATGACGCCGATCACCTTTATGATGAGCCTATGCTCGATCATCAGCGGACCAATAGGCAACATCTTGCCCCCTTCCGGCAGCCCCACGGGCCTGCGACGACAGCCAGACACTCCGGTCCTCTCTGCCCCTCGCACCGCTGCAACCCGAGCACGCCGTCTCTTGCGTGTATACCATCTCTGTAAGCGTTTCGTCAAGTGGTGTACCGCCGGCCCCTGTCCGCGCGGGGGACCGGGCGTCGGGCTCCCGAGGTTCGTGCACGCCACACGTCCGCAGGGAGTGAGCGGGCCTGATGCCAGGGCGCAGCCGGCTCGCGTTCTCAGGGCCCAAGGCCCCGGGGGGCGTGGCGCGGTCGTCAAGTGCGCCGGGCCGCGCACCGGCAGGGATGAAGAAGGGGAGCACGCGGGGGGCCGACATGGAGTGCGGCGCCCCATCCCTCGGTGGACCTCGGGACAGGTCGCTGCTCCGGGGCGGCAGACCGCGAAGCCGCGCGGCAGAGCCCGCGAAGGCACACAGGCTCGCCGCCGGCCGGACGCCAGAGGCTAAAGACCCCTGGCTACTATACACGCCCCCTGAAGGGGGCTCAAGACGCGTATGCGCTCGGTGAGCCGGCTTTAGCCGGCGTTGCCCGTAGGGCGGAGTCTTGCCTGCCCCCCGAACGGGGGGAGCCCCGCCCGGGCGGACGCGGCGCACCTCCGACCTGGAGTGCGGCGCCCCAGCGCCGCTCCGGCGCGGCAGGACCCTAGGCCGGCACGACAGCGCCGCCGCCCGGGCGGCCCGCGGTCCCGCCCTCGTCCCGCCGCGCACGGCCCGCCGATGTCCAGTCCTGTCAATCCTGTGAGTCCTGTCAATCCTGTCCATCCTCCTCCCCCTGCCCCCCTTGACACCCTCCCCCACCCCGCCTACACTCCCCCCAACCTGAGGCCCGCTGGAGGGCCTGCCGCGGCTCGGCCGACGCGACGGTTCCTTTGCCCAGTGGTGATCGCCCTCGTGCGGCCCCTTCCTTCCCGCGGGCCGCCGCCCGGAGGAGTTCCATCGCGTGATCTGGCTCCGCACCCTGGTCATCCTGATCGACATCTACCTGCTGCTCAGCCTCGGCGCCTGGTTCGCCCTGCGCTACCTGCAGTGGCGCGTACAGCGCTCGGGCCGCTCGCTCGACTCGGGCGCCGAGCGCCTGGTGGCCCTTTCCGAGGGGATCCGGGCGCACTCCGGGCGCTGGCCGCTCGAACCGCGCCCCGGCCGTTACGCCGTGCCCGACCAGTTGGCCCGCGATCACCTCGCCATCGCCCGCTCGGCGGTGGCCGAGGCCGAGGCGCTGCGCCCGCTCTTGGCCAGCCCGCCGTACCTGCGCGTCAGCCTGGCGCAGGCGCTGGCCCTGGGCGCCCTGCTCCCCCTCCTGCGGGCCCTGCGCGCCTGGAGGGATGCCCGCGCCCTCTGGCGCCTCATCGACCGCGCCGCCAACTCTCTGGATACCGTCGAAAAGCAGGGCCAGGCCGTCGACGGCATCCCCTCGCGGGCCCGCGCCACGCTGAACGAGATCCGCGCCGAGGTCTCGCGCCTCTCCGCCGTGCTGGAATCGGTCGAAGAACAGGGCATGATGGGGCTGGAGCGCACCTCCTGGCAGCTGGCCGAGATCGGCATGAAGGCCGAGCACGCCCTCGACCGCCTGGCCTCCGCCAGTAACGCCCCCCAGGCCATCTATGAGATCGACAAGGAGCTCGGTGAGGCCGGCGCCGACCTGCAGGAGCTGGACAAGTTCCTCGGTGAGGCCGCCGAGGCCCGCGGGCGCGCCCAGAGCCTGCTGGCCCGCGTCTTTTCCGCGCTGGACCTGGTCGAGGAGCGCTGGAAGGCGCTGCGGGCCCGCGGCGCCGTCGAGCCGCCCCTGGCCACCGCCATCGAGGAGCTCCGCGCCCGCTCCGGCCGCCTGCCCGACCTGGAGCGTTCCCCCAGCCTGGACCGCTTCCAGAAGGTCACCCGCGCCGCCCTGGCGCTGGATACCGACATCCAGGCCCTCGCCCAACGCCTGGACGGCCTCGATGAAGCGATGCGCGACGCCAAAGACGCCGTGACCGAGGCGCAGGCCTCCCTGGCGGAGACGATGGAGATGTGCCAGGCGCTGGGCCGCGCCGACGGGACCTTGCAGCCCGACCTGAGCCTGACCCTGGTCGGCCAGGCGCATCAGACGGCCGTCCTGGCCGAGGAGGCCCGCACCGAGGGCACCTCGGACGGCTACGCCCGCGCCACCGCCATCGCCGACCAGGCCCTGCAGACCCTGACCCAGGCCCGCCAGGGCCTCGCCGAGATGCCCGACGCCGTCCGCCAGGCGCAGAAGCGGCTGGAGGCCCTGTCTGACGCGGAGCGCCAGGCCTGGCAGAACCGCCTGGCCGCCCTGACGCGCGACCTGCAGGCCTACCCGCGGCATTGGGCCCGTGGCCTCGAGCGGGAGGCCAACGAGGCCGCCGCGGCGCTGGCCTCCGTCGACCGGGCCCTGGCCGATACGCCCGAGGAGGTCCGCGCCAGAAGGCGCTTTTCTCAGTCCGCCCTCCTCGTCGCCCAGGAGGCGTTGGCTCGCGGCCTGGAGCAGGCCGAGGTGGCCGAGCAGCGCCTGGCCTCCTTGGAGACCAACCTGCACCGCATCGCCGAGCTGCGCGAGCGCCTGGAAAAGGCCATCGCCGACATCGCCGAGCGCACCCTGCCGGCCCTGCAGGCCCTGCGCCCCCAGATGCTGGCCGAGCTCCAGCAGCGGCTGGACCGCTTCACCGGCACCTTTGGCGACGAGAGCCGCCTCTACCTGGACCCCGCCCAGGTGGATTATGACGAGGCACTGGACCGCTGGCTGCCGGCCGTGCGGCAGGAGATCGAGGAGCTGGCCGGCGAGCAGCGCGCCTCGGTGCGGCACTATCACAAGATGGCCCACGAGGCGATCCACCGCATCGACCGGCTGTGGGCCCGCCTGCAGCGGCTGGACCCCTACGCCATGCCCGTGCCCGAGGAGGACGTGCAGTCCCTCGGCCGCGAGCTGGACGCCTGGCGCGCCGCCGTCGAGTACGAGGCCGAGAATCCCGCCTCACTGCGCGACCTGATCGCCCGGGACGCCAAGAACCTCGAGCGCCGCCTGGAAGAGACCGTCCGTGAGATCGAGGAGAGCCGCGCGCGGCTGGTGGCCCTGTCCAAAGACTACCAGCGCCTGGCGGCCAACAACGAGCGCATCGACGCCCTCGTGCGCCAGGCCGAGACGGAGAGCCACTGGGCGCGCCTCTCCTGGGGCGCCGAGGAGGCCCGCGCCGCCTGGGAGGAGGCCATCGCGCTGGAACGGGAGAGCGCCGGCGCGCGGACCCTGGCGCAGGCGGTGGACCGCCTGCAGCGGGGGGCCAACGCCGCGCGGCGCGCCGAGTCGCTGTATCAGGGGCTGGAGCGGCAGATCGCCTCGGCCCTGGGGCGGCTGGACGGGGAGCTACAGACCATCGGCCGGCTGGCCGAGCGGGCCGCCCGGCTGGAGGAGAGCCTGCGGCAAGAGCAGCGCCCCGACGAGGCGCGGGAGGTGTCGGCGCAGCTGGATGCGGCCAACCGCGCGCTGGACCTGGCCGCCCAGGCGACCATGTTTGACGACGCCCTGCGGCACCTGCGCACCGCCCGCCAGGCCATCGAGCAGGCGTTGTAGGAGAAGAGGGGAAGGCCGGGGAGGCCCACCACCGAGGCACGGAGGGCACGGAGAAGAGGGGTAGAGCATCACTCCCAGCCCCCTCTTGGCCTGCCGTCGCCGCACGACCCCCCGCCTTGTCATTCCGAGCAGAGTCCGCGGAGCCGCCGGCCCGCCGGCCGGAATCTCGTCTCGGCCCAGCGTCCCCGAGTGGCCTACCGCCCTGTCATTCCGAGCAGAGTCTGCGGAGCCGCCGGCCCGCCGGCCGGAGTCTCGTCTCGGCCCAGCGTCCCCGCACAGCCCCCCGCCCCTTGCGCTATCGCCAGAACTTGGTCATGTCCTTCTTGTCGTTGATGTTGTAGGACACGATCTTGTCGATCAGCTCCCAGTTCACCTCATCCGTCCACTTGATCCGAAACAACCCTCGCGTGTGCGAGTAACCCGCCTTCTGGATCTCCTCGGCAAACAGGGCAATCGCTTGGGGTTCCGGGGCCACGGCGATATGCCCTTCAGCCACGCTAAAGCCGACGATAAACGTGCCGTGGTTCGTGAACATCGGCTGGTTCCATTTGATCTCTGGCTTTAGCTGAGGGTAATTCTCCTCAACGTGTTTGAGGATCGCCGCCATTCTTTCTGCGCGATCTGGCCGGTCGATGCCGTCCAGGAAGGCTTGGAACTGCTTCACGTCTGTCTGCTCCTTGTTCAGTCTTGTTCGGCAGAACCCTGACCGATAGGCACAGCGGGCTCCGCCGCGGACCTCGGGCCATCGTGGGGACGGCCAGGGCAAGGGGCCGTCTGCCCATCGTGACCCGGCCGCGCAGGACGGAGCCCAGCCCGCCGCCCGACTCCCCCCATCCCGTCCATCCCGCCCTCTCCCCCCTTCCCCCCTTCCCCCCGCTTTGACTTGCCCCTAGACCGATCGGTATAATGCCCGGCGGAGAATGCCGATGAACCCCACACCTTCCGCACGCGACCAGATCGTCACTACCGCCGCAGCCCTGTTCGAAATGCAGGGCTATGCCGCCACCGGCCTCAACCAGATCGTGCGCGAGGCCGGCGCCCCCAAGGGCTCGCTCTACCACTACTTTCCCGGCGGTAAGGACGAACTCGCCATAGAGGCCCTGCGCCTCCTCGGGCAGCGCACCGAGGAGCGCCTGCGCGCCACCCTGGCCCTCGCCGAAGACCCCGGCGCGGCCGTGGGCGCCTGGGCGCGCGCCCTGGCCGGGCACCTGCGCGATTCGGGCTACCGCGGCGCGGGCTCCATCGCCGCCATCGCCCTGGAGACCTCGGGCACCAACCCGGCGCTGAACACCGCCTGCCGGGAGGTCTACCGCCTCTGGCAGGACGCCTATCGCGACGCGCTCTCTCGCTTCGGCTTTGCCGCCGCCTCGGCCGAGGGGGTGGCGGGGTTCGTCCTCGCCGCCATCGAGGGCGCCCTGCTCCTCTGCCGCGTCCACCGCACGACGCAGCCGCTCGAGGAGGTCGCCGAGGACCTGGACCTCTTCCTCGGGCGGCGCTCCTATGCCGAGCCCCGCCCGGCACCGGCCGCCGCGCACGTTCCTGCCGAGGTGCCCGTCGCCATCGTTGCGCCCCTCGCCCCCGGGGCGTCCTTCCCCGCCGAGGCGCCCGGCGCCGTCGAGCAGCCCGCCCCGGCGGCGGCCCCCAGGCCCGAGGCAGCCCTGGCGCCCGAGGCACCCCAGGCCGCCGGCGCCTATCCCGGGCCGCCCGAACGGGCCGCCGCGCCCGGCCCCGCCGTCCTGCGCGCCGACGGCGGCACCGCCCCCGCCCAGGCCCCCGAGGAGCCGCCCGCCCGGCTCAAGGCCCGCCGGCCGCTGCGGCTACTGGTGCTGGGCGCCTCCGGCGGGACGGGCAGCCACCTCATCGAGCAGGCCCTGGCCGCCGGGCACGCCGTCACCGCCGTCGCGCGCGACCCGGCCTCCATCTGGGTCAAGCACGAGCGGCTCGCCGTGGTCAAGGGGGACGTCCGCGACGCCGAGCGGATGGACGAGATCGTCGCCGCCGGCATCGACGCGGTGCTCAGCGCCCTGGGCCCCACCCAGGGGGCGCCGCGCAACCTGCTGACCGTGGGGATGCAGAACCTCGTCGCCGCGATGGAGCATCACGGCGTCCGCCGGCTGGTGGTCCTGATGAGCGCCGCCCTCACCGACCCGCACGACGAGGTGACCCTCTCGCGCAGCGTCGGCCTGACCCTCCGCCGCCTGGCCCCCGGCAGCGCCCTGGACGACGCCGAGGCCGCCGCCGCGGTGCTGCGGGCCAGCGCGCTCGATTGGACCATCGTGCGGGCCCCGCGCCTCACCGACGGCCCGCGCACCTCGTTCTACCTGACGGGCTATCTGAAGGTCGGCTCGGGGCACTCCATCGCCCGCGGGGACGTGGCCGAGTTCATGCTCCGGCAGATCACCGACCGCGAGTACCTCCACGCCGCCCCGCTGATCTCTTACTGAGGCCGGCCGCCGCACGCACCCCCCGGCCGCAGAGCGGCCCGCCGCCGGTAGAGCCCCGGGGTCCGGGCCGTCGGCGGCCCCCGGACCCCGGGCGCCATCTTGCAGGCTAGGCCAGCACCGCGTCGATCGCCGCGAGCTCCTCGGCCGAAAAGGCGGCGCTACCCAGCGCGGCGATGTTGTCGTCCAGCTGCTCCACGCGGCTGGCCCCCACCAGCGCCGAGGTCACCACCGGCGCCCGCAGCACCCAGGCCAGCGCCATCTGCGCCAGCGTCTGCCCGCGCTGCCGGGCGATCTCGTTCAGTTTGCGCGCCTTGCCCACCCGCTCCTCGGTGACCTGGGCCGGCTTTAGGAAGCCCGTCCCCTTGGCCGCCCGCGAGCCCGCCGGGATCCCCTCGAGGTACTTGTCGGTCAGCAGCCCCTGCGCCAGGGGAGAGAAGCAGATGCAGCCGACCGCCTCCTGGCCGAGCACGGCCAAGAGCCCCTCCTCGGGCGTGCGCCGGAACATCGAGTACGACACCTGGTGGATCAGGAGCGGCGTGCCCAGGTCGGCGAGGATGTCGATCGCCGCGGCCGTCTGGCCGGGGTCATAGTTGGAGATGCCGGCGTACAGCGCCTTGCCCTGCCGCACGACGTGGTCCAGCGCCATCATCGTCTCTTCCAGCGGGGTGTCGGGGTCTGGGCGGTGGTGGTAATAGATGTCCACATAGTCCAGGCCCAGGCGCTGGAGCGACTGGTCCAGGCTGGCGATCAGGTTCTTGCGCGAGCCCCACTCCCCATAGGGCCCCGGCCACATCAGAAAGCCCGCCTTGGTCGAGATGACCAGCTCATCGCGGTAGGGGTGCAGGTCCTGGGCCAGGATGCGGCCGAAGGTCTGCTCGGCTGAGCCGGGCGGGGGGCCATAGTTGTTGGCCAGGTCAAAGTGGGTGATGCCCAGGTCAAAGGCGCGGCGGGCCAGGGCGCGGGCGTTCTCGTAGACGTCGACGCCGCCAAAGTTGTGCCACAAGCCCAGCGAGATGGCGGGCAAGCGCAGCCCGCTGGATCCGCAGCGGCGGTACTGGCTGGTAGCGTAGCGGTTCGCGGCCGGAACGTAAGCCATCATGGTCCTCCTCTGTTCACCTAGGGTGCCCGGCGGGGTCCGGAGGCGCGGGGTGTTGGGGGGGAAGGGGTGGGGCCGCCGGGCAGCAGGGCGTTTGCTGCCGGCATTATCCGCGGCCCGCAGGATCGTGGCAAGCGCGGGCCACCTCACGACCGCCGGGGGTCTAGCAGGCGGCAAGCCTCACTGCTGCCGCCCGGGCGGCGGCAGCCCACCTTGGGCTGCGGTGCCTTGGCACCGCTTTTGGGCGCCCGGCGCCGCGCAGGCAGAGGGGCTTGCCCCGACCGGTACGGATCGAGCGGCGGCATCCCTCGGCGGACCTCGGGACAGGCGCCGCCGCAGCCCAGGGTCCGCCCCTAGCGCAACACGCCCCGCGCCTCCAGATGGGCGCGATAGATCTCCTCGAACAGCCGCACGTCGGTGCGCGTGTCGGCCGCCGTGGCCCGGAACGGCTCCCCGCTCCGCACCGCCCGCACAAAGAACTCCGCCTCCCGCTTGTACGACCAGGACCAGGCCGGCTCGGCCACCGGCCGCGTGAAGGTCTGTACGTCGCCGGCGCGGTAGATCTCCACCTCCGCCGGCATCTGCCGCAGCAGGAGCGGCGGCGCCCAGGTGTGCACCCAGCCGTCGCGAAAGTAGACCTGGGTGTGCTCATCCCAGCGATAGTGCGACAGGCGCCCCGTCTCCAGCACGGCGCGCACCCCGCCCAGCCCCAACACCACCACGCCGGTGTAGCCGTCCGCGTCCAGGTCCACGGCGCGGACCTCGGCATCGTCCCCGGCGCCGAGGAACCAGCGCATCAGGTTGACGTTGTGGGTGTACTGCTGCAGGAGGGCCAGGTACTGGCCGAGGAACTCTTCCGGCAGCCAGGCGGGCCCGGCGGCCGGCACGGTGGGCTTGGGGCCGGGCACGGTGTCCATCGGCGTGTCGAGCCCGGCCGTCCAGTCTCCGCAAAAGCCGTGGTTGCGCACCAGAGTGAGCGGGCCCAGCTCGCCGCTCCGGCGGAAGGCCTCCACCTCCCGCTTGACCAGCTCGTTGCCAGCGTCGTGCCGCTTCATGTACCCGACCATCACCCGCCGGCCAGAGCGGCGCTCCGCCTCCAGGATGCCGTCCGCCTGGGCCAACGAGACGGCCATCGGCTTTTCCATGAAGACGTCTTTGCCGGCCAGCAGCGCGTCGCGGGCGATCTGCCCCTGGACCATATAGTCGGCCGAGACGGCGATCGCCTCGATGTCGGGGTCGGCCAGCAGGGCGGCGTGGTCGGGGTAGAGGCGGGGGATGCGGAAGCGCTCTTGCACGGCGCGGCCCAGGGTGGGGCGCAGCTCGGCCAGGGCCAGCACCGAGCAGTCGGGGATGCTGGTCAGGTTGGGCAGGTGCACCTTCTGGGCCATATAGCCGCAGCCGACATAGCCAAGGCGGAGCCTTTCCATGGGAGCCTCCTGGGTGGCGCGTGGCGGTATGCGTCGGAGAAGAGGGTACCATGCGCGCCCCCTCCGCGCCAGCGTGTAGGGGGGGGCAACAACCCAAGGATATGCTCTGCCTGGCGTGCGGCCTCGGTCGGTGGCGCGGCTCTAGCCGAGGGTGCCAGCGCGGCCCGGTTCCTGCCGGGCAGAGCAAGATGCGACTGTGGCTGTGCGGCCAGGCGGATCATATGCCGCATGTGCGTGCGCCGGGGCTAGGCAATGTCGTCCAGCGCGCTAATAACGGTCTGCGCGTCCAGGATCACCATGTAGAGCCCCATGCGCAGATTGCGTTTTTTGGCCGGCATCGTGTCCGCATAGTCGCACGTGTTGCGCCAGTCCCGGAGTCCTCTGAGCAAGGTCTCTATGTGCGTCGCCCCCATGTTGCTAAAGAACTCGGGCACCTTCTGGTGATCCTCGCTCCGGCCGCTGGGCACAAAACCGAGTGCGTCACGGGCACGGTTGCGTGCGCAGCAGAACGCCGCATAGTAGGCCCGGCTGATGGCTGACCGGAGCTCGGCCTCCTCGCTACAACAGACCGCCTCGCCGCTGATCTTTCTGGCGAACAGGAGGTACTCGGACCAGTCAAACGCCACGCCGGCCCCTCCGCAGGAGGTTATGCAAAGTCGCTGGTTAGGAGCAAGTACACCGAGGTGGTCCTGATGCCATGGTCTGAGTCGCGAACTCTCCTCAGCCGCTGTACGAACTCTGCATCGTACGACGGTGCCCGCACGCACATCCGTAGATAGGGCTCCGACGTCTCCGCGTCGACGCGCGCCTCGAGGAGCAGCCCTACCCCCTCACCGAACTCCGCCCGTACGGCCTTCGCATAGTAGGCGGCGAGCCGGCCCGCGGCCCTATCCTGCAGCAGGAGAACCAAGACCCCGGCCCTATCGGCCACCTGGACGCGATAGGGCTCGAGTTCCCTGAGCGTTCTGTATGCCGCCAGCAGCGCGCCCAATCGGTCCAACTGGGCACCACTCTGCGTGTACTCAGCCGCGACCGACACGCTCCAGGACCGCCGTGAGGCGGCAGTGCCCTCCGCCCAGCCCCGGTATTGGTCCGCACCGCGCCACTCCCAGGGACGGTCTGCCTCTGCGTACACCCCGGTGTTGGCATACTCGACAGATAGTGTAGCGACCGGCTGCGTGTTCACAGCCTCGGAGCCGAGAAACACAGGGGCCAACGGAACCGCCAGATCGTCAGACCACCCGACGGCCACCTGCGACTGCTCTTCCTGAAGGGCGTTCACTGTGTCGCCTCCTGCGGCCCAAACGCGGCAAGCCCGTCCCGCGCCAGGCACCAACGAAAGGCGCTGTAGATGCGATCGTGGTAGCGCGCGCAGCGTTCAGCGAGCCCCGTCCAGGGGATCCGGCCCTCTGCGTAGTAGTCCAGGTCGAGCAGAAAGCCAGCCTCCGCGTCGGGCGAAACCGCCAGCCCGCTCCTCAGCGTGAGGAACTCGCGCGACACGTCATCCCCACCGACGCGTGCGCGGACCTCGCACAGCGTCTCGACCGGATCATCCAGAACCGAGGACAAAAGCGCGGCACGCAGCGGCTCGTTGAGGAGAGCCTTGGTCTCCTCCAGCGACGAAGCGCCGACGAGCGCAGGCGTGATCAGGTTGCGGTAGCGCAGGCCGAGGCGGGAGCCATCATCCGGCTCGTAAACAGCGGCGAAGGCGTCTATGACGAACTGCAGCAGGTCAGCGTACGCACTCCATCGCAGGTAGCGAGAGGAACTCACCGCCACGAAATCGACCGACAAGGCAGCGAACTCGTCGCCCGGTATAGTCTGGAACCGGTACGTTCGCGGGCCGGCCTCCAGGTTGCCCGTTTCCACGACGGCCTGGGCAAGCCCACTAAAGGAGCGCTGTACGAGGAACTGTGACAGCCTGCCCCGTATGCGTTCCTGGAAAAGTACAGGACTCTCTTCGCTGATGCGCAGAATAGGAGGAAACCGTAACTGACAGATGACTTCTTTGAGGGGCGGCTTGGCCAGGCGGAGTTTCGGTCCGGGGTCGGGAAAGAGAAAAGCCATTGCTCGTCGCTCCTTCTGACAGTTGCATGGAGCGTCCAGCCGCTACGGCCTGGTCACCTCACATATTGTGCCAAGAGAAAGCGTGGATGTCAACACGGCGGCGCGCCGTGGTGCGCGCAGTCGCTCGCCGTCGCGGGCGCCTGCGAGGCTCCGCCGGCCTAGCGCTCTCGCCTGGAGTATTGCGTGGGGACGGCCCCATACCCCAGGCAGACTCTGCGCCAACCCGCCCCCCTACTCGAAGAACCGGCTCCCCTCGGCCAGGTGGGCGCGGGCTACGTCCTCGTTCAGCGTCACCCCGAGGCCGGGGGCGCTGGGCAGGGCGATCGCCCCATCCACGATCAGCGGCCCCCCCTCCACCAGGTCGCCCCACCAGGGCACGTCCTGGCCGTGGAACTCGAGCACGGTAAAGTTGCGCATACCCGCGCAGGCGTGGCAGGCCGCCAGGGTGCCCACCGGGCTGCACACGTTGTGCGCCGCCACCGGCATGTAGTACAGGTCGGCCAGGTCGGCCACCTTCTTGGCCTCCAGCAGCCCGCCCATCTTGGGGATATCCGGCTGCAGGATGTCGGCCGCCTGCACGGTGATCAGCGGGCGCAGGCCGTGGCGCGTATAGTGGTTCTCACCGGTGCAGATCGGCACCGGCGACGCATCGGTCACCCGCTTGAGCGCCTCGACGTTGTCGGGCGGGGTGGGGTCTTCGAGCCACATCAGGCGGAAGGGCTCCAGCTGCCGCGCCAGGGTGATCACGTCGCGGGTGTTGTAGTTCCAGTGGCAGTCCAGGGCCAGGTCGACGTGCGGGCCGATCGCCCCGCGCACGGCGGCCACCAGTGCAAGGATGTGGTCCATCTCCTGGTTGGAGATCGGTTGCTGCTGCCCCTGCAGCCAGCCCTTGCGCCCCACGCCGACGTGGTACGGCGGGGCATAGGTCGCCGGGTCGACATTGTCGATATCGAACTTGATGGCGCGAAAGCCGCGCTCCACCGCCCGGCGGGCGCGCTCGGCCCAGGCCGCGGGGGTGGGCGCCTCACCATGGCCGCAATCGGCGTAGACGGCGATCTTGTCGCGGTAGCGGCCGCCGAGCAGGTTGTAGACGGGCGTGCCGAGGGCCTGGCCCACGGCGTCCCACAGGGCGATCTCGACGCCGCTGATGGCCGCCACCGTGGCCCCGCCGGTGGACCCCGCGCCCGACATGCCGCGGATCATCTTCTGGTAGAGCCAGTCGACGTTGTGGGGGTCCTCGCCGACCAGGAGGCCCTTCAGCCGGCGGACGATGTCCTCGACGCCGGCCCCCCAGTAGGCCTCGCCGAGGCCCACGATCCCGTCGTCCGTCATGACGCGTACCAGCACCCACTCAAAGTTGGCCCGGATCGAGGCAGCCCGCACATCGGTGATCTTCATGGACGGCTCCTTGTGCTATAGAGGGCGAAGGCGATCCATACTTCAGCCCGCGGGCGACTGTGGCAGGGGCGCAGCCAGAGCGGCACGCTCCTCAGACAACGGCCTGCGGGGCAGCGGGATCTGCCTCCGGTGCGGCCCGCCGCACATGGCGACTCCACATCGCCCGTCAGACGGGCCTAGCGTAGGCCGGCCACCCTACCGTTGTCATTCCGAGCGGAGTCTGCGGAGCGAGGAATCTCATCTTAGCCTAGCGTCTGCGGCAAAGTAAATCAAAGACGAGGTCCCTCGCTCCGCAGACTCCGCTCGGGACGACAAGGCGCGAAACCTGCCGCGTCCGCCCGGGCGGGGCTAAAGACCCCGCCCTACCAGTAACGCCGGCTAAAGCCGGCTGAAGCCGGCCAAAGCCGGCTCCGGAGCGTATACGCGTCTTGAGCCCCCTTTAGGGGGCGTTTCTCGTAGCCAGGGGTCTTTAGCCCCTGGCGTGCGGACGGCCGCGCGCCTCTGCGCCGGCACGTGCGGAGCGGCGGGCCTAGCGTGGGACGGCGCCCTTAGCGTTGTCATTCCGAGCGGAGTCTGCGGACAGGCCGTCTGCGGCCCGGAATCTCGTCTTAGCCTAGCTTTGCGCACCGCAAAACGAAGACGAGGTCCCGGCCGCAGGACCGGCTGCTCCGAAGACTCCGCTCGGGACGACAAGGCGCAGGGCTCGCCGCGGCCAGACACGCGCGGGCCCCCCGGATCGCAGCAGAGGGGCTCGCCGCCTTCAGACCCCCGGGGTCCCGCGCCAAGGCGCGCGGAAGACCCCGGGGGTCATGGTGCCGCCGCGTGCGCCCGGCCGGCGGCGAGCCTTCGGGCCCGGCCGCGCGCGCCGCGCTTTCGTCCCTGCCGGCCCGCGGGCCTGCGAGGCCCGGGGTTCCCTGCCGGCTCTAGCCGGCCGCTGGCCCTGGCCGGCCGCCGGTTCTAGCCGGCCGCCGGCTCTAGCCGGCCAGCGTCCGGAACCAGGCGATGTTCTGCCGCAGCCGCTCCTCGAGCGGCACCTCCGTCGAAAAGTCCTCGAACATCAGCCAGCCGTCATAGCCGGCCTCGGAGAGGACCTCCATGATCTCCGGCCAGTTGGCGATGCCCCGCTGCACCGGCACCGCCCGGGTGCCCCACACGATGGCCCCCTGCTCGATGCCGACCGGCTCGTACACGGCGTTCTTGACGTGCACCTCCCCGAGGTACTCGCCGGCCAGCTGCACGGCCATGCGATAGTCCTCGCGCCCCTCGGTGACCTGGTTGCCCGGGTCCCACATGATGCCGACGTACTGCGGGTCGAGCCCCTGCAGGATGCGCATCGCCGTGGAGACGGTCGGCGCCAGCTGGCCCATGTGCGTCTCGATCAGGGCGCGCACGTCGTACTTTTCGGCGAGGCGCGCCACCTGGGCGTACTGGTCGCGGACGGCCTGCACCTGCTCGGGGTAGGGCGTGCCCTGGCCGCTGAACTGGCCGGAGCCGATGCGCAGCGCCTTGGCGCCGACGGCGACCGCCGCCTGCATGTGCAGCTCGACGGTCTCGAGCCCCTTGGGCTCGATCCCTCGGCCGCGGCCAAAGCAGTCGATGTAGGTGGCCAGGGAGGGCATCTCCAGGCCGAGCGCCGCGGCGCGCTCCGTGAGCGCGGGGGCCCGCTCGATCAGCTCCTCAGCGGTCATGCTGGACCGGTTGCCGTACCAGAAGGTCGGGCGCGACTTGTCGCCCGGGTCCGGGGTGACGCGCCATTCGACGCCGTCATACCCCAGGTTGGCGAGGACTTCGAGCGCCTCGAGCGGCTCATAGTCGGGCATGCTGACGGTGAACACTCCGAACTTCATCTTGCCGATCTCCTTTCGCTGCGGTGCGAACGCGGCGCGCCGGCCTCGGCGCCAAATGCCGGCGGCGCGCAACGCGTGGATCCACCGAACAGAGCCGCGCGGCCGCCGCCTAGCGGCGCTGCCGCAGGAACCAGGCGTATAGCTCCGGGTTGGCGTAGGTCACCGTCCAGGAGTCGTGGTCCGCCTCCGGATACACGGTCAGGCGGGCGTCTCCGCCGGCCTGCTGGATGGCCTCGACCATCCGCTCGGAATCGGCCACGGGCACCACCGGGTCCATCCCGCCGTGGAAGGCCCACACCGGCGTATGGGCCAGGGCCCTGGCGCGCGCCTCCCAGTCCTCGGTCGGCGGGCGCAGCGGCCCGCAGATGGGCGCCAGCGCGGCAAAGCGCTCGGGGGCGGCCGCCCCCAGCACCCAGGTGCCCAGCCCGCCCATCGACAGGCCCGTCAGGTAGACGCGCCGCCGGTCAACGGCGTACGCCGAAGAGACCTGCTCGACGATGGCCAGCAGCAGGTCGGTATACTCGGTCCAGCGGTGTTCGGCGGGGCACTGCGGTGAGATGGCCAAGAAGGGAAAGGTCTCGGCCTGTTCGTCGACGAGGCGGGCGATGCCGTGCTTTTTGACCAGGGCGAGGTCGGCGCCCCGCTCGCCGGCGCCGTGCAGAAAGAGGATGAGCGGCCAGCGCCGCTGGGGCTCCTCGCCGTACAGCGCGGGCAGGAACAGGAGATAGTCCAGGCAGGTGCCATCGGCCGCGGTGAAACGGTGCGCTTCCTGAGCCATGTGAACCTCCCTCTAGCGGGCCGGCCCGGGGCCGCGTGCGCTCTGATGCGCGCCATACTACACGACCAGGCCCCACAATGCCAGCGCGCTAGGGGGCCAGCCCCTCCAGGACGTAGCCATCGGCCGTCAGCGAGGCCAGGATCGCCTCCAGCGCGGCCACCGTCTGCGTCCGGTCGCCCCCGCCGTCGTGCAGAAGGACGATGGCGCCCGGGAAGATGCGCTCCAGCGCGTGCGAGGCGATGGTGGCCGCCTCGGGGCGGCGCCAGTCCTGGGGGTCCACGTCCCACAGCGCCACCTCGAGCCCCAGCCCGGCCAGGATCTCCTGGGTCTCTATGTCGACCACGCCGCCCGGCGGCCGCACGCAAAAGGGCACCGTTCCGGTGGCCTCGGCGATCAGCGCCTGGGCCGTCTCCACCTCTGACGTGATGACCTCATCGCTGGCGGTGTTCAGGCGCACGTGGTTGGCGGTGTGGTTCTGGACGGAATGGCCCGCCTCGGCGATGGCGCGGGTCAGGTCGGGGAAGCGCTCCACCGACTGCCCGAGCACAAAGAAGGTGGCCCGCGCCCCGTAGCGCGCCAGGAGGTCGAGGATCTGGGGCGTGGTGGGCTCATGGGGGCCATCGTCAAAGGTCAGGTAGGCGATGGGCCGGCCATCGGCTGTGTGCGCCGGCGGGCGCAGGCGCGGGACGCCGGGGGCCATGCCCCGCCCGGGCTGGGCGGTGGGCGGGCACTGCGGCTGCGGCTGGGGCTGGGGCTCCGGCGTGGGCGAAAAGGTCGGCGAAGGGGTCGGCGACGGCTCCGCGGTGGGCGGGAGCGTGGCCGTCGGCCCGGGGGTTGGCGTGGGCGGCGCTGCGGTGGCGGGCGGCGGCGTGGCCGTCTCGGTCGCGGTCGGCGTGGGGGTGGGCGACGGCGTGCGCGTGGCGGGCGGGTCAGTGGCGGCGCGCGAGGCGGCCGGCGCGGCCTGCTCCGTCAGGCTGAGCGGGGCGGGGCGGGCCGTGGCGGCCCGCCGCGGGCCACCCTGCGGCGCGGGCACGGCCATGGCCACGATAGGGCGCTCCGGCAGAACGACGGCCAGGCACGACGACAACACCACGCACAATGCTGCCGCCAGCACGGCCGGGCCAGCGCGTCTGGGCACGAGGGCCTCCTCGGGATGGGTTGCCCCAGCGGGGCACGACGGCGCGAGGCGCGGCATCGTGGGGGCACGGTCATGGTATCCGATGTGGCCCAATCCGTCCACCCCGCGCGGCGGATTCGCGGCATTGGGGGATTGACAGAATTCACAGGATTGGCAGGATTAACAGGATTCACAGGATAGGAGGAGCATCGAACGCCGCCCGCCCCGGCAGGCCGCACGGCGGACGGCGCCCCACACGTTGTCATTCCGAGCGAAGTTTCTGAGCGAGGAATCTCGTCTTCGCCTACCTTGTGCGCAACAGTGAGTCAAAGACGAGGTCCCTCGCTCCGCTCGGGACGACAAGGTGGGTAGGCTCCGCTCCGCCCGACAGGCCGGGAGGCCGCGCCTGCAACGACAAGGAAGGCGGGCTGCGCTCACAACGACAGGCCGGTAGGCTCGCCTTCCAGACACGCCGGATGCCTGCCGGCCGCCCTCTTCTCGGTGCGCTCCGTGGCTCCCCGGTGGCCCCTCCCCCCACCGGTTGACAGGCCGCCCCGGCGTGGCATACTCTCCCCCGTACGGGCGCCACCAAGGGAGGGAGCAGCGCATGCAGCGCATCGCAGTACTGACCAGCGGGGGAGACGCCCCCGGCATGAACGCGGCCATCCGCGCCGTCGTCCGCACCGGCGTCGCCGGCGGCCTCGAGGTCTTTGGCGTCAACCACGGCTACCAGGGCCTCATCGCCGACGAGATGTCCTCCCTCACCCGGCGCGACGTCGGCGGCATCATGCAGCTCGGCGGTACCGTGCTCGGCTCGGCCCGCTGCCCCGAGTTCGAGACCGTCCCCGGCCGCCAGACCGCCCTGGCCAACCTGGCCCGCCGCGGCATCGAGGCCCTCGTCGTCATCGGCGGCAACGGCTCGCAGGCCGGCGCCCACGCCCTCTGGCAGATGGGCTTCCCCACCGTCGGCATCGCCTCCACCATCGACAACGACCTGGAGGGCACCGACCTGACCATCGGCGTCGATTCGGCCATCAACGTGGCCCTCGAGGCGATCGACCGCCTCAAGGTCACCGCCGCCTCGCATCGGCGCGCCTTCCTCGTCGAGGTCATGGGTCGCAACTGCGGCTATGTGGCCCTCATGGCCGGCATCGCCGGCGGCGCCGAGGTCGTGGTCATCCCCGAGCGCGAGATCCCCCCCGAGGAGGTCGCCCGCCAGCTGCGCGACGCCTACGACCGCGGCAAGGCCCACGCCCTGGTGGTGGTGGCCGAGGGCGCCAAGAACAACGCCGAGCGCCTCATCGCCCATTTCGCCGCTGACCCGCAGGCGACCGGCTTTCTGCTGCGCGCCACGATCCTGGGGCACGTCCAGCGCGGCGCCGCGCCCACCGCGGCCGACCGGATGCTCGGCACGCGCCTCGGCGAGGGCGCCGTCCGCGCCCTCGAGCGCGGCGAGAGCGGCGTCTTGGCCGGCCTGCGCGCCAACTGCGTGGTGACCACCCCCCTCAGCGACATCGTCGGCCGGCAAAAGCCGCTCGACCTGGCCCTCTTTGAACTGGCCGGCATCATGGCCCGCTAGCCCGCCCGCCCGGCCCCGCGCCGGGCCCCACGCCCTACGAGGACGAACGCCCATGGCACCCCGATTTCGGCACGCCGTCATGATCGGCCTGCTCGGCAGGCAGTTTGACCGCTTCCACACCTACACCCCGGCCCGCTCGCTTGAGGAGCGGCTGGAGATGCTGCGCGACATCCCCGGCTGCGAGGGGATCGAGCCGGTCTACCCCGCCGAGTTCCGCGACCTGGAGGCCGGCGCGCGCACGCTGCGCGCCTCGGGCTGGCCGGTCGCCGCCGTCAACCTCAACGTCAAGGGGGACGATCACTGGCGGAACGGCTCGTTCACCTCCAGCGACCCGGCCATCCGCGCCGCCGCCGTCCGCGACCTCAAGATCGCCATGGACCTGGCCGCCGAGCTCGGCAGCGACCTGGTCACCTGCTGCCCGCTCATCGACGGGCACAACTACCCCTTCCAGGCTGATTATGTCGATCAGTGGCGTTGGCTCGTCGAGGGGATCCGCGCGGGGGCGGCGCATCGCCCCGATGTGCGCGTCAGTATGGAGTACAAGCTGAACGAGTCACGCAACTATTGCGTCCTCGGAGACACCGGCCGCGCCCTGCACCTCTGCCACGAGGTGGGCCTCCCCAACGTCGGCATCACCTACGACGTCGGGCATGCCCTGGTGGCCCGGGAGGCTCCGGCGGCCACCACGGCCCTGGCCCTGGAGGCGGGGCGCCTCTTTTACATGCATTTCAACGACAACGCCCGCGATTGGGATTGGGACATGATCCCCGGCTCGGTCAACGTGTGGGACCTCTTGGAGACGCTCTATTACCTGGACCGCTCCGGCTGGGAGGGTTGGCTCTGCTACGACGTGCTGACCCGCTCGGGCGACGACGTGGTGGGCGTGCAGTCGGCCACCATCGACGTGATGCGCTCGGCCCTGGGCCTGCTGGACAAGATCGGGCGCGGCCGGCTGGCCGAACTCATCGCCGCCGGCGCCCCGCACGAGAGCGTCCCGGCCCTCTGGCGGGCGCTCCTGTAGGCGGGAGGGCGCCGGACCCGCACCCTGCCCCGCTCATCCACCACACCTGACAAGGACTGGACCGTGAACGACCTGCGCGAGGTAACCATCTATACCGACGGCGGCGCCGACCCGAACCCCGGCCCGGGAGGCTGGGGGGCGGTGCTCGTCTCTGGCCTGCAGACCAAAGAGATCTCCGGCGCCGACCCGGCCACCACCAACAACCGCATGGAGCTCACCGCGGCGATCGTGGCGCTCCGCATGCTGCGCCAGCGCTGCCGCGTGCGCCTGGTGACCGATTCCCAATACCTGCGCCGCGGGATCACCGAGTGGGTGGAGGGCTGGGAGCAGCGCGGCTGGCGCAAGCGCAACGGCGCCCCGGTGGAGAACGTCGACCTCTGGCAGGCCCTGCTCAAGGAGACCGCCCGCCACGAGATCGACTGGCACTGGGTGCGCGGGCACCGCGGCAACCCCCTGAACGAGCGCGCCGACGCGCTGGCCTCCCTGGCGCGGCGTGGGCTGGGCCGCGCGGGGGGCCAGGGCAAGGGGACACAACCCCTCGCCCCGGAGGAGCTGCCGCGCGTCACGGTCTACGCGCGCGGCTGTGCCCTGGGGGTGCCGGGGCCGGCCGGCTATGCCGCCGCCCTGATGCGGGACGGGGACGAGCCGCGCCTGGTGTCGGGCGGCTGGCCGACGGCCACCTCCAACGCCATGGAGCTATGGGCGGTGATCGCGGCGCTGCGGGGCCTGCGCGAGCGCTCCAGCGTGGACCTCTACACCACCTCGGCCTACGTGTTCGAGGGGGCCACCCGCTGGCTGGCCGGCTGGGAACGCCGCGGCTGGACGACCTCCGACGGCCGCCCGGTGCAGAACCGCGAGATCTGGGAGGAGCTGACCCGCGTGCTGGGGGATCACGACGTGCGCTGGCATCGGCAGCGGGCCGCCGAGGCGGGCGAGGAGAGCCGCATGGCCTCCGACGCGGCCCGCGCCGAGGCCGAGCGGCAAAAGGCCAGCGCCTGAGCCGCACACCGGCAGGCATGAAAACGTGGCGCACGCGGCGGGCCGATTTGGAGTGCGGCGCCCCAGCGCCGCTCCGGCGCGGCGGACCGCGAGAATGCGCGGCGGACCGCGAGAATGCGCGGCGGACCGCGAGAATGCGCGGCGGACCGCGAGAATGCGCGGCGGACCGCGAGAATGCGCGGCGGACCGCGAAGCCGCGCGGCAGACCTCTGGGCCGGCACGACAGCGCCGCCGCCCGGCCGAACGGCCGCGGCAGGCCTCGCGCCTTGTCGTCCCGAGCGGAGTCTTCGCAGCAGCCGGTCCTGCGGCCGGGACCTCGTCTTTGATCTACTTTGTCGCAGACGCTAGGCAAAGACGAGATTCCGGCCGGCGGACCGGCGGCCCGAAGACTCCGCTCGGAATGACAACGGTAGGGTCGCCGTCTTGCGCCTGACCCGCCGGACGGCCGATGCGGAGTCGTCATGCGCGGCGGGCCGCAGCGGAGGCGCATCCTGCTGCTCAACGGGCCGCCTTCAGAGAAGTGCGGCGGCGCCTGTCCCGAAGTCCGCCGAGGGAGGGCGCCGCTTTCGGCGGGCCACCGCCAGGCAGGCAATGGGGCTTGCCCCGACCGGACTCCGGCGCGCCCCCTTGTCGCAGCAGCGAGGCCCGCCGCCTCTAGACCCCCCGGCCTCCGGGGCGCACGTCAGGAGGCGGCGCGCTCCAGGTGCTCGGCGGCGTTGTCGTCGACGGCGCGCGCCTCGCGGAGGAGCGCGGCGATCCGCCGGCGCGCTTCCGGCGTGGTCCCCCGCGCCACCTTGGCGTCGTCATCGCCGATCCCGCCGGCGCAGGCCCACACATCCCACATCAGCCGGTGGATGCGCGCATAGCAGGCCGCCGCCGCCAGCAGATGCTCCACCGGCGCCGGGCGGTCCTCCGTCACGGCGTGCCCCGCAATGGCCACCGCCGCGTACCAGCGCCCCTCGGCCACCGCCCCGACCAGATTGGTGTGCCGGGCGTAGCGGGTGCGAAGCGTGGCCATATCCCCCGCAGGCCAGTTGGCGTCGTCGGCGACCGCCTCGGCCCAGGCGTCCAGCGCGGCCAGCCCGCCGCGGTAGCCGTTCATCTCCTCCGTGCGCACCAGCTCCACGGCGCGCAGGTAGGCGGCGCGCAGGGAGTCCTTCAGCCGCGGCCGCTCGCCCGCCTCCCCGAGGAGGATGATGGCCGGCGTGTTGGCGAACCAGCCCCGCGCGCGGTATTCGCCGCTTGGCTCAAACTCCAGCCCGGCGCCGAACTCGGGCATCTGCTGGAAGAACGACCAGCCGATGAGGACGTCGCCCCCTTCGTCGTAGCCCGTCACCAGGCCGGCCTCGGGCGGCCCCAGCACGCCGAGCGCCACGACGGGCCGCCCAGCCGCCAGGCTGGCGGCGATGCGGGCGCGAAAGGTCGCCTCATCCGCCGCGGCGCCGAGCGGCGCCAGAAAGGCGGGCGCGTTCTTGGCGCCAGGGTTGACCAGTATCTCGTACGGGTAGCCCATTGCCTCCAGCGCGTGGCGGTAGGGGCCGGCCGGCTCGGGCGTCAGCCGGGTGACGTCGTCGGCGTACTCCCAGTCTCCCGGGAGCCATAGCTGCTGGAAGCCGATCCCCGAGGTCACCACGTGCAGCGCGTACGAGCAGCCCAGCTGCCAATCCCCCTCGCGGCCAAAGGCGCGCAGGCAGCGGCAGCCCACCTGGGGGTCGCCCAGGTACTCGAGGGCAGCGCGCAGGGTCGACGGCCAGCAGATGTCCTCCGGGCAGCGCGGCCCGCCGGAGTAGAAGGCGACCTTGGGGACGCCTTCCAGGACCAGGCGGACGGGGTTCAGGGCAGTAAGGTCCATGGCGTTCCTCCTTGTAGATAGATAGGGCCCCCGCGTCGCCCCTGGAGTGCGGCGGCGCCTGTCCCGAGGTCCGCCGAGGGATGCCGACGCTTTCGGCGCCCCTCCGCCAGGCCAGCAGAGGGGCTTGCCCCGACCGGGCTCCGGCGAAGCGCCACCGCAAGGCTACCGGATCGCAGCAGCGGGACTCGCCGCCTTTAGACCCCCGGGGTCCCGTCCGAAGACGGCCGGAAGACCCCGGGGGTCGTGACGCGGCCGGGAAACCCCGGGGGTCGTGAGGTCAGTGTGAGACCGCCTTCAGCGGGATGTAGATCTCCACCGCGCCCTCGGGGCCGGCCCCGCCATAGACCTCCAGGTCGGGGCGGGTCGGGTCGATGGCCCAGCCCGCCGGCGCCGTCCACCCGCCGTAGACGTGGGCATAGATCTGCCCAATGGTCGCTATGGTGCCGGTGAACACGGCGTAGCGCCCCGCGCGCACGGTGCGCGTCTCCATCCCCGCGATGGCCGTCCCCGCCGGCACCGCCATGCCGGCCAGATAGTCGACCCGCTCGGGGTCCTCACACGGCAAGTGGACGCCATAATAGACCGGCCGCGTGGCCGCGGCGCGCACCGCCTGGCCGCCCGCGTCAAACCTGGCCCACAGGGCCTGATAGTCGTGGCGGCCGGGCGCCGCGCGCGCCACGACGCCGGCGACGGCGAACTCGTCCTGGTCGACGTACCTGGGTTCCATGGTGCTGACTCCTTTCCGGCTGTTGGCAGCCCCGCCACGCCCGAACGCGCCGCCCCTGCCCTACCTCGCCGCCGCCCGGAGGGCCCGCTCCAGGTGCTCCACCGCGGTGGCCTCGGCGTCCCGCGCCAGGCGGATGTGCCGGGCGATGCTCCGGCGCGTGTCCGCACTGACCAGGGCGCGGCCCACCCGCGGGCCCATATCGGCCCCCCACAGCCAGATGGCGTCCATCTCGCCGGCAGCCCGCTCATAGTGCGCCGCGGCGGCGGCCAGCGCCTCCCCCGCCTCAGGCAGCAGGGCCAGCCCCGCGCGCAGGTACGCGGCGGCGTTGTGGCGCTCCTCGAGCATCACGGCCTGGTCACCATGGACCATGGTCCGCGTGGCCAGCACCTCGGCGTTGCCCGCCGGATAGTCCGCGTCGGCCTCCAGCCCCGCCGCCCAGGCCTCGTAGGCGGCCAGGCCGGAGGCGTGATCCCCCAGGCCGGGGCGCACGGGGGTGCGCGCCAGGTCGACGGCCCACTCGAGCGAGGAAAGGAAGACCTTGCGCGCGTCGGGGCGCGGACCCTTCTCCCCGATGATGAGGGCCGCGATGCCCCCGTGGCTCTCTTCCGCCAGGCGCCAGCCCTCGAGGCGGTAGTAGCCGGACGGCTCCCGCCCGGCGCGGCCGGCCTGGTCGGGCATGTCCTGAAAGTAGGACCAGCCGATGAGCACCTCTCCGCCGGCGTCATACCCCGTCACCAGCCCCGCCTCGGGCGGGCCGATGAGGCCAAAGACGAGCAGCGGCCTGCCGGCGGCCACCTCCTCGCGGACGGCGGCCAGGAAGCCGGCGCGGTCGGTGTTGGGCACCTCCCGCCAGGAATAGCCCAGCGCCCGCAGCGCGCGGGCGTACGGCTCGGGCGCCAGGTACATGAGGTCCACGTTGCCGCCGTCGTCGCGGTTCCAGAGCCGGCGGAAACAGGCCCCCGTGACGCCCATCAGGTAGTCATAGTCCGCTGGGTCCCCCATGAACTGCAGCCAGGAATAGAGCGCGCCCGGGAAGGGCGACAGGTGCACGTCGTACCCGATGCGGGGCACCCCCGCCAGAACCAGGCGCGCGGCGGTCTGCTTTGCGGTGGCCATATGGGACCTTCCTTTCCTCTGTGCTGTGCTACAGGCGCACGGGCCAGTCCGCGCTGTACGGGATGGTCGGCGGAGGCCCCAGCACGGCCAGGGCCCTGTCGATGGCATCGATGCCCCGGGCGTAGGCGTCGCGCGCCTCGGCCAGGCGGGCGGCCACGCGGGCGTTGAGGGCCGCGTCGGCCTCATGGGGCAGGCCCCACCCGGGGAAGAGCCCGCCGGCGGCGTTCAGCGCGGCGGACTCGCGGGCGAACTCTTCCGCGGCGGCGGTCAGCGCCTCGCCGGCGGCCGGATGGTGCGCGGCGACCTCGCGGAGGTAGGGGGCGGCCAGGGCGTGGGTGGCCCGGTAGACGCCCAGGCAATAGTGATCGCCGTTCCCCGCCACATAGTCGGGGCGGCGGAAGGTCTCCACCCAGCGGTCCCAGCAGGCCAGGCCAAAGAGCATCTTCCAGGGGTCGCCCGGGGCGCAGTCGGCGTTCTCGCGCGAGTGCGCGTGGCGGACGGCCTCCTGTAGCGAGGCCACCTCGAGCGCGCCCAGGTCCGGCGCGCCCAGCCGCCCCCCCACGACGACCGCGCCAAGCGCCGGCTCCCCGCTGGCCGGGCGGGCCTGCGGGGCCGTGGCGTAGGCGTCCTGGCCGGCGTAGGCGCCCCGCCCGTAAAAGATGGCGGCGTCATCGTCATAGCCCGTCACCAGGTCCCACTCGAGCATGGTGAAGGCGTGCCAGACGAGTACCGGCCGCCCGGCGCGCAGTTCCGCCTTGACGCGCGCGAGGATGCCCGGCCAGGCCTCGGCGGGGTTCAGGCCCTCGCCGAAGGGGGCTAGCCACTCGACCCGATAGCCCAGCAGGCGGGCCAAATCGTGCGGGGCCATGGCCGGCGCCACGGTCGGCGCGCAGGGGCAGATGCCGCCGATGCGAAAGGCGGAGCCACTGAGCCCCTGGATCGTCGCCGGGGCATAGTTCTCCCCGCGGTAGTTGAGGAGCAGGCGGGCCCCCTCGAACATCGGCCCCCATAGGCGGTAGCGGTCGACGCCCTGGATCACGACGGAAGACGGCGGCGCGCTGGTGGCGTTCATGGTGACCCCTCCTTGCGAACCGAGCACTCAGCCGGGAGCATCACGCAGACGGGGCCGGCGGCTAGGCCAGGCCCCGCTGCAGCATGATGACGTTGTTGGGCGAGGCATCGCCCTCGAAACAGAGGTACCACTCGCGCCCCTCGGCGCCGGCGCGGAGGCCCTGCGCGCGGAGGCCCTCCGTCAGGCGGGTGTGCAGCTCGCCCATGTGCGCGAGCGAGCCCCAGTAGAGCATCGCAGCGCAGTGAAAGGCCGGCAGGTCGCACACCGCGGCGCCATGGGACGCCGGGGTGCCGGGGGCCACCGGGCAGCCGGCCTGCAGCCACCAGACCTCCGCGCCGCGCTCCGGCTGGGCGCCATAGCGGAGCACGACGGGCCCCAGCGGCCGGACGGCGGCCGCGTCACAGGCCGCGCCCAGCTGGGCCATCAGGCGGTCGAGGAGGGGGTCCAGGTCGGCCAGGGGGGCGGTGTCGCCGACATAAAAGTAGGTGAAGGGCCGCCAGGTCTGGACGCGCAGCTCGCCGAAGAAGTGGTCGGGCCCGGCAGGCGGGAGAGTGGGCATGGCCAAGACCTCCGTGGTTGGCGTAGCAGGGCCGCGCCGGCGGCCCGATGAGACCAAATGCGGACACAGGCATAGGCCAACTCCCTCGCCTGGCTGCCCAGAAGGCGGCCGCCCGACCGGGCGGCGAGCCGTCGTCCGCCACGTGCGCGGCAGCGGGCCTGGCATAGAACGGCGAGCGCTACATCGTCATTCCGAGCGTAGCGAGGAATCTCGTCTTTGCCTGGGTCTTGCGAACAGCAACGCCAAGACGAGGTCCCAGCCGGCAAACCGGCTGCTGCGCTCGGGACGACAGGGCGCGGCGACCCGCCGCATCCGGCCGACCGGGGCCAGCAACCTCACCCCCCGGCGCCCCCCTTTTTCACCACCAGCACCGGGACCGCCACCGGCCCCGCGAACCCCACCGCCGCGGCCAGCGCCTGCGAGGCGGCGTTGTGCGCCCAGCAGGACCAGGACGGCCGCAGCGACCGGGCGCTGCACCATTCCAGATAGGCCAGCGTCGTCGTCAGCGCGTACCCCCGGCGGCGGTGTGGCTCCTCCGTCTCGATGGAGGTCTCGGCAATCCCATCGCCCACAAAGACGGTGTGCGCCCGGCAGACCGCCTCCCCATCGAGGAGCAGCGCACACCCCAGCCCGTGGGCCAGAAAGCGGTCGATGCCGTCCTCTCCGCCGCCCCAAAAATCGGCCACCCCGGGGGCCGAGGCAGTCAGGCCGCGGTCGTAAGGGAGCAGCCGCCCGCCGGACGGTAGGCGCGCGCGCCAGTCGCCATGCGCGGCGACGGCGCCCGGGTCCAGCGTGAACTCGAGGCGTTCGGCCCAGAAGGCACCGTAGCCGTCCAGGGCAGCCTCGAGGGGCGCCCGCCAGCTCTGTGCCAGGGGCAGGAAGAGGACGTACTCGTCGGCCGAGCGGCGCACAGTCTGCGCGGCCGCCTCACGGAGGAACGCCGCGTTGGCGGGATCCCCACCGAAGACGTGAAAGCCGGCCATCAGCGCCACCAGCGCGGCCGTGGGGGGCTCGGCATCGACGGTGACGCTGCCGGCGTGGTGGCCGTCGAGCACGGCGAAGGGAAACGAGCGCGCATAGGTTGCCGCCGTAAAGAGGGGCCTGGCGCTGGCGAACTCGTGGGCGTCGAGCGGCTGCATGGGGCACACTCCTCAGGACGGGCGAGCGGCGCCGTCCCGCCCAAGATCAACACCTTCCACTGTAGCACAGTGTCGCCCCGTTGACTAGGGGCTAGCGCCCTTTCCTGCCAAATGCCGGTTCCCCGTCCGGTTGTGCCCGGCCGCGCCCCAGGATGACGCGCCTGGCCGGCGCCCCCGCCCCGGTTGACAGCGCCGCCCGCCTGCCCGATACTCCCCCGCGCGCACCCGTCCCGCAGCCAGGCCCCCGAGGAGGTGGCAACGTGATCCGAGCCGCATTCTTTGGCAATAACCCCGCCGCCATCGAGCGCGTCTACGCCATGGGCCGCTACGCCCAGGTCGCCGCGGCGACCGACCTGTACCCGTCCGTCGTCTCGCACGCCGATTTCGCCGCCCAGGCCGCCAACCTGGCCGACGTGCGCGTTGCCTTTGGCACCTGGGGCTTCCCCGAGCTGACCAGCGAGGAACTCGACCGCCTGCCCAACCTGGAGGCCGTCTTTTACGGCGCCGGCAGCGTGCAGCGCTTTGCCCGCCCCTTCCTCGAGCGGGGCATCACCGTGGTCAGCGCCTGGGCCGCCAACGCCGTGCCGGTGGCCGAGTTCACCCTGGCCCAGATCCTGTTGGCCACCAAGGGCTACTTTGCCAACACGCTGCAGTCCAAGTCCCCCGAAGGCTGGCGCAGCGGCTTCCGCGGCCCCGGCAACTATGGCGAGACGGTGGCCATCCTGGGCCTGGGGATGATCGGGCGGCTGGTGATCGAGCTGCTCAAGCCCTTCCGGCTCGACGTGGTGGTGCGCTCCGAGCACATGACCCCTGCCGAGGCCGAGGCGCTCGGCGTGCGCGCCGTCACGTTCGAAGAGGCCTTTTCCTCGGCGCTGGTCGTCTCCAACCATCTGGCCAACCGCCCGCACACCGTCGGCCTGCTGAACTACCCGCTCTTTGCCGCCCTGCGCCCGCACGCCGTCTTTATCAACACCGGCCGCGGGGCGCAGGTCGTCGAGGCGGACCTGATCCGCGCCCTGCGCGAGCGGCCCGACGTCGCGGCCCTGCTCGACGTGACCTTCCCCGAGCCGCCCGAGGCGGGGTCTCCCCTGTACACCCTGCCGAACGTGTGGCTCTCCTCGCACATTGCCGGCTCGATCGGCGACGAGGTCGTGCGCATGGCGGATTACGTCATCGCCGAGTTCGAGGCCTGGCGCGAGGGGAAGCCGCTCCAGTACGCCGTCTCGCTGGACATGCTGGACACCATGGCCTAGCGCGGCCCCGGCCGCCTGCCGGTAGGGGGAGGAAGAAGGACAGGATTGACAGGATTCACAGGATTTACAGGATTGGGGAGATGGCTATCTCCTTCCTGAGAGCACCCGCTTCCACAGCAGTCTTCAAATCCTGTAAATCCTGTTAATCCTGTCCTTCTTCCCTTCTCTTCCCTTCCCGGGGCCAGGCAGGGGTTTCTGCCAAGTACTTGACATACTGTCCCGGAGGCGGTATAGTGATTGTGGCTCTGAGGTGGGAAGCCGCCCCCCACGTAACCCCGGGCCCTCCGCCTGGCCCGGTGCACAAGAGATGCCGATGTGGCGCACGGCGTACGGAGCTACAAAGAACCGGCCTCGCGGCCGGTCTTTTGTTTCACAGCGATCCACCTCTCCTTGACGACCGCCTCCCCGCCCGTCGCACGCCGCACGAAAAAGGCCGCTTTGGCCTCGTGCATCGATCCCATAGCAAAGGGCTTTGCGGCCAGTATGGCGCGACCCCGGCCCGCTTCTCGCCTGGGGAGGAAGACGGACAGGATTTACAGGATTGACAGGATTCACAGGATTGGGGAGATGATCATCCCTTTCCCGGGAGCACCCGCTTCCACAAGAGTCTAAAAATCCTGTCAATCCTGTGAATCCTGTCCTTCTTCTCCTCTCTTCCCCTCCCTTGCCAGCGCCCCCCGTCGCGGCAGGGCAGACAGGACTGACAGGATTTCCAGGATTTACAGGATTGGGGAGATGATCATCCCTTTCCCGAAAACACCCGCTTCCACAAGAGTCTTAAAATCCTGTCAATCCTATGAATCCTGTCCTTCTTCTCCTCTCTTCGCCTCCCTTGCCGGCGCCCCCCGTCGCGGCAGGGCAGACAGGACTGACAGGATTTCCAGGATTTACAGGATTGGGCAGGTGATCGTCCCTTTCCCGAAAACACCCGCTTCCACAGCAGTCCCAAAGCCCTGTGAATCCTGTCCTTCTTCTCCCGTCTTCTCTTCCCCCGAACCCCACGCTCCCTGGGGCGCCGGCGCCGGCGCCGCCTACCCCTTGACGGCACGCCCTTACGTAGTCTATACTCCTGCATGCTCGTGCTCACAAGCGCCCTCTGCCCTCAGGAGTAGCCCGCGTGAAGGCTCATCCGTGGCTCGCTCTCCTGCTCATCATGGCGTCGGTCGGGCTCCTCGGCTGCGACATGCTGCCCAAGGTGAGCCTCCCCTTCGGCCGCCCGCCGCCCACGCCCGACGTCCTGGCCACCCAGGCCGCCATGATCGTCGCCGCCCGCGGCACCAACACGCCCCGCGCCACCTCCGCCGCGCCTGCCGATGTCTCCGCCCTCCCCACGGTGGCGGCGCCGTGCCGGGTGAGCGCCACCTTTGTGGACGAGACCGTCCCCGACGGCACCCGTTACGCCGCCGGCCAGGCCTTCACCAAGACCTGGCGCTTCCGCAACACCTCCGACTGCGCCTGGGGGCCCGGCTATGTGATGGCCTACCAGTCGGGTGAGCGCCTGGCCGCCACGGACGCCGTCCCCCTGCCCGACACGGCCCCCGGCCAGGTCGCCACCATCTCTGTGGACATGACCGCCCCGGCCGCCGCCGGCACCTACCGCTCGGTATGGCGCATCTGCGCGCAGACGTCCACGGGCCTGGCCTGCGGCGGCACCGAGGTCTGGGCCGAGATCGTAGCGGTGGGCGCCACCGCCACCGCCGGCCCCTCGGCCACGCCTTCCACCACGCCGACGCCCTCCCACACGCCGACGGCCACCCGCACGCTGACGCCTTCCGTCACGCCGACGCCGTCGCACACGCCGACGCCGTCCCAGACGCCCACCCCGTCGCACACGCCGACGGCCACTCCCACGCCCACCGCCAGCGCCACGCCGACGGCCACCTCCACGCCCACCATCACGCCGACGCCGTCGCACACGCCGACGATCACGCCCACGCCCACCATCACGCCCACGCCGACGGCCACCCGCCCGCCGGACTACCGTCAGCTGGCCATGGTGATCACCGAGCCGGGGGCCAACCAGGAGGTCTATGTCGCCCAGATCGACGGGGCCGCGACCGTGCGCCTCACCGATGACCCCGCCTACGACGGCTGGCCCGCCTGGGCGCCCGGCGGGGGCAGCCTGGCCTTCGTCTCCCGCCGCGACGGCAACCTGGACATCTATGCCGTCAACGCCGACGGCTCGGGCCTGCGCAACCTGACGCGCAACCCCGCCGACGACGCCTGGCCCTCCTGGGCGCCCGACGGCTCGCGGATCGCCTTCGCCTCCGGCGGGCAGCTCTGTGTGATGAACGCCTCGGGCGCCAACCGCACCTGCCTGGCGGAGACGAACATGTCGGCGCCGGCGGTCTGGTCGCCCGACGGGCAGCGCCTGATCTACGAGTGCCTCGGGGACCTGTGCGTGGTCGGCGTCGACGGCAAGAACGGCGCCAACCTCACCGAGCAGCCGGCGCTCGACTTTTGGCCGGCCTGGTCGCCGGGCGGCGAGCAGATCGCGTTTGTCTCCGGGCGTGACCGCAACTGGGAGATCTATGTGATGAACGACGACGGCACGCGGGCCACCAACCTGACCCGCTCCCCCTCGGACGATCGCTGGCCGGCCTGGTCGCCGGACGGTCGGCGGCTGGCCTTCGCCTCGCAGCGGCTGGTGGACGGCGTCATGCAGTGGGACATCTACCTGATGGACGCCGACGGCTCGCGCCTGCGGCGGCTGCCGACGGGAGGGCACGCCCGCAAGCCCTCCTGGTCGCCCGACGGGCAGACGCTGGCCTTTTACTCGGATCACGGCGGGGTGCTGGGGCAGGTGTGCACCATTGGGGTCAACGGGCGGGGGTTTGCCTGCCTCGCCTCCGGTGCCGAGGTCGGCGAGGCCCCGCCGGCCTGGAGGAAGTGAGGGGGGAAGGAGCAAGGCCCGCGCTGCAGTCTCTTCTGCAGCGCGGGTTTCATGCCAGGGGCCCTGTGCTGCGCGAGGCGCCCGGGGAACTGGGCATTGCCCTCCGTGCCCCGCGGCGGAGGGTCAACGGAGACCGACCGCAGCGCCGGGACCCCGGCGGGGGTCAGCCCCGGCGCCACTCCACAGGAGGAGTACGATGAAGCAGTGCCTGGCCCTGGCCCTCGTCCTGATGCTGACGGCGTCCTGCGTGATCCAGCCGATGGCCTACGACCCCGCCGGTGAGGAGACGCGCGTCGCCTATGCTGTGCGGGCGACCATGGGCGCCCCCACCCCCGGGGCGACTGCGGCGCGCCGCCCGACGCAAGTGCCCGCCACCCCCACCCGCACGCCGCGGCCCACCCCCACGCCGGAGATCATCTATCTTCCGGAGGACTGGGTAGAGTACACCACGCGCGATGGCCGCCTCTCCTTCTGGCACCCGCCATCGTGGGAAGCCGACGGCGAAGAGCCGGATTTCGCCTCATTCACTACGGCGGACGCGTTCTTTGGCGTAGGTATCGCTGACGACGACTGGTGCGGCCAGGGACACAGTGTGGACGGCATGGCGGCCGCGGATTGCGCCGCGGATACCCTCCTAGAGCCCTATCGTCGCGAGGGCGACGCCCCCTTGCGGGTAACGCGCAAGGAAGCGCGCGACTTTGGCGGGCGCCCTGGCTACCTGGTGGAGCTCGAGTTCGGCGACAAATACCTGCGGGGCCACGTCTATCTGCTCGCCGTGACCCTGGAGCCGGGCCTGATGGCCACGGTGGGCGGCATTGCCCTCGGCGAGCAGGACCTGGAGTACCTGGATCTAGTGGCGGCCTCGGCCTGCCTGGTCGGCGACGACGGGGCCGCACCGGACGACGACGGCGACGCGAGCCCGGCCGGCCAGTCCGTGCGGCGTGTCCCAGGGATCACCGACCGGCCGTCGTAGACCTGGACTACCTGGCCCCCGGCCGCAGCACGACGTTCCAGGTGACGACGCCCGTCCTGAGCGGCGTCGCCTGGGTGCGCATCGTCAGCCTGCAGGGCCAGTGGGCCGACTGAGCCGCGGCGGGCTTCGCGGTCTGCCGCGGCGGGCTTCGCGGTCTGCCGCGGCGGGCTTCGCGGTCTGCCGCGGCGGGCTTCGCGGTCTGCCGCGGCGGGCTTCGCGGTCTGCCGCGGCGGGCTTCGCGGTCTGCCGCGGCGGGCTTCGCGGTCTGCCACGCGGAGGGGCCCCGGGCGCCTGCCACTGCTGCCCAGGCGGCCTGTGCGCAGCCGGCCTCTCGGGCGCTTGCTGGTGTGATCGCGCCGCTTCCGATCTTCAGGCATCTGCGCCGCTGCCCTTGGGCCAGTGCTCGGTTGCGCCGGGGGCGCACGCGGGCAGGCCGTGCCGCGCCCTTCGCCAGCTTCTTCCTCAGCCTCTTCCCCCGCGTCTTCCCCGGCCTCTTACCCGGCCTCTTACCCAGCCTCTTACCCAGCCTCTTACCCAGCCTGGGCCCTGAAATCGATTGACAGCGTGCCTCCGCTCTGCTATGATAACCCATGTAACCGCCTGTGCTGGTATTCTCCGTGCGTTCCTTCCTTGCACCCCAGGGTGCGCCTCTCGTTACGCGTTACGCGCTGCGATCCTGATTGAGACTGCGGATTGGCGGGTGTATGCCCATGTTGCAGACTGGATCCTTGGCGACTGCGAAAGTGACGGCAGGAACGACAGCCACGCACAGTACCCGGCCGATGCGCCCCGGGCGCTGCGGCCCCCTGCCGTGTTCGCCCGAACCTGACCCCTTGGGCCGCCGCCCACGCATCCTCTGCCGCACCGTACCCCCGCAGCAGGTCCACCTTTCGCCCGCGTCGCGCCAAGGCGCCACCGTGCTGGAAAGGAGGGGCCTGCCTATTCCCAGAACCTGACCCGGCCACCACGAATCCCCTTTCGGTGCAGCAGAGACCGCGTGAAAAGGAGTGCCATGAGGTCGGTTTCCCGTCGTGAGTTCCTGCGCGCGTCCGCCCTGGTGGGCGCGGGAACAGTCGCCGCCGCCTGCGCTGCCCAGCCCGCCGCTCCCGCCGCCCCGGCGGAGTCGCCCACTACGGCCCCGGCGGCCCCCGCCGCCCCCGCCGCGCCGCCCAGCAAGTACCAGGAATCCCCTGCCCTGGCCGAGCGCGTCGCCAAGGGCGAACTGCCGCCCGTCGAGGAGCGCCTGCCGGAGGCGCCCGTCGTGGTCACCCCCCTGCAGTCCATCGGCAAGTACGGCGGCCAGTGGACCTCCGGAACCCTGGAGACCAACGGCAACGACCTGCGGCGTAACGTCGGCTATTATCAGCTCGTGCAGTTCGCCTGGGACTGGAACGGCGTGGTGCCGGGCGTCGCCGACTCGTGGGAGAGCAACGAGGACGGCACCGAGTACACCTTCACCCTGCGCAAGGGCCTCAAATGGTCCGACGGCGCCCCGTTCACGGCCGACGACCTGGTGTTCTACTACGAGGACGTCGTCATGAACGCCGAGATCTCACCCGTGCCGCCCAAGAACCCCTACGTCATCGAAAAGATCGATGACTATACGGCGCGCTGGAAGCTGGAGAAGCCCAACGGCCTCTTTATCAAGGAGGAGGCCCAGGTCGACCGCGCGCCCACGCGCCACCCGAAGCACTACCTGCAGCAGTTCCACCTCAAGTACAACGCCGACGTCGGCAATGTGGCCAAGCAGGCCGGCTATGACTCCTAGTTTGCGCTGTTTGCCGCCAAGGCCAGCCAGCACGAGAACCCCGAGTCTCCCAAGCTTTGGCCGTGGATCCCCATCGTGGGCATGGGCGAGGGCGCCACGCGCATCATCTGTGAGCGCAACCCCTACTTTTTCCAGGTCGATACCGAGGGGAACCAGCTGCCCTATCTCGACTCGTACGCGCAAGAGTTCGTCACCGATAACGAAGTCCTGGTGCTCAAGGCACTGAACGGTGAGATCGATTTCCAGGAGCAGTGGATCAACGCCGCCAAGTACAAGCCGGTCTTTTACGACGGCCAGGAAAAGGGCGGCTTTCACTTCTGGACGGTCAAGCCGAGCTATGCCAACGAATGCATTATCATGCTCAACCGCGACTGCACCGACCCCGCCATCGCCGAGATGGCCGGCAACAAGGACTTTCGCATCGGCCTGTCCCACGCCATCAACCGCCAGGAGCTGATCGACGTCGTCCTGGTAGGCCAGGGCGAGCCGCACCAGGCCGCGCCGCGGCCCGAATCGGCCTACTACCACGAACGGCTGGCCAAGCAGTACACCGAGTACGACGTGGACAAGGCCAACGAGTACCTGGACAAGACCGGCTGGACGCAGCGCGACTCCGAAGGCTTCCGCCTGGGGCCGGACAGCAAGCGCATCTTCTTCGTCCTGGAGATCGACCAGAGCCGCACCGTCTACGTCGACATGCTCGAGCTCATCAAGCCGATGTGGGCCGCGGTGGGCGTCGAGGTCATGGTCAAGCTCATGGAGAGGTCGCTCTGGGAGGAGCGCTGCCGGGCCAGGAACCTGGAGTTCCACGGCACCGCCCACAAGTTCGGCGGTGGCAGCGGCGAGTCTCCCATCCTGGACCCGCGCTATTGGTTCCCGAACTCGTACAGCAACTGCAACTTTGCCAAGAGTTGGGGGGCCTGGTACGGCAACCCCAAGGACGAGATCGCCAAAGAGCCGCCGGAGGACGTCAAGGCGGCCATGGCCCTCTACGACGACATCCGCCGCACGCCCGACGAGACCAAGCAGAAGGAGATGCTCAAGCAGCTGCTGGACATGGCCGCCGATCAGTTCTACTGCATCGGGACGAGCACCGAGTCGGACCTGTTCGGCATCGTGACCAACCGTATGCGCAACACGCCCGACTGGCTGCCGCTCTCCTGGATCTACCCGACGCCGGGCCCCATCAACACGGCCCAGTTCTACATCGAGGCCTAGCCGCCCCGGCGCTAGCGACTCAGCATCGTGCTGCCCGGCCGTGCGCGGCACGGCCGGGCAGCCTCAGCCGCCACTTACCTGGAGCGAGGTGCAGACTCATGGCGTCCAGCCTGTTGCCCGGTTTTCCGTATGGAGCCGTCTACTTTCGCAAGTCGAACCCGCCCCGCGAGGATTGGGAGCGCGACTACCACACCGCCGCCGCAGACGGCATGAACATCTTCCGCCACTGGTTCCTCTGGTCGGCCATCGAGGTCGCGCCCGGCGAGTACGACTGGTCCGAGTACGACCGACAGATGGACCTGGCCGCCGCGAACGGCATCAAGACGATCATCGCCGAGATGATCACCGCGGCCCCCGAATGGGCCTTTCGCCAGTACGCCCACGCCCGCCTGGAGACCCGCGACGGCCGCAAGGTCGAAAGCGGCATGAGCGGCTCGTGCGTCACGGGGGGCTTCCCGGGGCTCTGCCTCGACAATGCCGACTACAAGGGCGCCGCAGAGCGCTTTTTGCGCGCCTTGATCAGCCGCTACAAGGGGCACCCAGGCCTGGGCGGCTATGACATCTGGAACGAGTGCGGTTACGGCCACGACACGTGCTATTGCCCGGCCACGGCGGAGGCCTTCCGGGCCTGGCTGAAGGCCAAGTATGGCGACGTGCGCGCCCTGGGGGAGGCCTGGTTCCGCCACTCCTTCTCCTCCTGGGAAGACGTGACCCCGCCGCGGTCGCTGGGCCCCTACCCGCACTCGCTCGATTGGCTGCAGTTCCGCATCGACAACGCCTACCGGGCCATGCGCTGGCGGGCGGACCTGATCCGCTCTATCGATCCGCAGGCGGCCATCACCGCCCACGGCGTGGCCGGCAGCCTGACCAGCATGGCCTCGCGCGGCACCGATGACTGGCTGGCCGCGGCCGAGGTCGAGTCCTACGGGTACACCTGGGGCTCCTCTCGCCATGGTGACGAGCCCTGGAAGCAGATGCACGCCGTGGACATGGTCCGCGCCGCCACGCGGGGCAAGCCGTTCTGGCACGCCGAGGCGTATGCCGGGCCACTCTGGATGCAGTCCAACGTGCTGGGCAAGCCCCGCGACGAGGGGCGCATCGCCAGCCCGGAAGACGTCCGCTACTGGGACATGGTCAGCTTTATGTGCGGGGCCACCGGCCTCCTCTACCTGCGCTGGCGGCCGCTGCTGGACGGCCCACTCTTTGGCGCCTTTGGGCCTTACGGGCTGGACGGCTCGCGCACGCCGCGCTCCGAGATGGCCAGCAAGGTGGGCCGCTGGGCGCAGGCCCCCGAGCAGGCCGCGCTGTGGCGCTCGCGCCCGGTGCGCGGGGATATCGGCATCGTCTACGCGCCGGAGGCGCAGCTCTTTACCTATGCCCAGCAAAGCGAGGCGGCCTTTTACGCCCAGTCGATGACGGGCGCCTACCAGGGCTTCTTTGACAGCAACATCCAGGCCGATTGGGTCCACCTCGACGACATCGACGCGTACACCGCCCTCTACCTCCCCTACCCGGTGATGCTGACGCAAGAGTCGGCCGACCGGCTCAAGGCCTGGGTCGCCGCGGGCGGCACCTTGATCTCCGAGGGGTGCCCCGGCTACTGGGGCGACCGGGGGCACGTAGGGCCCCTGCAGCCCAACCTGGGGCTCGACGCGCTGTTCGGCGCGCGAGAGAGTTATGTCGAGTTTACTCCCGACATCCTCGGCGACCTGCAGCTGCGCGTCGGGCGGACGCCGGCCTGGGGTGGCATCTTCCTGCAGGCCTATGAGCCGACCACCGGCACCCCGGTGGGCTGGTACGCGGACGGCCGCGTGGCCGCCGTCGACCATGCCTTCGGCCGCGGGCGTACCCGCCTCATCGGCACCATGCTGGGGGCCGGCTACGGCGCACACGCTGGCGACCGCAACCCGGCGCTGTTCCGTGAGCTGCTCGAGTGGGCGGGGGTGACGCAGCAGGCCTGGACGAGCGACCCCCGCATCGTCGCCCGCCTGCACGCCGGGGAGGGCGGCACGTACCTGTGGGTGGCCAACCCGACCCGTCGCGAGCTGCCCGTGCGGGTGCGCCTGGGAGGCCGGTGGCAAGGGCTGCGGCCCGGCGCGCCACTGTGGGGCGCCGCCGCCACCAGCAGTGGGGACGAAATCGCCCTGCTGGCCGCCGCGCGGGACGTGTCGGTGATCCCCCTGGAGTAGCGAAACGTTCTTCGGTCACGGGCCGCCCAGGCGCGGCCCGTGACCGCTCACCAAGGAGTACTGTGAGATGCCCCCACGTGACAGCGGTCCCGGTGCGCCAGGCTGGTTCGACAAGCCCATGCGTTGGTCACAGCTGACGCTCGTCGAGGACGACCCGCTCCACTACGACCTGGGCTTCTGGCTCGACTTTTTCCGGCGCACCCACTCCGACGCCGCCTGCCTGAGCGCTGGCGGCTGCGTCGCCTACTACCCCACCCAGATCCCCTTCCATCACCGCAGTGCCTGGATGGGCGAAGGAGACCCGTTTGGCGACCTCCTGGCTGGCTGCCGGGAAATGACCATGCACGTCCTCGCGCGGACCGACCCGCACTCCGTCCTCGATGACGCCGCCGAGGCCCATCCGGAGTGGCTGGCGGTGGATGCGGCGGGCCAGCCGCGCCGCCACTGGGCCTCCCCGCACCGCTGGGTGACCTGCGCGCTGGGGCCCTACAACTTTCAGTTCATGACCGAGGTACACCGCGAGATCATGACCATGTACATGGTCGACGGGATCTTTTCCAACCGCTGGGCGGGGTCGGGGATGTGCTACTGCGCCTCCTGCCAGGAGCTGTTCGCCGCCGCAAGCGGCCTGGAGCTGCCCCGCACGCGCGACCCCCACGACCCAGCCTACCGCGCCTACTACCGCTGGCGGCAGGACCGCCTGTTTGAGCTATGGGCGCTGTGGGACGGCGTCATCCGCAGCATCAACCCCGCGGCCCGCTACATCCCCAACTCGGGCGGCGGGGCGCTGTCCACCCTGGACATGAAGGTCATCGGCGACCGCTCCGACATCCTCTTTACCGATTGGCAGGCGCGCCGCGGGCTGATGGCGCCATGGGCCAACGGCAAGAGCGCCAAGGAGTACCGCGCCACGCTGGGGAACAAACCGGTCGGCGGGATCTTTTCCGTCGGCGTCGAGGAGCGCTACCGCTGGAAGGATTCGACGCAGCACCCCCCGGAGATCCGCCTGTGGGTGGCCGACGGCATCGCCAACGGCATGCGCCCCTGGTATACCAAGTTCGGCGGCGTCCTCCACGATCGGCGCTGGGTAGAGCCGGTGGCCGACATCTACAACTGGCACTGGCGCAACGAAAAGTACCTCCGCAACGTCGAGAACCTGGCCCGCGTGGGGCTGGTCTACTCGCAGAACACCGGCGCCTGGTACGGCGGAGAGCAGGCCCGCGAAAAGGTCGAGGGCCCCATCAACGGCTGGTACCAGGCCCTCGTCGAGGCACGCATACCCTTTGAGATGGTCCACGACCAGCTGCTCGACGCCGACCGCCTGGCCCGCTTCAACACCCTGGTGCTGCCCAATGTCGCCTGCCTGTCTGACGGGCAGTGCCAGCAGCTGGAGGACTTTGTGGCGCGCGGGGGCGGCCTGGTGGCCACCTGGGAGACCTCCCTGTACGACGAGACCGGCGCCCCCCGCGACAACTTTGGCCTGGCCGAGCTGTTCGGCGTCGACCTGGTCGGCCGCGAGGGCCCCATGCAGAACGCCTACATCAACATCGAGCATGGCTCCCCGGCCCAGGAGCTGTTGGCTGGCCTGGAGGCCGCCGACCGGATCGTCCACGGGGCCTACCGGCTGGACGCTCGCCCGCGCGTGCCGTTCGCGGCGCCGCCACTGACCCTGGTGCCCTCCTATCCCGACCTGCCCATGGAGGAGGTCTACCCGCGCCAGGCCCGCACCACCACCCCCGAGGTCTACCTGCGCCAGACTTCCGGCGGCCGCGTGGTCTACTTTCCGTGGGATATCGACCGCATCTTCTGGGAGGTCCTCTGCGTGGACCACGGCCGGCTGCTGGCCAACGCCGTCCGCTGGGCCGCTGACGAGCCAGCCGTGGTCGAGGTGGCGGGGCCGGGCGTCCTGGACGTGACCGTTTGGCGGCAGAACGGCTCCCTCACCGTGCACCTGGTGAACCTGACCAACCCGATGATGATGAAGGGGCCGCTGCGCGAGTTCCTGCCCGTCGGGCCGTTCACGGTGACGCTGCGCCTGCCGGAGGACGTCGCCCAGAGCGGCGCGTCGCCTCGGGCGCACCTGCTGGTGGCGGGCACGCCGGCCGAGACGGTCGGGCAACCGGGGCAGATCACGGTTACCGTGCCGTGCGTCGAGTGCCACGAGGTCGTCGCGATCGACCTGCCGTAGATGGTTTGCGTCCCGCATCTGCCCTGGAACGAGTGGGAGTAGGCCGATGCTCAGGTACACACTGCGCCGCATCATGATGATGATACCGACCTTGATCGCCATCTCTATCGTGAGCTTTGTGATCATCCAGCTGCCGCCCGGGGACTTTCTCACCGCCTACATCGGCAACCTGGAGGCTGAGGGCCAGGGCATCGACGAGGCCACCATCGCCGGGCTGCGGGCCCGCTATGGCCTGGGGCAGCCGATCTATGTGCAGTACGCCAAGTGGATCTGGGGCGTGCTGCACGGGGACTTTGGGCAATCGTTTCGCTGGAATGCGCCCGTGGCGGACCTCATCTGGGGGCGCCTGGGGCTGACCGTCCTGGTGTCGTTCGTTACGCTTATCTTTACTTGGATCGTGTCGTTCCCGGTGGGGATCTACTCGGCCGTGCGCCAGTACTCCCTCGGCGACTATGTCGCCACGGCCCTCGGCTTCCTCGGCGTGGCCACACCTAGCTTCCTCCTGGCCCTGGTGCTCATGGTGTTCACCTACAGCGTGTTCGGCCAGAGCGTCGGCGGCCTCTTCTCGCCCGAATACGCCGAGGCGGCCTGGTCGTGGGACAGGGTCCGCGATCTCCTGGCGCACATCTGGATCCCGCTGGTCGTCTTGGGCACCGGCGGCGCGGCCGGGCTGATCCGCACCATGCGCGCCAACCTGCTGGACGAGCTGGAGAAGCCCTACGTCGTCACCGCGCGGGCCAAGGGGCAGAGGGAACTGACCCTGCTCTTGCGCTACCCGGTGCGCGCGGCCCTGAACCCCTTTGTGAGCACCGTCGGCTGGTCGCTCGCTGGGCTGGCCTCGGGGACGACCATCGTCGCCGTGGTGCTGAACCTGCCCATGGTCGGGCCGCTGATGCTCGGGGCCCTCATCTCGCAGGACATGTACCTGGCCGGCTCACTGATCCTGATGCTCAGCGTACTGACGGTGATCGGCACGCTGATCTCCGACATCCTCCTGGCCTGGCTGGATCCGCGCATTCGCCTGTCTCTGCGCGGCTGAGGAGCACGGTGATGACGACTCTTACGGACAACGTCTCTGACGGCGCGGCTGCGGCGCCACGCCCAGGGGGCCCCCCCATCGCGGAGCGCGAGGCGCGCCTCTTTGTGGCCTCGCAGTGGCAGCTCATCCGCTGGCGGTTCAGCCGCCACAGGCTGGCCGTGGCCAGCGGCATCCTGATCGCCCTGGTCTACCTGGTGGCGCTCTTCCCAGAGTTCTTTGCGCCGGCGGTACCCAGCCAGACCGACTCCCGGTACCTCTACGCGCCGCCGCAGCGCCTGCACCTCCTGGATAGGGACGCGGGCGGCCGGCTGCGCCTCGATCCCTATGTCTATGACTATACCTCCACGGTGGACGCCGCCTCGCTGCGGCGCATCTTTACCCTGGACCGCGAGCAGAAGGTGCGCGTGCGGTTCTTTGTGCAGGGGGCGCCCTACAAGGTGTTGGGGCTGTTTCCCTCCTCACTGCGGCTGATCGGGCCGGCCGAGCCGGGCCGCCCCCTCTACCTGTTGGGGGCCGACCGGCTGGGGCGCGACCTGATCAGCCAGATCATCCACGGCACGCAGATCTCCATGTCGATCGGGTTGGTTGGGGTGGCCCTTAGCCTGTCGATCGGCATCGTCCTGGGGGGCGTCTCCGGCTACTATGGCGGGGGCATCGATAACGCGGTACAGCGGGTCATCGAGTTCATCCGCTCCATCCCCACCATCCCGCTGTGGATGGGGCTGGCGGCAGCCCTGCCCATGGATTGGCCGCCCCTGCGGGTGTACTTTGGCATCACCGTGATCCTGTCTTTCGTCGGCTGGACAGGCCTGGCCCGCGTGGTCCGCAGCAGGTTCCTGTCGCTGAAGGAAGAGGACTTTGTGATGGCCGCCGAGCTCGACGGCGCCAGCGAGATGCGCGTCATCCTGCGCTACATGGTGCCATCGTTCATCAGCCACATCATTACCTCGGTGACGCTCTCCATCCCGAGCATGATCCTGTCGGAGACCTCGCTCAGTTTCCTCGGGCTGGGTCTGCGCCCCCCCGTCATCAGCTGGGGCGTGCTGCTGAAGGAAGCCCAGAGCGTCCGCGTGGTCCTGCAGGCTCCCTGGCTGCTCTGGCCGGCGGTACCCGTGGTCGTCTCCGTCTTGGCACTCAACTTCCTCGGCGATGGGCTTCGCGACGCGGCCGATCCCTACGCGCGCTAGGGGACTATCAAGGAACCCGATGATGAACCAAGGGCTGCTCTTACAAGTACAGGACCTCAGGACCTACTTTCCGCTGCGAGAAGGCACCGTCAGGGCCGTGGATGGCGTGTCGTTCAGCGTCCGGCGTGGCCAGACGGTCGGCATCGTCGGCGAATCGGGCTGTGGCAAGAGCGTCACGGCCTTCTCGATCCTGCAGATCGTCGGCCGCCCCGGGCGCGTCGTCGGTGGGCAAGTGCTGTTCCACCGGTTGTTGCGCTCCGCCAGCGGGGAGGGCGGCGCCTCAGAGGTGGTCGACCTGGCCGCCCTGCCCCCACGCGGCGAGGAGATGCGCCGCGTGCGGGGCAGTGAGATCGCCATGATCTTTCAGGAACCGATGTCGTCGCTGAGCATGATGCACACGGTCGGCTTTCAGATCGAGGAGGCCATCCACCTCCACACACAGATGTCGCGGCTTGAGGCGCATGATAGGGCGGTGGAGATGCTCGGCCTGGTCGGCATCCCCCAGCCGCAGGAACGCGTCAATGCCTACCCCTTCCAGCTATCGGGAGGGATGCGTCAGCGCGCCATGATCGCCATGGCGCTGTCGTGCAACCCCAGCCTGTTGATCGCCGATGAGCCGACCACGGCGCTGGACGTGACCACCCAGGCCCAGATCCTGGACCTCATGGCCGCGCTGCAGAAGGACCTGGGGATGGCCGTCATGCTCATCACCCACGACCTGGGCGTTGTGGCCGAGACCTGCGACGAGGTCGTGGTCATGTACCTCGGCGAGGTGGTTGAGCGGGCGCCGGTGGAGGCCCTTTTCTACGATCCGCAGCACCCCTACACGCGGGCGCTGCTGCGCTCCCTCCCGGTGTTGGGGCGCTCCAAGGGGACGGACCTCCAGCCGATCGAGGGCATGGTGCCGGACCCGTACAACCGCCCGACTGGGTGCCTCTTCCACCCACGCTGCATCCACGCGACCCCAGGGGTCTGCGATCAGGCGCACCCAGAGTTGATCGATCTGCCCGACGGCCGCGCCGTACGCTGCGTGATGTACGGGGCCGTGATGCACGGGGCAACGAGCGAGGTGGGCACGTCATGACCAGCATTCCACAGAACACGACGACGCTGCTGACCGCTACGGACGTCAGCATGTACTTTGCCGGGCCACGCGGGTCCCAGAAGATCGTCAAGGCGGTGGACCACGTCTTCCTGGACCTCCGCGAGGGCGAGACCCTCGGGCTGGTGGGGGAATCGGGCTGCGGCAAGACGACCCTCGGGCGCTGCCTGGTGCGGGCCTACCAGCCCACCGGCGGCGAGATCCACTACCGCCGGGCGGACGGCCGGGAGGTCAGGTTCTCGCACCTCCCCAACCGCGAGATGCGTCCGTACCGCAAGGAGTTGCGGATGATCTTCCAGGACCCCTACTCCTCGCTCAACCCGCGCATGACCGTCCTGGATATCGTCGGCGAACCGCTGCGCATCCACGGGGTAGCCCGTGGGGCGGCACTCGAGGAGAGGGTGGCCGGCGTGCTCGAGCGCGTCGGGCTGCGGCCCGAGTACATGCGCCGCTACCCCCACGCCTTCTCGGGCGGGCAGCGGCAGCGCATCGGCATTGCCCGGGCCCTAGTGCTTGACCCGCGGGTGATCATCGCGGACGAAGCGGTGAGTGCCCTCGACGTCTCGGTGCGGGCTCAGATACTCAAGCTGTTCCAGAGCCTGCGCGACGAGTTCCACCTGACCTACCTGTTCATCTCGCACGATCTGTCGGTGGTCGAGTACATTGCGGACCGCGTCGCCGTGATGTACGTCGGCAAGATGGTCGAGATCGCCGAGACCGCCGACCTGTACTTTCGTCCGCGCCACCCGTACACAGAGGCGCTCTTGTCGGCGGTGCCCCGCCCCGATCCGCGCCGCGCCTCGCGGCGCATCCTGCTGGAAGGGGAGGTGCCCGACCCGGGCAACCCTCCGAGCGGCTGCTACTTTCACCCCCGCTGCCGGTACCGGCACGAGAACTGCGCCCACGAGGAACCGCCCCTGCGGGAGCTACCAGGGGGCCGCTACGTTGCCTGCCACTATGCGGAGGTGTTGGAGCTGCGCGGAGTGAGCCAGGAAGGCTCGCCAGCTGAGGGATAGCGTGGACTCGGCAGGCCAGGGCGCCCGCGGGCCGCGGGCGCCCTGGCCCCGCGGGCCGCGCTGCAGTATCCTGCGGCTCAGGTTCCCCCGCCCCCCAAAGGAGGCGTCGCCATGCCCTCCAGGACCGCCTTCGCCCGCCTCCTGGCCCTCGTCGGCACCGCCCTCGCCTGGCTGCCCGTCGCCATGACCGTGCTGACCGCCACCATCGGCTCCCTCCAGGCCCGCACCTTCCTGTGTGACTACCTGATGCCCGCCGAGCTGTTTCCCGCCGCGCTCCTCGGGGGGCTGCTGCTTCTGGGTGCGGCGCTGTGGACGCGCCGCCGCCGCGCCCTGATCGGCGGCAGCCTGGGGGCTGCGCTGGGCCTGCTCGTCCTGGGGCAGGGGCTGGCCGTCCTGACGGGCCTGGCCTCGGGGAGGGCGGAGCCGACCGGCTGGCGGATGGGGGTGGTGCTCGCCGCGCTGGGAGGGTACGTCGTGGCGCTCCTGGCGCTCGAGGTCGGCGGGGTGCTGCTGACCAGGGACCTCTTCCGCAGCGAGGAGGGCTGAGGGGGCGGCAGCGGGGGGCCGGCAGGGACTCCGCGCCCCGCCGGGCCGCAGACGTGCGCCTGCCACGGGAGGTGCCGCATGCCTCTCCGCGACGGTATCGCCCGCTTCAGCCGCACCCACGCGCAGCAGGTGCCGGTCGACGGCCTGCCCTGGCGGTACTACCGCCTCGGGCAGGGGCCACCCGTCCTGTGGCTCACCGGCGGGCTGCGCCGGGCGGCGCTGGCCTATGCCTCCCTCGCGCTCCTGGCCGAGCGGCACACCGTCATCGCCCCGGACTACCCGCCGGTGCGCACCATCGGCGCATACCTGACCGCGCTGGACGCCATCCTGCAGGCCGAGGGCGTCGCCCGCTGCGCCTTGGCCGGGCAGTCGTACGGCGGCCTGCTGGCCCAGGCCTACCTGGCCCACGCGCCGGCCGCCGTCGAGCGCCTGGTGCTGACGAGCAGCGGCCCGGCCGACTATGGCCGCGCCTGGTTGTCCGTCGAGCAGGCCTGCATCGCCCTGGCCCGGCTGCTGCCCGAGCGAACGGTCAAGAACCTCCTGGCCGGCGGCCTGCTCCGCGCCCTGGCCCTGCCGGGGGACGCGCGCTCCGAGTGGAGCGAGGTGCTGCGCGGCGTCCTGACCGAGGAGCTGACACGCCAGGACGTCATCTCTCACTTTGCCGTGGCCGCCGACCTCATCCGCAGACGCGTCGTGGTGCCGGCCGCCTACCGCGGCTGGGAGGGCCGCGTCATCGTGCTGAGCGCCGCGAACGACCCGACCCAGAGCCCCAAGGACCTGCCCCGCTACGAGCGCCTGTTCGGCCGCCCGGTGCGGTGCATCAGCCTGGGGAACGTGGGGCACACGGCGGTGCTGCACGACCCGGCGTGCTACGTACGCCTCCTGGAGGAGGCCCTGGGCGGTTGACGGAACGGCCTGCCACCTGGCCCGTCAGACCCGGCTCACCAACCGGTCCATCTCCTCGTTGAGGCGACGGATCTCGGCCCGGGTCTCTCCCAGCTGCGCGAGGGCGGCGTCGATCTGTGGCTGGTACTTCTGGTGCACGCGCGCCAACGCCGGGGGCTCTTTCCACCGCCTGTAGGCGAACATGGCGCCCCAGCCCAGGATCGCGGCCAGGGGCAGCCCAACGCACGGCCCCTTGCTTCCGAACGCCGACGACAGTCCGACCACGGCGAGCCCAATGGCGACACCGAGCAGCTGGGCCCTGCTGCGGACGCGGTTCTTGGCAGCGTCTAGTCGCGAGGCGGTCAGCCCCAGGATCCTCTCGGTCTCGGCCTCCAGGCGCAGGGCGCGCTGGGCCAGGTGCTCCCGGGCCCGCTCTTTGGCGAGGAAGCTCGTGTCCGCCTTGATGTCCATCAACACGCCCATCGGCGCGCCCGAGGCGCCCTGGGTGATCAGCACCTGCGCGCCGCAGTAGGCACAGGCCCGCACCGCGCCGACCGCCGGGTCCTCGACGCTCCCGCCGCACTTGGGGCACTGCACGATCCTGGTTTCCACTCTTGTCTCCTTCGCCTGCGCTGCACCTTCACTGCGGCCCAAATCCGTGGTTGAGACGCGCCAGTTCCTGACAAGGCGATGCGTTTGGCCCCGAAGCGACCTCCTGCGGCCGGTCTTGCTGCCAATCGTACGTCATGCCGTACTGGCCTGCAAACTGCCCTTCGGCCACTTCGGGCTTGGCACTCTCGAGTGGATAGGAGTGTGGCGCCCGGCCAAGCGCCCTCGGCGTCGGCCCCTTCCCGCCCGTCCGGCGGAGCGCCGGCGCGTGCGGCGCGGCGGGCCGGGCGGTGAACGGCGACCCTCACATTGTCATTCCGAGCAGAGTCTGCGGAGCCGCCGGTCCGCCGGCCGGAACCTCGTCTTTGCCTGGCTCTTTCGGGCAGCAACACGAAGACGAGGTCCCTCCTCGCAGCTCGTCGGGACGACAACGGCTGGCACGCCGAGGGGCGCGAGGCCTGCCGCGTCCGCCAGGGCGGGGCTCCCCCCGTTCGGGGGGCAGGCAAGACCCCGCCCTACGGGAAACGCCGGCTAAAGCCGGCTTTCGGAGCGCATACGCGTATACGCGTCTTGAGCCCCCTTTAGGGGGCGTTTCTCGTAGCCAGGGGTCTTTAGCCCCTGGCGTCCGGCCGGCCGCGAGGCTCTGTACCTGCGCGGTTCTGCCGCGCAAGAGCGGCGCTGGGGCGCCGCACTTCTCTGAAAACAGCCTGCGGAGCAGCAGGATGCACTGGTACGCCTCGTTTTCATGCCTGCCGGTGTGCGGCCCGGCGCACGTGACGACTCCACATCGGCCCGCCCCGTTCTCATGCCTGCCGATGTGCGGCCCGGCGCGCGTGACGACCCCACGTCGGAGGCCGGCCGCGCCTGCGGGCAGCCCCCCTTCCCCCCAGCTCCCCGCGCCGGGCGGCCCCGGCCGTGCTATACTGGGTCTGCCAGCCCCGCAGGCCCAGGGTGTAGGGCCCGGGCGGCACCCGGCCCCAGTTCCCTCCCGCTCCGTCGTGGGCGCCGCCCCGCGGTTCAGCAAGGAGCGGTCCCCATGCGTGCAAGGAGTGTTCAGGTAACCCTGGCCACGGCACTGGCCGTGGCCCTGGCCATCGCCCCCCTCACGGCCAGCGCCGACCCGCCCGTCCCCCTCGCCACCGGCGCCGACTGGGACGGCCTCAGCGTCACCGCCCCCACCGTCATCGGCAGCCCCGGCCACTATGAGATGTGGTACCAGGGCCGCGGCCTCACCTTCTACGGCTATGGCTCCTCCCTCGGCTATGCCACCTCGGCCGATGGCAAGGCCTGGACCAAGCACGCCCTCAACCCCGTGCTGCTGCCCGGCGACCCCGGCGCCTGGGATGACGCCTACCGCGGCCAGGTGGCCGTCCTGGCCGAGGCCGGCCTCTACAGGATGTGGTACTCGGCCGGGCGCTCGAGCGGCGCCTGGCAGACGGGCTACGCCACCTCGGCCGACGCGGTGCACTGGAACGTCTACGCCTCCAACCCCGTGCTCCCCTCCGGGCCGGCCGGCTCCTGGGACGAGACCGAAGCCGACGGCCCCACGGTGATCAAGGATGGCGCCCTGTACAAGTGCTGGTACTATGGCTGCACCGCCGGCTATGCCGAGTGCAGCATCGGCTACGCCACCTCTCCCGACGGCATCCACTGGACCAAGTACCCCGGCAACCCGGTCCTCCAGGCCACCCCCGCCTCGTGGGATGCGTCGGGCCTGGCCTGGCCGCGCGTCATCAAGAACGGCACCACCTATGAGATGTGGTACCACGCGGACGGCAAGCTCGGCCGGGCCACCTCCCCCGACGGGATCACCTGGACCAAGTACGCCGGCAACCCGGTCCTCTCCAGCGGCTGGGGCGGCGGCACGGTCGGGGTGTCCTCGCTGCTCCTCGATGGCGCCACCTACCGGATGTGGACCCACTCCGGCACGGGCGCCAGCCGCGGCATCGGCTACTTTGAGTCGACCGATGGCATCGTCTGGACGCAGCCGGTGGCCAACCCGATCCTCGTGCCCGGCAACGGCGGCATGCTCATCAAGGCCAACTATGACGCGGACCAGGTCGTGGCCCGCACCATGCCCGATCTGCCCGTCACCATCGCCGTCAGCCGCCAGGGAACGCCCAAGGCCTCTATCAGCGGGACGAGCGACGCCTCTGGCACGTACCGCTCTTGGGAGCACAACGAGGCCTGGAGCCCCGCGCGGCCCGACATCCTCCCCGGCGACACCGTGACGGCCACCGCCGGGGCCTTTTCGGCGTCCATTGCCCCCGTCGGCGAGATCCGCGCCCAGGCCTATGCCGACCGCGACACCATCGAGGGCACCATCCAGGCCCCCTCGTTGGCGCCGGCCTCCCTCACCGTGCTGTGCGAGGTGTGGACCGAACCCTCCACGATCGCCGTCGACAGGGGGGTCGCGGCGGACGGCGGGGCCTTCCAGTGCGACTTTGGCGGGCAGGCCGACCTGGTCGGCGGGCTGGGCGGCAGGGTCGCCTACCTGGAGCCGGACGGCGACATGGTGAGCGTCGAGGTGATGACGCCCTACATGGAGGTCTTTTACGGCGCCCGCGACGGTGTGGGCGCCATCTATGCGCCCGGGCACGCCTTTACCGTCACCGTCACGAGCGCGCTGGGCGCCGTCAAGGCGACGGCGGCGATCACGACGACCGACGGCGGCGGCTGGTGGGGCCACGGGTTCCGGCCCGACTGGACGGGCGGCGACTGCTGCGACTGGCAGCCCGCCCCGCCCGACATCGTCCCCGGCGACCGGGCGGCGTTTCTCTCTGACGACGGCTATACGAACACGGTGCGCGTGGGCACCATCTATGGCGTCGTCGACGTGGCGAAGGATGCCGTCAGCGGGCCGCTCTACGCCCCCTGGTGGAGCCAGGCGCTCGAGGTCTGGTGCCACCCGCAGACGATGTGGCCGCCGATGTACCGCCGCTCTAGCGCCACGCCCGACGGCGCGGTGCCCTACTCTTGCTCGTGGCAGGCCGTGGACGACTCGGGCGCGCCGTGGGACATCCTGCCCGACAGCGAAGTGATGGTGCACTATGTGGAGCCGGACGGAGACCTGGTGTACCGCACCATGATCGCCAAAGAGGGGGCGCCCTCCGGCCCCCTGCGGCTGCCGCTGATCATGCGCGGGGGCTAGGCGCGGGAGGGGGCCAGGCCGGGCGGCAGGCGTCCTGGCCCAAGTGGCCGGTGTGCGGCCCGGCGGCGGGGCGCTCTTTTCACCGCCACCGTCCGCCTAGCCGGGGATCTCGTCGAGGAGCTTGACCAGCTCCTTCATGGCCTCGTGTGATTGGGCGTGGATGCTGGCCAAGGCCGCAGAGTGCTTGGAGACCGCCGCGCGCTCGGCCTCCGCCGCCGACAGGGCCTTGGCGTGGCTCCGCGACGTGTGCACCACCAAGATCACCACACCCAAAGAGAGGGCCAGGAGGACTTTCCACCACAGCCCGCCGGCGTTCACCCGTAGTGCCCACCAGAGCAGTCCACCAGGTACCAGGATGCCCAGGAGCAGTCCGCCGCAGCCGCCTTGGCCGCCGGAGGGCTGTGGGTCGCTCGGTGCCCGCTCCGGCGGCGCTCCCCGCGCTGCGAGCTCGGCCTCCTCGCGAGTGAGCGCGTCAAAGCGCGACAGCACCGCCTCAATGCGGTCCAGCAGCGCCCCGTTGATCGCCGCTGCCGGGGTGCCGCTGGGGCCGCGGGCGGCGCGCGCCCGGGGCTCGGCCCTGGTTCCGCTGCTAGCCGGCACGTAGGCGGCGGCCTCCCGGGGGCGGGGTATCGGCCGGCTGGTCACCCGCGGGGCTGGGGGTTCCGTCCCAGGGCGGGGTGACGGCCGGCCGGCCGCGGAGGCCGGGGGGTCCGCCACAGGGCGGGGTGCTGTCTGGCTGGACACCCGCGTGGCCAGGGCGTCCGGCGCAGAACGGGCCTCGGCCGGCGCGTCGGTCGGAGCCGCCGGGGGGCTGGCCTCGACCCTGGGGCTGGCCGGCATCCGGATAGGCACCGCGAGGATGGCGCCCTGGGCGTCCTGGTCGATCAGGGCGTGGGCGCCGCAGCGGGCGCAGGCCCGCACCGTGCCGACCGTGGGGTTCACGACGCTTCCTCCGCATCGGGGGCACTGCGCTGCGCTGAGCTCCACGCCATCCTCCTTTGGCTGCCGTGCAGTGCAAGACGTTGGGCCATGGTTGGCGTGCGTTCGCTCACATCCCGACGTTTTCACTGCCTGCGACCATATCGGCCACCACCCTATGCCGCCGGGATGATAGGCCATGCGGTCCAGCAGCACAAACCGCTCTGCCGTGGTGCCGAGGCAGCTCAGCGGGGTCTTTAGCCCCTGGCATCCGGCCGGCGGAGAGCCTGTCGGCGGGCAAGTGCGGGGCGGCGGGCCTGGCGTGGGACGGCGACCCTCGCGTTGTCATTCCGAGCGGAGCCGCCGGTCCGCCGGCCGGAAGCTCGTCTTTGCCCAGCCTCGCACACAGCAAGGCGAAGACGAGGTCCCGGCCGGCGGACCGGCTGCTCGAAGCTCGTCGGGACGACAAGGCGCGGGGCCCGCCGCGGCCGTCCGCCCGGGCGGGGCTAAAGACCCCGCCCTACAAGGTACGCCGGCTAAAGCCGGCCAAAGCCGGCCAAAGCCGGCTCCGGAGCGCATACGCGTCTTGAGCCCCCTTCAGGGGGCGTTTCTCGTAGCCAGGGGTCTTTAGCCCCTGGCGTCCGGCCGGCGGAGAGCCTGTCGGCGGCCAAGTGCGGGGCGGCGGGCCGGGCGTTGGACGGCAATCCTACCGTTGTCATTCCGAGCGGAGCCGCCGCTCCCCCGGCCGGAATCTCGTCTTGGCCTGGCTTTGCACCCAGCAAGGCGAAGACGAGGTCCCGGCCGGCAGACCGGCTGTCCGAAGACTCCGCTCGGGACGACAAGGCGCGGGGCCCGCCGCGGCGGTTCGCCCGGGCGGGGTAAAGACCCCGCCCTACAAGGTACGCCGGCTAAAGCCGGCTCCGGAGCGCATACGCGTCTTGAGCCCCCTTCAGGGGGCGTTTCTCGTAGCCAGGGGTCTTGCCTGCCCCCCGCATGGGGGGAGCCCCTGGCGTCCGGCCGGCGGAGAGGCTGTCGGCGGGCAAGTGCGGGGCGGTGGGCCTGGCGTAGGACGGCGACCCTCGCGTTGTCATTCCGAGCGGAGTCTTCGGAGCGAGGAATCTCGTCTTTGTCTAGCGTGTGCGACAAAGTGAGTCAAAGACGAGGTCCCGGCCGGCGGACCGGCTGCTCGAAGCTCGTCGGGACGACAAGGCGCGGGGGCCCGCCGCGGCCGTCCGCCCGGGCGGGGCTAAAGACCCCGCCCTACCGGTAACGCCGGCTAAAGCCGGCCAAAGCCGGCCAAAGCCGGCTCCGGAGCGCATACGCGTCTTGAGCCCCCTTCAGGGGGCGTTTCTCGTAGCCAGGGGTCTTTAGCCCCTGGCGTCCGGCCGGCGGAGAGCCCGTCGGCGGCCAAGTGCGGGGCGGCGGGCCGGGCGTTGGACGGCAATCCTACCGTTGTCATTCCGAGCGGAGTCTGCGGAGCCGCCGGTCCGCCGGCCGGAATCTCGTCTTTGCCCAGCCTCGCACCCAGCAAGGCGAAGACGAGGTCCCGGCCGGCAGACCGGCTGTCCGAAGACTCCGCTCGGGACGACAAGGCGCGGGGCCTGCCGCGGCCGCCCGCCCGGGCGGGGCTAAAGACCCCGCCCTACCGGTAACGCCGGCTAAAGCCGGCCAAAGCCGGCCAAAGCCGGCTCCGGAGCGCATACGCGTCTTGAGCCCCCTTCAGGGGGCGTTTCTCGTAGCCAGGGGTCTTTAGCCCCTGGCGTCCGGCCGGCGGAGAGGCTCTGTACCTTCGCGGTTCTTGCCGCGGAAGAGCGGCGCTGGGGCGCCGCACTCCACATCGGCCCGCCGCGCGCCCCGTTTTCATGCCTGCCGGTGTGCGGCCCGGCGCACATGACGACTCCATATCGGCGCGCTGGGGCGGCTAGCCCCTGCCGCGCGGCGCGGCGGCCCGCGGCGTGGCCGAACGGCGTACCCCCGGCAGCGGCCCCGGCGCCAGGGCTGGCCCGGCCGCCAGGAGGCGCTCGGCCTCCTCCAGCGAGCGCCCCTCCCCGAGGAGGGCCTGCAGGGCGCGCTCCTCGCGCTGCAGCCGGGCGATGAGCCGGTCAATACGGGCGTCCAGTGCGATCATGCTGACCTCCTGATGTGTGCCTCGTCCATCCGCGCCGGGGCGAGGGCCTCTTCCCCCGCCCCAAGGCCCGCCGCAGCGCCGCCCGGGCCCGAAAGGTCCGCGCGTGCACGGCCCGCCCGTCGGCCAGGGCCAGGCGGCGGGCCACCTCGGCGGCCGGCAGCCCGCGCAGCACCGCCAGGTACAGGATCTGCCGCTGGGCCGGCCGCAGCCGCCACAGCCCCTCCTCGAGGGCGTCCAGCTCGGCCAGGGCGGCCAGCCGCGCCCAAGAGTCCTCCTCCTGCACCAGGCCGCGGCGCGCCCCGCCCAGCGCCGCCACCTGCGGCTCCCCCTCATCCAGGTCGAGCGCCCCCGGCGGCATCTGCCGCTCGGCCCGCGCCCACAGCCGCTGCGGGGCCCGCTGCAGATAGCGCAGCCCCCCGCCCCACAGCGCCCGCTCCCAGGCCGGCCACAGCTCCTCCTCCGGCAGGGCGCGGGCCAGCGCCCAGAAGCCCAGGAACAGGTCCTGCTCCAGGTCATCGGCGCCGTAAAAGCCGCCCGCGCCAGCCCGCAGCCGCGCCAGCGTCCGCCGGCAACGCCGCAGGGCGATCTGCCGGGCCCGCCCCCACAGGGCCAAGAGGGCCTCCTCGTCGTCCGCTGCGCCGCTGACGGCGTTCGCGCCGCTGACGGCGTTCGCGCCGCAGACCGCCTCCGCGACCTCCGCGACCCCTACGGCCCCCGCCCCCTCCCGCTCGGCGCCTTTCTTCACCACGCTCCTCCTAGGCCCGGCGGCCCAGCGGGTCGCCCGCCTCGATCAGGTGCGGCGCCTCGGGCAGGGGCAGGTCGGTCCCCTCCAGCACCGCGCACAGCGCCGCAGACACCAACAGGTCGTCGTGCACGGCCGGGTCGGCCACGCCCCAGCGGATCAGCCGGGCCGGCCCCCCGACCACCTCGTACTCGGCCGCCTCCACCTCGCGCCAGAACTGGGCCTGGTCGGGGCTGCCGTCGTCGCGATGGTCCAAGAAGCGCCCCGACCCGCAGATGCCCAGGAACCCCCAGCCGAGGGCACTCTTGGACACGGCCGTGAACACGAACGGGGTCACCCGGTCACGCAGGGTCCGCGTCAGGAGCGAAGCCAGCCCGGCGCCCAGGCCGGTGGCGTCGACCACCACGCGCCGGGCGCCCCACAGGTCGGCCAGGGTGGCGATGGCGCCGGCCAGCTCCAGGTGGGCGCGGCCCGTCCAGCGCAGCCGGTCGACGGCCAGGTAGGAGGGCAGCCCCAGCGGCGTGCGGGCCACCTCGACGACGGTCAGCGCCGTAGAGTCCCGGCGCGGCTGGGCCTCGCGCAGTTCCGTCCCGCTTAGCGCGGCCGCCCCCTCCACCTCGCCGCCGACGTCGACGAGCAGGGCGTACTCGCGCCCCTCGGTGGGGCCCTGCTGGCGAGGGTGGCTGCCGCGCATCAGGGCGCGGGTGGCGGCGGGGAAGAGGCGGGCCTCTTCGTCGATCTCTTCGAGGAGGTACTGGGAGCGGATCAGGGGGTGTTGCGCGCCGAGCCGCTCGATCTCGCCGCGGACGTAGCGCCCGTAGGCCGGCACCGCCGCGGCCACCTCGGTCCAGGGAGTGAGGAAGACGCGGCGCCGCCCGTCGCGCGCCTCGGCCCAGCGCAGGGCGCGGATCGTGCGGGCCAGCAGGGTGTGCGCCGTCCAGGCGGTGCCCCACAGCACACAGGTCACATTGGTGGAGGCGCCCATGGGGCGAAAGTCGCCGTTCCACTTGTCCTCATCGATGGCCTGGGCCTCGTCCGCCTCGAGGAGGATGTTGGCCGTGGCGCCGACGACGTTGGCCTGGCCCCCGGCCGACAGGAACATGGCCCGCGCCTCCCCCAGGCGCAGGATGTAGCCCTGCTCACGGGCCGGGCGGCGCAGGGGGCTGGCGGCCAGGAGCGCCTCCAGCCGGCGCATGGAGATCAGCGCCTGGGGCCGAAAGGTCGGCGCCGCCTTGACCAGAGTGCCGCCGCGGCGCCGGCAGGCGTTGAGGAGAAAGGCCTCCACATGGGCGGCCGTCTCGTTCTTGCCCGCCTGGCGGGACATCATCACCGCAAAGGTATCCCCGCGCCCGGCCAACACCGAGTCGACGATGGCCTGGGCGGGCGCGGCCTGGTAAGGGCGCAGCGGCCGCCGCAGGATCAGGCGGGAAAAGGCCTCCACCCGGGTCAACGCGCGGACGTGGCGGCGGTCCAGCCCCGCGCCCGCCCCGCGCCGGCCGGGGGCCCCGCGCCGGGCGGAGGGGACGGCGCGCCTAGCCATCGGCGTTCTCCTCGCCCGCGGCCGCCGGCCAGCCCTCCGCCAGGAGGCCGGGGCTGGCCTCCAGCTCGGCGACGACCTGCTCGAGGAGCGGCCCATAGCCCTCCTCCCCGGCGGCGCCCAAGGCCTGGCGCGCCTTGAGCAGCTGCACCACCCGGGCGGTAGAGTCGCTCCAGGCGCGCAGGAACTGGGTGGCCGCCGCGGCGGCGCCCTTGGGGGCGGGCTCCCCCGGCGCCGGGGTATCCCCCGCGCGGAGCGCCTCCACCCAGTCCAGAAAGTAGCGGCGCCCCTCGAGGAGGACGATCAGCTCCAGGTCGATGAGGCGGGCGGCATCGGCGCCCTCGGCGGCGGCGGCCAACGAGTCGCGCAGGGCGGGGCGCAGGGCCAGGGCGATCCCGGTCAGGCGATGGGCGGCATCTTGCGGCATGGCATCCCCCGCCGGCCAGTGGCCGGCCTATAGAACAAATGTTCTAGTCGCATTGTAGCAGCGGGGCGAGGCCCTGTCAAGAGGTGTGCGGCGGATTCACAGGTCGATCCTGCCCCGGGGTCGGGCAGCGGGCAGCGCAAACGGGCCTAAAGGGGAAAAGAGCAGGCAAAAACGGCCGCACGGCGCCGCGTAAAGAAAACATTGACAAGGCACCCCGCAGGCGGATATAATGGGCCCAATGCCTTGGGGAGCCAGGATCCGGCCAGAGTGCGGCGGGCCGCCCGTTGCACGGGCACGTCCTCTTGGGGGGAGGCTCCCTTGGGCAGCACCATAAGCACATCGGGGATAGTCGGGCGGCCGAGGGGCCGTAGGGGGAAGGCTCGACGGGAGTCCATCCATCAAGGGGGATGGCCGTGGAGCAGAAGCGACGGATCCTGGTGGCCGACGATGAGCCGGAGCTGCTCCGGCTGCTCGTGCGCGCGTTGGCGAGCCAGGGCTACACTGCCGTGGGGGCCTCTAACGGGCGGGAGGCCACCGAGGCCTGGCTGGCCGCGCCCGACGGGTTTGACGTGGTCGTGCTGGACATGCGCATGCCGGTGATGAGCGGCTACGAGGCGTACCGCGCCCTGCGCGAGCGCTCCCCGCAGGCGCGCTTTGTGCTGATCAGCGGCTACCCCGAAGGGGACCTGTGGCAGAGCCTCCGCGGGGAGCCCTGCGTGCGCTGCCTGCACAAGCCTTTCCGCACCGCCGAGCTGCTGGCGGCCGTGCGGGACCTCCTCGCCCTGCCCACCGGCCCCGCAGCAGCGGGCATCAACCACGCCGCCACGGGCGCATAGACAGGAGAAGAGAAGAGCAGAAGGACAGGATTGACAGGATTTACAGGATTGGAAGAGGATTGGCAGAGGATTGAAGCCCAGGCAGTCCCAGGCGCCCCTCTTGTCCTTCCCTCCTAATCCTGTCAATCCTGTTAATCCTGTCCTTCTTCTCCCCGACGCCTACCGGCGCATCAGCGGCAGGACCAAGAGAGACAGGATTGACAGGATTTGCAGGATTGGAAGAGGATTGAAGCCCAGGCAGTCCCAGGCGCCCCTCTTGTCCTTCCCTCCCAATCCTGTCAATCCTGTTAATCCTGTCCTTCTTCTCCCGTCCTTCCTCTCCCCGACGCCTCCCGGCGCGTCCGCGGCAGGAACAAGAGAGACAGGATTGACAGGATTTACAGGATTGACAGGATTTACAGGATTTACAGGATTGGAAGAGGATTGAAGCCCAGGAGGTCCCAGGCGCCCCTCTTGTCTTTCCCTCCTAATCCTGTAAATCCTGTGAATCCTGTCCTTCTTTATCCTTCTTCCTTCCCCACGCGGGCGGCCGCGTCGGCGAGGAGGGCCGAGAGCCGCTCGAGCAGCGCGTCAGAATCGAACGGCTTGGCCATGTAGGCCACCCCCTCTTCGCGGGCCAGGCGCGGCTCGAGCTCGTCGGCCGCGTACCCGCTGACGAAGAGGAACCGCCCCCCCGGCGCCGCCGCGCGCATCTGCAGAAAGGCCTCGTAGCCGTTCAGGCGCGGCATGCGCACGTCCAGCACGGCCAGGTCGTAGCCGCCCCGCGACGTCCAGGCCTCCACCGCCTCGAGGCCATCCGTCACGGCGCACACCGCCCAGCCCTGCGCGGCCAGCAACCGCTCAAAGAGCGCGCGCACCGCCGGGTCGTCTTCGGCCAACAGAACGTGCACCTGCGCGGGGCCCTCGGCGGGGCGCCCGACCATGCGATCGGTGGGGGCCACGGTGCTCCTTTCGCCGCTCATCCTTCACGGGGCAGGCGGACGGGCCCCATTCTACCCGCCCTCGGCCGGCCCGGTCAACGGGCTGACTGCGCGCCTGGCGCGGCCGGCTTCGCGCCCGGCGCGGCCGGCTTCGCGCTCGGCGCGGCCGGCTCCGCGCCACCCTCCGCGTCGGCCAGGGCGGCGGGCAGGTACACGGTCAGCGCGGTGCCCTCGTCAACGGCCGTCTGTACCTCGATCTCCCCGCCGTAGCCCTCGATGATGCCGCGCGACACCGCCAGCCCCAGCCCTAGGCCGTGCGGCTTGGTGGAGAACGAGTCGTCAAAGATCCGCTCGGCCACCTCCCGCGTCATGCCCAGCCCCGTGTCGGCCACGCGGATGGCCGCCCCGCCGTTCTCCGCCCAGGTGGTGACGGTCAGCCTCCCCCCGGCGGACATGGCGTCCAGCGCGTTCAACACCAGGTTGAGCACCACCTGCTCCAGATGGCCCGGCACCAGGCACAGCCTCGGGATCCCCTCCCCCAGGGAGGCCGTCACCGTCACGCCGCGGTTCTGCGCTTCCTTGTCACTCAGGGTGAGCACGCGCGCCACCAGCGCGTTCACGTCCGACGGGACGCGCTGCTCGTCGCGGATCGGCTCACGCATATCGCGCATCTGGGTGAGCAGGCGGTTGGCGCGGTGCAGCTCCTCCGAGGCCACGTCAAAGTAGCGGGTGGCATCCTTGCCGGCGGCGACCATCTCGCGGGCCAGGCCCAGGCAGCCGATCACCGACTGCAGCGGGTTCTTGATCTCGTGGGCAATGGAGGCCGCCATCTTGGCCGCCAGGCTCAGCTTCTCGGCGCGCACCAGGGCCCGTTGCGCCTGGCGCTGCTCGGTGATGTCCAGCGCCGCCGTGGTTACGCCGACCACTTGGCCGTCGGGGCTGCGCAGCGGCTCGGCGGCCACGTCGTACACCGTCGTCCGCCCGCCGTGGTGCAGGGTCAGCTCGCGCCGGCTGCCGCGGCCACTTTCGACGACCTCCCGCTTGAGGGCCATCATCTCCTGGGCCTCCCTGGCGGGGAGCAGTTCATCGTCGCGCCGGCCCAGCCAATCCCCGATGGGGGCGGCGGGCGCCGGATGGTAGAGCCAGGTGTAGCGCAGGTCGGTATCGGCGTGGGCCACGGTGATGCGCCCGCCCGAGAGGGCCACGCGGAAGCGCTCCTCGCTGGCGCGCAGGGCCTCGTTGGCGGCGGCCAGCTGGGCGGTGCGCTCGTTGACGCGCTGCTCGAGGGTGTCGTTGGCAACCCGCAGGCGGTCGGCGGCCTCCTGCAGCTCGGTGATGTCCCGCATGATCTTGAGGCGGGCCACGTTGTTGCCGGGGTAATGGATGTGCGTATCGAGCACGTCGTAGGTGCGCGCGTTCACCGGTGAGAGGAACTGCCAGCGCGACGTGCCGCCGTCAGCGGCCGCCTCAAAGCTGCAATCGGCGCACCGCTCTCCGCGGCAGTGCAGGTACTCGTGGCAGGCCTGGCCGTTGGGCGGGCCGTACTCGGCGCGCATGGCCGGGTTGGTGTACAGGATGTGCCAGTCGCGGTCCACAATGATGACGCAATCGCTCATCGCGTCGAGAATGCCGACCAGGTTATCCCGCTCACGGGCCAGGGTCTCTCGCTCCCGCGCCAGGGCAGCCTGCGAGTCGCGCAGGGTGCGAAAGACGACGTCGTAGGGGCGCTCCAGCCCCGTCACCACCACGGCACGGTAGATCATGTAAAAGGAGGCCACCTTGCAGACGTGCCCGAGAAAGTTCGGCAGGCCATAGACGTCCACATACAGGGTGAAAAAGAGCTCCCCGGCCACCGCGCAGCAAAGCGACCCCATCAGCAGGAAGAGCATGGTCGGCTCGAAAAGGGCGCGCCGGGTGTAAAGGAGCACCATGGCGGCCAACAGGATCGCCGAGATGACGTACTCGGAGCCGATCTTGAACGGCGTGAGGCCCTGCCCCTCGACCCAGGCAGCCGGGAAAGCGCGCCCAAAGATGGCCGCCAGGAGCGCCGCCACCACCACCCCGAACCCGCCCACCACCGCCGGGCCGGGCAGGCGCCTCTTGAGCAGAAAGGGCACCGCCAGCATCGTCAGCGCCTGAAGGTAGCGCGCCGCCACCCACAGCTGGGTGGGCAGGTTGGCGTCGTAATCCGGGAAGACGCCCATCCCCTTGTAGGCCAGGGTGTGCAGCAGGTCGAGGGCGGCCGCCGCCAGGTAGCCGGAGGCCAGGAAGAGGATATACGGCTCACCGCGGTAGCGCTGCGCCGGCCAGGAGATCAGGAGCAGCGCCACTGCCACCCCGATGCTCGATAGCTCCACCACGGCATGAAAGGTCAGGTAAGACACCAAACTGAGGGCGTAGAGCAGGCCCAGCGCCACGGCCAGGGCCAAGAGCGTCGCGGCGCGACGCAGGGCCAGGTGCGGGCCACGCTGGGCCTGGCTGGGGCTGGGGATGTGGACGTGCATGGGGGCCCTCCTTGGGCGGCGGCGTGCTAGGCGCCGCCAGCCAGCAGTTCCTCGACGGCGGGCAGGCGCTGGCCAGTGGTAGCCACGATGGTGCGATAGTGTGCGGCGACGGCCGGCAGGCTGCGGCGGATGGCCTCCTCGGCGCCCGGGCGCATGCCCAGCGCCCCGGCCCCCAAGGTCAGCGCCGCGCAGACGCTCCAGACGCGCCGGGCCGCGGCCAGCGCGGAAAAGTAGGCCAGCCCCTCGACGGCGGCGCCCGAGGCGCGCTCGTACTCGGCCAGCATCGCGGCCTGCAGGGCCGGGCCGCCCCCGTAAGAGAGGACCAGCGTCCAGGCCAGGTCCACACGGGGGTCGGCCACGTCGAGGCCGGTCCAGTCGATCACGACGGGGGAGCCATCCTCGCGGAGCAGGATGTTGTTCTGGTGAAAGTCCAGGTGGATGACGGCCGGCCGGCCCGGCGGGACGGTTTCAGCGCCGGCCCGGAACCAGCCCCACAGCCCCTCGAGCGCCCCGTCGCGGCCCAGCGCGGCACTGCCGGAGAGCGCGGCGATCTGCGCCTGCCAACGGTCCAGCATGGCGCGCAGGGGAGCGCGGCCGTCGGCGGCCCCCAGGGCGGCGGGACTTTCGGCAAAGGGGCGCGGGTCCAGCCGGTGGAGGCGGGCCAGGAGGGTCATGGTCAGGCGCAGGTAAGCGCGGCGGCGGCCGGGCTCGGCGCCCTGGGCGAGGCGGCCGAGCACCTCCCCGCGGACGCGTTCCATCAGCAGAAAGGGCGGCCCGAAGGGGGAGGCGTCGGCCTCCAGCGCGTCAACCCGGGGGACCGGGTAGCCGGCCCGGGCGAGGAGGCGCAGGGCGCGGAACTCGTGGGCGGCCTTGGCGCGGGCCAGGGCGGCGGGCCCCGGGTAGAGGCGCAGGATGAGCGGCTCGCGGGTGCGGTCCTCGGGCGGGCCGTGGACGAGGTCGAAGGAGAAGACGTCGGACTCCCACCCGGCGGTGAGGGAGGTGAGGTCGAGGACGGCGGGATCGCGGCGCTGGGGGAAGCGCTGCAGCAGGTACTGGCGGAGAGCGGCCGTCATGACGTCATGCATAGGGTCTGCCGGGGGCCTCCAAGTAGCGGGACGACTGGGGGATATGATAGCACGCCGCGCGGCGGGTGTAAATGCCGCCGCCCGGGCGTGCCGGGGGGGACGCGGAGAAGAGAAGAAGGACAGGATTCACAGGATTGACAGGATTGACAGACTGCCAAGCGAGACAGGTGCGTTCAGGAGACAGCGTCAGCCGCGTCCTCAGCCTTGTGGGTCGGGCAGGCGCTGGCGTCCTTGTCTCCGCACTCTTCCGGGCGGGGCTCTCCCCGTTCGGGGGGCAGGCAAGACCCCGCCCTACAAGGAACGCCGGCCAAGGCCGGATCTAGGAGCGTTGCCGGCGGGCGGCTCCGTCACGACCCCCGGGGTCTTCCGCGCGGCTTCGCGGTCTGCCGCGCCGTCTTCGCGGTCTGCCGCGCCGTCTTCGCGGTCTGCCGCGCCGTCTTCGCGGTCTGCCGCGCCGTCTTCGCGGTCTGCCGCGCGGCTTCGCGGTCCGCCGCGCAAGAGCGGCGCTGGGGCGCCGCACTCCATATCGGCCCCCGCGCGCGCCCCGTTTTCATGCCTGCCGGTGTGCGGCCCGGCGCACATGACGACTCCACATCGGCCCCCCGCGCGCCCCGTTTTCATGCCTGCCGGTGTGCGGCCCGGCGCACATGACGACTCCACATAGGCCCCCCCCGCGCCCCGCTTTCATGCCTGCCGGTGTGCGGCCCGGCGCACGTGGCAACTCCCAGGCATGGGCCGCTCTGGGAGACTAGGCAGCTTCCAAAGCCCGTATCCGGGATCGTGGCGCCAGCGAAGCGTGGCCCGGCAGAGCGGCCCACAGGTGGCGCGGCGGGGCGGGCCGCCACCCTGCGGCGGGCCTGCCCGGGGGATTCCTCGGCCAAAGACGGTCGGTCACACGAGAAGCCACGCTGAGCGCGCGGTTGCAGCGGCACTTGGCACTACAGCGATGGAGGTGACAGAGTTGAAGAAGCACTTGTGGGATGGGGAACACCATCATCGACTAGCGCTATAGCCCTTGCCAAACCCCCCAATCCGTGCTATACGTAGAACATGTGGCTGCTATCGGCTGGGTTTGGGAGGCCTCGGGGCTTTCTGGCCCAGGCCGGTCGCGTGGCGGCTTGGCCCGGCGCCTGCGAGCGCTCCCGGACGTTGTTTCAGGAAATGCTTGACAAATCCGCACAATGTGCTATCATGCCTATGACAGACCCCGCCAGGCTGAGGTCGCAGGCAACTGCGGCATGCCGAAATCGGCGGGGCGTTTTATTGTCCGGACGGTGCGGCACGTGACGCCGTCCCCCTACACCAGGCCGTTCCTCACCGTAGAGCAACAGGTGGGCACGCTCCAGTCGCGTGGGCTGCTAGTGCCGGATTCCCAGGCAGCAGCCGCCTTCTTGCGGGGGTTCAACTACTACCGCTTCCGGGCGTACTGCTACCGCTTTAAGGTCTGCCCACACCCACATCACACGTTCGCCAAGGGGACTACGTTTGCTGACATCGTCGCCCTCTGTACCCTAGATGAGGACCTCACCTTCCTTCTGGCGAGGGCTCTGCGGTGGATGGAGATTGACTTCCGCACTCGGCTGGCCTACCAGCTGGCTCGGGCAACACACAGCGCCTTTCCACAGCTCGACCCATCGCTGTTCTGGCGAGGCCCCGACTGGCTCAGCGGTGACACGCTGGGAGCGTTGCGTCGTGACGCCGAGGACAAGCTGCGCCGCAAGGTCGCCGACCAGCAGATTGCGCACCTTGAGGAGCAGTACGCCGAGTTCCCCGATCTGCCCATCTGGGCCGCTGTCGAGGTGACGTCGCTGGGCACCCTGTCCAGGCTGTATGCTGCGCTGTGGCCGGGAGCAAAGAAACTGATCGCCCGTACCTACGGCGTTCCCGCGCACTTTCTGAGAAGCTGGCTACATCACCTGACCGATGTCCGCAACCAGTGTGCGCACCACGGCCGCGTGTGGGACTATCGCTTCTCTGCGAGTGTGGACCTGCCGCGCGAGTGGGTGCCGGCACCGCCTGCCCAGTCAGTTTTCGCCTCAATCCTGTGCCTGCACACGCTGATAGTGAGCCTCGACGCCGAACGCGCCGCCGCCTGGCGCAACGAGGTCACGCAACGTGTGTACAGCTATCTGCAGCGCTGCCCGCAGCCGAGGGCTTTCGCCGCCCACATCGGGCTGCCAGAGGGGTGGCAGGATCATCCGGGATGGCGGGGTATCAGAGACCCCTATGTGACCACGCGTGACAACAGCGGCTGGCGATAGCGGCCAACTCCAGGGCGCGCAGCGTGTTCGACGACGACCTTGTCCTCGACCAGCAGGTCCAGGCGGTAGCCGCAGTCGACCTGCGCGCCACGATAGACCAGGGGCACCTCACGGCGATAGGGGATGCGGAGAAAGGAGAGCTCTTCCGCCAGGCAGGCGGCGTAGGCGGATTCCAGCAGCCCCGGGCCCAGGGTGCGGTGGACGGCCATGGCGGCGCCAATGATGCGCCCCGTCAGCGCCTCCTCCACCAGTGGCACGCCAGCCCTCCTGCCCGCCCTTCCCCTCCTGGCGCCCAACTCGTCCATTTCCCTCCTCTTCTCTCCTCCGGGCCTCCCTGGTAGCGCCTGCTCTCTGTCTTACTCTTCCCTATCTACCTCTTTTCTTCTCGGTGCCCTCCGAGCCTCCCTGGTGGAACGTCCTCTCTTCTCTTTTCTCCTACAGCCGGTCCAGGGCGGCGCCCAGCCACTGGCCCAGGATGCCCGGATCGATGATGTACAGCGCCGCCGCCGCGCCAACCAGGATGATCCCCGCCAGCGCCTTGGTGTAGCGCCCGCGCGTCTGGCTGATGAGGATCAGGCAGACGACGGCCATCACCACCGGCCCCACCACGGTGACGGGCCCCAGCGGCACGTCGTAGCCGGCCACCGTCTGCGAGTCGCGCCCCAGGAAGGTGGCCAGGTCGGCGTCGACGCCGAACCACAGGAGCGCCCCCTCGAGGAGCAGCACCCCCAGTAGCACCCAGGAGGCCCAGCGGGTGCTCTCCCCCTCGGTGCGGTAGACCTCGTAAACGGTGGCCGGGAGCAAACCCCCCAGCGCCCAGAGGGGCTGGCGCGTGAGGAGGCCGGCGCCGGCCCCCAACGCGGCGGCAATGCCGGTGATGATCGTGATGGTCGGGGCGTGCTTGGTCGGTCGTGCCATGGTGCCTCCTGGGCGTGCTCGGGGGCGGTGCGTCGCGGCGAGAATCTAGTGCGCCGGGGCGGCGGTGTCAAGGGGGGTGGAGGATCTACCACGGAGCACGGAGAAGACGGAGAAGAGAAGAAGGACAGGATTTACAGGATTTACAGGATTGGGGGAGGCGAATGGGGCGACGCCGGGGTGTGGCGTGGCCGGCAATCCTGTCAATCCTGTCTTCCCCTTTTCTTCTCTTCTCCGTGCCTCGGTGGTGAATCCTCTTCCCCCCACCCGTAAGAACCCCCTCCCTCGCCCTGTATCCCCTACAGGAACCCCGCACTACGAAAGGAGCCCCGCTATGCAACTGCACACCGAACGCCTCATCGCCGGCCGCATCGAGGCCACCCAGGGCGCTGCCGTCGACCTGCGCCCCGCCGCCACCTTCTTCCTCCCGCAGATGCCCGCCGCCTCCCTGCCCGACCCGACCACCGTCCCCGGCATGCTCGTCTGGGATACCACCAACGCCACCCTGCGCCTGGCCGCCTCCGGCACCTGGGAGACGGTCGCCCTGGTCTCCTAAGCCCGCCGAGAGGAGGTCCCCATGGCCTGGACGCGTTGGCTCAGCACACGGTTGGCCCGCCGCGGCGCCGCCCCAGGGCGCCGCGCCCTGGCCGACCCTCCCCGCGAGGCCGGCCCCCTGCCCGACGAGGCCGCCTGGCGCCCCCTCGTCCTCCCCGGCAAGACGCCCCCCTGGCACGAGACCCGCGCCGCCCTCGAGCGCGTCGAGGCCGCCTGCCGCGCCAACCCGCTGGCCGCCCGGCTGGTGGGCATGACCACCGACTTTGTGGTCGGCTCCGGCGCCCGCCTTGCCGGGCACCCCTTCGCCGCCCGCTTCTGGCACGACCCGCTCAACGCCCTCGACGGCCGCATCCACCGCTGGTGCGACGAGCTCTCCCGGGCCGGCGAGCTCTTCCTGGTCCTCTCCCGCAACCCCGTCACCGGCATGTCCTACGTCCGGGAGGTGCCCGCCTCCCGCATCGACCTAGTGGAGACCGACCCCGACGACCTCGAGCGCGAGGTCCGCTACCACCAGCTCACCGAGGAGCCCGAGGGCCTCTGGTGGATGGCCCCCGCCGCCGGGGGGCGCGAATCCCCCGATGACGAGCCCGACCAGGTCATGCTGCACTACTCGATCAACCGGCAAGTGGGCGAGGTGCGCGGGCGCAGCGACCTGGCCCAGGTGGTGGCCTGGCTGGACCGCTACGACCTCTGGCTGGAGGACCGCGTGCGCATCAACCGCTACAAGGGCGCCTACCTGTGGCACGTGCAGGTGCGCGGGGCGCTCCCCGGGCACCTCGAGGCGCGCCGGGCCCTCTACGCGCGCATCCCCCAGTCGGGGTCGATCATCGTCACCGATGGGAACGAGGAGTGGCGGGCCATCCAGCCGCAGATCGGCGCCGACGACGTCGAGGCCGACGGCAAGGCCATTCGCCTGATGATCGCCGCGGGGGTGGGGGTGCCGCTGCACTTCTTGGCCGAGGGCGAGTCAGCCAACCGGGCCACCGCGCGAGAGATGGGCACCGCCACCTTCCGGCACTTTCGGCACCGGCAGCACGTGTTCGCCGGCATCCTCGAGGACGTCGTGCGCTGGGCGGCGCGGCGCGCCGGGCTGGGGGAGGTCGACGTCCGCGTGACGTTGGAGCCGGTGCCCGGCCCGGCGGACGGCGCCTCGCCCGAGGCCGACGCCGAGGAGGGGGCCCCATGAGCACCCGCCTGACCCTGATGGGCGGGGCCGTCCTCGCCTCCCCCGCGCCCCGGGAGGGTGACCTGGGGCCACCCGCGGCGACCCCCGCGGCATCCGCGGCGATCCCCGCGGCACCCGCGGCGGGCCTGGAGGGCGTCTATCTCGACGTCATCATCATGCGGGCCGGGCCGGCCAACGGGCTGACCTTCCCCGCCGCCCTCCTGGCCCAGGCCGCCCCCCTCTTTGTCGGCGCGCCCTGTTATGTCGACCATGCCGGCCCCGCCGACGCGGGCCGCCCCGGCGGCCGCTCGGTGCGTGACCTGGCCGGCACGCTCGTCCGCGCCGGGTACGCCGCGCGCCCCGCCCCGGGCGCCCTCACCGGGCGCCTGCGCCTCTACCGCCAGGCCGGCTGGCTGGCCACCCTGGCCCGCGAGGCCGCCACCCTCCCGCAGCTAGGCCTTTCGGCCGTGTTGTGGGTGGAGGCGGAGGGCGGCCTGGTAGCCCGGATCGATCGCGTCGAATCGGTGGACATCGTCATGAATCCGGCCGCCGGCGGGCGCCTGCTGGGCCCCGCCGCGGCCCCCTGGCCACAAGGAGGCCTCCCCATGAACGACCTGACCCTCTCGCAGCACGCCACCCCGGAAGGCGCCACCCTGCCGCAGCGCGTGCGGCAGGCCGCCCCTCCCCCGCCGCCCGCCGACCCCCCCGCCGACGCGGCGCCGGCCGCCGACCCGGCTGCGCCGCCGGCGCCGGCCAACGACGTGGCCACCCTGGCCGCCCGCGTCGATCGGTTGGCCCTCGACGTGGCCCTGGCCGCCTCCGGCCTGCCCGCCGAGGCCCGCGAGGCCGTCCGCGCCCGCCTCTCCGAGGAGCCCGCCGCCGACCCGGCCGCCCTGATCGCCGTCTACCGGGACGCCTACGGGCGCGCCGCGGCCCAGGGCGCCATCCGCAACCTGGGCCGCGTGACGGAGATGATGACCCCGCTGGACCGCATCGGCCTGGCCGTCGAGCGGCTGGTGGGCGTGCCGGCCGTCGGGCGCGCCGCCGACGTTCCGCGCCTGTCGGGCATCCGCGAGGCCTACGACCTCCTCACCGGAGACTGGGAGCGTTACGGCGTCTTCCGGGGGGAGCGCGTGACCCTGGCCAACGCCACCACGGCGACCATGGCGCAGATCGTGGCGAACGCCCTGAACAAGGTTTTGCTGAGCCACTTTGAGTCGCGGCCCAGATGGTGGGCGCCGATCGCCCACGAGGAGGATTTCGCCACCCTCAACGACGTCCGCTGGATCACCGTGGGCGGCTTTAGCGACCTGGACGCCGTCGCCGAGGGCGGCCCCTATGTGGAAAAGCCCTGGGACGACTATGCCGAGACCTCTCCGTTCACCAAGCGGGGCAACTACATCGGCCTGACCCTGGAGATGATCGACCGGGACGACGTGGCCGCGGTACGGGCCATCCCCCGCAACCTGGCCCACGCCGCCTGGCGGACCCTCTCCAGCCGGGTGGCGCTCCTGTTCACCGAGAACGCCGGCGCCGGCCCGCTCCTGGCCGACGGGCAGCCCCTCTTCGCCCCCGCCCACGGCAACCTGGGCAACTCGGCGCTGGCCGCCGGCGCCTGGCAGGCCACCGTGGCGGCCATGTTCAAGCAGCAGGAGTTCGGCTCCGCCAAGAGGCTGGGGCTGCGGCCCCGTTACTGCCTGGTGCCGATCGACCTGGAAAAGGCGGCGCTGGAGATCTTTACCTCTGACGTTGCCCCGGAGGCCAACGCCGCCTACCGCAACGTCCTGCAGCGCAGCGCCGAGAACATCGTCGTGGTGCCCGACTGGACCGATGCCACCGACTGGGCCGCCGTGGCCGACCCGGCCGAGCTCGAGGGGGTCTGCATCGGGTACCGCTTTGGCCGCACGCCCGAGCTGTTCGTGGCCGACGCCGACCTGGGCGGGGCGATGTTCACTAACGATGAGATGAGGGTGAAGGTGCGCTTTGTGTTTGCGGTGGGCATCGGTGACTACCGCGCCCTGTACAAGCACAACGTGGCCTAGCGGAAGTGGTCAAGCCCCTCAGGCCCCCAGCGCAGTCCGCTGCACCAGGGGCCTGAGGGCGCCCGCACAGGAGAGGAGGTGATCCGCATGGCGCTCTTTTCCGCCGCCTGGTGGACCGAGCTGGCCATCCAGCTACTGGTCGCCGCGCTGACTACGCTCTTGGGGATGCTGACCTACGACCGAGCCGTGGCGCGCCCACGTGCCAAGGCCCTGCGCGAGCAGGTCCGCCGCCTGGCCGACCGGCCGTAGCGCCGCGTTGGGGCTGCGGCGGCGCCCGCCCCGCGCTCCGCGCGGGAAGGCGCCCCCGCAGCCCACAGTCGAGAAAGGGGCCCGTCCATGTCCACCCTGGCCGAACTGCTCCTGCGCCTGACGGCCGCCCTGCCCGAACCGGCCGGCGCCGCCTGGGACGCCGACGAACTGACCGCCGCCCTGCGCCGCGCCCTGGCCGAGTACTCTAGGGCGCGGCCCCGCCGCCTGGCGGAAACGCTCCCCAGCGCGGCCGGCTCTCGCCTCGTCTCACTGGCGGGGTTGGGCGGCCTGCAGACCGTCCTGGAGGTGCACTACCCCTACGACCCGCTGATCCCGGCCTGGCCGCCAGCGCGGCCGGCCTGGCGCCTGCGCGAGGCGGCCACGCTGGAGCTCCTGGTGCCCGAACCACCCCGCGCCGACGGGACGGACGACGTCCTGGTTTTCTACGAGGCGGCCCACACCATCGCCGGGCTGGACGGCGGGGAGGAGACGACGCTCGAGGCGCCCGCCGTTGAGGTCCTGCTGATGGGTGCGGCCGCCTACGCCGTCGAGGGGCTGGCCCTGGCGCTGGTGGGCCGCGTGACGGTGGACGGCGCGGCGGAGCGTTACGCCGCCTGGGCCGCCGGGCGGCTGGCCTGCTATCGCCAGGCCCTGGCCGAGGCGGCCGCCCTGGTGCCGGCCATCGCCGACCCGCGCGTCCCCTGGGAAGGAGGCATCTAGATGCAGGTCTTGCGCGGGGTGGTGACCGCCTACGACGCGGCCACCCACACTGCCACCGTCAGCCTGGAGGGGGCCACCGGCGTGCTCGCCGGGCTGCCGGTGCTGCGGAGCGTGCCAGCCGGCGGGCTGGCCCCCGGCGACCGGGTGGTCGTGGCGCTATGGCCCGACGTCGGCGGCGTGGTGCTGGGGGCGTACTGAGGGGGCGGCGGGCCGACCGGCCGGGATCTCGCCTTGGCTGTTCTTGTGCTGCAAAGTATGGCAAAGACGAGGTCCCTCCTCGAAGCTCGTCGGGACGACAACGGGTGGCTCGCCGTCCGGCGGGCCTTCCGCTAGACGGCGACCCGAACGTTGTCGTCCCGAGCGGAGCGAGGGACCTCGTCTTTGACTCACTGGTCCGCACAACCGGGGCTAAGACGAGATTCCGGGCCGCAGACGGCCTGGCCGAAGACTCTGCTCGGAATGACAAGAAGTGGGGCTTGTCGTCCCGGCCGACGACGAGCCTTCGGGCCAGAGCGGCCCCCTTTGGGCTGCGCAGGCTTGCCTGCGCTTTGGCCAAGCCCAGCGCCACCCAGCCAGAGGGGCCTGCCCCGGCCGGCACGGCCCGAGCCACGCGTCGACCCGCCGCCCCACGCTTCCCACGGAGGTGCCCAAATGTACTGGCTCCCACCGCACCGCCGGCGCCCGCCACGGCGCCTCACCCGCCTCGGCGAGCTGACCCTGGCCATCATCGACCGGCCGTCGGCCCGCCGCCTCCTCTCTTACCGCGCCGAACTCGTCTACGACGACGGCTCCACCCGCCTGGTCAGCGGCGACCTGGCCCGCCTCCTGGACGGGCCCACCCTGGCCCTCCTCGAGCAGGCCCTGGCAGCCCTGCGGGCCTGCGCCGCGCGCCGCATGATCCCCGCCGGGGGCCCCGCCCCCTCGAGAGAGCCACGGAGGTAGCCGTGCGCACCATCTCCCCCGCCCTGCTGGCCGCGGCCACCTCCCGCCGCGGGAAACCGGCCGTCTCCCTGACCATCGCGGACCACCGCTCCCGCTGGGCGCGCCACGCCGCCGGCACGGCCTCCACCCGCCGCAGCGACCTGCGCGCCGGCGGCCCGGGGCTGGTGCGCGCCCTGCTGCGCGGCGCCGAGGTGCTCGTCGCCCGGCTGGCCGATCCGGCCGCGCCGGCCTCCTGGCCGGGCGCCTGGACCGCCGTGGCGACCGACGCCGACGGCAGCGAGGACCTGGCCCTGGCCGCCTATTCGCCGGCGGCTCTCTCCATCTTTTACCTGAACCTGGCCGGCCAGGTGGCCCGGGTCGACTCGGCCGACGGCGGCGCTACCTGGTCATCGCCGGCGGCCTGCCGTACGTGGGACTTTACCCCCGTGCGCCTGGCCGCCGACGGCAACGTCTGCGCCTTCTCACGGCCCGGTGAGGTGCGCGTGGCCCTCACGCGCGACGACCTCGGCGGGCCCGACTGGTCGGCCGAGACCGTCGTCCCCGGGCTGGATGGCCTGGTCTTCTGCCAGGGGCTGGCCCTGGCCCGCGACCCCGCCCGCCCCAACCTCTACTCCTTGGCCGTCGCCGCCGACGGCGCCCTCCTCCTGATGACCTACGACGCCGCCGCCCACGCCTGCGGCCCGGCGCACCGGCTGACGGGGGGCGCCGCCGGGGCGGAGGCCGAGGCCTCCTGCTGGGCCGACCCCTCGGTCACCGTGGCGGAGGACGGCGTCTACCTCTCCGCCGTCGAGCGGTTGGGCTCTTCCGACACGGCCCACTGGCAACATACGACGGTCTTTCGCGGGCGTACCTGGCCCTGGCTGGGGCGCGTCGCCACGCTGGACATGGGGCAGACCCTGCCGGCCCGCGCCGCGTTGGCCGCGACGGGCGGCGCCGTCTATGCTGCCTATGAGCGCAACGTCTGCCGGGCGACGCTCTGGAGCGCCGCCAGCGCCGCGCACAACCTGGCCGGGCTGCCGGTGAGCGGCTACCGCCTGCGCGCGGGGGCGGAGGGCTCCCGGCTGGAGGTGACCATCCCCAACGTGGGCGAGGCGCTCTCTCGCCCCGGCGAGCCGGCCGGCGGGCTGGAGGCGCTCCGCCTGGGGGCCACCGTCCTCCTGAAGCGCGGGTACCGCACCGCCTCGGGGGAGGAGACGGTGGCGCTCCCGCCGCACGACGTCACCGCCCTGCGGCTGGGCGGCGGGGCGCTGACCATCGTCGCCGAGGACGGCCTGGCCCTCCTGGGGCGCTGGCGCTCCCCCGACCTGTGTGACTGGGCCGGCCTCACGCTCCGCGCGCTCCTGGCGGCGTTGGCGGGGGCGGTGGGGGTGGCCTACACCGACGGCGGGGAGGCGGCGCTCGGGCGGGCCTTGGCGCGCTTTACCCTACGCCCCTCCGACACGGCCGCCGACGGGGTGCGGGCGCTCTTGGGGTTGGCCGGCGCCGTGGCCGCCTGCGAGGCGAGCGGCGCCCTGCGCGCGCGGGTGTTGGCCTCCTACGGGCCGGGGCCGGCGGAGATCGGCGCAGCCGGGGAGCTCCTGCGCGGCGAGTTCGGCCGCTCCCTGCCCGCCGAGACGGGCTGGCGCGTGTGGGGGGAGGGGGTCGCGGCCGCCACTCCCCCGCTAGCCGGGGGGGACGCCATGACCCTGGGGATGGCCTTCTTGGGCAGCCTGGCCGACCATCGCGCCACGAGCGAGGCCTTGGCCGCCGACCTGGCCGCGCACCGCACGCGTCTGGCGGCGCTAGCCTCCCGGGCGGAGGCGTTGGTGGTGCCGCTCCGGCCGGACCTGGAGCTCTGGGACCGGCTGCGCGTGACGGCCCCGCCCCAGGTCCTCCCGGCGGACGCGCTGCGCCGCGTGCTGCGGCTGGGGGAAGAGTACGCCCCCCAGCGCGGCGTGTACGAGACGACGCTCCTGGCCGGCTGGGAGGGGTAGCGGCACGCCGATGTGGAGTGCGGCGCCCCAGCGCCGCTCCGGCGCGGCAGGAACCGCGCAGGTACAGAGCCCCGCCGCCGGCCGGACGCCAGGGGCTAAAGACCCCTGGCTACCAGTAACGCCCCCTAAAGGGGGCTCAAGACGCGTATACGCTCCGCGAGCCGGCTTTAGCCGGCGTTATCGGTAGGGCGGGGTCTTTAGCCCCGCCGAGCGGCTCCGCAGGCTGTTTTCAGAGAAGTGCGGCGCGCCTTCGCGGCCCGCCGTACCACCGCGGGCAACGCAAAATGCAGAACCCCAAGTGACCTTTGAGCGTCCTCTTTGGCTTCTGCCCTTAGCCGGATACTTCCTGGTGGGTTGTAGCGCGTCTCTTCACTACTTCCTACAGGAGATTATCTCCAACTAGTCGTTCATCTGGTCTCTTTCACCTGGCTTTCGCCAGGTTACTCGGCGCCTTCCCGGTCCGGTCTTTCCCCGAACCTTTCCGCTCGCCCGCGGTTACCCTTTGGTCACCAGTACCTCTGGTTCGCCGCTGACCATCTTCCCGACTTGCGGGTCAGAACCTGCGGGGACGTCATCAACCTCTCAGGGTTCTGCATGCTCAAGATAGCACACTTCCGGGACTATGTCAAGCGTTTTCAGGCCGGATTCCCAGAATCCCGCCGCGCCACGGCCACCTCCCCACGCGGGCCCTCGCTCAGCCCATGTCGGCACGGGGCGGGCGCGGGGCGTGCCCCTCCCGCGGGCGCACCACCGCCGGGATCGTCCGCCAGCCCAGGCGCTTGCAGGCCTCCACCCGCAACGGCCCGGCCACCACCAGAAAGCCCCCCGCCTCGGTCTCTTCGACGATCACCGGCTGGATCAGCCCCTCGGCGCGGATCTTTTCCGCCAGGTCGTCGATCTCGGCCACGGCGTGGCGCGTCGCCTCCCGGTCGGCCGCGGTCAACACCACCTGTGAGAGGGGCACTTCCACGGTCGGCCCGTGGGATTCGGCCGAGTCAAACTTGGCCGAGGCCTGCACCCCCTTGCGGAACGAATAGATGTAGGGGATGGCAAAGTCCACCTCGGCCGTCCGCTGGAAGCGCTGGAAGACCCGCTTGATGATCTCGTAGGAGATGCGCGGCCGGTCGGTGGCCCGCGTCATGAAGCGCAGCCGCATGTAGATGCCATAGTCGTAGGTGTCGGCGCGGACGTAGGGCTCCTGCCCGGTGGCCGCGATGATGTCCCCCGTCACCTCGTGCGCCGCGCCCAGCAGGATCTTCTCGGCCGCGTCCCAGTCGGTATCGTAGGTGATGCGCACCACGACCTCGTCGAGGATGTAGGCGGCATGCTGGCGCGCGGTATAGTTGATCACCACGTTGGAAAAGAGCATGGCGTTGGGGATCAGGATGGCCCGGCCGACGGCCTCCTCACTGCCGACGGCCCCGCCCACCTGGTTGAGGACCGTGTACATAAAGTTGACGTTGGTGACGTCCCCCACCAGGCCCAGGGAGGGTAGCTGGATGCGGTCGCCGACGCGGAAGGCCCGCTTCAGCGAGATCATGACCCAGGCGGCCATGCCCGAGACGGGCGACTGCAGCGACCAGCCCAACAGCAACCCGGAGAAGGCTCCCAGCGCGGCGCCCACCCGGTTCAGCGCGCCAAAGGCGGCCAGCAGCACGGCCAACACTCCCAGCCCGGCGACCACGCGCAGGAGGCCGGCCAGCATGGTCACCTCACCCGGGGCGCCCTGCCGCATCCGGACGGACACGCCCACGGTGATCACCGAGAGGTAGTAGCCGGCCACGATGCCCGCCACCAGGGCCAGCACCGTGGTGACGGAGAGGCCATTGACGATCTGATAGATGAGGTACCCGCGCGCCTCGAGCACGGCAAAGGCCGCGGCCACGACGGCCCACAGGATCATACGGAGGAGGTTGCTGCGCACTCGCACCGGGCGCCTTCCTTTCACTCAGGAGGAACGGATCGCGATCATGGCGAACCGTCCCGCAGTGTACCGCAGGCCCGCCCCGGCGCCAAGCGCCGTACCCCGCGCCAAGCGCCGTCGGGGACAAGAGAGACAGGATTCACGGGATTTACAGGATTATCCGGACGGGAACAGCGCATCCTCCGGGGACACGTCCCCTACCCTCCCCCAATCCTGTCAATCCTGTAAATCCTGTCCTCTTCCTCTTCCCGCTCTCCTCCGCGCGCAGGCCCTGCGCCTCCGGCGGGGACAAGAGAGACAGGATTCACAGGGTTTACAGGATTATCCGGATGGGAACAGCAGGCCCCCGGCCCGACGCCCTCTTCCCTCCCCCAATCCTGTCAATCCTGTAAATCGTGTCCTCTTCTCTTCCCGCTCTCCTCCGAGCGCAGGCCCTGCGCATCCGGCGGGGACAAGAGAGACAGGATTCACAGGATTTACAGGATTATCCGGACCGGAGCAGCAGGCCCCCCGGCCCGACGCCCCTCTTCCCTCCCCCAATCCTGTCAATCCTGTAAATCCTGTCCTCTTCTCTTCCCGCTCTCCTCCGCGCGCAGGCCCTGCGCATCCGGCGGGGACAAAAGAGACAGGATTCACAGGATTTACAGGATTATCCGGACCGGAGCAGCAGGCTCCCCGGCCCGACGCCCTCTTCCCTCTTCCAATCCTGTCAATCCAGTAAATCCTGTCCTCTTCCTCTTCCCGCTCTCCTCCGCGCGCAGGCCCTGCGCATCCGGCGGGGACAAGAGAGACAGGATTGACAGGATTTACAGGATTATCCGGACGGGAACAGCGCATCGTCCGGCCACACGTCTCTTCCCTCCTCCAATCCTGTCAATCCTGTAAATCCTGTCTTCTTCCTCTTCCCGCTCTCCTCCGAGCGCAGGCCCTGCGCCTCCGCCGGGGACAAGAGAGACAGGATTCACAGGATTTACAGGATTATCCGGACGGGAACAGCGCATCGTCCGGCCACACGCCTCTTCCCTCCCCCAATCCTGTCAATCCTGTTAATCCTGTCTTCTTCCTCTTCCTCTTCCTCTTCCCCCCTTACGGCTGGGCGTAGGCGCGGTACCAGTCGGCGGCGCTGCGGCCGGCGAGGTCCGGCTGGAACATGCGCGCCCCGTGCGCGGAGAGAAAGTTGGCCCCCTTGGCCAAAAGCGACAGCGGCCCCCCGCCGCCCACGCCGTACTCCCGCGCCCAACTGACATGCACGTCCAGGATGTAGCCCAGCTGGTAAAGGTCCAGCCGCTCGCGCAGCCGCGGCGCGGCCAGCATCTCCGGATAGTGGGCGGCGAACAGCGCGGCATAGTCGGCAAAGTCCGCCGCGCAATAGACCTCGCGGTCCTCCTCGGCAAAGTCGTTCGGGTAGAGGCAAAAGTGCTCGATCAGGAGCAGCTCATAGTCGCGCGGGGCCAGGGTGGCCAGCTCCCAGTCGAGGATGGCGGCCAGGCGCTCCCCGTCGACCAAGAGGTTCCCCGGCCACAGGTCCCCGTGCACCAGGCAGGGCGTGGCGGGCTCCAGCGCCTCGGCGTGGATCGAGAGGAAGCGCTCCAGCGCCCCGGTCATGGCCGGCGGCAGGGCGTAGCCGACCTCCGGCACCTGGGCGAGGAGGGCGGCGAACTCGCGGGTGCAGCGCTCTCGCCAGGAGGCGTCGCGCTGGGCGGGGTCGCTCGGGGGGCCAAAGCCCTCGGCGCTCAGGGCGTGCACCGCCCGCAGCGCCGCCACGGCCTGGGCCACCAGGCCGTCCTTGACGCGCGGCGACAGCGACGGCCACAGGTGATGGAGGGGCTGGCCGTCGAGGCGGGGCTGTAGCTGGTAGGTCCAGTCATCCAGGCGCCCGGCGGCCGTGACGCGGGGGGCCGGCACCTCGGCGGGCAGGCGGGCCAGCAGGGCGGCCTCGCCCTCCAGGCGGCGGCGGGCCTCCTCCCCGCACCCCATGCGCAGGACGTGGCGCCCCTCGAGGAGATAGACGCTGTTGGACTGGCCCCCGGCCAGGGGGAGGGCGCCGGCGGGGTCGAGCCCTTCGCAAGCGCAGATGGCGGCCAGGGCGCGGTCAGGCATGGTGGGTGCTCCTGTGGGCAGGCGCGGATCTGGGGGCATGGTGGGCGGAACGGGGGGCCCTGTCAAGCGCGGGGGCGGCGGGGCGGCAGGCCTGGCGGAGCGGCGGGCGCGGCCGCCCGGGCGGGGCTAAAGACCCCACCCTACGGGGAACGCCGGCTAAAGCCGGCTCCGGAGCGCATACGCGTCTTGAGCCCCCTTTAGGGGACGTTTCTCGTAGCCAGGGGTCTTTAGCCCCTGGCGCGCGGACGACGGCGCTGTCGTGCCGGCCCAGAGGTCTGCCGCGCGGCTTCGCGGTCTGCCGCGGGGGTTCGCGGTCTGCCGCGCGGCTTCGCGGTCTGCCGCGCGGGTTCGCGGTCTGCCGCGCGGGTTCGCGGTCTGCCGCGCCGGAGCGGCGCTGGGGCGCCGCACTTCTCTGAAAACGGCCTGCGGAGCCGCTCGGCGGGGCTAAAGACCCCGCCCTACCGGTAACGCCGGCTAAAGCCGGCTCGCGGAGCGTATACGCGTCTTAAGCCCCCTTTAGGGGGCGTTTCTCGTAGCCAGGGGTCTTTAGCCCCTGGCGCGCGGACGGCGGCGAGCCTTTGTGCCTTCGGGGTCTTGCCGCGCCGGAGCGGCGCCCTGTCCCGAGGTCCGCCGAGGGATGGGGCGCCGCACTCCAAATCGGCCCGCCGCTCGCCCCGTTTTCATGCCTGCCGGTGTGCGGCCCGGCGCACATGACGACTCCACACCGGCGTGCCGCGGCCGGCGGCTCCCCCGGGACGACGAGGCGGGCGGAGCGCGGCGGCACTAGCGTTGTCATTCCGAGCGCAGTCTGCGGAGCGAGGAATCTCGTCTTTGCCTAGCGTGTGCGACAGAGTGAGTCAAAGACGAGGTCCCTCGCTGCGCTCGGGACGACAAGGCGCGGGGCTCGCCGCGGCCGGACGGACGCGAGCCCCCCGGATCGCAGCAGTCGAGCTCGCCGCCTTTAGACGTCCGGGGTCCCGGCCGGGGACGGCCGGCAGACCCCGGGGGTCATGATGCCGCCCGGCTAGAGCCAGCCAAAGCCGGCCAAAGCCGGCTCACGGAGCGCATACGCGTCTTGAGCCCCCTTTAGGGGGCGTTTCTCGTAGCCAGGGGTCTTTAGCCCCTGGCGTCTGGCCGGCGGAGAGCCTGTGTGCCTTCGCGGGCTCTGCCGCGCGACTTCGCGGTCTGCCGCGCCGGAGCGGCGCCCTGTCCCGAGGTCCGCCGAGGGATGGGGCGCCGCACTCCAAATCGGCCCGCCGCTCGCCCCGTTTTCATGCCTGCCGGTGTGCGGCCCGGCGCACATGACGACTCCACACCGGCGTGCCGCGGCCGGCGGGTCTGCCGCAGAACGGGGACCCTAGCTTTGTCGTCCCGAGCGCAGCGAGGGACCTCGTCTTTGACTGGCTCTGCGCACAGCAACACAAAGACGAGGTCCCGGCCGGCGGGCCGGCGGCTCCGCAGACTCCGCTCGGGACGACAAGGCGCAAGGCCTGCCGCGGCCGCTCGGGCGGGGCGGCAGACCGGCTGCCCGCAGACTCCGCTTGGCGCGACAAGACGATAGGCGTCCCTCACTGCGGCAGTGCAGCAGGATCCCTGCACATCGGCGCTGCCGCCTAGATGCGCAGGGTCAGCCGCGTGGCCCCCGGATAGGTGATCCGCATGGCGTTCCAGATCTCGTCCGTCGCCACCCCGGCGCCGTCCGACTCTACCTGGACCGTCAGGCCGGGCAGATCCCAGCGCGCCCTGGTCAGCCCCGCCAGGCTGCCCCCGGGCGCATAGACGTGAAAGGCCGGGTCGCCCCCGCAGGCGATGTGCAGCGTGCGCGCCTCGGCCGTCGCATCGACGCCGCTGCCGGCGCACAGGCGCATCCAGTGCACCCCGCCGCCCGGCGCCAGCCAGTGCAGCGTGGCCGGGTGGAACTGCCCCTCCGCCGCCCGCGTGCCCGAGGTCCAGGCGGCCCCGATCATGGCCCGCTCCCCCAGCCAGGCCGACACCGAGATCTCGGGCCCGTCACTGATCGTCTTGCGGAAGGTGTGCTCCCCGGGGAAGGCCCGCAGCGCCGGCAGCGCCTCGTCGGGGACGGCGCCCCCCAGCACCGCGTCCATGATGGCCGAGGTCATCCCGCTGGAGCGCGCCTCCGGGCTGTCCACCGGCGGGTGCGGGGCGTGTTCGGGCCCCACGGCCGTCCACATCTCGTGGGCCACCCCCGCCGAGTAGCGGGCCATGTCCATCCCGTAGGAGCGGAAGAAGGGCCCGCACAGGTTGCGCAGCCCGGCGTGGTAAAGCGCCGCGATATCGCGCCAGAGGGCCGCCTCCATGGCCTGGCCCAGGTCGCGCACCTGCTCCGAGGGCGCATAGCGCCGCCAGAAGCCCAGCGCGTACAGGTCGACGCCATAGTAGGTGGGCGAGTTGTACTCGTCGTAGGCGTCGTGCCGCCGAAAGAGGCGGTGGATCTCCTCCGCCCACTCCTCGCCCTGGCGCACCCAGTCGGGCCGGCCGTAGCGCACCCCGGCCCACACGTCCAGCGGGCTGCGCATCAGGGCGATGTTGGTATAGGTGGGGCGCAGGCGCGCCTCGAGGATCTCCCCCTCGACGGCCAGGACCACGGCCCGGTCGAGCCGGGCGGCCAGGTCGCCGGGCAGGCGGTCGCGGTATTCGTCGAGGATGATGGCCAGGGTAATGCCGATGAACTGGCGCCAGTTCGAGTCCCACCCGCGCCAGTCGGTGGCGGTCTCCGGGTCGTCGGGCTCCTCGCTCGCATCAAAGAGGCGCCAGGTGCCGTGATAGGGCTTGCCCGGCGCCACGAACTGGTTGCGCAACACCCCCTCGAGGGCCGCGGCCGCCCTGGCGCGGTCGGTGGGGCCGTCGCGCAACAGGAGCCCCAGGGCGTACCAGGCCGCGCCCCGCGTGGCGTGGTTGGGGGCGGCCTCCGGCGGCCTGCGCAGCCGCGGGGGGTAAAAGGTGGGGCGCTGCGGGTCGTACCGTATGAGGCCCAGGGGCTCGTCCCAGCGGGCGTCCATGTAGGCCACCGAGGCCTGGGCCAGGTGCCGCGCATTGGCAGACAGATCGCTCATCCACAGGACCATGGTGCCCTCCTGAGAAGCGTGCACACGCGCCGGCGCCCTACCCCGCAGAGCCGGCCGGGGGTGAACGCGCGCCCACCCCCGGCCGCCTGCAGGCTAGGACACGGCCAGAGCGTGCTTGTCGGGTTCGTCCCAATAGGCGGAGGCGGAGTAGCTCTCACCGGGGCCCTTGTCCAGGATGTTGAGCAGCCCGTTCTTCACCACGGTCATCGTCGGCCGCTGGCCGAGGAAGGTGATCATGGGTAGCTCTTCCGCCCAGATGTCCAGGATCTGGAAGAACAGGGCGGTGCGCTTGGCGTCATCCGGCTCGATGGCCACCTGATCCCAGATCTCCCAGATCTTCCACAGCCAGTGCCCCTCGGGCGGCGGCTCGCCGTTCGGGTCGTTGGGGTTGGTCTTCCACAGCCCCCAGGCGCCCGCCCACGGTCGGTCGGGCATCATGCCCAGGAAGATGTCGGGCGTGGTGATGGGCAGAAGCGTCCGGTCACCGCCCCACGAGCCGCACTCGACCTCGTTGGCCAGATAGTGCTCGGTGTAGAGCGAGCGCTCCACCGGCTTGTAGATGGCCTGCACGCCGACGGCGGCCAGGTGGCGGGCAGCCACCTCCACCGAGTCGGCCTCACCCGTGCCGGCCGGGAACCAGTTCTCGATCACAAAGCTGACGCGGCCGCTGCCGTCCTTCCACATGCGGAAGCCGTCCGCGTCCCGCTGGGTATAGCCGGCCTGGTCGAGGAGCGCGTTGGCCTTCTCCGGGTCATACTCGATGTAGGCGTTGGAGAGCTTGGGGTAGTACTGCGGCGACTCTTCCAGGGGAGAGTACTGGCGGGGCTTCAGCAGGCCGTCCCACACTAGCTGGTTGATCTCCTCCCGGTTGAGGGCCAAGGACAGCGCGATGCGGACGTCGCGGCTGCCAAAGAACTCGCGCACGTAGGGGTTCTTGGTGGCGTGGTTGGGGTTCAGGCCGATGTGCTCCTGCGTCACCCCGATGAGGAGGTGAAAGTCCCCCTTCTCCTGGTTTTCCATCAGCAGGGTATAGTTTTCCGCGCTGACGTGCCGGCCCTGCCAGTCAATCTCGCCGCCGATGATCCACATGAGAAAGACATCGGTGGTCTCGAACAGGCGGAAGGAGTAGTTGTCATGGTAGGGCAGCTGGTTGCCCTCGGCGTCGACATGGAAAAAGTAGGGGTTGCGCTCCATGACGAACAGCTCTTCCGACAGCTTGTTGCTGGCCACCCAGTTCCAGATCACCGGGCGCTCGGGGTTCAGGTAGTATGAGTTCTTTTCGCTGTAATACTGGACCCAGGAGTCGACGCCCGCGTCCGTCACGGCCTTTTGCAGGGCGGCCTTGTCGGCCGTCTTTTCCATGTGGAACTGCTTCATGTACTCGGCGGGCTGGTACATGTCGCGGTTCTCCATGATGTAGGGCCATAGGGGCTTGGGCTGGGCAAAGGTAAAGACCAGGGTATAGTCGTCGGGCGCGTCGAGGACCACGACCTTGGCCGCGTCGCCGCTACCGGTGAGATAGTCGCGGTGCACCGAGGGGGTCAGGTCCTTGTTGCCCAGGACGTCGGTGAAAAAGTAGGTCACGTCGGCCGCGCCAAAGGGCGACCCGTCGGACCACTTCATCCCCTTGCGCAGGTGCACCGTCCAGACGGTGGCGTCCTCGTTGTTCTCCCACGCCTCGGCCACGTCGGCCCGCAGGGAATAGTCGGGGTGGAACTCCAGGAACTTGCGGTGGTTAAAGTAGCCGAGCATGGGGTTGTCCGACACGCCCTTGAAGGCGCGGCGGATGTTGCCGCCGTAGCGGCCGATGCCGTCGGCCCCATCGGTCACCACCAGGGGGTTCTCCGGCAGGCGATCGTCGACCGGGGGCAGCAGCCCCTGGGCGACGCGCTGGGCCAGCATGGGGGCCTCCTTGTAACGGGGCACCTCGGGCTGGGGGGTGGGGGCGGCGGGCGCGGCGGCGGGGGGCGTCTCCACGGCGCCCACCGGCTGGGCCGGGGCCACGGGCTGCACGCAGGCCGCCGCCAGAGAGGCTGCGGTGGCCAGGCCCGAGACACGCAGGAACTCGCGACGGGATATCGACACCATGTTGCTCCTTTCCTCATCGAAACACATGGCTGCCAGGGGGTTCCGTCGGCGGTGCGGGTGGGTGGCCTCCTTTCGCGGCGCCGCTGTGCGGGGGAGGGGCGGCCGGCTGTCGGAAGGCAAAGCGAGGGGGTGTGCCCGGAGGGAACGCTGCGGCGCAAGGGCGGCGCCTTTATGTTCAGCATAGCAGGGCAGGAGGGCGCTGTCAATGAGGGGGGCCGCGGAGCACGACGGCGCCCCCAGCGCCGTCATTCCGAGCGGAGTCTGCGCGGCCGCCGGTCCGCCGGCCGGCATCTCGTCTTTGCCTAGCGGGGCGGCAGGCCTGGGGTAGGACGGCGCCCCTACCGTTGTCATTCCGAGCGCAGCGAGGAATCTCGTCTTTGACTGGCTTGGCGTACAGCAACACCAAGACGAGGTCCCGGCCGGCAGACCGGCCGCGGCCGGACGGGCGCGAGCCCCCCGGATCGCAGCAGTCGGGCTCGCCGCCTCTAGACCCCCGGGGGTCATGATGCCGCCCGGCTAGAGCCAGCCGAAGCCGGCCAAAGCCGGCTCCGGAGCGCATACGCGTCTTGAGCCCCCTTTAGGGGGCGTTTCTTGTAGCCAGGGGTCTTTAGCCCCTGGCGCGCGGACGGCGGCGAGGCTCTGTACCTGCGCGGGCTCTGCCGCGCAACTTCGCGGTCTGCCGCGCAACTTCGCGGTCTGCCGCGCAGCTTCGCGGTCTGCCGCGCGACTTCGCGGTCTGCCGCGCGGCTTCGCGGTCTGCCGCGCGGCTTCGCGGTCTGCCGCGCAAGAGCGGCGCCCTGTCCCGAGGTCCGCCGAGGGATGGGGCGCCGCACTCCATGTCGGCCCGCCGCGTGCGCCCCGTTTTCATGCCTGCCGGTGTGCAGCCCGGCGCGCATGACGACTCCACATCGGCGTGCCGCGGCCGGTGGCTCCCCCGAAACGACGAGGCGGGCGGAGCGCGGCGCCACTAGCGTTGTCATTCCGAGCGAGGTTTCCGAGCGAGGAATCTCGTCTTCGCCTGGGGCACGCGGCAAAGTGAGTCAAAGACGAGATTCCTCGCTGCGCTCGGAATGACAAGGCGTGAGGCGCGCCGGGCGGCGGGCCCCCCGCCGTACCTACTTTTTCACCACCTTGAGCGTGTAGGGCCCCGTCCCGTCCGCCACCTGGACGTAGAACGTCCGCCCCATCTCCGCGTCCACCGCGATCGCCGCCGGGTTGCGGCTAGAGATGTCGTACAGAGACTCCAGGCAGTCCTCGTACTCGTCAAACACCTGCAGCAGGAAGGCACCCTGCCCCTTGGGCACGGTCACGGTGACCTCGGCGGCCTCACCGTCCTCGAGCGTGAACGTGTACCAGTCGGCCCAGTCCGAGTCACCCTGGAGGCCGCTGTACTCCTCATCCAGCACGATCTCGACCGCCTCGCCCAGCTCGTCGCCGGCGTCACCGCCCGAGCCACCGTCATCCTGGACGGTCGTGCTGACCTCCACCTGGTAGGCCGCCGGCCCGCTGCGGACGCCCAGGGCGTACTGGCCGCCGCTCTCCGCCCCAACGATGACGGTCATGGTCAGCGGCTGGCCGGCCCGCAGGTCGTACTCGCTCCACAGGGGGACCTCTTCAAAGTCGTACAGCTCCACGTCCACCTTTTCGGAGCCCTTGGCCGTGGTCACCACCACGCTCAGCACGGCGCCCGCCGGCACGTCAAACGTGTAATAGTCGGCATAGTCGGTATCGCCGACGATGCCCGCAAACGGCTTGCCCACCGGTACGCTCACGGCATCGGCCAGCTCGCCGCCGGCATCGCCGCCCGAGCCGCCGTCATTCTGGCTCATCGCCGCAGCCTCGAGCGTGTAGGCGCCCGCCCCCTGGACGTGCACGGCGTACTCACCGCCCTCGTCGTCGGCCACCAAGAGGGTCAGCGCCGCGCCCTCGCGCGGGACGACGTCGTACTCACTCCAGATGTCATAGTCCTCGGGCCCCTGCACGTAGACAGAGACCTTGGCGCTGGCCTCCGGCTGGAGGGCTACCGTAAGGACCGAGCCGCCCGCCACGTCCAGGGTGTACCAGTCGTCCAGGTCGGTATCGCCGAGCAGCCCCTTGGCCGCCGCGCCGGACTTGACCGTCACGGCGCCCCGACGGTCGCCGCCGGCATCCTGGCCAGATCCGCCGTCGTCCTGCGGCGCCACCGCCGCCTGCCACTCGTAGGCGCCCTCCCCGCCCGACACGCGCACGCCGTACTGGCCGCCCTCCACGTCCGAGACGATGTAGCGGGCCTTGGCGACGCCCGAGCCCACATCCTGCTGCGACCAGACGACGTACCCGTTCGCGTCGTAGAGCTCGACGGTCAGCCCCGTGCCGCCGCTCGCGGGGGCGAAGGCCAGGTCGATCAGCGAGCCGTGCGGAACGTCGAGGGCGTACCAATCGCCGGTGTCCCCCTCGGGGAGGAGGCCGCTGACCGGGGCGCCCGCCTTGACGGCCAGGGCCCGAGCGGCCTCGTCGGGGGCGTCGGTCCCGCTCTTGGCGTCATCGTGAGTGCCCGCCGGGGCGGCCGCGGTGGCGCCGGGTGCGCCAGGCGTCGTGCCGGCCGCGGTGGCGCCGGGTGCGCCGGGAGTCGTGCCGACCGAGGCCGGGGGGACGCGGGTCGCCTCGCCGGCGGCCGAGGTCGCCGCGGCCGTCGGGCCGGCGGGTGGGGCCGGGTCGGCACCCTTCTTGCCGCAGGCGCTGGCCGTCAGCGCCACGAGAAGCACCAGGACGAGAACTGCCACGGTCCGTCTGTGCATGACTTGCCCTCCTTGGCTTGGGCATGGGTGGGGGCAGCGCGGACGTCCCGGCCGCCCCGGCAGAACAGGCCGCGATTATGGCATCGGATGGCTGGCACGTCAACGGGGTGGGGCCAGCGCCGCTAGCGGCCGGCTCCTTCACGACCCCGGGGGTCTGAGGGCGGCAGGCCCCGCTGCTGCGAGCGGAGGCCGACACGTGCGCCGCGGCGGGCCGGGCGCAGGACGGCGACCCTACCGTTGTCATTCCGAGCGGAGTCTTCGGAGCGAGGAATCTCGTCTTTGCCTAGCTTCTATAGGCAGCAGCACAAAGACGAGGTCCCTCGCTCCGAAGACTCCGCTCGGGACGACAAGGCGCGAGGCTCGCCGCGGCCGGCCGGGCGGCGCGGCGGCTTCTACATTCCGAGCGGAGTCTGCGGAACCGCCGGTCCCCGGCCGCGATCTCGTCTTGGCCTAGCGTACGCTGCAAAGGAGGCAAAGACGAGATTCCTCGCTTCGCTCGGAATGACAAGGCGGGGGGCCTGCCGCGTCCGGCCGGGCGGCGCGGCCCCAGGACCGGCCGGCCGGCTCCTTCAGCGGACCGACACGCGCCGCGGCGGGCCTGGCGCGGAACGGCATTCCGAGCGGAGTCTCCGCCGGTTCACCATAGAGCAGCACAAAGACGAGGTCTTCGAAGACTCCGCTCGGAATGACAGGGCGCGGGGCCTGCCGCCCGGGGTCGGGGGTCTGCCGGCGGGACCCCGGGGGTCTGAGGGCGGCGGGCCCCGCTGCTGCGAGCGGAGGCCGACACGTGCGCCGCGGCGGGCCGGGCGCGGAACGGCCATTCTACCGTTGTCATTCCGAGCGGAGTCTGCGGAACCGCCGGTCCCCCGGCCGCGATCTCGTCTTGGCCTAGCGTACGCTGCAAAGTGAGGCAAAGACGAGATTCCTCGCTTCGCTCGGAATGACAAGGCGGGGGCCTGCCGCGTCCGGCCGGGCGGCGCGGCGGCTTCTACAGGACCGGCCGGCCGGCTCCTTCACGACCCCCGGGGTCTGTAGGCGGCAGGCCCCGCTGCTGCGAGCGGAGGCCGACACGTGCGCCGCGGCGGGCCTGGCGCGGAACGGCAACCCTACCGTTGTCATTCCGAGCGGAGTCTTCGGAGCCGCCGGTCCGCCGGCCGCGATCTCGTCTTGGCCTAGCTTCCATAGGCAGCAGCACAAAGACGAGGTCCCTCGCTCCGAAGACTCCGCTCGGAATGACAGGGCGCGGGGCCTGCCGCGGCCGGCCGGGCGGCGCGGCGGCTTCTACAGAACCGGCCGGCCGGCTCCTTCACGACCCCCGGGGTCCCGGCGGCAGACCGCCGGAAGACCCCGGGGGTCTGAGGGCGGCAGGCCCCGCTGCTGCGAGCGGAGGCCGACACGTGCGCCGCGGCGGGCCTGGCGCGGAACGGCCATTCTACCGTTGTGATTCCGAGCGGAGTCTTCGGAGCGAGGAATCTCGTCTTTGCCTGGCGTCTGCGACAAAGCAAATCAAAGACGAGGTCCCGGCCGGCAGACCGGCTGCTCCGCAGACTCCGCTCGGGACGACAAGGCGGGGGGCTCGCCGCGGCCGGCCGGGCGGCGAGCCCCCCGGATCGCAGCAGAGGGGCTCGCCGCTCTCTAGACCCCCGGGGTCCCGGCCGGGGCGGCCGGCAGACCCCGGGGGTCATGACGGCGCCCGGCTAGAGCCGCCTTGCGGAGCGCACACGCGTCTTGAGCCCCCTTTAGGGGGCGTACCTCGTAGCCAGGGGTCTTTAGCCCCTGGCGTCCGGCCGCCGGAGAGCCTGTGTGCCTTCGCGGTCTGCCGCGCCGGAGCGGCGCCCTGTCCCGAGGTCCGCCGAGGGATGGGGCGCCGCACTCCACATCGGCCCGCCGCTCGCGCCCCTGTTTTCATGCCTGCCGGTGTGTGGCCCGGCGCACGAGACGGCTCCATATCGGCCAACAGCAAAAGGGGTTCCCGAGCCCGCAGGCGGGCTCGGGAACCCCGAGTACACCGTTCCTCTGGTCGCCCCCGCCCTAGCCCTCCAGAAGCGGCAGCACCTCCGCGCGGAAGAACTCTTCCGCACCGTCCGGCTCCACGCCGCGGTACACCTTTTCCCCCACGCGCACCGAGACGCCCATCGAGCAGGCGTCCATGCAAAAGGCCCCCACTAGCTCCACCTGGTCACCCAGGTTGCGCTCGGTGATCATCCGCTCAAACGCCGCGGCTACCGCGTCCGAGCCGCGTACGTGGCAGGAACTCCCTACACAGATTACCACGCTCAGCATCCCGATCCTCCCTGCACCCTCACGCCTGCTTCTGGGCCAACTCGGCGGCGGCCTCGCGCGGCGCCGCCCCGCCCTCCGCTTCCTCCGGGGCCACCTTCTCCACCCGTACCGCGCTCACCTTGTACTCGGGGATTTTGGCCACCGGGTCGAGCGCGTCGTTGGTCAACTGGTTGATCGGCGATTCGTGAAAGTGGAAGGTGCCAAAGACCATACCTGGCGCCGACCGATCGGTCAACCGCACCCGCGCGCGGATCTCCCCGCGCCGCGAGATCACCCGTACCCAGTCCCCCGCGGCGATCCCCAGCCGCTCGGCGTCCTGCGGGTGCATCTGGATGCGCTCCTCGGGGACCAGATGGTCCAGCCCGCGGGAGCGGCGCGTCATGGTGCCGGTGTGATAGTGCTCACGGATGCGCCCTGTGGACAGGTAGAAGGGGTACTCGGCGTCGGGCAGTTCCGCTGGCGGGCTGAACTCCACCGGCACAAAGCGGCCCCGCCCACGGGCAAAGCCGTTCTTGTGCAGGTAGGGCGTTCCGGGGTGGAAGCGCGTCGGGCAGGGCCACTGTAGGCCGCCGCGCTCCAGCCGCTCGTACGACATCCCCGCGTAGGACGGCATCAGCGTCGTCATCTCGCCAAACACTTCCTCGGCCGAGGCATAGCCCCAGTAGCCGTAGGGGCGCGCCGAGCGACCGTTGCCAAAGGCAGCCGCCCGCCCGCGCGGCCCGGCCGCGGCGGCCTGCGCCACGGGGCTCTGCGCCGCCAGGCGTTCGCCCACGCGGCGGGCCAGCTCGGCGATGATCTCCAGGTCGGGCAGGGCGTTGCCGGGCGGGTCGAGCGCCTTGCGCACCCGCTGGACGCGCCGCTCCGTGTTGGTAAAGGTCCCGTCCTTCTCCACGAAGGAGGAGGCGGGCAGCACCACGTCGGCCAGGCGGGCCGTCTCGGTCATAAAGATGTCCTGCACGATGACGAACTCGAGCGCCTCGAGCGCCGCCTGCACGTGTGACGAGTTCGCGTCAGACAGGGCCGGGTTCTCCCCCATGATGTAGAGGGCCTTGAGCGTGCCGGCCAGCGCCGCTGGGAACATCTCCGTCACCATCAGGCCGCGCCGGTTCGACAGGCGCACCCCCGTCCCCCAGCCCTGCTGGAAGCGGGTCAGCGCGGCCTCGCTCGCCACCGAGGCGTAGCCGGGGAAGGTGTCGGGCAGGGCGCCCACGTCGCAGGCCCCCTGGACGTTGTTCTGCCCGCGCAGCGGGTTCACCCCGCCCCCCTCGATGCCCACCTTGCCGCAGGCCATGGCCAGGTTGGCCAGCGCCATGACGTTGTTGGTGCCGCTGGAGTGCTGGGTGATGCCCATGGCGTACAGGATCATGGCCCGCGGGGCGCGCGCGTACATCCGCGCCGCGCGCCGCAGCTCATCCGCCGGGATGCCGGTGATCTCTTCCACCCGCTCCGGCGTGTACTCGCGCACCGCCTCACGCAACCCCTCAAACCCCTCGGTGCGCTCGGCGACATAGTCCTTGGCCCACAGCCCCTCGGACAGGATCACGTGGAGCATCCCGTTCACCCAGGCCACGTCGGTGCCGGGGCGCGGGCGCAGCCACACGTGGGCGTACCGCGTCAGTTCCACTTTGCGCGGGTCGACGATGATCAGTCGGGCCCGCTTGCGGTCCACGGCCCGCTTGACCATCCGCCCGATGATCGGGTGGTTCTCGGCCGTGTTCGAGCCGGTGATCAGGATCAGATCGGTATCCTCGATCTCGGCGATCGAGTTGGTCATTGCGCCACTGCCAAACGTTGCGGCCAGACCGGCCACAGTGACAGAGTGTCAAAGCCGGGCGCAATGATCCACATTGTTGGTGCCGATCACCCCGCGGAAGAGCTTCTGGAAGAGATAGTTCTCCTCATTGGTGCAGCGCGCCGAGGCCAGCCCGCCCACCGCGTCGGCCCCGTCGCGCGCCACGATGGCCGCCAAGCGGTCGGCGGCATAGTCGAGCGCCTCGTCCCAGTTGACCTGCTCCCAGTAGGTGCCGCGGCGGATCAAGGGCTCCTTCAGGCGGTCCTTGTGGTTGGCAAAGTCATACCCAAAGCGCCCCTTGACGCACAGCGACCCGTGGTTCACCGGCCCGTCGGAGGGCTTGACGCCGACAATCTTGTCCCCCACCACCTGGAGCGAGAGCTCGCAGCCCACGCCGCAGTAGCCACAGGTGCTCTTGACGGAGGTGGTCTCCCAGGGCTTGCCCTTGGGGCGACCCAGCGCCTCGGTGAGGGCGTTGGCCGGGCAGATCGCCAGGCACTCCCCGCAGGAGACGCAGTCGTTGCGCCCGTCGCGCAGCACGGGGGCGATGTGCGCCTCCGACCCGCGCCCGGCGAACTGGATGGCGCCGGCCCCGGTGATCTCGACGCAGGCCTGCACGCAGCGCCCGCACAGGATGCAGCGCAGCGGGTGATAGTCGATCAGCGGCGTCGCGTAAGGCTTTTGCTCGAACTGGATGGGCCGCACGTCGTAGGTGTGCAGGTCGCGGTGGTTGATGTCGTACTGGTGGGCCAGGTCCTGCAGCTCGCAGCTGCCGTTGATCTCACACGCCGAGCAGTTCAGCGGGTGCTTCAGGAGGATGAGCTTGAGCGTCTCTCGGCGGAGGCGCTCGAGCCGCTCGGAGCGGGTCAGGATCGTCTGCCCCTCGGCGACCTGCGTGGTGCAGGCCGTCACGGGGGTGGGCGTGCCGGCGATCTCGACGACGCACAGCCGGCAAGAGCCCAACGGCTTGAGCTTGGGCGTATAGCAGAGCGTCGGGATGCGGATGCCGTACTCGCGGGCCACGTCGAGGATGGTCTGCCCCTCGCGGGCCAGGTACGGCCGGCCGTCGATGGTCACCGGAATACGCTTGAGCCGACGTTGTACATGCAAAGCCATGGCATCAGTCCCCTTATCACCAACCACGGTACAGACGGGGGCACCCCTGCCCCCTGGCCCTTTGGGCTGCGGTGCCGCCTGTCCCGAGGTCCGCCGAGGGATGGCACCGCTTTTCCTAGCCCCGCGCCACCCCAATCGGATGAACCGCGATCCGCCGCCGCCCCTACTCCTCCGTCGCCACCAGCATGATCCGGTAGCAGCGCAGGCAGCGGTCCGCCTCCAACAGGGCGTCTTCCGGAGACAGCCCCGTCTCGATCTCCTCAAAGTCCGCCACGCGCTCGGCGGCCGGGCGCATCGGCATCTCCGTGCGATGCTCCCCGCGGCCCAGCCGGTCCACCTCGTCCACCCCGATGGCCGCCAGCGGCCGGTAGATGCGCGACATGCGCTCATCGTCCGACAGGCTCACCCGCCCCTCGCGCAGGTACTGGTCGATCGAGTGGCTCACGCGAAAGCCCGCCGCCATCGCCTCGATCAGCGTGGCCGGCCCGCTGACGCAGTCCCCGCCGGAAAAGACGTCCGGCAGGTCGGTGGCCAGCGTGTCCGGATCGGCCGCGATGGTGCCCCAGCGCGTCACGCTGGGGGCCTCGACCCCCTTCAGGCAGTCGGTATCGACCCGCTGGCCGATGGCCGGGATGACCACGTCGCAGGGGATGACGAACTCGCTCCCCTCCACCGGCACCGGCCGGCGCCGGCCGGAGGCGTCCGGCTCCCCCAGGGCCATGCGGATGCACTCCACCCCGGTAAGGCGCCCCTCCTCGATGACCAGCCGCGTCGGGTTGGCCAAAAAGTGGTAGATGACGCCCTCTTCCTCGGCCCCCTCGATCTCCTCGTGGTCGGCCGGCATCTCCTGGCGGGTGCGCCGGTAGACCAGGTGCACCTCTTCGGCGCCCAGGCGGACGGACGAGCGGGCGCAGTCCATGGCCACGTTCCCGCCGCCCACCACTACCACGCGCCGCCCGAACTCGATCGGCTCGTTCAGGTTCACCGAGCGCAGGAACTCGACGCCCGGCATGTAGCCGATGGGTCTCTGGTCCTCCCCCTCGATGCGCAGGCTGCTCCCCTTTTGCGCCCCGATGGCCAGGAAGACGGCCTGGAAGCGGTCGCGCAGGTCCTGCAGGGTGAAATCGACGCCCATGGCCTGCCCGTAGTGGATCTGGGCGCCCATCTGCTGGATGACCTCCAGCTCGGTGCGCAGCACCTGCCGGGGCAGGCGATAGTCGGGGATGCCCAGGGCGGCCATGCCGCCCGGCTCCAGGTTGGCCTCAAAGATCTCAACGCGGTAGCCCTTGCGCAACAGGTGGTAGGCGGCCGTCATGCCGGCCGGCCCGGCCCCCACAATGGCCACCGTCGGCGCGTCGGGCGCGGCGATCACCTCCGGCTGGTAGGCCTTGACGGCCGCGTCCATTTCCACGTCAGAGACGAAACGCTTCAGGTGCTTGATGTCCACCGGGTCGTCCAGCTGGCCGCGCCGGCAGGCGAACTCGCAAAAGCGCACGCACACCCGCCCGCACACTGACGACAGCGGGTTTTTCTCATGGATCACCGAGAGCGAGTCGTCATAGCGGCCCGTGCGGATGTACTCGATGTAGCGGGGGATGTCGAGGCGCTCAGGGCAGGCCTCGATGCAGGGGGCCGTCACCTTGGTGTGGTAGACCCCGCGCGGCCGGCGCACGCCCTCCTGAATGGCGCGCACGAACTCGTCCTCATAGTGGTCGATGAGGGCCTCTACCGCGATCATCGACGAGTGCCCCAGCTCACAGAGCGACCCGTCGTGCACGAGCTCGCCCACGGCGCGGAGGGTGTCCAGGTCCTCCATGCGGCCCTTGCCGTCGGCGATGCGCGCCAGGACGTCGGCGGCCACGCGGGTGCCCATCGAGCAGGGCACGCACTTGCCGCACGATTCGCGCTGGACGACGTCCATGTAGGCACGGGCCATGTCCACCGGGTCGACCGTCTCATCAAAGACGAAAAAGCCGTCCCAGCCCATAATGGCGCGGACCTTGTTGCCCTCGCTGAACTCCTGCATGACGGCGATCCCCTCGGGGACCGCCGGCGCCTCGGCACCGGCCGAGCCGACGCCGTCGGCCGAGCCCTCGATCAGTTTGCCGCCCCACACACCGAACTTGACCTGAGACAACACCCACCTCCCTTACGACGACCGATTCTCCAGGTGGCGGAGATTGATATGATGCGAGAGGGTGGCCAGCTCCGCGGCCAGATCCTCGTTCTTCACCAAGACCTCGTCCGGAACTTGCAGCGTGGCCGGCGCAAAGTTCCAGATCACCGAGACGCCGCCGGCCACCATCTGATCGGCAACCTCCTGGGCGGCCCGCCCGGGCACGGTGATGATGCCCATCTGCACGTGCAGCCGCCGGGTCAGGTCGGCCAGTTTGCTCACCGGCAGGATGCGGTGCTCGCCCATCGTCTGCCCCACCTTGGCCGGGTCGGAGTCAAACAGCGCCACGATGCGCAGGCCGTAGCGGGTAAAGCCCGGGTAAGAGACCAGCGCCCGCCCCAGGTTGCCGACCCCGACGAGGACGGCCTCCTTGTCGTTCACCAGGCCGAGAAAGTGCTCCAGGTAGTCGGCCAGGATGGCGACGTCGTACCCGATGCCGGGGCGCCCCACCTCTCCGACGTGGGAGAGGTCCTTGCGCACCTGCGCGGCAGGGACGTCGGCGGCCTCGCCCAGTTCCTGCGACGAGATGACGCCCTGCCCCTCGTCGATAGCCCTCCGCAGCCGCCGGTAATAGATCGGCAGGCGGCGCAGGCTGGGCAAGGGAATGGCGGGACAGCTGCCCATCGGGTACCTCCTTGCGTACGTGACGCGGCCGTAGTGTAGCACTTTGTGAAAAAAAGTGCAAATGCGCCCCGCGCGCCGTGTCGGGGAGGGTCCACCACAGAGACGCAGAGGGCACGGAGAAGAGAAGAAGGACAGGATTTGCAGGATTGACAGGATTTTCCGGATGCACTCTTGCGCAGGCACCTGCCCGCGCCTCACAAGTCCTATGATCCTGTAAATCCTGTTAATCCTGTCTCTCTTCTCTTCTCTTCTCTTCTCTTCTCGGTGCCCTCCGTGTCTCTGTGGTGGATTCCTCTTCTCCGTCTCCCCCCCAGTTCGCCTATGCGGAACAGCACTTGCCGACCTCGCCACCATGCCCCGCTGCTCCCGCTTGACGCGCTGCCCACGCGACGACATACTCGCGAACGCGTCTGCGGGCCCACCCCTGTGCCCGCACCTATTGTAAGGAGTCGTCATGCTACGTCTGCCTCCTACACTCCTCGGCCGCCTCGGCCGCCTTGTTCTGGCCCTCCTCCTCCTCGCCACCCTGGGCCTGTGGCCCGCCAGCCCGCCCCCCGCCGTCCACGCTGAGACGCTGGACGCCGAGGTCGCCGCCCTCCAGGCCCTCTATGACTCCACCGGCGGCCCCGCCTGGCGCGTGTCCCCCGCCTGGCCCGCCACGATCACCGCGGCCAACGCCTGCTCCCTCGCTGGCATCGGCTGCGACGACCAGGGGCACGTCACCAGGATCGACCTCCCCTTCCAGAACCTGAACGGCACCCTGCCGAGCGAGCTGGGCAACCTGACCTACCTCCGCCGCCTCGACCTGACCAGGACCAACCTGCCCACCCCCACGGGCATTCCGGCGACCTTCGCCAACCTCACCAACCTCGAGTTCCTGGACCTGACGGGCACCAACGTAGCCGGCGAGATCCCCGCCTCTTTCGGTGACCTCGTCGCGCTCAAGACCCTCAGGCTGAGCGAGTGCGCGCTGTCTGGCGCTATCCCGGACCTTTCGCCCTTGGTCGCCCTCGAGTTCCTGGACCTGAGCAGGAACGGGTTGACGGGTACCATCTCCGCCTCGCTGGCCGGCCTCCCGGCCCTCCGGAGCTTGGATCTGTCTCACAACCAGCTGAGTGGGTCTGTCCCGTCCGCCTTTGGCGCGGCCGAGAACCCCCAGCCGCTGCTGGGCTATCTCGGCGCCTACGGCAACCTCCTCAGCGGCGAGATCCCGGCTAGCCTCGGCAACCTGACGGGGCTCGCGGCGCTCGACCTCGGCGGTAACGAACTGACGGGCGAGATCCCTCCCGCCCTGGGCGATCTCGCCGGGCTCGAACTGCTCTGGCTCCAGCAAAACCAGCTCACCGGTGAGATCCCGGCCAGTCTGGCGAACCTGACGGCGCTCGTGCTGCTCGAACTCTCCAGTAACGACCTGACCGGTGAGATCCCGGCCGCCCTGGGCAACCTGGCGGCGCTCAAGGTGTGCGATCTGCAGGAGAACCACCTGAGCGGGGCCATCCCCGCGACGCTCGCCGCGCTGACCGCCCTCGATGCCCTGCACCTGGCCGGCAACGACCTGAGCGGGCCGATCCCCGCGGCGCTCGGCGACATGGCCGCCCTGAAGACCCTGGACCTGGCGGGGAACCACCTCTCCGGCGGCATTCCCCCCGAACTGGGGCTGCTGACCCAGCTGGAGACGCTCGGGCTCGGCTACAACCAGCTAGTCGGCCCCGTGCCCGCTGCGCTGGGCAACGCCACGGCGCTGACGTCCACGGACCTGCGCTACAACATGCTCTGGCGCGCCGGCCCCTACTCGGCGCACCTGGAAGCCCTCCTGGCGCCCTACTGGCCCTCCCAGACCGTGCCGCCCACCGGCGTGGCCGCGACGGCCGCTCCCGGCGGCGCCGAGGTCACCTGGGAGGAGGCGCCCGGGTACACCGCTGACGGCCACTTTGAGGTCGGCCTGGCGGGCGCGCCCGAGGGGCCTTACCAGGTCGTCGCCACTACTGCCGACCGGGAGGCCATGGGGATCCGCGTGACGGGCCTGGCCCCCGGCCAGCCCGTGTACCTGGCGGTGCGCTCCGTCAGCGACGCGTTTGAGGGGCAAAAGAACGTGCTGCAGAGCCCCTACTCGGCCGCGGTGGAGGTGACGCCGCTGGGGATGACCATCGTCGGCCCCACCGAAGGGTCCTACGGCGAGCCCTATACCTTTACCGCCCAGGTCACGCCGCTCCTGCCGACCGAACCGATCACCTACACCTGGGCGCCGGAGCCCACGAGCGGCCAGGGAACGGCCACGGCCACCTACTCGTTTGAGCGCCTCACGGTGCAGCACGTCGCCGTCGTGGTGCAGGCCGCCGGCCATGTGCTGACGGACACGCACCCGTTCCTGCCGCTGTGGGGCGCCACGGTGCCCGTCAGCCCCTCCCAGGCCGTCACGATGACCCTGGACGCGTCGGGCGGCGGCACCGTCGGCGTTGCGGTGCCGGCCGGCGCCGCCGAGGAGCCCTTCACCCTGCTGTACGGCCTGCCCACCCAGTGGTATGAGCCGCCGGAGGGCCTGTACCCCGCCAGGCACCACTTTACCCTGCAGGCCTACCGCAACGGGGCGCTGGTGCCCGGCCTGGCCCTGTCGGCGCCGATAACGCTGACCCTGACCTACCTGGACGTGACGGCGCCCCGCGCCGTGGTGCCGGCCTTCCCGGGGGTGGGGTTCCGCGAAGACACGCTGACCCTCTACGAGCGGGCCGGTGATGCCTGGGTCGACGCGGCGGCCGGCTGCGAGCCGGCCTCCGCCACCCTGCGCGAGCCGGAGGTGAACCGCCTGACGGTGCCCATCTGCCGCCTGGGCGAGTTCGGGCTGTTCGGGGAGCTGGAGTGGACCCTCTACCTGCCGGTCATCAGCCCCGCCCCGGGGGTACGGTAGGGGAAGAGAAGAGAATAGAAACACGGAGATACGGAGGGCACAGACAAGAGAAGAGAAGAAGGACAGGATTTACAGGATTTACAGGATTGGGAAGAGGAACGGGACAGCGCCGGCGTGTGGTCTGGCCGGTAATCCTGTCAATCCTGTAAATCCTGTCTTCCCCTTTCTTCTCTTCTCGGTGCCCTCTGTGTCTCCGTGGTTCCATTCTCTCCTCCCGTTCTCCTATGCGAAACACTACTTCCCGGCCTAGCCCCCTTTGCCCGCTCCGGCCGGTTGACGCGCTGCCTACGCGCCGGCATACTGAATAACGCGTCTGCGGTCCCGCCCTAGCACTCACGCCCCACCCAAGGAGCCGTCATGCTACGCCTGTCTCCCACCGTCCTCGGCCGCCTGGGTCGCCTAGCCCTGGCAACTCTCCTCCTCGCCACCGTGGGCCTGTGGCCCGCCAACCCGCCCCCCGCCGTCCACGCCGACACGTTGGACGCCGAGGCCGCCGCCCTCCAGGCCCTCTACGACGCCACCGGCGGCGCCTCCTGGTACCTGTACATGCCGTGGCCCGCCACGATCACCGCGGCCAACGCCTGCTCGCTCGAGGGAGTCACCTGCGACGGCAACGGCCACGTCATCGCGCTGGACCTTGCAGTAAGCGGCCTAGAGGGCCCCCTGCCGGCCGCCTTGGGCGACCTGACCTTCCTCCAGCGCCTCGACCTGCACGGCTCGACGTTGCCGGGCGGCATTCCGGTCTCCTTTGTCAACCTGATCCACCTCGAGTACCTGGATCTGTCGATGGCCTCGCTCGGCGCGGAGCTCCCCCCCTTCCTCGGCATGCTCGACAAACTGACCCACCTCGACCTGAGCTGCTCCGCGTTCACCGGCACCATCCCGGACCTGTCGGCCCTGACGGCCCTCGAGGAGCTATACCTGCACGGCAACGCGTTGACGGGCCCCATCCCCGGCACTCTGGCGGGCCTGCCCAACCTGAACACCCTGTACCTGCAGGATAACCGCCTGAACGGGCCCTTCCCGGCCGCCTTTGGCGCAGCAGAGAACCCCCAGCCCCACCTGGCCTACCTCCGCGCCGATGGCAACCTCCTGGCCGGCACCATCCCGGCCAGCCTGGGCGCTCTGCCGGCGCTCGTGGAGCTCAACCTTTCCTATAACGGCCTGACCGGTGAGATCCCGGCCTCCTTGGGCGACCTGAGCGCGCTCGAGGACCTCGACCTCTCCAAGAACAGCCTGACCGGCGAGATCCCGGCCTCGCTGGGCAACCTGCGCGCGCTCAAGACGTGCCTGCTCAAGTACAACAGCCTCAGCGGGGCCATCCCCACCGCGCTCGGCGCGCTGAGCCAGCTCGTGTACCTGGATCTCCGCGCCAACGACCTGACGGGGCCCATCCCCGTGACGTTCGGCGGCCTGGCCAGCCTCACGACGCTCGACCTGCGTGAGAACCGCCTCTCCGGCGGCATCCCCGCGGAACTGGGGAACCTGCCTCATCTGGACCTGCTCACCCTGGGCTACAACCAGCTCATCGGCCCGGTGCCCACCGAGCTGGGCAACGCCACGAGCCTCACGTACGCCGACCTGCGCTACAACATGCTCTGGCCCGCCGGCCCCTACTCGGCGCACCTGGAAGCCCTCCTGGAGCCGGCCTGGACCTCCCAGACCGTGCCGCCCACCGGCCTGGCGGCGGCCTCGCTCCCCGGCGGCGCCGAGGTCACCTGGGCGGAGCGGCCCGGGCTGATTATCGGTGGCCACTATGAGGTCGGCCTGGCGGCCGCCCCCCAGGGGCCCTACCAAGTCCTCGCCGCCACCGCCGACCGCACGGCCACCGGCATCCGCGTGACGGGCCTGGCTTCCGGCCAGCCCGTGTACCTGGCGGTGCGCTCCGTCAGCGACGCGACCTCGCGGCAAAAGAGCATCCTGAGGAGCCTTTACTCCGCCGCGGTGGAGGTGACGCCCTTGGGCGTCACCATCGTGGGCCCCACCGAAGGGTCCTACGGCCAGCCCTACGCCTTCACCGCCCAGGTGACGCCGTCCCTGCCGGCCGAACCGATCACCTACACCTGGGCGCCGGAGCCCGCGAGCGGCCAGGGGACGGCCACGGCTACCTACGTGTGGGAAAGTTCCACCGCGCCGGGCATCGCCGTCGCCGTGGAGGCCGCGGGCCTGGTGATGACCGACACGCACCGGTTCCTGCCGCTGTGGGGCACGACCATGCCCGTCTTGCCGCAGGAGGCCAGCGAGATGACGGTGCATATTCTGGGCGGGGGCTCGGTGCGCATCGCGGTGCCGGCCGGCGCCGCCGCGGAGCCCTTCACCCTGCGGTACGGCCTGCCGACGGAGTGGTATGAGCCGCCGGAGGGCCTGTACGCCGCCGAGCACCACTTTACCCTGCAGGCCTACCGCAACGGGGCGCTCGTGCCCGACCTGCTTCTCTCCCGGCCGATCACGCTGACCCTGACCTACCGGGACTTGCAGGCGGGCATCAGCGCGGTGCTGATCCCGCCCACGCGGCTGCGGGAAGACTCGCTGACGCTCTATGCGCGCGTTGGGGACTCCTGGGCCGACGCGGCCGCCGGCTGCAGGCCGCCCTCCGCGTACCTGCGTGAGCCGGACGAGAACCGCCTGACCGTACCTGTCTGCGGGCTGGGCCATTTCGGCCTGTTCGGGCAGCGGGAGTGGTGGATGTACCTGCCAGTGATCAGCCCCGCCGCGGCTCGGTAGAGGGGAAGAGCATCGAAACACGGAGACACGGAGGGCACTGAGAAGAGAAGAATGGGGAAGACAGGATTTACAGGATTGACAGGATTACTGGCCGCACCACACCGCGGTGCTGGGCCGACCCTCTCCCCAATCCTGTAAATCCTGTTAATCCTGTCCTTCTTCTCTTCTCTGTGTTCTCCGTGTCTCGGTGGTGGATGCTCTTCCCTACGCCCCGGCGCCTTGGGCTAGCGCGTCGGGCGCGGCGTCGGCGGCGTCGGCGGCGTCGGCCTCGCTCGCCTCGGGCAGGCGGCTCACCAGCACGCGGTGCACCCGCTGGCCCACCATGTCCAGCACCTCGATGCGCAGCCCGTCCCACTCGTACCCCTCCGCCACCACGGGGATGTGCCCCAGCTGCAGGATCAGGAAGCCCGCCACCGTCTGATACAGCCCCGACTCTTCCAGCGGCAGCGCGTCGATCCCCAAGAGCTCCTTCAGCTCATCCACCGGCAGCATGGCGTCGACGATCCAGGAGCCGTCCTCGCGCTGAAAGATCTCCGGCTGCTCCTCTTCCTCGTCGGGCATGACGTCGCCCACCACGGCCTCCATGACGTCGGCCAGCGTCACCAGCCCCTCGACTGAGCCGTACTCGTTGATCACCAAAGCCAGCTCGGTGCCGGCCATCTTGAACGTCTCCAGCACGCGCAGGGCCGGCATCGTCTCCGGCACGTAGAGGGCCCGGCGCACCAGGGTCGACAGGTCAAACGGCTCATCGCGCAGGAGCTGCAGCAGCAGGTCTTTGGCCTGCACCTCACCGAGCACCTCGTCCAGGCTGCCGCGGGCCACGGGCAGCCGCGAGTAGCGGTTCTCGGTCAGCTTGGCCAGCAGGTCCTGGCGGGTGGCGTCGATATCGAGCCAGACGATCTCCGGCCGGGGGGTCATCAGGGCGGCGGCGCGCCGATCGCCGAGCGTCAGCACGCCGCGGACCATATCCTGCTCGGCCTCCTCAAAGACGCCCGCCTCCGTCCCCTCACGGAAGAGGCTCTCGATCTCCTCATCGGTGACGGGGGGCTCGCCGGAATGGTGGATGCCGAGGAGGTGGGTCATCGCGCGGGTAGAGGCGCTGAGGAGCGCCACGATCGGGGCGCCGGCCACGGCGAGGCCGCGCATGAGCGGGGCCATCAGCGCGGCGATCCGCTCCGGGTTGGACAGGGCCAGCCGCTTGGGCACTAGCTCACCGAGCACCACCGAGAGGTAGGTGATCAGGACGAGCACCAGCCCCAGCGAGAGCGGCTCGGCATAGGGGGCCAGCCAGGGGACGCCGCCCAAGGTCGGCGCCAGCCGCCGGGCCAGGGAGGCCCCGCCCAGCGCGCCCGACAGCACCGCCACCAAGGTGACGCCCACCTGCACCGTGGAGAGGAACGTGTTCGGCGCCTCGGCCAGGGCCAGGGCCGCGGCGGCCTTCTTGTCGCCCTCGGCGGCGCGTTGGCGCAGGCGCGGTTTGCGCGCCGCGACCACGGCGATTTCAGACATGGCAAAGAGGCCGTTCGCCAGAATCAGGAACAGCAGCAAGAGAACCTCCAACACCCAAGACCCCATTATGTTCCGTACCCTCCAACGGCCCAGCGCAGATGTCGTTTGAGCAAGCTCCAGGCTGCCCGAGAAGTGATGTGTGCGGTCATTGGCGGGCGAGCCTGGCCTGCCGCGCTGGGCACGCGCGGCGGCCGGGAACGCCAAAACCGCGGGACACGGACTCGTGTCTCGCCAGGGTGAGTCCTGCTAGTGGGAACTTGAACGGTGCTCTACACAGGGACCGGAGGGGGGCCCTCCTGGTGGGGGACGGCCAGCGCTGCCGCAGGGGCTGGCGCTGCCGCCTGGGTTGGTCCGCGGGACTACTGGGAGGTTCCGCGGATTCCGTGTCACTCATGCTGATGACAACTCCTTATGCGTACCAATCTGCCCCAGTGTACCATAACTTGCGCAACCCCGCAACTTGGCGAAGAGGCAGAGAAGAAGGACAGGATTGACAGGATTGACAGGATTGACAGGATTGACAGGATTGACAGGATTTTCCGGATTGCCTCGTGCGGAGGGCGGCACCCCCTGCCCACATCTCCTATAATCCTGTAAATCCTGTGAATCCTGTCTCTCTTCTCTTACGCCCGTTGCAGGAAAGACAGGATTGACAGGATTGACAGGATTTTCCGGATTGCCTCGTGCGGAGGGCGGCACCCCCTGCCCACATCTCCTATAATCCTGTAAATCCTGTGAATCCTGTCTCTCTTCTCTTACGCCCGTTGCAGGAAAGACAGGATTGACAGGATTGACAGGATTTTCCGGATTGCCTCGTGCGGAGGGCGGCACCCCCTGCCCACATCTCCTATAATCCTGTAAATCCTGTGAATCCTGTCCTTCTTCTCTTCTCTTCTCTTCTCTTCTCTTCCCAATCACAGCGGCGCGAGGGCGGGCACTACCACGTTGCCCAGCGCCCAGAGCGCCAGGGCCCAGACCCCGGCATAGACGCCCAGCACCGCCGCGGCCGTCAGCCTCCGGCCGCTGACCCGCTCGGCCAGGTGCAGGCCGGCCAGCCCCAGCCCCGCCGCCGCCACCAGCGCCAGCGGGTAACGCGGCAGGCTCCCCCGCCACAGGCCCAGCCCCATCAGCGCCAGGAGCAGCGCCCCCAGCACCGGCAGGGTCCGGCGAAGCGGCGCAGTGAATACCTCACGCAGGCCGATCGTCCCCGCCGCCCCCAGCGCCAGGATGGCCGGGAACAGGTAGCGCCCCTGATGCTGGACGTAGCGCAGGTTCCACCACAGGTACCCCAGCGTCGTGACGCCGATCCACACGGCCAGCACCGCAGCCGCCCCCCGCGGCCAGGGCGCCGTCCCCTCCCCGCGCCGGGCCCGCACGATGCCCAGCAAGAGCCCCAGCCCGGCCAGGCCCGTCAGCATCCCCAGCGCCTGGTAGAGGCGCCCGTCGAGGGGCACGCCCATCCAGCCGAACTGCCCCCAGAAAGAGCGAAAGGTCGTGCGCAGGAACGATACGGCCAGCCCGCCGTACCCCTCGGCTGCCACCAGGGCCGCCGTGGTGGGCTGCCCGCGGACGACCAGGTCGTGCCGGGCCATGGCCAAGGGGTCGCCGAGGCCGTAGATGGCCGCGTTGCGCGCCAGCCACGGCAGGGCCACCACGAGGGCCGTGCCGACGGCGATGCCCCCATAGCGGAGGAGCCGCCCGGCCCGCGCGCGCCAGGTGGCCCGCGTCGCGCCGTCACGCAGCGCATCCTGCGCCGCATCTTGCGCCATCACCCACCCCGCCACGGCCCAGCCGACGTAGGACTGCATCTTGGTGAGGAAGGCCAGCCCCAACAGCAGGCCCAGCCCCACGGCGCGGCGGGGCGCCCAGCCGTCGCGCGCCACCCCGCCGCGGGGCGCGATCGCCAGCGCCCGCCAGACGCACAGCGCCACCAGCGCCTCGGCCAGGACGTCGTTATTGACGGCCGCGGTCATGGCCACGTGCTGCGGGAGGGCCCCGGCCAGGGCCAGCGCCCCGAGCGGGATCAACGGGTCCGCGGGGAAGAGCAAACGCAGGGCGCGGTACCCGGCCAGCAGCCCCAGCGCCCCCAGGAGGACGGAGAAGAGGCGCAGGGCCAGCAGGGTCGGCGCGCCGGCCCAGGCGGCCAGGCGGTAGACGCCGGCGGCCAGCAGGTAATAGAGGGGCGGCTGGTGCGCCTCATAGCGGAGCGGGGCGATGGACATGTCCGCCGGGAAGCGGCGCGCCTTGATCTCCTCGAGGTAGGCGGCGGGATAGTCGCCCGGCGCCAGGACGGGCAGGCGGCCCTCCTCGGCGACGTAGCGGACATAGTTGTAGTGGGCCGGCTCGTCGGGCGCCTGCCAGGCGGGGGTGCGCAGGGCATACAGCGCGCCCAGCCCGGCGTAGGCCAGGACGATAACAAGCAGGAGCAGGCGGGCGGTGCGGTTGGTCACGGCTCCCCGGGGGTGGTGTGGGTGGCTGGCGGCTCTGGCGGGGAGGATAGCAGAAGGCGGCGGGGAAGCCAAGCGGCGGGCCGATGTGGAGTCGTCATGTGCGCCGGGCCGCACACCGGCAGGCATGAAAACGAGGCGCACGCGGGCCGATATGGAGTGCGGCGCCCCAGCGCCGCTCTTGCGCGGCAGGATCCGCGAAGGCACGAGGCTTCGCCGCCGGCCGGGCGCCAGGGGCTCCCCCCATGCGGGGGGCAGGCAAGACCCCTGGCTACGAGAAACGCCCCCTAAAGGGGGCTCAAGACGCGTATGCACTCCGGAGCCGGCTTTGGCCGGCTTCGGCCGGCTTTAGCCGGCGTTACCGGTAGGGCGGGGTCTTGAGCCCCGCCCGGGGGGCTGCGGCGAGCCCCGCGCCTTGTCGTCCCGAGCGCAGCAGCCGGTCTGCCGGCCGGGGCCTCGTCTTCGCCTTGCTGTGCGCAAAGCTAGGCAGAGACGAGATTCCGGCCGGCGGACCGGCGGCTCCGAAGACTCCGCTCGGAATGACAACGGTAGGGCCGCCGCCCCACGCCAGGCCCACCGCCCCGCACTTGCCCGCCGACAGGCTCTCCGCCGGCCGGACGCGGCGGGCTCCCCTCGCAGCAGCCAGGCCTACCGCCTACAGACCCCCGGGGTCCCGCGCGGACGCGCGGAAGACCCCGGGGGTCGTGACGGAGTCGGCCGCCAGCACGCTCCGTGAGCCGGCTTTAGCCGGCGTTACTGGTAGGGCGGGGTCTTGCCTGCCCCCCGAACGGGGGGAGCCCCGCCCGGGCGGCTGCGGCGGGCCTGTTTTCAGAGAAGAGCGGCGCAAGCAGAAGAGAGGGGCTTGCCCTGACCGGATCGACGGCGCGCGTTCGCTGGCGCCCGCTTTGCGGCCTGCCGAGGCTCCTACGGGGGCACCGGTCGGGGCAAGCCCCTCTGCCTCTGCGGCGCGGGGCTCCCCAAAGCGCAGGCAAGCCTGCGCACTCCATAGCGGGCCGATCTGGAGTCGTCACGTGCGCCGGGCCGATATGGAGTGCGGCGCCCCAGCGCCGCTCTTGCGCGGTAAGACCCCGAAGGCACAACAGCTCGCCGCCGTCCGCGCGCCAGGGGCTAAAGACCCCTGGCTACCTGCCCCCCGAACGCAGGGAGCCCGGCTCGCAGCAGCGAGGCCTGCCGCCTACAGACCCCCGGGGTCCGGCCGTCTGCGGCCCCAAGACCCCGGGGGTCGTGACGGGGCCGCGCGGCGGACCGCGAAGCCGCGCGGCGGACCGCGAAGCCGCGCGGCGGACCGCGAAGCCGCGCGGCGGACCGCGAAGCCGCGCGGCAGACCTCTGGGCCGGCACGACAGCGCCGCCGGCCGCGCGCCAGGGGGCTAAAGACTTTTCTTCTCCGTGCCCCCGTGGTGGGCTTTACGCCCTGTGGCCCAGGCGGGCGCGCTCTTCCTCCACGATGCTCTCATCCAGCTTGGTAAAGAGCGGCTTGGGCGGCTCGATCGGGCGGCCCGCCTCCAGGGTCGAGGGCTGCCAGATGTCCCCCTCCCAGTCGTACGCGTAGGTCAGGGCGCGGTGCGTCTGGCCGTCCTCGGCGAACTCGCGCACCTCCTGGCGGCCCAGCAGGTCCGTCTGGTAGCCGAGCGAGCGGTTCAGCGCCTGCGACGAGAAGGGCAGGAAGGGCGCAAAGATCACCTTGAGCGAATCCACCACGCGGAGCGCCACATACGTGGCCGTCGCGGCGCGCTCGCGGTCGGCCTTGAGGGCCTTCCAGGGGGCGGCCGCGTCCAGGTAGCGGTTGGCCTCCCGGGCCAGGCCCATGGCCTTGCCCACCGCCGCGCGGAAGCGGCAGGCCTCGATCTCCGCACCGACCTCGGCAAAGCCCGCCTCGACGACGGCCAGGATGGCCTCATCCTCGGGCAGGAGCGGCCCCGGCGTGGGCACCTTACCGTCAAAGTTGCGGTAGGCAAAGGTCAGCATACGGTGCGCCAGGTTGCCCCAGGTGCCCACCAGCTCGTTGTTGTTGCGGTCCAAAAAGTCCTGCCAGGAAAAGTCCGAGTCGGCCGTCTCGGGCGCGTGGACGGTGAGCATGTAGCGCAGCGGGTCGGCCGCGTAGCGCTCCAGATAGTCGGGCGCCCACACCGCCCAGTTGCGCGATGACGATAGCTTGGCGCCCTCCAGCGTCAGCCACTCGTTGGCCGGCACGTCGTAGGGCAGGCGGCGCCCGCCGTAGCCCATCAGCATGGCCGGCCACACCAGGGTGTGGAAGACGATGTTGTCCTTGCCCACAAAGTAGTAGGAGCGCGCCGGCCGGTCCGGGTCCCACCAGTCGCGCCAGGCCTCCGGCACGCCGTTATGGCGCGACCACTCGATCGAGGCCGACAGGTAGCCGATCACCGCGTCAAACCAGACGTAGATGCGCTTGTCCTCATACCCCTGGACGGGCACGGGGATGCCCCACTCCATGTCGCGGGTGATGGCGCGCTCGCGCAGCCCCTCGTTGAGCAGCCCCAGCGAAAAGGCGCGCACGTTGGTGCGCCAGTGGCTCTGCTGGCCGATCCACTCGGCCAGGGCCCCGTTCAGGCGGGCCAGGTCGAGGAAAAAGTGCTCCGTCTCTCGCGGGTGGGGCGTCTGCCCGCAGAACTTGCAGCGCGGCTCGATCAGCTCCAGCGCGTCGAGCGGCTTGCCGCAGTCGTCGCACTGGTCACCGCGGGCGCCGGTATAGCCGCAGAAGGGGCAGGTCCCCTCGACGTAGCGGTCCGGCAGGAAGCGGGCGTCGTGCTCACACCACTGCTGCTGCATGGTGTGCTTGGTGATGTAACCCTTGTCCAGCAGGCGCAGGAAGAAATCGGTGGTCACCTGCCAGTGGTTCTGGGTGTTGGTGTGGGTAAAGAGGTCAAACGAGATACCCAGCCCCAAAAACGACTCCAGAAAACTGGTGTGAAAGAGCTCCACGACCTCGGCGGGGGTGATGCCGCGCTGCTCGGCCGAGACGGTGATGGGCGTGCCGTGGGTATCCGAGCCGGAGACCATCAGCACGTCGTTGCCGCGCATACGGTGGTAGCGGGCAAAGATGTCGGGCGGGATATAGGCGCCGGCCAGGTGGCCGAGGTGCAGCGGCGAGTTGGCGTACGGCCAGGCGACGCCGAGCAGGATTTTCTCGTTCATGGGTACTCCTCAGGTGGGCAGCCCGCGCCCTGGCGGGGCGGCAGGCGATCGGGCGGTCAGCAGAGTCCGGCAGGGCGTAATCCCTGCGACGGGGTGGGGTGGGGTGGGGTCAGCGCGTGGTGGGGGAGGGGCCCCCCATACGCCCAGTTGCCGCGCGAGAGGCGCGGCCACAGATGAGGAGGAGGCAGCAGGCCGGGGAACGGCCGTCACACGGGCGCACGGGACCCTCCTGGGCGCGATGAATCGGTGCCGTATGGGGGCATCTTACTCCGCTCGGGGGGAAACGTCAATCGCGTCGCGGGGGAGGAGGAGGAGATTCCACCACGGAGCCACCGAGGGCACGGAGAAGAAAAGACAGAAGAAGACAGGATTTACAGGATTTACAGGATTTATAGGATTGACAGGATTACCGGCCACGCCATACCCCGGCGCCGCCCCGTTCCTCTCTCCCAGTCCTGTAAATCCTGTTAATCCTGTCCTTCTTCTCTTCTCTTCTCCGTGCCCTCCGTGTCTCTGTGGTGAGATCTCTTCTTCCCACCTAAGGCAAAGGCCGGGCCCCTCGCCTTGCGGCGAGGGGCCCGGCCTTACGATCACTCAACCCCTGCCCTTACGGGCAAAGTGCGGGCTAGTAGCCGCCCATCCCTCCGCCGGGGGCCGCCGGTGCGGGCGGCTCCTTCTCGGGGATGTCGGTGATGAGGGCTTCGGTGGTCAGGATCATGGCCGCGATGGAGGCCGCGTTCTCGATCGCCGAACGCGTCACCTTGGTCGGATCGATGATCCCCAGGGTGTACATGTTCCCGAACTCGTCACCGATGATGTCGTAGCCCAGCTGCGGATCGTTGGCCTCCGCCTGCCGCCGCTTCACCTCGGCCTGGTACACCGCCCCGTCCAGACCGGCGTTCTCAAAGATCCCCCGCATCGGCATCTCTAGCGCCTTGCGCAGGATGTTCGCCCCGGTCTTCTCGTCGGCCAGCTCCAGGTTCACCTCGTCCAGCGCCGGAATGGCGTTCACCAAGGCCACCCCACCACCGGCCACCACCCCTTCCTCCACCGCCGCGCGCGCGGCAGACAGGGCGTCCTCCACCCGGTGCTTCTTTTCCTTCAGCTCCGTCTCCGTCGCCGCCCCCACCCGGATGATCGCTACCCCGCCGGCCAGCTTGGCCAAGCGCTCCTGCAGCTTCTCCCGGTCATAGTCGGAGGTCGTCGCCTCGATCTCCTGCTTGATCTGCTCGATCCGCCCGCGGATCTGCACCTCGTCACCCTTGCCCTCGATGACGGTCGTCTCGTCCTTGGAGGCCACCACCCGGCGCGCCTCGCCCAGATCCGACAGCTGCGTCGTCTCCAGCTTGCGCCCCATCTCCTCGGTGATCACCTGCGCACCCGTCAGCGTGGCGATGTCCTGCAGCATGGCCTTGCGACGGTCCCCAAAGGCCGGCGCCTTCACCGCCACCACGTTCATCACCCCGCGCAGCTTGTTCAACACCAGGGTGGCCAGCGCCTCCCCCTCGACGTCCTCCGCCACGATGAACAGGTTGCGGCGCCCGCCCTGCACCATCTTTTCCAGCACCGGCACCAGGTCGCTCGCCGCCGAGATCTTCTTGTCATACACCAGCACGTAGGCGTCCTCGACCACCGCCTCCCCAGTGTCCGGGTTGGTGATAAAGTAGGCCGAGATGTAGCCGCGGTCGAACTGCATCCCCTCGACGTACTCGGTCTCGAAGGCCAGGCCCTTCGACTCTTCCACCGTGATGACCCCGTCCTTGCCCACCCGGTCCATCACGTCGGCGATCAGCTCGCCGATCTCCCGGTCCGCCGCCGAGATCGCCGCCACGTGCGAGATGTCGTCCCGCGTCGAGACGTCGCGCGCCCCCGCCTTCAGCCGGGCCACCACCGCCGCCGTGCCCGCCTCGATCCCCCGCTTCAGGAGCATCGGGTTGGCCCCCGCCGCCACGTTCTTCATCCCCTCGCTCACGATGGCCTGCGCCAGCACCGTCGCCGTCGTCGTGCCGTCCCCGGCCACGTCGTTCGTCTTGGTGGCCGCTTCCTTCAGCAGCTGGGCGCCCATGTTCTCGTAGGGGTCCTCGAGCTCGATCTCCTTCGCCACCGTCACGCCGTCATGCGTGATCGTCGGCGCGCCCCACTTCTTGTCCAACGCCACGTTGCGCCCCTTGGGGCCCAGCGTCGAGGCCACCGCCTCCGCCAACTTGTCCAGCCCCGCCTTGAGCGAGCGACGGGCTTCGTCCGAAAACTGCAACTGCTTGGCCATGATATCGGCTCTCCCTTTTGGTGACCTTATTACTCGACGACTGCCAGGATGTCGCTCTCACGCAGGACCAGGACGGTATCGTTGCCACCGAGCTTGACCTCGGTGCCGCCGTACTTGGCGTAGAGCACCACGTCGTTGACCTTGACTTCCATGGGGATCAGGACGCCGCTATCGTCCTTCTTGCCGGGGCCGACGGCCACGACGGTACCCTTCTGGGGCTTTTCCTTGGCCGTTTCCGGCAGGACGATGCCCAGAGCGGTCACTTCCTCTTCCTCGATCGGCTTGACCACGACGCGGTCCGCCAGAGGCCGCAAGTTCATCTTGGCCATGTGTGACTCCTCCACTCTCCTGATACTAGACTGACGTGTGACGATGAGCGCAGGGCGCCGGCGCCCGTGCCGGCTCCCCTTCGCAACGGCCTGGGGCATGCAAAAGACGCGCTGGGGGCCGCGTCTCTCCTGCCCGGTTAGCACTCCAACTAGTGGAGTGCCAAAATGATAGCATAGGCGGATGGCTTTGTCAAGCGGGGGAAGATGAAAGGGGAGGGTTGAGGGCGGAGGTTCCACCACCGAGGCACGGAGGGCACGGAGAAGAGAAGAGGAAGACTAGGTCCCGGCCGGCGGACCGGCTGCTGCGCTCGGGACGACCAGGCGCGAGGCTCGCCGCCGGCCGGGGCGGGGCTAAAGACCCCGCCCTACAAGGTGCGCCGGCTAAAGCCGGCTCCGGAGCGTATACGCGTCTTAAGCCCCCTTTAGGGGGCATTTCTCGTAGCCAGGGGTCTTTAGCCCCTGGCGTCCGGCCGGCGGCGGAGGCTTTGTGCCGGCACGTGCGGGGCGGCAGGCCTGGCGCAGGCCGGCAACCCTAGCGTTGTCATTCCGAGCGGAGTCTGCGGAGCGAGGAATCTCGTCTTTGCCTAGCTTTGCGCACAGCAAGGCGAAGACGAGGTCCCGGCCGGCGGACCGGCTGCTGCGCTCGGGACGACAAGGCGCGGGGCTCGCCGCCGGCCGGGGCGGGCCGCGAACCCCGTGCCGGCACGTGCGGGGCGGCGGGCCTAGCGTGGGACGGCGGCCCTACCGTTGTCATTCCGAGCGGAGCGAGGAATCTCGTCTTTGCCTAGCTTTGCGCACAGCAAGGCGAAGACGAGGTCCCGGCCGGCAGTCCGGCGGCTCCGAAGACTCCGCTCGGGACGACAAGGCGCGGGGCTCACCGCCGCCCGGGGCGGGGCTAAAGACCCCGCCCTACGAGGTACGCCGGCTAAAGCCGGCTGAAGCCGGCTAAAGCCGGCTCGCGGAGCGTATACGCGTCTTAAGCCCCCTTTAGGGGGCGTTTCTCGTAGCCAGGGGTCTTTAGCCCCTGGCGCGCGGACGGCGGCGAGCCCTTGTGCCTTCGCGGTCTGCCGCGCGACTTCGCGGTCTGCCGCGCGACTTCGCGGTCTGCCGCGCATCTTCGCGGTCTGCCGCGCGACTTCGCGGTCTGCCGCGCGACTTCGCGGTCTGCCGCGCGACTTCGCGGTCTGCCGCGCCGGAGCGGCGCCCTGTCCCGAGCTCCGCCGAGGGATGGGGCGCCGCACTCCAAATCGGCCCGCCGCGCACCTCGTTTTCATGCCTGCCGGTGTGCGGCCCGGCGCACATGACGACTCCACATCGGCCCGGCCCGCCGTGCGCCCCTCCCGGCTACTGCCCGCGCACCTCGTGCGTCAGGATCACCGCCTGGGCGATCTCTTTCATCGACTTGCGCGTGTTCATCGACATCTTTTGGATGCGCCGGAACGCCTCTGACTCGCTCAGCCCCTGGGTGTCCATCAGGATCCCCTTGGCCCGGTCCACCAGCTTGCGCGTCTCCAGCTGCTCCTGCAGATCGTCGACCTCGCGCTCCAGCTCGCGGAACTCGGCAAACCGCGAGAGGGCCACCTCGATGGCCGGCGCCAGGTCAGCCTCCTGGATCGGCTTGACCAGGTACCCCACCACGCCCGACTCTTTGGCCCGGTCGATCAGCTCGCGCTGGCTAAAGGCCGTCAGGAGCACCACCGGCGCGATGCGCTCCTCCGTCAGGATGCGGGCCGCCTCGATGCCGTCCATATCCGGCATCTTGACGTCCATCAGCACCAGGTCCGGCCGCAGCTCGCGGGCCAGGTTCACGGCGCTCTTGCCGTCCCCCGCCTCGCCGACCACCAGGTAGCCCAGGTTGGTCAGCAGCTCCCGCAGGTCCATGCACACGATCGACTCGTCGTCAGCAATGACTACTCTGATGCGCTCCAAGGCTAGTCTCCTCCCACCAGTGACTTGTCAAACTGCACGACGGCGCGGGTGCCATCGCCCGACTGCAGCGCGAAGCGACCGCGAAGGTCCCGTTCCACCATGCTCTGCACGATACGCAGCCCCAGGTGCGCGTCCGTCTCCAGATCGAATCCCTCGGGAAGGCCCGTCCCGTTGTCGGTCACGTGGATGGAGACGCGCTCGCCGTCATCGACGAGCTCCACCACCACCCGCCCATCGGAACCGAGGCCCAGGCCATGTTCCATGGCGTTCTGCACCAGCTCGTTGATCACCAGGGCGCACTGCGTGGCCCGCTCCGCCGGCAACCAGATGGCCGGGCCGCGCACCTCCAGGCGCACGGGGCGGCTGGGGTCCACCAGGTCTCGCTGCACCTGGGTGATGATGCGATTGGCCACCTCCTGCAGGTTGATGGTGCCCTGGGCGTTCTGCGACAAAAAGTCGTGCACCACCGCCACCGACAGGACGCGGTTGACGTTCTCCTCCAACACCTCGCGCACCTCCTCAGACGAGGAGCGCCGCGCCTGCATGCGCATGAGCGAGGCGATCACCTGCAGGTTGTTCTTGACGCGGTGATGCACCTCACGGATCATGGCCGTCTTGGACTCCAACTCCCGCTGGGTCTCCAGCGCCTCGGTGGCGTCGTGCAGCAGGATCATGACGCCGTGGGGGCGCGGTTCCACGGCGCGCGCCCGCCAGGGCCACAGGCGGTAAAAGGCCGGCCCGGGCGGCTCGGTGGTGTTGACGGGCAGCGCCTTGCGCACCCAGGTGAGGCCGAACTCCTCATCCTGGCGCTCGACGCAGGCGCGCCCGCCCGCCGTCTGCTGGAAGAGGGCGTGGTCGGCCGGGTCCAGCTGATCCACCGGGACGCCCACCAGGCTATCGCGGAAGCCGAGCCGCCGGTACATGCTGAGGGCGATGCCGCTCATGTACTCGACGCGCTCGTCGGCGCCGATGTAGATCAGGCCGTCGTGCTCGCCAAAGGGCGAGAGGGTCTCGGCCTCCTCCAGCTCACCGCGCAGGGCCATGCGGATGAACTCGCGCAGGGCGTTCTGGTATGAGGCGCTGCGGCGGCGGTGCCGCTCGTAGGCCAGCCAGTACGAGTCGACGGCCAGCACGGCGATGATCCGCCGGCGGCAGCCGAACACCGGGTAGACCAGGCGGGCCACGGTGGCGCCGCGCACCTCGATGGTGTGCAGCCGCTCAAAGGCGCCGCGGCCGCGCAGGCCGTCGACGATCTCCCGGTGGCCGTGGGCGCCGACGTAGACCCCCACGCGCGAATCGGCGTACAGGGGGTTGACCGAATGGGGCTTGCCCTCAGCCACAGTCAGGGCGCGGCCGTCCTCGGCCGTGGCGTACAGCAAGAGATCGGCGCGGCAGACGTCGGCCAGGATGGGCAGGCTCCTGGTGATCTGGCCCAGCAAGCGATGGTCATCATCGCAGAGGACTACTTTGTCAGAAATGGCATTGGCGCTCATGGTAACGATTATAGCACAGGCGGCAACGAAGCGGAAAACTGTTCGCGATGGACGCGGCGGGCGGCACGGGAAGAGGTTCCACCACCGAGACACCGAGCGCACGAGGCGGGCCGACATGGAGTGCGGCGCCCCATCCCTCGGCGGAGCTCGGGACAGGGCGCCGCTCCGGCGCGGCGGACCGCCGGCGCCGCGGCGGGCCTCTGGGCCGGCCCAAAGCCTCGCCGCCGTCCGGGCGCCAGGGGCTAAAGACCCCTGGCTACCAGATACGCCCCCTGAAGGGGGCTCAAGACGCGTAGACGCTCCGTAAGCCGGCTTCAGCCGGCGTGGCCGGGTAGGGCGGGGTCTTTAGCCCCGCCCTGGCCCGCCGCGTGCCCCCCGCCTTGTCATTCCGAGCGGAGTCCCCGGAGCGAGGAATCTCGTCTTCGCCGCACTAGGCCGGGGCAGAGGTTCCACCACAGAAGCCACCGGGAGCACGGAGAAGACGAGGCCAAGACGAGATCCCGGCCGCCGGTCCGGCTGGCGGACCTCGGGATGACAAGGTGTGGTAGCCTCCCCGCCGGGCGCACCGGCGGCCTCGGCCCTTTCGCCCCGCCTCGCCCCCTCTGCTATAATGCCCGGCGACCCTGTAGCCACCCACAAAGGAGCCACCATGCGCCTATCCCTGCAGTCCGTCGGCGCCGCCCTCTTCCTGGCCGCCAAAGGCATGGTCTACGGCCTGACCCACCTGGTCCCCGGCATCGGCGGCGGCCTCATCCTCATCGTCATGGGCATCTATGAGCAGTTCGTCGACGTGGTCGGCAACCTCTTTGTGCAGCCGCGGCGCTGGCGCGAGTTCCTGGCCTTCCTGGTGCCCCTCGGCGGGGGGATGGTCGTCTCACTGGTCCTCTTTAGCCGGGTGGTCACCGTGCTGGCGGACAACCACCCGGTGCCGCTGGCCTTCTTTTTCATGGGCCTCCTGATCGGCACCGTGCCGACGGTCCTCCGCCTGCACGGGGACATGCGCCCGACGGCCGGGCGCGCGGTGGCCTTCCTGGTGGGCCTGGGCATCGTGCTGGGGCTGCGCACGGTGCAGTCGCTCGTTGACGGAGGGCTGGCCAGCCTGACGGGCGCCCGCGCGGTGGCCTTTTACGGGGGGGCCTCCTTCCTGGCCGGCGGCGCCTCGGTGACTCCGGGGCTGGACGGCTCCTACATCTGGATGCTCACCGGCGTCTACCCCAAGGTGGTGGACGCCATCGGGCGGCTCTTGGAGCTGCAGATCGACTGGGGGGTGCTGGTACCGGCCGGGCTGGGGGCGGTGGCGGGGATATTGGCCTTCTCCAAGGTGATCGACGCGGTGATCAAGAGGGCGCCGGCGCCGGCCTACTATGCGGTGCTGGGGCTGATCGTGGGGGCGCTGTACGGGCTCTGGCCGGAGAATCCGGCCTCCTCGAGCGTGATCGGCAGCGTGGCGGCGTTTGCGGCGGGGGCGGCGGCGGCCTACGGGCTAAGCCGCACCGGCCCGGCCGAGGCCGCGTAGGAGAAGAGAAGAGAAATCTACCACGGAGGCACGGAGAGCACGGAGAAGATAAGAGAAGAGAAGAAGGACAGGATTAACAGGATTTACAGGATTGGGGAGAGGAACGGGCGGCGCCGGGGTGTGGTGCGGCCGCCAGTCCTGTCAATCCTGTAAATCCTGTCTCGTCTTCTCCTCTCTTCTCCGTGCCCTCCGTGCCTTCGTGGTGCTGCTTCTTCTTCTACAACAGCGCGTCCAGGCGGTCCACTAGGCTGGCTAGGTAATCAAACCCGGCCTGGATCGGCGCGGCCCCACTCCGCTCCCCAATCCTGTGAATCCTGTTAATCCTGTCCTTCTTCTCTTCTCTTATCTTCTCCGTGCTCTCCGTGTCTTGTATGTAACCGGCAGAAGGCATTGCACGTTGCCAGCAGAAGAGATAACGTGTGAGTGAGCACGGCAGGCCGGTCGTGTCTAGGTCCTATGAGACCGCCACGGAGCGTGGGTCGCCGTGCCGACATCCCTGTGGTCCGAACAGTTGCGTGGGCCCCAGAGCCCGAATCCTGCAAGGTTGGACGCAGAGGAGGATACGCAGATGGAAACGCAGGAGTTGTTCGTCGGGATCGATGTCTCCAAGTCATCGTTGGACGTGGCCGTGCATCCCACGGGCGAGGCCTGGCGGGTGCCCAACGACCCGGACGGCGTGCAGCGGCTGGCGGAGCGCCTGGCGGCCCTGAGCCCGCAACGCATCGTGCTCGAGGCGACGGGCGGGTACGAGCGCCTGGCGGTGGGCGCCCTGCGCGCCGCGGGGCTCCCGGCCGTGCTGGTCAACCCCGGCCGCGTCCGCTACCACGCCCGGGCCATGGGCCAGCTGGCCAAGACCGATCGCATCGACGCGTCGGTCATCGCTCACTTTGCCGCCGCGGTGCAGCCGGAGGTGCGGCCGCTGCCCGACGAGGCCCAACAGCGGCTGGCGGGCGCACTGACCCGTCGACAGCAGTTGGTTCAGATGCTAACCGCCGAAAAGAACCACAAGGGCACTGCCCACTCCAGGATGCTGCCCGGGATCGAGGCGCACATCGCCTCGCTGCAGAAGCAGATCGCCGCCGTGGAGCAGGACATTGACCAGCAGATCCAGGACCATACCCTGTGGCGGGAAAAGCGGGAGATCCTGGAGAGCTTCCCGGGAATCGGTCGGGTGTCGGCGGTGGCCCTGGTCAGTGACGTGCCCGAGTTGGGCCAGCTGGACCGCAAGCAGATCTCCGCCCTGATCGGCCTGGCCCCCCTGAACAACGACAGCGGCCGCCGGCGTGGGCAGCGCTCGGTGTGGGGAGGCCGGGCCCGCGTCAGGTCCATCCTCTACATGGCCGCCATGTGCGCCATTCGCCACAATCCGGTCATCAAGGCCTTCTACGAACGTCTGCTCAGGGCGGGCAAGAAGCACATCGTTGCCCTGGTTGCCTGCATGCACAAGATGCTCATCATCCTCAACGCCATGGTCCGCACGCGGACACCCTGGCGTCCTGACGCAGGCCCTGCCAGCCCCTAGAGCGATTCGGCCGAACCAGACAGCGGCGGCTGGAGGAGCGACACAGTTGCTCCGTGGTGTATTTCTCCGCTCCCTACAGCCCCAGTAACCCGTACAGGTACGGCATGGTGCGCGCCGGGTTTCGCTCCGCCATCAGCGCGCGCATCTCGCCCTCGTCGATGCGCGCGGCCAGCGCCTCGAGCGAGCGCGTCAGCCTCAGCGCCGCCGAGTAGTTCTCCGCCGTGTCGATCTCCTTGGGGAACACGTCAAAGGCGTACCAGTCCTCGTCGTACCCCAGCCGCTTGAGGGTGTAGAACAGCTCCACGAACTCCCACACGTGGTACTGGCCGGGGAGCATGTCCCAATCCCAACGGCCGTCGTTGTCGTTCAGGTGCACGTAAAAGAGCCGCCCGGCCCGGGCCAACAGCACCGCCGCCGAGGCGGCGTTCTCCCCGGCGTACAGGGCGTGGCCGATGTCCAGCGTGGCGCCCAGATTGTCGGCCCCGACGATGCCGGCAAAGGTCGCCACCTCGCCGGCGGTGCCGAACAGGCAGCGCGCCCGCGGGTCCGACAGCTTGTACTCGATGGCGATGCGGGTGGCCGGGTCATGGGCGCAGGCGGCGGCCAAGGCCTCGGCGGCGGCGTCCCAGGCCTGGAGGTAGTCGATCTCCAGGGGGGCGTCGGCGCCGTCGTTCAGCGGGCAGGTGGTGATGCGCCGGCAGCCCAGGGCGGCGGCGAGGTCGATGCAGCGGCGCAGATCGTCCACCACCTCCTGCCGCTCCGCCGCGTGGGCCGAGGAGAAGGACCCCCGCCACCACTGGCCGGTGCGCCGGGAGCGAAAGTTGACGCCGGAGACCCCCAGGCCCGAGTCATCGAGGAGGCGGGCCAGGAGGGCCGGCTCGGCAAAGTCGGCGGGGTAGGCCAGCTCCAGGCCGTCGAGCCCCTCGATGCGGGCGGCCAGGGCGAACTTTTCCGGGAGGGAGCGCTCGGGCTGGTAGGTCATGTAGCGGTTGCGCGCCGTGCCAAGGAAGGCGGTGATGACGGACAGACGGTTCATGGCTGCTCCTGTACTGGGTGGTCGGTGGAGGACAGGGAGAAGAGAAGAGAATTCCACCACGGAGGCATAGAGGGCACGGAGAAGACAAGAAAAGAGAAGAAGGACAGGATTAACAGGATTTACAGGATTGGGGAGAGGAATGGGGCGGCGCCGGGTTGTGGTGCGGCCGGTAATCCTGTCAATCCTGTTAATCCTGCCTCCTCCTGTCTTCTCTTCTCAGTGCCCTCCGTGTCTCCGTGGTTAATATTCTTCTCTTCTCCGTGCTCTCCGTGCCTCCGTGGTGCTACTTCTTCTTCTACAACAGCGCGTCCAGGCGGTCCACGAGGCTGGCTAGGTAGTCAAACCCGGCCTGGATCGGCGCGGCCCCACTCGCCTCCCCAATCCTGTAAATCCTGTTAATCCTGTCCTTCTTATCTTCTCTTGTCTTCTCTTCTCTTCTCAGTGCCCTCCATGTCTCCGTGGTAGAATTCTCTTCTTTTCTCTTCTCACTCGGCGGGTAGCTCCTGGGTGTTCAGCCGGTCGCGGCGCTCGCGCCAGTCGGGCAGGATGCGGTCCAGCAGGCGATAGTACTCCGCAGAGTGGTTGGGGTGCACCAGGTGGCACAGCTCGTGGATGACCACATAGTCGATGCAGCGCACCGGCATCTGCACGAGCTTGACGTTCAGGGTCACCCGGCCCGCCGCGCTGGCGCTGCCCCAGCGCGTGCTCATGGCCCGGATGGCCAGCCGCGGCGCCGCCACCCCCAGATACTGCACCCGCGGGAGGCAAACCGCCAGCCGTTCGGCGAGCACCTCGGCGGCGCGCTCCTGGTACCAATCCGTGAGCAGCGCGCGCACGCGGGCGCGGTCGGTTTTGTCCGGCAGCAGAACCTGCAGCTCGCTCCGCCCCAGGAGGACCCCCTCCTCCTCCCCGCCCACCACCCGGAGGCGCAGCTGCCTGCCCAGGTAACGGTGGGTCTCTCCGCTCACGTACTGCCGCGCCGGCAGATGGGGAAGATAGGTCTCGTACTGGCGCAGGCGCCGCAGCACCCAGGGGGCCCGCCGCACGACCCGCGCGTCGACCTCCTCCGGCGGCGTGCCGAGGGGCGCGTCGGCCGTCACGCGCAGATCCGGGTGCACGCGGATGGTCAGCGTGCGCCGCTCGGCAAAGGTGAGGGTGTAGGGGATGGTTCGCGCCCCAAAGTGGGCGGTGCGCTGGAGCGTCGCGGTCATGCGTCGCCTCGGTGCCGGGCCACCTGCACCAGCCCATCCACCAGGACGTCGATGGCCCCCTCGGGCAGGCCCAGGCTGCCCGCTGCGATCAGGTCAAACAGGTAGTCCTCGATGTCGGCCTTCATCTGGTTGCGCACATCCACGTTGGTGCCCCAGTCACGCACCTTGCGCCCCTCGATGATCCCCTCGATGGCAATGGCCATCTCGGCGCAGGCCTCGTCATCGGCGCCGCCGGAGGGCGCCCCGCCATCGGCAGCAGCGAGCACCTCGCGCAAGAGGCCATAGTAGGCCCGCGCGTCGCGGAAGGAGGCCAGGCGCGGCGGGAGCGAGGCATCCTGCCCGTCGCGCACGGCCTGCAGCCCCCGGCGCACCACGGCCAGGTACTCGTTGGCCGATAGGCGCCCCTGCCGGTAGGCATCGATGGCGTCCTGCACCATCTTGGAAAAGCGCCGGTAAAAGGCGGGGTCGCTATCCATCCGCTCGGTGATGGCCTGCATCACGCGGTGCGCTATCGTATCGGCCTGGGCGGCGGGCGTCTCCAGCCGGGCCACCTCGGCATCAAAGCGCTCCACGTCAAACACGCCCACCGGCTCGGTGACGCGCGTCACCTCGTACGATTGGATGTGCGTATCCAGCAGTTTGCGGACCTGCTGCTCGTAGGCACTATAGTCGACGCGCTCTGCGTACCGCAGGCGCACGGCGGCGCGCAGGTTGTGGAAGAAGACCAGGTCGCGCTGGTAACGCGCCACGCGGTCCGCGGGGGTCTCTTCGTAAAAGCGCACCGTGCCCACCGCCACCCGCAGGCAGGCGGCATAGGCCGTCAGGGCCTCGTAGAAGCGCCGGCGGACGTCCTCCGGCGCCAAGAAGCGCTGCAGCGCCTCCAGGTCGGCCTTGTTCGGCACGGGCGCGAACACATCCCACAACGCCGTGTGCAGCCCCGGCAGGCGGGCCAGTTCGGCGCCGACGTCGGTCACCGTGCCGGCCACGTCCTCGGCGTCATAGCCGGCCAGGGCGTCATAGGTCTGCACCGCCTCGTCCAGGGCGCCCAGCACGCCCCTGTAGTCGATCAGCAGCCCGGCGTCCTTCCCCTCGTAGACGCGGTTCACCCGGGCGATGGCCTGCAGCAGGGCGTGGTCCTGGAGGGGTTTGTCGATGTACAGGACGGTGTTGCGCGGCTCATCAAAGCCGACCAGGAGCTTGTCCACCACGATGAGGATCTCGACGCCGTCGGGCCGCCCAAAGTCCTCGACGGTCTTCTCGAGGTAGGCCTTTTCGCTCCCATAGCGGGCCATCATGCTCCGCCAGAAGGCCTGCACGGCGGGCAGTTGCGATTCGTCCGCATAGACGTCGTCGTGCCCCTCGCGCGTATCGGGCGGTGAGATGACCACGGTCGAGGTCACCCGCCCGAACGCCTCCAGCTCTCTATGGTAGCGGAGGGCCGCCGCCTTGGACGAGGTGGCCAGCTGCGCCTTCAGGCCGGTGCCCTGGTAGTGGGTGACGTAATGCTCGCTCAGGTCGTAGGCCACCTGGCGGATGCGCTGCTCCGCGTCAGCCAGGGCCTCGCTGCGCGAGAACTGCCGCTTCAGGTCCGCCTTTTGCTCATCGGTCAGGTCACGGGTGACGCGGTCAAACCAGCGGTCGATCGCCTCCGAATCGACGCGCAGCTCGGCCATGCGCCCCTCGTAGCGGAGCGGTACCACGGCGCCATCCTCGACGGCCTGGCGCATAGAGTACTTGTGGATAAAGCCGCCGAACTTGTCGGCGGTGCTCTTTTCGGCCTTCAGGAGGGGGGTGCCGGTAAAGGCGATGAAACAGGCCCCCGGCAGCACCTGCTGCATCCGCGCGTGGGCGGGGCCGTACTGGCTGCGGTGCCCCTCGTCCACCAGCACAAAGATGTCGGCGCCGGCGTCGGCCACGCCGAGGGCCACGGCCTTCTCAAACTTGTCGATCACGGTGGTGACGATCCGCACGCGCTGCCGGATCAGCTCGGCCAGGTGCAGGCCGGATGTGGCGCGGTGCACCGTTTCACCGCAGGCCTTGAACGTATCCGAGATCTGGCCGTCCAGGTCGATGCGGTCGGTGACGATGACCACCCGCGAACGGTGCAGATTGGGGTGCATGGCCAACGCCTTGGCCAGCATCACCATCGTCAGCGACTTGCCCGAGCCGGTGGTGTGCCAGATGACGCCGCCGGTACGGCGGCCCTGGTGGTTGAGGTGGGCGGCGCGCGCCAGGGTGGCCTGCACGGCATAGTACTGCGGGTAGCGGGCGATCTTTTTGCGGCCCAGGTCATAGACGATAAAGCGTTGGGCCAGCTCCAGCAGGCGCTCGGGCCGCAACAGGGCGTAGAGGGTGCGGTCCTGCGCGGTGGGCAGGCGGCGGCCGGCGGCGTCGAGGGCGGCGAAATGGGCGCGCACCGCGGCGGCGTCATCGCGCCAGTCGTACAGGGCGGCCGCCTCGAGGGAGGAGAGGGGCCGGTTGGCCAGCGCGCCGACGGTCTCCTCCAGGTCGGCGGGGCGGCCGGCGGCGTCCTGCTCTTCCCAGATGGCCCAGAAGGGGCGGGGCGTGCCGGTGGTGCCAAAGAGGGCCTCGTCGACGGCGACGGCCAGGAGGATCTGCGCGTAGAGAAAGAGGCCGGGGATCTCGTCGTCACGCTGGTTGCGCAGCATCTGTGAGACGGCCTGCGACACGGGGCGCTCCTCGGTGCCCTGCAGATCGGGCCGTTTGCACTCGATGACCACCAGCGGGATGCCGTTGACGAACAGGACGATATCGGGGCGGCGCGTCTCCTGCAGGCCGCGCCGCCGCACGACGAACTCGTCGGCCACGTGGTAGACGTTGCGCTCCGGGCGCTCCCAGTCGATATAGCGGAGGGAGTAAGAGCGGGTATCCCCGTCGATGGCCTGGGCCAGGCTGGTGCCCAGGAGGAGCCGCTCGTAGACGCTGGCGGAGGCCGGCACCAGCCCCTGCACGAGGGGCTCGGCCGTGAGGCGGCGGATCGCCTCACGGATGTTGGCGTGCGAGAAGGGGACGGTGCGGCCCCGCGCCGTGATGGCGTTATTCTCCTGCAGCCAGGGCTCGAGGACGCCGTCGAGGACCACATCGCCGAGGCGGCCGCCGCGCAGGGCGTTGACCTCGGCGGGGGGCAGGTAGGTGTACCCGAGGGCCATCAGCAGGCGCAGCGCCGGGATCTGGGAGATGAGGTCTTCGCGAAGGGAAGGGATCGCGGGCACAGGCACCTCCGTGGGCTACAGGGCGGGCCAGGAGAGCGAATTCAAGGGATTTTGAATTGGCGCGGGCGAGTTAAAGGAAAGTGGCTGTTTCCTTGAACTCATGGCGCCCCTGGCGGCTGTGGCGCCCGCTCAGGCGGGCCGCCCCGCTGGGCACGGGGCCGGTTGCGGTAGCAAGAAGGAAGAGCCCCACCTGTTTGCGGGCGACAGACGGGCGGCGGGACTCTGGTACCCGCTCAACCCGCCAGTCTCCTGCCACAGACGACTGATGACCTGATCGGACGCCATTGGTCCGTACAGGCTGCCGGCCTCGATCGGACGACAGCGAAGGCCCTCGCGCAGACGGCAGAGAGACGTCTCGAGAGTCGCAGCCATGCAACGCCTCCGACGGGGTCAGTGGCGCCAGGCGGGACCCAGCCACACGTGTTGGGCTAGATCAAGCATGGGACCGTGGCCCCACCCGGCAGCTAACCGCAGGATAAGAATCGAGAGAACCATAAGAAAACCGGCAGCACAAGGCCATGGGGCTACTGCTGCCTCAAGTGGTCGAAGAGCGTCGGTTGCACCAACCTCTCGATCCTCTGCTCACGATCGGTGTAGAAGTTGCTCAGTTGGTGCATCTGGTACTCGAGACTCTTGACGTCATACGCGGCAAGATTCGTCTTCGGAAAGAACTCAACCCGCTGCCGCCCGACATAGTGGTAACTGCTGTTCTTGTTTCGGGGATTCTTGATGATCCTATCGCCTACTAAAGGCTTAATCTGCCGAGAGGCCCCCAGCTTGTTCTTATCTTTCGAGCTACAGTGGAGGATGTTAACCGTACAGCCAAGAATCAGATCGATAAACTGAAGCAAGTGCGAGCGAACCGGATCGCCTTCGGGTGCCCGATGGTCTGAGTCAAGGAACCGGATTTGCGAATCGCCGAACTCGAGCTTCTGGTCACTCGAGCCGAGACGCGCTATAGCATGCCAAGGAAACAGGGGATGTCGTTCGCCCGAGCCCCGGTCATGGAAGATAGTGTCAATGTGAATTGTGCGGTATCTGCCGAAGAACGTCTTCGTCGACCTCAGCACCGCCGTTCGGAAGAAGCGGTTGTAGATCGTCAGATCGCGATCGACCTGGGTGCGCGGCCCGAACCGGTCAAAGTCGAGCTTTGACCGGTCAATGCCGAGGATGTAAAAGTACACTAGCCCCAGGTCACGGAGATTGTTGTCGAGCAGGAAGTCCAGCCATGCACTGGCCACGCGAAACTTGTGACCGCTGTCCAGCTCCTGGTAGTGGACCTCAGTGTTGTTCTTGTCGTGAAATCGGCACGGTGGCTGGCATGTGCCCCAGGGGTGCGGGGTCTCACTCAGGCACCGCGCGTTCAGCAGGCGCCTGACCAACTCGTCCTCTATCGACGCTGGCACCAGCAGCATGCCCGTATAGTCCCAATAGGCGGGCACACGCTCGAGCATGTCGTCCTCCAGGCGTTCCTGGATGCGCTCATCGCAGTACAGATTCAGGTGAATGATGTCGCTCGCGTCTCCCACGCCGTCTCTCCATGATTCTCCGCGCCGGATTGGGCGCGAGTGGGTATACAGAGGGCTTCTCACCGACTCTTCGCACAGTCAGCCACACGGCCAAGTCATGTCGCCACCCGCACCTGCCCGGTCAGCAGGCGCTGCATGAGGCCCTTTTTCTGCTCCTCGAGGGCGGCGACCTTGCGGGCTAGCAGGTCGATCTCCTCGTCGCAGGCGGCCAGCACTAGCTCGACGGCAGTCCTCTCGCTGGCCGACTGCGGCATGGGAAACGTGATGCCATGTATGTCGCTCGGCTTGAGGTTCTGGATGTTCGTGCCAGCATTCAGCCTGGCGATGCCGCGGCGGTAATCGTCGGACTGGATCAGATGGTTGACATAGGGTGCCATGCGCCCGTCGTGTGTCCGATAGATCGCACAGAATGCACCCACAGTATAGTCCAGTCCGTCTTGAGTGGTAAAGAGTGCAGCCTTGCCAACGATCTGGGGGCTCCCGCTGGACATACAGACGGCGATGTCACCCGACTGCAGGCGCTGCGCCGGGCTGCAGCGCTCCGACGCTATACGGTACACGTCCCTCGTGTCGATGCCAGCGTCGGTGATGTTGGTGGCGCGCAGGAGCCGGACGGAGCCAGGCATGTCCGCCGCGCGCAAGTCCTCCGGCTTGTAGGATACGCCGCGGATGCAGGCGCCCATCTCCCCCAGCCTCACCTCCCGCCAGGGCTGGCCCGCGAACTCTGGGAAGCGGCGGCGGCCGGTGAGGAGCACCTGCAGCAGCCCCCGCTTGCGCTGGCGGGCCGCCTCCAGCCGCCGCTCGGCCAGGGCGATGGCCTCGTCCCAGGTGCCCAGGACCTCCGCAATCGCCCGCTGCTCGGGGAGGGGCGGGAGAGGGATGCGCAGCCCTCCAAGCAGCGTCGCATTGATGACGCCCATCGTGCCCCCCTGAGCGAGACGCTGCATGAGGCCATTCGCCACGTCACCGGTCAGCCAGTACCTCACGTACGCGGCGTTGACGGTTGCCCGGTTGACCGAGAGGCGGACCAGTCGCGGGTTGATGATCCCCGGTTCGGCATCGTCGGGAACCAGCAGCACGCGCCCAACCGAGCCGACAAGAGTAATCAGTAAATCGCCGGGAATGACCTCGCAAGAGCACAGCGACTCGAAACGTGATCGGTCGATGTAGTAGTCCCCGATATGCGGATCGCCGGCCAAAACCTGCTCCTGGCCATAGATCTTGTACCCAGATTCGACGTAGTACTCCTTTTTGAGGGACGAACCAAAAGGACCGGCCTTGATGGCAGGGCGGTCGCCTGAGCCCAGGTCCGCGAGAGCCACGCGCCTCCACCCCTCCGGCACTCTCACAGCCCCAGCTCCCGCAGGTAGCCCTGTAGTCGCGCCTCGACCTCCGCCAGCCGCCGGTCGAGGTCGCCGATCTCCTCGGCCACCGCCGCCAGGTCCACCTCCGGCTCGGGCTCGTAGGTGTCCACATAGCGGGGGATGTTCAGGTTGTAGTCGTTCTCGGCGATCTCGGCCAGCTCGGCCAGGTAGGCGTACTTGTCGGCCGCCTCCCGCGCCCGGTAGACGGCCAGGATGTGGGCCACGTCCTCGTCTCGCAGGACGTTCTGCGGCGCGGCCGCGCCGAACTCGCGTGAGGCGTCGATGAACAGGACGCTGCGGTCCTTCTTTTGCCGGCGGAAGACCAGGATCGCCGCCGGGATGCCGGTGCCGTAGAACAGGTTGGGCGGCAGGCCGACCACCGCGTCAAGCAGGTTCTCCTCGATAAGGGCCTGGCGGATGACCCCCTCCCGCCCGCCGCGAAAGAGCACCCCGTGCGGCACGATCACCCCCACCCGGCCGGTGTGCACGTCGGCCGTGGCGATCATGTGCGAGATAAAGGCGTAATCCCCCACCGACTTGGGCGGCAGGCCGCGCCAGAAGCGCTTGTAGGGGTCGACGGCGGCCTCCTCGATGCCCCACTTGTCCAGCGAGAAGGGCGGGTTGGCCACCACCACGTCGTAGGTCATCAGGCCGTCCCCCTCGAGCAGGGTGGGGTGGCGGAGGGTATCCCCCCAGTCAATACGGGCGGAGGAGATATCGTGCAGGAACATGTTCATCTTGGCCAGCGCCCAGGTGGCGCCGTTGATCTCCTGCCCGTAAAGGGCATAGTTGTCCCCGCCCACCGCCCTGGCACAGCGGACCAAGAGCGAGCCGGAGCCGCAGGCCGGGTCGCCGATGCGGTCGCCGGGGCGCGGGTCCAGCAGGCCGGCCAGGAGCGTTGAGACGGGCCGCGGGGTGTAGAACTCGCCCGCCTTTTTGCCGGCGCCGGCAGCAAAGCGCTCGATGAGGTACTCGTAGGCGTCCCCGATGACGTCGGCATCTTCCAGGCGCGAGGGGCGCAGGTCGAGGCGGGGGTCGGCCAGGTCGGTGAGGAGGCTGCGCAGCCGCTGGTTGCGCTGGCGGGTGCGGCCCAGGGCCGCTTCGGAGTTGTAGTCGATACTGCGAAAGACCCCTTCGAGCTTTTCGATGTTGGCCTCTTCGATCGCGGCCAGGGCCATGTTGATGCGCTCGCCGAGGTTGTCGGCCTCACGCGCGGCGTAGAGGGAGTAAAAGTCGGCCCCCTCGGGGATGGGGAACTTGCTCCGCTCCATGCGCCGCTGGACCCGCTCGACGTTGCCGCCGTAACGGGCCAGGCTGGCCTCATACTCGTCGCGCCAGGCGTCCGAGATGTACTTCACAAAGAGCATGGGGAGGATATAGTTCTTGTATTCGGCAGGGTCGACGACGCCGCGGAAGGTATCGCAGGCGCGCCAGAGGATGGGGTTGATCTCAGCGCGGGTGGTCTTCTTGGTCACAGTGGCTCCCCGGGAAGGTGCGGACGGGCACGAACAGGCGAAAGAGGCTAGCACAAGCCCGGGGGGCGCGCAACCCCGCCCGGCGCAGGACGGGGAGAAGAGAAGAGAATTCCACCACAGAGGCACAGAGGGCACGGAGAAGACAAGAAAAGAGAAGAAGGACAGGATTAACAGGATTTACAGGATTGGGAAGAGGAACGCGGCGGCGCCGGGTTGTGGTGCGGCCGGTAATCCTGTCAACCCTGTTAATCCTGTCTCCTCCTGTCTTCTCTTCTCAGTGCCCTCCGTGTCTTGTATGTAACCGGCAGAAGGCATTGCACGTTGCCAGCAGAAGAGATAACGTGTGAGTGAGCACGGCAGGCCGGTCGTGTCTAGGTCCTATGAGACCGCCACGGAGCGTGGGTCGCCGTGCCGACATCCCTGTGGTCCGAACAGTTGCGTGGGCCCCAGAGCCCGAATCCTGCAAGGTTGGACGCAGAGGAGGATACGCAGATGGAAACGCAGGAGTTGTTCGTCGGGATCGATGTCTCCAAGTCATCGTTGGACGTGGCCGTGCATCCCACGGGCGAGGCCTGGCGGGTGCCCAACGACCCGGACGGCGTGCAGCGGCTGGCGGAGCGCCTGGCGGCCCTGAGCCCGCAACGCATCGTGCTCGAGGCGACGGGCGGGTACGAGCGCCTGGCGGTGGGCGCCCTGCGCGCCGCGGGGCTCCCGGCCGTGCTGGTCAACCCCGGCCGCGTCCGCTACCACGCCCGGGCCATGGGCCAGCTGGCCAAGACCGATCGCATCGACGCGTCGGTCATCGCTCACTTTGCCGCCGCGGTGCAGCCGGAGGTGCGGCCGCTGCCCGACGAGGCCCAACAGCGGCTGGCGGGCGCACTGACCCGTCGACAGCAGTTGGTTCAGATGCTAACCGCCGAAAAGAACCACAAGGGCACTGCCCACTCCAGGATGCTGCCCGGGATCGAGGCGCACATCGCCTCGCTGCAGAAGCAGATCGCCGCCGTGGAGCAGGACATTGACCAGCAGATCCAGGACCATACCCTGTGGCGGGAAAAGCGGGAGATCCTGGAGAGCTTCCCGGGAATCGGTCGGGTGTCGGCGGTGGCCCTGGTCAGTGACGTGCCCGAGTTGGGCCAGCTGGACCGCAAGCAGATCTCCGCCCTGATCGGCCTGGCCCCCCTGAACAACGACAGCGGCCGCCGGCGTGGGCAGCGCTCGGTGTGGGGAGGCCGGGCCCGCGTCAGGTCCATCCTCTACATGGCCGCCATGTGCGCCATTCGCCACAATCCGGTCATCAAGGCCTTCTACGAACGTCTGCTCAGGGCGGGCAAGAAGCACATCGTTGCCCTGGTTGCCTGCATGCACAAGATGCTCATCATCCTCAACGCCATGGTCCGCACGCGGACACCCTGGCGTCCTGACGCAGGCCCTGCCAGCCCCTAGAGCGATTCGACCGAACCGGACGGCGGCGGCTGGAGGAGCGACACAGTTGCTCCGTGGTGCTACTTCTTCTTCTACAGCAGCGCGTCCAGGCGGTCTACTAGGCTGGCTAGGTAGTCAAAGCCGGCCTGGATCGGCGCTGGGCTGGCCATGTCTACCCCGGCGCGGCGCAGCGCGTCCAGCGGGCACAGGCTCGAGCCGGCCGCCAGGAACTCCAGGTAGCGGCCCAGCGCCCCCTCGCACCCCTCCAGGATGGGCCGCGCCAAGGCGTGCGCCCCCGAGATCCCCGTCGTGTACTGGTACACATAGTAGTTCAGGTACAGGTGCGTCGGGAACTGCGCCCAGGTGATCCCCACCCGCTCCGGATCGACCTCCACCTCCCCGCCGTAGGCCTCGCGGAAGAGCTCGGTCATCAGCGCCATCAGGCTGTCGGCCGTGAGCGCCTCACCCCGCTCGACGCGGGTGTGCATCTCCAGCTCGAAGCGCGCCAGGGTCGGCATCAGGAAAAAGTAGCGGTGAAAGTTCGACATGGCCTCTTCGATCACGGCGATCTGAAAGTCGCGATCGGGGTGCGTCTCCAGCATATGGCGGCGCACCAGCGCCTGGCTCAGGTTGGAGGGCACCTCGGCCACAAAGATGGCATAGTCGGCGTAGACGTAGGGCTGGGTGTGGGTGGTGTGATAGGTATGCAGCGAATGCCCCAGCTCGTGGGCCAGGGTGCTGACCGATTCGAGGTCGTCGGTCCACGACATCAGGATGAACGGGTGCGTGCCCGGGTGCCCGGTGGAGTAGGCGCCGGCGCGCTTGCCCTTGTTCGGCAGCACGTCGACCCAGCGCTCCTCGACGACGCCGCGGCGCACCGTCTCGACGTACTCGGGGCCCAACGGCCTCAACCCCTCGAGGATGTAGCCCAGCCCCTCCTCGAACGACACCCGCGGCCTGACGGTCGCGAGCGGCGCCTTGATGTCATACACGTGCTGCGCGCCCAGCCCCAGCGCCCGCCGGCGGATGCGCCAGTAGCGGTGCCAGGTGGGCAGGTTGGCGCGGAAGGTGTCGACCACGTTGTGGTAGACGGCCGTGGGGATGTTGTTCGGGTAGAGGGCCGCCTCGAGCGCGGTGGAAAAGCCGCGCGCGCGGGCCAGGTAGACGCGCTGCTTGACGCCGGTGGCCAGGCAAGTGGCCATGGTGTTCTTGACGGCCAGGTGCGCGTCCGCGTACGACTCCCAGGCCGTGCGGCGGGCCTCGCGGTCCTCATGCATGAGCAGGGCGTCGATGGAGCCCTGGGCCACCTCGAGCGTGGCGCCGTCCGCGGCGTGGGCCGGGGCGAAGGTCAGGTCGGCGTCGGCCAGGATGCCGTGGATGGCCGTGGCCGAGGAGAACGCGTCGCGCAGGCCGCCGAGGAGGGTCTCCACCTCGGCCGAGCGGACGTGCTGCTGCAGGCGCTCCAGCTCGTCGACGTGGTGGGCATAGTGGGCCAGGCGCGGCTCCTCGGCCAGCCAACGGCGCAGGGTGGGGAAGCCGATGGCGATCATCTCCGGAGAGAGGTAGGCCGTGGCGGCGGCCACCCGGGCGTAGAGGGACATGGCCCGGCTGTGCCGGGCGGCGGCGGCCTGGTCGCCGGTATCGACGTCGTGATCGTTGGACGCGTAGACGTACAGGTGCCCCATGCGGCGGAGGGCGTCCTCGATGGTGGCGACGCAGTCGGCCAGGACGGCCGGCCCCTCGGCGAGGCGCCCCTGGAAGCGGCCGAGGGCCTCGACCTCGGCGGCGAGGGCGGTAAAGGCCTCCTCCCAGGCCTCGTCGGTGGGAAAGATGGAGCGGGTATCCCAGCGGTAGCGGGCGGGGATCTCGGAGCGCGGCGGCACGGTGACGGGCATAGCGGAGCCTCCCTGGGTGGCGGGGTTCGGCGGGTCGACGGGGGGAGTATGGCACAGGAGGGGCGCCGGCTCAAGGCGCAGCGCGGGGGAAGAAGATCTACCACTGAGGCACGGAGGGCACGGAGAAGAGAAGAGGAATGATGCCATACCCGAGGCCCGCTTTGGGCTGCGCAGGCTGGCCTGCGCTTTGGCGGCCCTAGGCCGCGCAGGCAGAGGGGCTTGCCCCGACCGGGGGACCCGGAGCCATCGTGCAGTCCGCGGCCGGCGGGCGGGGCTCCCCCCGTTCGGGGGGCAGGCAAGACCCCGCCCTACCGGTAACGCCGGCTAAAGCCGGCTCCGGAGCGCATGCGCGTCTTGAGCCCCCTTTAGGGGGCGTTTCTCGTAGCCAGGGGTCTTTAGCCCCTGGCGTGCGGACGGCGGAGAGCCTCTGAGCCGTCCTAGGGATTCGCCCCGCGTCTGCGCGGTCCGCCGCGCGGCTTCGCGGTCTGCCGCACGGCTTCGCGGTCCGCCGCGCCGGAGCGGCGCCTTGTCCCGAGGTCCGCCGAGGGATGGGGCGCCGCACTTCTCTGAAGACGGCCCGCGGAGCAGCAGGATCAACTCCCGGCGTGGCCCGTCGCTCGTGACGACTCCACATCGGCCGTCCGGCGGGCCTGGCGCAGGATGGCGATTCTAGCGTTGTCATTCCGAGCGCAGCGAGGAATCTCGTCTTTGCCTAGCTCTGCGCATAGCAGGGCGAAGACGAGGTCCCGGCCGGCGGACCGGCTGCTGCGCTCGGGACGACAAGGCGCGGGGCTCGCCGCGTCCGCTCGGGCGGGGCTAAAGACCCCGCCCTACCAGTAACGCCGGCTAAAGCCGGCTCGCGGAGCGTATACGCGTCTTAAGCCCCCTTTAGGGGGCGTTTCTTGTAGCCAGGGGTCTTTAGCCCCTGGCGTCCGGCCGGCGGCGAGCCTCTGAGCCGTCCTAGGGATTCGCCGCGCCGGCTTCGCGGTCTGCCGCGCCGGCTTCGCGGTCTGCCGCGCCGGCTTCGCGGTCCGCCGCGCCGGCTTCGCGGTCCGCCGCCCCGGGAGCAGCGCCCCCCGTCTACTTCTTGAGCACCACCGGCACGTGCAGATACCGGCTGCCCGGGCCCCAGTAGCCCCAGTACATCGTCAGGGGCCCGGCAGCACTCACCCCCGCGGCCGGCTGCCCGGCGGTGGCCGTCAGCCTCAGCACGCCCGAGGCCCTGGCCGCCTCACCCCCGCCGATGACCCAGCGCGGCAGCTCCAGCAGCGGCGCCGCCGCCACCACCAGGCCGTTCAGGAGCAGGAACATCGCCAGCGCCAGCGCCACGCCGCGCGCCAGCCGCCCGATGCGCCGTCCGCTCATGGCGCCACCCCCTGCTGGACCTCCGGCCCCACGGCCGCCGCACCCGCCCCCGCGCCGGCCGCCGCCGGGAACAGGTTCGGGTCGGCATCGGCCCAGGGAGCCGCCTCCAGCCGCTGCCCCTCGAAGCCCAGGCGCAGCGCCACCAGCCGGTAAGAGAAGGTCACGTTCGCGTCACCCGTGACGAGGCGCACGGTAAAGTGGTCCTTGGCCGTGGTCTCCAGGTAGATGGCCGCCGGCCCGTTGGCCTGCAGGAAGACGTGATACGGCTCCTCGAGGTTGACCGTCTCGGCGAAGAGCGGGTCGATCGGCACCGTCGCCGCGCCGTCCACCAGCTGGCCGAAGCCATAGTCGGTGAACCACACCTCGGCCGACTCCTCGGCATAGAGCTCCCGGGCGCCCTGGTCGGTGGCCACCACGGCGGCCTTGCTGCCGCCCACCACCTGGAGGCCGACGTGGCCGGCCGGCGTGCTGACGTACAGGCCGTCGTCAGAGGAGTACATGTAGCCGGCCCAGCCGTCCGCGTTGCCGTTGTGGGCGTACAGCGCCTCGCCGCCGGCGGACTGGTTATAGGCATAGACGCCGACACCGGCGGAAGCCGCCTTGCTCCAGCCGATCACGCCGTAGCCGCCGTTCGTCTTGGTCAGGCCGACCACGCCGTTGAGGCCGGCAAAGAGCCCGGCCGGCATCCAGTACGAGGTCTTGTCGGCCACGCTGTAGTCCGGATGGAGGCCCACCACGCCGGCGCCGCCGGTCGAGGCGGTGGTGGCCAGCACGCCATGGTGCACGCCGGTGGCGGCCGTGGCAAAGGCGTTGACGGCGGCAGGGCCCGCGTCGGTGCGCGCCGACACCCCGTAGCCGTTGACCGAATAGCCGTAGACGCCCGAGCGGCCGGCCACCGAGGAGCGGCCGGTGACGCCGTCGTGGTTGGGGGCGTACCCGTAGACGCCCTCGACCGTGTCACTCACGCCGTACACGCCGATGCCCCGGTACGAGTAAAAGTAGCCGCCCTTGGCCGCCCCCGAGGTCGCCCAGGAGCCGCCAAAGACGCCCGAGTCGTACGCACCGCTACCGGTGGTGTCCCCATAGACGCCCTGGTTGGTGCCGGTGCCCCACACCCCGTCAAAGCCCGCGCCCGAGGCGATGGCCCGCAGCGGGTAGGCGTTGCCCGTGGAAACCAGGGTGAGGGTGTTGCTGGCGCCGGCGCCGTCCACCCGCGCACCGGGCATCAGGCTGGTGGCGTAGGGGACGGCCAGGATCTGCCGGCGTCCCAGGTCATGCCAGGTGCCGACGGCATCCTTGGCGCGCACCCCCAGCCACCGCGCCCGGCCCTGGAAGGCGTTGGGCCAGGTCAGCACCACGGTGAACTGTCCACGGCTCACCGAGACGGTCGGGGTGAGGGTGCCGCCCACCGAGGCGCCGCCCGTGGCCGCATCCCACAGGCGGAACTCCATGGCGCGGCTGCCGGTGACGGGCACGCCCGACTCGGTCAGGATGCCCTGATAGTAAAAGCCGTTGCCCAGGTCGGCCGCGTCGGGCAGCTCCGAGGCATCGACGGCAAAGGCGGCATCAGCGCTGATGGCCGGGCCCTCCGCCTCGGCCTGGGGAAGGGGCACCTCGCCCTCGGGAGCCTGGGCGAGGAGCGCGCTGGCCATGGGCATGAGGGCCATGGCCACTAGGAGCACGAACGCCACGATCGCGGGAGACAGACGTTTGGCCCACATGAGGCACCTCCTGAGCGTACGCCAAGGAAAGACGCCGATCGAGCAGGACCGCGCTAGCAACCCACACCGTAGACGCGTCGCCGGCTAACAGAGGACGCCGGCCTTATGGTAAGCCCGCGGCCGGCCCCTGTCAATAGGTTTCGCGCGCAAATCTCACGATTCGCGGGGAATCAGCCCGACTGTGGTAAAGATTGCGTCAGTTGACACAATATACAGTCTGGGCTACCCGTTATGTTCGGTTAGTGTCAGGAGTCATGCGGATGGATCAGGTATGGACGCAGGCTATCACGTTATGTTGGCCTACGCTGCCAGCGGATGGCGCCCAGCCCGGCCGGCGGACCGCGGCGGAGAAGGTTCGTCTCTGCTCCTGTGGGACGACAAGGCGCGGGGCTCGCCGCGTCCGCTCGGGCGGGCCTGGCGCAGGATGGCGATTCTAGCGTTGTCATTCCGAGCGCAGCGAGGAATCTCGTCTTTGCCTAGCTCTGCGCACAGCAGGGCGAAGACGAGGTCCCGGCCGGCAGACCGGCTGCTGCGCTCGGGACGACAAGGCGCGGGGCTCGCCGCGTCCGCTCGGGCGGGCCTGGCGCAGGATGGCGATTCTAGCGTTGTCATTCCGAGCGCAGCGAGGAATCTCGTCTTTGCCTAGCTCTGCGCACAGCAGGGCGAAGACGAGGTCCCGGCCGGCAGACCGGCTGCTGCGCTCGGGACGGCAAGGCGCGGGGCACGCCGCGGCCGTCCGGCGGGCCTGGCGCAGGATGGCGATTCTAGCGTTGTCATTCCGAGCGCAGCGAGGAATGTCGTCTTTGCCTAGCTCTGCGCACAGCAGGGCGAAGACGAGGTCCCGGCCGGCAGACCGGCTGCTGCGCTCGGGACGACAAGGCGCGGGGCTCGCCGCGTCCGCTCGGGCGGGGCTCCCCCCGTTCGGGGGGCAGGCAAGACCCCGCCCTACCGGTAACGCCGGCTAAAGCCGGCCAAAGCCGGCCAAAGCCGGCTCCGGAGCGTATACGCGTCTTGAGCCCCCTTTAGGGGGCGTTTCTCGTAGCCAGGGGTCTTTAGCCCCTGGCGTCCGGCCGGCGGCAAGGCTTTGTGTCTTCGCGGTCTGCCGCGCGGCTTCGCGGTCTGCCGCGCGGCTTCGCGGGCTCTGCCGCGCCGGAGCGGCGCTGGGGCGCCGCACTCCATGTCGGCCCGCCGCGTGCGCCCCGTCTTCACGCCTGCCGCTGTGCGGGCCGGCGCACGGGACGGCTCCACATCGGCCCGCCGCAACCCACCTCACCCGTACGAACCGCCCTTCTCAGCCTGGATACCCTGTAGACGCGCCAGCATATCCACGGGGAGGCCGCTATGGCTCCGCGCCCCAACCGCGACGACGGCTACTTTGTCCTCCCGTCCTGGGTCATCCGCGCCACCGGCGATACCTCCGCCGCCGTGGCCTATGGCGCCATCGCCCGCTACGCCCGCATGCGCCACGGCGCCTGTTACGCCTCGGCCCAGCGCCTCGGCGACGACCTGGGCTGGACGCGCCAGCGCTTCATGCGCCAGGCCCGCCGCCTGCTGAGCCTGGGCCTCATCGTGTGCGACAACCCCGCCGCCGAGGGCGTCACGCGGGTGTACCGGGCCGTCCCCCGCCAGGAGTGGGAGGCGCGGACCGCTGCGGCCGGGGCCAGCCCGCCCGATGCGCCGGCGGACCCGGCGCCCCCACCGCCCCCGTCACCATCCGTTACCCCCTGCGCCAGGCGGGAGCCCGTCGCCCCCCGCCACACCCCCTGTGACGCCGCGTCACCGCCACCCGTTACCCCGCGTGACACAAGGAATCCCATCAGGAATACCATCCCAGAAGAGGAGAGAGAGGGAGAGGGCCCCTCCCCCGGCCCGCCCCTGCCGCTCGCCGCAGCCCGCCGCCCGCCGGCCGTGCAGACCTACTGGCGGGTGACGGGGCGCCTCCCGCACCCCGTCCTGGACGAGGCCGTCTGCGCCGTCATCCGCCCCGGCACGGCCCCCGAGCGGCTGCGGCCCTACTTTACCGACTGGTGCCGGCGCGGCTACAACCCGGACAACATGGCCTGGCTCTTGGAGTGGTTCGCCGACGGCGCCATCCCGCGGCCCAGGGCCCGGGCGGCCCCGCACAGCGACCCGCCGGCCAGCGCCGCCGAGTTCGCCCGCGCGGGGCGCCTGCAGGCCCGCCTGCAGCGACGGGAGGAGGCCCATGGCTAAGCCCGGCCAGCCGGCCTGCCCGGTGTGCGGAGGGAACGGCTTTGTCTGGCAGGGGGCCACCCCCGCCTACCCCGACGGCTCTTGGCGAGTCTGCGGCTGCTTGCAGCGGGCGCTCGTCAAGCGGCGCCTGGCCGAGATCATGCGCCGCAGCGGCCTCGATGAGGCCACCATGGCGCGCTGGTCGTTCGAGACCTTCCGCCCCACCCTGGCCCGCGGAGACGCCGCCGCCCGCGAAGGCCTGGCCCGCGCCAAGGAGGCCTGCGAGGCCTTTGCGCGCGAGCCGCGCGGCTGGCTGGTGCTGGCGGGGCCCTACGGCTGCGGCAAGTCGCACCTGGCCTACGCCACGGCGGCGGCCGTGTACCGCCGCGGGGCGTCGGTGCTCGTTTCGACGGTGCCCGACCTGCTGGAGTCGCTGCGCCAGGGGATTGCCGAGGGGGGCGGGGAGTCGTTCGACGCGCGCTTTGCCGCCGTGCGTGACGCGGAGCTCCTGGTGCTCGACGATCTGGGCGCCCAACAGGACACGCCCTGGGGCGCCGAGAAGCTCTATCAGATCGTCGATTTCCGGCTGCGGCGCAGGTTGCCCCTGATCGTGACGACCAACGTGAACCTGTACGAGCCGCGCGGCCGGCTGGAGCCGCGGCTCCTCTCGCGGTTGCTGGAGGGCGCCAACCTGCCCGACGGGTTCAGCCAGGTGTTCCTGATCGCCGTGGGGGATTACCGCACCCGCCCCGCGGCGGGGGAAGGGAGGTGAGGGGAGGGGCGGCGCGGGCCGCGAGCGGCCGCGCCGGCACGTGCCGGCACGAGCGCCACGGAGGGCCTGGCGCAGGGCGGCGACCCCATCGTTGTCATTCCGAGCGGAGTCTTCGGAGCGAGGAATCTCGTCTTAGCCTGGCGTCTGAAGCAAAGTAAATCAAAGACGAGGTCCCGGCCGGCGGACCGGCTGCTCCGCTCGGGACGACAAGGCGCGGGGCTCGCCGCGGCCGCCCGGGCGGGGCTAAAGACCCCGCCCTACAAGGAACGCCGGCTAAAGCCGGCTCACGGAGCGTATACGCGTCTTGAGCCCCCTTTAGGGGGCGTTTCTCGTAGCCAGGGGTCTTTAGCCCCTGGCGTCCGGCCGGCGGCGAGCCTCTGAGCCGGCCCTGAGGTCCGCCGCGCGGCTTCGCGGTCCGCCGCGCGGCTTCGCGGTCCGCCGCGCGGCTTCGCGGTCTGCCGCGCCGGAGCGGCGCTGGGGCGCCGCACTCCATGTCGGCCCGCCGCACGCCCCGCCTTCCTGCCGGCCGGTGTGCGGGCCGGCGCACGGGACGCCCCCGCCCCTCACCGCGCCTCGAGCAGCACCCAGCTGGAGGAATCCAGCAGCGCCCCGCCCGGCATGCGCGCCTCTACCGATAGCGCCATCAGGCGCGGATCCCCCAGGGCCGCCAGGGGCACCTGCTCACACACCATGTCCCGGCCCGACTGGGACGCTTCCGGGTCCGTCTGGTTGTACCCGGACCAGGCCGAGTAGTGCGCCACCCCCTCGGCCCCGGCCGCCACGATGCTCAGCTGGTACGACAGCGTCCGCACCCGCCGCCCGCGTAGCTGCGAGCACACCACCAACCGGTCCCCCTCCTGGCGCGAGGCGTATACCGCCTCCAGATCGGCCGAGGCCAGCCGCCGCCGCAGCGACTGGTCAGCCAGGGGGTCGTACAGCACCGCCTCGAGCGGCTCCCCCTCGGCAGAGAGCCAGGTGTCGGGGCGGAACGGCTCCCCCTCTGCCAGCGTGACCAGCGGCCGCGCGGTCTCTACCGGCACAAAGACCTCGTTGGCGCGGGCAAAGGCCTCCAGGAGCGACCGGAGCGTGGCATATTGCGAGCGGTAGGCACCGATGGCCAAGTACTTGCGTACGGCGTCTTCCTCGCTCAACGACAGCCGCACCCACCCCTCCGACACCTGGGCCAGCGCCGGAGGCGGCAGCAGCATCGCCCCGAGGTTGAGCCCCTTGCGCGGCGGGAAGGGGTACTGCTCCGAGTGGATCGGGTAGGCCAGCACGTCCGGCCGGTAGGCCGGGTCCTCCTCCTGGAGAGTGGCCAGGGCCAGCCGGGCAAAGGCGGCCAGGGCACGATGGTCCGGATGCTCGTCGACCGGGTGCGGGATGACCACCAGGTCTGGCCGCTCCTGGCGCAGGATGGCCGTCAGGTCCGCCAAGAGGTCGGCGCCCGAATAGGTAGCCGCGGGGTTGTAGGTCAGCGGGTAGGGGCTGGAGGAGGCGCCGATGTAGGAGGAGCGCAGGGGCCGGTCATGCTCCCAATACTGCCGCAGCATGGGCAGCAGGCCACGGTCCGGGTAGGAGAGAAAGAGCACCTGGGCATCGTCCAGGCCGAGGAGGCCCACGGCAGCCAGCGTCTCCTGCTGGCGGATGCTGCCCATCCGCCTAAAGTCGGCCGCCGTCGGGAAGAGGCGCTGAAAGTCCCGCATCGTGGCCGTGAGGTAGCCGTCCCCGTTGGTGGCCACCACCACGTGGGCCTGCAGGCCGGCGCGCTGGGCGGCCATCAGCAGCCCGCCCGCGCCGAGGGTCTCGTCGTCGGCGTGGGGCGCCAGGACGAGCACGCTCCCATAAGGGGCCAGGTCCAGCTCATCCAGCTCGGTGAGGACGACGCGGGCCAGGTCGACGTACGGTGAGGGCACCACCACGGCCAGCACCAGGCCCAGCGCCATCAGCAGCGCGCCGGTGACGATCTGCCGACGACGGGTCATGGGGGGTATGAGGCCGCGCAGCAGACGGCGGCAGCGTCGTGCCAGGGCCATCGTTCACCTTTCGGGTGCCGAGGCGAATAGAGACCACGGAGCCACGGAGGGCACCGAGGAGAAAAAAGGGCACAGGACCCTAACGAACGCACAGGCACGGAAGCCGTCCCGCCCTCAGTCGAGCGCTCGCCGGCCTCCGTGCCTGGGTTGCCTGCCGTGGACCATCGGCCCCTCCCTGCTCGCGGCCCTTAGCGACGGATTGTACCTGCGTCTAGCCGCCCATGGCCAGCGCCACGGTGGCCCCGATGACGAGCACCGTCATGATGCCCATCACGACGTTCTTCCAGCGGGAGTTGGTCCAGCGGCCCATCAGGCCCGAGTCGTTGGCCAGCTTGATCATCAGCACCATCACCAGCGGCAAGAGCACCGCGTTGGCCACCTGAGAGATCCACATCATGAAGAACAGGTTGAGCCCGGGGATCAGCACCACCAGCGCCCCCAACACCACCTGGGCCGTGTAGAGGCCGAAAAAGACGGGCGCCTCATGGGGGGCGTGGTCGATGCCGCGCTCAAAGCCAAAGGCCTCGCAGACGGCGTAGGTGGTGGCCAGCGGCAGCACCGAGGCGGCCAACAGCGAGGCCCCCACCAGCCCCACGCCGAACAGCGAGGTGGCCCACCTGCCGGCCACCGGCGTCAGGGCCAGGGCGGCCTGCTCGGCCGTCTCCACCCGGATCCCCTGCACGAACAGCGTGGCCGCCACGGCGATGATGACGAACGCCGAGACGACGTTGCCCATGGCCGTGCCAAAGATGACGTCGGCGCGCGTCGGCCCATAGTTGCGCATGGTGACGCCCTTGTCGACGATGGAAGCCTGCATGTACACCGCGGCCCAGGGGGTCACGGTGGTGCCGATGGTGGCCAGCACGGCCAGGATGTAGGTGCGCTCCATCTTGAAGGTGGGCACCACCGTGTGCCGCAGCACCTCGCCCCAGTCAGGCCCCACCAGGAAGGTGGACACGATGTAGGCCACGGCGTAGAGCGACAGGCCCAGCAAAACCTTCTCCACGCGGTTGTAGGTGCCGTGCGTCACCAGCCACCAGATGCCGGCGGCAGCGATCGGCACGGCAATATAGCGTGAGACGCCGAACAGCTCGGCGCCGGCCGCCACGCCGGCAAACTGTGAGACCGTGGTGCCCAGGTTGGCCAGGATCAGGCCGCTCATCACCAGGAAGGTCAGCCGCACCCCGAACCGCTCACGGATCAGGTCGGTGAGCCCTTTGCCGGTGGTGGCGCCCATGCGGGCGGCCACCTCCTGGAGCACGAGCTCCCCCACGGTCACCCAGAGGATGATCCAAAGAAAGTCGAGGCCGTAGATCGAGCCGGCCATCGAATAGGTGGCGATGCCGGAGGCGTCGTTATCGGCCGAGGCGGTGATGAGGCCCGGGCCCAGGAACGACAGTACCAGCAGAATACGCCGGAGGCTGAAGCGTGGTCGCCGGCGCTCGTTGGTCATAGTCGGCTCCTCTCTTGGTCACAGGTATAGCGGAAACAGGTGTCGGCTGCGCGCCGCCGAGTGCGCGGGCGCCAGGGGCTCCCGAGGCCAGCGCTAGGGCCGGCCCGGGCCTTCAGCCCCGGTAGAGGCGCGGCAGGCGCTTCTTCCAGGCCGTCGGCAGGATGCTGTCGATGGCGTCGTCCACCGTCACGATGCCGTGCAGGAGGCCGGCCGCGTCGACGACGGGCACCTCCAGCAGGTTGTACTTGGCCACCAGCCGGGCCACCTCTTCCTGGGTGGCCTGCGGGTCCACCGTGATCGGGTCCGCATCCATGATCGAGGGGATCAGCGTGTCAGGGCTGGCCATGACCAGGTCGCGCAGCGTCACCACGCCCTGCAGGAGGCCGGCCTCGTCCACCACGTGGACGTGGTAGAGCACCTCGTCATCCTGGGCCTCGGGCGAGTTGCGCAGGTACTCGAGCGCCTCGCCGGCACGCAGCGCCGGCGGGATGGTGGCGTACTCGGTGGTCATGATGCCGCCGGCCGAATCGACCGGGTAGGCCAACAGGCGGCCGACGTCGCCAGCGTCCTCCTCCTCCATGAGGTCCAGGAGGGCAGCGCGGTCGTCTTCTTCCAGGACGGCCAGCAGGTCGGCGGCGTCGTCGGGGTCCATCTCTTCGAGGACGTCGGCGGCGCGCTCGGGGGGCAGGGCCGTCAACATGGCGGCCTGCAGGTTGGGGTCAATCTCCGACATGGTGTCGGCCATCAGGTCGTCGTCGAGCGTCTCGAGCAGGGCCTGGCCGGAGGGCAGGTCCAGGTCCGAGACGATATTGGCCAGGTCGACGGGGTGCAGCTCAGCGACGCGGTCGTGGGCCACGCGCAGGCGGATGGGCGCATCGACCTGGACGGGCGCCACCTCCGTCCAGGAGATGACGCGGTCGGGCACCTCCCGGCGAAAGAGGCCGTAGACCTTCTCCACCGTGCCGCCGACGCCGAGGCGGCGGGCCAGGCCAAAGGTGCCGACGTTGACGCCCACCAGCCGGTAGCGCGAATCGCGCCCGCGGCGGGCCAGCTGCAGGTCGTTCACGCGGACGATGCGGCGCCCCTCGACGTCGACGATCTGGCGGTCGAGCACCTGGCGGCGCAGCCAGAGCTCATCGCCGGACGGCGTATAGGGGGCCGGCGAGGGGGAGTTCAGCAGGACGGAAGGGCTCAGCCAGGCCACTTCGTCGGCGGGAACGAGGATCTGTTCGCCGTCGCGTTGCATGGCGATGGCGCGCAGCGGGGGGAAGCCGGCTTCCACCTCGGCGACGAGGAGGTCCACACAGCGGCCCAGGCGCTGGCCCTGGGCGTCGAACACGGTCTTGTCGAGAACGTCACTGAGGAAAGTGGTCACGGTGCACCTCCTGCCGAGGAGGCGTGGCACATCTCAAGGACGGGGGGTGGCAGGAGGCGGGCGGGCACAGCAAAGCCGCGGCGAAGAGCCACGGCCTTCGTGAGGGATGGTCGGCATAACCACCCCACGGGTGTCAGGGCGAGGCTATTCGCTAGGGAGGGCGTGCCTCCGGTTCATGCTCCCCGTGCTGGGATGAGCGACGTTGGCTCCCAGGACTGTCGGGTTCGGCGGAAAGCAAATCAATGCTCCTCTGCTCCAGGATACTACGGGATGACTATACCCCGTGGCGGGCGGCCTGTCAAGCGGCAGCGGGCGGAGGGGAGGGGGCAGGGGAGGGGAGGGGGGAGGGGAGAGACGGGATTGACAGGATTGACAGGATTGGGGGCGCGGGGCCCTGCCGCGAGGTCCCCCGAGGGACGGGGCGCCGCACTTCTCTGAAGACAAGCCCGCCGCGGCCGCCCGGCCGGGGCTCCCCCCATTCGGGGGGCAGGCAAGACCCCGCCCTACCAGTAACGCCGGCTAAAGCCGGCTGAAGCCGGCCAAAGCCGGCTCCGGAGCGTGCTGGCCGGCGACTCCGTCACGACCCCCGGGGTCTTCCGAGCGTCTTCGCGGTCCGCCGCGGCGCCTTCGCGGTCTGCCGCGCCGGCTTCGCGCGGGACCCCGGGGGTCTGTAGGCGGCGGGCCTCGCTGCTGCGAACGAAGGGCGCGACGCGCGGCCCGGCGGGCCTGGCGCAGGAAGGCGCCCCTAGCGTTGTCATTCCGAGCGGAGTCTGCGGAGCCGCCGGTCCGCCGGCCGGAATCTCGTCTTGGCCTAGCTTTGCGCACAGCAAGGCGAAGACGAGGTCCCTCGCTGCGCGGACTCCGCTCGGGACGACAAGGCGCGCGGCTCGCCGCCGGCCGGGCGGGGCTAAAGACCCCGCCCTACCGGTAACGCCGGCTAAAGCCGGCTCCGGAGCACATACGCTTCTTGAGCCCCCTTTAGGGGGCGTTTCTCGTAGCCAGGGGTCTTTAGCCCCTGGCGTCCGGCCGGCGGCGAGCCTTGGTGCCTTCGCGGCCGTTGCCGCGCAAGAGCGGCGCTGGGGCGCCGCACTCCATGTCGGTCCGCCGCGCGCCCCGTTTTCATGCCTGCCGGTGTGCGCCTGGCGCACATGACGACTCCACATCGGCCCTCCGCCGCCCCCCCGGCCCGCCCTCTCTTCTCCGTGCGCTCCGTGCCTCGGTGGTGGAACCTCCGCCGGCCCCTGCCGGGTGACAGGCCTCCCCAGGTATGCTACAATCGACACGGAATACCGTGCCGCGGCCGCGAGGAGAACATGCCTGCCACCGTTCCCGCCGGGCCAACGGGCAACGCCCCCATCGACCTCAATATCCTCCCGCCGGAATACCGCCCGCGCGGCACGCCGCCGGGCCTCTTGTGGTTGCTGCTGGCCGCTGCCCTCCTGCTGGCCACGCCCGTGGGCCTCTTCCTGGGCGCCCGCGGCGTCGAACGGCGCGCCGCCCCCCTGGCCACCGACCTGGCCCGCCTGGAGGCCGCCCGGCCCACGCCGCACCCCGCCTCCGCCGAGGATGCCGCCCTGGCCGCCGCCCTCGGCGAGGCCCTCGAGGCCGCCACGGCCCTCTGCGCCGTGCGCCCCACCGCCCTGGCCGAGCGCGCCGACTGGCCCGCCGTGGCCACCGCCCTGGTCCCCCGCGACCCCGCCCGCCTCACCATCACCCGCCTCGAGCAGTCGGGCGGCGAGGTCGTCGTGGAGGGCTATGCCGCCGCCGGCGAGGACGTCACCTCCTACGCCCAGGCGCTGGCCGCCTCGGGCGCCGTGCGCAGCGTCATCGTCGCAGAGCCCACCGCCCTGGCGACCGTCCTGCCGGGGGTAGGCCCCAGCCCGGTGCCCTCGTCCACTTTGGCCGCCGCCTCGGCGACGGCCACGCGCGCCGCGACGGCCACTCGCGCCGGGACGGCCACGCGCGCCGCGACGGCCACTCGCGCCGCGACGGCCACTCGCGCCGCGACGCCAAGTCCCTCGCCGACGCCGACCCGGACGCCGACGCGTACGCCGACGCGTACCGCCACCCCCATCGTCGACGTCTACGAGCCGGACGCTGACGCGCCGCCGCCGCTGGCCCCCGGCCAGCCCCAGCAGCGCGCCTTTGGCGGGGCCGGCGACGTCGACCGCGCGACGCTGCCCGTCAGGGCCGGTTATGTCTACCACGTCGAGACGGGCGACCTGGCCCTGGGCGTCGATACGGTCCTGGCCGTCCTCGTCGACGGTGCCACCCATGAGAACGACGACGCCGCCCCCGGCGTGCGCCACTCCGCGGTGGAGTTCCTGGCCCGCGCCGATGGCGTGGCCTCCGTCACGGTCACCAACAAGGGCCTGGCGGGCCCCGCCGCCGGCTACCGCCTGAGCGCCCGCGAGGTGCGCGCCGACGCCTACGAGCCCGACGATTACCGCCCGCGGCCCATCTCGCCCTGGGAGGTCCAGCAGCGCACCTTTTACCCGCGTGGCGACGTGGACCGCGCCGAGCTACCCGTCAAGGCGGGGCGCCTCTACACCGTGGAGACCCGCAACCTGGCCGTCGGGGTCGACACGGCCCTGTCGGTCCTGGTGCACGGGGCGCTTTACCAGAACGACGACGTCGCCTTTGGCGAGCGCGCCTCGCGGGTGGTCTTTGTGGCCCAGGCCGACGGGGTGGCCGGCATCACCGTCACCAACCTGGACCAGTTCGGCCCCGAGCGCTCCTACACGCTGACGGCCTGGGAGGCGCCCGCGCCGGCGACGGCGAGCCCGGCGCCGGCGACGGCGACGGCGACGCCGAGCCCCGCGCCGGCCACGCCGACGGCCGTGCCGCCGCCTACGCCCGTCTGCCAGGACGCCTACGAGCCGGACGACATCATCCCGCGGCTCATGGCCGTGGGGGAGTCGCGCCTGCACACCTTCTGCCCCGCCGGTGACCGGGACCGGGCCGTGTTCACCGCCAAGCCCGGCTATGCCTACCGCATCGAGACCACCGCCCTGGCCATCGGGGTCGACACGGTCCTCGAGGCGCAGATCGGCACCACCCGGCTGACCAACGACGATCGCAGCCCCCAGAACCTCTCCTCGGCCCTGACGGTGCACAACGCCACCGCCTCCGAGGCGCCGGTGTACATCACCGTGTGGAACAAGGGCACCGACGGCCCCGCCGCCGCCTACACGCTCTTGGTGAGCGATGCCGGCGCCGGGGACGCCTACGAGCCGGACGACGCCGCGCCGGCGGCCATGGTGCCGGGGTCGGCCCAGGTGCGCACCTTTTACCCGCCGGGCGACGTCGACCGGGTGTCGTTCGTGGCCAAGCCGGGGCACCGCTACGCCGTGCACACCGTCTGCTCCGAGCGGCCGGTGGACACGGTCCTCACCGTGCGGCTGGACGGGGCCGAGGCCTCCAACGATGACCGCCGCCCGGGGGACGTCTGCTCGTACGCGGAGGTGCAGAACGACGGGGCGCGCGAGGCCGTCGCCCAGGTGACCGTCTACAACGACGGCCCTTACGACCCGCTGGCCGTGTATACCCTGCACGTCGACGACCTGGGCGCCACCGGCGCCGACGCCTTTGAGCCGGACGTGGCCTCCCCGCCGACCCTGCCCCTGGGGGAGGCGCAGCGGCGCACCTTCTTCCCCGATGGGGATATTGACTTGGCGGTCCTGCAGGTCAAGGCGGGGCGCCGCTACGCGGTGAGCACCTGTGGGCAGGTCAGCATGCCGCCGGGGACGCCGGCGCCGCCGCCGGGGGGCGCGGCCGGCTGCCCGGCGCTGGGCGGCGGGGTGGATACGGTGCTCTTGGTGGGCGGGCCGGTGCGCGGCTGCACGCCGGGGGGGTGCCAGTCTGACGATGCGGCGCCCGGCAGCGGCCGGCTGAACTCGCGGGTGGAGTTTGACGCCTCCGCCGATGGGCGGGCCACCGTGACGGTCTACAACAAGGGCGCCTTTGGGGCCGGGCAGGTCTACTACATCCTGGCCGAAGAGATCGGCCCGGCCAGCACGCCGGTGGCCCGCGGCGCGGCGCCGGGCGGCGCGGCGGCCCCTCGCCAGGCGCGCGCGCCCAAAGTGGCGGGCCTGGCCGCCCCCCTGCCGGAGGGCACCTGGCGCACGCCCGCACCCTCCGCGGGCGCCGAGGGCCTGCCCCTCTTCTTCCGCCTGCGCCTGATCCTGACGGAGGCCGCCCCATGAGCGCCCTACGCGACCGTCCCCTGGCCCAGCTGGCCGCCGGCCTCTTCCTGGTCGGCGCGCTGGCCGCCATCATCGTCCTGGGTTTGCGCCTGGGCCGCGCCCTGGGCGCCGAGCGGGACCTGCGCGCCCGTTACCAGGCCGCCGCCGCCGCGGCCGAGCGCCCCTACGCCGTCCAGGCCCGCGAACAGCTGGCCGCGGCCCAGGGGGAGGCGGCCTCCTGCGCGGCGGGGCTGGCCCTGCCGGCGGACGTCGACGCGGCCCTGGCCGACCTGCGCGCCCTGGCCCTCGCCGAGGGCCTGGACCTGACCGTGACGCCCGTCGGCGCGGGCGGGTCGGCCAGGGCGGTCGGGCCGGACGGCACCGCGGCCCCCTGGGAGGAGCAGCGTTACCTCCTCTCCGCGCGGGGGGGCCTGGAGGGGTTGCTGACGCTACTGGCCGCCGCCCAGGAGGAGGGCGCCGCCTTCCGCCTCGAGGAGGTGGCCATCACGGCCGCCGAAGCGGCAGCGGCCGCGGAGGCGGCCGATACCTATTCCCTGCGGGCCACGCTGACGGTCATCACCTCCGGCTGGGCCGCCGACGCCGACCGGCCCCAGGCCGCCGCGCGCCCCGATCGCGTCGCGCCCGCGCAGTCCGCTCGCCAGTACCGCCCGCCGACGGGCCAGGAGTAAGCGCCATGGATCATCGGATCACCCCCCTCAGAGCCCTGTCGCCCCGCCGGCGCCGGCCGCTCCGCCCGCTCGGCCTGCTGGCCCTGGCCCTGGGCCTGGCCGCTTTGGCCGCCGCCGTGTGGGGCCCCCTGGCCCGCCCGGCCCTGCGCGCCCAGGCCAGTTTGCCGACCCTGGCGCCCACCGCCCGCAGCACGCCGCTGGTGCCCGGCTCCACGCTGCCGCCCGGCGGCCAGGGGCTCTTCTCGGCCGCCTCGGCCACCAACACCGCCACGCCCACGGGCTGGAGCCCCTCCCTCGACGAGCTGACGCGCCTGATGGAGGCGGCCTGGAACGCCCAGAACTGGCCGGAGGTGCTGCACCTCATCGACCGCATCGTCGCTATCGACCCCAACTATGGCAACATCCAGGAGCGGCGCTACTTTGCCTACGTGAACTATGGCTACGCCCTGATGACCTCGGCGCGCTGCACGGAGGCGCAGTGGGCCTTCGGGCAGGCCCTGCTGGTGCGCCCCGCCGGTGAGGAGGCCAAGATGGGGCTGGAGCTCCTGGGCCGCTACTGCCCCACCCCGACGCCCACCACCACCGGCGCCGGCCCCACGGCCACGCCGCCCTGGCAGCCCCTCACGCCCACGCCTACGGCCTCCGCGGCGCCCCCCTCGGCAACGGCCTACGTCGTCCAGCCGGGGGATACCCTCTACGGCCTGGCGCGTCGCTTCGGCACCACCGTCCAGGCCATCATGACCGCCAACGGCATGACCAGCACCTACCTGCGCGCCGGGCAGACCATCACCATCCCCGCCGGGGGCGGCGCGGCGGCGGGTTCGCCGCTGGTGCACATTGTCCAGCCCGGCGAGACCCTCTCCTCCATCGCCCAGGCCTACAACACCACGGTGTGGGCCATCATGTCGGCCAACGGGCTGACGTCGCACACCATCTATGCCTACCGGGCGCTGTTCATCCCCGTGGCGCCCGCCGGCGGGCTGACGGCGCACATCGTCATGCCCGGGGAGACGCTCTACACCATCGCCCAGCGCTACCACACCACCGTGGCGCTCCTGATGATGGCCAACAACCTGACGGACTATGCCATCTATGTGCACCAGCCGCTGATCATCCCGCCGGCCGGCTGGAGCGGCTGGCCGCCGCTGGCGCCGGGGTCGCATTCGCGGACGCACCTCGTCGTCCCCGGGGATACCCTCTTCGGGATCGCCCGGCAGTACGGCGTCACCGTGGGGGCGCTGATGTCGGCCAATGGGCTGTCGTCCTCGGCGATCTACGCCGGCGACACGCTGCGGATCCCGTAGGGCCATGGCAGACGCTGAGCGCGCGCCGCGCCGCGGCACCATCACCACCCTGACCCTGGAGACGGGTGAGGCGCGCTACCTGACCGTGCGGCAGGGGCGGGTGGCCGGCTGGGGCAGCATGGCCCTGCCGGCCGAGGCGGTGGAGGCCGGCGCCGTGCGCGACGCGCCGGCCGTGGCCGAGGCGCTGGACTGCCTCTTCCGCAAGCGCCGGCTCGAGCGCGGCCGCCTGGTGGTGGGCGTGGGGGGCGCGGCGGCCGCCCCGCTGGGGCTGACGCTGCCGCTCCAGCCGGCCGCCGCGCTGGACGAGGCCGTGCGTGAGGCGGCCGCGCGCCTGCTGCCGGTACCGCTCGAGGAGCACTATCTTTCCTGGCAGGTGGTGAACGGCCAGCCCGCCGCCGAGCGCCGGCGGGAGGCGGCCGGCCGCCCGACGCTGCGCGTCTACGCGCTGGCCGTGCCGCGGGCGCTGATCGACGGCTACCTCGAGGCGCTGCGCCTGGCGCGGCTGCGCCCGGCGGTGATGGACCTCAAGGCGCTGGCCGTGGTGCGGGTGGCCCGGCCGGCGCAGGGGATCGTGGCGCACCTGGGGCGCGATTATGTCGACATCGCCCTGGTGGTGCAGCAGATGCCGGTGGCGCTCGACACGGTGGCCCTCGCGGTGGGCTACCCGGGGGGCGCGGCGCCCGAGGGGGACGGGGCGACGACCGAGTGGCGGGCCAGGCTGGATGCGCTGCTGGCCGCCGCCGAGCGGCTGGCCGAGGAGTACTGCCGGGCGCATCCGCAGGCGCCCCTCTCGCCCGACGCGCCGCTGGTCGCCTCCGGCCAGGCCTTGGCCTCGCCCGAGGCGCTCGAGCATCTGGCGGCGCGCAGCGGCCGGCCGGTGGCCCGGCCGACCTCGCCGCTGCCCTTCCCCGGGGAGCTACCGCTGGAGCGGTACATCGTCCACCTCGGCCTGGCCCTCAAGCGCGACGCCTAAAGGCGATAGGGGAGAAGAAATATCCACCACTGAGACACGGAGAGCACTGAGAAGATAAGAAAGGAAGAAGTATCTACCACGGAGAAACGGAGAGCACCGAGAAGAGAGGAGGGGAGAAGAGAGACAGGATTAACAGGATTTCCAGGATTATAGGACTGGCGGGGCGTGGGCAGGTGCCTCCGCAAGAGTGCATCCGGAAAATCCTGTCAATCCTGTAAATCCTGTCTTCCCTTTTCTTCTCTTCTCCGTGTTCTCCGTGTCTCCGTGTTGGATGTCTCTTCCTTGTCCTTCTTCTCTTCTCCGTGCTCTCCGTGTCTCGGTGGTGGATGTCTCTTCCTCCTCCGGCCACCTAACCTGAACGGAGTCTCTATGAACCACCTCGAACGCTTCCAGGCCCTGATGTCGTTCCGCCCGGTCGACCGCCTGCCCTGCATCGAGTGGGCCTCCTGGTGGGACCAGACCATCGCCCGCTGGCACGCCGAGGGCCTGCCCCGGCGCCTCACCGACCGCTACGACATCGTCGCCTACTTGGGGCTGGACCCTTACTACCAGCGGCGCCTCGTCCCGCGCGGGGAGGCCTTCCCCTCCCTCCCCCACGGCCAGGGGCCGGTGGCCTCCGAGGCCGACTATGAGGCGCTGCGGCCGGCCCTCTTCCCCCCGCAGGAGCGCGCCCTGGCCGACCTGGCCGCCTGGGGCGCCCGGCAGGCCCGCGGTGAGGCGGTCGTCTGGATCACGCTGGACGGCTTTTTCTGGTACCCGCGGACGCTGTTCGGCATCCAGCGGCACCTGCTGGCCTTTTACGACCAGCCGGCCCTGCTCGAGCGCATGAACCGCGAGCTGGCCGATTACTACCTGGTGCTGATCGAGCAGGTGGCGCGGGTGTGCCGGCCGGCCTTTATGACCTTTGCGGAGGACATGTCGTACAACAAGGGGCCGATGCTGTCACGCGCCCTGTTCGACGAGTTTATCGCCCCGCACTACCGCCGGGTGGTGCCGGCCCTGCAGGAGTTGGGCACCCGCATCATCGTCGATACCGACGGCGACCCGAGCGAGATGATCGGCTGGCTGCAAGGGGTGGGGGTGGAGGGGGTGCTGCCGCTCGAGCGGCAGGCCGGGGTGGACGCCGCGCGCCTGCGCGCCGCGCATCCCGATCTCCTGATGATCGGGCATTATGACAAGATGGTGATGGATCGCGGCGCCGAGGCGCTGCGCGGGGAGTTCGAGCGGCTGCGCCCCGTGGTGCGGACGGGCGGCTACCTCCCGGGGGTGGACCATCAGACGCCGCCGGGCGTCTCCCTGGCGCAGTACCGCGAGTACCTGCAGGTGCAGAGAGAGTTCGCGGCGTCCGCGGCGGCGGGCTTCGCGGCCTCCGCGCCGGGCTGAGGGGGAACCGCGGCGGAGTGAGGGGCGGCCGCGAAAGGCCCGCCGAACGGCCGATGTGGAGTCGTCACGTGCGCCGGGCCACACACCAGCAGCGATGAGAACGGGGCGCGCGCGGGCCGATGTGGAGTGCGGCGCCCCAGCGCCGCTCCGGCGCGGCAGGAACCGCGCAGGTACAGAGCCTCGCCGCCGGCCGGACGCCAGGGGCTAAAGACCCCTGGCTACTATACACGCCCCCTGAAGGGGGCTCAAGACGCGTATGCGCTCCGTGAGCCGGCTTTAGCCGGCGTTACTGGTAGGGCGGGGTCTTTAGCCCCGCCCGAGCGGACGCGGCGAGCCCCGCGCCTTGTCGTCCCGCTCGCAGCAGCGGGGCCTGCCGCCTACAGACCCCCGGGGTCCCGCGCGCGGACGCGGCGGCAGACCCCGGGGGTCGTGACGGAGCCGGCGTACCTCGTAGCCCGGGGTCTTGACAGCACCACGTATCCGTGCTACTAGTATGGTAGTATCGATAAACGATGATCATTAATCGATCGGACGAGGCGATGCGCATCAAACATAACCTCCTGTCCGACTCTGTCTACGATGTCCTCCAGCGCCTGATCTACGAGGGCGTCTACCAGCCCGGGCAGAGGCTGCCAGAGGCCGATCTCGCCAAGCAGTTCGACACCAGCCAGGCCCCCATCCGCGAGGCCTTCCGCCGGCTTGAGGAGAACTGGATCGTCGAACGGGTGCCCCGCCGCGGCACCTGCGTCCGCACTCTCCTCCGCCAGGATATGGAGGACCTTCTGCGCATCCGCGCCGCCTACGACGAGGTCGTCATCCGCCGCGCCATGCCCCACCTGTCGGCCGACGACGTCGCGCAGATGGAGGCCCTCGTGCAACTCATGGGCAGGCACGTTCAGGAGCGCGACGTGGCCTCGCTCGCCCGGGCCGATATGGACTTTCACAGCACCATCTGGAACGCCACCGGGTCGTCGCTCCTGTGCTCGATGTCCTTCTCCATGTACGGCGCCTTTATGCTGGGCGTCACCACGATCTCGCGCCACTCGTGGGAGTACGCCATCGGCACGGCGGAACGGCACGGGCCCATCGTACGCGCCATCATGCGGCGCGACGCCGATGCCGCCGTGCAGGCCAACTGGCAGCATATGCAGCACACGATCGAGTATATGGCCCTGTCGAACGACGCTTCCGACGAGGCCGCGGCCCGGCGGCCGGCGGGCGCTGGCGATGGGGGAGCAGAGCCCGAGCAGTGAGGCGGCGCCCCTCGGCCTGCGACGCGGGTCAGTCGTACGCCGAGAGGGGTCACCGAGCCCCCTGGGGGGCTGCGGGGTATCGAGCGGCCTGGCCGCATGCGCCTTCTGGCGGAGGGAGATCGGCAGATGAGCGCTGGCAGCACTCCCCTTCCCGTCATCCTGGATACCGACATCGGCACGGATATCGATGACACCTGGGCCTTGGCCTTCATGCTGAGGTGCCCTGAACTAGACGTCCGCCTGATCGTTGCAAGCACGCGTAACACGACCTACCGGGCCAAGATCATCGCCAGGCTGCTCGAGGCCGCCGGGCGCACCGATATCCCGGTGGGCGTCGGCATCCACTTTGCCTCAAGCATGGAGCCGTACCTCGAGGGTGTGGATAACCAGGCCGAGTGGGTGCAGGATTACCGCCTGGGCGACTATCCCGGCACCGTCTACTATGACGGCGTGCAGGCCATCATCGACACGATCATGGCCTCCGTGGATCCCGTCACGCTGATATGTATCGGGCCGCTGCCCAACATCGGCGAAGCACTCGAGCGGGAGCCCCGCATTGTGGACAGGGCGCGCTTCGTCGGCATGCACGGCTCTGTCTATGGCCGCGGACGGCCGGGCGCCGTCCGCGCCCGTGAACCCAACGTCCGCAACCACACCACGGCGTGCCAGAGGGTCTTCAGGGCGGCCTGGGACGTAACCATCACGCCTCTGGACACGTGCGGTCTGATTCGTCTGGATGGCGAGAGGTACCGGGCCGTGAGAGACTGCCAGAATCCCCTCACCCGCGCTGTCATCGAGAACTACCGCCTCTGGGTGCCCCATTTCTGCCCCCCCAGGGGGCTCACCTGCGACCCCGATACGGCCAGCGCGGGCCTGTGCGACACGGCGGCTATCTACGCGGCCTTCTCTCAGGATTTCCTGGTGATGAAGACGCTGGGCATACACGTCACCGATGCGGGGTACACGATCGTTGAGCCCACCGCCAAGCGCATCCATTGTGCGCTGGAGTGGCGAGACCTTGACGCCTTTGAGGATCTATTGGCACAAAGGCTGGCACAGGAGTGATCACGTCCAGCCGCTGCGACGCGTTCTGACGACGTACTCACTTGCGCCGGGCCCGGCATCCGCAGCCCGACGCAATGAGGCGTGTCCCCGAGCGACCACCCGCGGCCCGGGCCGCGCCCACGAACTCTCCGCCCCACTCAGGCTCCTATCGCCCCCCCACACCATCCATCCGCAGACGCCAGAAAAGATGGTCGCCCTGTCGGGCGTCATGGCGTGCCGCAGGCCGTGACCCCTCCGCCCTGCCGGACATACGCCCGCGCATGGGAGCGGCGCGCTCCCTCCGCGGGCGGTGCGAAAGGAGGTTTGTAGGCAATCCTGGCACCATGCCTACCGCTAGGCGACTGCTGTTTGGAGACGCGGTTACGTCCGTTAGGCCGGGTACTGTTTGAGTGGAGGTAAGAACCATGCAAGCCATCTCCCGACGGGTTTTCCTGCGCATGTCGGCCGTGACAGGCGCGGCCACGCTCGCCGCGGCGTGCCAGCTCCCTGCGACCCAGACTCCCGCGGCGCTGATCACACAGCCGACGACGGTACCCCAACCAGCGCCGCCGGTGGCCCCCAGCAAGTACAACGAGGCGCCCATGCTGGCGGCTCTGGTGGCCAAAGGTGAGCTGCCCCCCGTCGACGATCGCCTCCCGGTAAATCCGTTCGTCATCGAGGGCGTTGACGGCATCGGGAACTATGGGGGCACCTGGCGCATGCAGAAGAAAGGTGAGGCCGACGTCACGGGGCGCACCGTGGTCGTTTCTCGCGGGCTCACCGATGTGGACCAGAATCTGACCGTCAAGACCTACCTGGCAGAGTCGTATGAGAACAGCGAGGACGGCAGGACCTGGACGTTCCATCTGCGCTCAGGAGTCAAGTGGTCCGACGGCGCGCCGATGACCTCGGAAGACTATCGCTTCTGGTACGAGGATCTGACGCTCAACCGGGAATACACCACTGTGCACCCCAACTGGATCGCCTCCGTGGTAGACGGCGTGGTTACCCCGGTAGAGTTCTCCGCGCCGGACGACTATACCATCTCCTACACCTTCCCGCTCCCCAACGGGCTGTGGGCATGGACCCCTTGGATTGCCCAGATGAACACCCCGTGTGCTCCCGCGCACTTCTTGAAGCCCTTCCATCCCACCTATGGCAACAAGGCCGAGATCGATGCGCTCGTCGCCAGCAACCCGTCTTGGGACACGTGGACCGTCATGCTCACGGACAAGAACAACCCCAACAAGACCCCGGAGCGCCCCACTTTCGAGCCCTGGGTGAACCAGGCTGTCTGGAGCAGCGAGGTGCTCTCCTTGGTTCGCAATGCCTACTTCTGGGAGGTGGACACGGCGGGCAACCAGCTGCCCTACATCGACTATCTGCAGTACCGTGATTTCACGCAGACGGATGTGGCCGTGATGCGGGCGATCAACGGTGAGACCGACTGCCAAGCGCGGCACCTCGGGTACGATAGCTACACGGTGTTCAAGGAGAACGAGGCGGCGGGGGACTATACCGCTCAGCTATGGCTGAGAACCTCGGTCACAGGCATCATCTTTAACAGCACCACGAAGGATCCGCGCCTGGCCGAGCTGTTCACCCCGCGCGAGTTCCGGATGGCCATCTCTCTGGGCGTCAACCGCGACGAGATGCGAGAGATGCTCTTGGACGGCTTTGGCACCAATATGCAGTACTGCCCCCCGGCCGATTCCCCCTACTACTATGAGAAGCTGGCCAAGGCTTACATCGAGTACGATCCGGACCGCGCTAACCAGATGCTCGACGACCTTGGCTACGCCCAGCGAGATGCAGACGGGTACCGGGTGTTCAAAGATGGCAGCGGGGAGCGCATCCGCTTCACGTCGATTGGCACCAATGAGAACATGACCAACTTTGACCTGATGCTGGTTGACTATTTCAAAGCGCTTGGGATGGAGATGAACTATCGTGGTATGGACCGGGCCTTGCTCCAGCAGCTCTGTCAGGCGAACGAGGCCGAGGTCCTTACCAAGACTGTGGGGCGCACCCTGATCCCCATCGCCGATACGGTGGACTATGTGCGCAACCACGGGGTGGAAGAGTCGCCGATCTGGGCCACCTACCAGGCGTGGTACATCGACCCGAACGATCCCATCGCCGTTGAGCCTCCGCAGGACCACTACTGCCGCAAGCTGTGGGCCGCCAATGACGAGCTGTGGCAGGCCGTGGGCGATGAGGCGCAAAGGGCCGCCTGGTTCAAGATCGCCGACGTCTGGGCCGAGGAACTCCCCATGCCCGGCTTTTACGGCAACCTCCCGCAGCCGGTGATCGTCAAGAACGGCTTCAAGGGCCTCCACGAGAGCTACTGGGAGGTCGCCCCGACCATGTACGAACACATCTTTGACAATGCCACCTGGTTCTGGGACCAGCCGGAGAAGCACGTCGTGTACTAGGGCCCGACGCTGGGCCGCAGGCCGCGTGATGGCGGCCTGCGGCCCGGCAACAGTCCCGGTCCGGCAAGGTCGTGTCCAACCGGTCGCGTAAGCGGCCTGCAGACTATCTGACGGGGTGCGCTGAGATGACTGCCTTGCAGAGAGCGCCGCTGCCCGTCATCCTGGATACGGACATCGGCGGCGATATCGATGACATGTGGGCACTGGTCATGCTGCTCAACTCGCCGGAGGTCGACGTCAAGCTCGTCGTCGCCGACCACGGCGATACCCTGTACCGCGCCAGACTGCTGGCCAAGATGCTCGAGATAGCCGGCCGCACCGACGTCCCGGTGGGCATCGGCCCTCGCAGCCCGATGCGTCGTCTCCGCCAGGCGGAGTGGTTAGGAGACTATGACCTGGCGCGCTACCCCGGCCGCGTGCTCGAGGATGGCGTAGGCGCCATCGTGGACACGATCATGAACTCCCCGCTGCCCGTGACCCTCATCACCATTGGCCCGCTGGACAACATCGCCGAGGCTTTGGAGCGCGAGCCGTCGATGGTAGGCAAGGCGCGCCACGTGGGCATGTGTGGTTCCATCCGGGAGCAGATCGCCGAGGCCAACGTGCGCGCGCGGCCGGATGCCTGCCGGAAGGTGCTCTCCGCCTCCTGGGAGTCTACCATTGCGCCCACGGATGCCTGCCGTCTGGTGCGCCTGCACGGCGAAAAGTACGCGGCCGTGCTGCAAAGCGAGGCGCCGCTCGCGGTGGCCATCATCGAGAACTACCGGATCTGGGCCAAGGGCATGAACGCGGAGGGGTGGCAGTTCGATCCGGACGTTCATAGCTCGACGCTGTGGGACACCGTGGCCGTCTACCTGGCCTTCTCGGAGGATCTCCTGGCCATGGAGAGGCTGGGCCTGCGCGTTACCGATGAGGGGCGTACCCTGGTCGACCCGGGGGCGAAGAAGGTCAACTGCGCGCTAGAGTGGCGGGACCTGGCCGCCTTTGAGGACCTGCTGGTTCAGAGGGTCGCGGGGTCGTGAACGCGGCGCCCGGCGCCAGGTGGCCAGGCAGTGGCGGCGTCCTGGCGGCCGGAGGATGTATAGTCATCACGTGCGCCGGGCCGCACGCCGGCAGCGATGAAAGCGGGGCGCGCGCGGGCCGATATGGAGTCGTCACGTGCGCCGGGCCGCACACCGGCAGGCATGAAAACGAGGTGCGCGCGGGGGCCGACATGGAGTGCGGCGCCCCAGCGCCGCTCCGGCGCGGCAGACCTCTAGGCCGGTCCGACAGCGCCGCCGGACGTGGCGCATGACCTCGGGGGTCTTCCGGCCGTCTGCGGCCGGGACCCCCGAGGTCTAGAAGGCGGGAGCCCCCTCGGCCCTACCAGTAACGCCCCCTAAAGGGGGCTCAAGACGCGTATGCACTCTGAAAGCCGGCTTTAGCCGGCGTTACCGGTAGGGCGGGGTCTTTAGCCCCGCCCCAGCGGACGCGGCGAGCCCCGCGCCTAGTCGTCCCGAGCGCAGCAGCCGGTCCTCCGGCCGGGACCTCGTCTTCGCCCTGCTGTGCGCAGAGCTAGGCAAAGACGAGATTCCTCGCTGCGCTCGGAATGACAACGCCAGAATCGCCATCCTGCGCCAGGCCCGCCGGACGGCCGATGCGGAGTCGTCACGCGCGGCGGGCCGCACCGCAGGCAGACTCTGCTCCCCGCAGGCCGTTTTCAGAGAAGTGCGGCGCCCCAGCGCCGCTCCGGCGCGGCAGACCGCGAAGCCGCGCGGCAGACCGCGAAGCCGCGCGGCAGACCTCTAGGCCGGCGCAGAGCCTCGCTGCTGGCCGGCCGAACGGCCGCGGCGGGCCTCGCGCCTTGTCGTCCCGAGCGCAGCAGCCGGTCCTCCGGCCGGGACCTCGTCTTCGCCCTGCTGTGCGCAGAGCTAGGCAAAGACGAGATTCCTCGCTGCGCTCGGAATGACAACGGTAGAATGGCCGTTCCGCGCCAGGCCCGCCGGACGGCCGGACGCCAGGGGCTAAAGACCCCTGGCTACGAGAAACGCCCCCTAAAGGGGGCTCAAGACGCGTATGCGCTCCGAAAGCCGGCTTTGGCCGGCGTACCTGGTAGGGCGGGGTCTTGCCTGCCCCCCGAACGGGGGGAGCCCCGCCCGCGCGGTCGCGGCGGGCCTCGCGCCGGCCCAGGGCCCCGCCCGGGCCCCCTCACCGCCGCAGCGCGGTCCTCGCCACCAGCTCCGGCTCGGCCCGCAGCATCAGGCGGGGCGGTAAGCCCCGCAGGATCAGGCCCAGGTCATCTGTGACCATGCGCCCGATCTCCTGGTGCCCCTCCTCCACGGAGCCGGCCCGATGCGCACTCAGGATCGCCCCTTCCGCCCGCCGAATCGGGTGATCCAGCGGGAGCGGCTCCCGCGGGAAGACGTCGATGGCGGCGCGGAACCGTCCCTCTAGCACGCACTCGGTCAGCGCGTCAAAGTCGACCAGGTGGGCCCGGCTCATGAGCACAAACACCGCATCTCTCTGGATGAGCGCCAGGCGCTCGCGGCCGATAAGGGCCCGATTCTCGCTCGTGGGGACGGCCAGCACAAAGATCACCCTCGCCCTGGCCAGGAGGTCCTCCAGCGGCAGCGGCTCGCAGCCGGCCCCTCGAATCATGTTGTCCGGCAGCCAGGGGTCATAGGCCAGCACCTGGCAGTGAAAGGGGGCCAGTAGCGGCAGCAGCGCACGGGCGATCGCCCCCAGCCCGACGATGCCCACCGGCTTGTCGCGCAGCAGGAAGGTGCCCTGGTTCCCGGCCATCTGATAGGTCTCGGTGCCGGCCCGGAAGACGCGGTCTGCCGAGGCGACATCCCTGGCCCCCGCCAGCGCCAAGGCCAGGGCCAGCTCGGCGACCTGCTGGCCAAAGGCGGGTGAGCAGCTCAGCACGCGGATCTGGTGGGCGAAGCAGTAATCGTAGGGGAAGCCGGGCTTGCCGTGGCCCCCCATGACCTCCATGATCGCCCGCAGCCGGCCCGCCCGGCGCAGGACCTCCTCGCCGCCAAACGTCCAGCCCCCGTGGACGATGGCCACCGCCTCGGGCAGGGCCTCCTCAAAGGCAGCCTGCGGCATCGGCTCGTCCTGCCCCCAGACGACCTCGGCCATCGCCGACAGCCGCGCCAGGTCCGCGCTGGCAAAGACGCGCGCGACCGTTCGTGGATGTGGCGCCAGGATCACCCTCGGCTTTTCCGGCATTCAGCACCCCCCGTGATGGCGCGGGTCGGAGAGGCTGCCCCCCCGACCCGCGCCGCACTAACAGCCTACGAATGCTTCTCCGGTTCATCCCAGTAGAGGGCCTGGGTATTGAGCAGGTGCTCGTCTTTGACGATATCGTCCGTTGGATAGCCGCTCGCATAGTTGTGCAGGCCGTTCTTGACGACGATCAGGGTGGGGAACTGCCCGAGGTACCCGACCTGCGGCAGTTCCTCCTTCCACACGTCGAGCAGCTCACGAAAGATCTCGTCTCGCGTCGCGCCGTCGGGCTCCATCACCAGGCGATCATAGGCATCCCAGATGCGATAGATCCAGTGCCCGTCCGGGGGCTTTACGCCGCTCGGGTTGGTGGGGTCGGTGCGCCAGAGGCCGTAGCCGTCCGCCCAGGGGTGGTCGATCGCCGTGCCGATAAAGATGTTCGGCGTGACAATGGGGAGCAGCGTCCGGTTGTTCCAGATGACCCAGGCCGCCTCGATGGCGTTGGCGCCATAGTGCTCCGTGTACAACGACCGTTCGACGTACTTGTAGGTGCACTTGACGCCGACCTCGCCAAAGTACTTGACCAGCATCTGCGCATGATCCTCCCCAGGGGATCCGGCGGCGTCAATGCCCTCGATGGTGAAAAAGAGCGTGTCGCCGCTGCCATCCTTGAAGAGGCGGAAGCCCTCCGCGTCGCGTTGCGCGTAGCCCGCCTCGTCGAGCAAGGCGTTGGCCTTCTCCACGTCATAGTCGAGGTACGCGTTGGACAGCTCCGCATAGTACTGAGGAGACACTTCCATGGGGCTGTACTGGCGCGGCGTGGCCAGCCCATAGTAGAGCAGGTCATTGATCGCCTGGCGGTCCACGGCGTGGGAGAGCGCGATGCGCACGCGCCGCTCGCCAAAGAACTCGCGCAGGCGGTCATTGAGGCAGGCATGGTTCGGGGTGAAGCAGGTGTGGTAGGAGCTCACGCCGATGTTCAGGGTAAAGTCGCCGCTGGCCTCCTTCTCCTTGAAGAGGGTGTAGTTGCCAAAGTCCACGTTGCGGCCCTGGAAATCGATCTCCCCGTTGACGATCCAGAGGTTGAAGACGTCGGGGCTCTCGTAAAGCCGATGGTGGATGGTGTCAATGTACGGGAGCTGCTGGCCCTGCGAGTCAACCTGCCAAAAGTAGGGGTTGCGCTCCATGGTGAATAGCTCTTCCTGCATCGAGTTCGTGGCGATCCAAGAGTTCACCGACGGCCTCTCGGGGTGCAGGTACCAGGTGTTCTGATCGAGATAGAGCTGATCCCAGGTCTGGAAACCGGCCGCCTGCACCTTGGCGAGCAGGGCGGCCTTGTCATCCGCCGTATCGATGTGAAACTGGGCCATATAGTGCCCCGGCACGAACCCCTGGGTGACGTGGCCGATCACCTGATAGGCGAACAGCGGGTTGGGATGGGCGAAACGAAAGACCACGGTGTCGTCATCCGGCGTCTCCAGCTCGGCAAGGACTCTGGGGGAGCCGGTGGACCAGCCGGCCGGCGGGGACTTGGTGAGGTCGGCGTTCTTGAGCACGTGGTCCCAGTACCAGACGAAATCGGCGCTGGTAAAGGGGACGCCGTCCGACCAGCGCGTGCCACGGCGCAGGTGGAACGTCCAGGACGCGCCGTCGGCGCTCGTCTCCCACGACTCGGCCAGGCTGGCGCGCACGCTGAGGTCAAAGTTGAACCAGGTCAGGTTGTTGCCCACGGTCTTGCTGGGCCCCCAGTAGTCCGACACGCCCTTGAAGGCCCGGCGCATGATGCCGCCGTACTTGCCAGCGCCTTCAAGCATGGGGCACACGTCAGGGTTCTCTGGCAGTCTTTCGTCCACGGGCGGCAACGCGCCGCCCTGGACGAGTGCGGCCAGGGTCGGGGCTTCCTGGAAGCGGGCCACAGCCGGGGCCGGGGTAGCGGGCGGCTGGGTAGGCGCTGGTGCGGCCGTAGTGGCTGCAGCGGTGGGCGGTGCGGGCTGGGGGGCTTCCGGGGTGGTGACGGGCTGGACGCAGGCTGCAGCGATCGTGCCGGCGGCGGCCAACGAGGAGATGCGCAAGAACTCGCGTCGCGACATGGGTATCATACGAGTACTCCCTTTCCAATCTGCCATGGCGGCAACACCCAAGGCGAGGCATGAAAGCGGATAGAGAGCGTCCGTGTAGCGCAGGCAAAGCAACCGCTGAGGGCGCACCTCCTTTCGGTAGGTCGGGGCCCGGTGCACCGTGGCCTCACGATGGCGCAGGAGGGGGGGGCAGGAGGGATCGCGGGGAGCGCGAGGGGCGAAGGGTCGGGCGGGTCTACCTACGGACAGTATAGCACTGCTCGGCGCCGGCGCGCGGGGGAAAGGGCAGGTTGGGGCGCACGAGCCGGCAGGGGATGCGGGGCAGGGCGACGCGCGCGGGGAAGGCAGAGCAACTGACTCTTAATCAGTAGGTCGCGCCGGTCCAGCCCCACGCGTGTGGGGAAGACAGCCCCATCTGCCCATCACCAACCTGAAGGACCGGTCCATCCCCAGGCGCGTGGGGAAAACGAGCCCCGGGGCGCCCCGCTTCACCTGCTGGTACGGTCCATCCCCACGCGCGTGGGGAAAACCTGTGGGCCGTGGATGAGACGGGCGACCCCACCGGTCCATCCCCACGCGCGTGGGGAAAACCCAACCCGCGCCCCCGGGTTCTGGCCGATAGACGGTCCATCCCCACGCGCGTGGGGAAAACTTGCACGGGGTCGCGCTGGTCTCCGCCGTCGCCGGTCCATCCCCACGCGCGTGGGGAAAACATGTAGACGTGGGAGAGAAAGACGTCTGACTTCGGTCCATCCCCACGCGCGTGGGGAAAACAGTGTGGTGGATGATTCAATCTCCAGGTTGCCCGGTCCATCCCCACGCGCGTGGGGAAAACGGGGGGACGACGTACTGGCCCGGCGACGGCAACGGTCCATCCCCACGCGCGTGGGGAAAACTCTCGGGCCGCGGCGCCGTTCCCGTTTCCACCCGGTCCATCCCCACGCGCGTGGGGAAAACTTGCGGGCCGTGTTGCAGGCGGCGGCTATTGACGGTCCATCCCCACGCGCGTGGGGAGAACAGTTCGCCCCGGCCCAGCCTCCGCGCCTGCCGCGGTCCATCCCCACGCGCGTGGGGAAAACGGCGGATGGCTATGGCAGGGCACTGCGGCACTAGGTCCATCCCCACGCGCGTGGGGAAAACGGCATAGCACAGTATCGGCGAGGCAAGGTGCACGGTCCATCCCCACGCGCGTGGGGAAAACTTCCCTCACAAGCGCCAGCGTCACCGTCGAGTCGGTCCATCCCCACGCGCGTGGGGAAAACGTACCAGCCGTAGGCGTCCCCGTTGACCAGGACGGTCCATCCCCACGCGCGTGGGGAAAACCGGGCCGCCCCCGTCCTTTTTAGGTAGAGGCGCGGTCCATCCCCACGCGCGTGGGGAAAACATGGGCTAGGCCGCCACGGCTTCCAGCCCCTGCGGTCCATCCCCACGCGCGTGGGGAAAACGTGGGGCTGTCGCCGATGCGGGGGAGAGGTGTCGGTCCATCCCCACGCGCGTGGGGAAAACCCCTCCTCTCGATCATCTCTTGCCCCATACAACGGTCCATCCCCACGCGCGTGGGGAAAACTATTCCAGACGTGACGATTGTCGCTCCGGGGTCGGTCCATCCCCACGCGCGTGGGGAAAACATCTCAGGGATTGTGCCGTGTTTTTCGATGAACGGTCCATCCCCACGCGCGTGGGGAAAACATCTCGTAATCGGCCACAACCGTGTAACCACCCGGTCCATCCCCACGCGCGTGGGGAAAACAGCACTTACTACGGTTACGTTTCCGCTGGGTACGGTCCATCCCCACGCGCGTGGGGAAAACCGTGGGGCACAAATCTCACACACGCGCTCGTCCGGTCCATCCCCACGCGCGTGGGGAAAACTCGAGTTCTCCAACGGCTCACGGCTCATCTCGCGGTCCATCCCCACGCGCGTGGGGAAAACATGGCTACCTGTTGCCGGTGCCGCTGCAACGCCGGTCCATCCCCACGCGCGTGGGGAAAACCTCAACGGGGCTATCCAGGCGCTGGAGGCGCTCGGTCCATCCCCACGCGCGTGGGGAAAACGCCGTGCAGCTGTACGCCGACTCGGCGTCAAACGGTCCATCCCCACGCGCGTGGGGAAAACAGAGCCCCGAGGCTGGCGTCAACCGTGTTAGCCGGTCCATCCCCACGCGCGTGGGGAAAACCTCCCGAGGGATGCCCAGGGCGGCCATCTTGTCGGTCCATCCCCACGCGCGTGGGGAAAACGATCCGATCCGGGTCATCGAGGCGTCGATTGACGGTCCATCCCCACGCGCGTGGGGAAAACGCCTTCTCGAGCGAGCCCCGCCGTAGCAATAACGGTCCATCCCCACGCGCGTGGGGAAAACCCAATTATTCGGGGTGTCCTCCAGGGATACGGCGGTCCATCCCCACGCGCGTGGGGAAAACCGGGTGAATCTCTCGCAGCGCGCCATCCACCACGGTCCATCCCCACGCGCGTGGGGAAAACAAGACTCACGAAAAGCGGCTGACCTACGGCGACGGTCCATCCCCACGCGCGTGGGGAAAACGATAACTACAAGGGCTATCCAAGCGACATGTACGGTCCATCCCCACGCGCGTGGGGAAAACGTCGACGGCGAGCCGCTCCTCGCGCAGACCACCGGTCCATCCCCACGCGCGTGGGGAAAACCCCTGGCTGGCTAGCCCCACGGCCTCCAAATCCGGTCCATCCCCACGCGCGTGGGGAAAACAACCCGATTGCGCGATCCGTGTTGAGTCCCAACGGTCCATCCCCACGCGCGTGGGGAAAACGCTGAGGCGCCGGTTATTACGGAGTACACCGGCGGTCCATCCCCACGCGCGTGGGGAAAACCTTGCCCGTGGCCAACCTGTACCCCTACACGGCGGTCCATCCCCACGCGCGTGGGGAAAACAACGTCCTGGACGACGAGCGCGACGTCACCAACGGTCCATCCCCACGCGCGTGGGGAAAACGCCCCCTGCGCGAACGCCGCCACCCCCGCCAACGGTCCATCCCCACGCGCGTGGGGAAAACGGCGGCCTCCTCGAAGAGGCGGCGGCCGTGGGCGGTCCATCCCCACGCGCGTGGGGAAAACGCTTGCAGCAGCTCGTCGAGGTCCAGGCCTTGCGGTCCATCCCCACGCGCGTGGGGAAACCCCAGAACCGAGTTTGACGCCCTTCCCGAACCCGGTCCATCCCCACGCGCGTGGGGAAAACCCAGCCAGATGTGAGGGAAGGGGAACTCTAGTCGGTCCATCCCCACGCGCGTGGGGAAAACTGTGAGGAGTGTTGATTTGCGGCGAGAGGAAACGGTCCATCCCCACGCGCGTGGGGAAAACGACCATATCGCCCTCAAGGACCGCCGCGTTCACGGTCCATCCCCACGCGCGTGGGGAAAACAACGTCAGCGGCGCCTGGTCGCCTGCCGGTAGCGGTCCATCCCCACGCGCGTGGGGAAAACGAACACCTGGGGACTGCTGGACCGCTCCTCGACGGTCCATCCCCACGCGCGTGGGGAAAACACCGCACGAGGCGGGATCAACTCGGAGGAACGCGGTCCATCCCCACGCGCGTGGGGAAAACCTGAGTCGTAGAACGCCGCCGGCACGTCGGGGCGGTCCATCCCCACGCGCGTGGGGAAAACTCCAGTATCCACGCCACCTCTGGCACGCTGTACGGTCCATCCCCACGCGCGTGGGGAAAACTACTGGCCGAGATCAGGCAATAGGAGGCGGATCACGCGCGTGGGGAAAACCGCCAGGCCGACACGCGAAACCAGACCGGTCCATCCCCACGCGCGTGGGGAAAACCCTTGGCCGCGCAATCCTGCGCGCGACCCCCTCCGGTGCATCACATCCTGCAGAAACGCCCCCCCTGCTCTCCCCCCACTATACCATGCGCCCCCGTCAGCCGCTAGCCCCCCAGCCCGCCTTGGCCTCCGCCAACAGCGCGATGGCCCGCAAGTGCCGCCCCCGGTACTCTTCCAGCGTCGGCCGCCACACCGTCTGCAGGAACCCCCGCAGCCGCTCCGGCGCCAGCGCCCCGCGGCAGAACTCCACGGTCTGGCCGATGTTGGCCTCGCTCGTCCAGATGGACCCCGTCGGCACCTGCTCGTACCCGTGCGCCTCCAGATCCACGTAGGCCTGCGCCCGCGGCGCGCCGGTGCCAAAGTCGTCGTCATAGTACCAGTTGCTCTGCAAGACCGACCTGGGCATCCTCCGCCAGAACTCCTCGGCATGGTTCCACAGATAGTCCGACCAGACCCAGGGGCGCACCCCGCCCCGCTCGACCTCGTCGATCAGGAAGTATAGGTCGTGCCACCACAGGTCGAACTGGCGCATCACGGCGTAGGCGTACAGGCGCTGGTGCCCGGCGGTCTCCTCGTCCATCCCCAGGTGAAAGAGGCGCGGCCCGTCAAACACGTCGATGACCTCGGCGATCAGGTCGCGGCAGACGGCATAGTAGGCCTCGGTCGAGACGGCCCGCGCGTAAGGCCCCAGCCAGGCGTCGTGCGCGGTGGAAAAGTTCAGCTTGGGCAGCGGCTCCAGCCCCAGGCCGCGCATGTGCTCCAGCGTGGCGCGCAGTTTGTCGGCCGGCCAGGAGCCCGCCACGGCCAGCTCCGGGTGGCTGTCGTAGCGCAGCCCCTCGCCGAGGTCAATGACCACGGTGTTGAGGCCGGCGGCGGCGGCCGCCTCGAGGAGGTCGCCCCACAGCGGCTCGTCAAAGCGGAGGTAGTCGCGGGCGTCAAAGTGGGTCAGGTCGCGCTCGGGGGCCTTGCGGTCCGACCACATGTTGTACCCGAGGTGGAGCAAGAGGCCCCACATCATCTCCTGGCGCGGCGTCTCGGTGGACATGGTCTTCCTCCTGTGCGGGAGATCGGTGTGGGGGCATGGTAGCGCGGGCGGCGGCGCGGCGCAACGGGGAGGGGAGGGAGGAAGGAAAAGGGACTAACCACAGAGACACGGAGGGCACAGAGAAGAGGGAAGGGAAAAGGGGTTTACCGCAGAGGCACGGAGCAACTGTGTCGCTCCTCCAGCCGCCGCTGTCTGGTTCGGCCGAATCGCTCTAGGGGCTGGCAGGGCCTGCGTCAGGACGCCAGGGTGTCCGCGTGCGGACCATGGCGTTGAGGATGATGAGCATCTTGTGCATGCAGGCAACCAGGGCAACGATGTGCTTCTTGCCCGCCCTGAGCAGACGTTCGTAGAAGGCCTTGATGACCGGATTGTGGCGAATGGCGCACATGGCGGCCATGTAGAGGATGGACCTGACGCGGGCCCGGCCTCCCCACACCGAGCGCTGCCCACGCCGGCGGCCGCTGTCGTTGTTCAGGGGGGCCAGGCCGATCAGGGCGGAGATCTGCTTGCGGTCCAGCTGGCCCAACTCGGGCACGTCACTGACCAGGGCCACCGCCGACACCCGACCGATTCCCGGGAAGCTCTCCAGGATCTCCCGCTTTTCCCGCCACAGGGTATGGTCCTGGATCTGCTGGTCAATGTCCTGCTCCACGGCGGCGATCTGCTTCTGCAGCGAGGCGATGTGCGCCTCGATCCCGGGCAGCATCCTGGAGTGGGCAGTGCCCTTGTGGTTCTTTTCGGCGGTTAGCATCTGAACCAACTGCTGTCGACGGGTCAGTGCGCCCGCCAGCCGCTGTTGGGCCTCGTCGGGCAGCGGCCGCACCTCCGGCTGCACCGCGGCGGCAAAGTGAGCGATGACCGACGCGTCGATGCGATCGGTCTTGGCCAGCTGGCCCATGGCCCGGGCGTGGTAGCGGACGCGGCCGGGGTTGACCAGCACGGCCGGGAGCCCCGCGGCGCGCAGGGCGCCCACCGCCAGGCGCTCGTACCCGCCCGTCGCCTCGAGCACGATGCGTTGCGGGCTCAGGGCCGCCAGGCGCTCCGCCAGCCGCTGCACGCCGTCCGGGTCGTTGGGCACCCGCCAGGCCTCGCCCGTGGGATGCACGGCCACGTCCAACGATGACTTGGAGACATCGATCCCGACGAACAACTCCTGCGTTTCCATCTGCGTATCCTCCTCTGCGTCCAACCTTGCAGGATTCGGGCTCTGGGGCCCACGCAACTGTTCGGACCACAGGGATGTCGGCACGGCGACCCACGCTCCGTGGCGGTCTCATAGGACCTAGACACGACCGGCCTGCCGTGCTCACTCACACGTTATCTCTTCTGCTGGCAACGTGCAATGCCTTCTGCCGGTTACATACAAGAGACACGGAGGGCACGGAGAAGAGGGGAGGAAAAAGGGGTTTACCGCAGAGGCACGGAGGGCACGGGGAAGACAAGGCGGGGCGAAGCCCTCTGGAGCGCCTCTGGAGTCGTCATGTGCTCCGGGCCGCACACCGGCAGGCATGCAAACGGAATGCGCGGGGGGCCGATGTGGAGTCATCACGTGCGCCGGGCGCACACCGGCAGGCATGAAAACAGGGCGCGCGGGGGGCGGACATGGAGTGCGGCGCCCCAGCGCCGCTCCGGCGCGGCAGACCGCGAAGATGCGCGGCAGACCGCGAAGATGCGCGGCAGACCGCGAAGATGCGCGGCAAGACCCCGAAAGCACCAAGGCTCGCCGCCGTCCGCGCGCCAGGGGCTAAAGACCCCTGGCTACGAGAAACGCCCCCTAAAGGGGGCTCAAGAAGCGTATGCGCTCCGGAGCCGCCTTTGGCCGGCTTCGGCCGGCTTTAGCCGGCGTTACCGGTAGGGCGGGGTCTTGCCTGCCCCCCGCATGGGGGGAGCCCCGCCTGGGCGGACGCGGCGGGCTCCGCTCGCCTTGTCGTCCCGACGAGCTTCGAGCAGCCGGTCCGCCGGCCGGGACCTCGTCTTCGCCTTGCTGTGCGCAAAGCTAGGCCAAGACGAGATTCCTCGCTGCGCTCGGAATGACAACGGGTGGGTCGCCGGCCTGCGCCAGGCCCGCCGGACGGCCGACGCGGAGTCGCCACACGCGGCGGGCCGCACCGGAGGCAGATCCTGCTCCCCGCAGGCCGTTTTCATGGAAGTACGGCGCGGCGGACCGCGAAGACGGCGCGGCGGACCGCGAAGACGGCGCGGCGGACCGCGAAGACGGCGCGGCGGACCGCGAAGACGGCGCGGCGGAGCCCCGGTACCGTGACGTCACTGTGCGGTCAGGCGTGGCCGCGGCGGCGGTGCCGGGGGCCGCCGCCCGCGGGCGTGGGGCCCTCCGGGGCCTGGCCGGGCGGGGCAGACGGGGCCGGCGGGGCCGGCGCCTCCGCGGAGGGCTCGCAAGCCCAGCGCGCCAGCAGCGCGTCGGCCGCGCGGAGGAGCACCTCCCGGCCGAGCAGCGCCGCCGCCGCGCCCACGGCCGGCAGGGCCCGCGCCGCCCAGCGCGCCAGGCCGCCGCGCGCGGCGGGGGCCGGCAGCGCCGTGGCGGGGGGCGCCGCGTCGACCACGGCATAGAGCGCCCCGCGCGGGCAGGCCGGCACGCAGGCCTGGCAGCCGTCGCAGCGCGCCGCGTCGACCACGGCCAGGCCGCCGCGCAGGGCGATGGCGCCCGCCGGGCAGGCCGCCGCGCAGGCGCCGCAACCGTCGCAACGCGCCGCGTCAACGGCCGCCTGCACGTGGGGCTGTATGGCATTCATGGCTGCCTCCGCATCCGCCCCGCCGGGGCTTGCCGCCCCAGGGGGCGCGTTGTACGATGGGGTATATCCGGGCGGGGAGGGGGCCGCTACCCCCTCCCCGCCGGACGGGATCGCGGGCGGGTGCTAGGGCGTCAGTCTCTCACCCGCCCCGGTCTTCCTCAGCGGCCGGTCCGGCCGGGCCGCCGCGCAGGTCGGCGAGGCGCGCCTCGAGGGCGTCCAGCTCGCCGCGCAGCCAGGCAGCCTGGCCCTCCAGGTAGGCGGTCTCCTCTTCGGCCGTGGGCGGAGCGGGCGGCGGGCCAAAGGCCGGCCCGTAGCCAGCGCGGGCCCAGCCGGGCAGGCCGGTGGCATAGAACCAGTGACGGTACCCCCAGCCCCCGGCCCCCAAGCGCCGGGCGCGAGAACCGCGGCCCCAGCCACACGGGCCACCGGCCGGGTTCGCGTACCCGGGCGTCGGGTAACCGGCGCAAATGCCGCCGCCCCGCCCCGTCAAGGGGCCCGCGCCCCACGGTCCTGTGCGATCTCCTCTAGGCATCTGACTTCCTCCTGTGCTGATCTTCCGTTCCTTCTCCAGAACTCGTCTACCAACGGCCGCGGCCGAATCCGCCGCGGCGCCGCCGCCGGCCGCCCCGGGCCCGCCGGAAGCGGCCCCCCGGGCCCTGGGGCATTGCGGCGGGCCCCGGCAGCACCGGGTAGGCCGCCGCGCCGGCGACCCCGTAGGGCGCCGCGCCCGGCCCCTCGGGCAGTACCACGGCGCAGTACCCGCGGCCGCCCCCCGTCAGGGGTCCTCGGCCGCGCGGCCCACACCCGTCAAAACCTGGCATTCTGCTCACCTCCTCTGGGCGAACTCGTGTGTGCACCACGGCGGTCGCATCGGGCCTGGCACGGGCGCCATAAACCCCGGGTCTCTTGGCAGCCGCCCGGATGCGGCCCATCAGGCGCCGCGCCGCCCGCGGCCGCCGCCCGCCCCGCGCCCGCCGCCCGCCCCGCGCCCGCCAGGGGCGCCCTTGCCAAAGTCGGTCGGGACGGTGGGCCCGCTCTGCGGCGCCAAGGTGCCGGCCCGGAAGGCCTCGACCGCGGCGCGCACCGTGCCCCCCGCGACGGCGTAGAACGGCACCCCGGCGCCCTCGATCACGCGCATGGCGTTGGGGCCCAGATTGCCGCTCAACACCGCCCCGGCGCCCTCGCGGATGACCAGCTCGGCGGCCTGGATGCCGGCGCCCCCGCTGGCCCCCATAGCGGGGTTGGGGACGGCCCGCACCTCCATCGTCTCGGTATCGACGAACAGGAACACGGCGCAGCGCCCGAACACCGGGCTCACCGCGGCATCCAGGGTGTTGCCGCCGCTGCTGACGACGATCTGCATGACTCTTGACCTCCTCCGTGGCCTGGTGCCGGGCGAAATAGCCCGACGCTGCGATCTACTCGCGCACCATGCGCGTGCCGCACGCGGGGCAGGCACTAGCGGTGCAGGGCACCCCGCGGCGATGCGGCTCCCGCCGCCCGCACTGGGGGCAGCGGCACATGCCGCCCGGGCCGGCTGCCGTGCCGCCCATGCGCCCCCCGCGGGGGGCTCCGTCGCTGCGGCCGCGCCCGCGGCCGCCTCCTCTACCAAAGAACCTCAGCATATGCCTTCCTCCTACAAGTGGGTGCTATTCCTGGCCGCCGGGCTGCCCTGGCGAGGGCTCGTCGGCCGCGTGGCTCTGGCGGTGCGCGTCGTAGGCGGCGATGTAGCGGTTCAGGAGGCGGGCCGTCTCACGCAGGTCCTCGGCCCAGGCGCGCAGGTACTCGTCCCCCTGGGGGGTGAGGGCGTACACCCGCCGCGGCGGGCCGCCGCTCTCGGCGCTCTCCTGGCGCGAGGTCAGCATGCCGGCCTCCTCCAGGCTGTTCAGGGCGCGGTAGATGGCCGAGATGTCGGCCGGATAGTCCTCCAGCCCCAGGGCGCGCAGCTCCTCGAGGAGCCCGTAGCCGTGGGCCGGCGCCGAGTGCAGCGCCAGGAGGACTACCGGCTCCAGAAAGCGCTGGATGCGCCGCGGACGGGGGCCACGCCGGCCCGCCCCCCGCGGCCCGCCGCCCGGCCCGCCCTGCCCGCGCCCACCCTGCCGACCGTGCATCGCTCCTCCTGTCCGCTCCGCCTCTATGTGTGCTATACTATTAGTATAGTGCAAATAGTTGGCCGTGTCAAGGGGTCTGGCGGGCGAGTCGCAGAGTCGCAGGGGGCTCGGCGGCGAATGGTTGCGGGCTGAGAAGGGACAGCGGGAGAAGAAGAGGAGAAGAAGGACAGGATTTACAGGATTCACAGGATGGGAAGTGTGCTGCAGGGAGAGGCGTTGCCAGGAAATGGGCGCATCCTATGCCCAACGTGGGCCGGCCGGCGAGTCCGGCCCCGGCTATCGCCGCCGCGCCGCGCCGCGGGAGCGCAGGGCCGGAAGGGGCGTGTGTGGCTTTCGGAAGGGACGAGGGGACAAGAGAAGAAGGACAGGATTTACAGGATTCACAGGATGGGAAGAGTGCTGCAGAGAGGGGGCAGCGGGCCGCAAGGGGCGTGTTGGGGGCGGCCGGCGGCGCTGCGAGCGCAGCCGCGACGGGGCGCACCCGGCCGGCCAGCCCGCGCGTATGGTTGGTAAGTGCGGGGCGGCTTTCCGCGGTGCGGCGGCCGCACCCGCCGAGGAGGTGCGCAATGAACGGTACCAACGGCCCGCCAGGCGGGTTGCTCCGCCTGGCGCTGGCCCGCTACGCCATGGGCGTGGTGGTGCTGGCTCTGTTCCTGTTCCTGCCGGCCGGCACCCTGGCCTACTGGCAGGCCTGGGCCTACCTGGCGACCCTGTTCGTGCCCATGTTCCTGGTGCTCGTCTACCTGCTGCGCCGCGACCCCGACTTGCTGCGCCGGCGCCTCACCATGCGCGAGCGCGAGGCCCGCCAGACGGCGATCAACCGGCTGGCCGTCGTCTTCTTTGTGCTGCTCTATGTACTGCCCGGGCTCGACCGGCGCTTCGGCTGGTCACACGTGCCGGCGGGCCTGGCCATCGCCGGCGACGTGCTCTTCCTGCTGGCCTATACCCTGTTCTTCCTGGTGCTGCGGGAGAATAGCTACGCGGCGCGCACCGTCCGCGTCGAGGAGGGGCAGACGGTGGTCCGCACGGGCCCCTATGCGCTCGTGCGGCACCCGATGTACCTCGCCTTCTCGCTGATGCTGGTGGTGACGCCGCTGGCCCTGGGGTCGGCGTGGGGGGTGATCGCGGGGCTGGGCATCGTTCCGATCCTGGTGACCAGGGTTCGCGCCGAAGAGGTGACGCTGCGCGCGGAACTGCCCGGCTATGCCGACTATGCCCAGGCGACGCGCTACCGCCTGTTCCCGGGCATCTGGTAGCCGGCCGTCGGCCCGTGGTGGCGTGGCAGCCGGCACAGGCCGCGCGGGCAGGGAGGGAACCCGGCGCGGCTCTGCGCGGTGTAGGCCGTCGGGGGGCAGGCCTTTGGGGTTGGGAGGCGTGACTGGCGGGCGGCTGCCGCGACCGTGCGGCCGCCCTTACGGCTGGGCCAGGGCAGCCCCCTCGGCCCCCCAGGCGTAGGCGTACACCGTCGGGCGCTTTAGGTAGCGGGCAAAGGGCGCGTCCGCGTCACCCGGGGTGACCACGGCGCCTGTGGGGCGCGGCGGGATCGCCGCGGCCCCCTCGGCCACGTCAAAGGTGTTGTAGGCCTCGATGGCCGTCTGCACTAGCTGCCACTCGGCGGCCGGTTCGCCGCCAGCCGTCGGACCCACCAGCGCCGGTGCCTCGGCCAGCGCGGGGGCGTCGGCCTGGAACGACATGGCCACCACGCCCACCATCACGGCGACGATGCCCAGCACAATCAGCAGCTCCACGAGCGTAAAACCGTCATCCTTGCGCATCCGTCGCTCCTTGCGGCTCCTGGGCCCCCGGATTCCTCAGCAGGGACACATCTGCGGCCGGCGGCGGGAGGCTTCCCCCGCACGCTGCACCCCCAGGATAACAGGGCCCGCCCGCCCCACCGTAAAGGCACCCTAAAGGCTGCGTTAGGATGGGGTGAAGGCCCCCGCCCGCGCGGCACACAAAAGGCCGCCGCATCACTGCGGCGGCCGCATCACTAGCGGGTTCGCGCCCGCGCCGGCGCCTAGGCGCTCATGCGCCCCTGAGATAGCGCCTGGAGCCGCTCCGGGTTGGCCGAGCGGGACAGGATCTCCTCAAACGTCACCGTGCCACGCCGGTAGAGGTCCAAGAGCGCCTGGTCCATGCTGCGCATCCCCAGCCGCTGGCTCGTCTCGATCAGCCCGGGGACCTGCTGCGTCTTGCCCTCGCGGATCAGGTTGCGCACCGGGGCCGTCCCCAGCAGCACCTCCACCGCGGCGACGCGCCCCTGCCCGGCGGCGGTGGGCAAGAGCGCCTGCGACAGGATCCCCTCCAGCACGTTGGCCAGCTCCACGCGGATCTGCTGCTGCTTGTGCTCCGGGAAGACGTCGACCAGCCGGTCCAGCGTGGCGGCGGCGCCGGTGGTGTGCAGCGAGGAGAGCACCAGGTGGCCCGTCTCGGCGGCGACGAGGGCCGCCTCGATGGTGTCGACGTCGGCGAGCGCGCCGACCAGGATCACGTCGGGGTCCTGACGGAGCGCGGCGCGGACGGCCTCGGCATAGGAGGGCGTGTCGCGCCCCAGTTCTCGCTGGGTGATAAAGGCGCGCTTGTCGGCGAACACGTACTCGATGGGGTCCTCACAGGTGACGATGCGCACGGCACGGCGCTCGTTGAGGTACTCGACCATGGAGGCCAGCGTCGTGGAGCGGCCCGAGCCGGCCGGCCCGGTCACCAGGATCAGCCCGCGCGGGCGCATCACCAGCTCCTTGCAGACGGAGGGGAGGCGCAGGTCGTCGAGGGCGGGGATGGCGGCCAGCAGGCGGCGGATGGCCAGGGTCAGCGTGCCGCGTTGCCGGGCGACGTTGACGCGGAAGGGCGCCGCGCCGTCGGGCGCGCAGGAGACGTCCAACGCCGAGGTGGCCGCAAAGCGGGCGCGCTGCTCCTCATTGGTGACCTGGTAAAAGATGGCCTCCAGGTCCTCCGCGGAGAGGGGGGGGAAGTCATCCAGGCAGCGGAGTTCGCCCCACACGCGCAGGGCCGGCGGGCGGCCGGCCTTGAGGTGCAGGTCCGAGGCGTCCAGCTCCGCGGCGCGTTGCATGAGGTCGCCGATCTGCACCCGGCCGTTGGCGGGCGGGGCGCTGGGCGAGGTGGGTAAGGCGGTACCGTGGCCCGAGGCTCTCGGCATGGGGCATCTCCCGACTTGGCTTACAGCGGGCAGCGGGCCAGGCGCGCGACGCGGACCTCGCGCCCGGCACAGGCTCAGTATACCAGAAGAGGGCCGAGAAGGGGGGGCCTCCTGAGTAAATATCCCGGAAAATCTGCCAGGGCAGGGCGGGCGGGCGGCTCCGCCACGACCCCCCGGGGTCTGTAGGCGGCGGGCCCCGCTGCTCCGAGCGGAGGCTTGCCGCGCACGCCCGGGCGGGCGGGGCCTGCCGTGGCACGGCGACCCTAGCGCTGTCATTCCGAGCGGAGTCTTCGGAGCCGCCGGTCCGCCGGCCGGAATCTCGTCTGTGGCTGGCTTTGCGCACAGCAAGGCGAAGACGAGGTCCCGGCCGGCGGACCGGCTGCTGCGCTCGGGACGACAAGGCGCCAGGCCTGCCGCGGCCGGACGGACGCGAGCCCCCCGGATCGCAGCAGTCGGGCTCGCCGCCTTCAGACCCCCGGGGGTCATGATGCCGCCCGGCTAGAGCCGGCCGAAGCCGGCCAAGGCCGGCTCCGGAGCGCATATGCGTCTTGAGCCCCCTTTAGGGGGCGTTTCTCGCAGCCAGGGGTCTTTAGCCCCTGGCGCCCGGCCGGCGGCGAGGCTTCGTGCCGGGCCGGAGGTCCGCCGCGCGGCTTCGCGGTCCGCCGCGCGGCTTCGCGGTCCGCCGCGCCGCTTCGCGGTCCGCCGCGCCGGAGCGGCGCGGGGGCGCCGCACTCCACGTCGGCGCCCCCACCCCCCCTCACACCGAGGCCGGGTGGTTCTCCGGATCCTCCCAGTACAGGAACTGCCCCTGCTGGAAGTGCTCGCCCCCTAGGGCGTTCTCGTCCGGGTAGCCGCCCGGATAGTTGTGCAGCCTGTTCTTCACGATCACCGGCGCCGGGTACTCCCCCAGCAGGCCGATCACCGGGCACTCGTCGGCCCAGATGTCCAGGATCTTGCTGAACAGCGCGTTCCGCTTGGCCTCGTCCGGCTCGGCCGCCACCTGGTTCCAGGTCTCCCAGATAGTCCAGATCCAGTGCCCCTCGGGCGGCTTTTCACCGTTGGGGTCGTCCTCGCGGTTCTTCCACAGGCCCCAGGCGTTGGCCCAGGGGAAGCCCCCCATGGTCCCCAGGATGATCCCCGGGTCGATGATCGGCAGGATGGTGCGGTTGCCGCCCCACCAGGCCGCCTCGATCTCGTTGGCCGCCGAGCGCGTCTCATACAGGGACCGCTCGCTGTACCGGTAGGAGGCCTTGACGCCCACCGCCTCCAGGTACGAGATCACCATCAGGATGGCGTCTTCCCCCGTCGACCCCGCCGGCGTGGTCCCCTCGATGATAAAGGAGACCGGCTCCTTGGAGCCGTCCGGGTACAGGCGCATCCCGTCGGCGTCCTTCTCGGCATAGCCGGCCTCATCGAGCATCGCGTTGGCCTTGGCCGGGTCGTACTCGATGTACGAGGTGGACAGCCTCTCATGGTAGTTGGGTGACATGGTCACCGGGCTGAACTGCCGCACCGCTCCGCGGCCATCCTGCAGGACGTCGTTCATCTCCTCGCGGTTCATGGCGTACATCATGGCGATGCGCACCTGCCGGTCCTGGAAGAAGGCCCGCAGCCGCGGCTCTTTGGCCGTCAGGTTCAGCTGCAGCATGTCGTGCCCGGCGCCGATGTTGAACACGACGTGGAAATCCCCCTTGACCTCGTTCTCTTTGTAGAGGGTATAGTTGCCCATCCCCACGCCGCGCCCCTGGCAGTCGATCTCGCCGTTCAGGATCCACATAGTGAACACGTCGCCGCTCTCGTAGAGGCGGTGGGTCACCGTGTCGAGGTAGGGTAGCTGCTGGCCGTCTGTGTCGACCTGCCAGTAGTAGGGGTTGCGCTGCATGACGAACAGCTGCTCCGACAGGGCCGTGGTCGCCATCCAGGGGTCGGTGGTGGGCCGCTCGGGGTTGAGGTACCAGGAGTTGCGGTCCAGGAAGTAGGCAGCCCAGGAGTCAAACCCCTTCTCTTTGACCGTGGCGGCCAGGGCGTCCTTGTCATCGGTGAGCTCGATGTGGAACTGCTGCATGTAGTGATGAGGGCTGAAGGGCTGGAACCAGTGCCCGGCCATGGTGTAGCCAAAGAGCGGGTTGGGGTGCGCAAAGGCCACCACGACCGTATAGTCGTCGGGTGAGGTGATCGTGGCCAGCTGCTTGACCGTGCCGGTGCACAGCTCGGCCGGCAGGATCGGCTGGATCTCGGCGTTCCGGACGTGATAGTCGTAGAACCACTGGAAGGCGGCCGAGGTGAAAGGCGTCCCGTCGGACCAGCGCATCCCCTTGCGCAGGTGGAAGGTCCAGACGGAGGCATCGGCGCTGGTTTCCCAGGATTCGACCAGGGCGGCGCGCAGGACGATGGCCGGCGTGTACCAGAGCAGGTTGTTGGCCTTGAGCTTGGTGGGGCCCCAGCGGTCCGACACGCCCGAGAAGCCGCGGCGCCAGGCCCCGCCGTACTTGCCGATCGATTCGAGCGGCGCGACGGCATCGGGGTTCTCGGGCAGGCGCTCGTCGACGGGGGGCAGGGCGCCCTTGGCGACGAGTTCGGCGAGGACGGGGGCCTCCGCAAAGCGCGAGGCGGGCGCTGCCGGGGCGGCAGCGGGGGCGGCGGGGGCCGCCGGCGCCGCGGCGGGCAGCTGCGCGGGCGGGGCGGCGGGCACCTCGACGACGCAGGCCCCCGCCACGGTGGCGGCGGCGGCCAGCGCGCTGACGCGCAGGAACTGACGACGGGTCATACCATCGACGCAGAATGCGGCCATGATGTGCCTCCTTTGGCGAGCGCTGCGGTCACGTAGCCTAGGACCTATCAGCCATCACGGGATATCTGCCGCATGCCGGTGCAATCGACGGGGGATGTTTCCTTGGGGACCTCCTCTGGGCGACGCGCGCGGTCGCCCGCGCTGGTGGTGCGTGGCCGGCGTATATCGCCAGCCCTCGCTTATTATGTACACGAAGGAGCGGCGGATTGTCAAGGGGTACCGAGGGAGGCGCTGGGCGGGCGTCTGGGCCGGCCCGCGCGCGGGCGGGCGGGGCTCCCCTCGTTCGTAGGGCCGGCGACACCCCGCCCTACAAGGTACGCCGGCCAAAGCCGGCTCGCAAAGCGTTGCTGGCGGGTGGCTCCGTCACGACCCCCGGGGTCTTCCGGCCGGCTTCGGCCGGGACCCCGGGGGTCTGTAGGCGGCGGGCCTCGCTGCTGCGAGCGGAGGGCCCGCCGCGCGCGCCCGGGCGGGGCTAAAGACCCCGCCCTACAACGTACGCCGTCTAAAGCCGGCTTGCAAAGCGTATACGCATCTTTAGCCCCCTTTAGGGGGCGTTTCTCGTAGCCAGGGGTCTTTAGCCCCTGGCGCGCGGACGGCGGCGAGCCCTTGTGCCTTCGCGGTCTGCCGCGCAAGAGCGGCGCTGGGGCGCCGCACTCCATGTCGGCCTGCCGCGCGGCTTCGCGGTCCGCCCGCGCACCGCCCCCCTACCCCTGCCGCCAGTCCATCCGGCGGGAGGCTACCCCCAGTAGGAGCGCCGTCAGCGCCGCCAGCGCCAGCACGTCCCAGGCCAGGCGCCCCGTCACCGGGCCCACCAGCGTCTGCCGCAGCGCCGAGGCCGCCCAGGTGGCCGGGCTGGCCCGCCCGAGCGCCACCATCCAGCCCGGCAGCCGGTCCGGCGGCACCACCACCGGCCCCAGCGCCGCCAACACCAGCGTGAACAGGAGCGACCAGGACCCGCCCTCTTCCGGCGTGCGCACCGCCACCCCGATCATGGCGCCCACCGCCGCGAGCGAGGCCCCCGCCAGAAGCACCACCCCGATCAGCGCCGGGTGCGGCCGCAGCGGCACCCCCAGGATGGCCGTGCCCACCAGCGTCGTCACCAGTAGCGACGGGAGCGACAGCACCAGGAAGGCCAGCACCACGGCCAGGATCAGGCTCTCCCGCCGGATCGGCAGGGTGGCCAGGTAGTCGAGCCCGCCGCGCTCGCGCATAAAGCAGAAGCGGCTCTGGGCGTTGTGCAGGTTGCCGAACATCAGCGAGATGACCATGTTGCCCGTCAGGACGTAGACCAGCGCTTCGCTGCCCGAATCCCGCGCGAACACCCCCAGCCCCAACACGCTGATCAACGGTGACAGGGTGGCCGTCATCAACAGGCTGCGCCACTCCCAGCGCCAGTTGGTCAGCTCCATCCGCAGGAGGTCCCACATCTCCGCCGGCCAGGGCAGCCCCGCCCGCGGGGCCCGAGGGGCGCCCGCCTCAGGACGTGGTGGCATAGTAGACATAGAGGTCCTCCAACGTCGCAGAATAGAGGCGAAAGTCGTCGATGGCCTCCAGGTCCAGCCCCTCGAGGACGGCACCCACCTCGCTGCGGTCCAAAAGCACGACGGCCCGCCCCGGCTGGACGATGCGCAGCCCGGCGTGGTCAGCCAAAGCGGGCGGGCGGTCGGAGGCGTAGTGCAGCTCCAGGCGGATCTTGCGGTCCACGGCGCGCTTGAGGTCGGCCGGCCGGCCCGAGATGGCCAGCCGCCCGGCGCGCAGGATGGCCACCCGCCCGACGATGCGCTCCGCCTCGATAGCATCGTGGGTGATAAAGAGGATGGTGGTGCCGCGCTCGGCGTTCAGGCGGCGCAGCACCTCCCACACCAGGCGGCGGCGCAGGGGGTCGAGGTCGTTGGTGGGCTCGTCGAGGATCAGGACGGGCAGGCGCCCGGCGGTGGCCACGGCCAGCCGCAAGAGGCGGCGCTCCCCGCCCGACAGGCGCGTGGAATAGGCGCCCCGCAGCGGCCCCAGGCCCCACAGCTCCAGGAGGTCGTCCCGCTCGCGGAGGGCGTCGGCCCGGGAGAGGCCGCGCAGGTGGGCGGTGTAGTAGAGCGCCTCGGCGACGGTGAGGTTGTTCAGCGCGGCGGAATCCTGCGGCATATAGCCGACCGTCGCGGGGACGCGCAGCGGGTCGGCGGCCAGGGGCCGGCCGTAGAGGGTGATGGTGCCGGAGGTGGGCCGCAGCAGGTTGACCATCTGGCGGACCAGGGTGGTCTTGCCGGCGCCGTTATCGCCCAGCAGGCCAAAGATCTCCCCCTCGACGATCTGCAGGGAGAGGTCATCGTTGGCGGGGTGCGTTTGCCCGGGGTAGCGCTTGGTAAGGCGCTGGACGTCGTAGACGATCATGGCCTGCTCCGGGGCTGCGGTGGCGGGGGCGGCCGGACGGCGGCGTCACGACCCCCGGGGTTTCCCGCCCGTCCCCGGGCGGAACCCCGGGGGTCTGAGGGCGGCGAGCCCCCCTGCTGCGAGCGGAGAACGCCGGCAAAGTGAGGCGAAGACGGGATTCCTCGCTCCGCTCGGAATGACAAGACGGGGGGCACGCCGTCGTCCGGCGGACTGGCGGCAGGGGTGGCGGCGTCCGGCACGCCTGCCGCGGCGGGGCTAAAGACCCCGCCCTACCGGTCACGCTCCCTGAAGGGGGCTCAAGACGCGTACACGCTCCGTGAGCCCCCTTCAGGGGGCGTGTATGGTAGCCAGGGGTCTTTAGCCCCTGGCGTCCGGGCGGCGGCGAGGCTTTGTGCCGTCGCGGATCCTGCCGCGCCGGAGCGGCGCTGGGGCGCCGCACTCCACATCGGCCGTCCGGCGGGCCCCGTTTTCGTGCCTGCCGCTGTGCAGCCCGGCGCACATGACGACTCCACATCGGAGGCCCGCCTTGGGCTGCGCAGGCTTGCCTGCGCTTTGCCAAGCCCCAGGCCGCGCAGGCAGAGGGGCTTGCCCCGACCGGGCCACGGATTCGGGCCGGCGCACAGGTCGCACCCTGCCGCACCCGCCCCCCGCGCTAGGCCTCCGCCGGCCCCTCCCGCACGCCCGCCATCAGCAGGCCGATCTGCTCCCGCGTGGCCGTGGGGCCGTCCACCACGGCGATGATCTCCCCCTCGTACAGCACCGCGATGCGGTCCGCCAGGGCCAGGATCTCGTCCAGCTCCGCCGAGACCAACAGCACCGCCACGCCCCGGTCACGCTGGGCCACGATCTGCTGGTGGATGAACTCGATGGAGCCCACGTCGATCCCCCGGGTCGGCTGCGAGGCCACCAGCAGGCTGATCTCGCGCCCCAGCTCACGGGCCACAACCATCTTTTGCTGGTTGCCGCCCGACAGGCTCCCGGCCAGGGTGGTCACCGAGGGGGTGCGGATGTCAAAGTCGCGCACCAGCCTCTCGGCGTGCTCGCGGATGGCGTCATCGTCGCGCACGCCGCGCCGCGCGTACGGCGGACGGTAGTAGGTGTTCAGCACCAGATTCTGGGCCACCGGGTAGGCCGGCACCATGCCAAAGCGGTGCCGATCCTCGGGGATGTGGGCGGTGCCCAGCTCGGTCCGGCGGCGCGGGGGGGCGTGGGTCACGTCGACGTCGTTGATGCGCACGCTCCCCGCCAGCACCCGGCGCAGGCCGGTGATGGCCTCCACTAGCTCGGTCTGGCCGTTGCCCTGCACGCCGGCCACGCCGAGGATCTCCCCGGCGCGCACCTGCAGGCTGACGCCGCGCACCGGCATGCCGCCCCGCTCGTGGGCGGTGGAGAGGTTCTCGACGTCGAGCACCACGCGCTCGGGGTGGGCCGGCCCCTTGGGCACCTGCAGGATCACCTTGCGCCCCACCATCATCTCCGCCAGGGAGGACTGGGTGGACTCTTCGGGCTTGGCCTCCCCCACCACGCGGCCGTCGCGCATGGCCACGATGCGGTGGGCCACCTCGAGCACCTCGCGCAGTTTGTGGGTGATAAAGATGATCGAATGCCCCAGCGCCACCAGCCCGCGCATCACCCCGAACAGGTCGCGGATCTCCTGGGGCGTCAGGACGGCGGTCGGCTCGTCGAGGATCAGGATCCTGGCCCGGCGGTAGAGCGCCTTGAGGATCTCCACCCGCTGCTGGACGCCGACGGGGATCTCTTCGATGATCGCGTCGGGGTCCACGGCCAGGCCGTGCCGCCCCGATAGCGCACTGACGCGCCGGCGCGCCTCGGGCAGGTCGAGCATCAGGGGGCCGCGGGTGACCTCGGCGCCCAGGATGATGTTCTCAGCCACGGTCATCGGCTGCACTAGCTGAAAGTGCTGGTGCACCATGCCGACGCCGCGCTCGATGGCGTCGCGCGGGGAGGCCAGGTGCACCGGCTCCCCGTCGATGCGCACCTCGCCCTCGTCGGCGTGGTACAGGCCGTAGACGATGTTCATCAGGGTGCTCTTGCCGGCGCCGTTCTCCCCCAAGAGGGCCAGGATCTCCCCCTCGTGGAGGGAGAGGTTCACGCGGTCGTTGGCCAGCACGCCCGGGAAGCGCTTGGTGATGTTGCGTGCTTCGAGGACCACTGCAGTCATCGGCTCACTCCGTCTCGTACACCTCACCCTCGGCGGCCGGCGGGCGGGTGCGCCCGACAAAGCCCGCCAGGACGACGATCGTGGTCACGTAGGGCAACATGCTCACAAAGAAGCGCGGCACCGTGGTCACGCCGGAGAGCAATAGCTCGTTCTGCAGGGCCTGCGTGTAGCCAAAGAGGGTCGCGGCGCCCAGCGCCCCCACCGGCGACCAGTTGCCAAAGATCATGGCCGCCAACGAGATGAACCCGCGGCCGGCCGTCATCCCCTCTTTGAACTGGCCCACCGCCTCGAGCACCAGGAAGGCGCCGCCGAGCGCGGCCAGCATCCCGCCGATGGTGGTGTTGATGTACCGCCAGCGGTTGACGTTGATGCCCACCGTGTCTGCCGCGCGGGGGTGCTCGCCGATGGCCCGCGTCCGCAGCCCCCAGCGGCTGCGGAAGAGCAGTATCTGCATGGCCACCACCAGCACCAAAGCCAGGTAAGTCAACAGGCCGTTGGTGAACAGTAGCTGCCCCAACACCGGGATGCGCGACAGGAGCGGGATGCTGATATCCCCGAACTTGCCCGTCGATACCCAGTCGGGCGAGAACAGGTAGGTCGACAGGCCGCCGGCCAGGATGATCATCACCGTGCCCGAGATGACCTGGTTCATGCGGAAGCGGATCGAGAACAGCGCGTGGACAAAGCCCATCAGCCCGCCCACCAGGACGGCCGCCGCGGTGGCCAGGAAAAGGCTGAGCGGCAAAGGCAGCGGCGTGGTGTGCGATTTGACCACAAAGGCCCCGAAAGCGCCGGCCAGCATCATCCCCTCGATGCCGATGTTGATGATGCCCGAGCGCTCACAGAGGATGCCCGATAGGGCGCCAAAGATCAGCGGCACCGCCGCGCGCAGGGTAAAGCGCAGCACGCCGGTGCCCAGGAAGGTGCGCAGCGGCCCCTGGCCCAGGCGGGTGGTGCCCGCCAGGATGGCCAGGAGGGCCAGCAACGCCGCCACGGCGATGCTGATCCAGGCCGACGAGCGGGTGACGGCCAGCAGCCGGCGACCGGCACGGTCTCGGATGGACATGCTACCCTCCCCAGCCCGTCGCCAGCTTGGTCTCGGCGAGGTCTTCCTCGGGGGCGCGCTTGCGGAAGCGGTACAGGGTGCGGATGATCTCCGGCGCGGCCACGAACACCAGCACCAGCGCCTGCACCACCTGGATGATCTCGCTCCGGACGCCCGACTCGAACTGCATCTTGGCGGAGCCGCCGTACAGCCCGCCGAGGAGGAGCGCCCCCAGCAGCACGCCCAGCGGGTCGTTCTTGGCCAGGAGGGCCACGGTGATCCCCTCAAAGCCGGCCGAGCCGGTGAACTCCGGGGCGAAGCGCTGGTGCAGGCCGAGCGTCTCCACTGTGCCGGCCAGCCCCGCCAGCCCCCCGGCGATGGCCATCGTCGCCACCATGGTCCAGTTCACGCGGATGCCGGCGTAGCGCGCCGCGGCCGTCGAGGCGCCCACGGTGCGAATCTCAAACCCAAAGGTCGAGTGCCGCAGCACCCACCAGATGACGAGCACCGCCAGCAGGGCGATGCCGATCCCCCAGTGCACGCGCGTGAACACCGCGGGGAAGAACTGCGGCAGGCGGGCCGTCTCGAGCACCGGCGCCGTCTGAGAGATGCCCCGCGCCGCCGCCACCGGGTCCGAGAGGGGCCCGGGCTGCTGGCCCTGCGTGCCGCCGGCGTAGACGAGCCAACCGGTGAACAGCGAGGCCACATAGTTGAGCATGATGGTGGTGATCACCTCGTGGGCGCCGCGCCAGACCTTCAGGAGGCCGGGGATGGCGCCCCACAGGGCACCCGCCAGGAAGCCGGCCAACACGGCCAGGGGCAGGTGGATCCAGATGGGCAGCCCCTCGATGGAGACGCCGACCGCCACCGAGGCGGCGGTGCCCATCATGTACTGCCCCGAGGCCCCGATGTTGAACATCCCCGCTCGGAAGGCAAAGGCCACCGACAGCCCGGTGAGGATAAAGGGCGTGGCCGTCCGCATCGTGCGCGAGACGGCTTCGGCCGAGCCCAGCGCGCCCCGCACCAGGCCCTGGTAGGCGTCGACGGGGTTGTCACCCGAAAGGAGCATGATGACCGCGCCGAGCAGGAAGGCCGTGGCCATGGCCAGAGCGGGGATTACCAAGGGCCGGCCCAGGTGAACCAGCCAGCGGGAAGTGTTGCTGCCAGGATCGACGGGATCACCCATGCGGACTCCTGTGTGGGGAAACAAGGCGAGACTGTGGGTCCACTGGCACTGAGGGGAGGCGCAGCCTCCCCTCAGTGGTCATTGTGCCGGGCGACTATTCGCCGTAGCCGGTCTTGATCGAGCCGTCCTTGAGGCCGGCCGCGATCCGCACCAACTCGTCCTTGAGCTCGGTGGGGAGCTTCTCCTCAAAGTCGTGGTAGGGGGCCAGGCCGGCATCGCCATAGATCTGCCCGCCCTCGAAGGTGCCGTCGGCGACCTTCTTGATCAGCATGGTGACGCCGCCGCGCACCGACTTGATGGCGGAGGAGACCAGGCAGGGATGGGCGCCGGGCAGCGTCTCCCACTGGTCCGTGTCAACGCCGATGCAGTAGCCGCCCTCATGCGTGGCCATTTCCTCGAGCGCGCCGTTGCCCGTCTGGCCGCCGGCAGCAAAGACCACGTCGGCCCCGCCGTCGATGGCCTGGGCAGCCGTCGCCGCGCCCCACTCCGGGTCAGTAAAGGCCTGGGCGATCTCACCGGGGTGGTAGGCGGAGATGATGTTGATGTCCGCCTTGACGGTGCGGGCGCCGGCCTCGTAGCCCTCGCGGAAGGCCACCACGGCCGGGATCAGGTCCGTGCCGAACACGCCGGCGATGGTGCCGGAGGTGGTCAGGTTGGCGGCCAGCACGCCGGCCAGGTAGCCCGCGTGGTCCTCATGGAAGACGAGGCCCGCCACGTTGGGGGTCACCTCGGCCTGGAACTGGTCGACGCCGATGAACTTGATGTCGGGGAACTGCTTGGCCATCTCGATGGTGGCATCGCCGAGGGCAAAGCCCACGGTCACGATGACGTCGTAGCCGGCATCGGTAAACTGGCGGATGTTGTCCTCATAGTCGGTGGCGGCGCGGGTCTCCACATAGTTGGCCTCGGCGCCGAGCTCACCGGCGGCGTCCTGGACGCCTTCCCAGGCCGACTGGTTGAAGGTGCGGTCGTTCACGCGGCCGACGTCGGTAACCAGGCCGATCTTGAGCTTGGCGGCGGGCTCGCCGGCCCCTTCGGCGGGGGTGACCGTACATGCGGTGACCACCATCGATAGGATGAGGAGCAGGGCGACGAGAGACGCGACGGTTCTGCGCATGGTACCTCCAGATGCTGAGTACTGCCCGAACACCTCTGGCCGGGCGTGCGGCGAACTGCGACACTGCTGCGGCGCCGTGGCGCCTAACGCACAATAGCACGAACCGAGCCGCATGCGCAAGTGCCCGCGCGTGCGGAAGAGGGATTCACCACCGAGCCACGGAGGGCGCGGAGAGGAAAAGAAGGACAGGATTTACAGGATTTACAGGATTACCGGCCACGCCACACCCTGGCGTCGCCTCATTCGCCTCCCCAATCCTGTAAATCCTGTTAATCCTGTCTTTCTTGTCTCCTCTTTCTTCTCCGTGTCCTCCGTGCCTCCGTGGTGGTTATTTCTCTTCTCTTCTCCGTGCCCTCTGTGGCTCCGTGGTGAGTCTCCCTCCCCCTCTTCCCCCTACCTGTCCAGCGGGAAGGCCCGGCAGAGGGCCACCGCCTCCGCGCGGACCTCCGCGGCCAGCGCGGCGTCCTCCGGCGAACGCAGCACCCGCCCGATCATCCCGGCAATGGCCGCCATCTCCGCCAGGCCCATGCCCCGCGTCGTCACTGCCGGGGTGCCCAGGCGCACGCCCGAGGTCACCCGGGGGGGCTGCGGGTCGTAGGGGATCATGTTGGCGTTCAGGGCGATGCCGGCGCGCTCCAGGGCGGCCTCGGCGGCGGCGCCCGTCACCCCCTGGGGGCGCACGTCCACCAGGAGGAGGTGGTTGTCCGTCCCGCCGGAGACCAGCCGCAGCCCCTCCCGCGCCAGCCCCTCGCCCAGCGCCGCGGCATTGGCCACGATGCGCCGGGCGTAATCGGCAAACTCGGGGCGGGCCGCCTCACCCAGGGCCACCGCCTTGGCCGCGATGACGTGCATCAGCGGCCCCCCCTGGATGCCGGGGAACACGGCCCGATCGATGGCGCGGGCCACCTCTTGGCGGCACAGGATCAGCCCGCCGCGCGGGCCGCGCAGGGTCTTGTGGGTCGTGGTGGTCACCACGTCGGCCCAGGGCACGGGCGAGGGGTGCACCCCGCCCACCACCAGGCCGGCGATGTGGGCCATGTCCACCATCAGGCGCGCGCCGACGGCGTCGGCAATCTGGCGCAGCCGGGGAAAGTCGATGATGCGCGGGTAGGCCGAGGCGCCGGCCACGATCAGCCGCGGCTGCACCTCACGGGCCTGGGCTTCCAGCGCGTCATAGTCGATGCGCTCGTCACCCCGAGAGACGCCATAGTGCACAAAGTGGTACTGCTTGCCGGAGAACGACAGACGGCTGCCGTGGGTCAGGTGGCCGCCGTGGGCCAGGTCCATGGCCAGGACGGTATCGCCCAGCCTTAGGAGGGCCTGGTAGGCGGCGGCGTTGGCCTGCGAGCCGGAGTGCGGCTGGACGTTGGCGTGCTCGGCGCCAAAGAGGTCCTTGGCGCGCTGGCGGGCCAGCCGCTCGGCCACGTCGACGAACTGGCAGCCGCCATAGTAGCGCGCGCCGGGGTAGCCCTCGGCGTACTTGTTGGTGAGGAGCGACCCTTGGGCGGCGCGCACCGCCGCGCTGACATAGTTCTCCGAGGCGATCAGTTCGATCGTCTCCGCCTCCCGGCGGGCCTCGTCGGCCACTGCCGCAGCCAGTTCGGGGTCGACGGCGGCGATGGCCGCCTGTGCCACGGCGTCATAGTCACCCTGGGCAGAACAGATGGTGCTCGCCCGGGCCCCTGCGGACTCCTCACGCATGCCAAGCCTCCTAGTTCTGGTGAGCCGGCAGTAGTGTTCCACGAAAAAGGGGCCCGCCACGCGCCCCCGTGGGGCCGCGATGAGGAGCCCCAACGCTGCCAGTCTGTACGGTCTATTATAGGAAGGTGCGCCCGCCGGCGCAAAAAGGGCGGCCGGCGGGGGCCGCCGGCGCCCTGCCGGGCCAGCCGGCCATAGCCGGCCGGAAGCAGCGCAGGCAGGGCCCGCCCGCCCTCAGGCCGGCGGGCCGCCCTCCTCCCGCGACTGCGGCAGGGTGAAGCGAAAGGTCGACCCCACCCCAAACTCGGACTCGACCCCCACCGTCCCGCCGTAGCGCTCCACCACTGCCTTGACGATCGACAGCCCCAGGCCCGTCCCCTGGCGCGAAACCTCCTTGGCCGCCTCGGTGCGGTAAAAGTCCTGGAAGATGAGCGGCAGCTCCTCAGGCTTGATGCCGATGCCGGTATCGGCCACCGCCCCGCGCACGAGGGTGCCGTCCGCCTCCAGCATCACGGTCACACGCCCGCCTGCGCGGGTGTACTTGACGGCGTTGGAGATCAGGTTCGTCCAGATCTCTTTGATGTGCGCCGCGTCGGCCTGTACCAGAGCCCGCCCCTCGCCGACCCGCACGCTCACCTCGACGCCCTGCCCCGCGATGCGGGCGGACATCAGGTCCAGCACGTCGCGCAGCGTCGCGGCCAGGTCCACCAGCCCGAAGGCCTCCGCCTTGGCCTCGCGCACGCGGGCCAGGTCGAGGAGGTCCTCGATGAGGGCCAGCTGCTCTCCGGCGCGCTGCTCCGACTTGCCCACGATCTCGTGCAGGCGCTCCGGGGGCACGTAGCCGTCCAGGATCAGGCGCAAGTACGAGGCGATGGCGGCGACGGGCGCGCGCAGCTCGTGCGTCACCAGGCGGATGAACTGGGCCCGGCTGCGGTCCAGCTCTTGCAGGCGGGCGTTCAGGGCGTGTAGCTGGTCGGCGCGCAGCTCACAGGAGGCGTTGGCCTGGAACAGGCGCCGCTCCCCCTCGCGCAGGCGCGCCGCCACGCTGGAGGCCAGATAGGCCACCCCCAGGTTGGAGGTCGCCAGCACCAGCGACTCGGCCAGGATGTGAGGCGGTTCCCGGTAGCGCACCGGCAGGCGAAAGCCGCTCAGGTTGTAGTGGGCCAGCAGCCCGGCCGCCTCGGCCGCCAGCAGACCCACCCAGAGCGCCGTAGCCAGCGCGGCGTAGAGGTACGCGTCGCGCGTGCTCATCAGGATGCTGCCCACCGCCACGATCAGCACATAGTAGACGGAAAAGGGGTTCTCCAACCCGCCGGAGAAGTGCAGGATGGCCGTCAGGGCCAGCAGGTCGCTCGCGATTTGGCCGTGCATCAGGTAGGTGAGCACCTCGCCGCGGGCCGTGGCGCCCTGCAGACGGCGGGTAAGGAGCTGGAAGGCCAGGTTGACGAGGGCCACCACCCCCAGGGTAGCCCACAGGGCCGTGGTGGGCAGCGTGTTTGGCCCCAGCCACCAGTTGGCCACCAGCAGAACCCCGGCGCCGAACAGGATGGCCACCCAGCGCAGGCCCACCAGCCACCGCAGGCGGTCGCCCAGCTCGCGGTCAACCGGGACGCGCAGGATGTCGTTGACCGCCTCACTCACGGCGTGGCCTCCCTTTGTTGGCGCAGCCCTCCTCAGGGCAGGGCAAAAGCCCCCTGCAACGTGCGCAGGGCCACGTCACACAGGGCTTCCTCCACAACGCACGACACGGTCGAGATCGAGGTCGACACGGCCAGGATGTTGATCCCGGCCGCGGCCAGCGCGCCAAAGGCCTCCCCGGCGATCCCGGGGCGCTCGCGAAAGTCGGGCCCATAGACCGACAGGAGCGCCACGCGGCGCGGCGCGCCCATCCGCACGCTGCCCAGCGCCGCGAGGGCCGGCAGCAGGGCCTGCTCCACGCGCTCGCCATCGGCGGCGTCAACGCAGAACTGCACGTGGGCGGCGCTGTCGGGGTCCACCGACTGCACGATGAACTGCGCGTTCAGCCGCGCCGCTCCCAGGGCGGTAAAGATGGCCGCGGCAATGCCGGGCCGGTCACCACCAACCTCCAGGCCGAAGAGGAGCAGGCGGCGCGCCTGCAGGATCCCGCCGATCTTGGTCTTGGCCCTGTTCGCATCCAAGCGTCATGCCTCCCCGTCAGGCCGGCGCCGGCGGCCTGCGCGCACGGCGATCCGCTACAGCAGCTCGCCCACGCGCCGCAAGAGCTCCGCCGGCGCGATCGGCTTGGACAGGAACCCGTTGATGTGCACGTACTCGTCGGTGGGGAAGAGGGCGGCATAGTCCGAGTTGGCGATGGAGGTGACCATTAGGATGGGCGTGTCGTAAAGGGCCGAGTTGGCGGCCATGCGGCGGCTCATGTCCAGCCCGTCGAGAACCGTCTTCATGATCACGTCCAGGATGATCAGGTCGGGCGCCTCCTGGCGAGCGCGCCGCATCCCCTCGTCGCCGTCGGCGGCGTTGATGACCGCATAGCCGGCCCGCTCGAGCACGGCGCGCGTCACCGCCACGAAATCGGGGTCATCGTCCACAATCAGGATCTTGCTCATGCTGCCCTCCTCGGCCAGCCGCCCGGCGGCAGGCCGCCGGCCTTCTCCGACGCGCGATGAGATCGACATCCCCCCTGGGCCACGTGGGCCAGGTACTCAGCGCGGAAGAGGCGCAGGCTGCTCCGCAGGGGGGCCACCTGGGCGTCTCCCATCGGGCAGAAGGTGCGCCCGGCGATCCCTTCGGCCAGCGCCTCCAGCCGCTCCAGGTCAGCACTCTCGCCGTGCCCCTCGGTCAGGCGGGTGAGGACCTCCAGGATGCGGCGCGAGCCGACCCGGCAGGGCGTGCACTTGCCGCACGACTCGTGCGCAAAAAAGCGGGCCGTGCGCCGGGCCACGTCCACCATGCAGGTGCCCTCATCCATCACCACGACGGCGCCAGTGCCCAAGGCCGAACCCGCCGCGGGCAGCGCCTCGAAATCCATGGTGACGTCGAGCTGGGCGGCCGTCAGGAGCGGCGTCGAGGCGCCCCCTGGGATGATCGCCTTGATCGCGCGGCCCCCGGGCACCCCGCCGGCGTGCTCGTAGATCAGGCTGCCGAGCGGCACGCCCAGGGGCAGTTCATAGACGCCGGGCCGGTTCACGTGCCCGCTGACGCAGTACAGCTTGGGGCCGCTGGAGCCCTTGACCCCGATCCCCGCGTACCACTCGGCGCCCCGCCGGACGATGTGGGGGACGTTGGCCAGCGTCTCGACGTTGTGGACCAGGGTGGGCGCGCCCAGGTAGCCGACCTGCGCCGGGTAGGGCGGCTTGAGGCGCGGCTCCCCGCGGCGCCCCTCGAGAGACTCGATCATGGCCGTCTCCTCCCCGCAGATATAGGCCCCCGCCCCGCGGTGCACGGTGAGGTCCAGGCTGTAGCCGCTGCCAAGGATGTCCTCGCCCAGGTAACCGCGCTCATAGGCGTCCGCGATGGCCTTGATCCAGCGCTTGACGCCGAGAAAGAACTCGCCGCGGATGTACACATAGGCGTGCGCGGCGCCCACGGCGTAGGCCGCGATGATGGCGCCCTCGATGATCTGGTGCGGGTCGCGCTCGACGAGGACGCGATCTTTGAAGGTGCCGGGCTCACCCTCGTCGGTGTTCACGCACAAATACTTGACGGGCGCGTCGGCGGGCATAAAGCCCCACTTGAGCCCCGCCGGAAAGCCAGCGCCGCCGCGCCCGCGCAGCCCGGAGGCCTTGACTATGGCGATCAGGTCGGCGGGCGAGTAGTCATGCAGGGCCACGGCCAGGGCCCGGTAGCCGTCCGTGGCGAGGTAGGTGTCAATCGCCTCCGAGCGCGGCAGGCCGGCGCGGGCCAGCAGAATCGGCTGCCACGGTGTGCTCATCTCAGCCTCCCCTGCGCAGCGCATCGAGCAACTCGTCGACCTGAGAGGGGGTGACGTGGTGATAGAGCGTGTCGTTCACGCGCAGCGAGGGTGCCAGGTCGCAGGCGGCCAGGCACTCGACGACCTGCAGCGTAAAGAGGCCGTCGGGCGTGGTCTCTCCGGGGGAGATCCCCAGGGTCTCGGCGAGGTAGCCGCGCAGGTCCTCAGCGCCGCCGGCCAGATAGCAGGAAAGCCCCTCGCACACCTGCAGAACGTAGCGGCCCACCGGCTCGGTGCGGAACATCGAGTAGAAGGTGGCCGCCTCGTAGGCGGCCTTGGGGGTGATCCCCAGGCGCTCGGCCACGCGGGTGAGGGCCTCGGGCGTCAGGCTGCCGTACTGCTCTTGGGCCACGTACAGGGCCGTGAGGAGCATGGTGCGCCGGCCGGCACCCCGGCTCTGGGCTGGCTCGACGGGCATCTGGCCACCTCCTGCCCCGCTAGCGAGGGCCAAGTACCGCCCGGACCTGGCCGAGAAGAGTGGCCGGGTCCAGCGGCTTGCTCAGGAACGCGTCACACAAGCTCTCGGGAAGATCGGCAAACAGCGGGTCGCTGGGGCTCGACACGATGGCCGATACCATGATGACGGGGACGTGGCACCAGCGCGGGTCGCTCTTGATCCGGCGGCCGATGGCCCAGCCGTCGAGCGCGTAAGAGATCATCACGTCGGCGATGACCAGGCAGGGGCACTGCGCGGCCATCCGTGCCAGGCCCTGCTCGGCGCTGCTGGCCGTGGCCACCCGGTAGCCGTTGGCCGTCAGGATGATCTCCAGGTATTCCAAGAAGTCGGCATCGTCATCGATGACCAGGATCGGGGCGCGATCGGCGTCCATGACCTCCTCCGGCCCTTAGGGGGCACGACGGTCATCACCTTGGCCGCCCAGCGGCGTGCGCGGCAGGAGCGCCCGGATCCTGCCCACCAGCTCCTGTGGGCGCACCGGCTTGGAGAGCCAGGCGTCGATGGGCAGGTACTCGTCGGTGGGGAACAGGCCGGCCAAAGCGCTATCGGGCATCGACGAGACCATCACGATAGGGATGCGCGCAAGGGCCGCGTCCGCGCTGAGGCGGCGGGCCAGGTCCAGCCCGTCGAGCACTGAGGCCATCATGACGTCGAGCACCACCAGCGCGGGGGGCTCGTGGGCCATGGCGCGCAGGGCCGCATCGCCGGAGGAGGCACTGCGCACCTCGTACCCCTCTGCCCGCAGCACCAGGCGCGTGATCTCCACAAAGTCGGGATCGTCGTCCACCACGAGGATCGTCGTCATGCGCCCTCCCCTGCTTAGCGACGTACCAGCCGGCCCACTTCGCGCAGCAGGCGCTCCGCATCTACCGGTTTGGAGAGGAAACCGTCGATGAGGTTGTCGTCGTCGGTGGGCACCATGCCGAGGTAGTCGGAGGAGGTAATGGCACTGACGATCAGGATGGGCGTGTCGCGCAGGGCGGGGTCTCGGCGGATCAGGCCGCCGGTGTACCAGCCATCGAGAACGCCCTCCATCATGATATCGAGCACCAAGAGGTCGGCCGGCTCGCGGTGCAGGCTTTCGAGGGCGGCACGGCCCGAGGGGACCGTACGCACCCGGTAGCCGCTGGCCAAGAGCATGGTGCGGGTGATCTCAGCAAAGTCGGGGTCGTCATCGGCGATCAGAACGCAGGGCAGGGCCGGCTCGGGCGGGGCCCACTCGTAGCGCTCCTTGATCGTGCGGGGGATGAGGCTCGTACGGGTCGAGATGACCCCCTCGAGGGGCGCCAGGCGCTCGCGGAGGAAGGCGTAGAGGTCGCCGTCGGAGCGCACGGCCACCTCTGCGAGGAGGTCGTGCTCGCCGGAGAGGCAGTGGACGGCGACGACCTCCGGGAATGCGGCTAAGAGCGCGCCGACCTCGTCGACGCGGCGAAGCGCGACGTTGAGGAAGAGCAACGCGCGGACGCCGTAGCCTGCCGCGGCGGGGTTGGCCAGGGCACGGATGGCCAGGCCGCCCTCGGCGATGAGGCGGTCAACGCGCTTGCGCACGGTTCCTTCGGAGACGCCCAAAGTACGGGCGATCTCGACGTTGGAGCGCCGCCCGTTGGCGCGCAGCAGTTCGACGATCTGGCGATCGAGGCCGTCCATCGGCCCGCCTCCCGCGCGGTGTAAAGACTCACCTGCGGGGAGCATAGCACGGATTGCGATTTTCGTCAAGCGTTTCGGGTGAACGTGACGAAACTCGTCGCGCAGGCGGCGAGCCATCCGTTGTCGTCCCGAGCGGAGTCCGCGGGGCAGCCGGGGCGCCGGCCGGGACCTCGCCTTCGCCTAGCTCTTGCGCACAGCAACACAAAGACGAGATTCCTCGCTGCGCTCGGAATGACAACCGTGGGGGCGCCGGCCTGCGCCAGGCCCGCTGCCCCGCACGGGCCGGCAAAACGCCTCGCCGCGGTGCCCCTACCCCCGCGCCATCATCTGGGCCTGGTGCAGGGCGATGATCCGGTCACGGAAAAAGATGAACAGCGCCGCCATCAGGCCGGTGCCGATAAAGGCGTTGGCCACGATGGCCCCCACCGTCCCCGCCGTGGTGCCCATCAGCAGGCCCCACAGGTAGCCCAGCCCCGCCGAGATGACGTTCACCAGCGCGAACAGCCCCAGCGCCTGCCGGAACGACGAGCGCACCACCAGAAAGCTCTGCTGCAGCGCCGCCACGGGGCCCGCCTCGGCCAGGGTGATCGCCTGGGGCACATAAAACGCGTAAAAGATGAGCCACAACACCAAGAGCCACATGCCCGACATCACCAGGACCATCAACACCTGGGTCAGGCCGCCGGCCCCCAAGAGGGCAAAGACCTGCGCGGCCAACACCAGGAAGGTCCCCACGCCGAACAGCCCCAGCAGGCCGGCCAGCACCATCGCGCCCACCGCCACGGTGCGCAGCCAAAAGACGGGCACTTGGTGGCCCAGTTCGCGGAGGTTGTTCCTCTCGCGGCGGGCCTGCTGGGCCAGCAGCGTCCAGTAGCAGCAGGCCACAAAGAGCCCCAGCCCCACGAGGACGATGGCCATGCCCACCCCCTGGCTCGGGGCCATCACGCCGATCACCTCGTCATGGGCGGCGTCGATGGGGCGCAGGCTGGCCACGCTGGGCAAGAGCAGGCGGTTCACCGAAAGGAGCGAGAGGAGGTTGAACTCCTCGGCCAGGGGGCGCAGCAGGTCCAGCTGCTCGGCGGCGGAGGCCACGTTGGCCGCCGCGGCGCCCTCGGCCGTCTCGGCGGCCACGTCCTGCACGTAGGCGGCCAGCGCGTCGTACACCGGCAGCACCGATACCTTGGGGGCGGCCAGGAGGGCCAGATCCAAGAGAAGCGGTATAAGGATCAGCCAGGGTTTGCGAACCGCCGTCTCAAAGCCGGCGGTGAGTGTGTCGATGATGCCCAAGTATCGTGTCCTCCTTAGCCGCACGTTCCGTCGTAACCGTAAGCGGCGCCCGGCCGGCGGCCGGGGCCGTGGCCCGCTGGCGGGCGCCTACTTGTTGTTGCTCAGGCCGCCGAGGAGCACCTCCAGGTCGGCGTAAAAGGCGTCGTACTGGCCGAGGCGGGCCTGCGCGGCCTCGACGGAGGCGCTGGCCGCGGCCACGGCGTCCTCGGCCTGCGACAGGCGCCCCTCGAGCGAGCCGAGGGCCGTCGTGGTGCGCTCCTCCAGGTCCGCCATGGCCGTCTGCGTGGCCCCGAGGGCGGCAGAGGCCTCCTCGAGGGCGCTGCGCGCCGCGGCGAGGTCGGCGGCCGTCCGGTCGACGTCCGCGCCGAGGGCCTGGAGCCCGGCGTCCAGCCCGTCCACCCGGGCCACAATGACCTCGGCGTTGCGCTGCATCGTATCCAGGTTGGCGGAGAGCGCCTCGACCTCGGCGCGGCCGGCCAGCCCCAGGGCGCTGGCCAGGATGGCCACGGCCACCACGGCCAGGATGGCGCCGAGGAGCGCCCCGCCGATGGCGGCGGCCACCACGCGCCCCCCGCCCCGCGCCGGGCGGGCCTCGACGGGCCTAGCGGCAGGCGCGGCCAGGGGCGCGGTACCTGGCCAAGGCGCGGCCAGGGGCGCCTCACCGCCCAGGGCGGCCGCCGCGGCCGGGGCGCTTTCGCCGGCCACCGGCGCGCTTTCGCCGGCCTCCGGCGCGACCCCGGCGGCCGCCGCCGCGACCCCGGCGGCCACCGCCGCGACCCCGGCGGCCACCGCCGCGGGGACCATCTGCGGAGCGGGCCGCTCCGGAAGCGCAGCGGGCCGCTCCGGAAGCGCAGCGGCCTGCTCTCCGGCCATCTGCAGGGTGGTCATGTCGGCCTCCTCTATCTGGTCGGGGTGCGCCGTGCCGGCGCCCGTCGGCCTGCCCAGTAGTGTATGGCAGGACGGGGCGCAGGGCAAGACTACGGCGCGGGGCGCGCAGCCCGGCGCGGGGCGCGCAGCCCGGCGCGGGGCGCGCAGGATTGAGAAGATAGACAGGATTTACAGGATTTACAGGATTTACAGGATTGAAGATATGGACAAGCCGGTGCCCCGAAAGGAACTCCCTCCGCAACAGTCTTCAAATCCTGTCAATCCTGTGAATCCTGTCCTTCTTCTCTTCTCTTCTCTTCACAAAAGGACTCACAGGATTGAGGATATGGGCAAGCCTGTGCTCGCCGCGACACTGCCTCTGTAACTGTCTTAAAATCCTGTCAATCCTGCTAATCCTGTCCTTCTTCTCTTCTCTTCTCTTCAGATCCGCAGCAGCCCGAGGCGCTAGAAGGGGTAGAGGTAGTCGCGCGCTGCCCACAGGGTGCCGCCGCCCAGCAGGCGGACCTCCGCCCAGTGCAGGCCGTCGGCATAGCCCTCCGCGCCGCTGCCGTACAGCACCGTGCCGTAGGGCACCGCAGAGCGCACCGGGTACCCCAGGCCCGGCCCGTCGCGCAGGCGCAGGCCGCCCTGCGCCGTGACCATGTAGCGCAGGCCCGCGGGCGGCCAGGGGCCGGGCGGAGGGGTCGGCGTGGGCGGAGGGGGCGACGGCGGCGCGGGGTGCGGCGCCGGGGCGCCCTCGCCCAGGTAGTTGGCCGCGGCCCAGCCCTCCACCGGCCGCCCGCCGCGCGGGGCCCACACGGCCGCCCACAGGATGCCGTTGGCCACCGTGGCGGCCGCCCCGCGGTAGACCAGCGCCCCCCGCGGCAACACGGCCAATACCGCCCCGCCCAAGCCCGCGGCGGCCCGCACGCGCAGGCCCGCCCCGGCGGTAACGGTCGTGGCCGGGCCATAGCCGGCCGGCGGGGTCACGGGGAGCGGCGCCGAGGCCGGCGGCGCCCCCGGCCCGGGGGCCAACGCCCCGCAGCCGATCACCTCACCCGCCGGGTTCTGGTCAGCATACAGGAGCACGCCGCCCCCGTCGGCATCGGCGAGGAGCGCCCAGGGGAGCGGGTCGCTGGTGGCGCGGTAGGTGGCCGAGCCGTCCGCCGCCAAGCGCACGGCCGGCAGCACAGCGATCACGTTCCCCGCCGGGCCCAGGGCCGGCGGCACGCAGCGCCCGGCATCGGTAAGCACCAGGCGATGCTCGCCGGCCACGGGGTCAAACCCGCGCACGGCCAGGTCCACGACGGCCCGCCCGTCGGCCAGGGGCGTCAGGGCCAGGCTGCCCATCACGGCGCCGCCGCGTGAGACGATCTGGGCCGCCCAGCGAGGCGCCGGCGCGGCCCCCACCCCTGGTGAGGCGGCCGCGGCCACCATGATCCCGGCCAGGAGGGCGGCCAGCACCCTCGGCGCGCGCCCCCGGCAGCGCGGGCGGCTCTTGGTCACGTCCATGGGTCCCTCCCTCCCCCGGCGGGCGGCCGGCGGCGCGGCGCGGCCTCACAGGCGACTCAGTATACTATCCTCGCGCGGACGCGGGCGGGCCAGCCTGCCCCGCCCACGGGTACGGCCGTCCCCATTATGCGCCCAGGGGGGCGGCGTTGTCAAGCGGTTTACTCTACAAAGGTGCCGGGTGTATTGTTGACGCGCCCCGCCCGCCCGCTACAATGGGCGCATTGCGCATGAGGAGGACACCCCCTTGACGACGCCCCTGGGCGCCCCCGCGCCCGCCCTCTCTGTGGCTGCCGAAGGCCGGCCCCGACGCGACCTGACCCAGGGCAGCCTGGGGCGTTGGCTGGCGACGCTGTCGTTGCCGGCCGCCGCCGAGTCGCTGCTCTTTAACGCCACCGGCCTTTCCAACGCCCTCTGGCTGGGGCAGGTCTCGGGCACGGCGCTGTCGGCCGCGGTGCTGGGCACCTCGCTCCGCATCGTGCTGATCTCCCCGATGATGGGCCTCTCCACCGGTGGGATGGCCGTGGTCGCCAACCACGTGGGCGCCCGCGAGGAGGACCTGGCCAACCGCGCCGTGATGCAGACGCTGCTCCTGGTGTTGGCCGCGGTGTTGCCGCTGGCGGCGCTGGGGCTCCTGATGGGGCGCACCTTCTTGGGCTGGATGGGCGCCTCGGGCGAGGTGCTGGAAGAGGCGGTCCAGTTCGTCACGGTGATCTTTTGGGGGCTGGTGTTCATGGAAGTGCTGCCCACCATGAACGCGGTGATCAAGGGGGCCGGCCACCCGCAGGCCACGCTGCGCATCTCGATCATCCACATCCTGATCTGGCTGACGCTGGAGCCGCTCCTGGTGCGCGGGGTGGGGCCGCTGCCGGCCATGGGGGTGCGCGGCTCGGCCTGGGCGGCGGTATTGGCCAGCGCCGCCGGCGTGGCGGCCCAGATGGTCACGCTGCTGCGCGGGTCGGCCGGGGTGCGCCTACAGTGGCGGCACCTGCGCCCGGACCTGGGCATGATGCGGCGCATCCTGCGCATTGCCGCGCCGACCATGGCGCAGCGCTTCTCTCCGAACATGGCCGAGGCCCTCATGCTGCGGCTGGTGAGCGCTTTCGGAGACCAGGTCCTCTCCGGCTATTCGCTGGCCACCCGCCTGATCGGCTTTATGCGCGGGGTGTACATGGGCATCTCCACCGCCTCGACGACGCTGGTGGGGCAGAACCAGGGCGCTGGCCGGCCGGAGCGCTCCGAGCGGGCGGCGCTCTTGGGCGCGGTAGCCGCCGCGGGGCTCTCCGCCGGGCTGCTCGCGGTGATGGCCTACTATGCCGTGCCGCTGCTGACGCTCCTCGAGGAGCGGCCGGAGATCATCGCCGGGGCCGCGGGGATCCTGTACTACATGGTCGCCGTGATCGCCGGGCAGGGGTGGCTCTTGGTGATGACCGGGGCGCTCTCCGCCGCGGGCGACGCGGTAGCGGCCATGTGGATCAACGTGCTGGCGGTGTGGGGGCTGCAGCTACCGCTGGCCTGGGCGCTCTCGCAGGGGCTGGGGCTGGGCCCGCAGGGCCTGTGGGTGGGCATGGGGATCGCGGCGGCCCTGGCGGCCGTCGTGGTGACCTGGCGCTTCCGCGGCGGGCAATGGAAGGAGCGGGCGGTGTAGGGGGGGCGGGCGCGGCCGGCGGCCGCGGCGGGCCTCCCGCCCTGTCGTCCCGAGCGGAGTCTGCGCAGCGAGGGACCTCGTCTTTGCCTGGCTCTGCGCAGAAGCGAGGCAAAGACGGGATTCCTCGCTGCGCTCGGAATGACAACGCTAGGGTTGCCGTTCCGCGCCAGGCCCGCCGCGCCGTACGTGCCGGCCGCGGCAGGCCTCCCGCCTTGTTGGCCCGCGGCGCGCCCCCGCCCGCCCTACGCCCCCGCCGCGGCCTCTTTGCGGAAGCACCAGTAGGCCCGGTGGACCTCGGCGCCCACCGCCCGGGCGTAGAACCCGATCGGCCCCACCCAGCCGATCTCGCTCTCCGCGGCCCCCCGCTCACGCAGGTCGCGCAGGCACCTCTTCAGCAGCGCCCCGCCGATCCCCTTGCGCCGGTAGGCCGGGTCGGTGCCCGTCGGCCCAAAGCGCCGCGGCCCCGATACCTCGGTGGCGGCAAAGCCCACCACCCGCTCGGCCGTGGCGGCCACAAACACCGGCCAGGGCGAGTGCCGCTCCATGTCGGCCACCTCGATGCGCCAGCCCGGGGAAAAGTGCTCCTCCACCAGCGCCAAGGTCGAGGCCACGTCCCCCGCGTCGGCGCGGCGCAGGGCGATCCCCTCGGCCGCCAGGGCCTCCTCCGCGGCGGACGTGTCCAGGTCGGCAGTGGTCAGGTCCACGCGCATGTCCACCCGGGCCACCCGGTCGGTGGTGTAGCCGCGATGGAGCAACAGCGAGATGGCCGCCGTCTGGTTCAGCTCCACGCCGGCAAAGAACCAGTGCGGGCCGACCCCCTCGGCCGCGTAGAGCCCCAGCCCCCGCGCCGCAAAGCGCCGCTCGACCTCGTCAAACAAAGCCGTGGCGATCCCCCGGCGCCGGTAGGCGGGGTGCACGCCGAAGAGCTTGATCACCCCCACCGGCCCCGCCGTGTTGCGGACGTTCCGCACGCAGCCGAGCAGGAACCCCACCAGCCGGTCGTCCTGCCAGGCCAGCAGGCGCAGGTCCTCCGGCGAGGTGAGGTCCTCGATGGTGTTCATGCGCAGGAAGGCGGCCTCGTCAATGGGGTGAAAGGCGAGGACCTTGATCAGGTCCAGCAGGGCGGGCAGGTCCTCGTTGCGCATCGCGACGATCTTCATGGGCCGGGCTCTCCTTGGTGGTTGGACGGCGGAAACGGCCGGGTGCGGGTCAGTGCCAGTCAAAGGGCAGGAGGTCCTCGAGGGGGACGACGCGCCCCTCGGCGACGAGGACCTCCGTCCGGGGGTTATCGGCGTGCATCTGGCGGGCGAACTCACGGCAGCGGCCGCAGGGCGGCATGATGCGGCCGTCCCAGCCGACGGCGACCATGCGGAGGATGCGGCCCGATTCGCCGGCCGTGACCAGGGCGGCGATGGCGGCGTGTTCGGCGCAGAAGCCCATCGAGCAGGAGGTATCGATGCACACGCCGGTGTAGACCTGGCCTGACTCGGCCAGCACCGCGGCGCCCACCCCGCCGACCTCGACATCGTCGGACAGGCGCCGCGGGTTGACGACGGCGCGGGCGCGGGCGTAGAGCTCATCGAAGGATAGCATGGTGGATCTCCTCTTGGTGGTGTTCTCGTCTTTGGCTGGCTTTGCGCAGTGCCAATCGAAGACGAGATCCCTCGGAAGACCTCGGGACGACAAGGCGCGAGGCCTGCCGCGGCCATTCGGCCGGCCGGCCGCGGGCGCCTGGCCGGTACCTGCGGGGCGGCGGGCCTGGCGTGCGACGGCGCCCCTCGCGTTGTCATTCCGAGCGGAGTCCTCGAAGCGAGGAATCTCGTCTTTGTGTTGCTGCGCGCCGAAGCTAGGCAAAGACGAGGTCCCGGCCGGCAGACCGGCTGTCCGCAGACTCCGCTCGGGACGACAAGGCGCGAGGCCTGCCGCGGCCATTCGGCCAGCCGGCCGCGAGCCTCTGCGTCGGCCTAGAGGTCAGCCGCGCAAGAGCGGCGCTGGGGCGCCGCACTCCACATCGGAGCGGCGCGCGCCCTAGGCGGCCGCGCGGCGGAGTGCCTTGGCCCCCTCCAGAATCACAAAGAGCAGCACGGCCAGGCCCACCGTGATCCCTAGCTCGCCAACCGTCAGCGCCTGGGTGCCGAACACCCCCTGCAGGAAGGGCACGTACACCACCGCCATCTGCAGCACGATGGTCAAGAGCACCGCACCGATCAGGGCCGGGTTGCCCAAGAAGCCGATCCGAAAGACCGAGCGCCGCTCGGAGCGCACCGAGAGCGCGTTCGACATCTGCACCAGCCCCAGCGTGGTGAACACCATCGTCTGCCAGGCCGGCGTGCGCAGCACCTGCAGCCCCACCACCTGTGCGGCAAAGGCCAGCCCGCCCAGCACCACGCCCACCCACAGGATGTAGACGCCCAGCCCGCGGGCCAAGACCGACTCGTTGGGCCGGTGCGGCGGGCGACGCATCACGTCGGGGGCGGAGGGCTCCAGCCCCAGCGCCAGCGCCGGCAGCCCATCGGTGACCAGGTTGATCCACAGGAGCTGCACCGCCGTCAGCGGCACCGGCAGGTCCATAAGCGGCGCCAGCATCATCAGCAGGATCTCACCGATGTTGCAGGAGATGATATAGCGCACGAACTTGCGGATGTTGTCATAGATGGTGCGCCCTTCCTCGACGGCGTTGACGATGGTGCTAAAGTTGTCGTCGAGCAGGATCATGTCCGACGCCTCTTTGGAGACGTCGGTCCCCGTGACGCCCATGGCCACGCCGATATCGGCGCGCTTGAGGGCGGGCGCGTCGTTCACGCCGTCGCCCGTCATCGCCACGATGTGCCCCTTGGCCTTGAGCGCCTCGACGATCTTGACCTTGTGCTCCGGGCTGACGCGGGCGTACACGCCGACCCCCTCGACGATCTCTTCCAGCTCCTCGACCGACATCCTGGCCAGCTCGGCGCCGGTGACGACGCGGGGTGCCTCCTCCGCATCGGTCACGATGCCCAGGGTGCGGGCGATGTGCAGCGCGGTGAGGGGGTGGTCCCCGGTGATCATCACCGGGCGGATGCCGGCCGTGCGGCATTCGGCCACGGCCTGGCCGGCCTCCTCGCGGGGCGGATCGATCATGCCGGTCATGCCGACAAAGACCAGCTCGCGCTCGAGGGCCTCCTCCGACGGCCCGTCGGGCAGGCTGTCGAGCGGGCGCATGGCCACGCCGAGGACGCGCATGCCGTCATCGGCCAGGTGGTTGTTGGCCGTCTGGATGCGCTGCAGCCACTCGGCGCTCAGCGGCTCGATGGCGCCGTCGTTCCAGACGCGGTCACACACGGGGAGCATCTCATCCACCGAGCCCTTGGTAAAGGCCACCCAGGGCGCGCCGGCCAGGTCGCGGAGAAAGCCCACCGCCTGCCCGCCGGGGTCGTCCGCCGCGGGGATGCGGTGCACCGTGGTCATGCGCTTGCGCTCGGAGGTAAAGGGCGCCTCGGCCACGCGGGGCAGGGCCTCGTCCAGGTCGGCCTTCCAGAGGCCAAAGCGCGCCGCGGCCACCACCAGGGCGCCCTCGGTGGGGTCGCCGACGGCGACGAACTCGCGGGAGCCGGCCTTGTCGCGCTGGAGGGTGGCGTCGTTGGCCAGCGCCGCCCCGGCCAGCAGCAGGCCAAAGTCGCGGTCAAGCGGGGGGGCGCCCTCCTCGGCGGCCGCGGCGTCGTCACGCAGGAGCGAGGGCTGCGCCTGGCGCAGGTACTCGCTCATGGTCAGCGAGTCACCGGCCACGTCGAGCATGGTCACGGTCATGCGGTTCTCGGTGAGGGTGCCGGTCTTGTCCGAGCAGATCGTGGTGACGGAGCCGAGCGTCTCGACGGCGGGCAGCCGGCGGATGAGCGCCCGGCGGCGCACCATGCGCTGCGCGCCGAGGGCCAGCGAGATGGTCACCACGGCGGGCAGCCCCTCGGGGACGGCCGCCACCGCCAGGCTGACGGCCACCAGGAACATCTCCTCGAGCGGCTCGCCGGCCAGGACGACCCCCTCGACAAAGACGATGCCGACGATGACCAGGGCGATGATGGCCAGCCACTTGCCCAGCTCGGCCATGCGGCCCTGCAGGGGGGTGCGCTCTTCCGACACGGTCTGCAGCATGGTGGCGATGTGCCCCAGCTCGGTGTTCATGCCCGTGCCGGTGACCACGGCCAGGCCACGGCCGTAGGTGACGGTGGTGCCCAGGTAGGCCATGTTGCGGCGGTCTCCGAGGGCGACGCCGTCACCGGCGATGGCGCCGCGGATCTTTTCGACGGGCACCGACTCTCCCGTGAGGGCGGCCTCTTCGATGCGCAGGTTGGCGGATTCGAGCAGGCGCCCATCGGCGGGCACGCGCATGCCGGCGTCGAGGACGATGACGTCCCCAGGTACCAGGGCCTCCGAGGCAGCCTCGACCACCTGGCCGTCACGGCGGACCTTGACGGTGGGGATGGCCAGGCGGCGCAGGGCGGCCATGGCCCGCTCGGCGCGGTACTCTTGCGAGAAGCCGAGGATGGCGTTCAGGATGACGATGACGAGGATCATGATGGCGTCGACCGTCTCACCGATGAAGAGAGAGATGACGGCGGCGACGATCAGGACGATGACCATGACCTCGGTGAACTGCTCGAGGAAGGCGAGGAGCGGGCTGCGGCGGCGGCGCTCGACGAGGCGGTTGGGGCCGTGCTCGGCGAGGCGGGCGGCGGCCTCGGCCTCGCTGAGGCCCTCGCGTCGGGAGCCCAGGCGCTCGAGGACGAGGTCGGTATCCAGGGAATGCCACTCGGCCATAGGTGCCTCCTCAGGCGGGCGAGCGGAAAGCGATAGGAGGATTATAGCGAAAGGCGCCCCGCGCGCCTATTGGGGGAGGACAAGTCCACCACCGAGACACGGAGAACACGGAGAAGAGAAGGCGGGGGGCTGCTTTGGACTGCGGCGGCGCCTGTCCCGAGGTCCGCCGAGGGAGGCCGCCGCTTTGCCGGGCCAAGCGCCGCGCAGATAGAGGGGCTTGCCCCGACCGGTAAGGGCCGAGTGCCACCATCCCCCGGCGAACCTCGGGATGACCAGACGGGCGGCTCCCCTCCCCCGTTCCGCGGCCTGGGCCCCTTCGGTGTATAATCCCCGGACACCACCCCGAGGGAGGGACATCATGAGCAAGGCCGACCGCATCACCATTCAGGCCACCGTCGGCGGCACGCCGGTCGAACTGGTCACCCGGCCGGGGTTCCCCGGGTGGGACGCCCTCACCCAGGCGGAGGCGCTGCTGGCCGCCTATGCCGAGATCGCCCCCGGCCAGCGGGTGCTCGTCTACCCGGGTGGCCACGGCGCCCTGGCCGTCTGGCTGGCCAAGGAGAGCGAGGCCGGCGCCATCCTGGCCGCCGATACGAACTGCGTCGCCGTCGGCTGCGCCGAGGCCACCGCCGCCCGCAACGGCGTCGCCGAGCGGGTCCGCCTGTCGCTCGGCCTGCCCGGCCAGGCCGGCAGCGAGCTGGACGTGATCCTCCTGCGCGTCCCCAAAGGGCGCGACCTGGCCCGGCTCCTCTTCCTGGAGGCCTTTGCCGCCCTGCGCCCGGGCGGGCACCTCTACCTGGCCGGCGCCAACCGCGAGGGGATCAAGTCGGTGGCCGCAGATTGCGCCGCGCTCTTTGGCGAGGGGACCCTGCTGGGGTACAAGGGGGGCAACCGCGTCCTCCTCTACACCCGCCCCGAGGCCCTGCCCGAGCCGCTCCCCGCCGAGTACACCCTGCCCGGCGTGGCGCGCGGCACCTGGCACGAGTTCGCCGTCAGCGCCGGTGAGGCCACCCTGACGGTCCGCACCCGCCCGGGGGTCTTTTCCTGGCGCGGGCTCGACGCGGGGACCGGGGCGCTCTTGGAAGTCCTGGCTGGGGAGGGGATGGTGCGCGCCACGGATGAGGTGCTCGACGTCGGCTGCGGCGCGGGCCTCATCGGCCTCTACGCGGCCACGCGGGCCCGCCAGGGGCGGGTGACCATGGTCGACGTGGACTGGCTGGCCACCGAGAGCGCTCGGGCCAGCGTGGCGCAGAACGGCCTGACGAACTGCGAGGTGCGCCTGGGGGACGGCGTCCCCGCGGGAGAGCGGGCGTATACGCTGATCGTCTCCAACCCGCCGTTTCACTCCGGGCATGCCACCAGCCTGGACGCGGCGGAGGGTTTCATCCGTGAGGCGCGCGGCGCCCTGCGCCCCGGGGGGCGGCTGCTGGTGGTGGCCAATCGCTTCCTGCCGTACGACCGGCTGATGGCCGCCGAGTTCGGCCAGGCCGAGGTGCTGGTGAGCACCCCGCGCTACTGGGTGCTGGCGGCGCGGCGCTAGGCGGCGGGGCGGCACGGTCCGCCTCCGGCGCGGCCGGCCGCAGGGCGGCGACCCACCCGTTGTCATTCCGAGCGGAGTCTGCGGAGCAGCCGGTCCTCCGGCCGGAATCTCGTCTTTGCCTTGCGTCTGCGACAAAGTAAGTCAAAGACGAGGTCCCTCGCTCCGCTCGGGACGACAAGGCGCGGGGCGCGCCGCGGCCGCCCGGGCCGCGAGCCCCGCGCCGACACGTGCGGGGCGGCGGGCCTGGCGCAGGGCGGCAACCCACCCGTTGTCATTCCGAGCGGAGTCTGCGGAGCAGCCGGTCCGCCGGCCGGAATCTCGTCTTTGCCTTGCGTCTGCGACAAAGTAAGTCAGAGACGAGGTCCCTCGCTCCGCTCGGGACGACAAGGCGCGGGGCGCGCCGCGGCCGTTCGGACAGACGGCGGCGCTGTCGGGCCGGCCTAGAGGCCTGCCGCGCGGCTTCGCGGTCTGCCGCGCGGCTTCGCGGTCTGCCGCGCCGGGGCGGCGCTGGGGCGCCGCACTCCATGTCGGCCCGCCGCGGGCGGCGGCGAGCGTCTGGGCCGACACGGCCGTCAGCCCTCGCCGTTCACGTACCCGTTGTACCCCTTGAGCGCCACCGGCCGCACCCGCTGCACGCCGGGCACCCTCAGGAAGGACGGGATCAGCGCCGGCGGCAGCGGCTCATCGAGCCCCAGGATCATGATCGAGGCGCCCCCCTTGGCGGCCCGGCTCATCTGCACGAACGAGATGTTGATGTCCGCCTCGCCGAGGATGCGCCCCATGCTCCCCACGATCCCGGGCCGGTCGTGGTGCAGGTCCACCACCATGTGCCCCTGGGCCACGCAGTCGAGCCGCTGGGAGTCGAGCCCCACCAGGTGCGGCTCCCCGTGCATCACCGTGCCCGAGACGTTGGCCTCCCCGGGCACGTCGGGGAAAGAGGCCACGATCAGCGAGTCGAACGGCTCCAGCCCGGCCCGGCGTACCTCTGAGACGGCCAGCCCGCGCTGGGCGGCCACCTGCGCCGCGTTCACCAGGTTCACCTGCTCGGCGCACACCGGCTGCAACAACCCGGAGAGGAAGGCCGCCGTCAGGATGCGCGTGTCGTGCCGCACCAGCTCGCCGGCGTAGGTCAGTTCCACGCGGTTGCTCAGCCCGCCGCGCCACTGGACAAAGAAGGCCCCCAGCCGCTCGGCCAGGTCCACGTAGGGGCCGAGGAGCGCCGCCGCGTCGGGCGGGAGGTAGGCGACGTTCACCGGGTACTCGGGGATGCGGCCGGCCAACACGTCGACCACGGCGCGGGCCACGTCCGCGGCCACGTTCTCCTGGGCCTCGGCGGTGGAGCCGGCCAGGTGCGGCGTGGCGATGAGGCGCTCGTGCCCGAGGAGCGGGTTGCCGGTGGCGGGCTCGACGGCAAAGACGTCCAGCGCGGCCCCGGCGATCTGCCCGGCGGCCAGCGCCGCGCCAAGGGCGGGCTCGTCGATGATCCCGCCGCGGGCGCAGTTCACCAGGTAGGCGGTCGGCTTCATCTGGGCCAGTTCCTTGGCGCCGACGAGGCCGCGGGTGGCGGGCGTCAGGGGCGTATGGACGGAGATATAGTCCGCCCCGGCCAGGAGCTCGCCGAGCGAGACCAGGCGCACGCCCGAAGAGGCCGCACTCTCCGGCCCGACGTAGGGGTCGTAGGCGATGACCTGCATCTCCAGCCCGCGCGCCTTGGAAGCCACCAGCCTGGCGATGCGCCCCAGGCCCAAGAGGCCCAGGACCTTGCCCTTGAGCTCGCTGCCCAAGAGGGCGGCCTTTTCCCAGCGGCCCGCCCGCAGGGAGGTGACCGCCGGCACCACCCGGCGGGCCATGGCCAGCATCAGGGCGATGGTCTGCTCCGCCACGGCGTTCGAGTTGCCGGTGGGGGCGTTCACGACGGTGACGCCCAGGCGGGTGGCGGCGTCGACGTCGATATTGTCCACGCCGGTGCCAGCGCGGCCCACCACGCGGAGGCGCTTGCCGGCGGCCAGGAGGTCGGCGTCGACGTCGGTGGCGGAGCGGACCACCAGCGCGTCATAGTCGGCGATGATGGCGCGCAACGCCTCGGGAGGGAGCCCCTTGCGCACCTCGACCGGGGCGTGCTCCTCGAGGACGGCCAGGCCGCGCGGGTCGAGCGTTTCGGTTACCAGTATTTTCATCTCTGCTCCGGCGTGTTGCCCTCGCCGAGGGGGTGAATGACCAAACCCGTCAGGAGTTTGGGGGAAAAGTAGGTGCTCTTGGGCGGCATGGTGGCCCCGGCCACCGCCACCGACCAGACCTGTTCGACGTCGGTGGGGTTCAGGATAAAGGCCGCGCCGGCCTGCCCCGCCTGCACCGCGTCGCAGGCCTCCTTCTCGTCGATGGTGTAGCCGACGGCGTCCCCGCCGGAGAGCGCCTCGGCCGAGATGCCCAGGTGCGGCGCCAGGATCAGGTTCTGCAGGACGGAGACGTCCAGGTCGGCGACCGGCTCCTGCCCGGCGACCGGCTCCTGCCCGGCGGGGGCGGCGCGCCGGGCGGCGGCGGGGTCCTTGAGGCGCAGGAGGTAGCGGCCGGCGCCGTCCAGGCAGAGGCCCAGGGCCACGCCCTCGCGCCCGGCCGCGGCGGCCGCCGCGCCGAGGGTGCCGCGGTCCACCGGCTGGACGGAAAAGTCGGCCTGCAGGGCGGCCAGGAGGCGGGCGGCCTCGGGCACCGCCGCGCGGGCCACCACGCGGTGGGTGGGCAGCACCAGGAGGCCGGGGTCCTCGACGGCCACCAGCACCATCATGACATAGTCCCACGGGCGGGGGCCGTTCGCCGCGGGGCCGGCCAGGGCCTCGTTACGCAGGTCGCGGTAGGCCAGGGCCGTCTCATAGCGATGGTGCCCGTCGGCGATGACCACGTCCCGCTCGGCCAGGGCGTCGATGAGGACCCGCTCGGCGACGGCGTCGGTGATGGGCCAGAAGGCCTCCCCCACCCCGTCGACCAGGGCGTTGACGGCGGGGCGCTCCGGCGGCCGCAGCCAGCGGGCCAGGTCGCCGGCGGGGTCGCGGTAGAGGCCAAAGACCGGGCTGAGGTTGGCGTCGACGGCGCGCATGAGGCGCAGACGGTCGGCGCGGGGGCCGCGGCGGGTCTGCTCGTGGCGGTGGATGCCGTGGCCCCAGGGCTCCAGGCGCACGCGGGCCACCAGGCCGGTGCGGGTGCGGGCCGTGCCGTCGGGGGCGCGGAAGGTCTGGCGGTAGCCGTAGAGGTGGGGGCGCGCGTCGCGCACCAGGATGCCGGCGCGTTCCCAGGCGCGCAGGGTGTCGGCGGCGTCGGCGTGCCAGCCGGGGCCGGCGTCGGCGTCACCGAGGATCAGGCGGACGACGTTGTGCGGGCTGCGGCCCAGGAGGGCGCGGTGGGCGGCGGGATCGATGACGTCGTAGGGCGGGGCGACGACGGCGGGCCCGGCCAGGCCGGGGGCATAGCGGAGCCCGTGGAAGGGCAGAACCTGTACCATAGATAGAGTCCTCGGATGGCTGACGGGTGGGCGGATGAAGGCCGGCCCGAGATACGGCAAAGCCAGCGCGGGTGCCGGGGCCCCAGGCGCTGGCCGTGAAGGTTCTCTCGGGGTGGCGAGGTGCGGCGCTCAGGGCGAAAGGCGTTCAGTGCCTGAGGACGGCCGTTCCTCGCCGTGCGGGAATATGTGTTGTCTGTTAGGGGCATAGTACGCCGGAGGGCCGGCCGTGTCAAGGTGAGGGGGCTTCCTGACCCCGGGGTTTCCCGCCGTCTTCGCGGTCCGCCGCGCCGTCTTCGCGGTCCGCCGCGCCGTCTTCGCGGTCCGCCGCGCCGTCTTCGCGGTCCGCCGCGCCGTCTTCGCGGTCCGCCGCGCCGTCTTCGCGGTCCGCCGCGCCGTCTTCGCGGTCCGCCGCGCCGTCTTCGCGGTCCGCCGCGCCGTCTTCGGGCGGAACCCCGGGGGTCTAGAAGGCGGGGGGCCTGGCTGGCGCGACCGGAGGGCTTGCCGTCTTTTAGACCCCCGGGGTCCCGGCGGAAGACCGCCGGAAGACCCCGGGGGTCGAGACGCGCCCGCCGGGAGACCCCGGGGGTCGGGAGGCGCCCGCCGGGAGACGCCGGGGGTCGAGGGGGGATCGCCCCTTGACGACCACTGTGTTGCCCGCTATAATGGCCAGTAAAGTGATCGTTTTGCCGCACAGACCGCGCCAGGGAGGTGCCCCGTGCCCAAGATCGTCTCCGCCAGCGAAGCCAAGACCCGCTTTGGCGCCATCGCCGAGCGGGCCGCCCAGCCGGGGCAGGAGGTCATCGTCGCCTACCACGGGGAGCCCAAGGTGGTCATCATCTCCTATGCGGACTATCAGCGTTACGGGGAGCTCCGCGAGGAGGCCCGCCGCCAGGAGGCGCTGGGGAAACTCCGCGCCCTGCGCGATACGGTCCGCGCCCGCAACACCGACCTCGACGAGGCCGCCGCCAGCGCCCTGGCCGACCGTTACGCCCGCCAGGTGGTCGGCGAGATGGTCGCCGAGGGGCGCGTCCCCTACGAGCGGGAGTAGCGCCGGTGCGGGCACTGCTGGACGCGAACGTCCTGATCAGTTACCTCCTGGCCCCGGCCGGTAGCCCCGTGGTCGGCGTGGTGGAGGCCGGCGCGGCTGGCGCCTACACCCTGCTCCTCCCCGAGGGGCTGGCCCACGAGCTGGCCACCCGCGTGCGCGGCAAGCCCTGGCTGGCCGAGCGGATCGCGCCGGAGGAGGCGGCCGCCCTGCTGGGGGCGCTCGACGAGGTGGCGGAGGCGCTGCCCGCCATCCGTTCCGAGATCCCGGCGGTGACGCGCGACCCCAAGGACGACTATCTGCTGGCCTACGCCCTGGTGGGGGCCGCCGACTATTTGGTGACGGGTGACCGGGACCTCCTGGTGCTCGGCGAGGTCGCCGGGGTGCGGATCGTCACGCCGCGGGAGTTTGCGGGGCTCCTGGCGGGCGGGACAGCGGGCGACGTTGCTGATGCGAGCGCGGACTTGCCGCCTCTCGACCCCCGGGGCCCCCTGGGGATCGAGTAACTAACCTCAGCTCCTCCAGGATCTCGCCGGAGGGGTGGGCGCCGCGCTCGGTGATGAGAGCCGTCACGGCCCAGCCGCCTGCATGGTGCCTGCTACCTGTTCGCCCAGGAGACGCTGCGTGCCAACCAGTTCGCGCGACGCCATGGTTGCCAGATCACTGATGGGGGCTCTCCCTTTGCTGCAGATAGCCCCACTTGCTGCCTGCTGCTCTAGCCGGAGAGAGGCCGATGACGGCTCCCTGTTTAGCGGCGCTTCGGCGCTACGAGCTAGCAGCGCTTCCTGGCCGGAAGCCTTGCACTACGGCACATGGCGGAACATGAGGTAAGCAGATACCGGAAGGCCTACAAAGCCAACCATACTAAGCATGAATTCGGCATAGCGAAGGCTGATGAGGCCAAGCACCTTGTCAGCCGGCCCTAATCCGGCGATTAGCATGCCGGCGGCAAAGGCGATGAGTGCTACCCACCAGACGGTCGAGATGGCCACGTATATCAGGTACGCCAACATCACCACCATGGTAACAGGCATGTAGAAGCGGAGAACGGACAGCAATGTGACGCTGGAACCCGGGTAGAGCCTAGCATGATCTTGCTGGTAGCCTCCGAACGTGGTAAAGAGGCAGAAGTAAAGAATCGATCGCCACGGCAGCAGGATTCCCCCGACGCGCACGCGAACTATCAGCAATACCACGGCTGCCGTGAGAAGCAGCGACATCACAGTACAGCCCAGGTAGCGCAGAGTAAAGCGCCGAAGCTCGTGAAGCTCTTCCGGTGTGTAGTTGGCAGAGTCCATGACCTGTACTCCTTGTGTGTGCGGACCGAGGGCCACCATGGCCCTGGGCCGCTCCTACTCACCCGGCGCGCAGGGCCTTCATGTCGGCACAGGGGCGCCGCTGCCGCCCGCGCGCCCCCGGGTGCGGACCACCATGGCGGCGATCCAACCTAGAACGATGATTCATGGCACAGGCTCCTCACGTCTCATCGCGGCTTCAGTATACCACGACTGAGGGTGCCAGAGTCCGCAAACAGACACACAGGGTGTGTGAAGTTGGCAGGCCCCGCGTCGGCAAAGCAGGGCTCGTTGCGCAACGCGGAGAAAGGAAAGAAGGACGGGATTAGCAGAAGCGGGCAGAGTGGCACGGGGAAGCTATGGTGGCGAGGAGCGCTGGACCGTCACCCCCGGCCCCTGGTCCGCCGGGCCCAGCAGACTGGGCTCGGGAGAGGGGAGACCCCAGCGCGACCCGCGGGGATCCAGAAGGCGGGGGGCCTGGCTGCTGCGACCGGGGGGCTTGCCGTCTTTTAGACCCCCGGGGTCCCGGCGGAAGACCGCCGGAAGACCCCGGGGGTCGAGACGCGCCCGCCGGGAGACCCCGCGGACGCGGTCGGGGGGTCGGGAGGCCTACCCCAGCGCCGCGAGGATCTCTCCGGGGGCGTGCACGCCGCGCTGGGTGATAAAGGCCGTCACGTAGCGCGCCGGGGTGACGTCAAAGGCCGGGTTCTTGGCCCGCGCCCCGGCCGGCGCCACCCGCACCCGTCGCAGGGCGCCGGCCTCGTCGAGCCCCTCGGCGTACAGCACCTCGTCCTCGTCCCGCTCCTCGATCGGGATCGCCTCCCCCGAGGGGCAGGCCGGGTCGACGGTGCTCAGCGGCGCGGCCACGTAAAAGGGAATGCCGTGGGCGTGCGCCAGCACGGCCTTCTCATACGTGCCGATCTTGTTGGCCACGTCGCCATTGGCGGCGATGCGGTCCGCCCCGACGATGACGGCGTCGACCTGGCCGCGCTGCATATAATGGCCGGCGGCGTTGTCGGCGATGATGGCATAGGGGACGCCCTCGCCCCCCAGCTCCCAGGCCGTCAGCCGGGCGCCCTGGCAGCGCGGGCGCGTCTCATCGACGTAGACGAAAACGTCCTTGCCCTGCCGAGCGGCCGCGTAGACCGGAGCCAGGGCGCTGCCCCAGTCGACAAAGGCCAGCCAGCCGGCGTTGCAGTGGGTCAGCACGCGCGCCCGCTGGCCGAGGAGCGCGGCCCCGTGGCGGCCGATCGCCTGGCCGGCGGCGGCGTTCGCATCAGCCAGGCGGCGGGCCTCCTCGACGGCGGCGCGCCGGCCCTCCTCGGCAGACCTCGCCCCCAGCGCCGCCGCTAGCACGCGGTCGATGGCGTAAAAGAGGTCCACCGCGGTGGGGCGCGTGGCGCGCAGCACCTCCGCGGCGCGGGCCAGCGCCGCGGCAAAGCGCGCATCGGCGGGGGCGGCCAGGGCCGCCTGGGCCAGGCCGTAGCCCGCCGCCGCCCCGATGGCCCCTGCCCCGCGCACGATCATCGTGCGGATGGCGGTGGCCGTGTCGTCGTAGGTGGGCAGGTCGATCACCTCGAAACGGTGGGGCAACAGGTGCTGGTTGATCATGCGCACCGTGGCGCCCTCCAGCCACACCGTCCGATAGGGAATGCCGTCCACGTGCATCGCGCTACCTCCCGCGCCGGGCTATCTCGCCGTAACTAGAATCCCCGCGCCTTGTCGATCTGGTTGCGCAGGGGGGCCTCGCCACGCAGCAGGCGGGCGAGGTTCTCGGTGAATATCTCCAGGATGTGGGCCGTCTCATACTGGGTGCCGCCGGCCACGTGCGGCGTGATGAGCAGGTTGGGCTCCTCCCACAGGGGGGAATCGGCCGGCAGCGGCTCGCTGGACGTCACGTCGAGCGCGGCGGCCGCCAGCCGCCCCTCGCGGAGCGCGCCGAGGAGGGCCGCCTCGTCGATGATCCCGCCCCGCGAGATGCCCACCAGCATGGCCGTCGGCTTGAGGCGGGCCAGTTCCTCGGCGCCGATGAGGCCCACGGTCTCGGGCGTCCAGGGGACGGTGACGACGACATAGTCCGATTCGTCCAGCAGCCGACCCAGCCCCTCGCTCCCGGCCAGCCAGGCCACGCCCTCGGGCGCCTCGGCGGGGACGGCGTCGACGGCCACCACGCGCATGTCAAAGGCGGCCGCCCGCCGGGCGATGGCCCGCCCCACCGCGCCCAGGCCGATAATCCCCATGGTCGCGCCGGTCAGCTCGCGCATGGCGGGGCGGAGTTCGCGGTTGGCCCACTCGTGGCGCCCCTGCGCGAGGACGTACTCGCGGATGCGGCGGGTAAAGGCCAGGATCATGGCGAAGGTGTGCTCCGCCAGGCAGGCGCCGTGGGTGCCCCTGGCCGAGGTGAGCAGCACCTGGCCCTGGGCCAGCTCGGGGATGGCCAGGAAGCGGTCAATCCCCGAGGAGGGGGACTGGATCCAGCGCAGGCGCCGGGCGGCGAGGAACTCTTCGCGTGAGAGCCAGCCGAGGTAGACGTCGGCGTCGGCCAGGGCGGCGGAGAGCGCGGCGCGGTCAGGGCAATGGGCAAAGGTGATGTGGGGGTACTGGGGGCGCAGGGCGTCGAGGACCGCTTCGAGGGCCAGGTTATTGGGGCCGACGAGGACCTTCATGCGCGAACCTCCTGCAGATGGGGCCGAGGCGGCCCAGGCGGCGGACCGGAAGGGCGGAAAGGGCGGCGGGGCCCCGGGCGGCGCGGCAGGGCGCCCGTCACCTTGTCATTCCGAGCGCAGCGAGGAATCTCGTCTTTGACTCTCGTCCGCTCAAGCAAGGCGAAGACGAGCTCCCGGCCGGCGGACCGGCTGCTGCGCTCGGGACGCCAATGGGTGGCTCGCCGTCCGGCGGGCCTGGCGCAGGCCGGCGACCCTAGCGTTGTCATTCCGAGCGCAGCGAGGAATCTCGTCTTTGCCTTCCGTACAGGGAGGCCTTCCGCATTCGACAGTCAAAGACGAGGTCCCTCGCTCCGCGGACTCCGCTCGGGACGACAAGGCGCGGGGCTCGCCGTCCGGCGGGCCTGGCGCAGGCCGGCGACCCTAGCGTTGTCATTCCGAGCGCAGCGAGGAATCTCGTCTTTGCCTTCCGTACAGGGAGGCCTTCCGCATTCGACAGTCAAAGACGAGGTCCCTCGCTCCGCGGACTCCGCTCGGGACGACAAGGCGCGGGGCTCGCCGTCCGGCGGGCCTGGCGCAGGCCGGCGACCCTAGCGTTGTCATTCCGAGCGCAGCGAGGAATCTCGTCTTTGCCTTCCGTACAGGGAGGCCTTCCGCATTCGACAGTCAAAGACGAGGTCCCTCGCTCCGCGGACTCCGCTCGGGACGACAAGGCGCGGGGCTCGCCGTCCGGCGGGCCTGGCGCAGGCCGGCGACCCTAGCGTTGTCATTCCGAGCGCAGCGAGGAATCTCGTCTTTGCCTTCCGTACAGGGAGGCCTTCCGCATTCGACAGTCAAAGACGAGGTCCCTCGCTCCGCGGACTCCGCTCGGGACGACAAGGCGCGGGGCTCGCCGCGTCCGGCCGGCGGCAGACCTTTGTGCCGTCGCCGATCCTGCCGCGCCGCCTCGCGGTCTGCCGCGCCGCTTCGCGGTCTGCCGCGCGGCTTCGCGGTCTGCCGCGCCGCTTCGCGGTCCGCCGAGGGATGCGGCGACGCCTCGGACCGCCGTCTCCGCCTGCCCCCCTACTCCCCCGCCTCTCCCGCGCGGAGAAAGGCCATCAGCCCGTTGGCGATCCCCACCGCCACGCGGTCCGGCTCGGCCGTCAGCAGGTGCCGGTCCCCACCCAGGAAGCCGCACTCGATGATGGCCCCCGGCGTCTCCGCGGCGATCTGCCGCAGGGCGTGGTACTGGCGCATGTCGTCGGTAATCGTGTCGACGTGGTTGGGCAGGCCGGTGGCGGTGGCGTAGGCCTCCTCGAGGGCGGCCACCAACCCGTCGTTGGGCGCCGGCAGCAGGGCCGTCGACAGGCGCGCCACCTTGAACCCCGAATAGCCCTCCAGGCAAGAGTCGGCGTGGATGGCCAGGAAGGCGTCCGCCTGGTAGCCGTCCAGGAGCGCCGAGAACTCGGGGAGCACCTCGGCATCATAGCCCTGCTCACGCAGGAGCTGCGCCACGCGGCGGGCCACGCCCAGGTTCACGTCCACCTCCTGGAGGCCGTCCGGGCAGACGGCGCCCGAGTCGTTCTGCCAGTGCCCGGCCACCAGCCCCACCAGGGGGCGGCGGCCGCCCAGGCCGCGCGTCCAGCGCTGCACGGCCGGCAGTTCCGAAAGGGTGAGCACGGCCAACAGGCCGACGATCAGAAACAGCACCGTGCGCACCGCCCGGGCCACCCGGTCCATGGCGGTGCGCAGGGGTTGGGCGTGTGGCAACGTCGAAGTGCGACGGGGCATGGCAGGCTCCTCCCTGGGGTGCGGGGCACAGTGTACGCGGGGGGCGCGGGGCGGTCAACAGAGATGGTACGGTGAGGCTCTGCGCCTTACCTTGACACCTGTCCTGTTTCAGTCTATTATGGTCACAACGTCGGCCGAGGGCCGGGGATTTCCAATCCAGCAAGGAAGCACGAAAGGCTTGGGTGATGGTGCGGCCGCGCACCGCGCCCAAGCCTTTGTTGCAACCGGTCACTGGATCGGGCACCCCCCGCGCCGGCCATTAGGGTTCGCGTGGAGGAGGTTCGCAGTGCCATCTCGTGAGACTACATCACCACGGGCCGCAAAGGCCCCCACCACACCCGCTCGGGATACCTTCACCACGCGGCTAGGCGTGGTGGCGGCCACCCTCGGCTCCGCCGTGGGCCTGGGCAACATCTGGAAGTTCCCCTCAATGACCGGAACGAACGGCGGCGCTGCCTTTGTGTTCATCTACGTGTTGGCCACCATCTTTGTGGGCCTACCCGTGATGATCTCCGAGCACGTGATCGGCCGACGCGGCCGCACCGACGCCATCGGCTCGATGCGCAAGCTGGCCCCCAAGACCCCCTGGTGGCTGGTGGGCGCCGCGGGCGTGCTGGCCGCCTTCCTGATCATGGCCTTCTACACCGAAGTGTCGGCCTGGCTCTTTGCCTACATCGTCAAGACGATCATCAGCATGTTCCAGGGCTCGGCGGGCGCGCTGGCCTCCACCAGCCCCGAGGTCACCTCGGCAGTGTTCACCGACCTGATCACGAATCCCTGGCAGTCGCTGATCTGGCAGTGGGTGGTGCTCATCTGGGTGGGCGCCATCATCTACGCCGGCGTCTCCAAGGGGATCGAGCGGATGACCAAGCGGCTGCTGCCGCTCCTGTTCGTCCTGCTGTTGGCCGTCTGCGTGCGCAGCCTGACGTTGCCCGGCGCCTCCGAGGGCCTGGCCTTCCTGTTCAAGCCCGACTTTTCCGCCATCACCGGGACCGTGGTGCTGGCCGCATTGGGGCTCTCGTTCTTCAAGCTGAGCGTGGGCATGGGCACCATGATCACCTACGGCTCCTACTTTCGTGAGGACCAGGACATCCCCACGACGGCGGTGCGGGTGATGCTGTCGGACGTGGCCGTGTCGATGCTGGCCGGCATCGCCATCTTCCCGGCGGTGTTCGCCTTCGGGTTCGAGCCGACGGCCGGCCCCTCGCTCTTGTTCATCACCATCCCGGCGGTGTTCTCCTCGATGCCGCTCGGTGGCTTTTTCATGGTGCTGTTCTTCGTCCTGGCGGCGGTAGCGGCCACGGGGGCCATGCTCTCGCTGGCGGAAGTGCCGGTGGCCTTCTTGAACGAGCGGCTGGGCTGGTCGCGCCGCAACGCCACGCTGCTGACGGTGGGCCTGCTGGCCCTGGTCGGCTCGACGGCGGCCCTGTCGAACAGTTTGATGGCCAACTTTAAGCTGTTCGGGATGACCATGTTCGACCTGTTCGATTATGTCACCTCGAACTTGCTCCTGCCGATCGGCGGCCTGTTCATCTGCCTGTTCGTGGGCTGGACCTGGTCGTACGCGGACCTGAAGAAGGCCCTCTCCAACGACGGCAAGCTGAACAACGAGTCGGTGATCCGCTTCTTCTCCTTCGTGGTCAAGTTCGTGTCGCCGTTGGCGGTGCTCGTGGTGCTCCTGTCTGGCCTGGGCCTGTTCGGGTAAGCCTGGGGCCGAGTATTCGTGCGCGAGGTGATCGTGCGCCCCGCCGGCGATGTTGCTGGCGGGGCGTTTTGCTGCCCGCGGAATCCTTGACGGCCCTGGGCTGGGCTGGTATACTGGCAGGGTAAGCGGGGTCGGCAGCGCGCGCCGTCAGCCAGGCGCTGTGGGGCCCTTGGAACGTGCCACGTGGTGGCGCGGATCAGGCGGTTGCGGCGCCCGTTGCGGAGGGACACAAGGAGTCTATGGTTCGAGCGAGTGAGCAAAAGATCGAGGTTGAGGGCACCGTCGTCGAGACGCTGCCGAACACGCAGTTCCGGGTAGAGCTGGACAACGGCCACGAGGTACTGGCGTATCTATCGGGCAAGTTGCGCAAGTACTACATTCGCATCATCCTCGGAGACCGCGTGCGCGTGGAACTCTCCCCGTACGACCTGCAGCGCGGCCGCATTACCTGGCGGTACAAGCAGCAGCGCCGCAGCACCGGTGACGAGGAGTTGGACTAGCGCCCGTCCGTGCCCCAGTCAGTCCCTTGGCCGAGCCTTGGCTCGGCTTTTTCGTGCCCCGCGCCGGGCGAGGGCCGCCTAGCGGAAGCGCAGGCGCAGGAGCGCCTCGACCACCACGGCGGCCATGATCAGGGCCAGCGCCACCCAGATGTTCAGCACGCGCAGCAAGCGCAGGCCCATCAGCACGGCCGCCAACAGGCCGGCGATGGCCCCCTGGCGGGCGGCGCGCTGCAGGTTGCCCCGCCGCCCCAAGGGGGTGGCCCAGCGGTCGCCGAGGGCGTGGGCCAGGGGCAGCGCGGTGAGGCCCACGGCCAGGGCCAGGATGGCCAGAAAGAGCCCCTGGGTGAAGGTGCCCGGCGGGACGCTGTTCATCAAGAGGGCCAGGGCCGCCCAGGCGCCCAGGGCCAGCAGCCCGTCCACGATCAGCACCCATCGGCTACTCCGCATCGCCCTGCCCTCCCCGGCGTCCCTCGCTCAGCGCCGGGATTATAGCCCGCCGCGCCCCCCGCCGCGAACGCGGGAAGAAGGACAGGAGGAAGAGGAAGAGGAAGAGGAAGAAGGAAGGACAGGATTTACAGGATTGACAGGATTACCGGACTTGGGGCGGGAGGTCTGCACCTCCACAGGTCCTGAATCCTGTAAATCCTGTGAATCCTGTCTACTCTTCTGCCCTTCCGCCTCGCCGCGCTGCGCGGGAAGACAGGAAGGACAGGATCTACAGGATTGACAGGATTACCGGACTTGGGGCGGGAGGTTCGCCTGCTCACAGGTCTTTAATCCTGTGAATCCTGTCTTTTCTTCTGTCCTTCCGCCTCGTCGCGCTGCGCGGGAAGACAAGAAGGACAGGATTGACAGGATTGACAGGATTATCGGACTTGGGGCGGGAGGTTCGCCTGCTCACAGGTCTTCAATCCTGTGAATCCTGTGAATCCTGTCTGTTCTTCTGTCCTTCCGCCTCGCCGCGCTGCGCGGGAACACAGGAAGGACTGGATTGGCGGGCTTGCCGCCTTCTAGACCCCCGGGGTCCCGCGCCAAGACGGCGCGGCAGACCGCGAAGAGGCGCGGCAGACCGCGAAGTCGCGCGGCAGACCGCGAAGAGGCGCGGCAGACCCCGGGGGTCATGGAGGGTCTTCAATCCTGTGAATCCTGTGAATCCTGTTAATCCTGTCTGTTCTTCCGCCTCGCCGCGGCCTAGGCTTGGGCCCAGTGCCACAGGCGCGTTCGGTTGTAGGCCAGGATCTCCTGGCGGCCGTCACCGTCGACGTCGGCGATGGTGTAGACGGCGCGCACGCCGGTATCGCCATCGTCAAAGCGATCCACCTGGTAGGTAAAGGCGGGCAGGTCGAGGGCCTGCACGACGTCGCCGCGCCCGTCCAGGATGGCGGGTGGCCTGCCCTCTGGCGTCGTAAAGATGCAGTCCCCTTCGCGGCCGGCGATGGCGATGGGGCGCCCGTAGCCGGCCTTGTCGCGCCGCCATAGCTCGTTCCCATGGCAGTCCAGCAGGTAGCCGCGGTAGCCGATCGGCTCCAGGGCCCCGTGCAGCCGCCGCTCCGTCACGAACACCTGCAGCCCGGCCAGGTCGGGGCAGAACTTGCCCACTGCTGCCGACTGGATGTGCGTGCCCGGGAAGACCCAGCGATCCTCGCCCGTCGCCGCATCGAGCACCACGAGGTCCTTCCCGGCGATGAGAAGCTCCTCCAGGCGGCCGTCGCCGTCTATATCGTGGAGTTGGATGCTGTCAACGTGGGGAGCGCGCGTCATCTCCTCCAGGTGCGGCTCCATATCGGGGCGCCACCAGAGCTTCTGCCCGCTGGCCAGCACGCAGCAGTAGCCGATGAACAGCTCTTCCTTGCCATCGCCGTTGACGTCGGCCGAAGCGTGATGGTGCCCCGCCCCGCCGTAAAAGTGGCAGTTCCACAGGCACGACAGATCGTCGGCATAGATGTAGATCGGGTTCACAAAGGTGGACACGAGGATGTCGCGGCGCTGGCCGAGGCCGCGGATGTCCACCAGCTGCATCACGCAGTTGGGGCCGGTTTCCACCTCGCGCAGGTGGTAGCCGCGTAGGCCATCCAGCATGCGCAGCCAGGAACGGCCGCCGCGCTCGGTGACGTAGACGACCTCGGTCTTGCCATCCGCATTGATGTCGGTAACCTCGGCCGCCACGCCGTGCATCGCCCAGTACCCGGTGCCCAAAGGGACGCCCTCCTGCCACATGACGTCCCCGTCGAGCTTCATGGCCGTGACGCAGTGCACCTGCTTCTCATGCCGGTATCCGCCGGCCGACATGCGCGGGATGTGGCAGTCGCGCGCCTGGAAAAAGACGGCCTCCAGTTCGCCGTCTGCATCCAGGTCGCCGAGGCGCATCCCTGTGTCGCCAAAGCCGGTAGTATCCACTTGGCGAAACAGCCGGAAAGGCCCCTGGCTCATCGGGTCTCCTTCCTTCATGGGGGGCGGCCCGGGGGGTCCGGCCCCTCGGGCCGCCAGGGTGGGTCAGGCTACGTGCTTCTCAGGCTCGTCCCAGTACCAGGTCGCCGTGTCGAGGATGTACTCGTAGATGGTCAGGCAGCAGTCCCAGGGGTACTTTTCGCGGATGCCTTTGAGGCCGTTCTTGACCAGGATCGGCCGCGGAAAGTCCCCAAAGAACGAGGGATAGGGCAACTCCTCGTAAAAGACGTCGAGCAGATTGTGGAACAGTGCGACCTGCGACGGCTCATCGGGCGTGCGCTGCAGCTCTTCCCAATAGCCCCAGATCTTCCAGATCCAATGGCCCTCCGGCGGCTTCTCCGCGATGGGATGTGAGGGGTCCATATACCAGGCGGTATAGGCGTTGATCCACGGTCGATCGTCGATGTTGGTGTACTTGGTCCAGTCCTGGGGATCGGCCAGGGGCACGACGCAGCGGGCCCCCTCACCGGTGGTCATCTGCACCTCGTTGGACTGGTGCATCTCGATGGAGAGCGAGCGATCGACCCCCTTGTACAGCATCTCCAGGCCGATGCCATTGAGGTAGTCGATCAGCATCAGGTCGCGCGGGGACGCCTCGACGACCGTACTCAGGCACACGAAGGCGATGCGTTCTCCGGAGCCGTCGTTCCACAGGCGGTACCCCTCCGCGTCGCGCTCGGCGTAACCCAGGGCGTCGAGCAGGGCGTTGGCCTTGTCGGGGTCGTACTCCAGGTAGGCGTTGGCCAGCTTCTCATAGTAGAAGGGCGACGTCTTGGGGGGGACGTGCTGGCGGTTTACGCAGTAGCCGTCGTACAGCATCTCGCGCATCTCGTCCCGGTCTACACAGTGGGAGACGGCAATGCGAAAGTCCCGCTGGCTGAACAGCTCCCTCAGCCGCTTGTCTTTGCAGGTGGTGTTAAAGTAGGCGGCGTACGTCCAGGGCTGATCCCATAGCTGCACGGTATAGTCACCCTTGGCCTCGTTCTCCTTCAGGACGGTGTAGTTGGCCCATACGCCAAAGGCGCGCGTGTCGCAGTCGACCTCGCCGTTCACTCCCCACATCAGCGCCACTTCGGCGTTGCCCGCGTCACGAAAGCTGACCTTGTCCAGGTAGGGGAGCTGCTGGCCGGCAGAGTCCACGGACCAGTAGTACGGGTTGCGCACTAGGTAGGTGATCTCGTCCGTCCAGACGTTCTCGTTGACCCACGGCTCGTGGCTGGGCAGTTCGGGGGTCAGGTTCGGGTCGTTCTTTTCGCCGAGTAGCTGGGTCCAGTTGTCACGGCCCGCGGCCTTTACGAGGGCGTCCAGGGCAGCCTTGTCCACATAGGCAGGATGGTACGGGCTCAGGAAGTGCTTGGGGGCCGCCGGGATGCCGAGGGTGATGCGCCCCTTCAGGTTGAACAGGGCATACGGACGCGCGAACTTGAAGGTAAAAGTGTGATCGTCCGCAACCGTCAACTCTCCTGGGACAATCTCGCCATCCACGATGCTGCTAAAGTCCTTGGACGGGGCGCTCGTGAACTCGCGGTTCAGGATCAGGTCATCGTACCAGAACTGGACGTCTGCGGCGGTGAACGGCGCGCCGTCGGACCACCTGGTGCCCTTGCGCAGGTGGAAGGTCCATTCGGTGGCGTCCGCAGACACCTCCCAAGCCTCGGCCATGTAGGCGTGCATCTTGAGTTCGTGGTTGATGTTGAGAAGCCCGCGGGCGATGGCGTGGCTGCGCGCCGAACCATCCGCCTGGCCGCGCTTGGGCTTGCGCATGGTGCCCCCGTGGTTGCCCACGCCATCGATGCCATCGATGACGAAGGGGTTTTCTGGCAGGCGTTCCTCTGCCGGCGGCAGCTTGCCCTCGGAGACGAGCTGAGCAAGCATGGGCGGCTCCTGGAAACGCGCTGCGGGCGCCTCGGGCGCGGCGGGAGCGGCAGGCGTCCCCACAAGCTGTGCGGGGGCAGCTACGGGCGAGGGGGCCGGGGCCGTCGGCGTCGCCACGCACGCCGAGGCAACTGAGGCGGCCGATACCAGCGCTGAGATGCGGAGAAACTCGCGTCGAGAGACGGTGTTCATGAGGACCTCCTCTAGTGTAGATCGTCCGGAGGAACTCTATCGCAGCGCCGCACTCGTTCAGCAACGGTTTGGGGGGGTACTAGCCTACCGAAGGCACCTCCTTTCGGCGGACGGGCTGCCGCCGCACGCCACGCGCCAGCCAGCAGGGTGCCTGGAGACGGTACGCCGACGGAGGGAGATGCCGCGGCGGGGGAAGGCCCGCACGGGGCCTGCCTCTCGCTGGAGGACGGCGCTGGAGGACGGGGAGGGAATCGCGCTCTCTGGCGCTCAGCAGCATCGAGCGTCTCCTCGAGGGAGCCTGACGCAGCCGTAGGAAGGGCACGGCACCCGGCGTGCGGGTTGGGTGGTTCCGCAGGCGGGGATCAGCCGGCCCGTGACGGGCAGCGCCTGGGGCTGTGCCGGCAGAACCGTGCCTCTCCCCTACGGGCACTATGGTAACACCGGCCTGGGCCCAAGTCAATGGCCAGGGGGCGGTGCGGCGGAGGCCGTGCCGCGCCGCGCTGGCGTCGGGTGGGGCGCTCGCCGGGAGGGAGGAAGAGAAGAAGGACGGGAAGAAGGACAGGATTGACAGGATTAACAGGATTCTCTGGGTTCTCCTGACCGGCGGTGCTGCCATCGGGACTCCGCTGCGGTGGAGGCGGGGCTTGCCGCCTTCTAGACCCCCGGGGTCCCGCGCGAGGACGCGCGGAAGACCCCGGGGGTCATGGAGGAGACGGGGGTCGTGGAGGCGGGAGAGGAAGAAGGACAGGATTGACAGGATTACCGGACTTGGGGCGGGAGGTCTGCGCCTCCACAGGTCCTGAATCCTGTAAATCCTGTGAATCCTGTCTACTCTTCTGTCCTTCCTCCTCGCCACGCTGCGCGGGAAGACAAGAAGGACAGGATTTACAGGATTGACAGGATTGCCGGACTTGGGGCGGGAGATTCGCCTGCTCACAGGTCTTCAATCCTGTGAATCCTGTTAATCCTGTCTATTCTTCTGCCCTTCCTTCTCGCCACGCTGCGCGGAAAGACAGGAAGGACAGGATAGGGATCCTGTCCTTCCGCAGGCCGGGCTAGACGTGCTTCTCGGGCTCGTCCCAGTAGAGCGTCTGGCTGCCCAGCACGCTCTCATCCTTCATCAGGTCCTCGTTCGGGTAGCCCGCCACAAAGTTGTGCAGCCCGTTCTTGACGATGAACGGCTTGGGGAACTCGCCCAGGTAGCCCACGATGGGCAGCTCACGCGCCCAGATGTCCAGGATCTGCCACAGGTAGTCCTGCCGCTTGGCCTCGTCCGCCTCGGCGATCAGCTTGTCCCAAATGCCCCAGATCTCCCAGATCCAGTGCCCTTCGGGCGGCTTTTCGGCGTTGGGGCTCTCCGGCTGCTCGTGGTACCAGCCCCACCCGCCCGACCAGGGCGTGTCGAGGGCGGTGCCGAGGATGATGTACGGCGTCACCGTCAGGAAGACGGTGTACCCCGTAAAGCCGAACGTCATGCTGGACTCGATCTCGTTGGCGTCATAGTGGGCGCTGTACAGCGACCGCTCCACCGAGTAGTAGCTGCACTTGAGGCCCACCTCCTTAAAGTAGTTGATGATCATCAGGATGGCGTCCATGAACTGCTCGCCCGTCACCGCAAAGCCCTCGATGATGAACGACAGGGTCTCTCCGGAGCCATCCTTGAACTTGCGGAAGCCGTCCGCGTCACGCTCTTTATACCCAGCCTCGTCGAGCAGGGCGTTGGCCTTGTCCACGTCGTACTCGAGGTAGGCGTTCTGCAGCGGCGCATAGGCATCCGGAGACATGGAGAGCGCCCCGTACTGCCGCGGGGTGCCCACGCCGTCATACACCAGCTCGTTGATCTCGCTGCGGTTGACGGCGTACGACAGCGCCAGGCGCACGTTGCGGTCCTGGAAGAACTCGCGCACGCGCAGGTTCTTGCAGGCGTGGTTGGGCAGGAAGCAGAGGGTGGAGGCGTCCACCCCCATGATCATCTTGAAGCCGCCCTTCTCCTCGTTCTCCTTGTAGAGGGTAAAGTTGCCGATGTCGACGTGGCGCCCCTGGAAGTCAATCTCACCGTTGACGATCCACAGGTTGAGGACCTCGGGCGTCTCAAACAAACGGTGCGCCACCTTGTCCACATAGGGCAGCTGGGCCCCCTCCGGGTCGACCTGCCAGAAGTAGGGGTTGCGCTCCATGATAAAGAGCTCCTCTGACAGGGCGTTCGTCGGGATCCAGGCGTAGATGCTGGGCCTGGTGATGTTCATGTACCACAGGTCGCGGTCCTTGTAGTACGACACCCAGGAGTCAAAGCCGGCGGCCTTGGCGGTGGCGTCGAGCTTGGCCTTGTCCACAAAGTCGGGATGGTACTGCTGCATAAAGTCCCCCGGAGCAAAGATCGGCACGTTGTGCCCCACCACCTCGTAGCCGAACAGCGGCCGGGGCTGCTGGAACTTGATGATCACGGTCGTATCGTCCGGCGTGGAGAGCTCGGCCAGGACCTTGTTCTCGGCCGAGCCGGAGGCCAAGTTCTCGGGCGGGGAGGGCTGCAGCTCCGCGTTCTGGTAATAGTGCTCCCACTGCCAGGAGAAGTTCTCCGAGGTGAAGGGCGTCCCGTCAGACCAGCGGGTGCCCTTGCGCAGGTGCCAGGTCCAGGTGGTGGCGTCCTCCGATAGCTCCCAGCTCTCGGCCAGGCTGGCCCGCAGGGTGAGCTTGAAGGTGAACCAGGTGAGGTTGTTGCCGCTGAACTTGGTGGGGCCCCAGCGGTCCGACACGCCCTTGAAGCCGCGCCGGATGGTGCCGCCGAACTTGCCCACGCTCTCGATGACCGGGCAGACGTCGGGGTTCAGCGGGAGGCGCTCGGCCACCGCTGGCAAGGACCCCTTGGCCACCAGGTCGGCCAGCATGGGCGCCTCATGGAACTTGGCCTCTGTTGGCACGGCGGTGCTGACCAGCCCGGCCGGCACCTGGGCCGGCTGCGCGGGGGCGGCCGTCGGCGTTACGGCCACGCAGGCGGCCGCCACGGTCGAGGCACTGACCGCCGCCGAGATGCGCAGAAACTCGCGTCGCGATAACGTGCTCATGCGACCCTCCTATACACGGCGCTCGAGTGGGAGGAACTCGTATATGGCCCGACGTTCACGGTTCTGGCGCGAAGCAGTCTCTGGTGGCCCGGCTCCCTCTCCTCGCGACGGATGCGCAGCCGTCGCCCTGGCCAGCGCCCCCTGGCGACGCTAGGAACCGCCGCCGCGAGCACCCGCGTGACGGTACCCCTGGTAGGTGCGGGCCTCATGAAAGTAGGCCAGCAGGTTCCGCACCGGCGTCGCCTGGGTGACGCCCCCGCTCAGGAAATAGCCCCCGCCCGGTGCTCCCTCGTCAAGGCAGCGGCGCACCTCGGCGCGCACCGCCTCGGGCGTGCCCATCTGCACGACGTTGGCGTCGGCATTGCCGATGAGCACCATCCGGTCGCCGTAAAGGCGCTTCAGCTCGGCCAGGTCCATGCCGGCGGTGTGCTCGAGGGGGTCCAGCGCGTCGACGCCGAGGGCCAGGAGGTCCGGCAGCACCTGGGCCACGTTGCCGCAGGAGTGGAAGGAAAAGTACTTGCCGCCGGCGTGGATGCGCGCGGCCACGCGGGCCAGCCGCGGGAAGATATGGGCGCGCAGCCAGGCCGGGGAAAAGATCGTCTTGCCCTTCATGGCCAGGTCGTCGCCGGAGTGGATCACGGGGCCGTCGTACTCGGCGTTGACGACGTCGATGATCTGTTCGGCGCGGCGGGTGTTGCGCTCCAGGGCCTCGTCGACGGCCTCGGGCGCCTCGTAGATCATCAGGGAAAAGTTCTCGATGCCGACCGAGTGGTACATGCTCTCGAGGGAGCAGGCGCTCAGCATGGGGATAAAGAGGATGGCGTCCCCGAGGATGGCCTGCAGGCGGCGCACCTCGCGCAGGTAGGCGGCCGCCTCGTCGGCCGGGGCGGGGCGGGAGTTGCCCAGCCACTTGCGCTGAAACAGCGCCGTGGCCTCCTCATAGGTGAAGGTGCGTTCGCCGCCGACCTTCCAGTTCAGGTAGCCGTCCCAGCGCACGTCATAGTCCTCCCCCTTGACGATGCCCCAGTGCGGCGTCATGAGGGTGCGCAGGGCGACGATGCCGATCTGCCGGTAGGCCTCCGCGGTGACGCGTTCGAGCTCCTCCGGCGTGCCGGCCAGGCGGCGGCCCGTGACGTGTTCGATAAAGGGGACGTTGCGGCATTCGGCAAAGATGGGCACGCGGTCGGCCTCCTCGTGGTGGAAGGCGAGGAGGACGCGGTCCCTGGCGTTGCAGGGCGTGGACCTGGTCGCGGGCACAGTGGCCCTCCTGGCGTGGGGAACCCGGCCAGCGGGCAGAGCGGAGCGGCGATCCGTCTTGGCGTTGGGGGGCGGGGCACAAGCATGTGGCGCCGGGAGGTGCCAGGGCGTGCGGGGGAGTTTCCTGGAGCGTGGGCGGCGTTCCGCGGGCCCGGGCGGGGCACGCGCCGCTTGCCGTCTTTGTTCGCATCATAAGGCGCGGCCGCGTCGCTGTCAATAGGCGCCGCCGGGGGGAGGGGAAGGGGGAGAGGGAAGAGGGAAGAGGGAAGAAGGACAGGATTGACAGGATTGACAGGATTGGCGGACTGATGGGCGCTCCTGGCGTTCGGCCGGCGGTCGGGCCTGGCGCAGGACGGCGGTACTAGCGTTGTCATTCCGAGCGAGGTTTCCGAGCCGCCGGTCCGCCGGCCGGAATCTCGTCTTTGCCTGGCGTGTGCGACGAAGCGAGTCAAAGACGAGGTCCCTCCTCGAAGCTCGTCGGGACGACAAGGCGGGGGGGTCCGCCGCGGCCGGCGGGCGGGGCTCCCCCCATGCGGGGGGCAGGCAAGACCCCGCCCTACCGGTAACGCCGGCTAAAGCCGGCCGAAGCCGGCCAAAGCCGGCTCCGGAGTGCATACGCGTCTTGAGCCCCCTTTAGGGGGCGTTTCTCGTAGCCAGGGGTCTTTAGCCCCTGGCGTCCGGCCGGCGGCGAGCCCTGGTGCCTTCGCGGTCTGCCGCGCGGCTTCGCGGTCTGCCGCGCGGCTTCGCGGTCTGCCGCGCGGCTTCGCGGTCTGCCGCGCGGCTTCGCGGTCTGCCGCGCGGTTTCGCGGTCCGCCGCGCAAGAGCGGCGCTGGGGCGCCGCACTTCTCTGAAAACGGCCTGCGGGGAGCAGGATCTGCCTCCGGTGCGGCCCGCCGCTTATGGCGACTCCGCATCGCCCGTCCGGCGGGCCTGGCGCAAGACGGCGATCCTAGCATTGTCATTCCGAGCGGAGTCTGCGGAGCGAGGAATCTCGTCTTAGCCTAGCTTTGCGCACAGCAAAACGAAGACGAGGTCCCTCCTCGAAGCTCGTCGGGACGACAAGGCGTGAGGCCTGCCGCGGCCGTTTAACCGGCCGCCGCCGCTGTCGGACCGGCCTAGGGTCTTACCGCGCCGGAGCGGCGCTGGGGCGCCGCACTCCATGTCGGCCCGCCGCGCGCGCCCCGTCTTCGTCCCTGCCGGTGTGCGGCGCGGCGCGCTTGGCGAGTCCCCTCCTCCGCCCCTCCGCGGCGGGCGTGGGCGCGATTGGTGGCCCCCTGGCACCATGGTATAATGCGCCTCGCGTTTGCCGCGGAATGGAACCGAACCATGTCTATCCTCACCGCCGATCGGCTGGGCATGTACTTTGGCGCCCAGGACATCTTCCAGAACGTCTCTTTCGAGCTGGCCCGCGGAGACAAGGCCGCCCTCGTCGGCCCCAACGGCGCCGGCAAGACGACCCTGCTCCGCATCCTCCTCGGCCAGGAGGAGCCCACCGCCGGGCACGTGCACACCGCCCGTAACCTGGCCGTCGGCTACCTGCCCCAGCACCCCACCCTGGAGAGCACCCAGACCCTCTACGGCGAGATGCTCGCCGTCTTTGCCGACCTGCGCCGCCAGCAGCGCGCCCTGCTGGCCCTGGCCGACCAGCTGGCCACCGCCAGCGACCCGGCCGACCTCATGGAGCGCTATGCCGACGCCGAGCACCGCTTCGACGTGGCCGGCGGCTATGAGTACGAGAACCGCATCGCCCGCGTGCTCGGGGGCTCGGCTTTCGCGCCGAGCAGTACGAGTGGCCCATCGCCGTCCTATCCGGCGGGCAGGTGACCCGCGCCCTCCTGGCGCGCCTCCTCCTGCAGGAACCGGAGCTCCTGGTGCTCGACGAGCCCACCAACTACCTGGACCTCGCCGCGCTCGAGTGGCTCGAATCGTACCTGCAGGCCTGGAAGGGCTCCATCCTGGTCGTCTCGCACGACCGCTACTTCTTGGACCGGGTGGTCTCACGCGTATTGGAGCTCCATCACGGCCGGCTGGAGGCCTACCGGGGCAACTACTCCGCCTACCTCGACCAGCGCGAGGCGCGCCGCGAGCGCCTCTGCGCGAGTACGCCGAGCAGCAAGAGTTCATCGCCAAGACGGAGGAGTACATCCGCCGCAACAAGGCCGGGCAGCGCTCGCGCGAGGCCCGCGGCCGCCAGACCCGCCTGGACCGCATGGAGCGCATCGAGCGCCCCCGCGAGACGCGCCGTATGGGGCTGCGCCTGTCCACCTCGCTGCGCGCCGGGGACAAGGTGCTCACCACCGAGGGCGCCATCATCGGCTACCCCTCGCGGCCGGAGGAATCGCCGGACGGCACGGCGCACACCGAGCACCGCCTGCTGCAGACGGGGCCAATCCTCGTCGAGCGCGGGCAGCGCATCGCCCTCTTGGGGCCCAACGGCTCGGGCAAGACGACCTTCTTGCGCACCATCCTCGGCGAGGTGCAGCCCCTGGCCGGGCGGCTGCGCATCGGCGCCAGCGTGCGCCTGGGGTACCTGCCCCAGTCGCAGGACTACCTCGACCCCGACAAGTCGGTGCTCGACCACATCCTGGAGGCCAGCAGACTCCTGATCGGGCCGGCGCGCACGCACCTGGGGCGCTTTCTCTTTTCCGGCGATGACGTCTACAAGAAGGTGGGGGCGCTATCGGGCGGGGAGGTCTCGCGGCTGGCGCTGGCGCTCCTGACCCTGCACGGCGCCAACGTCCTCCTGCTGGACGAGCCCACCACCCACCTGGACCTGGACTCGCAAGAGGTGCTGCAGGACGTGCTGTTGGGCTTTAACGGCACCATCCTGATGGTCTCTCACGACCGCTACCTGATCGACGCGCTGGCCTCGCACGTCTGGATGGTGGAGGACCGCACCATCGAGCAGTACGAGGGCAACTATTCTGATTATGTCGCCCTGCTGGCGGAGCGGGCCGCGGAAAGTGCCGGGACGGCCAAGGCCGGCGCGGGGACGGCCAAGGCCGGCGCCGGGACGGCCAAGGCCGGCGCGGGGGCCGCGAAGGCTGCCGCGGGGGCCGCGGCCGACCGTTCCGCCGCGCCCGAGGAGGCCGCCGAACGGCGTGACCGCCGCGGCCGGCAGGGCCAGCGCAGCGCCCGCCGCCGCGAGGAGGAGGCCACCCGCCTGGAGGAGGAGATCTCCCGCCTCGAGGAGGCGCTCGACGACCTCTCCCGGCGGATCGATGCCGCCGGCGCCGCCCAGGACCTCGACCTGGTGCTGGCCCTGGGGGAGGAGTACCAGGAGGCCGAGGGGCGGCTTTCGGCCCGGCTGGACGAGTGGGAGCAGGCCCTGAGCGACGGGGACCAGCCCCCTTCGGGGCGGGCTGACGTGTACGTCATCGGGCTGACGGGGAACGTGGCCACCGGCAAGAGCACCGTGGCGGCCATGCTGGCGCGCCTGGGGGCAGAGGTGATCGACGCCGACCTCCTGGCCCACGCGGTGATGGCCGCGGGGTCGCCGGCGCACGCCCGGATCATGGCGCGGTTTGGGGCGGGCGTGCTGGCCCCAGGCGGGGAGATCGACCGGCGCGCCCTGGGGAGATCGTCTTCCGCGATGCGGAGGCGTTGGCGGCGCTGGAGCGGATCGTCCATCCCGGCGTCGTGGAGGAGACGCTGCGGCGGCTGGCCGCCTCTGCGCGGGCCATCGGCGTGGTGGAGGCGATCAAACTGCTCGAGGCGGATATGCACCGGCACTGCCAGGCGGTCTGGGTGGTGACGAGCCCGCGCCGCGTGCAGCTGGCGCGGATGGTGGCCACGCGCTCTCTGACGCCGGCCCAGGCGGCGCTGCGGATCGACGCGCAGCCCCCCAGGAGGAGAAGGTGGCCCGCGCCACCGTCGTGATCGACAACTCACGCGACCTGGCCAGCACCTGGCGGCAGGTCAAGCGGGCCTGGAACGCCATCCCGGGGGCGCCGGCGGTGCCGCCGCGCACGCCCTGGCCCCCGCCAGAGTGGTTCCGCCCGGCAGACGGAGGGGCGCCATGAGGGGTGTGTGGGGATACCTGCGGCAGCGCCCGCGCTTGGCCGTGTGGCTGGCCCTGGCGGCGGGGATGGTCGTGGTCGTGCTGGCGGCGGCGCGCGGCAAGGGGTACTCGGCGGCGCAGCTCGGCTGGATGGCGGCGGGGGCCATAGCGCTGGCCAGCGCCAGCGCCCGGCTGATCGAGGAGTAGGGGCGAGCCTCCCCGCGGGGCGGCAGCCCGTCCGGCGGCGGGCCTGGCGGCCGCCCCTGGAGTGCGGCGCCGCCTGTCCCGAGGTCCGCCGAGGGATGGCGCCGCCTTGGCGGGCCGTGCGCCAGGCAGGCAGAGGGGCTTGCCCCGACCGGTAGGCACGGGCCCGCGCGCAGGCGCGACCCGTCCGCCCGGCGGCGAGGCTGTGCCGGCACGTGCGCGCCAGCGGGCCTGGCGCGGAACGGCAACCCAAGCGTTGTCATTCCGAGCGAAGCGAGGAATCTCGTCTTTGCCTCGCTTTGCACACAGCAAGGCGAAGACGAGGTCCCTCGCTCCGCTCGGGACGACAAGGCGCGAGGCCTGCCGCGGCCGTTCGGCCGGCCAGCAGCGAGGCTCTGCGCCGGCCCAGAGGTCTGCCGCGCGACTTCGCGGTCTGCCGCGCGACTTCGCGGTCTGCCGCGCGACTTCGCGGTCTGCCGCGCGACTTCGCGGTCTGCCGCGCGACTTCGCGGTCTGCCGCTCGACTTCGCGGTCTCGCCGCGCGACTTCGCGGTCTGCCGCGCGACTTCGCGGTCTGCCGCGCAAGAGCGGCGCTGGGGCGCCGCACTCCATGTCGGCCCCCCGCGCACCTCGTTTTCGTGCTGCCGGCGTGCGGCCCGGCGCACATGCCGCCTTCGCGCCGGCCCAGCGGCACGCCGTACCTTCCGCCACAGGGGGACACATGGCCAAGCCGACCATCGCCGTCGTCGAGGGGCGCGCGGAGCCGACGCCCGGCTCCGTCCTCCTCTGGCTGCACTGCCCCGCCCTGGCCCTCGCCGCGCGGCCGGGCCAGTTCGTCATGCTCCGCGCCAGCCCCGGGCTCGACCCCTACCTGCGCCTGCCGCTCCCCATCCATCGCCTGAGCGAGGAGGGCCTGGCCCTCTACGCCACCACCGCTGACGCGGCCTACCCCTGGCTGGCCGACCTGGGCCTCGGCGCGCGGCTGGACCTGTTGGGCCCGCTGGGCCGCGCCGCGCTCGCGCCGCAGGGGGGCGCCAACCTGGCCCTGATCGGCCAGGGGCAGGCCATCGCCCCGCTCCTGGCCCTCCTGGACGGCGACTGGGGCGCCGCCCAGCTAGTGACCACCGTCGCCACCGAGCGCCAGGCCTACCCGGCCGCCCTGCTGCCCGCCAACGTGGCCCACGCCTCTTTTGCCGGCCGCCGCGGGGAGGGGGCCTTCTGGGCCACCGTGGAAGAGGCGGCCCGCTGGGCCGGGGCCATTTATCTGTCCGGCACGCCCGCCTTTTACCGGCAGGCCCGCGGCGTCATCGAGCGGGCCCGCCTGGTGACGCCGCCCGGCCTGGCCCAGGCCTGGGTCTGGCGCGACCTGGCCTGCGGCGCCGGCCACTGCGGCGCCTGCCTGACGCCGACCCGCCGCGGCCCGCGCCGCGTTTGCAGCGAGGGACCCTTCCTCGATCTCGCCGACCTGGTCATCGACTGAAGGTCAGGAGCAGCCATGCGACCCACCCGTTCCGCAGGCCCGGTTCTCCTCGCTGCCGCGTTGGCCGCCGCCCTCGGCAGCCTGCTTGCCGCGGGGTGCGGCGCCGCGGCCGCCCTGCCCATGCCGACCGTACCGGCCCCCACCGCGACGCCCCTGCCCTCGGCCACCCCCCTGCCCGCGCCGCAGCCCTCCGCCACGCCCACGCCCACGGCAGAGCCCACCCCCCCCGCGGCGCTGGTGGTCATCGACGCCGGGCACGGCGGGGAGGACTGGGGCTCCTACCACCTCAACGCCGCCGGCAAGGTGGACCTGGTGGAGAAAGAGGTCAACCTGGCCATCGCCGGCTACACGCGCGACGCGCTCGTGGCCCGCGGCGTGCGCGTCTATATGCTGCGCGAGGCCGACCTGGCCCTGAACGAGGAGGGGGTCGACGTCAACGAGGACGGCGTCGTCACCGTGCGAGACGAGGTGCAGCTACGCGTCGACCTGGCCAACGAGGCGGGCGGCGACCTGCTCCTGTCGATCCACCAGAACGCCTACCTGAACGCCCGCGGCCAGCCCGACGGCAGCGTCGGCGGCACGGTGACCTATTACTGCGAGGACCGCCCCTTTGCCGGCCGCAACCTGCGCCTGGCCACCCTGGTGCAAGAGCGCTCGGTGGCGGCGTTGCAGGCGGCCGGCTACGACGTGATGGACCGCGGCGTGCGCGAGGATGGCGAGCTCTCCGAGCGCGGCACGGTGCAGCACCTGGTGCTCTTGGGGCCGGTGACCGAGCGGATCGTGCGCGCCAGCACGATGCCCGGGGCGCTGACCGAATCGCTCTTTACCACCAACGATGAGGAAGTGGCCCTCCTGAACGACGACGCGGTGCGCCGCAGCCTGGGCGAGGCCTATGCCGAGGCGGTGCTCGCCTACCTGGAAGAGTTTGGGCCCGGGGGAGTGGGCGACGGGGCGGAGGGCGCACCGTGATCGCCTGCGGCATCGTCCTGGGGGGCGGCAAGCGGGAGATCGTCCTCTCCAGCCCGCTCATGGGGGCGGCCGGGGCCTTCGGGTACGATCCGCCGCCGGCCGAGATGGTGGAGTGGCTGGGCGCCATCGTCACGCCGGCGCTCACGGCGGAGCCGCGCCGCGGGCTGGAGGAGGCGGCGCTGGTGCGGACGACGGCGGGGTACCTGGTGCGCACGGGGCGGCGCAACCCGGGGGTGCGCCGCGCCCTGCGCCGCCACGGCCGCGCCTGGGCGGGCTGCGGGCGGCCGCTGATCGTGGCCGTGTACGGCGCCACCGTGCCCGACCTGGCCGAGGCCGCCTGGCAGGCGGGGGAGTGCGAGGTCGCCCAGGCGCTGGAGCTACACCTCCCCCACGACGCCGCGCCGCAGGCCTACGGGGCGGCGGTACGCGCCGCGCGTGACGAGGCGGGCCTGCCCTGCCTGGTGCGCCTGGCCCACGAGGCGGCCGCGGCCGAGGCGGCGCGGGCCGCCGAGGAGGCCGGCGCCGACGCTGTGGTGGTGGCGGCGCCGCCTTTGGGGCGGGCCCGCGGGGCGGGCGCGGCCTGGGTGACGGGGCCGCTCCATTCGCCGGCCTTGGCCCCGCTGACGGCCCAGCGCGTGAGTGAGGTGCGCGCGGCCACGGGGTTGCCGATCATCGCCCGGGGCGGCCTGGCCAGGCCCGACGACGCCCTGGCCATGCTGGCGGCGGGGGCCTGCGCGCTGCAGATGGATTCCATCTTGCACGTGGACCCCGGGGCGCCCGAGGCGTTCTACGCCGCGCTCGAGGCGGAGATGGCCCGCTGTTCCGCGCCAGACTGGGCGGCCTACCTGGCGGCCTTGCGGCCGGAGGAGTGAGGGGGGGCCCGGCGGGCCTGGCGTAGGACGGCGACCCACCCGTTGTCATTCCGAGCGCAGCCGCCGGTCCCCCGGCCGGAATCTCGTCTTTGCCTGGCTTTGCCCACAGCAAGGCGAAGACGAGGTCCCGGCCGGCAGACCGGCTGCTCGAAGCTCGTCGGGACGACAAGGCGCGGGACTTGCCGGTCCGCCCGGGCGGGCTGAGGACGGCAAGCCTTTCCATCGCAGCAGCCAGGCTTGCCGCCTCCAGACCCCCGGGGTCCCGGCCGAAGACGGCGCGGAAGACCGCGAAGACGGCGCGGAAGACCGCGAAGACGGCGCGGAAGACCCCGCGGGTTATGAGCGGTAGGCTCGCCTCGGGCCGCGGGAGCGCTGACCTGCCTTCTCTTCTCCGTGGCCTCCGTGCCTCGGTGGTGAGACCTCTTCCTCTTCTCCGTGGCCTCCGTGCCTCGGTGGTGAGACCTCTTCCTCTTCTCCGTGGCCTCCCCGCCCCCATTTGACCGCCGACCCGTTCCCCCTATACTTTAGCAGGCTTACATTCTTAGGGGGGTAAGGTATGGGCCCGGCTGACCCGCTTGTCACCATGCTGCAAGAGTGCCTCACGGCCCTGATGCACCGCACCCTGGGCGGCGTCCTCGGCTATGCCCGCGAGAGCGGCCTGTCCGCCTCGCAGTTGGGCGCCCTCCTGCACATCCACCGCCGCGGCTCGAGCGCCGTCACCCCCCTGGGCGACGACCTCGGCATCACCAGTTCGGCCGCCTCGCAGATGGCCGACCGCCTCGTCGACCAGGGGCTCATCCTGCGCAGCGAGGACCCCCACGACCGGCGCGCCAAGATCCTGCTCCTGACCGACAAGGGCCTCGCCGTCCTGCACAGGAGCGTCCACGCCCGCCAGGCCTCGCTCGCCGACCTGGCCGCCAGCCTGACCGATTCGGAACGAGAGACCGTCATCGCCGCGCTGCGCATCCTGATCGACAGGACGCGCCGCCCGCGGCCGCCTGAGGAGCCGCGCGACTAGCCCGCGCTGGGAGGGACATGCCCGCATGCTGCGTTTAGCCAAGTATCTCAAGCCGTACCTGTTCTCGGTCGTCGCGGCGATCGTCCTGCTCTTTGTGCAGGCCAACGCCGACCTGGCCCTGCCCGATTACCTGTCGCGCATCGTCAACAACGGCATCCAGCAGTCGGGCGTGGAGGACGCCGTCCCGCTGGCCATTCGCGCCAGCCAGATGGACCGGCTGGCCCTCTTCCTGAGCGCCGACGACCATACCCTGGTGCTGAGCCACTACCGCCTGGCCGCGCCCGGCTCGGCCGAGGCCGCGCCCTACACCGGCGAGTACCCCGCCCTGGCCAACGAGCCGGTCTATATCCTCGCGCAGGCCGACCGAGCCGCCCTGGCCGCCCTCGAGCCGCCCCTGGCCCGCGCCCTGGTGATGGTCTCCGGCCTCGAGCAGATGCTGGCCGACCCGGCCAAGGCCGCCGCCATGGCGCAGGCCTTTGGCGTCGATCTATCCAAACTGCCGGCCGGCGTCGACGTCTTTTCCGTGCTGGCCCAGATGCCGGCCGAGCGCCTGGCCGGGATGCGCGCCTCCGCCGAGGAGCGCCTGGCCTCCCTCGGCCCCGGCCTGGTGAGCCAGATGGCCATTGCCGCCGTCCGCGCGGAGTACGAGGCCCTCGGCGTCGACACGGCCCGCCTGCAGAGGAACTATATCCTGCGCATCGGCGGGGTGATGCTCCTGATCTCCCTCTTGGGCGGGGCCTGCACGGTGACCGTCGGCTACCTCGCCTCCCGCACGGCCGCCGGCGTGGCGCGCGACGTCCGCCGCGACGTCTTCCGCAAGGTCGAGTCGTTCTCCTCGATCGAGTTCGACAGGTTCTCGACCGCCTCGCTGATCACCCGCTCGACCAACGACGTCACCCAGGTGCAGATGGTGACCTTTATGATCATGCGCATGGTGTTCTATGCGCCCGTCATCGGCATCGGCGGCGTGTTGCGGGCCATCGACAAGGGCCAGCACATGTGGTGGCTGATCGCCGTGGCCGTGGGCGTGCTCATCAGCCTGATCCTCCTGGTCATGGCCATCGCCCTGCCCAAGTTCAAGGCCATCCAGAGCCTCATCGACCGGCTCAACCTGGTCACGCGTGAGCACCTCTCGGGCATGATGGTCATCCGCGCCTTCAACAAGCAGGAGGACGAGGCGGCCCGCTTTGACACGGCCAACCGCGACCTGACGGGTACCAGCCTCTTTGTTGGCCGGGTCATGGTGACCATGATGCCGCTGATGATGCTCCTGATGAACGGCCTGGCGTTGGCGATCATCTGGGTGGGGGCGAGGCAGATCGCCGCGTCGACCATGCGGGTGGGTGACATGATGGCCTTTACCCAGTATGCCATGCAGATCGTCTCCGCCTTTCTGATGCTGTCGATGATGTTCATCTTTCTGCCCAGGGCGGCCGTCTCTGGCGAACGCATCGCCGAGGTGCTGGGGACCGAGGTGGCCCTCAGCGACCCGCCCAACCCCCGCGAGTTCGCCGAGCCGTTCACCGGCGAGATCGCCTTCCGCAACGTCTCATTCCGCTACCCGGGCGCGCCCGAGGACTTTTTGCACGACATCACCTTCACCGCCCGCCCCGGCGAGACGACGGCCTTTATCGGCTCCACCGGTTGCGGCAAGTCGACCGTGGTGAACCTGATCCCGCGCTTTTACGACGTGACGGAGGGCACCGTCCTGGTGGGCGGCATCGACGTGCGGGAGGTGCGCCAGCAGGCCCTGCGCGACCGGATCGGCTATATCCCCCAGGAGGGGATCCTCTTTTCCGGCACGGTGGCCAGCAACCTGCGCTTTGCCCGCGCCGAGGCCCCCGATGAGGCGCTGGACGAGGCGGCCGAGATCGCCCAGGCCAGCGAGTTCATCCGCGCCAGGCCGGAGGGGTTCGCCAGCGAGATCGCCCAGGGGGGCGCCAACGTGTCGGGCGGGCAGAAGCAGCGCCTGGCCATCGCCCGGGCCCTGGTGAAAAAGCCACCCATCTACATCTTTGACGATAGCTTTTCGGCCCTCGACTTTCGCACCGACGCGGCCCTGCGCCGCGCCCTCAAGGAAAAGACGGGCGGCGCCACGATCCTGATCGTCACCCAGCGGGTGGCCACGGTCAAGGGCGCCGACCAGATCATCGTCCTCGACGAGGGGCGCGTGGTCGGCCAGGGGCGGCATCACGAGCTGCTGGAGACCTGCGAGACGTACCGAGAGATCGCCACCTCGCAGTTGAGCAGGGAGGAACTGGTATGAGCACCGAGAGCAGAACCACCCGGCCGGCGCAGCGGGCGCCCGGCGGCCTCCCCGGGCCACAGGGTCCCCGGCGGCGCGGCCCCGGGGGGCACGGGCCCATGGCCATGATGCGCGGCGAAAGGGCGCGCGACTTTCGCGGGACGATGGCGCGGCTGATCGCCTACCTCGGCGCGTACCGGGCCGCCATCGTAGGGGTGATGCTGCTGGCGGCGGCCTCCACCGTGTTCAGCATCGCCGGGCCCAAGATCCTGGGGCGCGCCACCACGGCCCTCTTTGAGGGGGTGATGGGCACCATCTCCGGGTCGGGCGCCGGGTTTGACCTCGACTATATCGGCCGCATCCTGCTGACCACCCTGGGCCTGTACGCCGCCTCGGCGCTGCTCGGCTACCTGCAGGGTTGGATCATGACCGGCATCTCGGCCGACATCGCCTACCGCTTCCGCCGAGACATCGCCGCCAAGATCAACCGGATGCCCTTTGCCTACTTTGACGCGACGCCCCAGGGGGAGGTGCTCTCTCGCCTGACCAACGACGTCGACACCGTCAACCAGACCCTCTCGCAGAGCCTGTCGCAGATCATCACCTCGGTGGTGACCGTGGTGGGCGTGCTGATCATGATGCTGACCATCTCCTGGCAGATGACGCTGGCGGCGATCCTGGTCGTGCCGCTGTCGACGGTGCTGGTCATGCTCGTAGTGCGCAAGTCGCAAAAGTACTTTCAGGAGCAGCAGGAATACCTCGGGCACGTCAACGGGCACGTCGAGGAGATGTACGGCGGGCACCTGGTGGTCAAGGCGTTCAACGCGGAGGCGGCCAGCGTGGCGCGGTTCGAGGGGTTCAACGACGTCCTGTACGCCTCGGCGTGGAAGTCACAGTTCCTGTCAGGCCTGATGATGCCGATCATGGGCTTTGTGGGCAACGTGTCGTACGTGGTGATCGCGGTGCTGGGCGGGTACCTCGCGGCGCGCCGGGCCATCACCGTGGGAGACATCCAGGCCTTCATCCAGTACGTGCGCTCGTTCACCCAGCCGCTGGCGCAGATCGCCAACATCTCCAACATCCTGCAGCAGACCGCGGCGGCCGCCGAGCGCGTGTTCGAGTTCCTGGCCGAGGCCGAGGAAACGCCCGACACGGCCAACCCCGTCGTGCCGGAGGAGGTCGCCGGGCATGTCGTCTTCCAGGACGTACACTTTGGCTACTCGCCGGACAAGGCCGTGATCCACAACTTTTCCGTCGACGTGCGGCCGGGGCAAAAGATCGCCATCGTCGGCCCCACGGGCGCCGGCAAGACGACCATGGTCAAGCTACTGATGCGCTTTTACGACGTGGACTCGGGCGCCATCCTCATCGACGGGCACAACATCCAGGAGTTGCGCCGGGCCGACCTGCGCTGCCTGTTTGGCATGGTGCTGCAGGATACCTGGCTGTACAACGGCACCATCCTGGAGAACATCCGCTACGGCCGCCCCAGCGCGACGGACGAGGAGGTCTACGCCGCGGCCCGCGCCGCGCGGGTGGACCACTTTGTGCGCACCCTCCCGGAGGGGTACGGCCTGGTGCTTAACGAGGAGGCCACCAACATCTCTCAGGGGCAAAAGCAGCTACTGACCATCGCCCGGGCCATCCTGATCGACCCGAGCATGCTGATCCTGGACGAGGCGACCAGCTCGGTCGACACGCGCACCGAGCTGCTGATCCAGGAGGCGATGGTGGAGCTGATGCAGGGGCGCACGAGCTTTATCATCGCCCACCGCCTGTCGACGATCCGCAGTGCTGACGTGATCCTGGTGATGAACGAGGGGGACATTGTGGAGCAGGGGCAGCACGCGGAGTTGCTGGCCCGCGGCGGGTTCTACGCCGAGCTGTACAATGCCCAGTTCGAGGGGGCGGAGGCATAAGGGGCCGGCGCCACCCCCGTTTGTCGTCCCGAAGGAGGTCTGCCGACTGAGGGACCTCGTCTTCGCATCTCGGAGGACGGCAGGCCCCTCGGTCGCAGCAGCAGGGCTCGCCGCCTTTAGACCCCCGGGGTTCCGCCCGAAGCGGGCGGGAAACCCCGGGGGTCATGAAGGGGCTGGACGGCAGGCTTTCCGGTCGCAGCGGCGCGGCGGCGCCCACCCCCGTTTGTCGTCCCGAAGGAGGTCTGCCGACTGAGGGACCTCGTCTTTGCATCTCGGAAGACGGCAGGCCCTTCGTTCGCAGCAGCGGGGCTCGCCGCCTTTAGACCCCCGGGGTTCCGCCCGAAGCGGGCGGGAAACCCCGGGGGTCATGAGGGGGCTAGCGCTTTGGCTGGCCGGAGCGGGACACGTCGGTGTCGAGGATAATGGTCACCGGCCCATCGTTGGCCAGCGAGACGACCATGTGGGCGCCAAAGCGCCCCGTCTGCACGTCCGCCAGGCCCTCGGCGCGGAGGAGCGCCACAAAGCGCTCCACCAGCGGCTCGGCCGCCGCCGGCAGCGCCGCATCGGTGAACGAGGGCCGCCGGCCGCGGCGCGCGTCGCCGTAGAGGGTGAACTGGGAGATCACCAGCGCCGAGCCGCCGACGTCGAGGAGGGAGCGGTCAAAGCGGCCCTCGTCATCGGCAAAGATGCGCAGGTTGGCGGCCTTCTGGGCCAGCCAAGCGGCCTCCTCCTCCCCGTCCCCCTCACGGACGCCCACCAGGATGACCAGCCCCGGGCCGATCTGCCCGAGCACCTGGCCGTCGACGGAGACCTCGCCGCGCGTTACGCGCTGTAGCACCGCTCGCATACTGACCCTCCCCGGCCCGTCCCCGCGGCAGCGCTTGGCACTTGATGGGGACGGCCTGTTGGACTATAGTGGATGGGCAACACGTCGTCACCACACAGGGGTGTCTACCGTGGTCAAGCTGATCGTCACCTGGAACATCCGCGACGGCCAAGAGTCCGAGTTTCTCGAGTTCGTGAACAACGACTTTACCCGCCTGTTCCTGGCCATGAACGTGCAGCCGACGGAGGCCTGGTACGCGATCTGGGGCCAGGGGCCGCAGGCCATGATCTGCGGCGTCTCCAAGGACCAGGCCGCCATGGAGGCCTCGATGGCCTCGAGCGAGTGGGAAGAGGTGCGCACCAAGATCAGCCAGTTTGCGGAGAACGTGGCCTACCGCGTGGTGGCCAAGAGCAACGGCTTTCAGCTATAGGCCCCGCCGCAGGCGGGCATGAAAAGAGCTCCGAGGACCCCGGCCGCTCAGGCAGGGGCTCGGAGCTCTTGTTGTTCCCATCTAGGACTCGGCCGCGGCCTTGCTCGCCGGCTTGTCGGCGGGGGCGGAAGGCTTGTCGGCGGCCGGGGCGGCCTCGGCCTCGCCGTTCTTCTTGCCGGGCAACGCCGTGGACGAGCCGGCGCGGTTATCCGTCACGTAAAAGCCGGAACCCTTGAAGACGATCCCGACGGGAAAGATCACCCGGCGGACGGGGCCACTGCACTCGGGGCAGGTCTTGATGGGGTCCTCGGAGAAATGCTGGAAGCGTTCAAACGTGACGCCACACTCTTCACACTTGTACCCATAGGTCGGCATGCGTCATTCCCTCTGCAACTGCTGTTTCCGGCGGCGGCGGGCCTGCCTCAACCACCCGGCTGGGGCCGACCGGACTCACAATTGGGTATTATAGCCGAAAAGGGCGGGGGGCTCAAGTCGGGGGCGCCGCGTGGGGGGCGTGGAACGGCGACCCTGGCGTTGCCGCCCCGAGCGGAGCGGCGTGCCCCCCGCCTTGTCATTCCGAGCGCAGCGAGGAATCTCGTCTTTGCCTGGCGTGTGCGACAAAGTGAGTCAAAGACGAGGTCCCTCGCTACGCTCGGGACGACAACGTTTCGCTAGCCGAGGGCCGCGGGGCTCGCCGCAGCCGCCCGGGCGGGGCTCCCCCCGTTCGGGGGGCAGGCAAGACCCCGCCCTACGGCGAACGCCGGCTAGAGCCGGCCGAAGCTGGCCAAAGCCGGCTCCGGAGTGCATACGCGTCTTGAGCCCCCTTTAGGGGGCGTTTCTCGTAGCCAGGGGTCTTTAGCCCCTGGCGTCCGGCCGGCGGAGAGGCTCTATACCTGCGCGGTTCCTGCCGCGCCGGAGCGGCGCTGGAGCGCCGCACTCCACATCGGCCTGCCGGCCGGCGTCACCCCTCCCCCAGCACCTCCGTCAGGCGGAGCCATTCCGCCACGGAGAGCGTCTGGGCGCGGCGGGAGGGGTCGATCCCCGCGCCCCCCAGCGCCGCCGCGGCCGCCGCGCGCCCCAACGCCAGCCCGGCGCCCAGCGAGTTGGCCAGCTGCTTGCGCTTCTGCCCGAAGCCCGCCCGCACCACGCGGAAAAACCGCTCCCGCAGGCCGGCCGGCACCAGCGGCTCATCGTAGACGCGTACCCGCACCACGGCGGAATCCACCTTGGGCGCCGGGTAAAAGGCCCCCGCCGGCACCCGCGCCACGATCTCCGGCTGGCCGTACACCTGCACGCTGACGGCCAGCACGCTCAGGTCGCCCGGGGCGGCCACCAGCCGCCCGGCCACCTCCAGCTGCACCATGACGGTCATCAGCGCCGGCCGCTGCGACCCCTCCAAGAGGTGCCGCAGCGCCGCCGAGGTGATGTAGTAGGGCAGGTTGGCCACCACCTTGTACGCGGGCGCGGCCCCCAACCCTAGGCACGCCGCCACCGTCTCGGCCGGGTCCACGGAGAGGATGTCCGCCTCGACCACGTGGACGTTGCCCAGGTCCCCGAGGCGCTCGGCGAGGATGGCCACCATGCGCCCGTCCAGCTCGACGGCCACCACCCCGCGGCAGGCCTCGGCCAGGCGGCGGGTCATCAGCCCCAGGCCGGGCCCCACCTCCAGCACGACGTCGCCCAGGCCCAGCTCCGCCGAGGCCACGATTCGCTCGAGCACCCGCTCAGAGATGAGAAAGTTCTGCCCCAGCCCCTTGGAGGGGCGGATGCCGTACTGCCTGAGGATCCCGACGACGTCCACGCCCCGCGCCCTACTCTTTCTCCACTGGGGTGTTGGGCACCTGCCAGAGGATCCGGTCGCGCGAGGGGATGGGGTCGAGGAGGTAGACGTCCACCCATTTGCGCCACAGGACGAGGTTGTCGAGGTCGTAGCAGAGGTCGATGCGGCGCCACAGGATGGCGCTGCCGGTATCGGCGGCCACGGCCGGCCCATAGCCGGGCACGTAGAGCGGTTGCCGCAGGTTGATGACGCGGGGGTCCACCGCCACCAGCCCCTTGCGCGCCGGCCAGCCCAGGCGCGTCAGCCCGTAATGGGGCGAGTTGAGCGGCGTGCCGGCCGTGGGGGCGTTGTACGAGGTGGCCAGCATGCGCAGGACGCGCCAATAGGAAAGGGTGCCGTAGGGCGTGTCGAGCGAGCGCAACACCACCCGGGTGCCATAGTGCATGGCCCGGTGGATCGGCTGCCGCTCCAGCCAGGTCCCCTCGACGGCGCGGGAGGTCTCGATGCCGTTCTCATAGTGGACGCGGATCCTGGTGCGCGAGGCGCCCTCCCGCCCCCAGTGGCGGATCTCGTGCTGGTCGATCTCCATCTCCGGGTCGGGCACCTGGACGACCTCAAAGGGGACGGGCTCCTCCTCTATAAAGTACTCGTCGTGGACGCGCACCACCGCGACGGTCATATCGCGGGTAAGGCTGCCCGCCTCGGGGCGCACATAGTCGTCCGCGTCAAGGGTGATCTCCTCCTCAGCCAGGAGCTCCTCGACGGTGGCCGAGTGCGTGCGCAGGCGGCGCGCCTCGCCGCCATCGTCGAGCACCACCGGCAGCGCCCGGGTGAGGCGCACGGCCATGCCGGCCGTGACCGGGGTATCCAGGGGTGGGGAGCACGTGTCCCCCTCATAGACGGTCAGCCCCTCGGCAAAGAGGGCGGCGCCGACGGTGCGCGCCGTGGTGTAGAACTCGACGGCCACCTGCCCATCGTCGACGAGGAGGGGCACGGCCCGCTGGATGCGCACGATCAGCGGCTGGCGCAGCGCGGCGATCAGGTTTTGCGCCGTGACGCGGCCGGAGGGGTGCACGGTGGGCAGCGGGCCGTAGAGGTCGCAGGGCTCCTCGCGGAGGTAGTAGCGATCCTCGGGGAGGGTGGGCACGCCGACGTCGGCCAGCGCCTCGACGACGCGCTCCGCCTGGGTGCGCACCTGGGCGACCGAGCCATCGTGGATGACGACGACGGTGCGGGCCACGCCGATGCGGATCGGCTCACCGGCCAGGAGCGCGTCGGACTCGGGGGCCACGCAGGTATCCTCGGGGGCCAGGGCCAGTTCCAGCTCGTTCAGCACCCCGCGGGCGGTGGACTCGCGGGTGCGGTGGGCCAGGCGGCGGCCGTTGATCTCGATCCACACGGTGCGCTGGGTGCCCAGGTAGACCAGGGCCAGCGCGCCCACCAAGGCCACGACGGCGACGATGGGCCAGGCCGTCGGGGCGCGCAGGGCGCGCCACAGGCGGGCCAGGTAGCGCCTGCCATCCTGGGTGAATCGTCTCACGGTGCTGAGTGCCTCCAAAGTGGTGGGGAGGGCGGCTCACGGAGCACGGCTCGCGCGGCGCTCTCGCCGGCCAGGTGCCCGCTGCTGAAGGCGAACTGCAGGTTGTAGCCGCCGGTCTCCCCGGCGACGTCGAGCAGCTCCCCGGCCAGGTAGAGCCCGGGGGCGACGCGCGAGGCCATGGTGGTGGGCTCCACCTCGCCCACGTCGACGCCGCCGACGGTAACCATCGCCTCACGCAGGGGGCGGGCTCGCGCCACTGCGAACTCGGCGCGCTTGGCCGCCGCCACCGCGGCGGCGCGCTGGGCGACGGTGCAGCGGGCGGCGCGCAGGTCTACCGGCAACCCGGCGCGGGCCACCAATGAGGCCGCCAGGCGGCGCGGCAAGAGGTCGGTGAAGAGGGCCTCCGCCATGGCCCGCCCGGCCTCAGCCTGCGCATGGCGCAGGAGCGCGTCGAGCTCGGCCTCGCTCAGGTTGGGAAACAGGTCGAGCCGGACGGTCAGCGGCCCCTCGGCCAGGGCGCGCGCCACGCGCAGGGTGAGGGTCAGCACCGCCGGGCCCGACAGCCCCACGTGCGTAAAGAGCAGCTCGCCGCGCGACTCGGCCAGCACGCGCCCGTCGCGGAGGGCGGTGGCCACCACGTCAGCCAGAGAGACCCCCGCCAGGCCGATGGGGCGCTGGGCGGTCTCCATCCCCGCCAGGCCCGCCGCCGGCGGGTGGACCATGTGCCCCGCCTCGGACGCCAGCAGCCAGCCATCGCCGGAGGAGCCGGTCTGCGGGTACGACCAGCCGCCGGTAGCCAGGATCACGGCGTTGGCCTCGAGCACATAGCCCCGAATGAGGAACGCGCCGCGGACGCGCCCCTCGTGGACGACCAGGCTGCGGACGCCGGCCGTGGTGCGCACGACCACCCCCTCGCGGCGGCACCAGGCGGCCAGGCAGGCCACGGCGTCGGCGGCGCGCCCGGAACGCGGGAAGACGCGCCCGTCGGGCTCGACGTCCAGCGGCAGCCCGAGCCCCTCAAAAAAGGCCGCGACCTCCTGCGGGCCGAAGCGGTACAGGGCGTTGCGGGCAAAGGACCCCTGGGGACCCAGGTGGCGCACATGCTCCTCGACGGGGGAACAGTTGGTCAGGTTGCCGCGGCGGTTCCCGGTGCGGGCGAGCTTGCGGCCCACGGCGGAGGTCTTTTCCAGGAGGATGACCTCCAGGGCCTCGCCCTGTTCGCCGGCCACCTGGGCGGCGCGGCCGGCGGCCAGGAGCCCGGCCGCTCCGCCGCCAATGACCAGTACGCGCCGAGGTACCTCCGTGATAGCCTCCCGTCGGGTTGGTGACTCTACCGCTGCATTATACACGCGCGGGCGCCAAGCAAAAGGGCGGGCTGTTCGCCCGCCCTTTGCCGCTCAGGAAAAAGTGGTCGTGCACCCTCTTTTGTGGCCACCCGCGCCGGCTTGGTCCGGCACGCCAGCTCAGGCCAGGCTGCCCCACGTCACCCGGAGGATACTGTTTACCGCTGCTTCCTTCCGGACCTGACGGGGTTCACAGGCCTCCGCCGCGTAGGACCCAACCCTCAGCACCGGCGGGCCGACCCAGTTCCGGTGGGCGCCCCGAGAGAGGGGATTCGACCCCGCTAGAGCGGATTGCGGGTACAGGGCACCGCTAGCTCCCCATCTAGCACGACCAGGGGCATGATAGCGTAGGCGGGCGGGGATGTCAAAGTGGGCCGGCGGGGTGGGGGGAGGGGGAGGGGGGAGGGATCACCACTGAGACACGGAGGGCACGGAGAAGAGAAGAGAAGAGAAGAGGAGGGAGGACTCAGGCCAGGATGGCGGTCTGGGCTGCGGAGGGCCTGGTCGGAAGGCGCCGGCGGAGGCTGCTAGTAGTAGCGACGGCGACGGGACCGGCCACCCCGGCCGCGCGACCCAAGTAAGGGGAGGGTCAACCACAACACCGCGACGATGCCGAACAGTTGCCACATGTCGGGCCAGATGATGGTGCACACGCCGAGGATGAGCAGACCCCCGACGTTTACCGCGATACAGCCACAGCCAAGGCCGAGCAAATCACGCATACAGGAGCCACCCATGGCGCAGAACCTCCTCTTTCTGCAAGCAGTATACCACGGGGGAAGGCAGGGGCAAGGCAGCGGCTGCAGACGCGCGGGGGGGGGCCGCGGGCTCCCCGCCGGACGGCGAGCCACCCGTTTGTCGTCCCGAGCGGAGCGAGGGACCTCGTCTTCGCCTTGCTGTGCGCAAAGCTGGGCAGAGACGAGATTCCTCGCTGCGCAGACTCCGCTCGGAATGACAACGGGTGGGTCGCCGTCCTGCGCCAGGCCCGCCGTTCCGCCGATGTGGAGTCGTCATGTGCGCCGGGCCGCACCGGCAGGCATGAAAACGGGGCGCGCGCGGGCCGATTTGGAGTGCGGCGCCCCAGCGCCGCTCTTGCGCGGCAGACCGCGAAGCCGCGCGGCAGACCTCTGGGCCGGCGCAGAGGCTCGCGGCTGCCCGGCCGAACGGCCGCGGCAGGCCTCGCGCCTTGTCGTCCCGAGCGGAGCGAGGGACCTCGTCTTCGCCTTGCTGTGCGCAAAGCTAGGCAAAGACGAGATTCCTCGCTCCGCAGACTCCGCTCGGAATGACAACGATAGGGTCGCCGTCCCACGCCAGGCCAGCCGGCCCGCGCGTGCCCGCCGACAGGCTCTCCGCCGGCCGGACGCCAGGGGCTAAAGACCCCTGGCTACTATATACGCCCCCTAAAGGGGGCTCAAGACGCGTATGCGCTCCGGAGCCGGCTTTGGCCGGCTTCGGCCGGCTTTAGCCGGCGTTACTGGTAGGGCGGGGTCTTGCCTGCCCCCCGAACGGGGGGAGCCCCGCCCGGGCGGACGCGGTAGGCCTCGCGCCCTTCGGCTAGCCAAACGTTGTCGTCCCGAGCGGAGTCTTCGGAGCAGCCGGTCTGCCGGCCGGGACCTCGTCTCTGACTTACTTTGCCGCAGACGCTAGGCAAAGACGAGATTCCTCGCTCCGCAGACTCCGCTCGGAATGACAACGGGTGGGTCGCCGGCCTACGCCAGAGGCCCGCCGCGGCGCGAGTGTCGGGCTCCGCTGGCAGCAGCGGAGCCTGCCGCCTACAGACCCCGGGGGTCGTGACGGAGCCGGCCGGCAGCACGCTCCGCAGGCCGGCCGTGGCCCCGCCCGAGCGGAGGCGACGAATCGTGCGCGCAGGGCGCAACCCGGCGGGCCTGTTGTGCGTACTCTTGATATAGATGGTTGCGCGCCGAAAAAGGCGCTATAATAGGTAAGAGTCGAGGCATGCGCACCGTATGCCGCGGACCGGGCGAGGTGGCCCGGCCGCACGACGCTCCGCTCCGCCACCCTCGACAGTGCCGCCCCGGGTGCGAACGGCGCACGTTAGCCTTACCCTCCCGTTTGACCCATTTGACAACGCTTCTCATCCGCCTATACTAGCCCGCTATAACTGCGGTCCAGGCACGTCCTGTTACGTCTCTATGGCTACTATGCCGTCCGGACCGTTGGGCAATGGCGCCCTCTCGTAGTGATGCGTCGTCTGCTGCCGCTGTGGGCAGCACGGGCCGACGAGCCCCGGGCCTTCCCGGCCCGTGACCCGTGTTTTCCTGTCGGTCGTCTGTTTCCGCATCAGGAGGGAAGCACCATGCTGACGCACAAGAGAGGGTTATTCGCCATCGCGAGCGTCTTGCTCGCGACCCTGCTGGCGCTGAGCGCCTGCGCCCAGCCGGCCGCGGTGCCCGCCACCGCTGAGCCGGCCGCCCAGCCTACCGCCCAGCCCACCGCAGCACCTACCGCCGTCCCGCCGACTGCCGCACCCACCGTGGAGCCCACCGCTGCCCCCGCCGCCGAGGGCAAAATGTGGTCGCCACAACTCCTCCAGGCTATCGCCGCGGCGATCGACCGGGAGGAACTCGTCGACCGCGTCTTTGAGGGGCGCAACATCCCCGCCTACCACATGGTCCCGCCCGACTATCCCTACGCCACGGAACCCTTCCTGGACAGGTACGGCGAGCGCGACCTGGACCTGGCCATCGAGCTCCTCACCGACCTCGGCTACACCGCCGACAAGCCTTTTGACATGCAGCTGTGGTTCCCGCCCGAGCACTATGGCACCACCACGGCCGACGTCATGCAGGTCTTGAAGGAGCAGATCGAGGCCACCGGCCTGGTCAAGGTCACCCTGAACTCCCAGAACTGGGCCTCCTACGTCGACGCCTTTGTCGCCGGGGAGCTACCCGTCTTTATGCTCGGCTGGTTCCCCGATTTCTCCGACCCCGACAACTGGCTGACGCCCTTTGCCTCCTGCTTGCAGTCGCCGGATAACGGCGTGTTCTACTGCAACGAGGAGATGGACGCCCTGTTGACGGCCGCGGCCTCCTCCGCTGACCCGGAAGAGCGCGCCCTCTTGTACCAGCAGATCGGGGACCTGTACGCCGAGGAAGTGCCCACCCTGCCCCTCTTCTGGGAGCCGGAGTACATCACCTACCGTGACGGCGTCGAGGGGATCCAGATCGCCTCGACCATCGAGTTCAACTACAACGTCCTCTCCTTCAGTGCCGACGCCAAGCCGGCCTCCGGCAAGACGGACACCATCATCATCGGCACCACCGATGAGGTGCACTCGCTCGACCCGGACGACGCCTACGCCGTGCACGACTGGGAGATCATCCGCAACACCGGCCGGCCGCTGCTGGCCTTTGCGCCCGGCACCACCGAGCTAGGGCTGGGGGTGGCGGCGGAGATGCCCGCGATCTCGGAGGACGGCAAGGTCTACACCTTCAAGCTGCGCGAGGGCGTCACCTATGCCGATGGGACGCCGCTCACGGCCAACGACTTTGTCTACTCTTGGGAGCGCATCAACAGCCTGGAGGGTGAGGTCTCGGGCCTGGTGCAGGTCTACGTGGAGAGCGTGGTGGCCCTCGACGACCTGACCGTGCAGTACACCCTCAAGAACGCCTACGGGTTCTTCCCGGCGCTGGCGGCCACGGCGCCGTTCGTGCCGGCCAACCCCAACATCTTTGGTGCCGACGCCCTGGTCTCCTTCCCGGAAAAGATCGATGGCGTGGGCCCCTACCGCATGGTCTCGCACGTCCCGGGTGAGCAGATGGTGCTGGCCGCCAACCCCAACTACTACGGGGAAGACGCGGCCATCATCCCGAACGTGATCATCCGCTACTACGCCGACCCGACCACCATGGGCAACGCCGTGGAAAAGGGCGAGATCGACGTCGCCTGGCGCACGGTGGGCCCCGTGGAGGCCGTCCGCCTGGAGGGCGTGGCCGGGCTGACCGTCATGAAGGTGAACGCGCCGGCGCTGCGCTACCTCGTGTTCAACCACGAGTACCCCGCAGCCGAGTAGCCCGGGCGGTCACACGCGTGTCGTAACAGGTTGGCGAGGGGGCGAGGCGTCGCCTGCCCCCTCGCGCCGTTGGGGAGAGCCGTCGCATGTCCGCATCTTTACGCAAGTTCCTGATCACGCGCCTGCTCTTGACCATCCCGATGGTCCTGATCCTGATCACCGCAGTGTTCTTTGTCCTGCGGGTGTTGCCGGGGGACCCGATCCGCTCGCAGCTGGGCCCCAAGGTGAGCGAGGCGCAGGCCAACGCCATGCGCGAGCGGTTGGGCCTCAACCGGCCGCTGCCCGTGCAGTACATCGACTTTGTCTGGAGCGTGGTGCGGCTGGACCTGGGCACCGCGCTGACTTCGGGCGAGCGGCCCATCCGCGATGAGCTGGCCGAGCGCCTGCCGGCTACCATCGAGCTGACCGTGCCGGCCATGCTGATCACGGCGCTGGCCGGGGTGCTCAGCGGGGCCTACGCCGCCAAGCACCGCGGCACCGTGCAAGACTATGGCATCCGCGCGGGCAGCATCGTGGTGTACTCGGTGCCCGTCTTTTTCATGGGGTTGATGTTCCAGATCATCTTTTCCGTGCGGCTGGGGTGGCTGCCGCTCTCGGGGCGTATGGACACGCTGCTTCTGACCCAGTTCGAGCCGCGCACCAACTTTTACGTGGTCGACGCGCTCCTGGCCGGCAACTGGCCGGCGCTGCGCTCGGCGCTGGCGCACCTGTTGCTCCCGTCGGTGACGCTGGGGCTGGCCCTGACGGGCGTGTTCGTCCGCCTGACGCGCGCCAACATGATCGAGATGCTCCAGCAGGATTTCATCACCGCGGGGCGCGCCCGGGGCCTCCCCGAGCGGCGCCTGACCTATCGCCACGCCCTGCGGAACACCTTTATCCCGATCCTGACCATGATCGGCCTGCAGTTCGCCATCCTCTTGGCGGGGGCCGTGCTCACCGAGACGACCTTTTCGTGGCCCGGGATGGGCCGTTACCTGGTGGACCGCATCGAGCTCCGCGACTATACCGCGGTGCAAGCGGTTATCACCGTGTTCGCCCTGTTTGTGGCCTTCATCAGCCTCCTGATGGACCTGGTGAACGCCTTTGTTGACCCGCGCATTCGCTACTAGAGGGGCTCGCCAGTTATGGAAGAACAGATGAGAATGGGGCGCGCGGGCCGCAGCGAAGACGTCCCCCAATGGCAACAGGACCTGGGCCAGGTGGGCCTGGTGCGCCGGCTCCTCCTGGCGCGCAAGTGGTACGGCGGGGACTGGTGGTTCGTGCTGCTGAGCGCCATCTTGCTCCTCGGCATCCTGGCCCTGGGCATCGCTCCGCAGGTTTTCGCCCCGTACGACCCCAAGGCCGAGGTGGGGCCGTCGCTGCTATCCCCCGGAGAAACGCCCAATATCTACGTCCTGATCGTCCGCCAGGGGCAGGAGGGGACCACCCTGCGCGAGATCGGCGGGCGTGAGAACCGCGTGGGCTTTGCCATGGGGGGGCCGGCCTCGCAGGTGCTGCGCCAGGCGCTGACGGACATCACCGACCAGGACCGCGCCGCCGGGCAGAACGTGCGCTACCAGCCCCGCAAAGAGCGCTTTGAGAGCGACTCCGCCGGCCTGGTCGCCCTGCAGGATGGCCTCTTGGACGGCTTTGTCATGGAGAGCCACGCCTTCCGCGCCCTGGAGGACGAGTTCGCCGGGCTGGCCGTCGGCTCGCACGTTACGGAGGAGGCCGGGCGGGGCTTTGTGCTGGGCACCAACCAGATCGGGCAGGATATCCTCTCCCGCACCATCTGGGGCACGCGCATCGCGCTCCTGGTAGGGCTGTCGTCGGCGTTGGCCTCGGTGCTCCTGGGGGTGCCGCTAGGGTTGATCTCCGGCTTTGTGGGCGGCTGGACGGACCGCGTCCTGACGCTGGTGATGGACAGCCTCTACTCCTTCCCGGGGCTGATCCTGGCCATCGCCATCGCCGCGGTGCTGGGCGCCGGGATCGGCAACATCATCGTGGCCATCTCGGTGCTGTACATCCCCACGTACTTTCGCATCGTCCGCGGGCAGACGCTATCGGTCAAGGAGGAGCTCTACGTCGAGGCGGCCCGCTCGCTGGGGGCCTCATCGACGAGCCTCTTGTGGCGGTACATCTTTCCCAACGTGATCCCCTCGGTGGTGATCATCTTTAGCGTCAACGTGGCCGACGCCATCCTGACGGAGGCGGGCCTGTCGTTCCTGGGGTTCGGCCTGCCGCCCGACACGCCCGACTGGGGCATCGACCTGGCCCGCGGGCAGGATTACATCCGGCGGGCCTGGTGGTTGATCACCGTGCCGGGCCTGATGGTCAGCATGGTGACGCTGGCGTTCAGCATGCTCGGGGAGAGCCTCTCCGAGATCCTGAACCCCCGCCTGGCGGAGGTATAGGCGATATGCAAGACAGTCGGGCCAAGGCGCCCGCCGCCGGCGACCTGCTGGTGCGGGTGGAGGACCTCTGCGTGAACTATGAGACGCGGCTCGGCGTCGTCTCGGCGGTGGACGGCGTCTCGCTGGACATCTACCGCGGCGAGATCCTCGGCCTGGTGGGGGAGAGCGGCTGCGGCAAGAGCACCCTGGGCCGGGCGCTCTTGCGCATGGTGGCGCCGCCGGGGTACATCGCCGGCGGGCGCATCCTCTTTGACGGGGACGACGTGATGGCCTATAGCCAGGCCGCCCTGCGCGACTATCGCGGCCGGCGCGTCAGCATGATCTTTCAGGACCCGATGACCTCGCTGAACCCGGTGCAGCGGGTGGACGGCCACGTGGTCGAGGCGATCCAGGCGCACGAGCCGCGCACGCCGCGCGCCGCCGCCCTGGAGCGCACCCGCACCCTGACGGAGCGACTCGGCATCCGCAGCGACCGGCTGAACTCGTACCCGCACCAGCTCTCGGGCGGGATGCGCCAGCGGGTGATGATCTCGCTGGGGCTGGTGCTGAACGCCGAGCTGGTGGTGGCCGATGAGGCCACCACGTCGCTCGACGTCATCGTGGAGGCCAACCTCCTCGACCAGCTGCGCGAACTGCGCGACGAGTACGGCATGTCGATCCTGGCCATCACCCACAACATCGCCCTGGTGGCCGAGCTGGCCGACCGCATCGCGGTGATGTACGCCGGGCGCATGGCCGAGGTGGGCTCGGTGTACGACGTGTTCGACAATCCCCTGCACCCCTACACCCGCGGGCTGTTGCGCTCGGTGCCCAACATCCGCCTGGACGACACGGAGGAGCTGTACAAGATGCCCGGCGAGCCCCCCAACCTCACCTACCCGCCCGCGGGGTGCCGCTTCCACCCGCGCTGCCCGCGGGCGCTGGCCATCTGCGCCGAGCGGCAGCCGCCCATGGCCGCCGGCGACGGGGCCGGGCGCCTGGTACAGTGCTGGCTCTACGCCGAGCCGGGCGCCTGGGAGGTGCAGCCATGAGCGCCGCGGCCGCGCCCACGGGGGCGCCTTTGGTGGAGGTGCACAACCTGGTCAAGTGGTTCCCGGTGCAGCACGGCTTTCTGGAGACGATGCTGGCCGGCCGGCAAGACTGGGTGCGCGCCGTCGACGACGTGACCTTTGACATCCACCGCGGCGAGGTGTTCGGGCTGGCCGGTGAGTCGGGCAGCGGCAAGTCCACCACGGGGCGGGCCATCCTGCGCCTGGTCGAGCCGACCTCCGGCCAGGTGACGTTCGACGGGACCGACCTGGCGGCGCTGTCGGGCACGGAGATGCGGCGGATGCGCCGGCGGATGCAGGTGATCTTTCAGGACCCGATGGCCTCGCTGAACCCGCGCATGTCGCTGGGGGCGGGCATTGCGCACGCCCTGCAGATCCACTACCCCGAGCGGGCCGCCGAGCATCACGACATGGTAGCGGCCATGATGGAGCGGGTGGGGCTGGCGCCGGCGCGCTTCTATTATGACAAGTTCCCCCATCAGATCTCCGGCGGGCAGCGGCAGCGGGTGGTCATCGCCCGGGCGCTGGTGACCCGTCCGGACCTGGTGCTGGCCGACGAGCCGATCGCCATGGCCGACGTCTCGGTGCGGGCGCTCCTGTTGGAGCTCATGGTCGAGCTACAGCGGGAGCTACAGCTGACCTACCTGTTCATCACGCACGACCTGGCCACGGCCAAGTACATCTGTGACCGGATCGGGGTGATGTACCTGGGCAAGATGTGTGAGGTGGGGGCGCTGCGGGCGGTGTATGGGGAGCCGCTGCACCCCTACACGCGGGCGCTCCTGGCGGCGGTGCCGGTGCCCGACCCGCACCGTCGGCGGACGGACAAGATGCCGGAGGGGGAGATCCCCAACCCGATTGCGCCGCCGCCGGGCTGCCGGTTCCATCCGCGCTGCCCGCAGGCGGTGGCGATATGTCGGGAGGAGGAGCCGGAGTTCCGCGAGGCGGCGCCGGGGCACTGGGTGGCCTGCCACCTGGCCTGAGGGGGGGGCTATGGAGTCGTCATGTGCGCCGGGCCGCACACCGGCAGGCATGAAAACGAGGCGCGCGGCGGCCGACATGGAGCGCGGCAGACCGCGAAGATGCGCGGCAGACCGCGAAGTCGCGCGGCAAGACCGCGAAGCCGCGCGGCAGACCTCTAGGCCGGCGCAGAGCCTCGCTGCTGGCCGGCCGAACGGCCGCGGCAGGCCTTCCGCCTTGTCGTCCCGAGCGGAGTCTTCGGACAGCCGGTCTGCCGGCCGGGACCTCGTCTTTGATTTACTTTGCTTCAGACGCCAGGCTAAGACGAGATTCCGGCCGGCGGACCGGCGGCTCGAAGACTCCGCTCGGAATGACAACGGTAGAATGGCCGTTCCGCGCCAGGCCCGCCGGACGGCCGATGCGGAGTCGTCACGCGCGGCGGGCCGCACCGCAGGCAGATTCTGCTCCCCGCAGGCCGTTTTCAGAGAAGAGCGGCGCCCCATCCCTCGGCGGACCTCGGGACATGGCGCCGCTCTTGCGCGGCAGACCGCGAAGCCGCGCGGCGGACCTCTGGGCCGGCCCAAGCCGCGCCGCCGGCCGATGTGGAGTCGTCACATGCGCCGGGCCGCACACCGGCAGGCATGAAAACGGGTCGCGCGGCGGGCCGATTTGGAGTCGTCATGTGCGCCGGGCCGCACACCGGCAGGCATGAAAACGAGGTGCGCGCGGGGGCCGACATGGAGTGCGGCGCCCCAGCGCCGCTCCGGCGCGGCAGACCTCTAGGCCGGTCCGACAGCGCCGCCGGACGTGGCGCATGACCTCGGGGGTCTTCCGGCCGTCTGCGGCCGGGACCCCCGAGGTCTAGAAGGCGGGAGCCCCCTCGGCCCTCTCCGCCAGGTCCGCCGTCCTCAGACCCCCGGGGTCCCGAGCGAAGACGCTCGGAAGACCCCGGGGGTCGTGACGGAGCCGCCCGCCAGCATCACTTCAAGATCCGGCTTTAGCCGGCGTTACCGGTAGGGCGGGGTCTTGCCTGCCCCCCGAACCGGGGGAGCCCCGCCCGGGCGGCCGCGGCGGGCCCCCCGCCCTGCCCTCAGTCCTCCGCCGGGAGGGCGAAAAAGCCGGCCACCGCCACCAGCTGGGCCACGCCGGCCACCAGGAGCGCCGTCGCCAGCGAGGTGCGCGCTGAGAGCTCCGCGCCGATCAGCGGCCCGGCAAACATGCCCACCCGCGCCACCATGCTCCACAGCGCCCCGAACAGCGGCTGCCGCTCCGACGGGCAGGAGGCCAGGGCCATGTCGAACAAACCCACGTCGACGCCCGCCACCGTCAGGCCCCAGATAATCGCCACGGGCAGCAGCCAGATCGCCGAGGGCGCCAGGGCCGTGGCGATCGGGTAGAGGGCCAGCCCGCTGGCCGAGATCATCAGCACCTGGCGGTGCCCGATGCGGCCGGCCAGCCGCCCCCACAGCAGGTAGCCGAACACCAGCACGCCGTTCCCCACCGTGCCGCGCAGGCCGATGAGGGTGTCGGGCGCCTTGAGTTCGTTCACCCAGAAGAGGCTAAAGAGCGGCGCGGGCATGTTCAGGGCCAGGCGGTAGCCGATCGTGGCGGCCAGGTAGACCATGAACGGCTTGTGCTGGAGCGCCGGCCGCACATAGTCGGCCAGCCGGCGGAAGGGCGAGCGGCGCGGCCCCTTGACCCGCACCCGCGGCACCCCGTCGCCGGGCTGCGGCTCCAGCTTGATGAAGCTGAAAAAGTAGGGGTCGGCAAAGGAGAGCGCCCAGGAGATGATGAACACCGCCTGGTAGTTGTAGGGAAAGGCGACCCGGTCCAGCATCCAGCCAAAGAAGGCGCTCGAGGCGGCCGAGACGATGGCCAGGAGCGCCCAGCGCACCGAGTTCACCGAGGCGCGGCGCCGCGGGCTGACGGCGCGGGCCAGCACCGCCGTCCAGGCCGGCTGGGCCACCGCCTCGGGGAAGACCGTCGCCGCCCAAACGGCCACCAACACCAGCGGCAGCCATTGGGCCGGGATGATAAAGGGCAACAGCCCGCATACCAGATAGAACGAGCGCAAAATGCGCGCATACTTGACGCGCACCGCCACCTGGTCGGCGCTGCGCTCGGCGATGACGGCACCGGGGATGAGCAGGAAGACGAGCAACAACGAGGGGAGGGAGTTGAACCAGCCCATCAGGCTCGATGAGGCGCCCAGCCGGGCCAGGAAGACGGGCAGGAACGACCCGATCCCGCCGGTGGCCACGCCGACCATGGCCGTGTTCAGGTACAGGGCGCGGACGTTGCGGTCTTCCTGGGTATGTGGGCTGATGAACGCGGATTGGCGGGCACGCTGGACCAAGTAGCCCCACAGGCCCCGCAACGATCTGGCTCGGGTCAAAGCGGCGATCCCTCTGGTTAAGTACAGCCGGCGGACGGAGTCCGGCTGATTCTAGCCGGATCGGGCGGGGCCGGCAAAAGGGGGGGCGCGTTGACGGCAGGGCCGGGATGGCCTAGAGTGCGGGGGAGGGGCCGGGGCGGCCCGCGCGCGGGGCCCGAGCGCCCGCCGCAGACTGCATCGGCTACCAACTACCAGCGAGGTACTGCACCCATGCGCGTGATCGAGACCGACCTGCCCGGCGTCCGCATCATCGAGCCCAAGGTCTTTGAGGACCGCCGCGGCTTCTTTATGGAGTCCTGGAACCGCCGCACCTTTGCCGCCCTGGGCATCCACGACGATTTCGTCCAGGATAACCACTCCCGCTCATCCTACGGGACGCTGCGCGGCCTGCACTACCAGGCCGCCCCCGGGCAGGCCAAACTGGTGCGCGCCGTCAGCGGGGAGGTCTTTGACGTGGCCGTCGACGTCCGCTGGGGCTCGCCGACCTTTGGCCGCTGGGTGGGGGTCACCCTGTCGGCCGAGAACCGCCGCATGCTGTACATCCCGGTGGGCTATGCGCACGGGTTCTGCGTCACCAGTGAGGTGGCCGATTTCGTCTACAAGGTCACCTCGTACTATGCGCCGGCCGACGAACGGGGCATCGCCTGGGACGACCCGGCCATCGGCGTGGCCTGGCCGCTGAGCGACCCGCTCCTATCGGACCGCGACCGGCGCCACCCGCTGCTGGCCGACGCGCCGCGGGATTATGTTTACCAGCCCTAGGCGCCTCTACTCCCCCGCCAGCATCTCGCGGGCCACGTCCCTCCCGGAGGCGACGGCATAGTTCATGCCGCGGTCTTCCGGGTAGACCTGCGCCATGCAGCCGAGCCACAGCCCCTCCGCCGGGGTGCGGTAGGGCGGCTTGAGGGCCGAGTAGTGCCGCGTGATCACCGGCTGCGTGTAGCGCGCCCGCCAGGCCCACGTCCGCGGCACCCACTGCCGCGTGAACCCCGGGTACATCTTGGCCAGGTGCGGCAGGTAGGCGTCCAGGAGTTCGTCGGCCGCCATGGCGTAGTAGGGATCGGCCGCGTCGAGGTAGCGGGAGAGGTACACGAGCCGCGCCCCGCCGTAATCCTCCGGCCGCTGCATGTTGGTGTGCTCGATGACGCCGGTAAAGGGCACCGTCGCGTCGCCCACGTTGAGCCAGTACGTGTCAGACAGAGGGCGGTCGACCTCCATCACCAGGCAGACGTTGGCCAGGTACTCGATGCGCTCCAGCCGCTCGCGGTAGTCGGCGGGCAGGTCGGGCGCCAGGCGGGCCAGGAGGGTCGGCGCCGTGGTGGCCAGCACCGCGTCGTAGGGGGTAAAGCCGGCATCGTCGACCACGCCGGTGGCCCTGCCGCCGGCGATGCGCACCTGGCGCGCCGGCGTGGCCAGGCGGAACTCCACGCCCGCGCCGCGCAGGGCCGCCTCCCAGGCCGTCAGCACCTGGCCAAAGCCCCCACGCAGGTAGCCCAGGCGCTCCTCCTGCTTGCCCCCGCGTGAGCCGCCGCGCAGCTTGAGCTTGTTCCAGATCCACACGGCCGAGATGTCGTCGGCATAGCGGCCGAACTTGCCGCGCAGGAGCGGCTCCCACACGGCGGCGTAGACCTGCTCGCCGGCCATAGAGACCAGCCACTCCCGGGCGGTGATCTCTTCGAGGGGGTGCCAGTCTCGCACGGTGTGGGTGCGCAGGGTCATGATCCCCAGGCGTAACCGGTCCCACAGGGAGACGCGCGTGAAGCGCAACAGGTCCAGCGGGGTGCTGAGGCGGTAGACGCGCCCGGCATAGTACGAGTTGGTGGTGGGCAGCCACTCGAGCCGGCCGCCGAGGCCCAGGCGCTCGATGAGGGCCGACATGTACAGGTCGGAGGTGAAGAGGTGGTGGTAGAACCTCTCCAACTGGGCGCCGTTCACCGCGAAGGAGCCGGCCAGCCCGCCGAGGGTGGGCTCTTCCTCATACACGGTGACGGAGTGGCCGGCCTGCGCGAGGGTGTCGGCGGCGCTCAGGCCGGTGATCCCTCCGCCGATGATGGCGATATGTTTGCTCACGGGGTTCCTCCTCGGCCTGCGGGCCGTGGGTGATGGTGGGGTGCTGTTCAGGCCGGGGCGACGGGCGCCGCGGCGTCATGCCGGTAGCCGCGCACCATGGCGCGCCACCAGATGCCCGGCAGGCGGCGCAACTTGTCGAGGCCGGTCAGATGGGCGCGCCGGCGAAAGACGTCCCCGCCGGCGGCCTCGATATCGTCCAGAATGCCGCGGTAGAGCTCGGCCGCGGCGGCGATGGCAAAACGTCCGTCGCGGTGCAGGAGGTCGACGCCGGGCAGCGCCTCAGCGTACAGGCGCCGCGCCCGGGCGATCTGCTCGGCCAGCAGGGCCCGCCAGCGGCCGTCCACGCGGCCGGCGGCCAGGTCGGCCTCGCTGAGGCCGTGGGCGCGCAGCTCATCCTGGGGCAGGTAGACGCGGCCGGCCTCCCAGTCCTCCCCGACGTCGCGCAGGATGTTGGTCAGCTGCAGGGCCACGCCGAGCTTGACGGCGTAGGGCAGCGCCGCGGCGCCGGCGTAGCCGATGATGTGCATCGTCATCAGCCCCACCGTCGAGGCCACGCCGTAGCAGTAGCCGGCCAGATCGTCAAAGGTGGCGTAACGGGAGGCCACCAGGTCGCGTGAGACCCCCTCGAGGAGCTGCAGCGCAAAGCCGATGGGGATGCCGTAGCGCCGGCGGGTGTCGGCCCAGGCCACGGCCACCAGGTCGTCCGCCGGGGGGCGCGGGGCGACGGCGCGGGCCCGCCAAGCGGCGAGCGCGGCGTGCGGGTCGGCATCGGGGCGGTCCACCAGATCGTCCGAGATGCGGCAGAAGGCGTACAGGGCGCGGACGGCGCGGCGCTTGGCGCGAGGCAAGAGGCCCGAGGCCATGGCAAAGGTGCGGGAATGGAGGCGGGTGATCGCCTCGCAGTAGGCGTAGGCGCGGCGGAGGAGGGCCGGCTCGTACCAGGCGTCGGGGCGCGCCTGGCGCTCGGCCGGCTGGCCGCCACCCGGCGGGTGCGGATCTGCCTCGAGCCCCTGGCGTGCCCAACAGAGCAGGGTCTCTTCCCACGACGGTGTGCCCACGCTCATGGTCCTATCAGCCTCCACGCGCGGGACACGATCAGACCCCCCGGTGCCCACGCCACGTTACAGTACCTGACAGGGGATTGTACCCTCGGGCCTGCTTCTGTCAACCCGCCCGGGGGGAAGAGAAAACCACCACTGAGACACAGAGAACACGGAGAAGAGAAGACAAGAGAAGAGAGACAGGATTTACAGGATTGACAGGATTGGAAGAGGGATAAAACTAGGGCACTACCAGTGCATCTGTCTTGTCTTCTCTTATAATCCTGTAAATCCTGTAAATCCTGTCCTTCTTCTCTTCTCCCTTCCTCTCTTCTCCGTGTTCTCTGTGTCTCAGTGGTCAATCCCTCTTCTCTTCTACGCGCTCGGCAGGAACTCGGCAAAGACGCGGTTGCCCAACAGCCGGCCGCGGGACGTCAGGCGGATGCCGCGGGCGTCGGACTCCAGCAGGCCGTCGTCCACCAGGCGCGCGATGACCGGGCCGTAGACCTCCTCGAGCCCGCGGCCGTAGCGCGCCCGGAACTCCTCGCGGCCGACGCCCGCCGTCAGCCGCAGCCCCAGCATCATCGTCTCCCCGATGCGCGTGGGGGGGTCCACCTCCTCGCGGTCGGCCTCGGGGCTTTCGCCGGCCGCCAGGCGGCGGATGTACTCGCGGGGGTCCTCGATGTTCCGGTAGCGGGCCAGCCCGTCGTACGAGGCGGCCGCCAGGCCCAGCCCCAGGTAGCGGGCGTTGTGCCAGTATTTCAGGTTGTGCCGGCAGGCCAAGCGCGGGGGGCCGTCGCTTTCGGCAGGGTCGTCGGGCGAGCGGCGCGCCCAGTTGGAGATCTCATAGTGGGCATAGCCCGCCGCGGCCAGGGTGCGCTCGGCGACCTCGTACATGTCGGCGGCCGCGTCGTCATCGGGGGGCGGCAGGGCGCCGCGGGCGATGGCGGCGGCCAGGGGGGTGCCCTCCTCGACGGTGAGGGCGTAGAGGGACAAGTGCTCGGGCCCCAGGGCCAGGGCGCCCTCCAGCGTGCGGCGCCAGACGCCGAGCGTCTGCCGCGGCAGGCCGTACATCAGGTCCAGGCTGATGTTCCGGAAGCCGGCCCGGCGGGCCAGTTCCACCGCGGCAGCGGCCTCCTCGGCGGAGTGGATACGCCCCAGGAGGGCCAGCTCGGCCCCGTCCAGGCTCTGGACGCCCAGGCTCAGGCGGTTGGCGCCGCCGGCGCGCAGGGCGCGGAGGCCGGCCAGGTCCACCGTGCCGGGGTTGGCCTCCACGGTGATCTCGGCGTCGGCGGGGAGGGCCAGGCGCCGCCGGCATTCCGCCACGATGGCGACCAGGCTGTCGGCCGGGAGAATCGTCGGGGTGCCCCCGCCGAGGAAGGCCGTGTCAAACGGGACGGCCCGCCAGCGCGGCGCGGCCGCACGGAGCTCGGCCAGGAGCGCGGCGACGTAGGGGGCCTGCAGCGCCTCGGCGCCGGCGAACGAGCAAAAGTCGCAATAGACGCACTTTTCCCGGCAAAACGGGATATGGACGTAGACGCCGGCGGCTTCCATGGCCTGGCTCCCGCCCGCCTCGGCGGGCCCCCGGGCGCGCGCTATTTCTTGCGCTCGGCGACGCGGATCTCGGTGTAGACGCGCTCGCGGTTCTCACGGCGGCGGCGTTTGGCCCGCGGGGTCTGCTGGTCGGAGGGGCCGAAGCGGTCGGGGATGTCGACCTTCTCCACGGTCTCGCGGCGGCTGGCGCCGCGGCGAAAGAACTCGAGCGTGGCGGCGCGCAGCTCGCTGATGTGGGCGATCATCGGGTCGAGCGCCTCTTTGCCGCAGAGGGGCCCCTCGCTCGGGACGATCCGCTCGACGCGCAGGGCCTTGATCCGCTCCAGCGTAGACAGCCAGGCCAGCGTGTTGGCGTTGGCCATGGCCGGCTCGGCGCCGCTGGAGACGTTCTCCCCGGCAAAGAGGATCTGCTCCTCCGGCAGGTAGACGCCCAAGGAGGCCGAGGTGTGCCCCTCGAGGTGATAGATGACGATGCGCCGCCGGCCGAGGTAGAGGATCAGGCGGTCGTCCACCTCGAGCTCGGGGAGGTCCAGGGCCAGGGCGGCGAGCTCGTCGGCCAGGGCGGCGCCGCGCGAGCGAAAGGCGGCGGCCAGCGGCTCACGGCCGGAGGCGTTGTACTTGGCGATCGACTTGGCGGCCGACTCGTGCCCCCAGGTGCGCGGCGGCCCAAAGACGGCGTTGCCGAGCATGTGCTCGGGGTGATAGTCGGTGTTGACGATGCCATAGATCGACGTGGCGCCGAGCGACTCGACCGTCTGCCGCCACTGCCGCGCCTCGGGCGGGAGCATGGGCGTGTCGACGAGCAGGGCCTGCCCGTCGGACAGGATCAGGCCGACCGTGCCGCCCTCAAAGCCATCCTCGATATACACGCCACGGGCGATCTCTTGCAGCATCACGCACTCGCTTTCTCTCTCTACCCCGCCACCCGGCGGCGCGCTTCGGCCAGGATGGCCGGCAGGGCGTCCGCCGCGACGCCGCCGCCCTGGGCCAGGTGCGGCGCGCCGCCGCCCCGCCCGCCGTGGGCAGCCAGCACCTCGCGGAGCAGGGTGCCCATGGGCACGTCCACATCGGCCGAGCGGGCCAGCACCACCTGGGGGGCCGGCTCCAGCACGCCCAGGAGGGCCACGGTGCCCGCGGCGGCGATGAGGGTGTTGGCGGCCAGGCGCATGGCGGCGGCATCGAACCCCTCGAGCACGCAGCACACCACGCGCCAGCCGTTGGGCAGCGTCTCGGCGCCGGCGGCCAGCTCGGCGACGCGATAGGTCAGCAGGTCCTGGCGGGCCGCCTCCAGGGCCTTCTGGGCGGTGCGCTGCTCTTCCTGCAGGCGGGCCACCGCCGCGGGCAGGTCGGCCACGCCGACGCTGAGCCCGGCGGCCACGCTCTGGAGGAGCGCATCGCGCCAGTACAGGTCGCGCTGGGCGCGCCGGCCGCACAGGAACTCGACGCGGGTTTGGCCGCGGCGCCGCTCGGCGCGCCGCACGTGGATGGGCCCCACCTCACCGGTAAAGGCCACGTGCGTCCCCCCGCAGGCGGAGGCGTCATAGCCCTCCACGCTCACCACGCGGATGCGCCCGGTGACGGCCGGCGCCTTGCGCAGGGGGAGCGCGGCGGCCTGCTCATCCGAATACTCGCGGGCGTGCACGGGCCGGTCGGCATAGACGATGGCGTTGGCGGCCTCGGCGGCGCGGGCCAGGTCGTCTGCGCTCAGGTCTGGGCTGTCCAGGTCGATCGTGCAGGCCTCGGCGCCCAGGTGGAAAGAGACCGTGGCGGCGGCCAGGGTCGCCTGGCAGGCCGCCGACAGGAGGTGCTGGCCGGTGTGCTGCTGCATATGGTCAAAGCGGCGCTCCCAGTCGATCTGGCCGGAGACCTTATCGCCGGGGGCCGCGGCCAAAGGCGCGCCGAGGACGTGGACGATGCGGCCGTCCTCCTCGACCACGTCGACCACGGGGACGCCGCCGAGCGTGCCGGTATCGTGGGGCTGCCCGCCGGAGGTCGGGTAAAAGCAGGTAGCGCTGAGGACGGCCGTCGGCCGGCCCTCGCGGCTGGCCGCCTCGACCAGGATGGCGCTAAAGCGGGTGCGGTAAGGATCGGCCCAGAACAGGCGCTCGGTAGGGCTCACGCTGTACTCCTCGGTTACGCAGACCTGGCGGAGTATAGCACAGCCCCCCGCCCCGCGCCATCCGCCCGCGGGGAGGAGGGGAAGGAGAAGAGAGACAGGATTGACAGGATTTACAGGATTGAAGACCTAGAGGAGAGGAACCCCTGTGTCTACCGTCCGATAATCCTGTCAATCCTGTCAATCCTGTCCTTCTTCTCCTGTCCTTCTTCCCCTCCGCGGCAGCGCACTGTTGGCGCAGGGAGGGAAGAGAGGACAGGATTTACAGGATTTGCAGGACTAGAAACTTGAGTAGAGCAGAACAACAGTGTCTACTGTCCGATAATCGTGTCAATCCTGTTAATCCTGTCCTTCTTCTCCTGTCCTTCTTCCCCTCCCGCCCTAGTAGTAGTGGGTGTAGAGGGTGGTTTCCCAGAGGGCGCGGTGGGCGGGGTCGCGGGAGCCGAGGCAGACGCCGTCGAACGGGCAGCGGCCGGGGCAGTCGTAGGCGATCGCCTTCAGGAGCGAGCACTTGTCTCGGCGGCCGCAGACGGTCCCCTCGCCGCAGATCGGGTCGTACTCGTAAAAGCAGCAGTTGCGGCCCACCATCCAGAGAATGTTGTCCACGTCGAACACCGTGCGCCCCGCGGCGCGCACCAGCAGGTCGCAGGCCTCGCGCACGGCCGTGCGCACGGCGTTGTCCTCGGCGGCGCTGACCTCCGCACGGGTGCGCAGGCGCTCGGCCAGGAGGGGATCGGTCACGCGGACCATGCCGCTGCGCAGGGCGATGCGCATGATGTGATAGTCGATGGCCACCCCGAGCGCCTCCAGGTCGGCCACCTGCCAGGCGCCCGAGCGCACGCAGAACATGACCAGGAGGAACGACTTTTTCTCCACCGGGTCCGAGTAGGCGGTACAGGCGGCCAGGCGCGCGAGGATGCCGCCCGGGCCGCGCAGGCGGCGGCCGGCGGCCTCGTAGAGGCGCATGACGTCGCCGTCGTACTCGGCCAGAAGCAGGGCCGCCGCGTCGTGCAGCATGTCGACGCGCTCGGCGATGCGGTCCAGGGTCGAGTCCTCGGGGCGGGCCGTGTCAGAAAAGAGGGCCTGCAGGGCCTCGGGCGTGATGGCGCCGAGGCGCTCGGCCGAGAAGGCGTCAGGGTCGCCCCGCAGGGCGCGGCGGGCCGCGGCGACCATATAGTCCCAGCCGCGCCGCCAGGCGCCGTCGATGGTGCCCTGCAACGTCCGGGTGGACTGGCAGATGCCGACCAGGAAGAACCACAGGTTGGCCTCGCGGCGGCGCTCCGCGGGCGTGGCGGCCGGCAGCAGAAAGGCATCCGGCTGGACGGCCAGCGCCTCGAGAGAGCGGGCCGAGCGGGCACACTGGCGGGGGTCTGGAGCGATCATGGCCAAGCCTCCCTTGCGGGGAACGCACGCTGCGGGCCGGGGTGGCGCCGCTGGCGGGGCCACGCGGCCCCGCCAGCGCGTGGGATCTGGGGGAGGGCGAGATCAGAAGGGGATCTCTTCCTCGTCGAGGCTGGGGGCCTCCTCGCGCGGCTCCTGGGCGCCAAAGCCGCCGCCGGCGGGGGCACCCTCGTCAGCGCGGCCGCCCAGGAACTGGACGTTGCGCGCGGTGACCTCCAGGCTGGCGCGCCACTCGCCGTCGCGAGACTGGTAGGGGGTGGGCTCGGAGAGCTCGCCCTCGACCATCACCAGCCGGCCCTTGGAGAGGTACTGGTTGCAGGTCTCCGCCAGGCGGCGCCAGGCCGAGACGCGGAACCAGACCGTCTTGGACTGGGCCTGGCCAGACTGGTCGGTCCAGCGGCGGTCGGTGGCGACGGAGAAAGAGGTGACGGGGACGCCGCTAGCGGTATAGCGCATTTCCGGATCACGCCCCAGCCTGCCGATGATGATGATCCTCTGGTACATGGCGCGTCTCCTTTACTGGTGCGCTCGAGTGCTGTACCCCGGCATTATAGCACGCGCGGGCGACATCGCAAGGGGGGCCGCCCTGGAGTGCGGCGGCTTGCCGCCGCTTTTCGGACCCTGACGTCGCCAGGGCAGAGGGGCTTGCCCCGACCGAACGCACGGTGGGCGCCTTGCCCCTTCCTGGCTCACCGGTCGGGGCAGGCCCCTCTGTCTCCGCGGCGCGGGGCTCGTCAAAGCGCAGGCAAGCCTGCGCAGCCCAAGGCGGGCCGCCCTGGAGTGCGGCGGCTTGCCGCCGCTTTTGCGGCCCCTGACGTCTCCAGGGCAGAGGGGCTTGCCCCGACCGGACCGACGGCGCGCCTTCGCTGGCGCCTGCTTCGGCGTCTGACGAGGCCCTGGCGGGGAGGCCGGTCGGGGCAAGCCCCTCTGTCTCCGCGGCGCGGGACTCGTCAAAGCGCAGGCATCCCTCGGCGGACCTCGGGACAGGCCCCTGCGCACTCCAGGGGTTTCCGGGCGCGGCACCCCTTTGGGCCGCGCTGGGGCGCATGGTACAATCGCTGTGAGTACTCCCCCAGCCAGCGAGGCGCTGCTATGATCCGCTTGGATGACCTGCTCGCCGGCACCGGCGGCACCCTCCTCGGTGAGGCCGGGGCCCGCCTCTTTGCCGACTTCTCCTACGACTCGCGCACCCTCGCGCCGGGCGCCCTCTTTGTCGCCCTGGTCACCGAGACGGGTGACGGCCACGACCATATCCCCGCCGCCCTGCGCGCCGGCGCCGCGGGCCTCCTGTGCGAAAGGGCACCGGCCGAGTTGCCCGCCGGGGTGCCCTGCGTCCTGGTCCGGAACACCCAGCAGGCCTTGCTCGACTATGCCCGGTACATCCTGCGCGCGCGGCACATCGACGTCGTCGCCGTCACCGGGTCGGTGGGCAAGACCTCGACCAAGGAGGCCATTGCCGCCGTCCTGGGGCAGAGGCTGCGCGTCTTCCACAGCCCGGGCAACTATAACGGGCGCCTGGGGCTGCCCATCTCGCTCGGCCGCCTCGAGGATGACCAGACCGTGGCCGTCCTGGAGATCGCCTCCGACGCCCTTGGCGAGGTCGGCGACCTCGCCGAGGCCGCCCGCCCGCGCGTCGGCGTGGTGACGGCGGTGGGCGCCAGCCACCTGCAGGTCTTTGGCACGGTGGAGGCCACCGCCGCGGAGAAAGCCGCCCTGGTGCGGGCGCTCCCGCCGGGCGGGGTCGCGGTCCTCAACTGGGACGATCCGCGCGTGCGCGCCATGGCCGGTGAGACCCAGGCCCGCGTGGTGGCCTGGTCGGCCCGGGCGGAGGGCGACCTCCCCCCCGGGGCCGACCTCCCCGCAGGGGGCGACCTCCCCCCCGGGGCCGACCTCCCCGCAGGGGGCGACCTCCCCCCCGGGGCCCTGCGCGCCAGCGAGGTCACTGTGACGCGCCAGGGCACCGCGGTGACGGTGGAGCACGCCGGCGCCCGGCACCGCCTCGAGGTCCCGCTCCTCGGCGCGCAGCATGCCGGCACCGTCCTGGCGGCCTGCGCCGTGGGGCTGGCCTTCGGCCTGGCTTGGGAGGAGATCTCGGCCGGCCTGCGCCAGGTGGCCCCCCTGCCGGGGCGGACGCGCCTGCTGGCTGGCGCGGGCGGCGCCGAGCTCCTCGATGACTCGTACAACGCCAGCCCCGAGTCGTTGGCCGCCGCGCTCGGGACCCTGGCCGCCCTGGGGGCGCGGCGCCGCGTGGTCGTCCTCGGAGACATGGCCGAGCTGGGGCCATTGACCGAGGAGGCCCACCGCGCCGCCGGGCGCGGCATCGCCGGGGTTGCCGACGTCCTGGTGACCATCGGCGACCTGGCCGGCCTGGCCGCCGAGGCAGCCCTCCAGGGCGGCCTGGGGCCCGAGCAGGTCGTGGTCACCTACGCCCCGGAGGACGCCGTCCGCGCCCTGCGCGAACGCCTCGGCGCGGGGGACCTGGTGCTCCTCAAGGGGAGCGCCACGGCCCGCCTCGAGGCGGTGACCCGTGAACTCCTGGCCAACCCGGACGGCGACGCCCCCCTGCTCCCCCGCCAGGGGCCCGGCTGGCAGCACGTAACGCTGCGCCGCCCCGGCCGCCCCACCTGGGTGGAGATCGACCTCGGCGCGGTGGCCCACAACGTCCGCCTGTTGGCCGGCGCGGTGGGGCCGGCGGTGCGCCTGATGGCCGTCCTCAAGGCCGATGCCTACGGCCATGGCGCCGTGCGCCTGGCCCGCACGGCGCTGAACAACGGCGCCTCCTGGTTGGGCGTGGCCTGCCTGGGTGAGGCGGCCGACCTGCGCCGGGCGGGGATCACGGCGCCGATCCTGTCGTTGGGGTACACGCCCCCCTGGCAGGCGCGCGAGGCGCTGCAGTACGACGTGGCCACCACCCTCTATGCCGAGGACCTGGCCACGGCCCTGGGGCGCGCCGCCGCCGACCTAGGGCGCCCGGCGCGGGTGCACGTCAAGGTGGACACGGGGATGGGGCGGCTGGGGCTGTGGCCGGGGGAGGTGCTCCCCTTTATGCGCTGGCTGCGCGGGGTGCCGGGGGTGGTGGTCGAGGGGCTGTTCACGCACCTGGCCACGGCCGACGCGGCCGACCTCTCCGGCGCCCGCCAGCAGCTGGCCGCCTTCGAGGGGGTCATCGCGGCGCTCCAGGGGGAGGGGCTGGTGCCGCCGCTCGTCCACGCGGCGAACTCGGCCGCGGCGCTGCGCCTGCCGGAGAGCCGCTACAACATGGTGCGCCCGGGGATCGCGTTGGTGGGGCTGAACCCCTCGGCCGAGGCGCCCCTGCCGGAGGGGTTCCGGCCAGCGCTGGCCTTCAAGTGTCGGGTGGCGCAGGTCAAGGCGCTGCCCGCCGGCGCCCCGGTGGGGTACGGCGGCGCCTGGCGCGCGGGGCGCGCGTCGCGGATTGCGGTGATCCCGGTGGGGTATGCGGACGGCTTCCGGCGTGGCCCGACGCACTGGGGCGAGGTGCTGGTGCGCGGGCGGCGGGCGCCGCTGGTGGGCACTGTGTGCATGGACCAGGCCATGATCGACGTGACGGACGTCCCCGGGGTGCGCGCCGGGGACGAGGTTGTGCTGATCGGCCATCAGGGGGAGGAGGCCATCACGGCGGACGAGGTGGCCGCCCGTCTGGGGACGATCAACTACGAGGTGGTCTCCGCCATCCTAGCGCGCGTCCCGCGGGTGGTGTGAGGAAGGAAGAGGGGGAGGAAGAAGGACAGGATTTACAGGATTGACAGGATTTACAGGATTGACAGGATTTACAGGATTGGGAGGAGTTCTTCACGACCCCCGGGGTCTTGGGCGACTCATGACCCCCGGGGTCTCCCGGCCGTCTTCGCGGTCCGCCGCGCCGTCTGCGCGCTTCACGACCCCCGGGGTCTTCCGGCCGTCTTTGGCCGGGACCCCGGGGGTCTGAAGGCGGCGGACCTGCCTGCTGCGACCGAAGGGGTTCCCGCACGAGCCCCTCTGCTGCGATCCGAGAAGCCTGCCGCTTTCTAGACCCCCGGGGTCCGGCCGTCTGCGCGCTTCATGACCCCCGGGGTCTTCCGGCCGTCTTCGCGGTCCGCCGCGCCGTCCCCGGCCGGGACCCCGGGGGTCTGAAGGCGGCAAGCCTCTCTGCTGCGATCGAAGGGCTCCCCGCGCTCGCCGTCGCTACCCCTCCCCCAATCCTGTCAATCCTGTGAATCCTGTCCTTCTTCCCGTCCTCTCCCGCACGGGGCCCCCCTGCTGCGACCCAAGGGGTTCCCGCTCTCTAGACCCCCGGGGTCCCGCCGTCTGCGCGCTTCATGACCCCCGGGGTCATGACAGGCACGCGCGCCGTCGCTACCCCTCCCCCAATCCTGTCAATCCTGTGAATCCTGTCCTTCCTCTCTTCATCCCTTCTTCCCTCCCCCTCTTGACGCGATAGAACATATGTGCTACTCTGCAGATTGAGGGATGGGCGCGGGGGGAGGTGCGGCGGGATGGACGTCGAACAGCGGCTCTATGCCCTGGGGCAGGCGGCCCGCTTTGACGTCTGCCAGGCCACCGATCGCCCGGCTGACGCGCCCGTGCGGGACGAGTTGGCCGGCTGCATCTTTCGCGCCGTGCGCCGCGGCGGCGGGTGCACGCCCCTCCTCAAGGTCCTGCAATCCTCCGTCTGCGAACGGGACTGCGCCTACTGCGCCAACCGCGCCGGGCGCGATGCGCGCCGCTCCACCCTGACCCCGGAGGAGCTGGCCCGCACCTTTGACGATATGGCCCGCCGGCGCCTCGTCGAGGGGCTGTTCCTCTCCTCGGGGATGTGCGGCCAGGCCGACCAGGCCATGGGCCGCATGTTGGCCACCGTCGAGCTGCTCCGCCGCCAGTACGAGTTCCGCGGCTATATCCACCTCAAGATCCTGCCCGGGTCCGACCCGGTCGCCATCGCCCAGGCCGTCTCGCTGGCCGACCGTGTCTCGGTCAACCTCGAGGCGCCCACCCCCGCCCGGCTGGCGGCCCTCTCGCAGATCAAGGACTATGGCGGGGAGCTCTGGGCCGCGCTGGAGACCGCCCAGGCCCTGCGGCGCAAGCGCCCCACCTGGGTGAGCATGACCACCCAGTTCGTGGTGGGCGCCGCCGGGGAGGAGGACCGCGAGCTCCTGACCACGGCCAGCCGCCTCTATCGGCAGTTGGGGCTGGCGCGGGTTTACTACAGTGCCTTCCGCCCGGTGCCCGACACGCCCCTGGAAGGGCACCCGCCGGCGCCCCTCTGGCGACAGAACCGCCTCTACCAGGCGGACATGCTCCTGAACGCCTACGGGTTTGCCGCGGGGGAACTGGTGTACGACCAGGGGGGTATGCTCGCGCGCGAGGAGGACCCCAAACAGGCCTGGGCGCGCGCCCATCCCGAGTTTTTCCCCCTGGAGCTCAACCGCGCCACCCGGCAGGACCTGTTGCGGGTGCCGGGGATTGGCCCCACCACGGCCGAGAGGCTGCTGGCCTGGCGCCGCCAGGGCACGCTGACGGAGCTGGCCCAGGTCAAGAAGGCGGGCGCCGTGGCCGGGCGGGCGGCGCCCTACATCCTGCTGGCCGGCCGCCGCCCGCAGCACCAGCTCTCCCTCTGGTAGGCGCGGTCAGCGGCGGTAGGCGATCTCGTCCTCGGCCTGGCGGCAGCCGGGGCAGTGCTTGGGGTCGTTCCAAGGGGGCACCGCGCCGCGCCATCCGCAGACCTGGCAGGTCACCAGGACGGCCGAGCGGACGTAGACGATGGCCGCCACCACGAACACGACCAGGGCGTACAGGAGGATCTTGTCGCGCACCGGCGCCCAGGTAAAGTTGAGCACGATGGCCACCAGAGCCAGTGCCACGATCGCCCCGCTGATGTTGCGCAGCCGTGGATTCGTTACCTTGAGCATGTTGGCCTCCCCTGCGAATGCCGAGTACCCGCCCCCAACAATGCCAACATAGCAGAGAATCCCCCGCCCCACAATCCCCCGTGGGCGGGATCGGCCGCCGCGGGAGGGAGAAGAAGGACAGGATTGGGGGAAGAGAAGAAGGACAGGATTCACAGGATTGACAGGATTGGGGCAGGAGAGGAAGGACAGGGTTTGCAGGATTGGGAGAGGATCAACCACGGCCTGCCGGCCATCGCTTGGCAACCGGTAGCCATCCCTGAATCCTGTAAATCCTGTCAATCCTGTCTTTCCTGTCCTTCCTCTCCTTCCTGCTGCCCCGGCGGGCGCGGGCGGAGGAGGGAGGCGCGGCCGATCGCGTCGGGCCCAAAGCGCTCGCGGATCTCGTCCAGGGCGCGGTTCAGGCGGGCGTTGCGGAGGGGCCGGTCATCGAGGAGGCTCAGCTGGTAGCCGCCCTGCTCGAGGAGGCCCCCCACCCCCACGCCGATGAGGCGCAGCGGCCGGCGCGGCCGCCAGGCGCGCTCGAGGAGGTCCACGGCGGCCCGGTAGACCACCTGGCCCTGGTCGGTGGGCTGTTCCAGCGTGGTCTGGCGGAGCAGGGTGGTGAAATCGCCGTAGCGCATCTTGAGGCGCACCACCCCGGCCACCAGGCGCCCCTCCCGCAGGGTGGCTGCGACCGACTCGCTCATCCACAGGAGGGTCTCCTGCAGGTAGGCGGCGTCGTCGACGTCGGCGGCAAAGGTCTCCTCATGGCTGATGGAGCGGCGCGCGGCGGAGTCCTGCACCTCGGAGGGGTCGATGCCGCGGGCGGCGCGGGCCAGGCGGCGGCCCGCCTCCCCCAGGAGGGCGGCGAGGGCCTCCTCGCTCCAGGAGGCCAGGTCGCCGATCGTCTCGATGCCGCGCTCGCGCAGGCGCCGCCCCGTCACCTCGCCCACGCCCCACAGCCTGTCGATCTTGAGCGGCGCCAGGAAGGCCGCCTCACCCCCCTGCGGGACGATGACCAGCCCGCGGGGCTTGCCCAGGTCGCAGGCGATCTTGGCCACCAGCCGGGAGGAGGCCGCCCCGAGGGAGGCCGGCAGGCGGCACTCGTCGGCGATGCGCCGCTGGATGGTGCGCGCGACGCCCTCCAGCGGGCCCCACAGGCGCTCGGTGCCGGTGAGGTCGAGGAAGGCCTCGTCGATGGAGATCTGCTCGATGACGGGGGTGTACTCGTGGAGGATGGCCATGACGCGGCGGGAGTGTTGGCCGTAGACGCCGTGGCGCGGCGGGACGACGACGGCCTGCGGGCAGAGGCGCAGGGCCTGGGCCATGGGCATGGCCGAGCGGACGCCGTAGGCGCGCGCGGCGTAGGAGGCGGCGGCCACCACCCCGCGAGACTCGGGCCGCCCGCCGACGATCAGGGGCAGGCCGCGCAGCCTCGGGCGGAGGAGCTCCTCCACCGAGGCGAAGAAGGCGTCCAGGTCGACATGTAGGATCCAGCGCGCGCTGGGGGGCATGGTGGTACTCCTCGGCGGCCCGGTATGGAGTGCGCAGGCTGGCCTGCGCTCTGGCGAGCCCCACGCCGCGGCAATAGAGGGGCTTGCCCCGACCGGCACCCCACGAGGGGGCAGGGCGGCCCGGTTTGGAGTGCGCAGGCTGGCCTGCGCTCTGGCGAGCCCCACGCCGCGGCAATAGAGGGGCTTGCCCCGACCGGCACCCCACGAAGGGGCAGGGCGGCCCGGTTTGGAGTGCGCAGGCTGGCCTGCGCTCTGGCGAGCCCCACGCCGCGGCAATAGAAGGGCTTGCCCCGACCGGCACCCCACGAGGGGGCAGGGCGGCCCGGTTTGGAGTGCGCAGGCTGGCCTGCGCTCTCGCGAGCCCCACGCCGCGGCGGCAGAGGGGCTTGCCCCGACCGGCACCCCACGAAGGGGCAGGGCGCCCGACGCAATCCGATCGGGGCAAGCCCCTCTATTCCTGTGACGTCAGCGGCCGCAAAGCGGCGGCAAGCCGCCGCACTCCAGGGCGACCCCTTCGTCGCACCCGCCTTCTAGCCCGCCTCGGCCGGCTCGACCACTAGCTCCACGTTCAGCGAGGCAAAGGCGCTGTTGGGGCCGGGGCCGCCCCGCACGTAGGCCATAGCCGTCACCGTGGCCGTCAGCACCAGGTTCATCGTCTCCAGCGTCAGCACCAGCCCCGGCTGGGCCTGCTCCAACTCGCCCTTGGCGCCCAGCTCGGCAGAGACCTCATCATGCTGGTAGGCGTACTCGCTCACCAGGATGGTCGACACGGTGCGGATGTCGTTCTTGTCAAACAGCCAGACCTCAAAGGCCTGCACGGCCGAGGCGCCGGCCGCGTCGAGCACGTCGGCCACGCCCACGCCGCACTCGCCGAGGAAGACGGCCTCGTCGTCCTCGATGGAAAACGAGCAGTCAAAGTCCCGGTCGCCGTGACGATACTCGGCCTCAAAGACGCCCAGGGCCAGGGGGTACTCGTCGGAGCGGTCCGCCGCGGGCGAGACCCCGGCCAGGGGCAGCGCCTGGATCTCGGCGTAGGCGGCGCCCTCCTCGGCGTACTGGTCCTCGTCCTCGGCGTACTCGCCGCCCTCTTCGGCGTACTCGCCGCCCTCTTCGGCGTACTCGCCGGCCTCTTCGGCGTACCCGCCGGCCTCTTCGGCGTACCCGCCGGCCTCTTCGGCGTACCCGCCGGCCTCTTCGGCGTACTCGCCGCCCTCTTCGTCCTCATACGCGACCGCAGCGGCGGGGCGCCGGCCGGGCCGCGCGGCACCCGCCGGAAGGGTAGAGACGAGGGCGTCCTGCGGGGCGGCCGGGCGGGCACCGCCGTGCAGGATCTCGGCGGCCGTCCGCGGGGCGGGCCGCCGGGCGAGCAGCCTCTTCAGGAGGGCCACCAGCGCCGCGCCGATCAGGCCCAACAGCGCCCGGAGCGGCTCCGCCGTGGGGGCCTGGCGCCCCGCGCCGGTAGCCAGCAGGGCTAGGCAGGTCAGCCCGCCGAGGGCCAACACCCCCGCGGCGATCCACATCCCCCGCGTCGCGCCGGCCTGGGCGGTGGCATACTCTTCCTCCAGCGGGGAGGGCATGGCCAACGTGTCAAACAGGAGGCGGACGCGGTCCCCCGCCTCCCGGCGGCCGGCCTCGTCCTGGGCCACGGCCACCCGCATCACCAGGTTGGCCACCTGGGGCCAGGTGGTGTCGTCGTCGGTCAGGGCGCGCAGGCGGCGCTCGGCGGCGTTCACGTCGCCCGAGATGGTCAGCGCGTCGGCCGTGGCCAGGACATAGTCGATCTGATGCTCCAGCCGGAGATCGGCGGGGTCGGTATCATGCCAGCGAACGGGCCACACCAGCCAGCCGGCCAACAGCCCGGCCAAGAGGCCCAAGAAAAGCCCCGCCCCGAGGGCCAGCCCCGTGGCCCGGGCGGCCCCGCCCCACGGGGATGGTCGCGCGCCTGCCTCCATGTTGCACCTCGCCTCTCGTGTGGTGTTCCCAGGTAGCCCGCCGGCTCAGCCTCCAGAGCAGACGCGGAAGGCGTGCCGGGCGGCTTCCAGCCGGTCTCCCACGGGGGTGAACTCGTGCCCGACGTAGAGGTCATAGCCGGCCTCGTCGATGGCCCGGCAGATGCCGGTGTAGTTCAGCTCCTGGGTGTCGTCCAGGTCCTGGCGCCGCGGGTTGCCGGCGGTGTGAAAGTGCCCGATGTGGGCGATGTTCTTGCGGATGGAGCGGATCAGGTCCCCCTCCATGATCTGCATGTGGTAGATGTCGTACAGGAGGCGCACCCGCTCGCTGCCGACCATCTCGCAGAGGGCCACGCCCCAGTCGGTATGGTCCGCCTGGTAGAGGGGATGGTCCACGCGGGAGTTCAGCAGCTCGACGTTCAGGTTGACGCCGTGCTTTTCCGCATACGGCGCCACGCGGCGCAGCCCCTGGGCGCTGGCCACCAGCCCCTCATAGTCGGACTGGCCCGGGTTGCGGTTGCCGGAGAAGCAGATCAGCCCGCCGATGCCGTGCTCGGCGGCCGTCTCGATGGCGCGGCGCAGCTCGGCCTCGATGCGGTCGTGGTTGGCGACCTTGTTGAGCCCGTCGGGCAGGGAGGCGTGCCCCACCATGCTGGCCACGGCCAGGCCGTGCCGCCGCGCGGTGGCCACGATCTTGGCCAGGTCATCCCCGGGCTGCATGATCTCGATGGCCGCATAGCCGATCTCGGCGATGGCGGCGCAAAAGGCGTCCAGCGTCTGCCGCTGGGGCTGATAAAAGATGGGCAGAACCAGGCACTGCTTGACTGCCACGGTGCTCCTCCCTCACTTGCCCACCACGGGCAACTTGGCCACCCCGGTGAGAACGCGACACCCCTCCGCCGTCACCAACACCATATCCTCGATGCGGATGCCGCCCCAGGCCGGATCGTAGATGCCCGGCTCGACGGTGACGATGGACCCCTCCGGCAGGTCGGTCGTGGCCAGGCGAGAGGCGCGCGGCCCCTCGTGGATGGCCAGCCCCACGCCGTGCCCCAGCCCGTGGCCGAACTGCCCCTCGAACCCCTCGCCACAGATGACGTCGCGGGCCAGGGCGTCGGCCGCGGCGCCGGGCAGGCCGGCGCGGATGCCCGCCTCGGCGGCCTCCTGGGCGCGCTTGACCACGCTCCAGATGCGCAGGTACTCCTCGGTGGCCTCACCGATGCAGAACGAGCGGGTCAGGTCCGAGCAGTAACCGTCGACCATGGCGCCCATGTCGATGACGATCGGCTCGCCGCGGCCGATGGGCCGCGCGGTGGGCGCCGCGTGCGACATGGCCCCCCGCGGCCCGGCGGCCACGATCGAGTTGAAGGAGAGGCGCTCGGCGCCGTGGGTGCGCATGTGCACCTCCAGCTCCCAGGCCACGGCGAGCTCGGTCACGCCCGGGCGGATCCAGTCATAGATGTGCTCCATGGCCCGGTCGGCAATGGCCACGGCCCGCTCGATCGCGGCGACCTCGCCGGCGTCCTTGACCTCACGCAGCGCCTCGATGATGCCCGAGGTCGGCACCCACTCGACGGGGCCGATGGCTTCCTGCCAGGAGGAGTAGGTCTCCACGGTGAGGTCCTGGGCCTCAAAGGCGACCTTCTTGGCGCCCAGGGCGGCCAGCCGCTCGGCGAGGACGGGGGGCATCTTTTCCGTCACCTCGACCAGGGAGAAGTCGGGCGCCTGCTGCCGCACCTGCTCGTAATAGCGAAAGTCGGTGGCCAGGAGCGCTTCCTCCTGGCTGACGATGAGCACCCCGGCCGAGCCGGTAAAGCCGCTCAGCCAGCGGCGGTTCTCCGGCTGAGAGACGAGGAAGGCGTCGACGCCGTGGTCGGCCAGGGCGGCGCGCAGCGAACGCAGGCGGTGGTTCATCGGTATTCTCCTGTGGTTTATGGGCCAGCCGGGCGCGCGGCGCCCGGGCGGGTCACGTGTTAGGGCGCCCCGGCCGCCGCCTCGAGCGTGGCGAGGTCGACGGGGGCCAGGCGATAGCAAAAGTGCGCCGCAAAATGATGGGCCAGCCGCGCGCGGACCTCCTCGAGCGGCGGTGGGGCGGCCATCTCCAGGTGCATCGAGGTGACGCCGCCATCGGTGATGCCGCAGGCCAGGATGGTGGCCCAGTGGGCCATGTTGGCGCGGACGTTCAGCGCCCAGCCGTGGTAGGCCACCCCCCGCTTGATGCGCACGCCCAGCGCGGCGATCTTGTTGGGGCCCACCCACACGCCGATGAGCCCCTCGCGGCGGTGGGTGGCCAGGCCGAAATCGGCCAGCGCCGCGGCCACGACGTCCTCCAGCCCGTGCATATAGTCGGACGAGCCCAGCCCCCGCTCTCGCAGGTGGACGATCGGGTAGCCGACGATCTGCCCGGGGCCGTGATAGGTGACGTCTCCGCCGCGCTCCGTCTCAAGCACCTGGATACCCTCGCGGGCCAGCACCTCGGGCGGGGCGAGGATGTGGGCGGCGTCGGCGCGCCGGCCGAGGGTGATCACCGGCGGGTGCTCCAGCAGGATGAGCGTATCGGCGATGGCGCCGCGCTGGCGCGCCAGGACGAGGCGCTCCTGCAGGGCGGCGGCCTCGGCATAGGGCGTCTGGCCCAGGGCCAGCAGGTTGGCGGATCTATGGTTGGTACTGGAACGGACTAGTGCCACGATGCTCCTCGTCCTCAGGCCGGCAGGACGCTGCCGAGGAAGCCGCGCTGCCCGCGGATGAACTCGGCGGCGCGCATGGGGCGCTTGCCGGCCGCCTGGACCTCCTTCAGCAGGAGGAGCCCCCGCCCGGTGACGACGGCGGCGCCGTCGTCGGCCGGGACGACGGTGCCCGGCGTGGCGCCCGCGCTGCCCGCAGCAGCGTCCGCGGTGCCTGCAGCAGCGTCCGCGCTGCCTGCAGCAGCGTCCGCGCTGCCTGCAGCAGCGTCCGCGCTGCCCGGCTCAACGGCCAAAAGGCGCAGGGGCTGCCCGCGCCAGTGGGTATAGGCGCCCGGCCAGGGGGTGTAGGCGCGCACCTGCCGGTCGATCGCCTCGGCGGGTTGGGCCCAGTCGACGGCGCCGAGCGCCTTGGTCAGGGGCGGGGCGTCGGTGGCCAGGGCCTCGTCCTGCGGGTGCAGCGTGATCTCCCCGCGGAGCCAGCCGGGCAACACCTCCACGACCAAGCCGGCCCCCAGGTGCGCCAGGCGCTCGGTGAGGCTGGCGGCCGTGGCGTGCGGGCCGATCGGGATAGCCCGCTGGGCGATGATGGCGCCGGTATCCATGCCGGCATCGGTCTGCATCAGGGTGACCCCGGTGGACGCGTCACCGGCCAGGATGGCCGCCGCGACGGGGGCGGCCCCCCGCCAGCGCGGCAGGAGCGAGGCGTGCACGCCCACCACGCCGTGCGGCGGGATGGAGAGGACGTGCTCACGCAGGATCAGGCCGTAGGCCGCCAGGACAAAGACGTCCGCCCGCAGGGCGCGCAGGCGCGCGGTGGCGGCGTTCTCACGCCGCAGGGTGCGCGGCTGGAGGACCTCGATCCCCAGCGCCTGGGCGGCCTCTTTGACGGCGGGGGCCAGGAGGCCGCGCCCGCGGCCGGCCGGCCGGTCCGGCTGGGTGACGGCGGCCAGCACCTCATGCTCGGCGGCCAGCGCCCGCAGCACCGGCACGCCGTACTCTGGCGTCCCCAAAAAGACCACCCTCGCCACCGACCACCTCCCGCGCAGGAACCCTCACGAACCGGGGCCATTCTAGCACACCCGCGGGGCCGAACCAAGCGAAACCGCGGCCGTACCCCTGCGTAATGACAAGTGAGAGCAGCCGAGCGCCCCACCGAGCGCGCTCGGGCGTAGATGGAGGTATGCGATGTCCACCTTTCCTAACGATGTAGATCCCTTTGCGCTGGAGCAGCCCGCCCCGACGGAGAACCAGCGGCTGATGGCCGGCCTGGCCTACGCCAGCCAGGTGCTGCTGCCGGCCGTGTTGCCGGTGGTACTCCTCCTGAGTGAGGAGCAGAAGCGCAGTGCCTTCGTCCGGCGGCATGCCGTGCAGGCGCTGGGGCTGTTCGCCGCGGCGCTGATCTATGAGATGGCGGCCGGCGCGGTGCTGCTGGTGTTCGGGCTGTTGGTGCCCTGCCTGTTGGGGCTCTTGTGGGTGTTGCCCTTCCTGCCGGTGGTGCCGTTCCTGTACTACGGCTGGCGGGCCTACCAGGGGGAGGCGGTCGAGATCCCCTGGCTGACGGGCTTCCTGCGAGACAACAAGTGGCTGTAGGGAAGAGAATATAAACCACAGAGACACGGAGGGCACGGAGAAGAGAAGACCGAAGAAGACAGGGTTTACAGGATTGACAGGTCTACCGGCCACACCACACCCTGGCGCCGCCCCGCTCCTCTCCCCAATCCTGTAAATCCTGTCAATCCTGTCCTTCTTCTCTTATCTTTTCTTCTCTTCTCCGTGCTCTCCGTGGCTCCGTGGTGATTATTCCGGTCCTCTTCTCTGTGGCTATGTGGTAGTCTACTCTTCTCTTCCTCCGCCGCGCGACGGGCGCGCTACTTGCCCGAGTGGACCACGATCGAGCCGCCGCCCAGCCCCGTGGCCGGGAGCGCATCGTCAGCGGCGCCCATCTGGTTGTCGTAGATCACCCGGCCAGCGCCCAGGTCCCAGATCTTGATGCGGAACTGGTCGCAGACGCCCTTCTTGGCATCCCCGTCAAGGGCGGAGAGCAGGAACCCGTACTGGCCCTGGCCGTTGATGACCCCGGTGCCCTTGTACATCGCCTTGTTCCCGGCAATCACCAGCCACTCGTAGGCCGTGGAGTGAAAGTCGAGCCCGGCTGCGTGAAACTGGAACTCGGTCTGGCCGGTGGGCACCTTGGCACCCTTCTGGTATTTGGAGACGAAGCCAAAGGTGGCCTTGCCCGTCAGGGCCGCGTCGGCGGCGTAGGCCCCGGCCGGGGAGACGATCCAGCCCCCTCCGGTGACAAACCCGGCGCTCGGGTCGTACACGACGACGTACTCGTAGAAGGCGCTATCCGAGCCGCCATCCTTGTCGGTGACGGTGACCGAGACCCTGTACACGCCCGCCTGGGCGTAGGTGTGGCTGCCCGACGCGCTGCCGCTGCCGCCACTGGTCGTTGCCGCCACGGTCGTGTCGGTGCCATCGCCCCAGAAGATGGAGGCGGTATGGGTGTCTAGCAGGCCGGGGTCGGTGAAGCACACCGTCACACCGACCGTATCGGCGATGTTCACGGGGTCCACCGGCGCCGAGAGGCACGTGATGGTGGGAGGCACGTTCAGGACGGTGACGTCGTGGCAGGCCGTGGCGGTGCTGCCGTCTTCGTCGGTCACCGTCAGGCAGGCGTGGTAGACGCCGTCATCCAGATAGGTGTGGGAGGGGTGCTGCGCGGCGCTGTCCGCGGCCCCGTCGCCGTCCAAGTCCCAGCTCCAGACCGCGATCGTGCCGTCGCTGTCTGTCGACTCGTCGGTGAACTGCACCGCCTGGCCCTCGTCGGGGGTCAGGGGCAGCCAGGAAAAGCCCGCGACGGGCGGGTTGTTCGTGGCGGGCGGCTCCTCCACGATGAGGGTGAACTGCGCCGTGGTCAAGTCCCACACGCTGCCGGCCTTGCCGCCGGCCATGGCGAAGGCGCTCGCTTCGATCGAGTAGGTCGCCGGAACGCTGGACGAGAAGGTGATGGCGCGGACATTATCCACCCCGCAGCCGATGAACTGGAGGGGCGCGGGGTACCCGGCCCAGGAGGCGGCGACGCCGTCGGGCGGGGTTAGGGTGAGGTAGGCCGGCTCGTTGCCCGTGGCGTTGCAGCCCGGCGCATCGGCCTTGGTCACCGCGTCGAGGTAAAAGTTGATCGTCACGGCTTCGCCAGCGAGGATCGTGGCACTCTCAAAGGCCGGATCAGGCGTCGTATCCAACTTGTTGACGACGGCATCGGCAAAGACGCCCCAGGGCAACACCAGCGTCAGCGCCAGAACCAGAGCGGTCACGGTCGAGACGGACGGTATGCTCTTGTTGTTCATGGTGGACTCCTCGTCTGCTGCGCACATGTTGTTATGTGCCGGGCCCCACCGGCGTTCAAAGGTGCGGACTCGGAGCGGCCCTAGTGCCTTTTTTTGTGCTGACCTCCTTGCAGGCTGCCGGGCGCGCGCTTTGTGCGGTTGCCGTGGCCGGCCAACGCCCGGTGCACAGTTTTTTCGCTCTTGATGCCTACGTACCACGGCGGGGTGACGGCGTCGTTGCGGCGGGGTTACGGTTGGGTTACAGGCACTCGCGCGCTGGCGGGGCGTGGAGAAAGTGGGAGGAAAAATAAACACGGAGACACGGAGGGCACGGAGAAGAGAAGACAGAAGAAGACAGGATTTACAGGATTGACAGGATTACCGGCCACACCAGACCCTGGCGCCGCCCCGCTCCTCTCCCCAATCCTGTAAATCCTGTTAATCCTGTCCTTCTTCTCTTATCTTTTCTTATCTTCTCGGTGCCCTCCGTGGCTCCGTGGTGATTCTTCCTCCCCTCCCCCGCTGGCCGCTGACGCGCCCTTGGCCTATAATCCCCCCAACACCCGCCCGCACACCGCCGAGGAGGCGCCTCGTGTCTGCCGGCCAAGCCTGGATCCTCCGCCGCCGCTCCTTTGCCGAGGCGCCGCCCGCCTACGCCGGCCTTGACCCCCTCCTGGCCCGCGTCCTCTATGCCCGCAAGATCGAGGATCCCGCCGACGTCGCCGCCTTTCTCGACGGCGCGCCCGACCAGGCCAACCCCTTCGCCCTGACCGATATGCCCCGCGCCGTGGCGCGGCTCCTGTGGGCCGTCCACGCCGGGGAGGATATCGTCGTGTACGGCGATTATGACACCGACGGCGTCACCGCGACGGCCCTCGTCCTGGGCGCGCTCCAGGGGCTGGGGGCGCGGGCCCGCGCCTATATCCCCGACCGCTTTGCTGAGGCCTACGGCCTGAACGTCGCGGCGCTCAGCGCCCTCCGTGAGGAGGGCGCCGACCTGGTCGTCACCGTCGACTGCGGCATCCGCTCGGTCGAGGAGGCCGCCCACGCCGCCGCCATCGGGCTGGACCTGATCATCACCGACCACCACTCGGTGCCGGCCGCGCTGCCCCAGGCTTTGGCCGTCATCGACCCCAAGCGCCCCGACTGCCCCTACCCCTTCCAGGAGCTGGCCGGCGTCGGCCTGGCCTACCGCCTGGCCCAGGCCCTCTACGCCGCCTGGAACGCCACCCTCCCGCCCGGGGCGCCCCCGGCCGAGGCGACCCAGTTCCTCGACCTGGTGGCCCTCGGCACGGTGGGGGACATCGTGCTCCTGGGGGGTGAGAACCGCGCCCTGGTGCGCGCCGGCCTCGAGGCGCTGCGGACCACCGCGCGCCCCGGCCTGCGGGCCCTGATCGAGGCCTCCGGCATCGCGGCCGAGCGGCTGGACGCGCAGGACATCGCCTTCCGCCTGGGGCCGCGCCTCAACGCCGCCGGCCGCCTGCACAACGCCAACATCGCCCTCGACCTGCTCACCGCCACAGACGCCACCGAGGGGCGCCTCTTGGCCGCCCGGTTGAGTGAGATCAACCGGGAGCGCCAGACCCTGCTCGAGGCGCAGGTGGCCGCGGCCAGCGCCACCCTGGCCGCCGAGGAGGGGGACGTGGGGGACCGCACGCTCCTCTTTGTGGCGCGGGAGGACCTGAACGAGGGGATCGTGGGGCTGATCGCCTCACGCTTGGCCGAGCAGTACTACCGGCCGACGCTGGTGATGCGGGCCAACGGCGAGGGGGTGCGCGGCTCGGCGCGCTCGATCGAGGGCTTTCACGTCACCGAGGCGCTGGAGGCCTGCCGCCAGAGCCTGACGCGCTTTGGCGGGCACGCCATGGCCGCTGGCTTTAGCCTGGACCCGGAGAACCTGGGCACCTTCCGCGCCGAGATCGAGGCCGTCGCCGAAGAGGCCCTGCGCGATTCACCCCTGCTGGCCCGCCGCATCGACGTCGACGCCATCGTGCCGCTGAGCGCGCTGACCCTCGACGGCGTACGGGCCCTGGCCGCGCTGGAGCCCTGTGGGGAGGGCAACCCGCCGCCCGCCCTGGCCACCCAGGGGCTGCGCATCCTCGAGTCGCGCGCCGTCGGGCAGACGGGCGCCCATCTGCGCCTGGTCGTCAGCGACGGCACGGCCACGCTGACGGCGATCGCCTTCCGCCAGGGCCCCCTGGCCGAGGTCTACCCGCCCAGCAGCGTGGCCGACGCGGTCTATACCCCGGCGCTCAACGAGTACAACGGGCAGGTCTCCGTCCAGCTGATCGTCCAGACCCTGCGCCCGGCCGAGGGGGCCCGCCAGTAGGCCGGCCCTTCGCCGGGAACGCCCCTCACGAGGCCCAGGGCTGGGCCTCGGCCGCCTCGTACAGGCCGTCGGCGAACGAGGTGATCAGGTCCGCCCGGGCCAGGACCGCGCGCCAGCGCGGCGGGATGCCCTCCTCCCCGTAGAACGCGCCGGCCAGCTGGCCGTACACGGCGCCGGTCGAGTCGGCGTCCTGGGCCAGGTTCACGGCCTTGAGGGCGCCCTCCTCGAAAGAGTCCGAATGGGCAAAGGCCCACAGGGCCGCCTCGAGGGTGCTCACGACGTAACCCCTGGCATCGATGTCCGCCTCGCCCTTGGCCAGGAACGACCCCCGGGCAATCGCCTCGATCGGCGCGCAGAGGGGGCGCGCCCGCCAGTACCCCGGCACGGGCGCGTAGCAGGGCGCCAATAGCTCCTCCTTGCGCGCCCCGCGCAGCGCCCCGACGATCAGCCCGGCGTAGTAGCGGCAGGCATCGATGGCGGCCATGGCCCCGTGGGTGGTGCGAGACGAGTCGGCGGCGCGGCTCAGGGCCGTCTGCGCGTCACGATAGTAATAGAGGGGCACCGGCGCCAGGCGCATCAGCGAGCCGTTGCCGGCCAGGTCGGCGAAAGCAGCGCCGGCGTAGGGGTCGGCGGTGAGCAGGTAGCGGCGCAGGGCGCTGACCGTCGTGGTGCCGATGTCAAAGCACTTGCCGGTGGACGAGAGGTAGCCCTCCTGCCACCAGCGGACGTAGCGGTCCAGCTGGTCGCGCGGGTCAAAGCCGCCGCTGGCCAGCAGGCTGTCGGCCAGGCAGAGGGCCATGGAGGTGTCGTCGGTCCAGTAGCCGGGGGGCAGGCCGAACGGCCCGCCGCCGACGATATCGGTCACGGTGCGCTCGCCGCGGGCGCTGAACTCGAGCGTGGTACCCAGGGCGTCGCCGGCGGCCAGCCCCAGGAGGCTGCCGCGGAACCTCTGCCGCAGGGGCGGCCGGTCGTGCTCCGCCCAGGAGCGCACCATCGCCACCTGGGCGGCCGTCTCTGGGGAGGGGCGGCCCGCCTTGGGCGTGGTATTGAGCAGGGCCTGCACCCGCTCCAGGGCCTGATCGCCGCGCAGCCCGTGGCGCGCGAGGTAGGCGCCCACCACGGTGCCGGTACGGCCGATGCCGCCCAGGCAGTGGAGATAGACGGTGCGCCCTTCGGCCAGGGCCGCGTCGATGGCGTCAAGGATGTCGGCCAGGAAGGCGGGCGTGGGCACACTATAGTCGTGGATCCCCATACGGCGGTGCTCGGCGCGGCGGCCCAGGGCGGCGGCCTCCTCGGCCAGGAGGGGGGCGTAGGGCTCCAGGGGCTCGTCGGCCGCGGTGAGGTCGATAAAGAGGTCCACGCCGGCCGCGAGGAAGGCGCGCAGCTTGGGCCCGGCCTCCAAGGCGTCCTTGGCGCCGGGGTACTCGCCGGCCAGGAAGCGCCCCGGCAACACCCAGTAGGCCCTGGGGTAGGGGACGGCAGGGGTCGGCGTGGGGTCGCCCAGGGCGAACGCCGTCTGCGGCGCGAACGCCGTCAGCGGCACGGAGCCATCGGCAGCGGGGTCGGCCGGGCCGGGCCTGGCTTCCTCGGGCGGTGCGTCGTCCCTCGTCTGCGACGCGGAGGCCGTCCGCGCCGGGTCCCCCTCCCAGAAGGCGCGGCGGGCGCGGTCCAGCAGGACGAACACGTGGCCGGCGTCGTCCGCGCGGGTGCGGCCGGAGAGGCCGTCGAGCCAGCGGGCGGGCAGGGCCTGCCGTCCGTGCAGGGCGCCCACTGCCGAGCCGACGATCGCCGCGATGGTGTCGTTGTCGTAGGTGTCGTTGACGGCGCGCACCAGGGCCTCCTCGGGGTCGGCGGCGTGGCGCATCAGGATGTAGAGGACGGAGGGGACCGTCTCCAGCAGGTAAGCGCCGGAGCCCCATTCCTCACAGGCCTCGGCGGCGCTCAGCCCGCGGCGCCAGGCGTCGGCCAGGCGCTCCTCGCAGAAGCGCCACAGCGGCCCCTCGTAGCCCTGCCGAAGGCCGGGGCGCGTGGCATAGCGCGACTCGCCCTCCAGCGCGCGGGCCACCTCGACGTAGGCCTCGGGCCACCAGAGCGGGTCGGGCGGCTGCGGCATAGCGAGCGCCTGCCAGAGAATGGCGACCCAGGCCAGGCAGGCCGAGGTCGAAGCGCGGTCGTTGTGGGTGGCGACGGCGGCCAGGGCCGTGGCGGCCCCTAGCTCGGCGGAGGGCCTCTTCAGCCAGGGGATAACCAGCGGGGCGATGCGCATCAGGGCGCCGTTCCCGGCGGAGGCCTGCCCGGCGCGGTACCAGGGGCGTAGGCCGCCGCGCCAGGCGCGCAGGGCCGCCCCCAGGGCGGCGCCTCCGCCGTAGAGCGTCCCGGCGGCAAAGCGCTCCAGGAGGTGTTCGGGGTCCAGCCGGCCGCCGTCCTCGAGGAGGCATTCGAGCGTCCAGAAGGCCAGCTGCGTATCGTCCGAGGGGAGGCCGTAGGGCAAGTCGGCGGCGGAGCGGTTGGGGAGGTAGTTGCGCACCTCCCCGTGGAGGCTGCGGCGCACGGCGGGGGTGGCGGCCGCGCAGGAGGAGCCGAGGGCGTCTCCCACGGCCAACCCGAGCATCATCCCCTCGACGCGCCCCCAGTCCAGCGGGCCGGCTGGGGCTGGGGGCGGGCTAACCAAGAACGCCGCCCGCTCAAGATCGATGGCCCGTTCGGCAAAGAGGTGGTCGAGGATGTGGGCTGCGGGTGGCATATCCCCTCCGGTGGAAACGGAGACATTACGGCGTATAGGAGCGGGCGGAGTGTACTCGCGTTACGCCGCCGGGGCAAGGGGGCGGGGAAGAGGGTTTACCACGGAGGTTCGGGGGCGTCGACGGCCTCGACGGGGGACCTCGTCGGCATGACAAGCGCGGGCGACGCCGGCACAACGGGCCGGGGAGAGGCTCCCGCCACCTCTCGGCGCAGGCAAGCCGGAACGGTAAGAGGATGGACGACGTCTATCTAGATACATAGCACGTGCTGAATCGCAGCCACACTGGGCTGACTTGGGACGCAAATAGAACGCCCCACTGCATGGACTGGGCAAGCGGCGATCGCCCGGCCGCTTGTGCCGCTGCCCGGCAGCGCCGCCCAGCAGGAGACGCGAGGTTGTTGCCGCACAGTAGGAGCCTCGGCAGGGTACGCTTGCCAACCGGTGAACGGAGGTGCCCCATGAACCGCAGACGCTGGCTGGTTCCGGTCGCTATGGGCGTCGTCGCTCTGCTGGCGATTGGTACAAGGGCCGTTGTGTACTCCGCCTACTCCTCAGCCACCGCCCACCCGCGGGACCTCACCGGCCAGGAGTGGGACTATACGGTGCAGCAGGACGGCTCCGGCAGGCTGTTGGTATCGATCCATGCGCTGGTGGACGATCCTGTTGTGCGCGAGGAATACGCCCGCCGCGCGCGCGAGGAGGCCCTAGAACTGGCAACGAAGGAACGGGGCGACGTGCCGGTGCAGCTGACTCTGGCGCGGCCGCTAGCGGTCGATGAGGCGCAGGCCCTCGCCACAGAAGTGGGCCTCGTCGCCGAACACGCCACGTGGGAGGCGCGAGACGCCGCGGGCGAGTTGGCCACGGTCGGCGCGCGCGCGGCGGACGGCCTGCTGGATGAGCAGGGTCTGGCGCCCGGCCTGGAGATGCGAGCGCTGCGTCTCGTCGGCGTGGTCATGCTGCAGGGCAGGGTCCCTGCGTCTGGCCTGGCGAGCCTGGCGGGCGACCCGCGCGTCTACATCGTGGACACCCTGCATAGAGGCCTGGCGGAGGCGCTGGCCGAGAGTTACGGGGTGGGCATCGATGACGTGGAGGTGTCTGCCCCGTCGCCGTTCTGGAGCCTGAGCGCGGAGCGGTTGCCGGAGTAGGGCGCCTGCGCGCACGACGGGCGCCAGGGGTCTTACCTGCCCCCCCAGATTCGGGGCGCCCTGCCCGGGACCTCGTCTCGGCGGTTCGTCTGCCGTGCCGCTGGGCACAGACGTGGCCCCGCCCGGTGGACCGGCAGCTGCGCTCGGGACGACAACGCCCGGTTGCTGTGCGGCGGAGGGCCCGCCGGGCGGACGCACGCCAGGGGCTAAAGACCCCTGGCTACGAGAAACGCCCCCTAAAGGGGGCTCAAGACGCGTAGACGCTCCGCAAGCCGGCTTTAGCCGGCGTTACCGGTAGGGCGGGGACTTGGCCCCGCCCGGTGGCCGCGACGGGCTGCCGGGTTTGGAGCTGCGCCGAGGCCGGTGGACCGGCAGCTGCGCTCGGGACGACAACGCCCAGGTTGCCGTGCGGCGGAGGGCCCGCCGCCCCGCACGCGCCCCACCCTTCTCTTCTCCGCGTCCTCCGTGTCTCAGTGGTTTGCACTCTTCTCCTCTCCTCTTCTCCGTGTTCTCCGTGGCTCCGTGGTTCATCTTCTTCTCTTCCTCCCCCCCCCTCCCTCGGCCGCGCCGCTGGTAGGCGCCGGCGGAACGCGCTATCATCCCCACGTGCCCGCCCGCTGCCATCGCCAGGAGGCCCCGCCCATGCCCAGACGTCCGCTCAACTCGCTCTCGATCATTACCGACCAGCAGCGCTACGACACCCTGTCCTGTAACGGCGCGCCGCTGTGCCGCACGCCCCACCTGGACGCGCTGGCGGCCGGCGGCGTCCGCTTTACCCAGGCTTACACCAACACCGCCATCTGCACCGCCCAGCGCGCCACCATGCTCACCGGGCTGGAGCCGCACAAGCACGGCATGCTGGCCAACCCGGAGCGCAACGTCGGCTACCCGACCGAGCTCCCCGCCGGCACGGTGCCCTACACCCGCCACCTGGCCGCGGCGGGCTACCGCTGTGGCCTGGTGGGCAAGTGGCACCTCGGCTGCGAACGCGGCCAGGACTATTACGGCATCGAGGGCACCCACCTGCCCGGCTGGGACGGGCCCGTCGACCATCCCGATTACCTGGCCTACCTCGCCGAGCGGGGCCTGCCCCGCTATGCGACGCGCGACGCGTTCCGCGGCGTCTTCCCCAATGGCCAGGCCTCGCTCCTGATGGCCGCCGCCTACGACGGCCCCGTGGAGGGCACCTACTCCTACTACCTGGCCGAGCGCGCCATCGCCATGCTGCGCGACATGGCCGGCACCCGCCGCCGCGAGGGGCGGCCCTTTCACCTCAGCCTGCACTTCTTCGGCCCGCACCTGCCCTACGTGGTGCCCGAGGAGTATGCGACCATGTACGACCCCGCCCTCATCGCGCGCTGCCCCTCGATGGCCGAGACCTTTTGCGACAAGCCGGCCGTGCAGGCCTCCTACTCGCGGCACTGGGCCTTCGACACCTACCCCTGGGAGGACTGGCAGCGCATCGTGGCCATGTATCTGGGTTATGTCACCCTGATCGACGAGCAGATCGGCCGCGTCTTGGCCGCGCTCGACGACCTGGGCCTGGCCGATGAGACGGCGGTGTTCTTTTCCGCCGACCATGCCGGCTTTGTCGGCTCGCACCGTTTGGCCGACAAGGGCCCCGCCATGTATGACACGGTCTACCACATCCCCCTGCTGGTGCGCCTGCCGGGCGAGGGGCTGGCCGGCGCCGTGTGCGACGATTTCGTCACCCTCATGGACCTGACGCCCACCTACCTGGACCTGGCCGGCGCCCCGGCCGGCGCCGACGGCCGCCCGGCGATGGACGGCCGCTCGATCGGGCCGCTCCTCCGCGGCGAGCGCCCCGCCGACTGGCCGGAGGAGGTCTTTATGCAGTTCCACGGGCACCACTTCCCTTACCCGCAGCGGGGCATCCGCACCCGCACGCACAAGCTGGTGATCAACCCGGCCGATATCGACGAGCTATATGACCTGGCGGCCGACCCCTACGAGCTGCACAACCTGGCCGGGCACCCGGCCTACGCCGGCGTCGCGCGTGCCCTGGCCCGCCGGCTGTACCGGCATATGGAGGAATCGGGCGATAACTTTAGGCACTGGATGACCTCGCTGTACGACCTGGCTTAGCGCCGCGCCGAGCGGGCGCGGGTTTCCGTCGCAAAGGAGAGCAAAAATGCAGAAAAAGATGGTGTTCGTGGGGACCGCCGGGCACGTCCGCTACGTCCTGGCCGACCTGCCCGCCTACCGGCAGGTGCGCTTTAGCGCCTATGCCCCCTCCTTCCCCGGGGAAGAGGTGGCCTCCCTGGGCCGCGTGGACTCTGGCGACGGCCCGGCCCGCCGCTACGACGACTGGCGCGCCATGCTGGACGCCGAGCGGCCCGACATCGTCGTGGTGTGCGGCCGCTATGACCTGAACGCCCCCATCGCCCTGGAGGCGGTGCGCCGCGGCTGCCACGTCATCTCGGAAAAGCCGGCCGCCACCACCCTGGCCGACCTGGCCGCCCTGCGGGAGGCGGTCGCCAAGGCCGGCGTCCTCTACACCTCGATGCTGGGGATGCGCTACGCCCTCCCCTTTTACACGGCGCGCACCCTGGTGGCCGAGGGGCTCATCGGTGAGGTTTACCTGATCAACGGGCAAAAGTCGTACCGCTGGGGGAACAACCGCCCCGAGTGGTACGCCGACGCGACCGCCTACGGCAGCACCATGGGCTGGGTGGGCATCCACGCCTTTGACTACTGCCGCTGGATCGCCGGGGTCGAGTTCGCCGAGGTGTGCGGCTACCACGCCAACCTGGTGCACACGGAGCGCCCCGGCTGCCAGGACGTGGCCACCGTGGCGGCCCGGCTGACCAACGGCGGCTGCGCTAGCTTCACGATGGACTACCTCCGGCCGGAGGCGGCCTCCACGCACGGGGACGACCGGGCGCGGATCGTGGGGTCGCGGGGGATCCTGGAGATCCGCGACGAGGGGCGGCGGCTGGAGGTGATCACGGCGGAGCGGGAGGTGGCCGAGTGGCCCCTGCCGGAGCACGGGCGGACCTTTTTCGGGGACTTTGTGGCGGCGCTCGAGGGGCGCGGGGAGCTACTGATCACGGCGGAGGAGGCCTTCCGGGTGACAGAGTTTGCGCTAAAGGCGGCCCTCTCGGCCGACGAGGGGCGGCCGGTGCGGATGTAAGAGTTAAACCACTGGGACACGGAGGGCACGGAGAAGAGAAGACAGGAAATAAACACGGAGGCACAGAGGGCACCGAGAAGAGGGGACGGGGCATGAGCCGCGCGAGGGCCGGCCGGCCCCGCGGGCGGCGGCCTTGTGCTATAATGGCAGCGTAGCGCGGGAACCCAGCGACAAGGAGTCTCCATCATGGCCAAGAGAGTTCAGTCCAGAAGCTTCCAGGCGGTCGGCATCGTGCTCCTCATCATCGTCGCCGTCCTGATCGTCCTCTCCTCCTACACCATCATCGGGCCGGGCCAGCGGGGCGTGGTCGTCTTTCTCGGCAATGTGGAGACCGCCAACCCCCTCGGGGAGGGCTTTCACCTGGTGATCCCGCCGGTGGCCCGCCAGGTCGTCCCGGTGGACGTGCGCACCCGCAAGCTGGAGCTGACCGTCGACGCGGCCTCGCGCGACATGCAGCAGATGACCGTCACCGGCGTGCTCAACTATCACCTCAACCCGCAGGAGGTGGGCCTCCTGTACCAGCACGTGGGCCTCGACTATGAGAACATCATCGTCGTCCCCGCCCTGCATGAGGCGATCAAGGCGGCCACGGCCGTCTACCGGGTGGAGGACGTCCTCTCGCAGCGGGCCATCCTGAAGCAGTCGATCCAGGACGCGCTGGCCCAGCGGCTGGCCGAGACCTACATCACCGTGGACGAGTTCTCCTTTGCCAACGTGCAGTTCTCGGACGAGTACAACCAGGCCATAGAGCGTAAGCAAGTGGCCGAGCAGGCCGCCCGGCAGAAGGAGTACGAGCTGCAGGCCGCCCAGAAGGATATCGAGATCGCCGTAGCCCGCGCCGAGGCGGACAAGGAAGCGGCCATCAAGGCGGCCGAGGGGCGCGCCCAGGCCCGCCAGATCGAGGCGGAGGCCGAGGCGGCCGCCCTGGCGCTCATCGCCGCGCAGCTGCGCAACAACCCGGCCCTCATCCAGTACCAGTGGGCCACCAACCTGGCGCCGGGCGTCTCCACGGTGTTGCTCCCTTCGGATCAGGGGATCATCCTGGACGCGTCCTCCCTGGTCAAGTAGGAGGCAACGGGCCGCGTGATTGACTACTGGTTGATTGGAGAGGGCGCCCAGGCCCCCCAGCGCCGGCTGGGGGCCGCGCTGGACCTCAAGGCGCGCCTGCCGGGCCGCGGCTGGCGGCTGGTGTGGGGGACGGCGGCCATCCCGGTGGGGGTGGCGCTGCGCATGCCGGAGGACGCCATCGTCCGCGTGACGGGGCGCAGCGGCAACTTTTTGCGGGGCATCGTCGTGCACGACGGGCTGGTGGAGTCCGAGTTCAACGGCCAGGAGCTATGCGCCCTGCTGTACTGCCCCTGGCCGCGCCTGGTGCGCCACGGCGAGCGCATCGCCCAGATGTGGGCGCTGCCCGCCGCGCGCGATGCCTTTACCCTGCGGGAGGGCCCGCCCGAGGGCGTGGCCGCCCAGAAGGCCGGTTTCGGCTCCACGGGGCGCTAGCCGGCCGGGGGAGGGCCGCGGCCGCGGCAGGGGGCCGATTTGGAGTGCGGCGCCCCAACGCCGCTCCGGCGCGGCAGACCGCGAAGGCACCAAGGCCCGCCGCCGTCCGCGCGCCAGGGGCTAAAGACCCCTGGCTACGAGAAACGCCCCCTAAAGGGGGCTCAAGACGGTATGCGCTCCGGAAGATGGCTCTAGCCGGCGGGGGAGGGCCGCGGCCGCGCGAGGGGGGCCGATTTGGAGTGCGGCGCCCCAGCGCCGCTCCGGCGCGGCGGACCGCGAAGGCACCAAGGCTCGCCGCCGTCCGCGCGCCAGGGGCTAAAGACCCCTGGCTACGAGAAACGCCCCCTAAAGGGGGCTCAAGACGGTATGCGCTCCGGAAGCCGGCTTTAGCCGGCGTTACGGATAGGGCGGGGTCGTTAGCCCCGCCCGGGCGCGCGCGGCGGGCTTGTCTTCAGAGAAGTGCGGCGCCCTCTGGGCTGCGGCGGCGCCTGTCCCGAGGTCCGCCGAGGGATGCCGCCGCTCGGTGCATACTGGTCGGGGCAAGCCCCTCTGCTTGCGTGTCGCGGGGCTTGGCAAAGCGCAGGCAAGCCTGCGCAGCCCATAGCGGGCCGCTGTGGAGTCGTCATGTGCGCCGGGCCGCACACCGGCAGGGATGGAAACGGGGCGCGCGCGGTGGCCGGTATGGAGCAAGAGCGCGATGCCGCGCCGGGGCGGCCCGGGCCGCGGAATCGCCGGCATGGCAGGGCGAGTGACGGAGTGTCATGGCGATGAAGAGAACCCTTTCCTTCCGCGGCACCCTGGCGGAGGGCGACCTGCTCCTGGCCGCCCTGGCCGGGGTGTTGGTGCTCCTGTGGGGGCTGGTCGGGATGGGCGCCCTGGCCACCTGGACGTCCCCGCCCGACCGGCTGGCCGGGGAAGCCGTGTCTCTGGAGGCCTACGGCCTGCCGGGGGTCGAGGTGCGCCTGCTCTACCCGGCGGCGCTCCCCGCGCCGGGCCAGAAGGCGCTGCTGACGGTGCTGGCCCGGGCGGGCGCGCCGGCTGAGGTGCGCCCCTTCACCCTGGCCTTCACCCTGCCGGATGAGGCGGCCGGCTTTGTCGACGCCGCGGGCTGGCCGGTGGCCGGCCGCCTGACGGTGACGCCGGGCGCCCCCGAGGCAGCGCCGTATTCGCTATGGCTGGCGCGCACGTCGACGGCGGCCGGCGGGCTCCTGCGGGGGCGGCGCATCCCCGTCGAGGTGTCTCTGGTGGGCCAGGAGGGCGCCGCCCGGGTGGCGGGGCTGTCTTTTACCATCGGGGTGCCGGCGCGGCTGCCCACGGCGCTGCGGGCGATGTTGCGCGGCGCGGCCGCCGCGCTGTGGCGGCCGCTGGCGCTGGCCACGGTGCTGGTTGCGGCGCTATGGGGCGCGGGGCAGGCCTTCCGCCGGCGCCGGGAGCGCGAGCGCGCCGAAAGCGAGGCGCTCTACCAGAGCCTGGTGGAGCAGGTGCAGGGCGAGCGCTGGGCCGAGGCGCGCCGTTCTCTCGACGCGCTGGGCGCCCAGGCGTCGGCCTACCGCGATGTGCCGCTCCTCCAGAGGCGCGTCCGCGAGGAGGAGATGGCCCTCTGGCGGCGTGAGCGCAACTACCGCCGCGGGACGGAGGCCTACCGCCAGCGCGAGTGGCGGGCCGCCGCCCGCGCCTTTGACGCCCTCGAGCGCGAGGACCCCTACGCCCGCGACGTCCCCTACCTGCGGCGCACGGCGGCGCTCTATGCCGACCTGGCCTCACGCGACCGCTCCCGGCGCATTGCCGCGGCGCGCGCCCTCGGTGAGGTCGGTGACCTGGCCGACTGGTCGCCGCTGGTACAGGCGCTGGCCGATCCCTGCGAGGCCGTGGCTGACGCCGCCGAGCAGGCCTTTCAGCGCAGCGGCCCGGCCGCCTACGAGGCGCTGCTGGGCGGCCTGCGCTCCCCGCATGAGGCGGTGGCCGCGCGCTCGGAACGGCTGCTGCGGGGCTTTGGCCAGCCCATCCGTGAGCGCTTGCTGGCCGCCCTGCGCGCCGACGACCCCGCCCTGACGGCGCGGGTCGCCGGGTTGTTGGCCGCCCTCGGCGCGCGGCGCGAGCTGGCCGAGGCGCTCCTGTGGGCCGGTGACGGGCACCTGCCCGGCCTGGCCGCGGCTTTGGCCAATGAGGGGGTGGCCGCCGCGGGGGTGCTCGTGGAGGTGCTGCGCCTGGCGCCGGCCGAACGGGTCGGCGTGGTGCTGGCGGGCATTGCGGCGCTCAAGGCGCGGGCCGACGTGTCGCGCCCGCTGGAGGAGGCCCTGCGCGCCACGCGGGCCCGCGAGGAGCGCGAGCGCCTGGAGCGCGCCGTGGCCCTGGCCGCGGCGCCCTACGAGGGTCCCGTGGAGTGGTCCCCCGCCCCCGCGGCGGCCCCGGCGGGCCCGCCGGCCGCGGACGCGGCCCCGGCCGCCGACGGCTCACTGGCCGCCGAAGCCGGCGCGGGCAACGGGGCGCCGCCCGAGCGCGGCCGGCGGCTGCGCTTCTTTGATCGCACCACCGGCTGAGCCGGCCCGCGGGATGGCTGCCGCAGGCCGTGGGAAGAGAAGAGAAGAGAAGAGAAGAAGGACAGGATTTACAGGATTGACAGGATTCCAAGACTGCGGCAGAAGACAGGCTCAGCCAGACTTCCAATCCTGTAAACCCTGTCCTGGCAGTCTCACGTAGGGGCCGGACGGCCCGACGAGCTCACCTTCGGGCTTGCTGTCGCAGGCCGTGGGAAGAGAAGAGGGGAAGGACAGGATTTACAGGATTGACAGGATTTCAAGACCGCGGCAGAAGACAGGCTCAACCAGACTTCCAATCCTGTAAACCCTGTCCTGGCAGTCTCACGTAGGGGCCGGACGGCCCGACGAGCTCACCTTCGGGAGCGTTCCCGCAGGCCGTGGGAAGAGAAGAGAAGAAGGACAGGATTGACAGGATTGACAGGATTTCAAGACTGCGGCAGAAGATAGGTACCCGCAATAGGCAGGCTCAACCAGATTCCCTATCCTGTCAATCCTGTTAATCCTGTTAATCCTGTAAATCCTGTGAATCTTGTCAATCCTGTCCTTCCTGTGAATCCTGTCTCGGCAGTTTCGGGTAGGGGGACCATGGGGCCGGCCTGGCCCGTGGTTGGAATCGCCGCCCGACAGCGCCAACTTGCGCAGAAGCGAGGGGCCTATGGCACGGATCCTGGTGGTGGACGACGACCTGGCGGTGCTCGGCGTCGCCGAGCGGGCCCTGGCCACGGCGGGGCATAGGGTCCACACCGTCGAGAGCGGCAGCCGGGCCCTGGCGCTGCTCAACGGCGGCCTGCGCCCTGACCTGGTCATCCTCGACATCGTGATGCCCCCGCCCGACGGCATCCAGGTGTGCCGCACGATGCGCGCCAACCCGCTGACCTGCGCCATCCCGATCCTCTTTCTCACCGCGCGCGGCGCCATCGACGACCGCCTGGCCGGCCTGGAGGCCGGCGCCGACGACTATATGCCCAAGCCCTTTGACCTGCGCGAGCTGGAGCTGCGCGTCGAGGCGCTCTTGCGCTACCGCTCGGCCGAGGAGCCCGTCGGGCCGCTGTGCTTTGGGCCGCTCGAGCTCGACACGGGGGCCGGCCAGGTGCGCCTGGCGGGGCGCGATCTGTCTCTGACGCCGGTCGAGTTCGCCCTGCTGCACTACCTCTGCGAGCACGCCGGCGAGGTGGTCGCCTCTGACCGGCTCCTCCGCGAGGTGTGGGACTACCCGGAGGGCACCATGGACACCTCCGTGGTGCGTATGCACGTTCTGAACCTGCGCCGCAAGATCGAGGACGACCCATCGCAGCCGCGCTTCCTGCTCACCGTGCCTCGGCGTGGTTATGTCCTGCAGGTCGGGGCCTGAGCCGGGACGGGAGGCGGACCGTTCCAGGGAGGAGTACGGCGCGTTCTATGGGCAACGTATTGGTGGTGGATGATGAGGCGGGGATCCGCCGGGTGCTTTCGGCGGCGTTGCGGGCGCAGGGTCATGTCGTCATCGAGGCCGACGACGGCCTCAGCGCGCTGGAGGCGCTCCGCGCCCAGCCGTGTGACCTGGTGATCACCGATTGGCGCATGCCGCGCATGAGCGGCGACCGCCTGCTGGCCGAGGTGCAGCGCCTGGCCCCGTCGACCGACGTCATCATGATGACGGGGTACGGCTCGATCGAGTCGGCCGTGGCCGCGATGAAGGCGGGCGCCGTGGACTATATGACCAAGCCGCTCGACCTGGCCGACGTGCGTGAGAAGGTCGCCCTGCGCCTGGCCGAGCGGGCCACGCGCGGGGGGGTGGGGGCGATCTCACCGGTGGGGCCGCTGATCAGCCTGTCCAAGGCGATCACGCAGTCGCGCTCGGCGGCGGACATGATGGACGGCGCCATGGACGTGGTCGAGAGCACCTTCCGCCCCACGGCGCTGCGGATGGCCACCTACGGCGGGCCGCTGCGCGCCCGGGTGGTGGTGGCCTATCGCGGGCAGGCCGCGTTGCTGGCCGATTGGGCGCTGCGGCCCACGGCCACCCTGGAGGCGCTGGCGGCCCGCCCCGAGCCGTGGGCCTTCCTCGACGCCTCCGGCCATGCCCTCCCCGCCGGCAGCATGGCGGGGCCCGGGCTGGTGGCCCCGCTGACGGGCGAGAGCAGCGTGGTCGGCGCGCTGACGCTCCTCCGCGCCGGCGACGCCCCGCCCTACACTTGGGATGAGGCCCGCGCGCTGCGCTTCCTGGCGCAAGAGACGGGGCGCGCCCTGGAGGCCGCCGCCCTGACCCGCCGCGCCGACGCCGCCCGCGACGTGCGCCGCGCCCGCCGCTCGATCAGCCTGGTGCTCTCGCGGGTCATCGAGACCTATGACGCCTTTACCCACGAGCATTCCCTCCGCGTGGCCCAGCACGCCGAGCGGCTGGCGGGGTGCGCCGGGCTCACCCCCGAGGAGGCCGACGACGTGCGCATGGCCAGCCTGCTGCACGACATCGGCAAGCTCGGCGTGGCCATGACCACCCTGCACAAGCCGATGGGCCTCACGGAGAGCGAGTACGACCTGGTCAAGCTCCATCCGGTGATGGGCGCCCGCATCCTGGCCGGGCTGGAGATCCTGGCGGACCTGGTGCCGCTGGTGTTGTACCATCACGAGTGGGTGGACGGCACTGGCTATCCGGACGGTCTGTGCGACGGGGAGATCCCCCTGGGGGCGCGGATCATTGCCGTGGCCGACACGTACGACGCCCTGGCCCACGACCGTCCCTACCGCGCCGGGATGGGGCCGGAGGAGGCGGCGCGCCTCCTGCACGAGGCGGCCGGCACCCAGCTGGATGAGGCGCTGGTCGAGGCCTGGGTACACTGCCTGGACGAGGACGCCGCCGCGGCGCCCGCGCCCGACGCGTCGTCATGACCGGGCGAGCCCCCTCGCGGGCAAAAGGGGGGCCTGGAGCCGTCCCGTGCGCCGCGCCGCACACCGGTAGGATGAGAACGCGCCGCAGGGGAAGATGTTGCTGCTCCGGGCGCCGTTCGCAGAGCAGCACACCCAAGCGCCAGATAGGAGGCACACCCCGCCATGGGAACCATCCTGGTCGTTGACGACGATGCCGCGGTCCGCCGCGTCGTGGTGGCCGCCCTGCGCGAAGAGGGGCACACCGTGCTCGAGGCCGCTGACGGCCTGCTGGGGCTCGAGCTCCTGCGCTACACCGAGTGCGACCTGGTGCTTACCGACTGGCGCATGCCCCGCATGGGCGGCGATCGGCTGCTCGGCGAGGTCCGCCGCCTGTTCCCGGCCACCGACGTCATCATGATGACGGGCTATGGCTCGATCGAGTCGGCCGTCGCCGCGATGAAGGCGGGCGCCGTGGACTATATGACCAAGCCGCTGGACCTGCAGGACGTCTGCGACCGGATCGCCATGCGGCTGGCCGAGCGCGCCGCCCGGCGCGGGCTGGGGACGGTCAGCCCGGTCGGGCCGCTCATCCGCCTGTCACAGGTGATCGGGCGGGCCCACTCGGCGGCCGAGCTGCTCGACGGGGCCATGGACGTCCTGGGCGATTCCTTCCAGCCGACGGCGCTGCGCGTGGCCACGGTGGGGGCGCCGCTGCAGGCCAACCTCATGGTGGCCTACCGCGGCAAGGCCGGGTTCGTGGCGGGTTGGCCCCTGCCGGATGAGGCGGCGCTGGAGGCGCTGACCCAGGCGGCCCAGCCGTGGCTCTTTCTGGACGGGCAGGGGCAGAAACTCCCGGAGGGCGCCCTCGAGGGGGCGGGGGTCCTGGTGGCGCTGGCGGGGGCGCCGGGCGCGGCCCTCTCTGGCGCGGCCACCTCAGGCGGCACGGTCGGCTCACTGACGCTTTACCGCGCGGCGCCCGCGGCACCCTTTACGCGGGAGGAGGCCCGCTCGCTCGTCTTCATCGGGCAGGAGATGGGGCGCGCCCTGGTGGCCGACGCCATCACCCGCCACGCCGATGCCGCCCGCGACGCCCGGCGGGCGAGGGTCTCGATCACGCAGGCCCTGTCTCGCGTGATCGAGGCGTACGATGCGGAGGCGTACCAGCACTCCGTGCGGCTGGCCGAGGCCACCGAGCGGCTGGCGCGGTGTGCGGGCCTCCCGGAGGGGGAGGCCGAGGAGGTGGGCATGGCGGCCCTCCTGCACCATATTGGGGAGCTGGGCTTTCGCGCGATCGGGGCGGAAGGGGTGGCGGCCCTGGCCGGGCACGAGCGGGACCTGGCGCGGCTGGTTCCGTCGATGGGCGGCCGCGTCCTGGCCAGCGTAGACACGTTGGCCGGCCTGGCACCGACGGTGCTGTACCAGCACGAGCGCGTGGACGGCAGCGGCTACCCGGACGGGCTGGTGCGGGGAGACATCCCCGTCGGCGCGCGGATCCTGGCCGTGGCGGACGCTTACGATGCCCTAGTGCACCCTCAGGACGGCGGGGCCGGGGCGGCCCCGGCCGAGGCGCTCCTCCGGCTGCGTGAGGCGGCCGGCAAGGCGCTTGACGAGGCGCTGGTCGAGGCCTGGGCCCGCTGCGTGGAGGGGGAGGCCGCCGCGGGCGGGTGAGTGCTCTGGAGTGCGCAGGCTTGCCTGCGCTTTTCCGCCGCGCGCGGCGGGCCCGCACACCGGCAGGGATGAAGTAGGGGCGCGCGGCGGGCCGATATGGAGTCGTCACGTGCGCCGGGCGCACACCGGCAGGCATGAAAACGGGGCGCACGGCGGGCCGATGTGGAGTGCGGCGCCCCAGCGCCGCTCCGGCGCGGCGGACCGCGCAGGTACAGAGCCCCGCCGCCGGCCGGAGGCCAGGGGCTAAAGACCCCTGGCTACCAGTAACGCCCCCTAAAGGGGGCTCAAGACGCGTATACGCGTACGCACTCCGAAAGCCGGCTTTAGCCGGCGTACCTTGTAGGGCGGGGTCTTTAGCCCCGCCCCGGCCGGCGAGGAGCCCCGCGCCTTGTCGTCCCGAGCGCAGCAGCCGGTCCTCCGGCCGGGACCTCGTCTTCGCCTTGCTGTGTGCAAAGCTAGGCAAAGACGAGATTCCTCGCTCCGAAGAGTCCGCTCGGAATGACAACGGTAGGGTCGCCATCCTACGCCAGGCCCGCCGGACGGCCGCGCGTCGCGCCCTTCGTTCGCGGCAGCGAGGCCTGCCGCCTACAGACCCCGGGGTCCCGCGCGCGGACGCGCGGAAGACCGCGAAGACGCGCGGAAGACCCCGGGGGTCGTGACGGAGCCGCCCGCCAGCAACGCTCCGCGAGCCGGCTTTAGCCGGCGTTACCGGTAGGGCGGGGTCTTGCCTGCCCCCCGCATGGGGGGAGCCCCGCCCCGGACGGCGGCGGACCGCAGCATGGCTCCAGGTGCGCCGGTCGTGGCAAGCCCCTCTGCCTGCAGGACGGGAGGCTAGGAAGAGCGGCGGCAAGCCGCCGCACTTCGCTGAAAACGGCCTGCGGGGAGCAGGATCTGCCTGCGGTGCGGCCCGCCGCGCGTGACGACTCCGCATCGGCCGTCCGGCGGGCCTGGCGCGGAACGGCCATTCTACCGTTGTCATTCCGAGCGGAGTCTTCGAGCCGCCGGTCCGCCGGACGGAATCTCGTCTTAGCCTGGCGTCTGAAGCAAAGTAAATCAAAGACGAGGTCCCGGCCGGCGGACCGGCTGCTCCGAAGACTCCGCTCGGGACGACAAGGCGCGTGGCCCGCCGCGGCCGTTCGGCCGGCCAGCAGCGAGGCTCTGCGCCGGCCTAGAGGCCCGCCGCGCGCCCCGTTTTCATGTCTGCCGGTGTGCGGCCCGGCGCACATGACGACTCCAAGGGGGCTCGCCGCCGGCCGGCGCGGCGGACCGCAGTAGGGCTCCGGGTCCCCCGGTCGGGGCAAGCCCCTCTGCTTGCGCGGCGGCCGGTCGAGAAAAGCGGCGGCTTCCCTCGGCGGACCTCGGGACAGGCGCCGCCGCAGCCCAAAGGGGGCCTGGGCGCGCCGGGCCAGGTCCGCAATCCTGGAAATCCTGTCCTCTCCCTCTTGGCCCCATCGGGAGGTGGCCCGCATGCACCCCACCATCACGGTGCGCAACGCGCACCTGCATAACCTCCAACACCTCACCGTCGAGATCCCCAAGGGCCGCCTCGTGGCCCTCACGGGGGTGTCGGGGTCGGGCAAGTCCACTCTGGCCTTTGACATCCTCCACCAGGAGAGCCTCCGCCAGTACCTGGAGGCCCTCGGCCTGCTCTCCTGGGGGCTGAGCCGGCCGCCGGTCGAGGCCGTCAGCGGTCTGCCGGCGTCGATCAGCGTGGGCCCCTACGCCACGCCGCAGAACCCCCGCTCGACGGTCGGCACGGCCACCGAGATCAGCACCTACCTGCGCGTCCTATACGCCCGGCTGGGGCACCGCCCCTGCCCCGCCTGCGGCAAGGACGTGCCGCCAGCCCTCCTCGGCCGGCCCGCGGAGGGCTGGCAGGACGCGGCCGCCGGTGCGGCGGGCGACGAGCCGGCCGCCGGCACCGTCCCCTGCCCGCACTGCGGCGCGGCGCTTGCCGAACTGGGCATGGCCGACTTTTCCTTCAACAAGCCGGCCGGCGCCTGCCCCACCTGTACGGGGCTGGGCGTGGTGCGCCAGGCCATCGTCGGCCGCCTCATCGACGAGGGAAAGAGCATCACCGCCGGCGCCGTGGCGGGCTGGATCCCGTTCCACATCACGCGGAACTGCCGCATCCTGCAGCGCGCCGCCGCCCACTATGGCTTCCCGTTCGACCCGGCGCTGCCCGTCGCCGAGTATGCGCCGGCCGCGCGCGACCTGCTCCTCTACGGCACGGGGGATGCGCGCTTCCGGCGGCGCTTCCCAGGCCTGCGGCCGCCGGCCACCTCGGCCGAGGGGCGCTTTGAGGGGCTGGTCACCAACCTGGAGCGCCGCTACGCCGAGCACGCCGAGAACGCCGCCTACCGGCGCCGGCTGGATCGCCTCTTCACGGCGCTGCGGTGCCCCGACTGTGCCGGCACGCGCCTGCGCCCCGCGAGCCGCGCGGTGACGGTGGCCGGCGAGTCGCTCCCGGCCCTCTCAGGCCTGGCGCTGACCGACCTGGCCGGCTGGCTGGCGGCCCTGCCGGGCCGGCTCCTCGCCGACGAGGCGCGCGCCGCCGGCCCGATCCTGGAGGAGCTCCGCGCGCGCCTGGGCCGCGTGCAGCGCCTGGGGGTCGGCTACTTGGCGCTGGAACGCTCGGCGCCGACCCTTTCGGCCGGGGAGGCCCACCGCCTGCGCCTGGCGACGCTGCTCGGCTCGACCCTGACGGGCGTGCTCTACGTCCTCGATGAGCCGACCATCGGCCTGCACCAGCGGGATACCCAGCGCCTCATCGAGGTGCTGCGCGCCCTGCGCGACGCGGGCAACACCGTCCTCGTCGTGGAGCACGACCTTGAGCTGATCCGCGCGGCCGACCACGTCATCGACCTGGGGCCGGGCGGCGGCGCGCAGGGCGGGCGCGTCGTGGCCGCGGGCACCCCGGCGGAGGTGGCCGGGGCGCCCGGTTCCGTCACCGGCGCCTACCTGGCCGGTGCGGCGCGCGCGGCGCGGCCCGCTACCCGGCGGGCGCCGGGGCCGGCCGCGCTGACGATCCACGGCGCGCGGGCGCACAACCTCAAGGACCTGACCGTGCGCATCCCGCTGGGGCTGCTGGTGGCGGTGACGGGGGTCTCGGGGGCGGGCAAGTCGGCCTTGGTGGGCGACGTCCTGGGCCTGGCCGCCAGCCAGCGCCTGCAGGGCGGGGCGGAGCCCCCCGGCGCGCACGACGGCATCAGCGGCTGGGAGCACCTCGACCGCGTGATCCGCATCGACCAGCGGGCCATCGGGCGGGTGCCTCGCTCGAACGTGGCCACCTATGCCGAGGCGTTCACCCCCATCCGCGCGGCGTTTGCGGCCACGCCCGAGGCCAGGGCCCGCGGCATCACGGCGCGGCACTTTTCCTTCAACGTGCCGGGCGGGCGCTGCGAGCGCTGCGAGGGGAGCGGGACGCTGGCCATCCCGATGCATTTTCTGCCCGACGTGGAGGTGCGCTGCCCGGCCTGCCACGGGCGGCGCTTCCACCAGGAGACGCTGGCCGTCACCTACGGCGGGCACGACGTCGCCGAGGTGCTGGAGATGACCGTCGCGGAGGCGCTGGAGGAGTTCGCCGGGGTCCGCGCCGTGGCGACGCGCCTGCAGGTGCTGGCCGACGTGGGGCTGGGCTACCTGCGCCTGGGGCAGCCGGCCACGACCCTCTCGGGCGGGGAGGCCCAGCGGGTCAAGTTGGCCCGCGAGCTGGGGAGGCGGGCTGCCGGGCACACGCTCTACCTCCTCGACGAGCCGACCACCGGCCTACACCCGGCCGACACAGCCCGCCTGGTGGAGGTACTGCAGCGGCTGGTGGCGGCGGGGCACAGCGTCGTCGTGGTCGAGCACAACCTGGACGTGATTGCTGCGGCGGATTGGGTCATCGATCTCGGCCCGGAGGGGGGCGAGGGGGGCGGCCGCCTGGTGGCCGAGGGCCCGCCGGAGGAGGTGGCCCGCGCGGCCGCCTCGCACACCGGCCGGTACCTCCGCGCGGCGCTGGGGATGGGGGAGGGGGGAGAAGAGGGGAGGGAAGAGAGACAGGATTCACAGGATTGACAGGATTGGAGGATAGCTCTGGAGGGGCGCCCGGGGCCATCGCCAGGGGCTAAGGGCGCCGCCGGAACGGCCGCGGCAGGCCTTCCGCCTTGTCGTCCCGAGCGGAGTCTTCGGACAGCCGGTCTGCCGGCCGGGACCTCGTCTTTGATTTACTTTGCTTCAGACGCCAGGCTAAGACGAGATTCCTCGCTCCGAAGACTCCGCTCGGAATGACAACGGTAGAATGGCCGTTCCGCGCCAGGCCCGCCGTACGGCCGACGCGGAGTCGTCATGTGCGGCGGGCCGCACCGGAGGCAGATCCTGCTGCCCCGCAGGCCGTTTTCAGAGAAGTGCGGCGCGGCAGACCGCGAAGACGGCGCGGCAGGCCTCCGGGCCGGCGCAGAGCCTCGCTGCTGGCCGGACGCCAGGGGCTAAAGACCCCTGGCTACTATACACGCCCCCTAAAGGGGGCTCAAGACGCGTATACGCGTACGCACTCCGAAAGCCGGCTTTAGCCGGCGTTACCGGTAGGGCGGGGTCTTGCCTGCCCCCCGCACGGGGGGAGCCCCGCCGCCGGCCGGCGGCGGACCGCAGGAGGGCTCCGGGTCGCCCGGTCGGGGCAAGCCCCTCGGCTTGCGCCGCGTCCGGCCAGCCAAAGCGGCGGCTTCCCTCGGCGGACCTCGGGACAGGCGCCGCCGCAGCCCAAAGGGGCCGGCGCCTGCCGTCTCAGGTCCCCAATCCTGTCAATCCTGTTAATCCTGTCTTCTTCCTCTTCCTCTTCCTCTTCTCCTTCCTTTGCACAAAGAGAGGGCCGGCCCCCGCGGGGGGCCGGCCCTCTGACCTTTCTGACACACGCGCCCCGGGCTACAGGCCCGGAATGCCGATGATCTCCGCCGGGTTCTTGACCAGCATCTTTTCCGCCAGGATCATGGCGTCGTCCAGCGTGAACGGCTCCATGTTCGGGTGGATCAGGCTGCGCTCCATGCGGTTGGCCAGCGCCTTGGCCAGCTCGAACTTGTACATCCGGAACTTGGGCAGCACGAACTCCAGATAGTACGCGTCAGAAAAGTAGCCGATGATCTTGTTCTGCGGCACGGCGTTCATGCGCCGCTCCACCTCGCGGGCGATGTCCGTCGGCTGGTTCGAGTACCACCAGTGCCCCGACGGGAACACGTTGTGGCGAATCCACGACGCGGCGGTCAGCTCCAGCCCCGACGTGTCAGCCAGGACGGCGGTGGGGAACTTGACGTCGACATACTTGTTCAGGATGTGCTCGTACCCGGCCATCGAGTTCACCGAGTCGAACAGGTCCTGCCCGGCCGGCACGCCGTGCTCGTAGACGTCCCGGTTGACGCCGATCATCAGGTGGAAGGGACGGTCGAACTTGAGGCAGGCGTCGCACATGCGGTCCATGGCGTAGGCGCCCCACAGCTCGCGCTCGCAGCAGTCGAGCGGGGTACCGGCGATGGCCTTGTCCAGCACGCGCTGGGCGTCCTCCACGGCCACCTCGTAGGTCTTGAAATTCGACGGGATCGACATGGCCGCGTAGCCCATGCCGTGCGAGGTGAACTTGACGAAGGTCTTGTCGATGGCGGCCACAAAGTCGGCCGTGGTGCGGATGGGCCGGCCCAGGAACTTGCCCATCGCCTCGCGCTCCTCGGGGCGGTCGATCCAGAGGATGAACGGCTCGGTGCGCAGGCAGGGCGAGTAGAACGAGGTGTCGAGCCCCTCGAGGTCGTCATAGAACTGGTTGGTGAGGAACACCCGCACGATATTGGACTTCTGGATCATCTCCTGGCGCCACTCGGGGCGCCCCATGATCTGGACGGAGCGGTCAAAGATGGCGCGCCAGTTCTCGACCCGCCACTCGGAAGGGGCGATGCCGAGGTACTCGCGTGAAATGGTCATCAGCCAGTCGTACTGGACGGTGTTGTGGATAAAGGGCAGCTTGCGCATCACCTGCTGGGTCAGCTCCTCGGGCTTACCGAAGGGAAAGACCCCGCCCTGGAACTCGGCCGAGTTGGTGAGCTCGGTGTAATAGTGGTAGGAGAGGATATCGCCGATGGAGGCGGCGGTGCCGGTCTTCCATTCCACGTGGGTGTGGATATCGACGATGGGCAGGGCATTGATGCGACGGTACAGTTCAGCGATCAGTGCGTTGGACATCTTGGTCATGCATCCTTTCTTTAGGAACCGCGACGCGGGTGCGTGGTTGGGGACATTATGCAGGGATCGCCGCCGTGAGGCAAGCGCGGGGGGCGGGCGACCCGGGACAGGAGGGGACTCGTAGGAAAGACAGGATTGACAGGATTGACAGGATTTACAGGATTTACAGGAAAGACAGGATTGACAGGGCTTTGGGAATGGGCGGACCTACTCCTATGGGTGTAGGGTGCCAGATTCTGGCCAAGCCTCTGCCGCTCTCAGTGATTCTTCCCATCCTCCCAATCCTGCTCGGCCCTGTCGATTGCACCAATCCTGCCCGGATCGGTCCATCCTCCCAATCCTGCCCGGCCCTGTCCATCCTCCCGATCCTGTAAATCCTGTAAATCCTGTCAATCCTGTCAATCCTGTCTTTCCTGTGAATCCCGTCTCCATTCGGCCGCCCGGGCGTGGCGGGGGCTGGCTGTCCGCCGCCGGGGGGTTGTGCTATACTGGTGGGCGCTTTGCGGGCCCACTTGGGGGCCGCCCATCACCGCAGAGGAAGAGGCACATGCACCGTACACCATGGCGTAACGCTCTCTGGTTCCTCCTGATCGCAGCCTTCCTGGCCGGCTGCACGCGGACGCCCGCCGCCCCGCCCGCGCCCACTGCGGCGCCCACGGCGCTGCCGACGGCCGCCCCCACGGCGCTGCCGACGGCCACCCCGCCGCCCACCGCCCTCCCCACGCCCACCGCCGTGCCCGCACCGCTGGCCTGGCTGGACCCCGCCCTGGCGCCGGCGCTGGCCGAGCCCCTCGGCGAGGCCCTCGCCGCCATCGGCGCCGAGACGGCCCCCTCCCGCGACGCGGCCACCCTCGTCGTGGCGGCCGGCCTGGGCCAGCCGCTGGCCACCTGGATCTATGCCGTGGCCGCGCCCTTCCCCACCCTGGCCGACGAGGTCACCTGGGAGGGGATCCAGGCCTTCTGGAAGGGTGACGCGGCCGCGCTGAGCGAGATCTCGGGCGACGGCACCGCCCCGACGCTCCTGGTGAGCGAGGCGACCCTGGCCGCCCTCGGCGAGATCCTGGGGGCCCCCTCCGAGGCGGCGCCCATCACCGTGGCCCCCGCCGAGGAGCTCGTCGACCGCGCCTGGGAGGCCCGCCCCCACGCCTGGGCCGTGCTCCCCTTTGACATGCTCGAGCCGCGCTGGAAGGCGCTGCGCGTCGACGGCCTCTCGCTTTTGGACAAGGACCTCGACGCCGCCCGCTGGCCGCTGACCCTCACGGTGGGCGCCGAGGGCCCCGGCGCCCACGAGCTGGCCGCCGCCCTGGCCGCCGAGGGGCCGCTGACCAACCGCGCCACCGAGGAGATGACCGTCCTGATGATGACCGGCGTCACCGCCCTGGTGCGCGGCACCGCCCACGCGATGGAGACGCGGGGCGTCCTCTTCCCCGGGCAGGACATCGCCGCGACGCTGGCCTCGGCCGACCTGACCCACATCTCCAATGAGGTGCCCTTTTACTCCCAGTGCCCGCCGGCCGACCCGGCCCAGGAGTCGCTGGTGTTCTGCTCCAGCCAGCGGTACATCGACCTCCTGCGGGAGGTGGGCACCGACTTCATCGAGCTGACCGGCAACCACTTCCAGGACTATGGTGACGCCGCCACGCTCGAGACGTTGGCCATGTACAACGAGGAGGGCTGGCCCTACTATGGCGGCGGGGCCAACCTGGAGGACGCCTCCCGGGCCATGGAGATCGACTCGAACGGGAACTCGTTCTCGTTCATCGGCTGCAACCCCGTCGGCCCCGGGTACGCCTGGGCCACCGCCGACCGACCCGGCGCCGCGCCCTGCGACTGGGATTTCATGCACGGCGAGCTGGGCCGCCTGGCCGAGGAGGTGGACGTCCCGGTGGCCACCTTCCAGTACTGGGAGTTCTACTTTTACGAGCCGACCGACCAGCAGCGGGAGGACTTCCGCTCCATGGTCGACGCGGGGGCGCGCATCGTCTCAGGCAGCCAGGCGCATCATCCGCAGGCGATCGAGTTCTACAACGGCGGGTTCATCCACTACGGCCTGGGGAACCTGTTCTTTGACCAGATGCGCACCCTGGGCACCCGGCAAGAGTTCGTGGACCGGCACGTGGTCTACCAGGGCCGGCACATCTCGACGGAGCTCCTGACCTACATGCTGGAGGACTATGCCCGGCCGCGCCCCATGACGGCAGAAGAGCGCGCGGAGATGCTGAGGGCCGTGTTCGCGGCCAGCGGCTGGTAGAGGGGCGGGCCTGCCGGACGCCGGCACAGGGAGTGTCGCCGCCTTTAGACCTCCGGGGTCCCGCCCGCAGACGGGCGGAAGACCCCGGAGGTCATGACGCAGACGGGCGGAAGACCCCGGAGGTCATGATGTGGGCCCCCGGAGGTCGTGGTGTGGGCCCGCGGGAGGTCGTGCTGTGGGCGGCCTACTTGGGCACTACGGTGTACCAGCAGGTCTGCAGCCGGATCTTGTCCTCCCGGATGATGAAGGTGTCGACGCCCGTCGGAATCTTGGCCTTGGGGGCATCGGCGGTCCAGGTGCAGAGGACCATGTCGCCGTGCACGCGCTCCCCGGTGGTCTTGGTCTTCATGCCGGGGAAGGCGCTGAAGGCGCCCACAAAGTAGCCCTGCACGGCGTCCTTGCCCTCGAAGACGGCATCCATGGTGATCAGGACGGCGTCCTTGGCATAGTCCGCCATGAGCCCCGGAAGGTCACCGCGCTCCAGGGCGGCCATATGCTCGCGAAAGATCTGCTGCGTGGAGCGTGCCATGGTCGTTCCTCCTGCCCAACGGGCAACCGAGAACACAAAGCCCCGGTCGGGTGCGGGCACCTGCCGGGGCAGAGGGACGGTATGTTGCACAGGTGGCGTCACCTGGCGTCACAGCAAGAATAGCACAGAACGGCCGGCGAGGGGGTCTCAGGAACGATACAAACGGCGCGCCCCCGCGCGTCCCCCGGCACACGACCCCGCAACACACGACCCCCGGGTCTTTCCTCCGGGCGGCCGAAGGCCGTCGGGGCGGACCCCGGGGGTCTAGCAAGCGAGAAGCCTCTCGGATGGCGGCCAAGGCGGTGCCGCCTAGGCGGAGCCGACCTTGTGGCGCAGGTAGGCCTCGATGAGGCCGTCGATCTCCCCGTCCAGCACCGCGGTCGGGTTGCCCGACTCCCACTCGGTGCGCAGGTCCTTCACCATGCGGTACGGGTGCAGAACGTACGAGCGGATCTGGTTCCCCCAGCCCGCGGTGATGTGCTCGCCCCGCAGCCGGGCCGTCTCCTCTTCCTGCTTTTGCAGCTCCAGGTCGTACAGGCGCGCGGTGAGCACGGCCATGGCCCGCTCGCGGTTCTGCAGCTGCGACCGCTCATTCTGGCACGACACCACCAGCCCGGTGGGCAGGTGGGTCAGCCGCACGGCCGTGGAGTTCTTTTGCACGTTCTGCCCGCCGTGGCCTGAGGCGCGGAAGACGTCCATGCGCAGGTCGTCCGGCTTGATGTCGATCTCGATCTCGCCGGCCACGTCGGGGATGACCTCCACCAGGGCGAAGGAGGTATGCCGGCGGTGCTGGTTATCAAAGGGAGAGATGCGCACCAGGCGGTGCACCCCCCGCTCGGAACGGAGCAGCCCGAAGACGTTGCGGCCGCGGATCTCGATGGTGGCGGACTTGATGCCCGCCTCATCCCCCTCGGCCTGGTCGATCTCCTCGACCGCAAAGCCGCGCCGCTCGGCCCAGCGCAGGTACATGCGCAGGAGCATCTCGGCCCAATCCTGCGACTCGGTGCCCCCCGCGCCGGCATAGACGGTCAGGATGGCGTCGCGCCGGTCATGCGGGCCGGACATCATGGCCCGCAGGCGCATCTGGGCCAGGTGCCGCTCGAGCGAGCGGGCGTCGGCGGTGATCTCGGCCTGGAGGGCGGGGTCTTCCTCCTCGGCGGTCAGTTCGGCGAGCTCGGTCAGGGAGGTGGCGCGCTCGGCCATCTCGCGCCACTCGCCCACCTCCCCCTCCAGGGTGGAGAGCTGCTGCATGAGGCCCTGGGCGCTTTCCGGGTCATCCCAGAAGCCGTCCTGGGCCGAGACCTCCTGGATGCGGGCGATCTCCTTTTCCTTGGACGCCAGGTCAAAGACGCTCCATCAGATCGGTGATCTCGGCGAGCATGCCGTGCAGGTCGGGTTGTTGGTCGTCCATGGTCATCCATCCTCTAGCGGTCAGCGTGGCGGGCAGGCGCGGTCTAGAACAGGTCCGCCACGAATTGTTTGGCGTCAAACACGGCGAAATCGTCCACCTGCTCCCCGGTGGCGGCGAACATCACCGGCAGGTTCAGCTCGTTGGCCACCGCAAAGACGATGCCCCCCTTGGAGGTGCCATCCAGCTTGGCCAGCACCACGCCGGTGAGGTCGACCGATTCGCGGAACTTTTTGGCCTGGGTGAGGGCGTTCTGGCCGGTGGTGGCGTCGAGCACCAGGAGGATCTCGTGGGGCGCCCCCGGGACCTGGCGGCGCAACACCTCGCGCACCTTGCGCAGCTCGCGCATCAGATTGAACTTGGTGTGCAGGCGGCCGGCGGTATCGACGATGAGGACGTCCACCCCGCGCGACTGGGCGGCCTGCACCGCGTCGTAGGCCACCGCGCCCGGGTCGGCCCCCGGCTGATGGGCGATTACGGGGACGCCGATGCGCTCCCCCCAGATCTCTAGCTGGTCGGCAGCGGCGGCGCGGAAGGTGTCCCCGGCGGCGAGCAGGACCTTCTGGCCCTGGTCGCGGTGGAGCTTGGCCAGCTTGGCGATGGAGGTCGTCTTGCCGGAGCCGTTGACGCCCACCACCAGGATCACGGCCAGGGGCCGGTGGATGGCCAGGTAGGGCCGCTGGACGCGCCGCAGCATGGCCACCAGCTGCTCCTGGAGGAGCGTCTGCACCTGGTTAGGGGTTTTGGCCAGGCCGTCGGCGACCATGGCGCGCAACTCGTCGACGAGCTGCATGGTGGTCTGCACGCCGACATCGGCCTGGATGAGCAGCATTTCCAGCTCTTCCCAGGTCTCTTCGGTGATCTTGTCGCCGCGAAAGAGGCCGCTGATGCGGCCAAAGAAGGACTCGCGGGTTTTGGTGAGGCTCAAGCGGAATCCGGCTGAGCGTCCGAGCACAAGGCCCTCCAGGGGGTTGGTGTATACAGGGAGAAGGCGTCCGGTTCAGTATAGCAGGCTGGCGGGGGGCGACCAAACGGGGCGCTGGCGGCGCGTTCTAGACCCCCGGGATCTTCGGCCTGTCCGCAGGCCGGACCCCGGGGGTCTAGGAGGCGGCAGGCTGTCCGGATGGTTCGGACGGGAGTGACGCCGCCTTTAGACCTCCGGGGTCCCGCCCGAAGACGGGCGGAAGACCCCGGAGGTCATGACCCACGACGCCCGAGGTCATGACCCACGACCCCGAGGTCATGACACGCGCTACATACGGCGCTGCTGGCCCGTCCAGACCGTGCCGGAGAGGAGCACCAACAGCACCCCGAAGGTAAGCGCGCCACCCAGGCGCATGGCCTGCCGCAGGTCAAAAGCCTCCTCGGCGGCCAGGCCGTAGACGCGCTCGGCCGGCGCGCCAGAGTCCGACGCGGCGGGCGCGGCGCTGACCTTGGGCGCCGGGGGCTGCCCCTGCGTATCGCGCTCGGGCAGCGGGGCGGCTGCCGCCACTGCCGGGGCCGCGGTGCCGTAGAGGTTTTCCGCGCCGGCGGTGCCGCTGGCCGCATCTGGCCCGCTGGTTGGCTCGGCGGCCGGCGCGGCGGCAGCGACCGTCGCGGCGACCTCGGTCGGCTCGGGCGTGGGCTGCGCCGTCGGGACGGGCGCGGGGGTGGGGGTCCGCTGGCCGGGATCCTGCAACCCCGAGGGGGATTCGACCACGGCGCCAGGGACCGTCACGCTGGTGGTGGCGCCGGACGTGGGTGGTGCGGGCAGCAAGCCCTCGCCGCCGCCGCCCATGCCGGGCGGGGCGGAGGGCAGCGGCTCACTGGCCGAGGGGGCCGGGGGCTCCGCGGTGGCGGGGGCCGGTTCCGCGGCGGGGGCAGTCGGCTCCGAAGCGGAGCGGGCCGGCTCCGGGGCGGAGCGGGCCGGCAGCTCCTCCGGCGGGGCGCCGGCGGGCCCGGCGCGGGCCTCGTCCGGGGCGACCGCCTCGGTGGCCTCTGGCGCGGCGGCAGCCATCATCATAGGCGGCGCCGCCGGCAGAGCGGTCTGCTCGCTCAGCTCGGCCGACTCTGGCGCCGCGGCTGGGGCCGCCTCGGGCGCCACGATCGGCACGGGCACCCCGGCCATGGCCGTGCCCAGCAGGGCGTCGCCGGCGACGAGGACCACCAGCAGGCTGGCCGCCACCAGGGTGGCGGTGCGCAGCGCGCCAAAGGCGCTGTTCCAGCGCCGCTGGCGGGCCTGCTCGGCGCGGGCCTCGGCCGATAGCACAAAGGAGCGCGGCACCGCCAGGCGCGGCATCCGCCGCAGCGCGGCCACCGTGGCGCGCAGGGTGGCGAGGTCCTCTCGGCAGGCGGCGCAGCCGGCCAGGTGCCGGCTCAGGCGCTCACGCTCGCCGCGCGGCAGGCGGTCGTCAAGGTAGGTCGACAGGCGCGCGCGCGCAAAGCGATGTTCGATTCGGTTACGCAGCCCTAGGAGCCTCGGCATCGTCCATTCCTATGCGATCATCATTGTTACAGTCGTCAGGGTCCATCGCTAAGACGGAACCCCGCCGGCAAGTGTTCCCGATGGGCCAGCAGATAGTCGCGCATCTTGGCGCGCGCCCGGCTCAGCCGGGACTTGACCGTCCCCAACGACACCAGGGTCACCGCGGCGATCTCCTCATAGTTCAGCCCCTCGACGTCCGACAGGACCAGGACGGTGCGCTGGTCGGGGGGCAACGTGTCGAGCGCCCGCTGGAGCGAGACGGCCAGTTCCTGCGTCTGGACGAGGTCTTCGGGGCCGTCGGAGGGATCCTCGACGAGGGTCGAGTGCTCGTCGTCCTCGAGGAGGTCGTCGATCGGCGTGGTGGGGCGCCGCTGGCGGATGCGCAACAGGTCGTAGGAGCAATTGGTGACGATGCGGAGCAGCCAGGCCTTGAAGGAGCCGCCGCGGTACTGGTACAACGCGCGAAAGCCGCGCAGGAAGGCATCCTGCGTGGCATCCATGGCCTTGTCCTCGTTGCCGAGGATGCGGTAGGCCACGTTGTAGGCCAGCTGCTGGTATTCCAGCACCAGGCGATTGAAAGCGTCGACATCGCCGTCCGCGGCCCGGGCGACGAGGGTCTCCTCGTTCAGCATGGCATCCACTTTTCTACCAGCACCGTGGAGCACATAGACCGCACCTTTCTGTAGTATAGCAGACTCGCCTGCGCCGGCCAAGGAGGCCCCGCGAACCCCGCGCCTCCCGCCAGAACCGGGAAGGGAAGAAGGACAGGATTTACAGGACTGACAGGATTTACAGGATGGATAGGATGGACAGGATTCACAGGATTTACAGGATTGACAGGACTCACAGGATTCACAGGATGGACAGGATTGACAGGATTTGGAGGGCTGACAGGACTGGGAACACGCTTTGCGCTCGCTTGAGAAAGCACCCGTCTGTGTTGCAGTCTTCCAATCCTGTAAATCCTGTAAATCCTGTCCTTCTTCTCTTGTCTTCTCTTCCCAACGGCCACACACAGAGGCCCGATAGCAGGGCCGCAGCGCCGGAGCCACCCACCCAGATCCCCTGTCTGGCATGGCTGCCGCGGGCCGGCAACTTGACGCTTCCTCGCCGCTGCCGTATACTGGCCGAGATCGGGGCCGAAGTGGCGGAAAGGCAGACGCGGTGGTCTCAAAAACCACTGGGGGCAACTCCTTGTGGGTTCGAATCCCACCTTCGGCACAGCGACAGCCCAGGACCGACCAGGGAAGATGCCCGCATGGTGTACACTGATACTACGCGTTTCAGAGTAGGGTTGGCTCACTGAGCAGACGGCCCTACTCTCTTTTTGCCCGAGTGCCCGGGGGGGCGCCCGGCCCGCATGGGCGGGCTCCGCGCCCTAGGAACAGGGCGAGCAACGCCTCGCCGCGATGAAGGAGGACCCCAATGGCCCTAGTTACCAGTCAGGAGATTCTGCGCGCTGCCTATGAAGGCCGCTTTGCCGTCGGCGCCTTCAACGCCAACAACATGGAGCAGATCCAGGGGATCATCGACGCCGCCGTGGAAGAGCGGGCCCCGGTGATCCTGCAGGTCAGCCAGGGCGCCATTCGCTACGCCGGGCTGCAGTTCGCCACCGCCATGGTCAAGACCGCCGCCGCCGAGGCCGACGTGCCCGTCGTGTTGCACCTGGACCACGGCACCGACTATGACCAGAACATCCGCTGCCTGCGGGCCGGCTTTACCTCCCTCATGTACGACGGCTCCAAGGCCCCCTACGAGGACAACGTCCGCGTGACGAGCCAGGTCGTCCACATGGCCCACGTGTGCGGCATCCCCGTCGAGGCGGAGCTGGGCAAGGTGCTGCAGTCGGCCGACGGCGTCAGCGAGGCCGACGTTCAGGCGGCCATGACCGACCCCGACCAGGCGCTCGACTTTGTGACGCGCACCGGCTGCGACGCGCTGGCCGTGGCCGTCGGCTCGGTGCACGCCATGAAGGAGGCCGAGGCCGAGCTCGACATCGACCGCATCCAGAAGATCAACGACAAGGTGGGCATCCCGCTCGTCCTGCACGGGTCTTCGGGGGTGAAGGAATCGTCCGAGGTAGAGGCGATCCAGCACGGCATCGCCAAGATCAACGTCGCCACCATGCTGAACCAGGCCTTCGTCAAGGCGCTGGTGGGCGCCATGGAGACTGACCCGGAAAACATCGACCCGCGCAAGTGGCTGACCCTCTCGCGCGACGCGGTCAAGGAAGTCGTGCGGCACAAGATCCGCCTGTTCGGCTCGGCCGGCACGGTAACGCACACCGGCTTTCGCGCCGCGGCCACCAGCCATCGCAGCGCGCACCTGGGCGCCATCGAGTAGGCCCTCCGCGGCCCGCCGGCCGCCTGCACGGTAAGGAACCGCCTCGGCTAGTATCTAGCCGAGGCGGTTTTGTTTCTATGACGGGCGGCTGGCCGGGAGAGTAGACCGGTCGCTATAGCGGGCTCACGCGGGGCTCCAGAGGGCCTTCTGCCGCCCCGTTCACTCGTTCACCGCGGTTCAACGGGCTTCAACCGGTCCCGCTGCGGCCCGCGGCCCTAGCGGCGGGCAAGCGACCCGCGGCCCTAGCCGCGGGCAAGCGACCCGCGGCCCTAGCCGCGGGCCAGAGCCTCGGCAAAGCGCCGGCCGTACTCCCTGCCGCGATGGAGATCCTCGCGCGTGGGGGCGCCGTGGAACTCGAGGTTCTCCAGCCACTCCCACTTGAGCGGGGCCAGGATCTCCTCGGCGGCCTTTTGCGCCCCGCCCGACCAGGCGTAGGAGCCGAACCGCCCCACCCTTTTGCGCATCACCCGCTTCTCGGCGAACAGGCCCAGCACCTGCCCCACCGGCGGAAAGATCCCCGCCTCATAGGTGGGCGCGCCGACCAGGACGCCCGTGTGCGTCCAGAGGTGCGCCAGGATGTAGGAGGCGTGGGTGCGCGCCGCATCAAAGATCGCCAGGGGCAGCCCCACGTCTCCCACGCCGGCGGCCACCGCGTTCATCATCTCCTCGGTGTGGCCGTACATCGACCCGTAGATCAACGTCACCCCGGGCACCCCGCCGGTGGCGGCGTACTGCGACCAGGTGCGGTAGAGCTCCACGATGCGGCCGGGGTCCTGCCGCCAGAGCAGCCCGTGCGACGGGGCGATGACGTCGATCGGCAGCGCCGCCAGGCTGTCGATGGCGCGCAGCACCGGCGTCGAGTAGCGGGCCACGATGTTGGCAAAGTAGCGCAGCGCCTCGGCCTCGTAGAAGGACATGTCGGGATAGTCGCCGTCAAAGATGGCCCCGCGCAGGGCGCCAAAGCCGCCAAACGCGTCGCAGGTAAAGGCCACCCGCTGCTCGACGGCGTAGGTAACCATCGTCTCCGGCCAGTGGACAAAGGGGATCATGGCAAAGCGCAGCGTCGTGGCGCCGAGGGAGACCTCCTCGCCCTCCCCCACCGCCCGGATGCAGGCGTCGGGGATCTGGTAGAAGGCCTTGAGCATCGGCACCGCCTTGGCCGAACAGAGGAAGGTGATCTTGGGCGCCACCTGGAGGAGGAGGTTGATGGCGCCGGTGTGGTCGGGCTCCATATGGTTCAGCACCACATAGTCGAGCCGGGCCGGGTCCACCACGTCGGCGATCTGGCTGAGCAGGGCGCCGGCGTGGGACGTCTTGGCCAGGTCCACCAGGGCGACCTTCTCATCGACGACCAGGTAGGCGTTGTACGAGACGCCCTCCTGGGTGATGGGCCACAGCCCCTCGAACAGGTCGGTGGTGCGGTCGTTGACGCCGATCCAGTAGATGCCGGGTTTGACCTCGATAGCGGGCATGGCGCACTCCTTTGCGCGTGGGCCGGCGCCGGCCGGGGCCGGGCGTCGGCGGTCGGGCGTACGTGGCGGCGGAAGCGGGTCCGCCGGGGCGGGCCGGGGCTCAACCCGCTGCGGCGGGCGCCTCGGCCAGGGCCCGTCCGTAGGCCAGGACGGGCGGCGGCCCAAAGGCCTGCCAATAATCCCGGTCGCACATGACGGCGTAGGAGGCGATGGAGGTAAAGCCGAGCCGGGCGTAGGCGGCGATATCGCGGCGCATCATATCCTCAGAGACGGATAATCGCTGGGCGGGCCGGCGCCACCCCGAATGGCGCGAGGCATCCAGCCAGTACTCGGTGGCGTGCAGGGGCCGCCCGGCAAAGGCGGGCAGCAGCGCCCCGAGCGCCTGCAGGTGGGCGCGGTTGACGGCGCAGGAGAGATCGTCCAGGGCGTGCCGGTAGCAGCGGCGGATCGGGGCGTACTCGAGCAGGACGCCCTCCGGCACCGGCGCGGCCGGCACCTCCCCCATGGTGCCCAGGTAGGCCAGGTACGAGACCTGCGCCCCCGGGCGGAGGGAGCCCAGCATCTCGGCCAGGCGCCGGGCGTAGAGGAGGGACTGGTCGGCCGCCGAGAGCGGGGCGCAGCGCTCACAGTGGCAGAGCCCCTCGGCCGTGTCGTCGGGGAACCACAGGTAGCGGCCGGTATCCGAGGGGAGGGCGGCCGCCAGCGCGCCGAGGCGCCGCTCGGCCAGCGCCCAGGCCTCGTCGGAGGAAAAGCACCAGTTCGCGTCGGGCGTGCGCTCCCCGCGCAGGTCCTGGCGAAAGAGGTGCGGCCGGGCGTGGAACTCGGCGCGCGGCACCAGCCAAGAGGCGGTGTGCATCTCGGTCTCCAGGCGGATGCCGTGGCGGGCGCACTCGCGGCGCAGGGCGCGGCCAGCGTCCGAGGCCGCCCAGATGATCAGGGCGTCGATCTCCTCCGGCACGCGGGCGGCGTGCAGCATCAGGGTGTTCAGGCCCGCCTCGGCCAGAAGGGGCACCCAGGGGACCTCCAGGAGGTCCCCCGGTTTGAGGATCACCGCTCTCGCCGCGATGCCGGCCATGGCCCCCTCCGCGCGACTCGGCCTAGCCCAGGCCGTAGAACTCTTCGCCATTGGCCAGCATGATGCGCTCGGCCGCCTCGCGGGCGGTGGCGGGCGAAAAGTAGCCGGCCTGGATCTTTTGCTCGAGCACGCGGGCGATCCCCTCTTTCGCCTGCAGCGAATAGCCCACGTTGCACCAGGGCAGGCGCGTGTCTGCCCCGTAGCCAAAGATCTTGTTCATCGGCACCCCGTCGAGCCATTCGGAGAGGGCCCTCTCCGACTCGGCCGGGTTCATGGCCCAGGCCCAGCAGAGGTCCGCCCAGACGTTGGGGTAGTTCTTGGCGATGGCGCCCAGCTCCGAGGCCCACGGCCAGGAGGCGTGGAACAGGTCAAAGCGGACGGAGCGGTACTTGTCAAAGAGCGGCAGGAGGTGCAGCGCCTTGGTGCCGGCCAGCGAGCCCCAGTTGCCGGCCAGGTAGCCGGTGTGGATCTGCACGGGCAGGCCGTCGTCGGCGGCCCGCTGGACGAGGCGGTGCAACATATAGTCGCCGAGGGCGCGGCTGGTGGCCGTGTCGACGGCGGCCGAGTTCTGCTGCAGGCCGTCCCAGAAGACCTTGCGGTTGCGCAGGCGGGCAAAGGCGGCCTCGGCCTCGTGGTGGGTCGGGTCACCCACCGTCAGGTCGCGCGAGTAGGCCATGCCGATCTTGATGGCGGCCAGCCGGCCGGTGCCGTGGAACATGTCCACGGCCAGGTGCAGGGCGTCGACGAGCTGGTCGAGGGTGTGGATGTTCAGGCCGGTAAAGCGCTCCAGGTCGGCAAAGACGGCGCTGCTCTCGGGGGCCAGGAGGGCGTCGATGCGGAAGGCAAAGTGGTAGGAGGGGAGGTAGGCATCGTCGCGAAAGGCGGTGTGTGAGGCCAGGTTATAGTTGCCGTCGTGGATGGTCCACAGGTTGCGGGCCTCGTCGTGCACGTAGCGCTGGTAGATCTGGGCGGCCGTCTGGCCGGCGATGGCGTCCTGCAGGGCGTCGGTGATGTCGCCAAAGTTGGCCGGCGTATACTCGAGGCCAAAGAGCGCCCGGCTGGTGAGGTCGACGGCGCGGCCATAGCCGGTGGTGCGGATGAGCGGCCAGTACTCGGAAAGGCGCTCGAGGGCCAGCTCCGGAGAGACGCCGGGCCCGGCGGCGGTGGTCAGGTCGGCCGTGGCGTAACCGAGGAGGCTCTTGTGGTCATAGCCGTCGCGGCCGGCGTCGAAATCCTGGAAGGAGTGATGGTGGTCGTGGTGGCAAAAGAGGGGCTGCTCCATGACGAAGGCGCGGATATCTGACACGGTTCCTCCTTGGCGGCGCGGAAAGGGGGCCACAGGAACGGGGCCAGTCTAGCCGGGGGGTAGCGGCGTGTCAACGCGGGCGCGGGGCTCGCCGCGTCCGCCCGGGCGGGGCTCCCCCCGTTCGGGGGGCAGGCAAGACCCCGCCCTACAAGGTACGCCGGCTAAAGCCGGCCCACGGAGCGTTGCTGGCGGCCGGCTCCGTCACGACCCCCGGGGTCTGCCGCGCCGTCTTCGCGGTCTTCCGCGCCGTCCTCGCGCGGGACCCCGGGGGTCTGTAGGCGGTAGGACTGGCTGCTGCGAACAAAGGGCGCGACGCGCGGCCGGCCGGCGGGCCTGGCGCCCAACGGCGACCCTACCGTTGTCATTCCGAGCGAAGCGAGGAATCTCGTCTTTGTCTAGCGTGTGCGACAAAGTGAGTCAAAGACGAGGTCCCGGCCGGCAGACCGGCTGTCCGAAGACTCCGCTCGGGACGACAAGGCGCGAGGCCTGCCGCGGCCGTTCGGCTGGACGGCGGCGCTGTCGTGCCGGCCCAGA